>NZ_MSCM01000001.1:1871348-2037970 GCF_002954665.1 Polaribacter glomeratus | reverse complement strand
ATAAATTATATTCTTACTCTAATTATAACTACGAGTCTTGGTCTGAGCTTGTCGAAGACTACTTGATACATCGACAAGCTCAGTGTGAGGTTTTGAGTTTTAATAGTAGTACATAATTGGAAAATTAATTTGATATCATTAAAAGTTAGGTGAACAACAAATAATATTTTAGTGATATCATTTAACAAAAAAATCCAACTCAATGAGTTGGATTTTTACTGTGTACTAACCCCTAAAAACTAGGAATTAATTATTACAATTCTAATAAAGCATTTGTACCAGAAACTCCTTTTGCAGAAGCAATCATTTGTGCTTTTTCATCATCAGATAATTTGATTTCTACGATGCTTTCAATTCCGTTTTTACCTAAAACAACAGGAACTCCAATACATAAATCATTTAAACCATATTCACCTTCTAATAAAGAAGAACAAGGGAAAATCTTTTTAGTATCACAAGCAATTGCTTGTACCATTGCAGAAACTGCTGCACCAGGAGCGTACCAAGCAGAAGTGCCTAATAAACCTGTTAATGTTGCGCCACCAACTTTGGTGTCTTGTAAAACTTGTTCTAATCTTTCGTTAGAAATAAATTCAGAAACAGGAACCGAGTTTCTTGTTGCTATACGAGTTAAAGGAACCATTCCTGTATCAGAATGACCACCAATTACCATACCGTCAACATCAGAAATAGGAGCACCTAAAGCTTCTGCTAATCTATATTTAAAACGAGCAGAATCTAATGCGCCACCCATTCCTATAATTCTATTTTTTGGTAAACCTGTAGTTTTATGAACTAAATAGGTCATTGTATCCATAGGGTTAGATACTACAATAATAATTGTGTTTGGAGAATGTTTAATTAAGTTAGAAGAAACTGTTTTTACAATTCCTGCATTAATACCAATTAATTCTTCGCGAGTCATTCCTGGTTTTCTAGGAATTCCAGAAGTAATTACACAAATATTAGAATTTGCAGTTTTTGCATACTCATTTGTACTTCCTGTAATTTTTGTATCAAAACCATTTAAAGAAGCGGTTTGCATTAAGTCCATTGCTTTTCCTTCTGCATATCCTTCTTTAATGTCTAATAAAACTACTTCAGAAGCAAAATCTTTAATAGCAATGTATTCTGCACAACTTGCACCTACTGCACCTGCACCAACAACTGTAACTTTCATATATTTATTTTTTAATTATGTTGATAAAATTCGTTAAACAAAAGTACGAATTTTAGAAATAATAGTACTGCTAAAAATAAAAAAAGACACCCTAGATTGGTGTCTTTTTTATAAAATGATTTTGGTATTTCTATCTAAAGCTAAACGCAACACCTAAATTAGCGGTATTGTATTCTTGTAACGTGTAGCTGCCGTATAGTTTAAAAAAACCTAAACTTAATCGTAAGCCAGCCGTGGTTCTAAAACTGCCAGCATCAAATGAAGAATCAATAGGGTCTGTTATTGTTCTACTAACTAAAGCGTTGTAATTTAAGGTGTAATCTCCTGTCATTTTAAGAGTAGAGTTTCCTGAACCATATCCAATTCCACCATAAATGTTTATAATAGGAAAATTTAATGAGGCAATTGCTTGAACTGTGTAAGCATTTAGTTTAAATTCTGCTAATCCGTCTTGAACATCAACAGCGCCAGTAGCGTTGATGTTATAATCAACTGTCATTGTTGTGTAAGCAGCAAGTAAAGATACATGTAAAGGTGTTTTTCCTACTGGTCCAAACCAATTTGTAATCTCTTTTTTTAAGCCTACACCTAACAAGTTTCCTTTTACGTCTTCCGAACCAATTTTTGGAACCACTCTTAAACTTACTTCAAAATTTGATGGTAAGCCCATGCTAATTTGTACTGCTGGTGCAGGAACAGCGCTTAAAGGTAAGCTTTCTTTAACTCCGCCTGGTGCACTAAAAGTTGTACTATATGTTACGTTGTTTTCTGTGAAATTAACGGTAGTTAAAGGGGTATTATTTTCCGACCCTGCAACTGAAGCAGCAGTAATAGAACCTGCATTAATTGATGTTAATCCTGATAAGCTAAATATTTCGTCTTTTTCTGGTACTAAAGACGCATTTAGACCAATAGCAATATCAAATCCAAACGGTTTATGAACTTTTGCTGTGTGATACCATCCATTATTCATGCTAAAAATTAGACCTTTCATAGCAGGATCTACATAGGCTTCAATTAATTTAGACCTATCGTCAGTATCTGCTAAAAGGTATCCTTCAAAGCCATCTTGGGCTTTTGTGTTAAACGATAGGGCAAATATCCCTATAAGAATTAATACATATTTTTTCATTATGTGATTGATTTTAGTTATTATTTAATTTTGGTTTTGTAAGCTAAGGTATAAAAAAAAACACACTCTTAACTTAAGAGTGTGTTTTTTGAGTTTGAAAATAAATAAACTAGATATCTATTTTTGCATATTTTGCATTTTTTTCAATAAAAGCTCTACGTGGTGGAACCTCATCTCCCATCAACATAGAGAATACTCTGTCTGCTTCGGTTGCGCTATCAATTACAACTTTACGTAATGTTCTAAATTCTGGATTCATTGTTGTGTCCCAAAGTTGGTCTGCATTCATTTCTCCAAGACCTTTGTAGCGTTGAATAGTTGCAGAACCGCCCATTTGATGTACAAGCAAATCACGTTGATTATCATCCCAAGCATATTCTCTCTTTTGTCCTTTTTTAACTAAATATAAAGGAGGCGTTGCAATGTAAATATAACCTTGTTCTACCATTTCTCTCATATATCTAAAAAAGAATGTTAAGATTAAAGTTGCAATATGGGATCCATCTACATCGGCATCACACATAATAACTACTTTATGATAACGTACTTTTGATAAGTTTAAAGCTCTAGGATCTTCTTCTGTACCTATAGAAACGCCTAATGCTGTAAACATGTTTTTGATCTCTTCGTTTTCAAAAACTTTGTGTTGCATCGCTTTTTCAACATTTAAAATCTTTCCACGAAGTGGTAAAATTGCTTGGAAGTTTCTATCACGACCTTGTTTTGCTGTTCCGCCTGCCGAATCTCCCTCAACTAAGAAAATTTCGCATTGTGCAGGATCAGTTTCCGAGCAGTCAGATAATTTACCAGGTAAACCACCAATGCTCATTACTGTTTTACGCTGCACCATTTCACGTGCTTTTCTTGCAGCATGTCTTGCAGTTGCAGCTAAAATCACTTTTTGAACGATGATTTTTGCGTCATTAGGATTTTCCTCTAAATAATCAGTTAACATTTCTGAAACTGCTTGAGATACAGCAGAAGTAACATCTCTGTTTCCTAATTTCGTTTTTGTTTGTCCTTCAAATTGTGGTTCTTGAACTTTTACAGAAACAATTGCCGTTAAGCCTTCTCTAAAGTCATCACCTGCTATTTCAAACTTTACGTTTTTTAATAATCCAGAGTCATCAGCATATTTTTTTAACGTACTTGTTAAACCACGTCTAAAACCAGCTAAGTGAGTTCCTCCTTCGTGCGTATTTATATTATTTACATACGAGTGTAAATTTTCTGCATATGAAGTATTATAAACCATAGCAACTTCAACCGGAATGCCATTTTTTTCGCCTTCCATAGAAATTATGGTAGAAGTTAATTGCTCACGAGTAGAATCTAAATACCTTATAAATTCTGGTAAACCTTCGGTACTATGAAAAATTTCTGTTGGAAAATTACCTTCATCATCTGTTTCACGTTTATCCGTTAATGTAATTGTAATCCCTTTATTTAAATAGGATAACTCACGCATACGAGATGCTAAAGTATCATAGTTAAATTCAGTTGTTTGCGTAAAAATAGTTTTGTCAGGTAAAAAAGTAACAACGGTTCCGTTAAAATCAGTTTCTCCAATAGTTTTTACTGGATATAATGCTTTTCCTTTAGAATATTCTTGTTGCCAAAGTTTACCGTCTTTATGAACGGTTGCCGTTAAATGTTCTGATAATGCGTTCACACAACTTACACCAACACCATGTAAACCACCAGAAACTTTATAAGAATCTTTGTCGAATTTACCACCAGCACCAATTTTTGTCATTACAACTTGTAATGCAGAAACGCCTTCTTTTTCGTGAATTCCAACAGGAATTCCACGACCATTATCTTTAGTAGTTACAGAATTGTCTTCATTAATGGTAACATTAATAGTATCACAATAACCACCCATTGCTTCATCAATAGAGTTGTCTACAACTTCATAAACTAAATGGTGTAAACCTCTAATACCAACATCTCCAATATACATGGATGGACGCATTCTTACATGCTCCATTCCTTCTAATGCCTGAATACTCGAGGCATCATAACTATGTTTTTTTTCTTCGCTCATTATAAAAGTGACTTGTTAATTTTTAGGTTGATAGCATCCGAAATTAAAAACGAATGTATTTAACTCAAAATTACAATTTTTAAGATTGATTTTAAGGCTTTTGATTGAATTACTTTTAAAATTATCAACATTTGTTAAAAACAAGAAAATGCTTTAAATCGCTTATAATTGGTTTTATTTCTGATTTTAAAATTTTTAAGTAAGCTTGAAGTTTGATGAAATAAAAAAATCTCGCAAAAGCGAGATTTTAAAATGATATCTTTATAAGAATGTAAAAATTTAAGTTACTTTCTTATTACTCTCACGTTCATTTCTTCTACTTTTTTATCAGAAAGCGGAGAAGGTGCATTAAACAATAAGTCTTCGGAAGTTCCTGTTTTAGGAAAAGCCATTACTTCTCTAATAGAAGCTTTCTTCTCTAAAATCATCATTAAACGATCAATTCCCCAAGCGATTCCTCCGTGAGGTGGCGCGCCATATTGAAAAGCCTTGTGCATCGTTCCCACACTTTTTAACATTTCCTCTTTAGTATAGCCCATATTTTTATAGGTTGCTTCTAAAATTTCTGCTTTGTGCGCACGAACAGATCCGCCACCAATTTCGTAACCGTTTAAGATTAAATCGTATTGTTGCGCAATAATGGTTCCTATCTCGTCATCATTGTTGTTCATGTGTTTTTCTAAATCATAAATTGCTGGCATAGAAAACGGATTGTGTGTAAACGTCCATCGTCCTTCTTCCGTTCTTTCAAACATCGGGAAATCAACCACCCAAGCAGGTCTTAATTCCTTCGGATTGATCAATTTTAAAATACGTCCCATTTCTTGACGAACCGCATCCAAAGCTTTATTTGCGGTTGCATAATCCGCAGCTGAGAAAAATACAATATCCCCAATTTGAGCATCCGTAGCTTTTATAATATTCGCTGCAATTTCTTCGCCTAAAAACTTAATAATGGGCGATTGCAACTCATTTTCATTTACAATAATATACGCCAAACCACCTAAACCATTTTGTTGTGCAATGGCTGTTAAGTTTTCAATTTGCCCTTTAGACATTCTTGAATTTCCTTGTTCTTCAGCAGAAACTTTAATACATTTTACAATTCCGCCATCATCAATAGGTTTGCTAAAAACTTGAAAAGTGGTGTCTTTTACAATGTCTGTAATATCTTGCATTTGCAAACCGTAACGTAAATCTGGTCTATCACAACCATATTTATCCATCGCATCTTTGTAAGTAACGATTTCAAACGGATGTAAAATCCATTTTTTACCATAGATTTTATGCACAACTTCGTTAAACATTTTGGTGTTTAAATCGATAATTTGCTGCATGCTTGCAAACGCCATTTCAATATCTAATTGTGTAAACTCTGGTTGACGATCTCCACGCGAATCTTCATCTCTAAAACAACGTGCAATTTGAAAATATTTCTCAAATCCGCCCACCATTAGCATTTGTTTAAATTGCTGTGGCGCTTGTGGTAATGTGTAAAATGAGCCCGCTTGTTTTCTGGTAGGAACAATAAACTCTCTTGCACCTTCGTCTGTTCCTGCAGTTAAAATTGGCGTTTCAATTTCTAAGAATTCTTCTTCGTCTAAAATATCACGTAATAACTTAATTACTTTATGTCTGTTGATGATTGCTTTGCGAACATCATCATTTCTGTGATCTAAAAATTTATACTGAAAACGAACATTTTCATTCGATTTTGTTGCTTTTTTAATTTCAAACGGAAGGGTTTTAGATAAGTTTAAGATTTCTAAAACGGCTGTTTCTAACTCAATTTTACCAGTTCTTAAACCCGCATTGTAATCATCTTCTTTTCGTTGAACTACAATTCCAGTAACCATAAGCACGGTTTCTGGTTTTAATTTTACCAATTCATCTAAATTAGGAAATGTTTCTCTACTTAAACGTACTTGAAAAATCTGGTTGCTTGAGTCGCGTAAATCAATAAAAATTAATTCACCGTGATCACGAACACTTGCTACCCAACCTGCTAAAGTTACTTCTTCTTTTATAGAAGTTTCTGATAACTCAGAAATCTTGTGAGTTCTGTATTCTTCTTTAATAACAATCGGAATTTGAGGTAAAATTTCTTCTTCCTGATTTTTAGCTTTTGGTTGATTGTTTTTTGTTACTTGTTCTAAATTTCTTGATTCTTGGTTCTTAGTTCTTGCTTCTTTTTCATCCAATTGCTCTAAAATGCTTTCACGAATCACTTTACCAGAAGCACCTTTACCAATTATCGCAATTACTTTTCCAACTAGAATACCCGCTTTTCCTTGGTTTCCTGCTTTAATTTCGTTGGCAGTTTCTTCGTTTTCTGCAATTACTTTTAAAACAGCGTCTTTGATTGTGTCTGCAGAAATTGTATTGTCTGTAAAATATTTTTTATAATCAAAAGTTCTGTCTTTTAAATAAGAGGTAATTCCGTTTTGAACTAAAACCGAAGTGATTTTATCATCTTTAAATAACTGAAAAATTTCAATTAAATGTTCAATATTATGGATATTTGCATATTCATCTGCACCAATATTATTTACCAATGTTTTGGCAACAAAAGAAGGGTCATTAAGTACCGTATTTATAGCAACAAAAGTTTGTGAACGTAAAGAATCAGCAGTAAAAAACTTAGCATCTTGTGGCAAAACGCCCCCTTTTATCAGAATAGATTCCACTGCAAAAGGTAAAGAACTTACATCAACCTTAATGTTTTCTACAACCCGCTTAATATTTACAAAAGGTAAATCTGGTTCAGAAATAAAACGATAATCCGCTTCAAATTCTTTAGTACGCATTGTTTTGGTTTGCTTTAAATCAGCATCCCATAAAACCGTAGTTTGCTCTGGTCTAAATTCTTTATGTTCTATATAATAATTTAGTTGTTTTTCAATTTCTTCCTTCAAAGCATCCACCATAAACTTAAACGAATTCAAGTTTTTAATTTCTGTTCTAGGATTTAAATTATAGGTATGTTTTTTTCGAAGTGATACAGAGACATCCGATTTAAACTCTCCTTTTTCAAGATTTGCTTCGGATATTTTTAAATTCTGAACAATTCGCTGAATATATTGTGCATAGGTTGATGCGTCTTCGATATGACGAATACAAGGATCTGTTACAATTTCGATTAACGGTACACCGGCTTTGTTAAAATCGACCAAAGAAACTTTCTTTTCGTGCATCAATTTTGCCGCATCTTCTTCTATGTGAACTTGCGTTAAGCTCACTGTAAATTGAGAACCGTCATTTCTAAAACAAGAAACTTCACCATCCGGAATTACAGGATTGTGAAACTGTGTAATTTGAATGTTTTTAGGATTGTCTGGATATTCGTAATGTTTACGATCCCAAGAAATCACCTCATTCGAAAAAGTAGATTTTACGGCTTTTCCAAAATAAATAGCCTTTGTAATTGCTTCTTTATTAAGAGAAGGTAAAACGCCCATTTGTCCTGTACAAACAGCACATATATTTTGATTAGGTTGTGCTATTTCTTGATTTGCACAAGAACAGAATAACTTCGATTTTGTGTTTAAACGAACATGCGTTTCAAGACCGATAACCAATTCTAAATCGTGTTTTTTTAATAAATCGTTTAAGTGATCTAATTCCATTATATCGTATCTTTTAAGAAGTTAGCAAACTTCAAAACGAGTTCGTCATTATTTTTTGCAGCGGTAATTTGTAAACCAGTTGCTGTTCCTTGCGGAATTGTTAACGTTGGTAATTGACCTAAACTAAAACCAACAGTATAAGCATCCGATAAATACATTGCTAGCGGATTTTTTAAACTTTCGCCAATTTTTGGTGGCGTATTTGGGGTAACTGGCGATAAAATGATATCAACTTCTTTAAAGTCTTTTTCAAAATTCTCACTAATTTGATCTCTTAAATTCAATCCTTTTAAATAGATTTCATCAGAAAAACCTTGCGATAATACTTGGTTTCCACCAACAATTCTACGTTTTGTTTCTTCTGAAAAGTTTTCTGAACGCGTTATTGAATAGGTGTCTTTTAAATTCTCACCTTCAATTCTTTGTCCGTAATTTGTACCATCTAATCTTGATAAATTAGAAGCAGTTTCTGCCATTGCCAATGTGTAATAAGTAGAAACTAAGGTATCAGCTTCAAAGAAATCTAATTCTTTAACTTGAATTCCTGTTGCTTTTATTTTTTCGATGGATGCTAAAAAGGCTGATTTTATCTCAGGATCAATGGCATCAGTTTCTATAAAGTTTTTAAAATAGCCAACCGTTTTTATTTCTTCAGCATTTAAAATATTCGAAGCAGAAATTTCTGATGATTGATAGCTAGTTTGATCTTTTACATCTTTACCACTCATTACATTTAAAATAATTCGAATATCTTCAATCGATTTTGCAATTGGCCCAACACAATCTGTAGAGGATGCATATGCCATTAAGCCAAAACGAGAAACTCTTCCGTAGGTTGGTTTAAATCCGAAGACATTGTTATAACCAGCTGGCTGACGAATAGAACCTCCTGTGTCTCCGCCAATTGAAAAAACCGTAAAATCTTTTGCCACGTTTACAGCAGATCCTCCGCTTGATCCACCACCAACTAAATCGGTGTTTACAGCATTTTTTACAGCCCCAAAAATGGTGTTTTCTGATGATGAACCATGCCCAAAACTATCGCAATTTTCTTTTGCTAAAGGTATTGCGCCAGCATCTAACAATTTTTGAATAGCAGTTGCTGTGTAAGGAGATTTGTAGTTTTTTAGTAACTCTGAACTTGCGGTTGCTAAAGTTCCTTGCAGCATGTACACATCTTTAATTCCAAAAGGAATTCCTTCTAACAAACCAATTTCTTGTCCGTTTTTAATTTTAGCATCTACTTTTTCGGCTAGCGCTAAAGCGAATGTATCTAAAAGCGAGTTTACAGTGTTGTGCGTGTTTGATTTTAATAAATCTAATCTGTCTTGCACTAATTTTGTACAAGTAATCTCTTTATTTTTTAATTGAGTATGTATTTTTCTAATCTGACTCATAAATATTATTTTTTAGTTTTGTTGTTATTACTAACAACTAAAAACTAATAACTAAAAACTATTTTTTATTCTTCTATAACTTTAGCAACAACTAAATAGCCATTTTTTTCTTTCGGAAAGTTTTCAATAATGAGTTGTTTTTCGAATTTAGGGCTGTTAATAACAACATCGTCTCTTAAATCATCTAAAGAAACTGCATTGGTATGATTTTTATTAAAAGAGTTGTTATTTGTAGAATTGGCTTTTTTAATTGCTTCAAATAATTTATTCACTGCCTCAGATGGCTTCGCTCCTTTAATACTAGACAATATGTCTACGGTCATCATTTTACTCATTTCTTTAATTTAAGGTTTAAAAAAAGCCTTCCGAATTCGGAAGGCTTTATTTATATATTTTTAAACAACAACCTTCTTATCCTAACAATTAGGATTATTGAAATTACGATTGTTATTATTATTTATCATTTTTTAAAATTCTATTGCTTAGGCAAATATATGTAGAAAAAATGGTACAGAAATCTCTTTTTTATGTTTTTAAATAATACTTATGGTATCAGTAAAATATTGATGTTTAATTAGTAATTCAATAAAAAAAAATAAAACACACCAACAATTTAAAGTTTAAATCATTGGTGCGTTAATTAATTCAGTAAATTCAAATCAAACATTAGTTCGAGCCACAAAAAAACGATTTTTTATTCGGTTTAGAAAGTCAATTTGTAATTTATGTTATAAATTGAAACTTTAATCAGTAATTAAGTCCTTAAGTGTAACTTGAAGTTAATTTTTTACATCATTTTTATTTTCATTTTAAATTAACAGAAAAATATTGAAATAAATTTGTTCACGTAAAATTTGCTTTCTACATTTGTAACTCAATGAAAAATCAATTAAACATATGGTGGTGGAACTCTCTTAATAAATAAGTGAGAACTAAACCTATATGTAAAAAATATAAAAAAGGCTTATCTCACGATAAGCCTTTTTTACTTTTACAGAACGTCATTACGAGGAGGTTACGACGAAGTAATCTCTTCATAAATAAACAGATTGCCACAGCAAATGAAAAAATTTGCTTCGCAATGAGAAAGAAAAATAATGAAAAAAATACACTTTAAAACAATTTTTAAAACGAAAATAGCAGATACAGTAACACCTGTAGGTTTGTATTTACGCTTTAGAGACAAATTTGCAAATACACTTTTGTTAGAAAGTTCTGATTATCATAGTAAAGAAGAAAGTTTTTCTTTTATCGCTATTGAACCTATTGTAACAATGAAAGTTGATGATTATCAGTTTACTGTTTCTCATAAAGGAACAGAAATTGATGCGCAGCCAATCGATAAGAATTTTTATCAATTATTTGATAAATTCACAAACTCAATAGATTTAGAGTGTCCGTCGGAATTAAAATCATTTAATGGTTTGTACGGATATACAACGTTTGATTCTGTTCAATATTTTGAGAATATCAAATTCACAAACAAAAAAGCACCTTCTGCGATTCCGGAAATGCAATACAGTTTCTATCGATTTATAATTGCCATCAATCATTTTAATGATGAAATGACGTTGATAGAAAATATCGAAGAAGGCACCGAATCTCGTATTAAAGAAGTTCAAACGATTATTGATGCACAAGCATTTAATACCCAGAAATTTGAAATTATTGGCGAAGAAACTTCAAATGTAACAGGCGAAGATTTTAAGGAATATGTTCGAAAAGCAAAATCACACTGTAAAAGAGGTGATGTTTTTCAGTTGGTATTGTCACGCCAATTTCAACAAAAATTTAAAGGAGACGAATTTAATGTTTATAGAGCATTGCGTTCTATAAATCCGTCGCCCTATTTGTTTTATTTCGATTATGGTTCTTTTAAATTAATGGGTTCTTCACCAGAAGCACAAATTAAAATATCCGAAGGAAAAGCAACGATCAATCCAATTGCTGGTACATTTAGAAGAACGGGCGATATGTCAGAAGACAGAAAGTTGGGTAAAAAATTATCCGAAGATAAAAAAGAAACTGCAGAACATGTAATGTTGGTCGATTTGGCAAGAAACGATTTAAGCAAACATGCCGATAATGTTACCGTTGAGGTGTTTAAAGAAGTACAATATTTTAGTCATGTAATTCATTTAGTTTCGACTGTTAGAGGAAAAATTAAAGGAAACCCAATTGAAATTGTTGGCGATACTTTCCCCGCTGGAACCTTAAGTGGTGCGCCAAAATACAAGGCGATGGAATTAATTAACAAATATGAGAATCAAACACGTGGCTTTTATGGCGGTGCAGTTGGTATTATCGGTTTAGATGGTTCTGTAAATTTGGCAATTGCCATTAGGTCGTTTGTGAGTAAAAATAACGTGTTGTATTCGCAAGCAGGAGCAGGTATCGTTATTCATTCCGATGAAGAAAAGGAATTACAAGAAGTAAATAATAAGTTAGCAGCGTTGAATAAAGCGTTGATTTTAGCAGAGAATATTTAAAAATAGCGTTTAGCCTTTGGCGGTTAGCAATCTGCTATAAGCCAAGACCTAAAAGCCAAAAGCTTTAAAGATGAAAATATTAATTTTAGACAATTACGATTCGTTTACCTACAATTTGGTTCACATGGTAGAGAAAATCACAGGAAATTATCCTTCGGTTTTTAGAAATGATGAAATAAGTATTAAAGATGTAAATAATTATGATGTACTTATGTTGTCTCCAGGACCAGGAATCCCTGATGAAGCAGGCATCTTAAAAGAAGTAATTAAAACATACGCAGGCGTAAAACCAATTTTTGGAGTGTGTTTAGGTTTGCAAGCAATTACAGAAGTTTTTGGCGGAAAAATCATCAATTTAGAGGATGTTTTTCACGGAGTTGCCACAGAAATGAGAGTCACAGATAAAAATGCAATTATTTTTAAAGATGTGCCAGAAACATTTTTAGCAGCGCGTTATCATTCTTGGGCAGCAACAGACGAAGGTTTTCCAGAAGAAATACAAGTAACAGCTAGAGATGAAGATGGATTAATCCAGGCGATTGAACATAAAATATTTCCAATTTCGGCAGTTCAGTTTCATCCAGAATCTATTTTAACAGATGTTGGTGAGCAGCTATTGAGAAACTTTATAAATAGTATAAAAAAGTAAGCAAATAAAACGTTGATAAACTTTAGAGGTAACTTTGCATACTGGCTTTAGCATCTTTAAATTTTTAGAATTCCATTGAAATGAAAGCAATTTTAAACAAATTATATAATCACGAAAGATTGTCGAAATCTGAAGCAAAACAAGTCTTAATAGATATTGCTGCAGAGAATTACAATGATGCACATTTAGCGTCATTTATGACGGTTTTTATGATGCGACCAATTACAGTTGATGAACTTTCGGGTTTTAGAAATGCGTTAAAAGAGCTGGCTATAAAAGTAGATTTATCAGATTATAACACGATTGATATTGTTGGAACTGGTGGCGACGGAAAAGATACGTTCAACATCTCAACATTAACTTCTTTTATCGTTGCAGGAACCGGACAAAAAGTAGCAAAACACGGTAATTACTCGGTGTCTTCGCAATCTGGTTCTTCGGATATGTTAGAAAGTTTTGGATACAATTTTACGAATGATGAAGATATTTTAAGAGCACATTTAGAGAAAGCAAATATTTGTTTTTTACATGCTCCAAAATTTCATCCAGCAATGAAAGCGGTTAGCGCAACCAGAAAAGCATTGGCATTAAAAACGTTCTTTAACATGTTAGGACCTTTGGTAAACCCGAGTTCGCCAAAAAATCATCTGTTAGGAACTTTTAATTTAGAAATTGCACGTTTGTACAATTACATTTTACAAGCAGAAGATATTAATTACGGAATTATTCACGCCTTAGACGGCTATGATGAAATATCTTTAACAAGCGGATTTAAGTTTTTCACTAAAAAAGGAGAACAAATTATAAATCCGGAAGATTTAGGACAGAAAAGAATTCAACAATCAGAAATTTTTGGAGGAAACTCAGTTGCCGATGCCGCTAAAATTTTTAAATCAATTTTAGAAGGAAAAGGAACCGAAGCACAAAATAATGTGGTGTTAACAAATGCTGCGTTTGCTTTAACAATTGTAGATGAGACTAAGTCTTTTGAAACTGCTTTTGAAGAAGCAAAAGATTCTTTATTTGGATTGAAAGCAAAACGAACGTTAGAAAAATTAGTGAGTTTGTAAATAAAAAAGGTTCTCGATACAATCTCGCCGAAAAAGCGTGATCACTAGAACCGACATAATAAAAAAAACGTGCTGTCACATCGAGTAAAATTTCTTTTTCAGAAATTTTGTATCGAGATGATATTGCAAAAAGTACTATAAGATGACAAAAAAGAAAAATAATTTAATTTTGATTATTCCTGCATTTCTCTTAATGGGAATGGCACTTGGAATTCAGACTCAAAGTGTTTTAAAACAGTCAATTATTGGTTTGATTGTAGGAGTAATTGTTTACTTTTTTTTGAGTTATAGAAATAAGAAATTTAATAGTAAATAAAAAAACTGTCATTACGAATGAGGTACGAGTGAAGTAATCTGTAAAATTAAAAACAGATTGCTTTTTTACTGAATAAAGTTCAGCATTAATCCTTACAATGACTAAAGATATTTATATGACAATACTAGATAAAATAATCGCATTTAAGAAAAAGGAAATTGCTAAGATAAAAGCAGAAGTTCCTGTTCAAAAATTAGTACAAAGCCCCAGTTTTGGTAGAGCAACTTTTTCATTAAAAAAGTCTTTGTTAGAAGTTGGTTCAACAGGAATTATTGCTGAATTTAAGCGTCAATCACCATCCAAAGGAATTATAAACGACACAGCAACAATTGCCGAAGTTACCAATGGATATTTAGGCGCAAATGTGGCAGCGCAATCTATTTTAACGGATACTTCTTTTTTTGGAGGAACGATGGCAGATTTGATGGAAGCAAGAGTTATTAATCAGCAAAAACCAATTTTAAGAAAAGACTTTATTGTTGACGGATTTCAAATTGTGGAAGCAAAAGCAATAGGAGCAGATGTAATTTTATTGATTGCGGCTTGTTTAACATCCGCAGAATTAAAAAACTACGGAAACTTAGCAGCAGATTTAGGTTTAGAGGTTTTATATGAAATACACACGCAAGAAGAATTAGATAAAATTAACGATTTAGATAATAAAATTATCGGAATCAATAATAGAAATCTAAAGACTTTTGAAGTTGATCTAGAACATTCAATTAAGTTGGCAAGTCAGATTCCAGATTCTTGTATTAAAATTTCAGAAAGCGGAATTTCTGATCCAAGAATAATTATGGGATTAAAAGAATATGGCTTTCAGGGATTTTTAATTGGTGAAACATTTATGAAAACAGCCAATCCAGGAGAAGCTTGTCAAGATTTTATCAATCAGATTAGATAATGGAAAGAGTTTCTTTTGATCCAATTTTACCAGAAAACCCTAAAGTATTTATTTTAGGGACAATGCCTGGAAAACAATCTCTTAAGAAACAGCAATATTATGCAAATAATAGAAACTCATTTTGGAAAATTATTTATGAATTAACAGACGAGGTTTACAGTGAAAATTATACAGAAAGGATTGATACTTTGAAAAAAAATAATATTGCAATATGGGATATTTGTCAGTTTGGAGAAAGAGTAACAAGCTTAGATTCTGATATAAAAAATGAAGTCCCAAATCCTATCAATGAAATTATTGAAATGTTTCCTTCGGTGAAACAAATAATTTTTAATGGCAAGAAAGCTGAAAAATTATATGATAAATATTTTATAAAAA
This sequence comes from Polaribacter glomeratus, assembly GCF_002954665.1. Taxonomy (GTDB): domain Bacteria; phylum Bacteroidota; class Bacteroidia; order Flavobacteriales; family Flavobacteriaceae; genus Polaribacter; species Polaribacter glomeratus. Next base: position 2,022,782 of record NZ_MSCM01000001.1, on the reverse strand, counting down.
TTGAGAATATAATTTATGAAACTGTTTTGTCTACAAGTCCGGCAAATGCAAGGTTTTCGTTTAAAGAAAAATTAAATAATTGGAAAATAGCACTCGTATGAAATTAAAGGTTTGCGGAATGAAATACGTAGAAAATATTCAACAAGTTGCAGCATTGCAGCCAGATTACTTGGGTTTTATTTTCTATGAAAAATCAAAAAGAAACTTTGAAGGCATTATTCCGGAACTGCCAAAATCAATAAAAAAAGTGGGTGTTTTTGTAAATGAATTCATAGAAATAGTAGTTTCGTTAGTAGAAGAATATCAATTAGATGCGATTCAATTACATGGCGATGAATCTGTAGCATACGTTAAAGAACTACAAATTCAATTATCAGAAAGAAGAGTTTTATTTATTGAGGAAAATAAACATCAGAAAAAGGAAAAGAATAAACATTTTATTGCTGATGAAAAAGTAGAAATTATTAAAGTATTCGGAATTAAAGATGAGTTTGAGTTTGATGTTTTAAACCCTTATTTAGAAAATGTAGATTACTTTTTATTTGATACCAAAGGAAAAGAACGAGGAGGAAATGGTGTACAGTTCGATTGGAAAGTGTTAGAGAAATATCCTTTTAAAAAACCATTTTTTTTAAGTGGAGGTATTGGTTTAAGTGACGTTGAAGAAGTTAAAAAAATAGTGAATTCAGGTTTACCAATTTATGCTTTAGATGTAAATAGTAAGTTTGAGAGTGAGCCAGGAGTTAAGAAAATAGAAGAAATAAAGAAGTTTAAAAAAAGTTTAACTGTTTAATTGTTGAAACGTTTAAAAAAGTCAACGGTAACAAGATTATACAAATAGGAGAGAGATATGAAATCAAAATTTCAACCAGATGAAAACGGATATTTTGGACAATACGGAGGTGCATTTATTCCGGAATTACTATATCCAAATGTAAAAGAATTAGCAGATAATTACGTGCAGATTATCGAGTCTGATGAGTTTCAAAAAGAATACAAATCGTTATTAAAAGAGTACGTTGGTAGACCAACACCTTTGTATTTAGCGAAAAGATTATCAGAAAAATATGGCGCTCACATTTATTTAAAACGTGAAGATTTGTGTCATACAGGAGCTCACAAAGTAAACAATACGGTGGGTCAAATTTTAATAGCTCAGAAATTAGGGAAAACTAAAATTATTGCAGAAACAGGAGCAGGGCAACATGGAGTTGCTACGGCAACAGTTTGTGCTTTAATGGGGTTGGAATGTACTATTTTTATGGGCGAAAAAGACATTGTTCGTCAAGCGCCAAACGTTGCTAGAATGAAAATGTTAGGTGCAAAAGTTGTGCCTGCCACAAGCGGAAGTAAAACATTAAAGGATGCAACAAATGAGGCAATTCGCTATTGGATTCAGCATCCAGAAACGTTTTATTTAATAGGTTCTGTAGTTGGGCCAGCACCTCATCCAGACATGGTAGCGCGTTTGCAAGCTATTATTTCTGAAGAAATGAAATGGCAGTTAAAAGAAAAAACGGGTAAAGAAAATCCGGATACAATTATTGCTTGTGTTGGTGGTGGAAGTAATGCTGCTGGAGCTTTTTATCATTATTTGGATGATGAAGATGTAGAATTAATTGCTGTTGAGGCTGCTGGTTTAGGAGTTCATTCGGGAGAAAGCGCGGCTACTTCTCAATTAGGTCAAGTAGGAATTATTCATGGAAGTAAAACTATTTTAATGCAAGATGAATATGGTCAAATTAAAGAGCCATATTCTATTTCTGCAGGTTTAGATTATCCAGGAGTTGGCCCTTTACATGCTTTTTTATATGAAACTAAAAGAGCTAAATTTATGAGTGCAACAGATGATGAAGCATTAGAAGCTGCTTTTGAGTTAACTAAAATAGAAGGAATTATTCCTGCCTTAGAAACGGCACATGCTTTGGCGGTTTTATCAAAAATTAAGTTTAGAAAAGACCAAGTTGTAGTGGTAAATTTATCGGGTAGAGGAGATAAAGATTTAGAAATATACATAAAGCATCTAAAAGAATAATGATCAATAACTTAGTATATATTGAAAAAGAATTAGCCGGTTTAAGAAATGAATTAAAAAATCATTCTCTGTATAAAAAGTTACATACTTTAGAAGACGTGCAGGTTTTTATGAGTCTTCATGTCTTTGCAGTTTGGGATTTTATGTCACTTTTAAAAGCGTTACAAGTAAATTTAACCTGTGTTTCCATTCCTTGGATGCCAGTTAAAAATGCTGAATTAGCGCGTTTTATAAATGAAATTACGGTAGCAGAAGAAAGTGATTTTGATGCTTATGGAGCAATTAAAAGTCATTTTGAAATGTATCTAACTGCGATGCAAGAAGTAAATTCAGATCCTACTAAAATGAACGAATTTATAAAAGCGTTACAAACTAATACTTCTGTAGAAAAAGCATTAGAAAATTCAGAGATACCTAATGACGTAAAAGAATTTGTTAATTTTACGTTTGATACCATAAAAACGAATAAAAGTCATTTAATAGCTTCCGCATTTACTTTTGGTAGAGAAGATGTAATTCCAGATATGTTTATTAATATTATAGAGAAAGCTTCTTTGGATACCAATAAATCGTATGACAGTTTTATGTACTATTTAAATAGACACATTGAATTGGATGGCGATGAACATGGACCATTGTCGTTAAAAATGATTACAGAATTATGTGGGAATGATGCACAAAAATGGGCAGAAGTTTTAGAAACTGCAAAAAAAGCATTGCAACTAAGAATTAACTTGTGGAGTTCTATTGAACAACAAATAATGAATAGAAATTAAAATTATTGATATGAATTCGATACAAGAATTATTTCAGAAAAAAGACAAAAATCTACTGTCTATTTATTTTACTTGCGGATATCCACAGTTAACGGATACTTCAAAAGTGATTTTAGGCCTAGAAAAAAGTGGAGTTGATTTTATAGAAGTTGGTTTGCCGTATTCAGATCCTTTGGCAGATGGACCAACGATTCAAGATAGTAGTCAAAAGGCGTTAGAAAACGGAATTAATTTAGATATTATTTTTGAGCAATTGTTAACCATTAAAGAAACTAATAAAACGCCTTTGGTTTTAATGGGATATTTAAATCAGATGTTAAAATATGGCGAAGATAAATTCTGTAAAAAGATGATCGTATGCGGTATTGATACTGTAATTATTCCTGATTTACCAATGGTAGAGTTTGAAAATCATTATCAAGAATTATTTGACAGATACGGAATTACCAATGTGTTTTTAATTACGCCGCAAACATCCGAAGAAAGAATTAGAAAAATAGATTCCTACTCAAAAGCATTTATTTATGTGGTGGCTTCCTCGTCAATTACAGGAGCAAAAGGAGAAATATCTAGCAGTCAAATAGCTTATTTTGAAAGAATTAAAGCAATGAATTTGCAAAGTAAATTAATTATTGGTTTTGGTATTTCTGATAAACTAACTTTTAATACTGCTTGTAATTATGCACATGGAGCAATTATCGGCTCTGCCTTTATAAAGAATTTAGGAACGAATGGAGTCGATAAAATTGATGATTTTATCAAACCAATTATTTCTTAAACCAAAAAGAAGCGAAACTGTTAAGTTTCGCTTTTTTTTTATCTAAAAATTTAGTTTACTGTAAATAGTTTTATATCAAAGACCAAAACAGCTCCACCAGGTATAGGATTTCTTCCGTTAATACCGTAACCTAAATCGTAAGGAACTATTAAAATTCCTTCTCCGCCTTCATTAAAAAGTTGTATACCTTCTGTCCAGCCTCTAATTACTCGGTTTAAATCGGTAGTGTAACCATTAGGATTCTGGTCAAAAACTTTACCATCTAAAAAATAACCTTTGTAAGAGACAGTAACATTAGCGCTGCTACTTGTAGGTCTTTTTCCTGTACCTTGTTTATTAATTACATAATATAGACCAGAACTAGTTTTTTTAGCGTTTAATTTATTGTCAGCAATATATTTTATGATGTCAGCTTCTGTCTGTATTTCTGGGTTAGCATCATCAGAGCAAGAAGTAAAAAGAAATATTGATAAAAATATAAATAGGTAAGCTTTCATTTTTTGATTTTATTTGCAAATATACATTGATATTTTTAAAACACCTTTTCTCCGTTTAAAAAAGTAGAGACCACTTTAGTTTTCGGAATTTTATGACTATCAATGCTCATAATATCTTGATTTAAAATTACAAAGTCTGCAAATTTACCTACTTCAATAGAACCTTTTTCTGCTTCTTCAAAATTAGAAAATGCAGCCCAAATGGTCATTCCTCTCAATGTTTCTTCTCTTGATAAAGAATTTTCCATTTGAAAACCTTCTTCACGAAGATTTGTTGAATCCTTTCTGTAAGTAGCTGAATAAAATGTTAAAAACGGATTTACCTTTTCGACGGGGAAATCTGTGCCTAAAGCAATTTTTCCATATCTATTTAATAAGTTTCTATAAGCATAAGCGCCTTTCATACGTTCATTACCAATTCTAGCTTCTGCCCAATCCATATCGGACGTGGCATGCGTTGGTTGCACAGACGGTAAAATATCATCAAAATTCTGAAAATCTTTTTTAGATACAATTTGGGCGTGTTCAATTCGCCAGCGTCTATTTTCAGTGTTTTTTAAAACCTCTATGTAGGTTTTTAACATCCAAGTATTTGCAGAATCACCAATTGCATGGGTATTCATTTGAAATTCTGATGCAGCAATTTGTTTGGCAATTTCTCGATATCTTTCTGGAGCGTAAATTAAAGCACCAAAGTGATTTTCTCTATCTGAATATGGTTTTCTCATGGCAGCCCCTCTTGAACCTAGAGCGCCATCGCCATAAACCTTAAATGAACGAACATTTAAACGGTCGGTTTTGGTAATTCCTTTTTTAATGTAATAATCAATTTGATCTTGTTTGTCACCAGAAACCATGGCGTAAATACGCATTTTTAATCGGTTTGATTTTTGTAAATCATCAATTAGCTCGATTGTATTTCTATCTAAACCAGCGTCATCAACAGTTGTTAATCCGTATGAAAACGCGATTTTTTGAGCAGCTAATAAGCCTTGAATTGCTTCTTCATTAGAAGTATCTGGAAACTTGATAAAACGCATAGCCGCATCAATTAGAACACCAGTCATTTTTCCGTTTTTGATAATAATTTCTCCTCCACTAACTTTGGTGTCTTTTGTAATTTTTGATAAATCAATGGCAGCTTGGTTTACCAGTAAAGCATGGCCATCTATTCTATATAACGCAACCGGAATGTTTGGGAATAAAACATCTAATTTTTCTTTTGTTGGGAATTCTTTTACATCCCAATCATTTTGATCCCAACCATCACCAATAATAAAAGAAACATTTTTTTCATCTTGATAAGTCACTATTTTTTTTAAAACGTCCTCATAACTTTTAGTACCCGATAAATCAACTCTTTGTTGTAATAAGCCAAACTCGTAAAAATGACAATGTGCATCAATTAGACCAGGAACTATGGTTTGATTTTTTGCATCAACTACATTCTTTGATTTATAACTTCCTTGAATTTCTTTAGAAGTGCCAACAGCAATAAATTTACCATCTTTAACAGCAAAAGCTTCTGCATTCTCAAATTTTTTGTTAACTAAATAGGTGTTCGAGTTGATGACAATTAAATCTACTTTTTCTTTTTGACAAGAAATTAGTATTAAAGTGAATATAAAAAGTATAAAGGTTTTTTTCATGTGTTGATTTATGAATTTAGATAGATTAAATAAGATAAATACATCAATAAAAATTGAAGAGGGATTCTGATAATAGCTAATTTTTTTGAGCCAATTGCTGGTTTTTCTTTTAATACGTCCCAAATATGTATAGGAAGAAATAGTGACATTAGCATAAAAACTCCTAATGCGGCAATTTTAGACGTCTGATTAAAAAATAAACCAACTCCTAAGATAAACTCGAGTGCTCCAAATATATAATTAACAACTAGTTTTGGTAAAAAATTAGGGATAAATCCGTTAAAAAATCTAGGTTTTTTGAAATGCATAAATCCTGCATAGCAGAAAAAAAGGCCAAAAATAATTCTAAGAATTAATGTAAAAATACTCATTTTATTAAGGTTTTACTGGTGTATTGCGGTATAAATATTTGTCCATTAAATAAATAATACTTGCCATAGACGCACTACCTAGTTCAAGTTCGCGTTTATTTACTTTATCGAAAGTATCATTACTTGTATGGTGGTAATCAAAATAACGTTGAGAGTCTGGTTTATAGCCAACTAAAGTTACATTCTCTTCTTTTAACGGACCAATATCTGCGCCAGAACCGCCTTTGTCTAAGTCATGCAATCCGTAAGGAGACAATAATTTTTTCCAACTTTGTAATAATTCTGTATTTACAGTATTTGCATCGATAGAAAAACCTCTTGGTGTATGACCTCCAGAATCAGATTCTAAGCCACCAATGTGTTTTTCTTTGTTCATTTTTGATAGTGCAGCGTATTCTTTTGCGCCTCTAGTTCCGTTTTCTTCGTTCATAAAAAAGACAACTCGTAAGGTGTTTTTTGGTTTGATGTTATTTTTCTTAAACAAATAAGCAACTTCTAAAGATTGCACAATTCCCGTTCCGTCATCATGAGCGCCTTCACCTAAATCCCAAGAATCTAAATGGCCGCCAACTACTATAATGTTTTCTGGAGTTTCGCTTCCTCTAATTTCGCCAACAACATTAAAAGAAGGAGCATCTGGCAAGGTTTCACAACTTTGTTTAAAATAGAATTGTAAATTAGGATTTTGTTTTAAATCGGCACTTAAAATATTTGCAGCTCTGCTACTAATTGCAGCTGTAGGAATGTATTTATCAACAGGTAAATCTCCATAACTCATAGTTCCTGTGTGTGGAAAATCGTCAATAGAATTTGTCATTGAACGCACAATCACACCTTTTGCACCAAATGCTCCACAAACTTCAGCGCCGTTTACACGTTGGTCTACACAGCCGCCGTAAGCACTAAACGTACTAATTAATGTATCATCAAAAGGGCGGTTAAAAAAGATAATTTTCCCTTCCATTTTAGAGCCTAGAGCTCTGGCTTCGTCTAAACTTTTAACCTCAAGTACTTCTGCTAAAACGCCGTATTTTGGGGTAGCAATAGAAAAACCCAATGCACAAATTGGTACATTTTTTTGTATACCGTTTAACGTGTATGTTGCAATTTCTTTTTCGCCTCTAACCCAATGAGGAACCATAACAGGTTGCAACCAAACAGAATCTAAGCCAACTTCTCTCATAATTCGTTCTCCCCAAATAACACTTTTTGCAGCACCTTCTGAGCCTGATAAACGCGAACCAATATTCTGAGTTAAATCGCGCAGCCATTCGTACGATTTTCCATCGGTTAAAACAGCATTAAATAAGGTTTTAATGTTTGTAGAATCAATCTTTTCTTCGGATGAAAGAGCATCAGAATTTGTTGTTTTTACTTGCTCTTGTTTACAAGAAAATAAAAGAATTGTTAAGGAGGATAAGAGTATAAGTTTTTTCATTTTGTAGTTATTATTAAAGTTTATAAAACTACAAAAATCAATTGAGAAACGGTAGAGGTTATTAAGGATTTAATAATTTTTCAGCTTCGGCTAAAATAAAATTGTATTTCTTTTTATTTAGTGAGGTCATCGCTGTTATTTCTGTTGACATTTCTGTTAGAATTTCTTTTGCGTCTTCTTTTTTATTTCTTCGGATTAAAAATTTAGAAAATTCTAATCTTTCAGGATAGTTTGAGTATCTTCTATCTACTTTTTTAAGTTGAATTTCGGCTTCTTCAAGCATTCCTTTTTTCTCTAAAGCCAATCCGTAAAAATAGATAGATTCTTTAAATTCTTTATTGATGTCTATTTTGTTGGCATATTCAATAACTTTATCAAAATTAGCGGTTTCAAAATAGCAATGCACCAATTTGTTTAAGGTGTGCGGATCGTTTTTAAAATTACCTTCTAGCGCTTTTTCATAATATAAAATGGCGTTGGTGTATTCTTTATTTTCTAGATACGCATTTGCTAAATTTATTTTAGATTGAAAAGTATTTGAAAACTCTAATTCCTTTTCTAAATCTTTAATTTTCTTTGTAGGATTTATTATGGTCGTAATTTCTTGGGTTATTGTTGCAACATCTTGTCTGTTAACTACCTGAGTTAATAAATAAATTATACAGCCAATTAATGGAAGAAAAAAAATGATAAAGTACCAATAATAAGCACTTCTATTTTTATAGGCATGATAGATGCAAAAAACCTGTAAACCAATGGTTATATAATATAGAAACATACTGTAAAGATACTAAAGATGCTTTGTAAAAAATTAATAATCAAATTTATATGTAATACCTGCTAATGCTTGAAAACCTTGTACATCAAAATTTGCAAAACGTTGGTAATTTTGGTTTAACACATTATTTAATTTTAAGAAAGCAGAAAATTTATCATTAAAATGATAACCACCATTTAAATTTACATCTACAAATGAAGATAAAGTTTGCAAACCATTTGTACTTGAAGGAAAAGTGCTGCTATATAAAAGATCATTTCGTTCGTTTACATAAAAAATATTGGAAGTTGCATACCAATTATGGGTTTTGTATTTGGTTATAAATGATGTTTGAAACGTTGGTAAATTCCATGCTTTTGCTTGATTTGTCATCGAAAAGTTATCGAATTGCATAGTAGAGGCAAATGTAATTTCTTTAGTATAATCGTATTCTAATTCTGCAAAAATGGAAGTTGTTTTTACATCATCATACACTACATTAAAAGAGTTTCCATATTCATACCCTTTTAGCGTATTTCCATTTAAAGTTGTATTAGTTCCGTCGGATTTTGAGTTATTTCTCAAAAATAAAGCCTTATCCTGTTCCTCTTTTATACTTGTAGAGATATTAAAACTAATGTCATTATTTAGATTTCCGTTTAATCCTAAAAAAGCTTTATATTTTTCAGAAGTCTGTGTCATAAAAAGCGTAGGAGCTATGTAAGGATTTTCTTCTGAAAATTGCTTGTAGGTATTTGTTTTTAAATCGCCTGTTACTCCGCCATAAACAGTTAAAAACTCTTCGATTATTGGTTTTTGGATATGGACATCTGGATATATCAAAAAGTTATTTACACTATTTTCAGTATCAAAAGAACCGAATATTTTTGCACCTAATTTTACAGAAAAACCACTAAAAGCAGCTTTGTATTCAGGGTTTATTTTTGCTGTAAAAATAGAATATTTTAACGCATCTCGAGTTGCATAGTTGTTCTCAAACTTTCCTTTTAAAAGTTCTAAGCCCGTTTTTATAGTAAGATTATCTAGTTGATTATATATAATATTTAAAGGCAAGTCTAACTGTGTATCAAAATTTAATAAAACTTCGCTGCTATTAAAAGCATCAGAAAAATAAGAGATAGAAAGTGAACTTTTATCTAAGTATGCATCTAAAAAATTAATTTCGCCAAGAACATTAAAATAATTAAAGGTCTGTTTTTCATCAATTAAATTAATTGTATTTTGAGTAAAACTGTTGTTTGGTAAACCATACCAGTTGTATTGATTTCTTTCTGAGTTTAAGCTTACTTTCCAGTCAAAATAGCGTTCCTCTTTTTTGTAGAAAACAGTTGCTAAAAAGTTTGAAAAATTACTATCTAAAAGTGTGTTTTCAACATTATCAAAAGAAGCCGTATACTTTGTGTACAGACCAAATTCACTCTCAAAACGAGTACTGCTATTTATATATGCTTCAAAATAAGGAGATGTATAATTACCAAAACCTGCGGCAATGTAATTGTTATACAAACGTTCTTTTACACCAACATCAATACCTTTTACAACACCTGTTTTAGGTATGAAAGTAGATGCAACGGGTGCTGAGAAAATAGTATACGCTAATTTTTTCTTTTTGCTTTTGTCGGATAATTTTAAAACCGGATTTTTTTTAATCTTACTAGCGTCTGCAATCTCAGGATTGTATTTAGTTTCCACTTCAACAACCTCTGTTTTAACCGTATCTATTTTTACGTTTTTTGCTTTTTCTGCTGGTTTTTTTTGTGCAGAAAGATTTAAAACACCTAATAAAAATAAAAATATAAGAAAACCTTTTTTCATTTTTTAATTTTTTTGGATGATTGAATTATTAGTTTTGGCTTCGGTTTCTTTTATTTTGGTTAGTTCAATTTGCGCCTCTTTTACAATATCTTTATATTGAGAAAAGTTTTTTATTACATTTTCTAAAATAAAAGTTGCCTGGTAAGCATCCTTTAAACTGTAATAATTTTTACCCATAATAACATAACTTTTTACGCCCCAATATTTATAAGCAGAATAATTTGCAATTAATTCTTGAATAATTTTGTTAGAAGCTTCAAATTTTTGTTGTTGATTTTTAAAGAATGAATTGTAGTATAATGTTTCTGCTTTTAACTCGCCAGTTGCATTTTTTTCAAGTGCAGTATAATATTCTTGCGCAGTAACAAAATCATCAGTTTTAATAGCAGAACGGGCAATAATTGTTTTTGCATCTTCTATTAAAGAGTTTTTATCCTTATTTATAGAAAGTACTTTTTTAGCATAAGAAATAGCTTCTTTATACCCTTTGGTTTCATAATAGCCTTTCATTAAATTACTTTGTGCAAACTGTATGTTTTCTGTAGCATACGCTTCTTGCTCTAGTCTTTCTAATAAAGGAAGTGCATCATTAAAATTTTCTTTTTCTAAATAAATTTGCGACAATTTTGCTAGAGCATCTTCGCTATATGCAGATGTACCAGCTTTTAAAACTATTTTATAATTTGCAATTGCAGCATCAAATTGTTTGTCTTTAAATAAAACATCTGCCACATAATAGTTAGCTTTTAAGCTGTGCGTTCCTCTAGGAAATTTTTCTAGGTATTTGTTAAGTGTAAAAATGGTTCCGTAATTATTTTTGCCTTCAAAATATTTTCTTTCTGCAATTACAAATGTTGAGTTGTCTAAATCGTCATCAGAAACATTTATAAAATCTAATTTTTTAACCCAAGCAACATAGTCATCTAGTTTATCTTCATCTAAATAAATGTTTTTTGCATTGTTTACAGCCTGAATTGCATCTGGAGTGTTCGGGAATTTCTGAACCGTAAGCTTAAATTTATCTAATGCTTTTTTATTCTGATTATCGCTATAATACAACAAACCCTGTCTTACTAAAGCTTTTGATAAAAATGAACTCTTAGGATGATTGTCTAACAAACGATCGTAGGCTTGATGCGCCTTTTCATTATTTTTAATTTTGATATACGTATTTGCTATTTGAAATAGTGCATCATCTTTTAAAGAAGAAGACTTGTAATCATTTACAACGCTTGTTAAGGCTTTTATCTTCTCTACGCTTTCATCTCTAAAACCATGACTCATACCTATTTGATATGCTGCATAATCTGCATCTGCACCAGAATTTTTAACCACAAATTGGTAAGCGTTAATGGCATCAGCATAATTTCTTGTAGCAAAATAACTATCACCTAAACGCACATAAGCATCTTCGTTTATTGATTTATCATATTGGCCATCGGCTAAAAATTGTTTAAAAGAACTAATTGCTTTATTGTAGTCTTTTAGCTTAAAATAGCTGTAACCAAGATTGTAATCAATTAATGAAAATTCTTCTTTATTTGATTTTAAAAATCTTTTTGCTGATGTGTATTTCGTAGCTGCTTCCTCGTATTTTTCTAACCTAAATAAGGTTTCTGCCTCCCAATAAAGAGCTTTTTGGTTAATTTCTGCATCTTTAGATTCTTTACCTTTTACAAAGTAAGAAAGTGATTCTTGGTATTTACTATCATTAAATAACTGAATTCCTCTGTAGAAAGAAACCTCGGTTAATAAGGTGCCGTTATCTAATGAACTTTTCTTTTTTAAATAATCTAATGCGCCTTGATAATCTTGCTGATGTATAAATGATGAAACAATCAATTCGTTTATTTCTTTATAAGCGGATGAGTTTGGGTATTTTTTTAAATAGTTTTGTAAAACATCAGAAACATTTTGAAAAGGATTACCAGCCTCATAACTTAATTTAGCATAATTTAAAGCAGCATCTTCTTGAATTTCAAGATTAAAAGTCATTTCGCTAGCTGTTTTAAAAGCATTTAAAGCCTCTGTTTTCTTATCAAGGTTTAAGTAACACTCCGCTAAATGATAATACGCATTTTGTGAAACAGCATTTTTTTCGTCAATAATTTTATTAAAATATGTTATTGCATTTTCAAAATCATTTTGTTTGTAAAGCACATATCCTAATTGATAATAATCTGTATTTGTCCATTTTCCGCCTTGCCCTGCGTAGGCTTTTAAATACGTAATTGCTTCTTCATATCTTTTAAGATTAAAATAACTTTCGCCTACAATTTTAGAGATTTCAGAAATATCTTTTCTTTTAGAAGTTTTTAAAAGTTCTTTACCTACGGTGATACAACGTTCAAATTTCCCTGATTTAAAGCTGATATCTAACAAATAATAAGAAATTTCTGCTTTGTAAGATTTATTATCAGCAATTTCTTTTAATGTAGATTCTGCAACGCCATAATCTTCTAATTTATAAGCAATAAAACCAAAATAATACCTAGAATCATTGCCGTATTTAGCATCATTAATTAAAGGTAAAAACTTGCCTTTTGCTAAAGTTAAGTTATCTGTTACCAGCAAACCATAGCCCATTTTAAAGTTTAATTCTTTTTGATCTTCTTTAGAAAGTAAATCGACATTTACTTTTTGATACCATTTTAATGCGTATGAAGCTTTTTTGTTTGCAAAATAATAGTTGGCAACATTAAAATAAGCTTTGTTTTTTTTGTTACTAGTTGGGTTTTCTTCAACAAAATCAATTACCTTTTGGTCTGCATTGGTTTGGTTCAGTTTTACAGCACACATGGCGTCATAATAAGAAGCATCCGCCTTTAGGCTTGAACTTTTTTGCGCTTTTTCTTGTATTTTTTCAAAGATTTTTTGAGCAGCAGCATAGGCTTTGTTATTGTATAAGGCAAATGCATTATTAAAATCTTTAGTACCATTTACATCTACAATACTTTGTTGACTAAATGCAGTAAAAACTGTTAAAAAACAGCATACTATTAAGAAGTGGCTTTTTACAAAACGAAGTTTCATACAATTTTATTTGTTATACTCTAATTAACGAACATTTTTTAAATTTGTTTGATTGATACAAAAAAAATATTCAATATTATTTTACATCAAAAGTAAGAATAGTTATAATTTATTGCGATAAAATCAACAGAAACTTATAAGTTTGTATAAACAACTATTTTTATGGAAAAACCAGTTTTACATTTAGAAAATGCAGACATTTATCAAAGAGATAATTTGGTTATATCCAAGGTGAACCTTACGATTAACAAAGGAGAATTCTATTATTTAATTGGTAAAACCGGAAGCGGGAAAAGCAGTTTAATGAAAACTTTGTACGGAGATATTCGTTTACAAAGCGGAACAGGTACTATTGTAGATTTCGATTTAAAAGATTTAAAGGATAGAGAAATTCCTTACTTAAGAAGAAAAATAGGAATTGTTTTTCAAGATTTTAAATTATTAAACGATACAACCGTATTCGGAAACTTAGAATTTGTTTTAAAAGCTACTGGCTGGAAAAATAAAGTAGAAATAAAACAAAAAATTAACGAGGTTTTAGAAAAAGTTGGTATGCAATCTCAGTATTACAAAATGGCTTTTGAACTTTCTGGTGGCGAACAACAAAGAGTTGCCATTGCAAGAGCACTTTTAAATGATCCAGAATTAATTTTGGCAGATGAGCCTACTGGCAACCTAGATCCAAAAACATCTTTAGAAGTGATGCACCTTTTAAACGAAATTCACAAAAGCGGCAAAACAATTTTAATGGCAACCCATGATTATCAGTTAATTGTAAAGTTTAAACACAATACGCTAAAAGTAGAAGCCGGCGAATTATTTGAAGTTTCACAGCAAACTACAGTTTAGCCTAAAAAGAATCACTTTTTGAGAAATAAAAGAATATTTGTAGCGCTTACTAATGATATTTCTACTGATTATAGAGTGCATAAAATATGTAATTATTTAATACGTAAAAATTATGAAGTGGTTGTTTATGGTAGAATCTTACCAAATACATTTGATGTAAAAAGAGATTATAAAATTATTAGAAAAAAGCATCTTTTTAATAACAACTTTTTGTTCTACGCAGAATATAATATCAGATTATTTTTTTATTTAATTTTTAGAAAATACGATTATATTTTGTCTAATGATTTAGATACATTACCGGCTTGTTTTTTTGCAAGCAGCATAAAAAATACAGCTCTAGTATATGATAGTCATGAACTTTTTTCAGAAGGGCCAGAGTTGCAAGGAAGAAAATTTGTACAAGGCTTTTGGAGAAAATTAGAGGACTATTTATTACCAAAAGTAAAAAACGCATATACTGTAAGCCAATCTATTATTGATTTTTACGATGATAAATATCAGAATAAAATGGGACTTATTAGAAATATTCCATTAAAAAAAGATGTTTTAGAGTTAGATGATGTTGTTTTTCCAACAACGAAAAGAACTATTTTGTACCAAGGAGTTTTAAATCCTGGACGAGGACTTAAGCCAATGATTAAAGCGCTAAAATTTATTGATAATTTAGATTTGATTATTATTGGTTATGGAAAAGTAGAGGCGGAGTTAAAAGCTTTTGTAATTGAAGAAAAAATGACCGAAAGAGTTCATTTTTTAGGAAGAATATCTAGAGACAAGTTATTTAATTACACAAAAAAAGCAACTTTAGGAATGGTTTTAGAAGAACCTTTAGGATTGAGTTTTCAATTTTCTTTGCCAAATAAATTATTTGATTACATCCATGCAGGTATTCCAATTGTAGCCGGAAATTTACCAGAGATTACGAGCATTGTAAAAGAATACAAAGTAGGTGTTTTAGTAGAGAATTATGAGCCGAAAACCATTGCAGCTGCTATAAATAATCTTTTAAATGATGAAGCACTTATGCTACAAATAAAAGAAAACCAACAGATAGCAAAAGAAATTTTATGTTGGGAAAAAGAAAGTGAAAAATTAGATATTTATTTTAAATAATTGAAAGCTATCAAACCAAAACTATCCATAATAATTCCGGTTTTAAACAATCTACAAGGATTGACAAAAACTATTGATAGTATAAAAAATCAAACTTTTAAAGATTTTGATGTCTGGATTATTGATGGTGGTTCTGCAATAGAAACACAAACATATTTAAGTAAACTAGAAGCGCCTTTTTTTTATCAATCAAAAAAAGATAAAGGAATTTATGATGCTATGAATATAGGAATTTCTTTGTCTAAAGGAGAGTGGTTATATTTTTTAGGTGCAGGAGATTTAGTATTTAGTAAACATGTTTTACAAACTGTGTTTAACAATTCTTCTAATATAAATGCACGTTTAATTGCCGGAAAAATAATTTATGAAGGTGTTTTAAAACCTTTTGTGTACAGTAAAAATAAAATGACAAAAGCACCTTTTTGGTCGCCTTTTATTTGGATTGTAAATGGGTTACACCATCAAGGAACTTTTTATAAAAAAGAACTTTTTTTAAATAATAATTATAACTTAGAATATAAAATAGTATCAGATTATTGGTTTAATATTCATTTGTTTAAAAATAAAGAAAAGTGTTTTTTAATTGATGAAACTATTGCCAAATGCAATTCTGACGGAGTTTCAAAATCAGGAAATTGGAGTTTATATCAGGAAGAAATTGATTTAAAAACAGCATTAAGTTTGCCTATAACTAGGCCTTTTTTTTATATTATTGCAGCAATGAAATTTTTAGTAAGAAAAATTATAAATGATTAACAGAAAAGAAATATCGTTATTAATTGTTGAGAAATTAACAAAAGAAAAAGAGACTTTAAGAGAGAAGTTTCTTGAAAGTAAAAACGAAATTGGTTTTTTTTATATCGACAATTTATTGCCTAACGAATTGGTGCTAACTATACATAAAAAATTTCCTGAACTGCATGAAACTAAAGAGAGAAAGAGTTTAAGAGAGCATAAGTATACTGCGTATCAAATGAATAAATATAATCCTTTACTAGAAGAGGTAATTTATGCTTTTCAGGAAGAAAACGTGGTGAAAGCTGTTTCTGATATTTGTCAAATAGAAAATATGTTGCCAGACGAAAATTTATATGCAGGAGGTTTATCATTAATGGCAAAAGACAATTATTTAAGTCCGCATTTAGACAATTCTCATGATAAAGATAGAGACAGATGGAGGGTTTTAAACTTATTATTTTATGTAACACCAAATTGGAAATTAGAAAATGGTGGTAATTTAGAAGTTTGGCCTAACGGATTAAAAGAAAAGCCAATTACTATTGAAAGTAGATTTAATAGACTTGTTGTGATGACAACACACCAAAAATCGTGGCATTCTGTTAGTAAAGTTCAAATAGAAACGATTAGATGTTGTATTTCTAATTATTATTTTTCTAATACACCTTTGCTTGTTTCAGATTTGTTTCATGTTACTACTTTTAGAGGCAGACCAGAGCAAAAAGTAAAAGATATTATTTTACAGATGGATAATTATGTTAGAAACGGGTTGCGAAAATTTTTTAAGAAAGGAATTAGAGAAAATCCACATCGTTATAAAAAGTAAAAACCCACTCCTCAATGAGAAGTGGGAAATTGCTATGAAAAAGAATGATAAGACGAATCCTATCCTTCTTATAGTCGTTAATTTTTTAAACTTCTTACAAAATTTAAAAAATATTTTGTGGAGACGCCGAGAGTTAAACGCCTCTTTTTGTTACTTTTTAGTACCCCTTTAAAATGGGGGTTTTCTCAATGTATTCAATGTATCCCTTTATTTTAATAGGTTTTTGATAATTGAATCAAATTGAATGTATTTTAAATCGGTTGACTAAATGTTGACTAGATGTTGACTAACTTATTTTTATTCGTTATATTTGAATGTTCAAATGTTCTAAATTATGGCAACAATAAAATATCAACTTCAAAGTAAGTCAGAAAATGCACCTATTTATTTACGCCTATCTTTAGGTAGAAATAAATTATACAAGCGTAAAACTTCATTAAGTATCAACCCTAAAGAATGGAGTGTAGCAAAACAGACAACCGCAGAAAATAAAAATATTGCATCTAAATTAAGAAAGTTAAAAGACTTTATTTTGGATGAGGTAAATAATGCAAATGGAGTAGAAATTAACGGCGACTGGTTGCAATCTAAAATAGATTTACATTTTAATAAATTTGAAGTTGTAGAACTTGACTACATTACTGAATATGGCGACTACTTTATTAAAAACTTAAAGTACAAAACCAATGATAAAACAAAAAAAATAGGAGTAACACTTGCAACTCAAAAGAAATATCAAACCATAGTTAATAAATTAATTGCTTTTGATAAGCATCACAAAGTTAGAACCAAACTAACAGACGTTAATTTGAAGTTTAGAATTGAGTTAATAGATTATTTTAGTAAGGTTGACAAATTAAGTGATAATACCATAGGGCGTTATTTAAAGTTCGTTAAAAGTATCTGTTTAGATGCAGAAAAAAACGGTTTTAAAACTAATAGTCAATTAAAGAATTTTATGGGTTTTTCTATTGATGCACCAAAAGTAATTTTAAACCTAAACGAGATTGAAAAAATTAAAAACACAAAGTTTATTAGTGATAACCACGAAATTGCAAAAGACTGGTTATTAATTGGATGCTTTACAGGGCAAAGGGTTTCGGATTTATTGAGAATGAATATAAGTTTTATAGAACATATACAGGACTTTGATTTTATTGTATTAACTCAACAGAAAACAAAAAAGACCGTACAAATTCCGATACATTTTGAAGTACAAGAAATTTTAGACAAAAGAAACGGCGAATTCCCTCCAATATTTACAAATAATTTAGAAAGTAGTAAAACAATGTTTAACCGCTATTTAAAACAACTTTCTAAAATTGCAGAAATTGAAACTATTGTAAAAGGTAATAAGTTCGACGAAAAAAAGAAAAGATACATTACTGGAATGTACCCAAAACACGAATTGGTTTCGTCTCATATTTGCAGACGTTCGTTTGCTTCAAATCATTATGCAACAGAATTATATCCAACGCCTATTTTAATGAATATAACGGCTCATAAGACAGAAAAAATGTTTTTGACTTACATAGGTAAAGAACCAATAGATTATGGCGTACAACTTGCTAAAATATGGCAAAAGGTAGGTAAAAAACGTAAAAAGGTAATTGAGCAAAAAGCAGATTTAAAAGTAATTAAAAACGCATCTTCACAAAATTAAGTTTAAACCCTTTTAAGTAACATTAAGAGGGTTTTTATATATTAGCAAAGGCAACGCAAAAAAGAAAAAAATGAGTAGTATTAATTGGTCACACAAAAAAAGCAGATATAAACTAAAGCAAGACTATTTAAAAAGTCATTCTAAAGAATTTATGTTTAATTATGAACGTAAATTAATTGAGATGATGAATAGTGATATTGCAACTAGTTTTAGATTAGAAATTGAAGGTATTGAAAGTGAATCTTATGATATTAATTATATTCAAAGTGATGAATATGAAATAAATATATTAGAAACGGCATTGACGTATGTTACTAAATCTTCTAAACTCTATATTAAACTACTTGATAGGATTAATGATAAGATTGATGATAATAATAAAATGAGAAAATTTAATCATTATTGTTTTGTTCTTGCAGATAATTCTTATAAGACTATTTTTTTAGGTAGAAGATTAAAGCAATTAGGTATAAATGTAGATATAAAAAAGACGATTGAAGAAAAGTCTTATAATAAAGCAAAAACCAATACTTTAAGTGGTAAGCAAATAAATTTATATGAACGTTTTTTAATAGCAAATGAAGTACTACAGATTGAAACAAAAATAAGAACTTTAAAAATTAGTGAAGCCGAAAAACATAATTTGTTAAGTCTTATTTTAGGATGCAATATTGACAATGCAAAAAAAATAATGAACGGGAGTTATGATGCTAAAGTAAAAGAAGATTTACTACAAGATTATTTTAAAACTCTAAAGAAATAAAAAAGGGGTAAGCATTTAATTACCCCCTTTTTACCCTTAACCCCCTCTTTCAATATCATTGTATCATATTAATCTTAAACCATTAAAAAAGATGCAAGTACAAATTGAATTACCAAACAATTTTCTAAATGATATTGAGTATATCAAACAGGAATTAACAAACTTAAAAAAACACTTTCAACCAAAAGAACCAAATGAGTACCTAACAAGATTAGAAGTTTCTAAACTTCTTAAAATAGACTTGTCAAGTGTTCATAATTGGACTAAAAAAGGGTTACTACAATCCTATCAAATTGGAGGGCGTGTTTACTACAAACTTAAAGAGGTTGAAAGTTCTATTGTAAAACTAAACAAGTAATACAATGGCAACGCAAAACACACCAATAACCTATATTTTTAAAGAAACTAATATAGGTAAATATACAAGCGTAAAACATTACGAATTTGTATCATTTAACGGCACTACAAACCATTTATCAACGCAATTAAACATAAGTAAAAACAGAAATTGCGCACAATCTACACCTAATTACTGGCTAAAGATAAAGCAAGGTAAAAAATGGGGTAGTTGGTTAACTGGTTTATTCAAAACCTCATCTTCTAATATCTTTAGAGGGGACTTACAAAAAAAGAAACATTTATTGCTATTCAAGTTTTCAAATGATGCAGAAACTTTAAAGGTTTGCTACTTCGAGAACTACTTTACAACGGATTTAAGCAACGTTTTACAGTTTATTAAGTAATCCTATAAAATCATAAAAGAGGGCGTAAAAACCCTCTTTAAATGTTCAATTTATAAGGTAATTGTGGCAACGCATACCTTTAAACCAAATATACAATTTCCTTTGATTGATTTCGTAAAATTTAATGTAAAAGATATAAACGTCGATAACCTCGAGGTTAATTCTTTATTGGATTTTAAGACAATCGTAAACACTAAAACAGGGGAGGTCGGAACTTATAAAAATGCATTTTATAAAGGTTTAGAATTTAAAATATATGAGCAAACAGATAAGACAGATTATAGGCGTATTACTATTGAGGGAAGTTTGCATAAATATTGGAATAGTGGTGCGCATAATTTTAATGATTTCGGCATAAATGAAGTAAATGAAGTCTTAAAAGATTTGAATTATAGGTTTAATTTCACGCCTTTAAATTGCTATTTAAGGCAGTTAGAAATAGGGGTTAATATATTACCTCCAATTAAAACAAAGAAAGTCTTAAAGGCTTGTATAATGCACAAAACAAATATTTTAAAATGGGTTTTTACTAAAGATGAGGGCAACTATATTCAGGTAAAAAATCAAAGGCATTTTATAAAGTTATATGATAAAAAAACACACTATCAAAATAAAGGTTTTCTTATTGATAACGATATTATGAGAGTAGAAAAAAAATGGTGCAAAATGATTGAGTTAAACAAAAAAGGGATTTATACAATTGATGACTTAATAAACTATGATTTGATTAATTTTAAAACAGATTTATTAAATTTATGGAATGATGTTTTGTATTGTGATGTAAGTACAATTAAGGGTACTAATTATGAGAATAAATACAATAATATTAATTGGTGGGAACAATTAGAAAATAGTAACTTCAAATATCATAGAGGTAATTTGAAAAAAATGATAAAAACTAATCCTAAAAATATTAAAAATATTATATCAAATCTTATAAGTCAAAAAGTAGATTTTTTAAATACGCAAACTGTCCAAATTAACCCTTTAAATATACTGTTAAAACAGACAGTTTCTACTCTTAAAGAAGTTGATAAAAATAGGCGTGTTTGTTTAGTAACTGGGTTAAATATATCAATGCAGAAAATTGATAGTATTTTATTAAGTCATACAGGGTTGAGGTATTATTTAAAAACAGATATAAAGATTTATAATGAAGTAAAAAGCAAATATTTATCTTATAAATGGATTGATGCAGATACGGAAACCGAAATAAAAGAGATTGCACACAATATTAGAAATAAGAATTATAACAGTAAGAACAAACAAAAGAGAATCTACACACCTAAACAATATCAACTTTTTGAGGTTGCCGTATAATAAATAAAGTTATTAATGTTTATATAAATTAATCTAATAGTTAAATTCTATTAGGTTTTTTTTTGTTAAAAAGTTTATTAATGATTTTATTTGAATTTTCGTAAACCATAAAAACAGAATATTTTTAGACTTCATTAGTATCTGTTCGTGCGTGTGAAGTCTTTATCAATTTTCGGCATAGGTTTTCACGCCTAAAAAGATTAATAGTTGATTTCTATTGATTTTTGAATAATCAAACTTTTTTCAAGTTTTACACTCAATTATACAGACAGTAAAAAGGGATTAAATTTGTATGAATTATTGAAATGTTGACTAATGGTTGACTAATAAAAACCTCAACAAATTGATTAACAATAAGTTGAGGTGTAATAAAGTGGAGACGCCGAGTATTGTATTTATTATTATTGAATTGTATTTTAAATAAAAATTAGCTATAAAACCCCATATTTTAAAGGTTTTCTTATATTCGTTAAAGTTTAAGGATATAAGCTGACATAACATTTTCAGCACCTAAAACAGCACCTAGAAACTTTAACCATGAAATACTCTTTTAAACTTAAACATCCAAAACAAGAAAAAGAATCGCTTATCTATTTTACATCGTCTTTCAAAGATGAGGGTAAAACCTTTGTTTATTCTACAGGTGAAAAAATTGAAGCTAAGTTTTGGGATTTTAAAAATAAGTTACCATTGTCAAGGGGTAAAACTTCTAAGTTTTCTAGTAGTATAAAATTACAATTAGATAGACATTCAAACCTTTTCTTAGAAACAGCTAGTTTATATAAGAAAATGAAAGAGGATTTTACATCAAAAACGTTGAAGTCAGTTTTTGATGAAGAGTTTAAAAAAACTTCGGGTAAGGCAAATGTATTTTTTGAAGCATATGATGTTTTTACCGCAGAGAAAACGAATAGTAAGGAATGGTCAGTAGCGACTGTTAAAAGATATAAGAATATTAAGAACTTATTAACGAAATTTGAAAAGTTAAAAAAATATAAACTAACTTTTAGTAGTCTAAATGATCGATTTTATAGTCAATTTACGTCCTACTGTTTGGATGATTTAGGGCATATTAATAATACGTATTCGAGAAATTTAGGTTTGATCAAAACGTTTCTTTTTTGGTCTTTGAAAAATAAATACACCTATAATGATACTTTTGTTTCATTTAAAAAATTAGAAAGAGTAGTTACAAAACAATTGGCTTTAACAATTGAGGATCTAAATAAGTTATTAGAATTTGATTTTGATTTAGCAAAGCACGAGAGGGTTAGAGATGTTTTTGTATTTGCTTGTGTTACTGGAATGAGATTTGGAGAGTTGTCCTTAATTAAAAAAAGTAATGTAACCAATGAAAATATAATCCTTAAAGAAGATAAAGACCTCTCTAAGCCAGCAAGAGAAATACCATTAACAAGCATTTCAAAATATCTTTTAAAAAAATACGATTATAACCTTCCTTTAATCGCTAATCAAAAGCAAAACGAATACATTAAAGAGGTGTTTCAAGAACTTGGATATACAGACCTTGTACAAAAAGTAACAACTAAGGGTAAAGAAAATATAAAAGTAGAAATGCCGTATTATGATAGGATTTCTACTCACACAGCAAGACGAACTTTTATTACAATGATGAAGAGGCAGGGGAAGAGTGATAAATTAATAGCTTCTATTACAGGACATCGAGATATGAAAACGTTAAATCAGTATTATCAAGTTAGTGAGCCAGAAAAGAAAGAAGCTATGGATGAAGTGTTCAATATCCCATTACCTAAACTGAAGAAAGCATAAAAAGATAAAATGAAGAAAATTAGAGAATTTATAAGAAAGATTAAGTTAACAAGAAGAGAGAGGCAAGTTGAGTATTGGATAGCAATCTATGATGAAGCATATCCAAAGAGTGAAGTTACTCCTACTGCCGATTCGTTGGAAGTAAATAACAATGATTTAAAAATTAAAAAGTTTAAAAATGAATACCCGTTTTATAAATCTATTATTAAACTGTATTTAAATAAAAGGAAATATAATGAAGAAGAAATAAGGATTAGAGTTGTAGAAGAAATAATCACCTATTTTGAAGTTGTGTACAACAATAAAGAGATTGAAATAAAAACTAATAATTATACTAGTATATCCTCTAAAAGAACATTTTCAAATGAAAAAAAGAACATATTACTAGATCTTAATAGAATGCTTTTTGAAGCAATTCTTTACAGTAAAATAAAAGAACTACAAAACATAACTAAACTAAATAAAATTAAAAAAGAAGTAGAAACACCTATAAATATTGTAACAAACGAAGTAGATGTTATTCCGCTAGAAAAAAGAAATCCAATAGAACAAACTGAAGTTATAAGAGATACTATTGATAAAAAAAACAAACACTTTACTAGTCCTTCTCTAGAGGTTAAGTTAGAAATCGAAACAAATGAAAATACAGCAACAAGAAAAGTTATTATTCTTGAACTAAAAAAACACAATTTTGTAGAGCTTATGAACCCTGTTTGTTCTGAAGAAATATTAAATTTTCTTCTAGATGATGACATAATAGATGATGATGGAAAATGGATTTCTAAAAATTTAAAAAGATCTAGAGATGTAGCTTTATTTATTGGTAGGTTATTTGAAAATAATTTACTTGCTACCGAAAATCAGGCAGATGTATGCAGGAAAGCAACATCTTTTTTTGAAAAAAAAATTGATACAGGCCAGCTAAATACAATAATAAAATTCATAAAGGATGATAACATACCTACTAATGACGAGGAAACTTATCAATATTTATCATTTTTAGATGAAATTAAAATATAAAATTGATAATCAATTGATAAATTGATTTCATTATCAATCCTAAGTTTGAGCCAAATT
Organism: Polaribacter glomeratus; assembly: GCF_002954665.1. GTDB lineage: Bacteria > Bacteroidota > Bacteroidia > Flavobacteriales > Flavobacteriaceae > Polaribacter > Polaribacter glomeratus. The sequence goes on along the minus strand of NZ_MSCM01000001.1, from coordinate 1,998,726 downwards.
AAAAACTCAAAATTATGGACAACACTCATTTATTAATACAATCTACGGATTTAAAAGAAGTAAAGAATCTATTAAATCAAATACTTAATAGACCTAAAGAAGACCTAAGTCAAAAGCTGTATACAGTTAAAGAAGCAAGCTCGCTCTTTAAAGTTACAGAGCTTACCGTACGAAATAAAATAAAGGCTGGTGAAATAAAAGCTTTTAAAATAGGAGATTCAGTTCGTATCAAACACGAAGAAATATTTAACTCACTTCAAGAAGTAAAATCAATTAAATACAAAAGAAAAGCGTAAAGGAGCTCCAACTCTTTTACGCTTTATTTTTTTTTAAAAACAACAGTATCAACATATACCGTGTAAAGCAAATATACGGTTTAAAATTCTATTCACAAAAATGGATGAAAATAAACCCAACAGAATCAATACAATAGATTTAGAAAATGATTATTTAAAATTAGTTCACAGAAATGAAAACCCTTTTCCTTTAGATATTTTTCCAAATGAATTACAGGAAATAATATTTGAATTTTTAAATGTTTTTAAATTCAATTTGGACTATTTAGGAGCTGGTGTTTTAGCAGCTGCATCAGCAGCGATAGGAAGATCACATCAACTGCAAGTCAAACCTGGTTGGATCGTTAAGGCGAATCTTTTTACAGTGATTGTAGGAAAACCTGGAGATGCCAAAACACCAGCATTAAGCTTGTGTTTTAAGCCAATTAACAAGGCAGATAAAAAATATTTTTCTGAATATAATGCACTCATGGATGACTATGAAAAGAGTTTAAATGACAAAGCTGAAAATAAAGAGCAACTAAACAAGCCTTACTTAAAAAAAATTCTGATGAACGATTATACACCTGAGGCATTAATATTAGCTCATTCATATAATAAAAATGGATTATGTATTCTAGTTGATGAGTTAGTTTCCCTTTTGAAGAATCTAACTAGATACACCAATTCGGGAGAAGAAGAGGCTCTCCTGTCCTATTGGAGTGGAGCTACGATATCTAAAGATCGAACTTCTTCAAGAAGTATAAGGATAAATGATCCTTTTATTGGATTAATTGGAGGAATACAAATTGGAGCCCTTAAAGAGCTTGCTAAAGGAGGTAAAAAATCTAATGGCTTTATGGACCGTCTACTATTTGTTTATCCTGAAAACTTGGAAAAAGTATTATGGAATAATAATGAAATAGACAAAATTCACTTAACTAATTATAATAATATAATTTCAAATTTATTAGATCTTAAAAATGATAGCCAGGACTCTCCAGTAATATTAAAGATTGAAAAAAAGGCTCAAGAATTTTTAAATACATGGCAAAATAATAATAAAACGGTTGATTTATTTGAATATGAAAGAGGAATTTCTGTAAAACTTGAAGACTATATATATCGTTTTTCCTTAATTATACAACTTTTATCTTCCGCAATAGTAGAGGGTGAAAATAAAGCGGAAGTTCAATTAGCTGCAGTAAAAGGAGGTATAAAGTTATATGATTATTTTTTTCATAATGCAATGAAAGTGAGAGACCAACTAGCTCCGAAAAATTATTTGGAAAGTCTCACACCGCTTAAAAAGGCTATCCTAAAAGATCTTCCTAATACATTTTCAAAAGAGGTCAGTATGAAATTAGCTTGTAAAGTAATTGATGGAAAACCCAGAATAAGCGAAAGAAGTTTGCACACATTACTTAAAGATGAAAAGTTATTTATTAAAGTGTCTCATGGGGAATATGAAAAAGTAATTAAAGATAAAAGCAATTAAGATTGCAATTCTTGCATTTTCTGCAATTTAATCACAAAACCTTTCAGTTCAGTGATTTACGTGTTAATTTTTATGAAATGAAATTGCAAGTATTGCAAATCAATTGCAAAGGAAAAAACTCTAAACACCCTATTAAATATAATAAGTGCAGGAATTGCAGAAAATGCAAATGATATATAAATATTCACTACATCGTAAATCTATAAAACACATTTGCCCTAGGTGTGCTAAAAAAAGATTTGTAAGATATGTCGATAATGAAAGTAATCAATATTTATCTGATAAAGTAGGGAGGTGTGACCGTGAGCAAAATTGTGGGCATCATTACACACCAAAATTTTTTTTTAATGATAATCAAGAAGAATATAAACCAATTCTTTCGAATACTGCTCCGTGGAATAGTATTCAGCAGGATGCTAGTTTTCATAAAAATGAAGAATTGGCAACTAGTTTATGTAATTATGACAAAAATAATTTTGTGAAATTTTTGAAATCAAAATTTGATATTAACAAGGTCAATGAAATGATGCAGCAATATAAAATAGGAACTCAATCTAATAAATTTTATGGAACCATATTTTGGCAAATAGATTTTCTAAATAAAGTAAAGGGAGGTAAAATTATTAATTATGATAATTTAGGAAAAAGAACCAAATATATTAATTGGGTTCATGCTGTAAATATCAAACAAAAAAAGATTAGAAATTTCAATCTAGAACAATGTCTTTTTGGTTTGCATCTAATGAAATCATCTAGTAAAACTATAGCAATTGTCGAGTCAGAGAAAACGGCTTGTGTTATGACTATGCTTTTTGATAAATATTTGTGGATGGCTACAGGAAGTCTAGGTGGATTAAATCAGAAAAAAATAGCACCTCTTAAAAATCGGACAATTATTTTATATCCAGATTTAGGAGAAAGTATAAATAATCATACACCATATTCAAAATGGAAAAAGAAATGTGATGAATTCAAAAAAAAAGGATTTAACATAAAAATTTCAGATTTATTAGAACAAAATTCGACTTATAATGATCGGAAAAAAGGACTAGATATTTCAGATTATTTTATTGAAAATCTAAATACAAAACCAACAAAAATAATAGCAAATAATAATAAAAAAATTTTAAATATGTACAAGAAAAACAGGAAAATAAAAACCTTAATTGACGTTTTTGACTTAACTAATATTAACGGGAATACTATTACGTTTTGAGTAATTTACAAGATGTGTGAAGTGGGCCCAAAGCCTGACTTCACAAATCTTGATTTACTTCCTGCGGTCGCAAATGGAGCAATTACATGAAAAGAAAAAATAATATAGTAACAAAGTTTAGAACGTCTTCATTCGAGAAGAAGTTGATAGTTCTGCGAGCTAAAAAAACAGGCTTATCACAAAGTGAATTTTGCAAGAAGGCTGTTCTTGAAATTGAAATAAAAGAGCGTTTAACTGAAGAACAAATTGAGGTCTATAAAATGCTAATTACATATCATAACAACTTTAAAAGTATTGGAAATTTAATTAAAAAAAAGCATCCTGATTTGTATCAAAAAGTATTTCAAATAGCAGAAGAAATTAAAACTCATTTACATAATTTTAAATAAATGATTGGTAAAGCAGCATCAATATCGCATACAAAAGCATCAATTCAATACGGTTGGAATCAAGAAAAAGATGCAGAAATAGTCCTCAAAAAAAACCTAGCAGGAGATTCACCAAAAGAGATTACTGAAGAGTTCAAAATTATTCAGTCCATGAATGTAAGGTGTAAAAAAAACACAATCTCTTTTGTCTTAAGTCCTACAGTTGAAGATGGAAAAAAATTAGATGTTCAAGGCTTGAATAAAATTGCAAATGAATTCATAAAAGATTTAAAATTAGAAAATCATCAAGCTATTGCTTTTTCTCATAACGATAAGGATCATAAACATTTACACTTATACATTAACAGGATTGATTTTCAAGGCAAAGCTTATAATGATAGTTTCATAGGAAAACGATCTCATAAAGCTGCAGAAAGAGTTGCTTTAAAATTAGGTTTACAAACTGTCACACAAGTTCGAGAAGAAAAATTAGAAGAAGTTTTAGAAATTAGATCAGAAATAAAATCTATTCATGATTTTACTTTACAGAATTTACAAATAGCAAATTTTTTATATTACATAAAGGCTATGAAAAAGAAAAAGGTACTTGTAATTCCAGTTAAAAGCAAACAAGGCAAACTCATTGGTTATCGGTATGAATATAAAGGCATAAACCTAAAAGGAAGTGATGTGCATAGGTCTATGTCTGTAAAAAAAGTTGAAAAAGAAATACAGCAAAACATCAAGGTAAACCAATCAAAACAATTTAAAATAAGAAGATAATAATGGCAAAGATAGAAGAAATAACAGCATTAATGATTAATGAGATTGACACATTTAAAAGTTCCGTATCTCAACTGCAAAAGGTGTTACCATCAATACAGAAAGAAGTAGCTAAAATCGAAAATATTCATATTAAAGTAGATACCTCCTCTTATGATCAGAAGTTTTCTCAATTATTACATAAAATTGAACTTAATTATGCAAGACAAACTAATCAATTAGAACAATTTAAAGACAAACTAAAAAAAAGGATTACAATTCCAAATTGGGTGATTATAATATTTACAACTTTTGTTTCATTACTTCTGATCTCATCCTTGTATAATTTTTACCATTACAAAAATGCTGTAAAAATAAAAAATGAAGCATATCAAAAGGGGAAAACTCAAATTGAGACACATATTATTAGCTTCTTTGATGCTTATCCAAATTCATATAAGACTTATAAAAAGTGGCAAGATGAAAAATAATCCAAAGATCATAGTAATAACAAATCAGAAGGGAGGAGTTGGTAAAAGTACATTATGCGCACTATTAGCAATAAATCTGTCAAGTGATTCAAAAGTAGCTATATTAGATTTTGATCCTCAAGGAAGTTTAAGTCAATTGAAGGACATCATTACTGCTGTCGATATTATTCCCTACAAAAGGGGAGTAGAAGAAATCTTAGAATTAGAGTATGATTTCATCTTTATAGACACACCGCCTTACTTGTCAAATCATTTACCAAAACTTATTGAATTGGCAGATTTAATAGTGGTTCCTTTAAAAGGATCTGCGTTAGATTTATTAGCTTTATCTGGAACTTTAGATCTTATTGAGCAAAAAAACAAGAAAAGTAATACTCTAATTGTTTTTAATATGATAAAAGCAAATACAACATTAACATTAGACATTTTAATAGGATTAGAGGAGTATAACGTCCCAATTGCCAAAACTCACATCTCAGATTTAGTAGCTTTTACAAGATCGGTGTTAGTAGGTGGTGTTAAAAATGATAAAAATGCCCAAAAACAAATAGATAATTTAACAAGAGAAATATTAATCAAACTTATATAATTATATTTTTCTACAATTATATAAAACTATAAATATAGCATTATGGAAAAACTAGATTTTAATGATTTAATCAAAAAGGCTAAAGCAAATAACCAAAGTAAAACAATGCAAAAAGTAGTTCCTATTATATCTAAAGAGATAGATGAAACTCAATTTTCGTTTTATATTGAAAAAAAACTTTTAAAAAGATTGAAGATAAAAGCACTTGATGAAGATTGTAGTGTAAAAAAACTAATAAACAAATCAATTGAAGATAGTTTAAATTAATATTTCTTTATTTTTTTAAGGCTTTAGATAATTTAAAAGTTTGTTTAAATTTGAAATAAATAATTGTAAAAGAAAAAAAAATAAATTTATAAACATATAAAGTGTTTAATTTTTGAGTTACTAGTAAGATTCAGTTCCACGCTTTTTTAATCGTTAAATATGGAAAATAAATATCCAAAAATCGCCAACATTAAATTAAAAATTTCAGTAAGCTGTTCTGAAGAAAACAAAGAAATTATTAAGTTGTATTGGGAACTTAAAGGGATAGAGTTATCTAATTCGCCCAGACAAATTAAAGAACAATTCAAGCTCTCTCAATCTGAATTGACTAAATTAAATACTACTTACTCTAAAGTCTTGCTATATTTATTTTGTAGTAATTGTAATTCTTACGAAAAGCACGAAGCTAAAAGTCAATCTCGATTTAATGAAGCAATAAAAAAACAAAACAATAGATATTCAACAGACTTCAAATGTTCATATTGTGAAGAAGAGGAGGTTGAAGCACTTAAAATACAAAAGATAAAGAAACATAATGATCTGTTACTAAAATTAGATGCTGCAATTGAAAACAAGAACTGGAAAAGACTTTCTAATTTTGAAAAACTCTTATTAGGAAACTGTTTAATAATGGATTTCTATCATTTAAAAAAGCATTACGGAGGTTTGCTTGGTCATCATAAATTCATTGAATTGATTAGAGCTTTAGAAAATATTGAAGATCAATATCTAATTCTATTAGATAGGGATTCCTTTAATAATTACATAACAAATTACCGATATGTAAGTAGGTTAAGGGAATATAAAGAGGAAATAATTTTTGTCGAAGAAGAAATAGATAATTCTATCGATTACGATAAGGAAACGAATACTTTAAAATTAAAACTTACAATAACCGAAAATCAACAGTATCCTGATAGTCCAAAATTCTCTGGAGTTGTTAAGTTTAAAGAAAGAATAGTTATTGAACCAAATGTAGATTATGTTTTTGGTCTTTGGCAGCGTGCTAATAATAATTTATATTTAACATTAACACCACAAGAAAATATAGATATATTACCTACCCAAAAAAGAATATCAAAACTTCCTATTTCAGTGCAAAAAGCAGTTACAGATTTTTTAAATAATATGAGCAAAAACTTTTAACCAAAATAACCATGATAGATATTAACGACAAACTATACATTACAAAAGAAGTAAACAGTGGTAATTCGTTAGCTATTATTAGAATTTAGCTTTGAAGAAAACAGTAACAATAAAAATGTTTCTTCAATTTTAGAAAACACAAATCTCTGCAATGGTGATTTAAATCCAGATGTAGAATTAGAACTAATTGAGTTTATGTATCCTTTTTTAAAAAAGTTAAATAAGAATGATATTATAGCATTGTATTTCTGGACAATAAACAACTTGTATGTAAGATATCTTGAAGATTCAGATAATATTCCTGAAAATGATTTTGATGAAAATGATTGTGATGAAATCTATAATTTTAAATTTGGTAGAAAACTTGCTTACAAAACTATACGAGCCGGAATCTACAGAGTTAGAGGATGAACTTTTTGAAGAGTTAAAAAAACTTTTAATGAGTTATGCTACCTAATTTTATTTTCCGCAATAGAGGAGTGTACACTTCAGTATATTGATGAGGCCATTGAAAGCTATTGTGATTAAATAATCTCTATTTAATGAACTATTTGAAATAAATAAAACAATGAAGCTAATTTTAATTTTAAAAGGTACAATGTTCTAAGTATAAACTTAAAACATTGACAAATGAAGCATTTTAAAAAGTTTAAAAAAGCATTCGGATTAAACGAAATTAGATTAATTGATTTTCCAAAGAAACAATCAAATGTAAAAATTTCTAGAATTTGTAATTCAGATAAAAGAGGTGGTTGCTCCTGGTGTTTTTCTCACGGAATTGATACTAATAATTCTAAAAGCAGTAAATATTGGAATAACAGAAGCTGGAAAAGTTATAGAAATAATCAATTTAAAAAGAATATTAAATTATTTTTATTCCTTAGACTCCTCAAAAAAACAGTTATAAAAATTTATAATATCACTCATAATAATGAAATTAAAATTTTTATTGCTGGTAATTATGATTTCTTTTTTGAAAGAGCACATAGGGATATCATAAAAAATAAAATCCCGAAAAATGTTATTTACTTGAATGATTCAGGTTGTGAGATAGCAGACTTAAAAATTTGGGGCTCTCCAGTTCAACCCGAGTTTTATAATTGGGCTTTCAATATAGAATGTGGAAAAGAAATAAAACAACATTGGGATTTAATACCTAAAAATATTGATATTCTAATAACCCATGGTCCACCTTATGGTATTCTTGACAAAACAACAAGGAATGATCTTGTTGGTTGTGAATAATTAGCTAAAAAAATAATTGAAATAAAGCCAAAAATTTACGTATTCGGACATATTCATGAGGCTTATGGAATACTTGAAAAAGATAAAACAACTTTTATTAATGCAAGTATTTTAAATGAAAAGTATATTTACACCAATAACCCTATTGTTATCGAAATTCAAAAATAGAAATGATGTTAAAACACTTTGAATACAAAAAATACAAAGGTTCAATAGAATTCAGCAAAGTAGACAATTGTTTTTATGGAAGAATAGTTAATATTATTGATTTAGTCAATTATGAAGCAAAATCAGTTTCAGACTTAAAGAAATATTTTATTGAAGCCGTTAAGTCTTACAGTGAACAAATTAAATAAATGTTTAACTCAGCACTTATAACTTCATGAAAAGTTTTAGAATCACTATGATGAGTTCAAATGAATTGACATTAAATGGGGTATAATTATATAAATCTACAATTATGGAATCCAGTAATTATATATCAATCCTTTTATTACTTTAGAGGTTTAAAAGAAGCTACAAGAGTTAATAAAGAACTTCAAAGAAACATTTATTTACAGTTTACTGTTAGTATATAACCTACCTAAAGCAACCATAACGAAGTTGCGAAGGGGGACTGACAACCTCTTTAAAAACAGCATTTAACTTATCCATAGATTGAGCTTCATAATTAACTAAATCATCTATTCCTATAATTTTACCAAAAAAGTAACTATCCTTATTGCTAAACTTAATAGTTCCTAAGTAATTCTTATGTTTTAAGGTATTTATCATGGGTTATGTTTTTAAAAAAAAGTATTCTATGTATTAGTTTTTAGTATAATTATGAAGTTTTTCTCCCTTTAAATTTACTTATCTCGTTCAAGCTTCGCAAAATTCCTACTAAGTCACATTCTGTTTCCTTAGCTCAAATATTTGCCTGTTTCACTTCACTAACTAAAACAATTTATAATGTATTTAAAATCAGATTTTTAAAAATAAATCTATACTAATTTTGAATTGGAAAGAAAAATATCATAGTAAAAAAACTGTATAATTACCTTAAAAAGGTATCTTTATCGAAAATTCACTATAAAATTGAATATTTCTGACTACATAAAGCAATTACAATCTGTTGAAGAATATTCTTTTTCATGGGATGAACTTGTAGCAGCTTGCGATAAAACAGATACCGCTTTAAAAAGAGAGCTTTCTAGATTGGTAACTAAAAAGGAAATTGTAAACTTAAGAAAAGGATTCTATTTAATAATTCCTCCTAGATATTCTAAACAAGAACAAATACCAGTTCAACTATTTTTAGATAAGCTTTTTAAGTATTTAGATAGAAATTATTATTTAGGTTTTTATTCTGCTGCTAAGTTCCACGGTGCAGGGCATCAACAGGTGCAAAGAGACTATGTGATGACCGATAAAGCATTTTCAAATATAAAAAAATCTTCTTTAGATATTCATTTTTTTACAACTTCAAAATGGCCAACTAAAAACATTTTAGACAAAAAATCTGATGCAGGAATATTTAAGATCTCTAGCCCAGCACTTACAGCAGTAGATTTAATTCATCATCAAAATAAGTTAGGCGGAATAAATAGAATGTTAGCCATTCTTGAAGAGTTATCTGAAGAACTTACTAAAAAGGATATAGAAGAATTACTTACTTGGTATCCTCATAAAAGTACTTTACAACGATTTGGTTTTTTATTAGAAGAGCTGCAAGTAGAAGAAATTCTTTTAGAACCAATAATGAAACATTTAAAAACATCAAAATACTTTCCAGTACTATTGAGTCCAAAATCAAAACAAAAACCCGGCGCAGTAAACAACGATTGGAAAGTAGATATAAACATCAAGCTAGAAAACGACCTATGATTCCGAAGCCTTACATAGCAAAATGGCAAGAACAAGCACCTTGGAAACAATTCTATCAAGTAGAACAAGACCTTGTAATTAGTAGAGCATTAGTAGAAATTTTTTCTGATGATTTTTTACGTGAAAATTTAGCTTTTAGAGGAGGTACAGCTTTGCATAAGTTGTATTTAAACCCTGCTCCACGATATTCTGAAGATATTGATTTGGTTCAAATTAAACCAGGACCCATAAAACCAATAATGGAACGTATTAAAGAAGTTGTTACTTTTTTTGAAGAACCTAGAAGAACGCAAGTAAAAGGGCATGGAGCAAAAGCAACATACCGTTTCACTTCCGAGTATGAAGATATTAGATTACGCTTAAAATTAGAAATTAATTGTAAAGAACATTTTAATGTTTTGGATTGGGTAGATTTTCCTTTTGAAGTAGAGAGTGAATGGTTTTCTGGAAAAGCTAAAATTAAAACATATAGCATTAACGAATTATTAGGTACAAAATTACGTGCCTTATACCAACGTAGTAAAGGAAGAGATTTGTTTGATTTAGATTATTCAAGGTTAAATATGGAATTAGATATTAAGCAAATCATTAAATGTTTTAAAGAATACACAACATTTTCTACAGGAAACAGACCGCCTAGTAAAAAAGAGTTTTTATTAAATATTGAAGAAAAAGAACAAGACCCAAATTTTACAGGAGATATGGAAGCTCTATTAAGAACAGGTGTAAAATATAATCAAGAGGAAGCTTTTAACTGGCTTAAAAGCGAATTGATAAACAAGATATAACAAAATGTCAGAAGACCATAAAAAACAATTAGAACAACAACTCTGGAATATTGCGAACACCCTTAGAGGTAAAATGAATGCAGATGAGTTTCGTGATTATATATTAGGCTTTATTTTCTATAAATATTTATCCGAAAAAATGGAGATATATGCCAACAAAATCTTGAAAGAAGGTGGCGATACATTTCTATTTTCTGAAATAGATGAAAACACAGCAACAGGAAAAGAATACATAGAGGCTATAAAAGAAGAATCTTTAGAGAAATTAGGTTACTTCTTAAAACCATCAGAGTTATTTTCTGCTGTTTCAAAACGTGGTAATCACAATGAAGATGAAAAAGAAAGTGATGCTGTAGCAGAAAATACTTCATTAACCTACAATACAAAAGACAATTTCATATTAGAAGATTTACAAAAGATTCTAAACAATATCCAAAACAGTACAATGGGAACGGATAGTGAAGAAGATTTTGAAGACCTTTTTGAAGATATGGATTTAAACTCTACCAAATTAGGGAAAAGTCCAGAAGCTCGTAACGAGATTATTGCCAAAGTACTCGCGCACTTAGATAAAATTGACTTTAAATTAGAAAATACAGAGTTAGATGTATTGGGAGATGCTTACGAATATCTAATAGGGAAATTTGCAAGTGGAGCAGGTAAAAAAGCGGGAGAGTTTTATACACCACAAGAAGTAAGTACAGTATTGGCTAAATTTGTGACTACTGGTAAAAAGAAACTAAAATCGGTCTATGACCCAACGTGTGGTAGTGGTTCTTTACTATTGCGTGTTGCTAAAGAAGTAGAGGAAGTAAACAACTTTTATGGACAAGAATTAAACCGTACTACGTACAATTTAGCACGTATGAATATGATATTGCACGGTGTGCATTATCGTAAGTTTGATATTAAACAAGAAGATACTTTAGAACACCCACAACATTTAGAACACCGTTTTGAAGCTATAGTAGCTAATCCACCGTTTTCTGCTAATTGGAGTGCTAATCAACTCTTTATGAGTGATGATAGGTATAGTCAATATGGTAAATTAGCACCTAAAAGTTATGCGGATTTTGCTTTTGTTCAGCATATGATATATCAGTTGTCTGAAAATGGAACAATGGCAATTGTATTGCCTCACGGTGCATTGTTTAGGAAAGGTTCTGAGCAGAAAATAAGAAAATATTTAATTAACGAAAAGAACTATTTAGATGCAGTAATAGGATTACCAGAGAAAATATTTTTTGGAACGGAAATACCTACTTGTATTTTAATTTTCAAAAAATGTAGAGAGAACCCAGAAGATGTTTTATTTATTGATTCAAGTAAATATTTTGAAAAATCTACTCAAAATTTTTTAAGACCTACTGATGTTGATAAGATAATTAGTATATATAGACAGAGATTGACTGAAGATAAATATAGTTATTTGGCTTCTTTAAATGAGATTTCAGAAAATGATTATAATTTGAATATTGCAAGATATGTAGATACATTCAAAAAGGCTGAAGATGTAAATCTCATAGAGTTATCTGATGAAATAAAAGATATGAATAAATCAATTTCAAAAGCACAAAATAGCTTATTAGAGTTTTGTTCAGAACTAAAAATACCAACACCTTTTTAATGGAATTAATTAAAGGCACAGAGCCAAGGTTGCGTTTTCCAAATTTTAAAGAAAATTGGAAGGAATATAAGTTATACGAACTTTTAGTTGAGCATAAAATACGTAATAAAGACAACGAGGTTGTTGAAGTTTTTTCAGTAGCAAAAGTCAAAGGAGTTGTTAATCAAATTGAGCATTTAGGGCGTTCATACGCATCTGATAATATTTCAAATTATAAAGTGGTCAATCCTTATGATGTTGTTTATACTAAAAGCCCTACTGCAAATTATCCGTTTGGTATCATAAAGCAGAATAGAACAAATAGGACTGGAGTTGTATCTGTTTTATATGGCGTGTTTAAGCCTAAAAATAGATACATTGGCTCTTTATTACACTATTATTTTTCATCCTCAATTAACATATATAATTATTTAGTACCTGTAGTTAATATTGGTGCTAAAAACACAATGAACGTTGGTAATTCTGATTTTTTAAACGGTTTCAAATTGAGTTTGCCTACTAATGAGTTAGAGCAGAAGAAAGTATCTATATTTTTTTATGACTATGAAAATTATATTAAACTATTAAATAATAAGCTTGCACTTCTCATTAAGTATAGAAATGCTGTAGTTGAAAAAATATTTTCACAAGAAATAAGATTTAAAGCAGATAGTGGAAGTAGTTTTCCTGTATGGAGAGAAATGAAGGTTTCTGAAATATTTGAAAAATATTCAAATCCTGTAAATGTTGTTTTAAATGAAAAATATAAGGAAATAGGGATTCGTTCACACGGTAAAGGTATTTTTCACAAAGAAAGTAAAACAGGTGATGAAATAGGTAATAAGAGAGTCTTTTGGTTAAAAGAAGAATTATTTATTTTAAACATTGTTTTTGCTTGGGAAGGTGCAGTAGCTAAGACTTCAAAAAATGAAGTTGGTATGATAGCATCACATAGATTTCCAACATTTAAAGCAAAAGATTCTATTCTTAATCTTGATTTTATTTTAGCATTCTTTAAAACAAGAAAGGGTTTACACCTACTTCAATTAGCATCACCAGGAGGTGCAGGTAGAAATAAAACATTGGGGAAAGCAGATTTTGATAACCTTAAAATTCTTATTCCTGACATCAAAGAACAAAATAAAATAGCTGATTTTATTATTGAATTGGATTTGAATATTAAAAGTTTAAAAAAGCAAATCGATAAGGCTAAAAAATATAAAAATGGTTTATTACAACAAATGTTCTGCAATTAATATATTATGTGTACACAATCAGAACAAGTATTAGAAAATCAGTTAGTAGAGCAGTTGTCAAATATTGCGTACTCTTAAAAATATAAAGTAATGAATTTTGAAATATACTGTGATGAAAGTGGTTTAGAAGCTTTAAGTCATAAAGAAGCACACTTATATACTGCTATTGGTGGTATTTGGATGCCTGCCGATTATAGAGATATTTTTAAAGAGCATATAAATGCTATTAAAGTAAAACACAATGTATATGGTGAGCTAAAGTGGAATAAAGTATCGCCTAAGTTTTATGCTTTATATAAGGATATTATAGATTATTTTTTTCAAACAGAACAAGTTCGTTTTAGAACCATATTAATAGAAGCCGACAAAGTAGATAATTATGTTTTTAATAATAAAGACATAGAACTTGGTTTTTATAAATTTTATTATCAATTACTACACCATTGGATTTTTGATTTTAATAATTACAACATCTTTTTAGATTTAAAAGTAAATAGAGATAAAACACGTTTAAAGGCACTCAGAAATTCATTAGACAATTCCAATCTTACATCTGGTATAAAACAAGTTCAGGGACTTCCATCGGATGAATCTTTAGGTATACAATTAGCAGATATTCTAACAGGCTTAACAAATGCTAAGTTTAATAAAGAGATTACAAGTACTGCTAAATTGGGTTTAATTGCTCATATAGAAAACACGTACTTAGGTAATACAATTGCACCTACACCTAAATGGGAAGAAAAATTTAACGTATTTAAGATTAATCTTCAAGGTGGTTGGTAATGGCATATAAAAAATTAAAACCACATTTAATTGATGAAGCAGTAAGAGAAGCAGAAATGCGAAAGCTATGGCACGATGAGTATTGTGTAACAGAAATTGAAACTTTTGATAGCGTTAAAGTTAAGTTTTATGATGATATGTTTGACCATTGCTTTTATGAAAGTGCAAATAGAGTAGAAAAGGATAAATCTATTTTGTCACTAAATAGACTTGAAAAGATGCTTTGGATAAAAGAAACATTATTGGATGGTGAAGCAATATTAAAAAAAGGGTGGGACAATTATAAAAAAACCCATTATACAAACAGAAGGGTTGCGGTTGTAAAAGGAAATTATGTTGTTATCATACGATTCACAGGAGTTTTAAAAGCTAAATTGATAACTGCTTATGAAAAAAATGACATAGAAAATATATTAGAAAGTCCTGATTTTGAAAGGACAGAAGAGTTTTTCGGAAAAAATTAGGCACAAAAAAAACGTTGATTCGGGTTCAACGTTTAAGACCTTTGTAAATTCCCTACCTAAGGTAAAGAACAGTGCAAATATACAAAATGTTTTCAAATATGAATACTTTTCAACAATATAGTTGCACTTATGCACATTGCTTAATACAAAATTGATGCCAAATTAACAAAAACAAATGAGTACACAACCAGAACAAGTATTAGAAAATCAGTTAATAGAGCAATTATCAAATCAAGGCTACTCAAAAGTTAGTATTCCAGATGAAGCATCATTATTAACTAATTTAAAAGCACAATTAGAAAAGCATAACAATATTACGTTTACTGCTAAAGAGTTTGAGCGTGTATTAAACATATTAAGCAAAGGTTCTGTATTCGAGAAAGCTAAAACACTAAGAGAAAAACAGCATATTGTTAGAGATAACGGAGATAATTTATATTTCGAGTTTTTAAATACCGAGCATTGGTGTCAAAATCAATATCAAGTTACCAATCAAGTTACTATTGAGGGTAGTTATAAAAATCGTTACGATGTTACGCTATTAGTAAATGGCTTACCATTAGTACAAATAGAATTAAAGCGTAGAGGCTTAGAAATGAAAGAAGCCTTTAATCAAATAAACCGTTATCAAAGACATTCATTTGGTGCTAAATCTGCCTTATTTCAATACGTTCAAATCTTTGTTATCAGTAACGGTGTAAATACCAAATACTATGCAAACAACAGGCATCAATCTTTTAAACAAACATTCTATTGGACAGATAACGAAAACAAGCGATTAACCAATATTTTAAATGGTTTTACAAGTGAGTTTTTAGAGCCTTGTCATATCTCTAAAATGATATGTAAATACATTGTTTTAAACGAAACGCATAAAATATTAATGGTGTTGAGACCATATCAATACTATGCAGTAGAAAACATAATAGATAAAGTCAAAAATAGTACACATAACGGTTATATCTGGCATACTACAGGTTCAGGTAAAACGCTTACATCTTTTAAAGCAAGTCAAATTATTATGAAAATGCCACAAGTTAAAAAGGTGGTGTTTGTAGTAGATAGAAAAGATTTAGATTATCAAACTACTAAAGAATTTAATAGCTTCTCTAAAGGCAGTATAGATGGTACAGATAATACTAAAGCATTAGTAAAACAGTTTAGTGATGATACTAAAATTATTGTAACTACCATTCAGAAGCTAAATACAGCAATTAGTAAAAAGAACTACTTAGCGAAAATGGAAAAAATGAAAGAGGAGCGTATCGTCTTTATTTTCGATGAATGTCATAGAAGTCAATTTGGTGATACACACAATCGTATAAAAGCGTTCTTCAATAACTTTCAAATGTTTGGTTTTACAGGAACACCAATATTTGCGGACAATGCAGTTAAAAACGAATTAGGTAAACGTACTACTAAAGAATTATTTGGTGAGTGCTTGCATAAATACGTGATTACAGATGCTATTAAAGATGAAAATGTATTAAAATTTGCAGTAGAATATGTTGGTAAATACAAACAAAAAGAATCTGCAACAGAAATAGATATTGAAGTAGAAGACATTGACCGTAAAGAGTTAATGGAATCACCAAAGCGTTTAGAGAAAATAGCAGATTATATTATAGCAAATCATAATCGTAAAACACACAACAAAGAATTTACAGGAATGTTTTGTGTTGGTAGTACAGATATGTTGGTCAATTATTATGATATACTATACCGTAAAAAATTAGAGGGCAAACACAATCTAAAAATAGCAACCATATTTAGTTATGTAGCTAACGAAGAAGATGCAGATGCAAACGGATATATTCCAGAAGAAGTTTCGGTAGTAGAAGATACACCTGCTTTATATGGAATGCATTTACACAAAAGAGATAAATTAGAAAGTTATATAGGGCATTATAATGAAATGTTTGGTTCTAATTTTACAACAAAAGATAGTCAATCATTTTATAATTATTATAATGATATTTCAAAGAAAGTAAAAGAACGGAAGATAGATGTTTTGTTGGTTGTTAATATGTTCTTAACAGGTTTTGATAGTCCATCATTAAACACTTTATATGTAGATAAGAATTTAAAATATCACGGATTAATACAAGCGTATTCACGTACAAATAGAATTATAAACGAGCAGAAATCACAAGGTAATATTGTGGTGTTTCGTAATCTTAAAAAAGTAACAGATCAAGCAATAACACTCTTTAGTAACAAAGATGCTATAGATGTTATTATAATGAAACCTTACGAAGATTATACTCAAAAATTCAATGAAGGGTATATAGAATTACTTAAAGTTACACCAACTGTAAATAGCGTTAATGATTTAGTAAGCGAAGAAGATGAATTAGCCTTTATTAAGGCATTTAGAGAGTTAATGCGTTTAAAAAATACAATGACAACCTTTGCTAATTTCGATTGGGAAGATTTAGCAATGCAAGAACAATTGTTTAATGATTTCAGAAGTAAATATTTGGACTTATGGCAAAAAACAAAAGACGATACTGCTAAAGAAAAAGTATCAATATTAGACGATGTAGATTTTGAATTAGAATTAATTCATAGAGATGAAATTAATGTAACTTATATTCTAAAACTATTAGCATCTTTAAAAGATGTTAAGAAAGAAGAACAAGAAGCTAAGAAAAAAGAAGTAGTAGATTTATTAACAGGAGAAGCTAATTTAAGAAGTAAGCGAGTGTTAATAGAAAAGTTTATAGAAGACAACCTTCCTGAAATAGAAGACTCAGAAACAATACCGCAAGAGTTTGAAAAATTCTGGTCAGAAGAACAACAAAAAGCATTTGAAGTATTTGTAAAAGAAGAAAATCTATCATCAGATAAAACACAAAAACTCATAGAGGATTATCTTTACGCAGAAAGAGAACCATTACGTGATGAGTTATTAGATTTAATAGAAGGAACTAAACCAAATGTTTTAAAACGTAAATCAATAGGAGATAGAATTTTAAATAAAGTAGTAAACTTTGTGGAGACTTTTATTAATGGTTTGGATGGGTGACTTATGAGGCCTTTTGCAAAAAAAAATGTTTAATAACGTCATTAATTATTTTATCAACATTACTTTTTCTTATAGGTAGCTCAGTATAGAAACTCGATGAAGCAAATTCAGCTGGAGTAATACGTTTAATATGTTTTTTAATAATCGTTTCCTCTTCATCAGGATACTTTTCTTTTAACTTAATAATAAAATCATCATAAATCTTTGCGTATTCGGAACGTTCTAAGGAAAAGGAATCTGCCGAGTCACTTTTCCAATCCTGATCTTCTAAATATATATAGTTTAAAATCTATATTTTAAGTAAAAGACTTTAGTAGAGAGGCTTTCAATAAATAAAAAACAGCACCCAAAACAGCACCTTAAAAAATAAAACCCTGTAAATTAGTTATTTACAGGGTTGAAAGTGGAGACGCCGAGAATCGAACTCGGGTCCAAACAAGCAGTCAAAAAGCTTTCTACATACTTAGTTTTTGATTGGTTTTCGTTTAAAAGATGATCAAAAACAACCTACTTTTAACTTAACTTCTTTAGTTTCAAAAACCCGCCGAAGTTTCAGGTTTTCTATGTTTATATTTACGATGCCCTAATATGAAACGCCATAAACCAAGGCTTTTCGTGGACATAAAGCTTGCACACCTTGTGTGCCTAGGCCAATCCTACTATATTTCGGATTAAGCAGCTAAAGCGTAGTTATCTTCGCCGTTTAAAAAGGTGAAATAAGTTTTACAAGAATAATTTCATTCCTTGGTATGCTTACAAATCTACTGATCTTGCTGTCAAAACCAGTCGTCCCCAAAAATGTCAATGAAATATTTCTAATTAGAAATACAGTTTGCAAAAGTATAAAAAAATACAGTTGTTTATCATTATAAAATCTAATATCTTCGAACAAATATTACACTAATACTATTTAGCCTGTTTAGGTTGATTTTATTTCAGCATTTCAGTAGCTCCTAAAACATATAAAAATGAAGTTTGCAATTATCAAAGAGCGTAAAAACCCACCAGATAGAAGAGTTGTTTTTTCACCAGGAAAATTAAAAGAATTTCAAGATCAATTTCCATCATCAGAAATAAAAGTAGAAAGTTCTTCTATTAGAATTTTTACGGATGAACAATATAAAGAAGCAGGTTTTAAAGTTACAGAAGATATAAGCGATTGTGAGGTGTTATTTGGAGTAAAAGAAGTGCCAATAAGTGCTTTAATTGCTAATAAAAAATATTTTTTCTTTAGTCATACTATCAAAAAACAACCTTACAATAGAGAATTGCTAAAAGCAGTTTTAGAAAAAAATATTCAGTTATTCGATCACGAAACTATTATCAGAGAAAATGGAGCACGTTTAATTGGTTTTGGCCGTTACGCAGGCATTGTTGGTGCATATAATGGTTTTAGAGCAATTGGTATCACAAACGGAACTTTTAATTTACCAAAGGCAGAAACACTAGAGAATCAGCAAGAATTAATTACTGAATTAAAGAAAATTAATGTGTCAAACATTAAAATTTTATTAACAGGAAGTGGTAAAGTTGCTTACGGGGCAAAAGAAATGCTGGACGCAATGAATATTAAAATGGTTTCTGTAAACGATTATATAACCAAAACTTTTAGTGAACCCATTTATTGTTTTTTAGATGTTTTAGATTATAACAAACGTAAAGACGGAAACGTAATTGATAATTCCGATTTTTATAATAATCCAGAAGAATATGAATCTGATTTTATGCGTTTTGCTAGCGTAACAGATTTCTTTATTGCGGGTCATTTTTATGGAAACGGAGCGCCTTATTTATTTACAAGAGAAGATGCTAAATTAATAGATTTTAAAATTAAATATGTGGCTGATATTTCTTGTGACGTAGATGGTCCTGTAGCATCAACTTTAAGAGCATCTACAATTGCAGACCCTTTTTACGGTTACAATCCTAAAACGGAATCTGAGGTAGATTTTAAAGATAAAGATGCTATTGTTGTAATGGCTGTTGATAATTTACCCTGCGAATTACCCCAAGACGCAAGCGAAGGTTTTGGAGAAATGTTTTTAGAAAATGTAATTCCTGCATTTTTTAATAATGATAAAGACGGCGTTTTAGAGCGTGCAAAAATGACTGAAAAAGGTAAGTTAACAGCACGTTTTTCTTATTTACAAGATTATTTAGATGGTAAAGAATAAATGATAGAAGACAAACAATTTCTTATTGATTTAGCTAAAATGAAAATGCCCTTTGGTAAATATAAAGGCACTTTTTTAATTGATTTGCCAGAACATTATATAGTTTGGTACAAAACTAAAGGATTTCCAAACGGAAAGCTAGGAAAGCAAATGGAGTTGGTTTATGAACTGCAATTAAATGGTTTAGAGGATATGATTAGAGAAATTAGAAGAAAATTTTAATTTTTAACAACCAAGCCATACGTAATATGTGCAACTCCTAAAATGTAAATTGATGAATACCAGTAATTGGGAATTAATATACAAATCATTGTAAGCAGTAAACTAACACCAGATAGCACAAAAAGGTTCTTACTCTTTTTAATTTTTAAAAATAGTAATGAAATGCCATACAAAAATAAAAAAGTAGGCGCCATATAATCTGCAAAATCTTGAGTAGTTAAGATAATAAGAATTGAAAAAATTAGTATAAAACTAGTTGTAAAAGCCCGAAAATTATTTTTTGTCTTAGCGTTCCAAAGTTTATATTCTTGTCTTCTGGCTTTTCTTCGACCTTTAAAAAACAAGGCTAAGGCAGAAAGTACAATCGTTAAAAAAATAATACCTAAAACTAAAATTTCAATTATTTCAGCAGATAACATGCCCATTGGGTTGTCATCGATTAAAAAACCTTCAAGTATTTTTTTAATAGAAAAAGCCGCTAATAAAAAGTACAATCCAATTTGAATACTAGAATATCCTTTTAAAGAAAAATTTAATTGAAAATTATCTTGTTTATCCATAAATTTTAAAAATCTTGCTAATATACAAAAAAATGAAACTTGTAAAAGCATACCTTTTAAATCAGACAGAACCATTTGTATGGTTTTAATGTATTTGCACGTTTCAATAGAAAGTGCTTCAATATAATTTGATTTAAAACAGAGGTGTAAAGTACATTTTTTTTATTTGTATCACAAACCTTTTTGTTTTTTAGATGCATTTTAAAGGAAATTATTCTATATATTTTCATGTTATTTAACAGCGTTTATATAGTTTTAATGACTGATGATAAAAAAATAATTTAAATTTTAAAACAGTTAAATAGACAAGATATTAATTAAGAAATTTTAAGTGTGGTTTTAGCCGACGAATTCAAGAAAAAAGTAGCGATTTTTTATAAAAGAAGTTTTAATCAATTTCTACTTTAAAGTGCAAAGCATCTTCATTATTGATATACAAAACCAAACTGGTATTTGTTTTTGGATTTTTAATTGTTAAAGTTGTTGTAGTTTTTATGGATGTAATAACAGGTTTTTGTCCAATTTTCATCCCTTTTAAAGTGTAGAAAAGTAAGAGGTTACTGTCTAAGTTATTGAACCTAAGTATAATGTCTTCGGATGATTTAAGTTTAATGATTCCTGTTAGTGGAGAAGTTAAATCAGCATTTAGCTGTAAAAATGGATTAGAATAAATTGGCTGATTGTAAAATTCTTTTTCATCCATCCTTCCAAAACGGATTTTCCAGATTTTATCATCTGGATAATGAGTTTTAAAAATTTTACTTTTAGGAATATCATAAAAATAGGCATTAAAATTTCGATTCCATTTGTCATTTTTTACAGATCCAGCAGCCCAAGTTGCATCCAAAACTAACCAATTTCCATCAATTTTAACTGCATTCCAAGCATGGTTTGTAGAGGTTGCAATTTTACCAATTTCAGCAGCTGTATTTCTTACATTTCCTTTAATTACTTCGGCTTCAATTTTTAATAAATCACATATTTTTTTAAAAGACTGTGCATATTCTTCGCAAACTCCTGTTTTATTTCTAAAAGTTTCAGCCACTAAATTGTCTTTAAGAGCTTGTAATTTTTCTATTTTTTCTTCTTCGGATGTATATTGAAAATTATATTTTCTTTTTCTTGGATTGTAAAATTCGCTTAAATTATAACGAATATTTTCTGTCAACCAAAAAAATGCTGCTCTAGATTTATCCGCATCAGAATAAAAATCTTTTTCAATTTGATTGGCCAAATCTTCAACTTTAGAAAATCGTGGGTAGTTTATAACAAGAGCGTCAACTTTTTCGAAACTTTGTGAAAAAGTAGACATGTTTATGTATAAAAATAGAAATACAAGTTTTTTCATCATCTAAAAGTTAAACAAGAATAAGAACCAAAAATTGTGCCTTTAAGATATTTAAGCAAAAAAATCCTTCAGGTTTTAAAACTTGAAGGATTTTAATAGCATAAATTACTATATTTTATAAATTATTTATTGTTTTTCTTATTGCAACTAAATTGCTCAATAAACTTTCTAAATTGTCTAAATGCAACATGTTTGCTCCGTCGCTTTTTGCATTTGCAGGATCAAAATGAGTTTCAATAAATAAACCATCCACATTATTTACAATTCCTGCTCTAGCAATTGTTTCAATCATACCTGGTCTTCCGCCAGTAATTCCTGCAGTTTGATTTGGCTGTTGTAAAGAATGTGTTACATCCAAAATTGTTGGGGCAAATTTACGCATTTCAGGAATTCCCCTAAAATCGACAATCATATCCTGGTAGCCAAACATGGTTCCGCGATCTGTAATCCAAGCTTTATTAGAACCTGCATCTAGTACTTTTTGGACTGCGTGTTTCATGGAAGCCGGACTCATAAATTGTCCTTTTTTTAAATTGACTACTTTTCCTGTTTCTGCGGCAGCAACAACTAAATCTGTTTGTCTTACTAAAAACGCAGGAATTTGCAAAACATCTACATATTCGGCTGCTTTTTGTGCATCCGAAATTTCGTGAATATCTGTAACCGTTGGCACGCCGAAAGTTTCGGAAACTTTGCGTAAAATCTTTAATGCTTTTTCATCTCCAATTCCTGTAAAACTATCAATTCTACTTCTGTTTGCTTTTTTAAAGCTTCCTTTAAATATAAAAGGAATTTTTAATTTATCAGTAATTGAAACTATTTTTTCAGCAATTCTTAATGCCATTTCTTCGCCTTCAATAGCGCAAGGCCCAGCTAAAAGAAAAAAGTTATTTTCGTTTGTGTGTTTTATATTCGGAATTTCAGATAAAATCATTTGTATACTTTTTAGGCAAAAATACATAAAAAATTAGTCTTATATTTAGGCTTTTAAAAATCAAAAAAATGAAGAGAATATTTATCACTTTAGTCGCATCAGTATTTATAATTTCTTGCAATAGTGCAAAGAAAGTTACCAAAACAGCCGTAAAATCAACCAAAACAGAAGTTGTAAAAAACGCCTTTTTTATTGATTCTATGATTGTTAAAAAGCACTTATATACATTGGCTTCTGATGAAATGGAGGGAAGAAAATCTGGAACTCCTGGAATTGAAAAAGCTGCAACATATATAGAAAATGAATTTAAAAGAATTGGTTTATCAACTTTTGAAAATCTAGAATCGTACAGACAAACCTTTAATTTTACACCAATAAAAGGAGAAAAAGAAATTACGAGCGCAAATATTATAGGTGTTTTAGAAGGCAAAAGTAAAAAAGGCGAATATGTTATTATTTCTGCACATTACGATCATTTAGGAAATGAAGGTAAAGGTGAAGATAAAATTTATAATGGCGCAAACGATGATGCATCTGGAGTAACGGGCGTTTTAGCTTTGGCAGAATATTTTAAAAAAGTAGGAAATGAAAGAACGATTGTTTTTGTTGCTTTTACTGCTGAAGAAATGGGTTTAATTGGTTCTACTCATTTTGGAAAAGGAATTGATGCCAGTAAATTTGTTGCAGGAATCAATTTAGAAATGATAGGAAAAGTACCAAGTTTTGGACCAAATACAGCATGGTTAACAGGCTTTGAAAGATCAGATTTTGGAAAAATAATTCAGAAGAATTTAGTAGGAACAGGATATCAATTATTTCCGGATCCGTATACAAATTTTAATTTATTTTTTAGATCAGACAATGCATCTTTAGCGCGTTTGGGCGTTCCTTCGCATACCTTTTCTACAACACCTATAGACGTTGATAAAGATTATCATAAAGCTTCTGATGAAGCTAAAACTCTAAATATGACTGTAATTACACAAACAATTCAGGCAGTCGCAAAAGGCACAGAAAGCATTATTAACGGTAAAGATACACCTACAAGAGTTGTTCTTGATAAAAAGGAAAAATAGTAAATAATGAAGAATTTAAAATATCTTTTTTTCATCTTATTGATGAGCTGCTCATCGGCCAAAGTGATGACAGATTTCGATAACGCTATTAATTTTTCTGATTTTAAAACTTACGGTTACTATGAAGATGTTGGCAAAGGTTTAAATGAATTGGATATTAAAAGAGTAATTTCTGCTCTTAATTTAGAAATGGAACAAAACGGATTTGCAGATTTAGATAATCCTGATTTTTTTATCAATATTACTTCTAAAATATCAGAAAGCAGAAATAGGAATTCAATAGGAATAGGTTTAGGAAATGGTGGTTTTGGTCTTTCTGGCGGCATCCCAATTGGAGGTAAAAAGCTAAATGAAGAATTTGTTATTGAGTTTGTGAATTCTAAAACAAATCAAGTTATCTGGGAGGGAATTTTAAATTCTAAAATTAAAGAAAAAAGAACTCCAGAAGAAAAAGAAGCTCATTTTCAAAAAGTAATTACTAAGATTTTAGAAAAATATCCGCCTAAAAGCTAATTCTGAAATATAACTGCCTCTAAATTTAATTTAGAGGCAGTTATATTTTGAAGAGTATTTACCTTAAAATTGGTATCTAACACCTAAACCAAAATTAGAGTTTATATTATTTGAACCACCTCCAATAACTATTTCTGGCCTATAATCTAGTGATAAAAGTATTGGTGCACTAAAATTATATTCAATACCAATAACTCCAGCAGCAAAAATTGCTAAATCTACATCTGAAACTAAACCAGCTCCAAAACCTGCATACCAATTAAAACGTTCTTCTAAATCCCAAACCCATTGGTACAAACCTGTTGCTTTAAAATCGCTAAAGTCGTTTCCTAAACCTAAATCTACTTCTAGTCTGTTATTGTTTCCTAAAGCTTTCTGATAAGAAATCTCTCCTCCAGCTCCATTTCCACCACCAATTCTTAAACCAATAGCATTTTCAGAAATATCTTGTGCATTAACTGAAAATACAGCTATTATAAACGCCAATGTTAAAATTATTTTTTTCATAATTGTGATTTCATTTTTTAAATTATTTATCGCGCAAATTTAGATTTAATATTCTCTTTAAATGAACTCAATTCCTAAATATTTTGCTTCAAAAGGAATTTAATTCTCAACATTAATTCTTAAACCTTTAGAATGACTACTAAATTCTGGTGCATACATACTTTGTATAGTTGTAATTCCGTTGCTAAAATTACCAGCATTATTTACACGAACATCATATTCAAAAACATAAACGCCTTTTGGTATTCTATCAAAAAAGAAATTAGTTGCGGCATCTTTTGTACTTTCATAATAGCCTAAATTGTCTTGCCATTTATATTGAGACAGTACATTAATTGGCTCAACGCCAGAAGCTCTCATATCTTTCATATGAATAAATTCCATAGCTCTATCTGAACGTAATTCTATACGTACCGTAATTAAATCACCAACTTTTAAGGATGAGTTTTCGTTTATTTCTCTCAATTCTTTACCTGTATCGCCATTTACTTTTAAAAATAGTTTTTTATTGATTTTTAAAGGAGTATCTGCGGATGTAATTTTATCTAAATCTTCAAAATATTGCCAATACAAACCACCCCAAGCAATTCCGTTTCCTTTTTTGTTGATGGTAACTTCGGCCATTTCTGATTTAATATCATCGGTATTCCAAGAAGTTTTAAAATATCCCGTTCCAGCTTCCACTTTTATAGCTGGCATTTCTGACGGATTTATTTCTAAATCGCCCACTTTAATATCAACCATCTCTGTTACACTTCTACTTTGCTCAGTGCTGTCTCTAATCCAATCGCTTCCATTTAATAATAAAGCATACACGGCTTCTGTGGTTGCTTTTGTGGTTTTCCATCTGTTTGTTTGCTTGTTTTTTAGCAACCAGATTTTTAGATTATCGATGGTTTCTGTGTCATTTTCAATTTCAGAAAAAGTCTCAATTAGTAAAGCTTGCGTTTCAATTGGCGCTTGATAATAGTAATAACCAGCAGTGTTTGTTTTCCAATACATTCCTAATTCATCAGAAGTAATAGAATTTTCTTTTAATGATTTTAAAATTTTATTTGCAACTGCTTTTTTATCATTTCTAAAAAGAGACAATGCAATTTGACCTTTTGCATATAAATTATAGTCATTCCAATATTTTGCAGTTTGATTTTGATAATAATCAATAGCAGTTTTTGTTTTTTCATCCAAAGAAATAGTACTGTAAAAACTACGCATATATAAAAACTGAATGGTAAAATAATTCAAGTTATTTCTTTCTAAAAACTCGGTATATTTTTTCTCTCCTTCTTTTTTCGTTTTCGATTCCGCTTTAATTTCTGATGCTCTTTCTAGTAATTTTGTATACCGATCTAACAATTCTTTGTCTAAAAATAGAACTGTTTTTTCAAGCATATCTTTGGTGGATGTACTAAAATCAGAAACACCTAATTTTTGTAAATGTCCAAAACCAGTGGCAATATGTTGTGTAATATAAATACTTTCATATCTACTGCCTTTAAACCAAGGAAATCCACCAGAATTCATCTGAATATCTTGCAATTTATTGATTGCTTTTTCTTGTTCGTTTTTCATCTTTGTTAAATCGAACAACAACCCAATTCTTTTCTTTTGCTCAGTTTCTGATTGCGCATCTCTTAACCAAGGAGTTTCTTGAATGATCAAAGATTTTAACTCTTCATTTTTCTCTAAATTAGATAACAATGCATCTGATGACCCCCAAGAATTAAACACTTCCTGAATCTTCGGATTTGAATTTGCCACAAAACTTGCCAAGGTATTTGCATAAAATCGAGAGAAGGTTTGTTCTGCACATTCATACGGATATTCCATTAAATAAGGCAAAGACTGAATGGCGTACCAAACAGGATTCGAGGTCATTTCTAAGGTTAATTTGTGGTTTTTTAAAGTTGATGAAGTAGAGCCTGTACTGAGCGCAGTCGAAGTATTCTTTAGTTTATCTAGGGTAAAAGTTTTAGTTTCATTACCTCGAACCCACATAGAAAGTGTTTCGGTAACTAATATTCTATTTGATAAAACAGGCAACGCGTTTTGTTCTCCATCAGAAAAATCGCCTGCTTTTGCTACAATTTTATATTGAACGGCTTGCACGGTTTCGGGGATTGATAAACTCCAAGAAACGCTTGTATTGCCATCTTTGTCAACTGTAAAATTTTTGGTGGTATTTGTATTTTGTAATAGGGAATCTATTTCCTTACCTGTAATTGCATCCGTTAAAATCAATTTTGCCACACCACTTAATTTATTGTTTGTTAAGTTGGTAATTTTTGCACTTAATGTAATTGTATCTTTTTCACGTAAAAAACGAGGCGCATTTGGCACTACCATTAATTCTTTTTGTGTAACCGTTTGCAAGGTTTTGCTTGCTGATTTTAAATCTTTAGAATGTGCTAATAATTGCAATTTCCATCTTGTTAATGCTTCTGGCATTGTAAAATTAAAACTTACTTTTCCGTTTTCATCCGTTTTTAACTGCGGAAAAAAGAAAGCAGTTTCTTTAAAGTTTTTACGAGTTTGTACTTTTGATAATTCCTTATCTAATTTTGCCAAGCCAGCTTTTGTAGTGATAATGATAACGCCGTTTACAGCTTTTGCACCATAGAGAACTGTGGCAGCAGCATCTTTTAAAACTTGCATTTCTGCAATATTTTGAGGATTTAAATTTTGAACTTCATCGGGAGTAAGTATTTTTCCGTCAACAATATATAGCGGCTTATTTTCACCATTAAGAGAAGAAGCACCTCTAATTGTGATATTTTTTGAAGACCCAGCACTTCCATTATCCATCATAAGTCCAGCAGCTTTTCCACTTAACATATTTACAGCTCCAGTTATAGATTCTTTTTTTTGAGTCCCATAACCCACTACAACAACTTCATCTAAATTACTTTCATCAGCTTCTAATTTGAAATCTAAGTTTGTTTGTTTACTTACAGAAATTTCTTGTGTTATAAACCCTAAATAACTAATGATTAAAACATCACCAGTTTTAATTTTAATGGAATAGTTACCGTCAAAATCTGTTTGTGATCCAAAAGTTGTTCCTTTAATTTGAACGTTAACTCCATGCAAAGGTTCTCCATTTTCATCAGCTATAAAACCAGTAATTGTTCCGTCAAAATCAGTTCTAGAACTATCTATTTTTCTTTTAGTAGTTCTTAAATATTGCTGATTTATCCAGTTATTATTGCTTAAACTAAAACCAAACCAGTTATAAGAATCGTTGCCAATTGAAGGAAATCCGTTATAATTTCTTTGTATATTCTTGATATTGAAATACGCATTGTTAAAGCTTTTATTTGCAGTACTAATGCTGTAAGAATAATAATTTTGTTTTTGCTCTATTGGATTAAATTTCCAATCATGAGACTTAAATTCATCCAAAGAAGCGTCATACATAGAAGCTAAAACTTCTGCTGCAACTGCATCATTTTCATCGTTTTTAATGGTAAAACCCCAAGTTTCATTTGCTCCAGGTTGTAATTTATCCCTAAAAATATTCGTGCTAATTTCTATACTTTCTTGTTTTTTGGGAACATTAATTAATATGTTTCCGCTTTCAAAATAATTATAATTCACAAAGTGATATTTAATGGCAAAACCGCCAAGATCTCCTTTTTTTACAGGGATTTTAATTGTTTTTGAATTGTTGTTTAACTTCACCAAACAGGTTTCTATAATTTTATGATCCTTTTCAATTTGCAGAACAACTGTCATATCTTTTGAAGCTGAGCTAATTTGGACTTCAACAGCATCACCAATTGAATAAAAAGATTTATTGGTATTAATGTCAAACAAAGAATTATCAGCAACTTCTTTTTCTTTGGATGAGAAAATTGTTATTCTCTTTTCGTCTTTTACTTCTTGATTAAATTTGTCTTTACTTTCTACAACAACAATATATTTTCCAGAAACCCAAGTATCAATATTTTTTAAAATGATTTCTTTGGATGTTGAAGTATCAAAGTTTTCGTTAAAAACGATTTCTCCTTTTTTCCAATTCTTTTCATCACTTTCATCATCAGAATACGGGTCATTTGGGAAGAGTTTTCTAAAGTCATTTTCAGAAATATCTTGATAATCAGGCGCAGGCCAAGGTCTTTTTCTTAACGCTTTTTTTGGTGCTTTTAATTTGTAAACTTTTACAGTTCCTTTTGCGGAAACAAACTCATCATTTAAATTTTTAGTATCAATTTTAATACTGTTATCATTGGTGTTTTTATCAATTTTTTCATCCAAAGAAATAGAAGCAAGTAAACTGTGATATCCAACTTTAACAATGCTAGTAGCGCTTCTTGTCTCTCCATTTATGTCGGTGACATACGCAGTAATTTCATAATTAAAAATGGGTAAACTTTCTTTAGAAACGCTTTCATCAGGAATTGCTTTAAATGGTATTGAAAAATTACCAGATGCATCTGTAATGCTTTCACCATTTGTGATTTCTTGAGAATTTGAAGCAGGATTTGGTCTGTACCAATAATACCAACTTGGATATTGCACTTTTCTATGAACCCTGTAAACCACTTTTGCATCTGTAATATTTGCGCCAGAAAACGCTTTTGCAAAACCA
Organism: Polaribacter glomeratus; assembly: GCF_002954665.1. Lineage (GTDB taxonomy): Bacteria > Bacteroidota > Bacteroidia > Flavobacteriales > Flavobacteriaceae > Polaribacter > Polaribacter glomeratus. The sequence goes on along the minus strand of NZ_MSCM01000001.1, from coordinate 1,969,150 downwards.
TTTATAGTAATAGAATCATTGATTTTAAAACTTTCAGTAACGGGTTTAAACTCGGTTTTAAATTTGGGTCTTTTGTATCCTTCTACAGAAAAGTGTATTTCATTATCGTAATCAAAATCAAAATTTGCATGGTCATAAAATTTGCTATCATGTTCAACACTTTCATCAACTTCAATAGAAAACTCGCCAGTTAAACCATTATTCGGAACAGTAAATTTGCCAGCAACAGAACCAAATTCATTTAGTTTTAAATCTAACGATGCTATTTTTTGATTATTAACATCAAATAATGTTACTGCTACAAATTCGTCTGTAAAAACTGCTGATTTATCACCTTGTTTTTTAATTACAATTGCCTTAAAATAAACAGTTTGCCCCGGTCTATAAATACTTCTATCTGTAAAAATAAAAGGCTTTATTGTGATTTCTTTATTGTTGTCTTTGTAGGTGTTTCGATCATTTTTATAAAAATAATGAGATCCAAAATAAGCAAAATCATTTTTAGTTTTTACATTAATATCAACATTGCTATATTGATTTTTACCATTAAAAGAAGCGAATCCGTTATTGTCTGTTGTTAATTTTTTATTGATAAAATAATCCTCATTATTACTCGTGTTTTTTAAACGTATCTCTGCCTTTTTAATAGGTTTTCCTGTTTTTCTATCCACAATTTGATACGTGTAATGTTCGTCAAAATTGTTTTCAATTAAAGTTAAATTTGTAACCTGAATTTGAGTTGTTCCATAAATGAAATTTTCTTGTAAATCCTCACTTTCTGATGCAAGAATTAAATACATTCCGTTTTCAAATTTTGGAACAAGTACTTCTGTTGTATGTTGTAAATAATCCTGTTCATTTCTAAGCTGATGTTGCCAATTTGCAACTTTTTCTTGCTTACTAATAAATGTTTTTTTATCTTCTAACTTGTATAATTTACGAAAAAATTCAAGTTTATTTTGATTGATTTTATATGCTGTAAAAAACAATTTTTCAACATTATTATACGTTACTAAGAGTCTTGAAGTATGTTGTATAGGAATATATTCTTCGGCAATAATAGAAAGTGCTTTTTGCTCAATTTGGGCTTTTAAAAGGTGGCATTTTTCAGCCCCAAAACTTTTAGGAAATTGTTTGATTGTTTCATCACAAATAGTAATTGCTTCTTTGTTTTTAAAGCGATCTTTAGTGTTTTCTGCTGATGAGGAATTTGCTTTATTTCTATAAATATTTGCAATTTCAAAAGCGTATAAAGCACTTGCTTCATGGTTTTTAAATTGTTCTTTGGATGCAATTAAAGTTGATAGTAAAATATTTTCTGAATCCTTAAAAGTTGCATGTTGATTCACGAAATTCAATCTTTGGATGTCAATTTCTGCAAGCGCATTTTTATTGTCTTTTTTAATATGAAAAGAAATTAGCTTTTGATATATTTTTAGTGCGTTCAATTGCAAAGACAAACTATCTTTTGATGTTATTTTTAAATTAGAAAATGTTTTTACATCACCCAAAAAAGCAGCATCATCAACAATAAATTTGTAAGCAGGACTTGTAATAGCCGTTTCTGATGTTTTATAAAACTGTAAAGTGTTGTTTGCTAAAAAATCAAATAAGGTTGGTCTAAAAATTTTAGACTCTTTATTAATTTGTAAAATATCAGAAAAGGCTGTAATTTCTATTTTTTGAAGTTGCTCTGTATTTTGTAAAGAGGCTTCAAAATAACAATGAATTTCTTTAAATAAGGTCTCTAAATCCCAAGTTCTAAAATCTTCTGAATCAACTTTATTTTCAGTTTTAGTTCTATTGTAAAACTGATATCTATTTTCATTAAAATATTGCCAATATAAATTAGCCAAAATATTTTCTAATACGTTTTTTGTTGGGAAATTACTTTTAGCAATGTGCTCTTTATAACTATTGATTACTTTTAATTGTGCATCTTCTTCTAAAGTTAAAGCAAACTTACTCTTATAAAAAAGTGATTTTATAATTTGGGGAGAATCGTTTGTTTTATGAGCTTTTTCATAAATTTCATCCACAATTTTTAATGCTGATTTTGGCAAACCATCAACTTCAAATTTTTCTACTTCAAGCCAAAGTTCGTCATACTTATTTTGAGCATTTACAGATAATGAAAATAAGAAAATCAATAATAGGGTAGTTGTAATTTTTTTCATAATCAGATTTTTTTAATTTTCAAAGTGATTTTAATAAGTTTAAAATAACAAAAACAACCAATTTAGTTTTTACTTTTTGAAACTAATTTTAGTTCTAAAGATACTTTATATTGTATAAAGCTTTTGTATTTTTACATCCTAAAATTTGTTCGATGATAATTCATTTTATTGCTATTGGCGGAAGTGCAATGCACAACTTAGCCATTGCTTTACACCAAAAAGGATACCAAGTTTCTGGAAGTGATGACACAATTCATGATCCATCAAAATCTAGATTAGAGAAATACGGGTTGTTACCCCAAGAATTTGGTTGGTTTCCAGAGAAAATATCATCAAAATTAGAGGTGATTATTTTAGGCATGCATGCTAAAAAAAATAATCCTGAATTATTAAAAGCGCAAGAATTAGGATTAAAAATTTATTCGTACCCTGAGTTTTTATATGAGCAATCTATTAATAAAACACGCGTTGTTATTGGTGGTTCTCATGGAAAAACGACGATTACTTCGATGATTTTGCATGTGTTAAATTATCATGAAAAAGCAGTAGATTATATGGTTGGCGCTCAATTAGAAGGCTTTGAAACGATGGTTCATTTAACTAATGAAAACGATTTTATTGTTTTAGAAGGTGATGAATATTTGAGTTCGCCAATTGATATGCGTCCAAAATTTCATTTATACAAACCAAATATTGCGTTGTTAAGCGGTGTTGCTTGGGATCATATTAATGTTTTTCCGACTTTCGAAAACTATGTTGAGCAGTTTAAAATCTTTACAGATTCTATGGTTAACGGCGGAAGTATGGTGTATAATGTTGAGGATGAGATTGTAAAGGAGGTTGTAGAATCATCAGAAAATCATATTAAAAAGTACGCGTATAAAACACCAGAGCATTTTATTGAAAACGGAATTACCTATTTAGTAACTGAAGAAGGGGATTTACCTTTAGAAATTTTTGGAAAGCACAATCTTCAAAATCTAGCAGGCGCAAAATGGATTTGTCAACATATGGGAATTGATGAAGACGATTTTTATGAAGCAATTGTAAGTTTTAAAGGCGCAAGCAAGCGTTTAGAAAAGATTGTAGAAAACGATTCAACGGTTATTTTTAAAGATTTTGCACATTCGCCAAGTAAAGTTGCGGCAACCACAAAAGCGGTAAAAGAGCAATACGCAGAAAGAACTGTTTTAGCCTGTTTGGAACTGCACACGTATTCTAGTTTAAATGCAGAATTTTTATCAGAATACAAAGGAGCATTAGATTTTGCAGATAAAGCAGTTGTTTTTTATTCTCCTCATGCAGTAAAAATTAAGCAATTAGAAGAAGTTACAGCAGAGCAAATTGCCAATGCTTTTGACAGAGATGATTTAGTTATTTATACAAATCCGCAAGAATTTAAGAACTTTTTATTCAGTCAAAATTTAAAAAATTCGGCAGTCGTTTTAATGAGCTCTGGTAATTACGGAGGTTTAGATTTTAATGAAGTTAAGAGGTTGGTTTAGTGAAACCAAATTTTCTTTTGATAAAGTCCATATCAGTAATTTTATTTTTTAAATATATGCGATATTTTTTATCGTAAGTCGATTTTAAGAAATAGAAGGTTATCAAGTTTATGAGAAACATAAATCTTAAAATATTATTATGTAAATTTTTATATCTTGGATTTTCAACTTTAATAAAGAAGTTTTTTATATACTTTTTACTTTTTTTGTTTTTATCATATTTTAGTGATGGAGGAAAATTAAACAAATATGAACCAATTCCTAAGAACGAATTTAATTCTTTAAAAAAGATGGGGTGTAGTTTAATCGATATTAATGGATTTATTTTTAAAGATAGCAGATATATATCATATTGGCTTCTTAAGTCAAAATTATTGAGTGAATACCATTTATCATTTAATTGCTTTGCTAATATAGTTGAAACAATTTGATTATTAGAGTCTAACACCTTGCAATTATATTTAGCGACTTTTATTGTTCCTTTAATGTCTTGATAATTATAATTTTTATCAAAGGGAAGTTCTATTATTTTCTGATGAATTTCTACGGCACTAATTTTTTTCGAATTTAGTAGTCTTGGATAATGTCTGAAATTTGGAGGATAAACTCCTGATAATTCATTTTCATAATATCCATTTAGTTTTAAAACATTAGCAACTTTTTTAATTTTTTTGTCGGAAACAATAAAATCAATATCACCAACCATTCTCTCACCAATATCTTCATATAAATCTTCCAATAAATTACCTGTTCCTTTCAAGAAAATAGGAGTGACGTTATTTGATACTAATAACGCATTAATCTCTTTTGCTTGTTCAATTATTTGCTGATTTCTTTCTCTGTTTAAATCAGTAATATGAATCATATATTCAACCAATTCTGATGGTAGATAATGTAAAAAATCGGCCCTTTTTAAATTACAGTACAATGCAGGAAAAACATAATGAGCAGTGCTTACTTTTACAACTGAATCCCAATTAATACGATTTGATTTTAACTCGTTTTCAACAATAATTTTATTGTGTTGTTCATGTGTAATCGTTAAACATTTTCCAATAAAAAACAGTGTTTCTTTATATGTCATTATTAAATATTTTTGTGACAGTTTCTATCATTTTCTCGTTGTTAGAATAGGTAAGTTGATAACAATTTAAACCTTCAAACCAATCTAAAAAAAGTTGTGCATTTTCTTTCTTAGGTGATAACCAAGAATCGGGAACTAATTGTTGAAAAGCATCTATTTTTGATAATTCCTTAAAATTTAACTCTGCATCTTTTGTGTATTTTATAAAAACCAAGCCATCACAAGGCAAGTGCGCAAAGAAATCATCATTATTTGGCTTTAAATAACGAACTATTTTATTTAATCGTACAAAGTTATATTCTGCGGATGTTTCTAATTCCGGATACATTGGTAACAACGTTTCTAAACTATTTTTTTTGATAGAGATGGCAGCAGGAAAACTATAAACCTCTTGTTTCCTTGCGTCAACAGGCACAAAGTCATCAGCTAAACAAGTAAAACCATTTGCTTGTAAAAGTGCAAGTGAAGTACTTTTTCCGTTGCCAGAATCTCCTAAAAAAAGCATAGATTTTTCACCATTGCTAATCGCAGATGCATGAAAAACTCCTAACCATTCACTTTCTTCTTTTTGATGAATTTTCTGAATGAACTCCATAGAAAATTTGCCTTGAAAATAATGAATATCTTTAGCACTCCAAGAGCCAATAAAGATGTTATTTACATAAAGAAAGATGAAATTATGATCTATAAAAACCTCAAATTCGTTTTGAAACGCTGTTACCTCATCAATAACTAAATGTGCAAATTTAGGATGTACAAAAGAAAGTTCTTTTTCACTTAAATAAGAAACCTTAAAAACACTATTATTAATCTTATAATACTTTATAAATTCAAAGTTTATAGGTCTTTTTATATCTTTATGATCATTACCTAATTCTGAGTTTTTAGAAGTGTTTTCTTGAAAAAACCTTTTATCAAGTTCTAAAACTAAGTCGATCGTTTTATCTAAAGGAACTGCTAGTTTTTTTGATAAAACGATTGCAATTTCTTTGACTGTTATTCCTTTATTTAATCTTTTTAAAATATCTGCAGTTGTATTTTCTAGTACTACATATTCGTTATTTTTCTCAAACCAAGAAATGGTTTTATTTTCGATAATTTTATAAAGTGTGGTTGTATTTTTCATAAAGAATAAAAGTAGTTATTTTGTATTTATTAAAACAATAAAACTATTTAAATTTATTTTAAAATCCTGTTCCGGGGTTTTCAGGACTTTGAGCTTGGGCTTTCTGTGGGTTTAAGATTAGGTAAGTGCCAAGGGCAGTTAATGCTGCATATTTGCCATAATTACTTATTTTTCTTATTGCATCCTTACGAGTAATTTCTTCCTGTGTATTTCTTCTGTTTTTTTTCATCTTGTATTGTATTTAAATTCTCGTTTTATTCTAAAGTTATTTTCTTATTCAAAGTTCCAGTTTCAGTTTCTAGCTGAACAATGTAGATTCCAACAGCTACTTTCGGTAAAGAAATATCTTGAATACCTTTAGAAGTAAAAGAAGAATTTAAGACCTGTTTACCAAGAAGGTTAAATAGTTTTAGATTTGTTTTTCCTTCTGATAAACCAACAATTCTTAAATTATGATTATTCGTTTTGTAAATACTAATATTCTCTAAATTAATTTTATTTGTATTTAGAGTTGATTTTGAAGTAGTGTGTAAATAAAATCTTCCTATTCCGTTTAAACTTTCGGATACGGTAATTTTATAAGTACTATTTGCTTCATCTAATCTTGTAAAAGTATTTAGTTGTCTATCCTCTAAAAATACTTTAAGATCATTAGGTAAGTTTAAAACTTCGGTAGAAAAAGTAAGTTCTTTATCACTAGCTGAATTAATTCCAATAGCAATTACCATACTTTCATGATTGGAATTAGGCAAAGATTGTAACTGATATCTTTTGCCATTACCATTGGTAACTAAATGAGAGTACAAGGCAAATGAATGTGTTACTCCACCAAATAATTTACCATCATAACCACTATCAAACCCAGTAGTTGTGCCATCAATGTAATATATGTTTGCATATCTGGTATTTATACTATCAGATACAAATAGATGAATTTCGGGTCTTGAAGTTTTTTGAAATGTTTCTAAACTTTGGTGTGAAACATCAGCAATATCAAAAGTAAGATTTACATCGTCTGCTGCTTCAATAAAAAAACCTTGACCTGGTGAAATTTTATAGGTACTATGTAATTCTGAAGTTCTAGTATCATAAGAAGAGCCATTCCAAAAATAGGCTTCTGTTTCTGCTAAAACTGTTGCTTTTGGATTGTCAATAAAGAAGTTACCAATATTTAAATAGGCAGTAAAAGGATTTCCAACCAAGTTATAGTTGCTAACATCCGTAGTGATACTTTTTGTTTGATTTGTAGTATAAATACCATTACCAATAAAAGATACCGTTCCAGAACTATTTCTTATTAATCCGTAACCTTGCCCAACATTAAAAGTACTGCTATTGCTATTATCGGACTGTAAATAACGCCAATAATCTGTAGCGGTGTCAGAACCAGTGCCGTCTGTATCTGTATCTAAAGAGGTATTATCATAAAAGCTGATTCCTCTATTGAGATTTTGACCCGATACTATTGAATTAGAAGTTGCCCAATTATTATCATAAACTTCGCCCAATACTGGTGACGATATAAAATACCATTTACTACCATTTGATAATGCTCTATTATAGGTTACCGTTCCAGAAAAAGTAGATTTAGCTATTAAAGTTGCGCCAGAATTTATAACTAAAGAATTTACAGTAACCGCCGATGAGGTTGTTGGTTGATTTGTTGCCTTAATAATTTGAACATCATCACCCGTTCCTGGAATTGTTCCTAAACTCCAGTTCGATGCCGTTGCCCAAGAATTATCTGTAGCGCCCGTCCAAGTGTTTATGCTAAAAGGCTGTCCTGATGTATTGTATCTTCCAGGAGAAGCCAGAACTGGGTTTGATAGAATTTCAGAATGTTTTACAAAACTACCTGTTAAGTCATCGTTTCTTGCTATTGATTGTTTATCACCGCCTTCATTTCCGTATGTATATGTAGTAACTATATTTCCTTTAAAATTTTTTAGAACAACAGTATCGCCCGCATTATTTAAACCTAAACCATTGGCCGTATCAGTCATACCAGGAATATCTGTTGGTGTTCCACCGCCAAAAATAACAACAGAACCACCGGCTGGAATTATGGTTGCGCCAAAAGTGTATTTCAAGCCAACTGTGTCATAAATAGTATAACCTGTTAAATCTTGAGCAACAACCTCTAGGTTTATTAATTCAATAAATTCATCGGAAGACGAGTTTATAGTTCCGTCTCCATTAGCATCAACGATGGCTCCTGGATCAGCAAGAATTTCATTAATAATTATATTAGGAATGGCTGGTAAATCCTCATCAATAATCAATATTGTATGAGTAGCTGGCGAAATAACTAAACCAGTAACCGAACTTGTTTCTGTAATGGTTAAAATGATATTTTCATCGTCGAAATCATCAGTATCAGGATTTATATTTATAGAAATATTTTGACTACCATTTGCCGTAAATGAAAGCGAATTTGTATTTAGCGTGTAATCATTAATCTCTGCTGAACCACTTACTGTAATAGAAACATCAATTTGATTGCCATCAAAGTTCGATACGGTAACCGGAATTAAAACATTAAAACTAGTATTTGTCTCTGTTTGGTTACTTGAAGCAACATCAAAACCTATAATGGGGGTTGTAGCTTTTGGTGCACCAGTTAAAATAATAGTATCTAAACCAAAAGCCTCATAATTAGAATTAGAGTCGCAGACAATTCTTATATAAAGTGAGTTTCCAGCACCTGTAAAATTGTTACTTACAATGGTTTGCAGTTCATAGGTAAGGGTTGTTCCGTTGGCGGTGTTGTTTCCGCTGATAGTATTATTTGCAAGATTTAATGGAAAATTAGTGGTGCTTTGAGCAATGAAATTATAAAGAGTAGACCAATCTGTATCATTCCAAGAATATTCTACCTTCAAGTCGTCATTTGTATCCCAATCATTTGGTACAGCTCCAAAATCAATAGAGATTTCAAAATTTTCATATCCAGTAACATCAATTAATCCTGTTGATAAAATTCCGGCGGCAGAAATAGTATTAGGATTAGAACCCACAAATAACCAAGAACCAGTAACATTGGTATACGGACCGTCACTGCCTGTTTCATAAATATCTGAATCACTGGGTTCTGCTCTGTGAAAATATTGTTTTCCAGGATCCGTTGCGGGTGTTTGATTTGGCGTTTGACTATAGCCATCTAAATTTGTCTCAAAACCTTGAGAGTATAAAGTTGTTTGACCATTAGATTTGTTTACGGTTATTGCTAAAAATATAATGAAAGCAATTTTAAAAATGTTTTTTCTTTTCATGTTAATTTATTTGAGCTTACAAATTAATTATTATGAAAGGAAATTAACTACGGGAATCCGTAACGCGGCTATATTTATTTTATTTACACTAATTAACAGCGTAAATTATTATTAAGATAAAGGAAATAGCGCTTTTTTAAAAAATAACTGATTTAAATATTCTTAACTTTTTCTCCAAAAAAACGGAGTAAATAGAATTAAAACTGTAAACAGCTCTAATCTACCTATCAACATTAAAAAAGAACAAAACCATTTTGCAGTAGAAGATAAATGTGCAAAGTTATTTACCGGACTTACAGAACCTAATCCTGGACCAATATTACCTAATGATGAGGCTGCTGCGCCTAAAGCAGACATGAAGTCTAAACCTAAAAAAGTTAAAATTACAGAAGAGACAATAAAAATTAACATGTAAATAATAAAGAAAGAAAGGATGTTAAAAACAATCGTCTGGCTTACTGATTTTCCATCATATCTAACAGGAATTATTGCATTTGGATGCAACGCTTTTTTAAATTCTAAAAAGCTGTTTTTTAGCATTATAATATGTCTAACTACTTTTACGCCTCCACTTGTAGAGCCTGCAGAGCCGCCAGTAAAAAATAACGCAAAGAAAATAGCAGTAGCAAAGAAACTCCATGTTGTAAAATCTGCGGATACAAAACCAGTTGTTGTTACTACAGAAGTAACCATAAACAATGCGTGTCTAATAGCACTTTCTGTATCTCCATACACATTTGGGTGTGCAATTGTGGTTTGTAAATTTGGGTCTTGATAAAATATAATTAAAATTGCTATGATAGCAGAGGTTCCTAAAATGCCAAATAAATAATATTTAAATTCTTCACTTTGAAATACTTTACGGATTTTGCCTTTTAAAGCAAAGTAAATAAGTACAAAGTTAGTACCCGCAATTAGCATAAAAAAGATAATAATATATTGTACAAAAGGTAAGTTATTGTAATAGGCAATACTACTATTTTTTGTAGAGAACCCGCCAGTACTTAGGGTTGCCATTGCATGGTTTATGGCGTCGAACCAAGTCATTCCCGCAATTTTTAATAAAAAGAATTCAGCAAAGGTTAAGGCTACATATATTAAATATAATCGCTTTGCGGTGTCTGTAATTCTTGGATGTAATTTATCTGCTGATGGTCCAGGAGCTTCTGCCATAAAAAGTTGCATTCCTCCAATTCCTAATAGTGGTAAAATTGCAATGGTAAGTACTATAATTCCCATTCCGCCAATCCAATGTGTAACGCTTCGCCAAAAAAGAATTCCTTTTGGCATAGATTCTATATCGGTAAGAATCGAAGATCCTGTGGTAGAATACCCAGAAATAGTTTCAAAAAAAGCATCGGGAATACTTGGTATTGCGCCAGAAAATAGATAAGGTAACATCCCTGTAAATGATAGTATAAGCCATCCGAGAGTAACTATAAGATATCCTTCTTTTTTGTGAATATTTGTGCTTTTAGGTTTGTTTAAAAAGTAGAGTAAAAGACCTATTAAAACAGTGAAAATTCCTGCAATTAAAATTCCATTTGCGGCATCTTCGTCATTAAAATAACTAAAAGGGAAAGCAATAAACATAAACAATCCATTAAGAATTGCAGTGATGCCTAAAAAACGATATATTATTTTTAGATTTAGGTTTCCCATTTTAATTAAAAAAACGCTCTACGGTTGATATTGCTTCTGGTAAGCAGAAAACAATTACTTTATCTCCAGTTTGTATTTGCATATCACCAAAAGACATTAACGCTTTTCCGTCTCTAATAATTCCACCAAAAACGGCTTCTCTAGGAAAACGTAAATCTCTAATAGGTTCTTTTGTTACTTTTGATTTTGGTTTTACTTCAAACTCAAAAACTTCTGCATCAATATTATGCAGATTGGCTAATTCTAAAATTTCGCCTTTTCTAATATGTTTAAAAATATTACTTGCTGCAATTAATTTTTTATTGATAAGTGATTCAATTCCAATAGTTTGAGAGATATCAATGTAATCCATATTTTCAACCAAGGCAATTGTTTTTTTAACACCTTTAGATTTTGCAACTAAACAAGACATAATATTGGTTTCAGAATTACCTGTAACGGCAATAAAAGCATCCATTTCTCTAATGTTTTCTTCCTCTAACAGTTCTAAGTCTCTTCCATCCCCATTAATAACCAAAGTATTGGTTAAACTTTCTGCTAAACTTTCTGCTTTTTCTCTGTTTTTTTCAATCAACTTTACTCTAAAGTTATCTTCACAAAGATTTCTTGCGGTTTTTTCGCCAATGCTACTTCCGCCAAGAATCATCACATTTTTAATATTGAATTGCTTTTTCCCAAGAATTGGATACAAGTCTTTCATGCTGTAATTTGGTACAGAAAAATAAACTTGGTCGTGCACTTGGTAGGTAGTATCTCCTCTTGGGATTATGGTTTGAGAAACATTTTCTCTTTTAATAGCGATGGTTATAAAATCTACATCAGAAAATTTTTCTTTTGCTTCTTTTACAGTTAAATTGATCAACGGTGATTTAAAGGTTAAGGCAGTTCCCATCACATTAAATAAGCCACTTTCAAAAGCAACTGTATCGTTAAATGAAGATTGGTTTAACAACATTTTTATTTCATTCGCTGCCAATTCTTGTGGCGAGATCATAAAATCTACTCCAAATTTTGTAAAATCTACTTCACAGTCATTTAAAAACTCTGGATTATCGATTCTGGCAATAGTTTTTTTAACTCCTAAAGATTTACCAATAACAGAAATTGTAAAATTGGTATTTTGACTATCGGTTACCGCAATTAATAAATCTGCAGAATCGATGCCAATTTCCTTTAAAAGTTTAATAGAAGTTGCGTCACCTTTTTTGGTAATAACATCTAAATGATTATTGATGTAGTTTAATCTGTCGCCATCAAAATCTATGATGTAAGTGTCTTGAGATTCATAAGAAAGAAGCTTTGCTAAATGAAAGCCAACGTCTCCAGCACCTGCAATAATAATTTTCATATTTGAACTATAGAAATAGACTGCAAATATACAAAAGTATGTATATGGTTTTTTAAAAAACAGTGTTCTTTTCAAATCGAAGGTTCTCAACTTTAATAGTTCTTACAAATCTTTAGAAAAATAAAATTCATTTTACTATTTTTAACAAAAATTGTTACATGGAAAAATTAACTATTAAATCTTGGGCTTTAGATGATAGGCCTAGAGAAAAATTGGTGGCTAAAGGGAAAAATGCGCTTTCGGATGCCGAATTAATTGCGATTCTTATTGGTTCTGGAAACAGAAATGAAAGTGCTGTTGCTTTGTCTAAAAGGATTTTAAATTCGGTTGAAGGCAATATTAATGCACTTGCAAAATTATCTGTAGAAAAATTAATGACCTTTAAAGGAATAGGCGAAGCAAAAGCAATTTCTATAATTACCGGTCTAGAACTGGGCAAAAGAAGACAATTAGAAATTGCTTTAGAAAAACCAAAAATCACGAGTAGTAAAGACGGATTTAATATTATGCAGCCAATTATTGGTGATTTAGAACACGAGGAGTTTTGGGTGCTTTTTCTAAACAATTCTAACAAAGTATTGGCAAAAAATCAAATAAGTAAAGGTGGTTTAACGGCTACCATTGTAGATGTTAGATTGTTGTTTAAACAGGCTTTAGAGCTCACTTCTGTAGCGATGATTGTTTGTCATAATCATCCTTCTGGCAAATTAGAACCTAGTAATGCAGATAAACAATTGACCCAAAAAATTAAACAAGCTGGCACAACCTTAGATATAAAACTACTAGATCATTTAATAATTACCGAAAAAGCGTATTTTAGCTTTGCAGATGAAGGATTACTGTAAGTTTTTTGCTTTTAAACGGCTGTAAGCTTTGAATCTTTGTTACTTTGCAGTTTGGAATTATAGACAAAAAATGATATTAGTTTACACACATAAAATAACTCCTAGAATACGTTATATTTTTAAGCATATTTTAACGAGAACATTATTAATTCCGGTTTCTTTTAGTTCAAAAATAGAGGATTTTGTGGCACACAATGGGCCTAAATTATCATACACTAAAACACCTTTAGGAAACGAGTTTTTTATAAAAAGCAACGATTTATTATTTGAGCAAGGTGTAAACGACTTAGAAATAAGTATGCAAAAATGGGACGAAATCCCTTGTTTTTTTACAACAAATAAAAAATCAAACATACCTTTTGATATTTTTGCAGCAAGTTTCTATCTAATTTCAAGATATGAGGAATATTTACCTCATGTAAAAGATCTTCATGGGCGTTTTACAGCAGAACAAAGTGTGGCATACAAACATCAGTTTTTAGAAAAACCAATTGTAGACATTTGGGCTTATAAATTTTTAGATATTTTAAAGGAAAGATTTCCTGAATATGAATACGACAAAAGAAGTTATAATTATATTTCTACAATAGATATAGACAATGCATTTGCCTATAAACACAAAAGTTTAATTAGAAGTGTAGGAGGTTTTTTTAATGATTTATTTAAATTTAAATTAATAGAAGTTTGGAATCGTTTTACAGTTGTTTGGAACCTAAAAAAAGACCCTTTTGATACTTTTGATAAAATTTTAAGATTAAAAAAAGAATACAAGGTTAAAACGATATTCTTCTTTTTAATTGGCGATTATTCAACCTTTGATACCAATGTTTCTGCGTCAAAAACAAAATATAAACTTCTTATAAAAGAAATGGTAGACTATGCAAGAGTTGGCTTACATCCGTCTTATTTTACCATGCAAAATGCACCACTTTTAAAGAAAGAAAAAGAGCGCTTAGAAGACATAACAAATATGCCCGTAAAAAGGTCAAGACAGCATTATCTGCGTTTCTCTTTGCCAGAAACGTATCAAAATTTAATAGATTTAGAAGTAGAAGAAGATTATTCGATGGGTTATGCTAGTAACGTTGGTTTTAGAGCGGGCACTTGCACGCCGTTTTATTTTTATGATTTGGATTTTGAGATTCAAACGCCATTAAAAATATTTCCTTTTGCTTTGATGGACACCACTTTAAACGATTATATGAGGTTAACGCCGAAACAATCATTAGGTAGAATTAGAGATTTAAAAAACGAAGTAAAAGCTGTTGACGGAACTTTTATTACCTTGTTTCATAATGAAAATTTAAGCGATTATTTGCGATGGAAAGGTTGGAAACGCTTGTATGAATCGATGCTAAAAATTGCTACTTCGTAAGATGATAACTTATATAAGAAGAAAAGAACTAGATGTTACTAAGTACGATGCTTGTATAGAAAGTGCCGTTCAATCTCGAATTTATGCATTTTCTTGGTATTTAGATATTGTTGCAGATAATTGGGATGTTTTAGTTTTAGATGATTATAAAGCGGTTATGCCAATTACTTGGCGAAAAAAAATGGGCATTAAATATGTATATCCGCCGTTTTGGTTATTAGAATTGGGTGTTTTTTCTTTGGATGAAAATAAGGAGATACAACCATTTTTAGAGATTTTATACAGCAAGTTTAAATTTGCAGAACTTAGATTAAACACTGAAAATAAGTTTTTAAAATCGGAAAATTTAATTGACAAACAGTTTCAATATTTGGATTTAAAAATTGGCTATGAACCGATTTTAAAAGGATATAATAGAAATAGGAAAAGAGAAATTGTTAAAGCAAACAAACATCATTTAGTTGAAAATTGGACTGATAATCCAGAAAAGCTAATCACAATTTTTAAGGTAAATATTGCAGAACGAGTAAAAGGTATTTCAGAGAATGACTATAGTAATCTACTAAATCTAATGAATTTTGCTATAGAAAAAGGAGTAGGAGAGTTGTTAACTATTTATGATGCAAATAATAAGTTGTTGGCAGCAGCTTTTTTTCTGAAACATAAAAAGAGGGTTACGCAATTAGTTTGTGCATCCGATATTTCGAATAGAAAAAATGGGGTTCATACTTTTTTTAATGATCGCGCTATTTTTAAATACCAACCAGACTTTAATGAGTATAATTTTGGAGGTTCATCCATGGAAAATATTGCTAATTATTATTTAAGTTTTGGCTCAAAAACTGAAGGATATCAGCAAGTGAAATACAATAATTTACCTTTTTTTATAAAGTTATTTAAGAAGTAGTAGATAGAAAAACGTCAAACTCTTTTGGTGTTTTTTTATTAAAAACAATTTTAGATAAATCTTCAGAATACCGTTCTTTTTGTTTTACAACTTTACAGGGGTTTCCAACAGCCACAGAATTGCTAGGAATGTCTTTATTAACTAAAGAATTTGCGCCTATGATAACATTATTACCAATAGAAACTTCTGGTAAAACGGTAGTATTTGCACCAATCCAAACATTATTGCCAATTATAATAGGTTTCCCGTTAGAATGTTCCCTTAAATTATTACTTTTATGATTAGATGAAATAATTGAAACTCCGGGTCCGAGTTCAATATTTGAGCCAAAAATAATTCCGTTATTCGCTTGGATGTAATTGTTTAGGTTGTCTCCAGGATCACATAAAACACCTTTTTTAATTTTCTCTGGTGATAAAACTTTAGATGTAAAATGAACTGGCCATTTTACTTTTGGGTTTAATCTAAATAACTTTTGTGGAATTAAATAATGAAGAAATAAAATATAATAGCGTTGATATCCATATTTTGGTCTGTAATATTTTGGGTACAACCAGTTTATAATCCATCCAAAAAAGAAAAAATCTATTTTTTTAAACATCTACTTTAGTTCGTTTTTAGAATAATATAAATACCATTGTACAACTACTTCATTGTAATTTTTAGATAGTTTAGAAACGGTTAAGCCTTTTGATTTTATTAATTTAATCATTTCATCTGTTAAGGGCTTGTAATTTACCCAATCATTTTTTAGTAAAAATTTCTGTTTGATAAAAGTAGGTAAAAATGGTTTTAACTTTTCTTTTATTTTTTGAGTTTGTATCCCCTTTTCTGATGGTTGCAATTCACTTTCAAAATGAATGTTGTATGGTTTAAAATATTCATTAATTAAAACGTCATTAAAAAACGTTTTCATTAACTTTTGTTTAACTGGTAGTTGTTTAAAGAAGTTTAACAATTCCTTATCCCAAAAAGGAAATCGATGTTCAAACCCAAAATAAGTATAAAAATTTGCAGAATTAAAGATATATTTTGCAATTTTTTCTTTGATATCATAATCTTCAAAAACCGATGAAGGAATTTTCTCTAAATAGTTTTGGTCAAAATTTTGTAATCTTTTTTCAATCTCGTGTTTTAAAGTTTTCTTTTTTGATGTTGATAAAGAATAATTTGAAAGTTTTTGTTCAATAATTAAATCAGCAATTTGAGAATGTTTTAAGTTCTCTGGAATTACTTTTAAAAACTGACTTCCTCCTAACAAATCTCCTGCATAACCAGGAATAAAAATAGCATCTTCAGGAATCAAACTCTTTTCCTTTAAATAGTTAACCGCAAAATACTCCTGTAAATTTGGCATGGAAGAAAGTTTCCCTGCAAAATGCGCATATTCTTTAAATTCTGCTGTTTCTAAATATCCGTCAATTAATTGAGTATTGTATTCAATAAAAATCCATTTAAAATTTAATTGTTCTGCTGTTTTTTTAGAATTTTCGATTTCAAAACTGTCTTTTCTGCCGTATGTATAACACAGCACATTTTTGTAGTTGAATTTTTTTAAAAGTACAGCAATTAATCTCGAATCGAAACCACCACTTAAAGGAACTACAACGGTTCTGTTTTTTAACGATTTTAGAAACCTTTTAAAGGCATTTTCAAAAGCAGTTGTTGCGTTATTTTTTAAAGTTTGATTCGCATCAGAACTTTCTTTTTGTATTGCATACGAATAGAAAAAATCACTTTCAATTAGTTGGTCATTTTTTATGATAATATATTCGCTTGCCTGCACTTGAAAAACATCTTTTAACAATGTTTTTTTTCCGTGTGTATGATTTGATGCTTTTAATTCAATTTCTGCAAGCGCATCAAAATCATCAATATTAAATGTGTTTTTTAGGTAAAGAATGTCATCACTTATAAAAACTTTATGGTCTTGAAAAGTATAAAAAACAGGAAAAGATCTTGTTATATCAGAAGCAATGTAAACTGTTTTTTTATCAGAAAAAAGTATTGTGAAAACGCCATTTATTTTATATAAAAATTCTTTAAAATCTGACTTGTTTTTTATGATTATTAGATAATTTAAAGCATTTTCTCTTTCGTAAAATTCATCATCAATAAAGAAATAACCTTTTAAAATAAAGGAATCATTTTTAAACCATTCAAAGCCTTTGTTATGTTTTAACGTAATATTCATTAAAGAAACTTCTTTTTTATTTTATAAACAATTGCATGCATGTATAAAGAAAGCTGGTATTTATCTTTTAAAATCGAGTATGTTTTAACATAAAATTTATTCGATAGTAAGATACCTAAAAAGGATTTGTTTTGTAAAGAGTTTTTATCTGTATGAGATTTAATTAGCTTCTTGTTTTCTTTTCTAAATAAGACTCTAAAAGCTTCTTCTTGCCATTTTTTAGTGTAATTTGAAAAATTAGATAAGTCATTTATTTTCTTTTCAAATTCATGAATATTAGTGGAAGAAATTTGGCCTTCTTTAATTGCATACGGAACAAAATTAAATGAGAAGTCATTTTTTGTAAAATGTAACTTTAATAAAGCGCTATTATCGGTTTCTTTATAAGGTTTATGATTAGGGATGTCGAAAATAAAGTTTCCTAACGAATAGAAAATGTATGTATTTTTGTGTTTTTCGAAACCTTGCAGCGTGTGAGAATGATGCGCAATAACACAACTAACGGCTTCTAATTCAGAAATTTTTTTCAGAAATCTTCTTTTAACTGGAGAAGGAAAAAGACTAAATTCTTCACCGCCATGAAAATTTACGATGATAAAGTCAACCCTGTCTTTATAGTTTTTTATTTGTAGTTTTAGTAAAGAGAAATCATCCGAGTTAAAAATTTGTGCATTTTTTATTTTAGTTGGTTTGCATTTTGCAATACCAAACAATGCAATTGAAATGTCATTTTTATTTAAAATTAAAGGAGTGAGTGATTTTTCTTTTGATAAATCTGCCCCAAAACAAACACACTTTTCTTCCTTAATTTTAGATAATGTATTTTCTAAACCAACTTCACCATAATCTAGTATATGATTGTTTGCTAGATTAAATATGGTAATGTTTCTTTTATTTAAATAATTTATGCTGTTTACAGGACTTTTAAGTGGTGTACTTTTGTTGAAAATCTTTTTAGAATCTGTTGTTGAACCTTCTAAATTACCAACAACAAAATCAGAATTATTTAAATTAGTTAAAAATTCATCAGAAAAAATTTCTGAATCTAATTTAACTTTTTCTATAAAAGAACCTGTTATACTTATGTCTCCGGTAAATGTTACAGTCATAAATTAGTTATATATGGTGCTATTTTTGTTTTCAGTTTTAGTTATTTTAAAGAAATAAAAGAGAATAAAAATATTAAAAAGAACACCAATTGCCGAAAACATGATTAGTGATATTAATATATCATTATAATAATGGTAACCAAAATAGAGTGCTAAAAAACGAAATGTTAAAAGTAAGATGTCATAAAATAGAATTACTTTTTGTTTGTTTAAAATTACAATTAATGAAGATATTGGCGAACTTAAAAACATAATAAATAACCACGGAATTAATATTCTTAAATAGGTACCAACATAAGTCCATTCTTCACCAAAAATTATATCTAAAAAATAAGAAATAATAGTTAATGGAATAAAAATTAAAAATGAAATTCTTAATAAGTTTTTAAAGGTTTTTTTTACAGTTTTGTATAATTTTTCTTCTTTATTATACACTTCTGTTGCTTTGTTAAAGAATACTTGGCTTATAGAATCTTGCACAATACCACTAGGTGCTCTACCAATTTTAATTGCTAAACCATAAATACCTGCGGATGAAAGCCCAAAATATTTGGTAATCATTAGAACAGGAATTTCATTAGAAAGTGTGTTGAGAAAATTAATAAGAGTATTAAACAAAGGAATGTCCTTGTATTTTTTTGCTAAAAAAAGCATTTTAGAAAAAGAAATTTTGTTCTTTAATTTAGATATTGATTTACTTGAATTTTTAAAGAGAAATAAAAGTTGAGATATTTGTCCTAAAATCATTCCAGGAACTAATCCTAAATTATTTAGACTACTATAGCCTATTGCAATTTGACTAGCACTCATTACGGTAGATTTTGTAATAGTACCATTTGCGATATTTTTAAACTTTTTAGATCTATTGTTCCAATAATTTAATGATGTTATACATCCAAAAAGGAAAGTGCTAAAAGGTATAAAATAGATGAGGTATGACAGTTTTTCTATTTCAAAAAATGATAAAATAGGTGTTTTAAAGATTAGTATTGTTACCAATAATAGTATACTTAGAATAAGAATAGCGATTATTGACATTACAAAAATGTTAATAGCTTCCTCATCTTTTTTTGGTAAAATTATTGCTAGTTCAAGTTGTAAAGTAATAATTGGTTTTAAAACTAAAACAGATGAAGTAAACAGCATGTAAACCCCAAAAAGTTCTGTAGAGAAAAGTCGTGTTAGTAGTAAAATTGATCCGTAAATAACAACTTGACTTAGAGCAGAACCTGTTATTAATGTTAAAACATTTTTAACAAACTCTTTTTTTAAAAAAGAAAATAGTTGCATATCACTAGCTTAATTACTTTTTTCAAATATAATGGAAATGAAGCAGATATAGCATGTCTTTTTCTATTTAGATCTTACTTTATGGGATTTTGAAAAAAACGCTGATTTAGTATTTAAAAAGGTTTTTGATAAACAAAATAGTACCATCGATTTAAACAGCTTTCTAGAAATTTACAGACCTTTTAATTTGTTCACTATTGTACCAATGTTTTGCTGTAGACGATACTTAATATATGCGAGAATATAATTATTTGATACTACTCCTTTTAAGATAACAATATCTTAAAAATCACAAATCTCTATCAATAGTTTTCCACAACGCTTTTAAACATCTCCTTTTAGAACTGTAAATCTATATTTTGTGCTCCAAACAATATGAATTGTCAGTTTAGAAACTAAATGCCAATCTGTTCGTTGTTCATTCATGAATTAAAGGTGGGTTTTTAGAAGCTAAAGCGAAATGCATTAAAACGCATATTTTCAACTATTTACGAGGAAAAGTAAACTTATTAAAACGAAAACCACCTTCTTTTAGGACTTTACTACTCAATTAATAATGTAGTTTTGTACAATAATTTAATAAATATTTAACATAATTACTTAACATGATATGAAACAAAAATCGAGACACAGAAAATCCTTTCAAAGTCAAAACTTTAGTTTATTAGTATTAGTATTGATATTTTTTGGCTTTACCGGAGGAGATTTAATTGCACAGCAGATTACAGGTACTGTTGTAGACGCTTCAAGTACGCCCATACCGGGAGTTAATGTTGTGCAAAAAGGAACTTCAAACGGTACAATGACCGATTTTAATGGTAAATATTCATTAAATATGAAGAGTGGAAAAAAAATATTAGTTTTTTCATCTTTAGGTTTTAAAAAAAGAGAAGCACCAATTGGTTCTAAAACTTCAATAAATATTACCCTTGAAGAATCTAGTGAAACTCTAGATGAAATTGTTATTGTAGGGTATGGTACACAAAAGAAAAGTGATTTAACAGGTGCTGTAGCTTCATTAGATAAAAGTAGATTAGAAAAAGTGCCAAACTCTAATTTTGCACAAGCTTTACAAGGTGCTATTGCAGGTGTTTCTGTTGTGAACACTGGTGGCTCTGCAGAAGGTAACGAAGTCGGTATTATAATAAGAGGTAGAAATTCTATACGAGCTGGTAATGGACCCTTAATCGTATTAGATGGTATTATTTATAACGGAAGCATTTCGGATATAAATCCTACCGATATTGGCTCTTTGGAAGTGTTAAAAGACGCATCTTCTGCGGCTATTTATGGAACACGTGGTGCTAATGGGGTTATTTTAGTTACATCTAAAAAAGGAGTAAAAGGTAAAACTAAAATACGTTATGATGGTTTTACAGGAGTAGACAGGGCTTTTAATTTGCCTGACATGTTAACTCCAGAGGAATTTTATAATTTTAAGCTTACAAGAACTCCAGATGCTATCTCACAAACAGAGGAAGATAATTTTTTAAATGGTACAGGAACAAATTGGTTAGACGAAGCCTTAACTACTGGTTTTAGACAACAACACACATTATCTGTATCTGGTGCCACAGATGATACTAATTTTTATGTTTCTGGTAGTTATTTAGATGTCAAAGGAGTTGCACTTAACGATACCTACTCGAGGGCATCTTTAAGAATTAACGTTACTAACAATATTAAAGATTGGCTTACTTTTTCTACAAATTCTCAATTAACTTATGGAGATAGAAGCGGTATACCTGCAACTTGGAGCGGTAATAGAGGTGCATATAGTGCAAATCCATTAACCAATGTAAGAGACGAAAATGGAGATTTAACGATACTTCCTTGGCCAGAAGAAAATTTCTTTACAAATCCTCTAGAGGGTTTACTAGCTCAAAACCAAGATGAGTCCTACAAACTGTTTACCAATAATTTTATTGAGATAAAAGCACCTTTTGCTAAAGGATTATCTTTTAAACTTAATACAGGTTTTACCTACACTGCTAGAAATATAGCTACCTATTACGGAATAAATACAGGAACAGGAAGTGCTGTATCAGGTCGTGCAAACACGGCAGAGAATCTTGAGAAAAATACGTTAATAGAAAATATTTTAAATTATGAGAGATCATTTGGTAAACATAAAATTTTTGCTACTGGTCTGTATAGTTATCAACGTGATATATCAGAAAATAATAGATTGCAATCCGTAGGTTTTCCAAGTGATGTTTTAACTTGGTACCAGTCAGATGTTGCAAATTTGGTAACACCTAGCAGATCCTTTTCTGAAAGGGTAGTTTTATCTTACATGTTAAGATTAAATTACACCTTTGACAGAAAGTATGCATTAACATTAACAGGAAGAAGGGATGGTTATTCTGGGTTTGGAGAGAGCAAGAAATTTGGTGATTTTCCTTCTGTAGGTTTTGCCTGGAACGCAGACAATGAGTCTTTTTTAGAAGATTCAGAATTTATTAACACCTTAAAATTAAGATTGTCTTACGGTATTAATGGTAATGATGCAATTAGTGGTTACGAAAGATTTGCTAGATATACTGAATTTTCTTACCTCAATGGTGGTTCGCAGGCAGCAGGTTACATACCACAAACACTAGGTTTAAATGATCTAGGTTGGGAAACTACAACATCTTTTAATGCAGGAATTGATTATGGATTTTTAAATAATAGAATTACAGGGTCTATTAATGGTTATAAATCTAAAACAACAGACCTTTTATTGTTAAGAAGAATTTCACCAATAAACGGGGAAACCTCTATAATCAACAATATAGGATCAGTTGAGAACCAAGGTTTAGAATTTGATATTAATGCAACAGTATTAAATAAAAATGATTTTAAGTGGGATATCGCAGCAAACTTTTCTTACAACGAGAATAAGATTGTCGATTTGTATGGAGACGGAGAAGATGATGTGTTGAATCAATGGTTTATTGGTCAGCCAATTCGTGTTAATTTTGCCTACCAATATGATGGTGTTTATCAATTGGGTGACGACGTTGCCAATGCACCAATACCAAACACAATGCCAGGACATGCAAGAGTTGTAGACCAGAATGAAGATGGTGCTATTGATGCAGACGATAGAGTACTATTAGGTCAAAATGATCCTAAATACTTTGGTGGCTTAAACATGACCTTTGCCTATAAAAATGTAACTTTAAGTATTGTTTCACAAGGTTCTTTTGGTGCTACTAAAATAAATAGCCTTTTAGCTGATAGTGTTTTTGCAGAAACTCAATTAAACACAGCAAA
The DNA here is from genome assembly GCF_002954665.1 of Polaribacter glomeratus. GTDB lineage: Bacteria > Bacteroidota > Bacteroidia > Flavobacteriales > Flavobacteriaceae > Polaribacter > Polaribacter glomeratus. The sequence continues at coordinate 1,945,995 of NZ_MSCM01000001.1, read as the reverse complement.
CAAAAATTGGTGGACTCCAGATAATCCAACCAATGACTTTTATGCAAATGATATAGATGCAAATCCAAGAGGTGTTCGTATTTACGAAAGCGCTGATTACTGGAGGATTAGAGATGTTACCTTATCATACAGTTTACCAAATAATGTAGCAGATGCTATTGGTTTAAGTAACTTAAATGTTTATTTTACTGGACGTAATTTAGCAACTTTTACCAAGTTTGGTGGCTTAGATCCAGAATTTAGCAGTGATACAGACATACCGCTACAAAGAACTTTTACTTTAGGTTTAAACTTAAGTTTATAAAAATTAAAATTATTAAAATGAAAAAAATAAAAATTATAATATTTAGTTGTAGTATTTTTTTACTTCTAATTAGTTGTTCAGAAGATGTTTTAGATGTAACACCAAGACATTTTATTGGTCCTGATAACTTATTTGTAGACGCATCTGGTTTTGACTCAGGATTAAACGGCTTGTATGCCCTATTTAGAAGAGAAAGAGGCGGAGAAAGAAGTGGTACAGATAATAATGATCTACTAATTGATATTGCTATTTCTGGTACCGATAATGCCTATGGAAACCACCGTTCAGGATGGTGTAGAGTGGGTAATGAATACGATACAAGAAACATACCTGAAGAAGCACATAATCGTAACTTCTTCACGTACCTTTACCAAGTAGTAGGCTCTGCTAATGCAATTATTTCTAGGGCTGAAGATCCTGGTATAGATTGGACACCAACAGAAAAAAATAGAGTAATTGGCGAGGCACGCTTGTTTAGAGCTTGGGCATACAGACATTTAACTTTTACGTATGGTGATGTACCTCTTTCTCTAGTAGAATTAACAGGATCAACTGTTAGGTCTGATTGGACAAGAACTCCTGTAGCAGAAGTGAGAGCTCAAATGTTAGAAGATTTATTATTTGCAGAAGCAAACCTCCCAAAAACATCTTCAAACCCAGGAAAATTGGTGCAAGGTGTTGCTACACATTATCTAGCAGAATTATATCTAACTTTAGATGACTATCCAAATGCTATTACAAAAGCTAGCAATCTAATTAATGGGGTAAATGGAAGTTATAGTTTAATACAAAGTAGGTATGGTGTTAAATCTAGCATTCCAGGAACACCTTTTACAGACATGTTTCTTCAAGGAAATTCAAATAAAACAGAAGGTAATACAGAAGTCTTATGGGTAATGCAAATGGAGAGAGATGTAAATGGTGGTGGTGTTAACATAATGAGACGTTGGTTTAGAAATAGATCTTTTCAAGTTAGAGTGAATGGATCAAGAGGATATTTTTCATTTACAGATGATGCTGGTGGAAGAGGTATTGGTAGAGTAGGACCAACGCAATTCGCTTTAGAACTTTATGAAGAATCCGATCACAGAGGTGGACGATTTGCATGGAGAACCTACGAGGTTTTGAATAATCCTAGTAATATTCCTAACGGATTTGCATTAGGAGATACTATTTTCTTCGATTACAAAAATAAAATGGAACCTAATAACCAGGCATCATGGCCAAGTACTAGAAAGTGGGACAACGCATTTAACAACGATCCAAAAGAACCACTAAATGCTGTTGGAGAGGGTTATAATGATCAGGTGTATTTACGTTTAGCAGAAACCTATTTAGTTTTAGCAGAGGCACAATTAAAGAATAGTAATCCTGGTGGCGCAGCAACAACGATTAATTTTCTTAGAAGACGTGCTAATGCAAGTTTAATAAGTGCTGCAGACGTTACTGTTGATTTTATTTTGGACGAACGTTCAAGAGAACTTTGGTCTGAAGAACATAGAAGATATTCTTTAGCTCGTAATAACAAATTAGTAGAAAGATATAGATTGTATGCTAGACGTTATAGCTCTAGTATAGCAGATAAAGACAAATTAATGCCAATACCTCAATCCGTTATTGATGCAAATACCACACCAATGGAACAAAATCCAGGTTATTAAGCATAAATAGTTTACGAGCTAGCAGTAGTTTATATCGTTTTTTAAAAAAATCTACCTCCTTCTATACAGACTGTGAGGTAGATTTTTAGTTTATTCAATAGTAACATTAATACCAGTACTTTGTTAATAACTGTTTTTTTGTGCTACTAGCACTACTTATAAAATGAATGATGACACAGTAAATGAAACAGGTAAAAAATACAATCCTCACGTTCTTAGTAATACTTTTATTTGGTCGTTAAAATGCTAAAGAAAAACCAAAAAAAAATCAATACCTTCTAATCGATGTAAAAATAGAACAACACCACAAACACGGAGCAAAAGAGAACACATCCCAGAATATAATTTTTATTTCAGTTGATGATTTATAGGATTAGGAATAGGCACTAATGGATTAAATATTTGTCATAGAATTTAGTTAATAATCATGAATATGCGAAAGTTAGCAAAGAACATAAAAGATGTCTACTAAAATAAGATGCACTTTCCGTAATAAAAACAAAACGGCAAATAGAATAGCTCTTTAAGCAACTAAAACAGCGTTTTCCATTGAAACATTTTCTAGGAGATAATGAAAATACAGGTATATTGCGTATCAATAGTCAATCTTTTGTTTGCTGTAATTAAAAAGAAACTAGAACGTAGTTGGGCGTTTTCTAATCTAGTTAGTTTTTGTAAAATTCATCTTTTTGACTACCATAATTTAATTTTTATATAATCCAGAAAAAGACCAGATTATTGACAAAGCAGAAAGTGAATAGCTAATAGTTAACCAGTAGCTTGTTTTTAGAAAAATACAAGAATTTAAGCTAAAAAATATAATAGCCAATTAGATAAAAGATTAAATCGTTAGATTTAATCTTTTATCAGATGTTAATGACTTTTTATAGTGTTTTAAAAAAACTAAAATAGTTCAAAAATTAATTGATAGTATCGCACAATTACTTGATAACCGTCGTCTTTACTGTATCACCTTCTTTTTCTATCAATACTATTTCTCCGTGCACCATTATATCATCCAACACTTTAAAAAAGTGACTATATAAATCTGGTGATTTATAAGCAACTACCAAAGTATATTCTTTTCCGTCCAAAAATAAAGTAACTGCTTCTGCATGACTATCTGGAACTAGTACCCCTTTTTTATTATAGACAGGTATTTTTTTAAAGCGTAAGTCATTTTCATCAGAAAAGTGAATTAAAGAAATCATAGAAGTAAATCCAGTGCCATTTTTAAAAATTTCACCTCTCTTACTTTCCTCTTTTAAATTGTATTCTGATGAATACCAAGAATCTGAAAGCTTCATTTCAACTTTATCAATCGGTTGTATGATTAAGTTTTTATTCTCGTAATCGGTAGAAATTACACCATCAGTAATTTTAACTTTCTTATTGGGAAAATTAAAATACTGAGAATACTTATGACTTTCTTTTGCCGAAAAACTATCAAAAATTAACCAAACATCAGGTTTTAAGTATAGCATTCTCCTTTTCATGGTCACAGGGTCGTCAAGTCTCTCATAAGCAGTGTTTTCTGCTTCGCCATAATCAAAAGAAATAGCAGACTTTGTATAAATATCTTTAGACCAAGCTTCATAACTAGTGCCCCAAGCACCCTTTAAAATACTATTTGGTAGCTCATCTACACCCAAAGAATTGTGACTGATATTACTTTTAAAGAAATTTCTCCATTTATTATTTACGTAAGTATATCTTCCATTATCTACCAAATAATCTTTTCCATTCGCAAAAATAGTAAAGCTTAAAAGATCGTCATGTGCATGACCTGCTGCCAATTTTCTTAAATGTAATGAAGTATAAGTTGCATCTTCTTTCCATGAAGACCGCATATAAAAATCACCATTACCTTGTTGATATACAGATAAAAAATCTGGGTCTTGTGCCTTTATTTTTTGGTATTTATCATTACCCTCTTTTCCCAAAATTAAATAATTTTCTAAATCAAGTGTTTTATGTGCTCTCGATTTTATAACGCCATCCGAATACAAATAAGTAGCAAGTGAGAGAAGACCTTGCGTATTGGTATCATCACTATCTCCTAATAATGGTTGGTGATAATTAGGTTTTTGCCAAGCTACATTAGCGTAGGCCATCTCTTTTGTCTTATTTATAAGAACCTCTGTAAGTTTAATGCTATTTCTATCCGCTAAGAATTTTACATTCATTAAACTATGCATCACTTCATTGTGATACATTGGCGAATGCTCCCAGTGTGCACCACCTTCTACGATCTGTAAATCAATACATTCAGTTAATTTTTGGATGGCGTCTTGCTGCCAAGTAGCTGCCAATTTAAATTCTTTTAAAAATATAGAGACCTGAAATAATCCTTGATTTTCTAGCACACCCCAATTGCTCGTTTTTGAAAAATCACTATAATTATTGGTAATATACTCTCCATGAAGATGCAAAGAATTTAAAAATTTCTCAAGAAATTGAGGTGTTATATGTTTCGAATTTTTTATGTATTCAAATGACTTTATCCAATTTTCGCAACGCACTCCTGCTTCAATTCTTCTCCAACCAGCACTTGCATTATAAACGTCTTCTAAATTTGGTAACGGATTATTTTCAATCCAGTGTTCTATTTGCGTCACAAAAGTTTTAGCATATTTTTCTTTTCCTGTAAAAAAATAAGCCTTCGCTAAATGTGTGTAAAATTTATGTCGATTTAACATATAGGTCCATTCAGGATCACCAAACGGATTTATTGCCCAATCTATCTCTTTTCCAAATTGATAAGGAATATTGGTTTTTTCCATATCCCAATCTTCTCTAAAAACAAAATACTGATTAACAACCTGATCCGCAATCTTAATTGAATTCGCAATATCTTCTGGATATTGCTCTCTCAAATATGAAATCTCTTCCTTTGTAACCCTATTGTAAAGATCTTCTTTTTCTCTATAAAATTTAAGAAGAGCTTTTAGTGGTTTTTTATTAGTAACATAAGATGTTTTCACCTGCTTCATACTGGGTGAATCTAGATTTAAATTCTCAAATAAATTATTGCTTAAAGGTAGTTTTTTTTGACAAATGGTAAGACTAGAAATAGTCATAAAAACGAATATGAGTAGGTGTTTTTTATTTAACATTTTTTATTTTGAGGATTTATAGTTAATAGTTGAAAAAGGAACTTTTTTTTAAAAGTTCTCCTTTCGTAAAAAAAAAAAGAGCTTCAAAAGTTTTATAATTACCTGCATAATAAAAACTTTTTTTTGATGTTAAACTTTATAAATTTTAATTTATTTTTTTTACTGATTTTTAGCTGTAAGGTTTTATAAAAAGTAGTAGATATTGTCAAATATAATTAAAAGACTAAAGTTGACGCTTAAATAACAACTTGACTTAGCGCAAAACTTGTTATTAATGTTAAAACATTTTTAACAAACCCTTTTTTTAAAAAAGAAAATAGTTGCATATTACTAGCTTAAATACTGTCTTCAAATATAATGGAAATGAAACATATACAGCACGTCTTTTTCGATTTAGATCATACTTTATGGGATTTTGAAAAAAACTCTGATTTAGCATTTAAAAAGGTTTTTGATAAACAAAATATTACCATAGATTTAACCAGCTTTCTAGAAATTTACAGACCTTTAAACCATCAATATTGGAAACTGTATAGAGAAGAAAAAGTAACCAAAGAAGAATTAAGATACCAACGATTAAAAAAATCTTTTGATGCTGTAAATTTCACTATTTCAGACGATTTAATAGATGTAATTGCCATTGAATATGTAGAGTTTATGCCCGATTTTAACCATTTATTCGAGCATACTTTTGAAATTTTAGACTACTTAAAAGAGAAGTATCAATTGCATATTATTACAAACGGATTTGAAGAAATTCAAACTAAAAAAATGCAATCCTCAAATATTCTGCATTATTTTAAAGAAGTAATTACATCTGATTCTGTTGGTGTTAAAAAACCAAATCCTAAAGTTTTTAACTTTGCATTAGAGGTTGCAAATGCAAAAAATGAAAACTCCATTATGATTGGCGATAATGTTGAGGCAGATATTCAAGGTGCAATTGATGTTGGTATGCACGCAATTCATTTTAATTTTATTGGAGAAAATGTAATTGATTCTCGTTTTCCAAGCATAAAATCGCTTTTAGAATTAAAACAATATCTTTAATTAAATTTCGTTTTAAAAAATAGACAATATCATATGAAACCCCTTAATAAAATAAGCATGTTTTTATGCTTTTTAGTGCTTACTTCTTGTTATGAAAGTTTAGATCTTAACCAGTTAGATGATCATGTTTCCAAACCAGTGCTTACTTCGTCATTAACTTATTTTACGCTTGTATCCGCTCAGTTTTTTGACTCGAACGGGATACAACAAAATAGTATTTCTGATAGTACACAATTTAAAGGATTTGAAAATTCGTATATTAGAGACAACCTTGTTAAAATTGATTTTAATGCAGAAATTAAAAACGAATTTGATAGAGAAGTATCGCTTCAAGTAGATTTTTTAAATAATAGTAACAATGTTGTTTATTCTTTCACGACCATTTTAGTAGAAAAAGAGGATTTAAATTTTAAATTTTTAGAAGAAATCGAAATTGCTTCACATCCAACTATTTTAAACACAACTAAAGTAAGAATTTCTACATCCATAGAAAACACTGGCACTCAAATGAACCCTAATGATACTCGTGAGCTTGTTTTTAAATCATCAGTAACACTATTTATAGAGTCAAGTATATAAAATGAAAAGAATCTTATGTATTATACTGATTTTGTCAGCCGTTAAAATTTCTGCTCAAAACAAACAAGTTTTATATGATTTTGCAGAGTTACCGCAAACATTATTACTAAATCCTGGTGCAGAAACAAATTATAAATTTCATTTTGGTGTGCCATTAATGTCTGGGTTTTCATTAGATTTCGGATCTTCTGAATTTATTTTAACAGACTTATTTGCTTTAGATAATAGAGATATTGATGAAAAAATTTCTTCGACTATCAACTCGCTAACCACTAAAGATTTTTTAAGCTTTAATTCTCAGATCGAAATATTGAATGGTGGTTTTAGATTAGATGACAAAACATATATAAGCTCTGGTTTTTATGAAGAAATAGACGCTATAAGTTATTATCCAAAAGATCTTTTTATTTTATTAAGTGAAGGCAATAATCCACATTTAAATAAAAGTTTTAACGCATCTCAATTGCTCTATAAGTTAGATGTTTTAGGAGTTTTGCACGCAGGAGTGTCTAGGAAAATGAATGATCAATTAACTGTAGGAGGAAGGTTTAAAATTTATTCATCAGCCTTAAATATCGAGTCAACTAATAACACAGGTACTTTTACAACTGTTTTAGGCAGGGATAATATTTATAGACATTATTTAAGTAATGTTGATGTAAGTCTTAATACTTCTGGTTTAATTAAAGATGGCGAATATATAGAGGATCCAAACACGTATTTAAAAAATACTTTTTTAGGAGGTAATCTAGGGTTTGGTGTTGATTTTGGTTTAACCTATCATATAAATGAACAACTAGAATTTTCAGGAAGTATCTTAGATGTGGGTTTTATTAATCATTCAAAAAATATTAAAAATACTACAGCAAAAGGTAGTTTTGTTTTTGACGGTATCGAGTTTGAATATGATGCAGATAACCCAACAAATTATTGGGGACAAATTGATGAAAACTTTAAAGAGCAATTGCCAACAGACGAAAATGAAGAATCGTATATTTCATGGAGACCTGCAAAATTAAATGCTGCATTAAAGTACAGTTTTGGCGAAAGAAGAAGTAAAATTTGTTATGATAATACCTATAAGGATTTTTATACAGATGCAATAGGTGTGCAGCTTTATAGTATTTTTAGACCATTAAATCCGCAATTAGCACTTACTGGTTTTTATCAAAAAGCAATTACACAAAAAATACAAACAAAAGTAACGTACACTATTGATGATTTTTCTTACGCTAATATTGGAGCAGGTCTTTCTGCACAATTTGGTAAAGTTAATTTGTACGGAATGCTAGACAACATCTTAGAGTATTCTAATCTTGCAGCTGCAAATAGCGTATCTTTACAAATGGGAATCAACGTAATATTTAATTAAAATGATAAAAAAAACAATCTTTCTTTTAGTTCTTTTAATAAGTGCCTCACTTTTTAGTCAGCAGACAAATTTCGATAAATATCAATATATAATTGTAGCTGATAAATTCGATTTTTTAAAGGAAACAGATCAATACCAAACAAGTTCTTTGACTAAATTTTTATTAAAAAAGAAAGGGTTCAAGGTTTTTTTAAGCAACGAAACTCTTCCAGAAGACTTATTAGTAAATAGATGCTTAGGATTATTTGCAACCGTTATTGACGAATCTAGTTTGTTTGTTATCAAAAACAGTATACAATTAAAAGATTGTTATGGTATAACGTTATTTACTTCAGACATAGGTAAAAGCAAAGAAAAAGATTTTAAAAAAGGCTATCAAGAAGCTATTAGAATTGCCTACGATTCTATGACCGATTTTAAATATACTTACTCTGCTTCTTTGGTTGATTCTATAAAGATAGTGAAAAAAGAGGCTGTTATTATAGATAAACAGAGTAATACAATAACAACCCCAATAATTGCGGAGACTACAGATATTATAATAGAGGTAAAAGAAGAAAACACAACACCTTCTAAAACTTTGGATGTTTTATACGCCCAAAAAATAACTAATGGATTTCAGTTGGTAAATACGAAACCAGAAGTAGTTTTTTTAATTTTAAAAACGAACGTAAAAGATGTTTTTATAATTAATAATAAAAACGGAACTTTATATAAATCGGGAGAAAATTGGATTGCAGAGTTTTATGAAAATAACCTGTTAGTAACCAAAGAGTATCAAATAAAATTTTAATAATTATATTTATTTTTCCATTTATTTTTTAAGGTGTCTCTAAACTGATTTTCTCTTGCATTGTTGCCAGGTTCATATAATTTTGTGCCAGAAATTTCATCAGGTAAAAATTCTTGATCTACAAAATTATTAGGATAATCATGAGAATACTTGTAATTTTTACCATAATCTAAATCTTTCATTAATTTAGTTGGCGCATTTCTTAAATGCAACGGTATTGACAAATCACCCGTTTTTTGAACTAAACTTAAAGCATTATTAATTGCTAGGTAAGAAGCATTACTTTTAGGTGAATTTGCTAAATATACAGCACACTGACTTAATATAATTCTAGATTCAGGATTGCCAATTACCGAAACTGCTTGAAACGTATTATTTGCTAAAATTAAAGCTGTAGGATTTGCGTTACCAATATCTTCGGATGCAGAAATTAATAATCTTCGTGCAATAAATTTAACGTCTTCGCCACCTTCAATCATTCTTGCCAACCAATAAACAGCACCATTTGGGTCGCTTCCCCGTATAGATTTTATAAAAGCAGAAATAATATCATAATGTTGCTCACCGGTTTTATCATATCTCGCCGTATTTTTTTGTACTTTTTCTAAAACAAGCTTATTTGTAATTTCTATTTCATCATCCGCAGAAACCAATAACTCAAAAATATTTAAAAGTTTTCGAGCATCGCCGCCAGAAACTTGTAACAAGGCATCTGTTTCTTTTAGAGTAATTTTTTTAGTTGATAAAAAGGCATCTTTTTCTATTGCTCTATGCAGTAATGCAATTAGATCTTCTTTATCAAAAGAGTTTAAAATATAAACTTGGCAGCGAGAGAGTAGGGCAGGAATCACCTCGAAACTCGGGTTTTCTGTGGTTGCACCAATTAAAGTAACCCAACCTTTTTCTACAGCACCTAGTAAAGAATCTTGTTGCGATTTACTAAATCTATGAATTTCATCAATAAATAAAATAGGATTTTTTGTGGTAAATAATCCGCCACTTTTCTTCGCTTTTTCTATCACTTCTCGCACATCTTTTACGCCAGAACTTATAGCGCTTAATGTGTAAAAAGGTCTTTTAGATTCAGTAGCGATAATAGTAGCAAGTGTTGTTTTTCCGATTCCAGGAGGACCCCAAAGAATTAAAGACGGAATAATTCCTTGTTTTATTAATTTTGTTAAAACGCCATTTTGGCCAACTAAATGTTGCTGACTAATATAATCTTCAAGTGTTTTAGGTCTAATTCTTTCTGCCAAAGGTTCATTCATTCTGTAAAAATAACAAAGATTTCTGACAGAAATTGCATAATTTGTATTTGGTTAGATTTTTGTTATTTTATGGTTGATGGAAGACAAACATAAAATTAAATTAACAAAGTCATTTTTACTGGTTCCAATTGTATATGTAGTTTCAATTTGGGTTCTTTATTTGATTGAAATTAAATGCAACCTTAATTTTAACAAGTACGGAGTCTATCCAAGAACTTTTGAAGGTTTTAGAGGCGTTTTCTTAACGCATTTTATACATAGCAACACAAGTCATCTTTTTAACAATTCGGTACCTTTATTCGTGCTTTTAAGTAGTCTTTTTTATTTTTATAAAGAAGTTGCCTATAAGGTTTTGTTATTTGGAGCTTTTTTTACAGGATTTTTAACTTGGCTAATAGCAAGAGAATCTTATCATATTGGTGCAAGTGGAATTGTATACCTTTTGTTTAGTTTTGTTTTTTTTAGCGGAATTATACGAAAGCATTACAGATTAGTAGCGCTTTCATTAATTATTATTTTTCTTTACGGAAGTATGATTTGGTATATTTTACCGATCAAAGACGGCATGTCTTGGGAAGGACATTTATCTGGTTTTTTAACAGGTTTTGTATTTGCAATTATTTACAGAAAGAAAGGAATTGTAAAACAAGTACATCAGTTTAAAGAAACAGAATTTGATCTATTATTTGATGAACAAGGTAATTTTTGTCCACCATTAGAGGTCGATTTAAACGAATCAGAAGAATCAGGAAAAGAAATTAATTTATAACAGAATACGAGCAATTGAGTATTTCTTTTTTTTATTTTCTAAAAACCAGAAACCATTCTATTTCTTATTTACAATAACTCTTTGTCTTAAAGTTTCGTATAAGAAAGCGCCACAAGCCACGGATACATTAAGAGAAGCAATTTCACCTAATAAAGGTAATTTAGCTTTATAGTCAACCATTTTTAATACAGAAGGGTTTACACCTTTATCCTCAGAACCCATAACAATTGCTATTGGTTGATTAAAGTTGATGTCATAAACTAAATCATCAGTTTTTTCTGTAGCGGCAACTGTCTTAATATCTGCTGCTTGCAATAAATATAAGGCATCTTTTATATGATCTACCTTACAAATAGGTATTTTAAATGCTGCACCGGCAGAAGTTTTTACTGTTTCTGCATTTACGGGTGCACTTCCGTTTTTTTGGATGATAATTCCGTTAACACCAGTACATTCTGCAGTTCTTATAATTGCGCCAAAATTGCGAACATCAGAAAGTTGATCTAAAACTAAAAACAAAGGAATTTTATCACTTTCTAAAGTATCCTCAATAAGTCTTTCTAAATCATAGAAATCTATAGGAGATATTTGGGCAACAGCACCTTGATGATTGCTGTTTTTAGATAGTCTGTCTAACTTTTCTACAGGAACTAAGCTCGTAGTAATCTTCTTTTCTTTTATGATTTTATCTAATTCATAAAAAAGAGCACCTCTCAATCCTTTTTGAAGATATATTTTATTGATTGTTGAATCACTTTCTATAGCTTCAATAATTGCTCTAATTCCAAATATGATAGTAGTCTCTTTTGTCATGTTGCAAATGTATGTTAAAAAAGAGCATAAAAAAACCACCAAAAGAAAATTCTTTAGGTGGCTTTTAATATTATAATACTTAAATAAGAGTTAATTATTGAATAATAATTTTTTGCGATGTTTTCATACCACCCTTATTCATTTTTACTAAATACATACCTGGTTTTAACCCAGATAAATTTAAACGTTTTTTAGCATTAGAAATATTTATGATTTCAGAATGTACTTTTTGTCCAACTAAATTGTAAACATTTAATTCTGTTTTATCAATATTCTTAGCAGAGGTTACAAACACCTCTCCATTTGATATGGTTGGAAATACTTTTACTTTAGAAGTTGCAAAAATTTCAGTATTTACGTTCAGTGTTCCTGCTTTAAACTGTCCAGAAAAGATACCTCTTCCGTGTGTTGCAGCAAAAACCATATTATCATCTCTTAAATCTAAATCTAAAACTTTAACATTGCTCATTCCATTAAAAGAAGTTTGCCAAACAGGGCTATCGCTAGAGAAATTTGAAGTAAACCAAACACCAAGTTCAGTTCCTATAATAACTTCTTCTAAGTTTAAAGGATTCTGTAAAATAGCTTTAACAGGTAAATCAGGTAAATTTCCATCTTTTGCTTTCCATGTAGCACCCTTATCATTTGTATACCAAATATTATTAACACCATAATTGTGCATTGTAACAAAGATATCGTTTTCAGATTGTCCGTATTCTACATCAGATACACTACCTACGAGTATATTTTTATCTAAACTTGTCCAAGTTGGTGTAGCTGTATTTGCATTTTCAATTAAAAGAATATCTCCTAAAAGTGTACCAACAAGCACTGTTGATGAGGTTTTAGTATATGTAGAAATCGTAAATGCCGTTGGTCTGTTTGTTAGTAAAGCATTTGTTAAATCTGTTTTTGTTAAAGTAGCAGTACTCTTAATTCCTGAGTATCTTTTTATAACAGAAACACCTCCAGATGAATAGTTTGAATATAAAATATCTAGATTAGAATCTAAACCCTGTGGATTAATAAAAGATCCAGCTCCTGTATCTTCACTATTAATTGTTACGTTAGGACCATCAAAATTATACAAGTTGATACCATCATTATAAACATAATTTCTAATAATATATCTGTCTGTACCATCTTGATCAAAGAATGTATAAGCACCATCACCACCATAAATTTCAGTAGCACTATCAGTTGCAGATGTATTACCATCTTGAATTAATTGTGTTCCATTATCTTGTAAACCACCAGCAATATAATCTCCTGTAAATGCAGTTGTTGGTCCTACACCTAGTGTGTAAAATTGAGAAGTTACCAAACCATTAGTTCTTTCTACAGTAGTTGTACCTCCATTTGCAGTGTAAGCTACACCACCGTCATTTCCAAACACAACTTTTTTAGAATCATTATGTCCAAAAGCTGCTATGTGTTGATCTGCATGTACCTCTTGAAAACCAAATCCACCATACCAATGTGAAAATTGTGTCCAAGCTGATGCGCCATTGGTCGATTTAAATAAATCGATACCTCCTGCATATACTATCTCATCGTTATTAGGATCAACTTCTAAAAGTAAATCATAAAATGCTTGTCCTCTTGTAAAATCTGCCGCAGTAATACCAGTATCAGCATCGTTTGGCAACGCTTTATTTTGAGTTAAGAATGATACTTTAAATCCATCAGTAGATTTTTTTATAGTAACTCCTTCAGCTAGTTCAGCTAAAACATATATCTTATCAGCCACAGTAGAAGATACTGCAATTTGAGTTCTAATTCCACCTACAACAGTATACGCTTTTGTAAAGGTGTTACCATCAGTAGAAGAAAATATTTCACCACCACCATCACTAAATAATTTACTTCTGGTTGTAGCTAACCATATTTTACCATTTGCACCGATTTCGATATCATTAGGACAATGTTTGTTACCATTAGCAGTTAATGGAAGGTTAATTTCTGACCAGCTATTTCCACCGTTAACAGATTTATACAATCCATAAGATAAACCTCCTATAGTAGTAGTAGCGTTCGATGAACCATATAGTGCATCAGCTGCAGCTACATATATTTCAGAAACGCCACCATTATTTCTAATTTTAATGTCATTTATGTGTTGAATACCAGGAACTACAGTAGCAGTAAATGTACCAGATGCAGGGTTAAGTGAACCAGATACAGCACCAGATGCTAAAGCAGCTTCCATAAGGTCTCCGTTTTCTTTAGATATCATAACTGCCGGGATTGTTATTGTTGCATCTTCACCACCCATTGGTATTGGTTCTCCAGATACATTATTCATAACAATTACAGCAACAGCACCCGCATTTTGAGCGTTTTTAACTTTAATTACAAAAGAGCAATCACCTCTTCTTACTAACGCTATTTTGCCAGTTGCATTTCCACCAAAACTAGTACAGCCTTCAGTTGGGTTGCCAGATGTATCACTAGCAAGAATAAACCCTGCTGATATTTTTGAAGTAATTACAGGTCCAAAATTAGTTGTTGGAAAAGATTGGTAATTACCTGCAATAGTAGATGGGCTTGTTACTGTCATATTAGAAGAAGACACAAAAAAGCTTACGCCTGTATTTCCTCCAAATATATTACTCCAAGTAGCACCACCATCTGTAGATTTCCAGATACCGTCTCCGTTTGCAGAACCATCTGTATGACCAACATATGATTCTCCTGTACCCACATAAAATACTTGTTTATTATTTGGGTCGAATGTAATTGTAGATACTGTTAAGTTTTCTGGAATACCAACTCTTTGCCAAACAGAATTTGCATCTGCTATATTTGTGTTTTTCCATAAACCACCACTAACACCACCTGCAAAAACCGTATTGTCAGAAGCATCGTTTGGATCAAACATAACCGCTCTTGTTCTACCACCAACATTATTTGGTCCACGTTCTACCCAGTCATTGCCAATAGCGCTTCCTGGTGAGCGAGAAAAATAGTTTTGTGTTAACGATAACTCTTTTTGCAATTCTGCTACTTTTATTGGTGTTGGTCTACCCAATTCTGGATTCATAGTTAAAATCCATTGTTCTTCATTATACTTATTGGGTGTTAAACCAAATGCTCTTCTTTCTTCTTTAGACAATTTTAAGGTTTCCTTAAAAGGGTTTTTGTCTATATTTTGTTTGTGTAGTTTCTTAATTTCATCGTTAGCCGCCAAATTATCACTATTAACGAATGTAGAAACTAGATAGATGCCTAATGTAAGTAGGACTATAGATGCTATAATTTTTTTCATTTATAAGGGTTTTTTTTTAAGTAAAAAGCACCCCTATATAAAAATATAGAGGTGCTTTTGTTATTTATTATTTATGTTTATCGTCATTGATTACATAGGTGTTACTGTGTAATTATAACCATTTACTGTAACAGTTGCAACAGCTGTTAAAGTACCAGCTGGTGTAGACAGGTTATTTGCAGTATTTGTAAATGACCCAGCAGTAGCAAAATTTGCTTGGCTATACGACACAGTTACAGGAACTGTTTCAGTTTCTGCAAAAGGTGTATTAGGGTTATCATATAAATTTAATACTACAAAGTAATCACCGTTAGGTAAACCTGTTATAGAACCAGTTTCTGTACAAGCACCAGTAGCGCCTAAATATTGTACAAAATCTCCAGCAGTTGTGTATAATTCTACATCAAAATCTATAGTACAAAAGTCTATAGTCGTTGAAGCAGGACCATTATCAAATGTATACTCACCAGCCCAAGTTGTAGAGAATTCTAAAACATCATTTACAAAATCGTTACTAATAGTAACTGGTAAATTGAAGCTATTTATTGTAAAATTAGCATCTACCATTGCTTGCAAATTAAAAGTTTCTGTACCTTCAATATCACCTGTTTTAAATACTTCTACATTAGTAGAACCAACCGTTTGTCCGGCAGCTATTACAATTTCACCAACTGAATAATCAGCTGAATTTGCGTTACCACTTGCTTGCTTAAAAGAAACAACTGCATTTATTGGTTGCGGTTGCGCTATTGTAGCTGTTATCTTTATACTATAAGTACTTGGATTATCTTCATCTATTAAACTTTCGTTTATTGTGTAAGAAGTCTGAGCACTTGACAGTGTTACTGCTACATCACTCCATTTAAGAGAAGAAGCACCTGTAAATTGGTCATTGTCCTCACAAGAAGTAAAAAGAATACTAATTGACATGACTAAACATATCGATTTTATTATATTTTTCATTTTTTTATTTTTATAGTTTAGTGAAAGTAGCAATATTTTCTATTTTATCAGCTCCACCACCAAATTCAACGATATAGTATAATACTAACTTACCTGTAGTAGCATCTGCACTACCATCTTTAAAGCTATATACTTGATTTGAATAAGTCCCTTGTGCCAAACCTTGTTGAGCAGCATTTAATGTTCCACAAACATCATTAAAGTTTAAACCTACATCTGGTGCAATTGATGCAGCTGCCCATCTGTATGTGGTTGTAGTTTTGTATAATCCTGGACCAACTTCAGAAATAAGCTCATTTGGGAAATTAACATTTAACCCATTACTTGTTACAACATTTAAGCTATAAGCACCAGCTAAATCAGATGCACAGTTAATAGTAACATCATATTTGCTAGAATTAGAACCTTGGTAATATACTTTACCAGTAGTTGTAAATACCTTAACTCTAAAATTGATTTGATCACCAATTCTTAAACTTTTAGGATCTAAGTTTAATCCACTTAAATAGTCAGCAACAGTACTATACGAAATAGTGTAAGGTAATGTTGTAGTTTCTGCTACCACAGTTTCAGCGCCACCATTAAAAGATTTTACAATCTCGTATTTACTTACATTTTTAGCGAAAGCTCCAGGCTCAAGTGCTAAGTTAATTAATAAATCAGCATTTACATCAATCAATGCTACTTCAGAGTTTGCTAAGTCTAAAGGGTTAAGGGCGTTTCCTAACAGTTTACCAGTTGTTCCACTTAAAGTGGTTACAACTCCTTCTGCAGAAATATTATAATCTACGTCCAATGAGTCTTCACTATCTACACATGATGCAAACGTCATAATCATTGACAAGAAAAATATCGATAATATTTTAATTTTTTTCATTTTATATGTTTTTAATTTTTAAAAATTTATTGCCAAAATAAAGTACTTGATAAAACATCAGATCCAATCTTTGAAACTGCAGCATCATAACTTGTTTTGTTTAATGATGATTCAGTTGTTGGGTAATGTAAACGAGAAGGAATTGAACCAAGAATTGATTCTGCTGCAGGTGATAATGCAGGAATTTTAGTTCTTCTCCATTCTGTCCAAGTTTCAAAACCTTGACCGTATAAAGCAATCCATACTTGTGTTGCTATTTTAACTTTTCCGTCTGCTTTAGAGCTAAAGTTTAAAGATGATTGTGTTAAATAAGAAGTAGCGTCTAAACCATTAAACTTATAACTAGCTGTTATTCCTTTTTTATACCAATCTAAAGCCATTGCATTACCACCAGTAATGAAACCTTCGTTTGCTGCTTCAGCAACTAAGAAACTTAACTGAGAATAAGACATTAATACACCAGGAAGAGTAGGTGTTAAATAGAAAGCACCTAAAGGAGAAATATTTGCATATGTATATCCTAAACCTTCATTTGGCAATGTAGTTTGTGCACCAAAACCAGAAGGCTTTCCTACAATGTTTCCGCTTGCATTTTCACCAGCATAAACAGCTAATCTATCATCATTTAATCCTGTTAAAATACTAACTAAAACCGAATTTACTTTGTACTCAGCTCTGTTACCATCAACGATAGTTTCCCATATAGGGTTTGCATCTGGTACAGCAGCTAAATATGTTAATTGAGCACTGTCTTCATTAGAAGTAAACATTTTACCCATTAAAGCCTGTAGTTCTGTATTTACATTTCTAGTTTTAGAGATTCTCATTAAAGCTCTAAACTTTAAAGAGTTTGCAAGCTTTAACCATTTACTAGTGTCACCACCATAAAATAAATCAGAAGTTGCAGTAATTTCTCCAGACCCATTTGCTAATAATGCTGATGCATCAGTTAACATTTTAAGGATTCCTTCATATACAACTGCTTCATCGTCATATGCAGGCTGTAATATTGCACCATCAATAGCTTCTGTAAATGGTATAGGGCCATAAAAATCTACTAATGTTTGGTATCCTACAGCTCCCATAACTAGGGCAGCACCTTTAAGGCTATTGTTCTCTTCTATCTCTGCTAATTTATACATAGCATTAGACTCTGATATAACACTAGCATAAATGTTATTCCAAATTGCATTGATATTACCAACTCTCGGTTCATATCTTGCTTCTTCGTTATACTGAACTTTAGACCAGTGTTGCGCCCAACATTCACCCATGTCACCACCTAATTGTGCTGAATACATGGTATTCATGAATATTCTTTGAGTTCCTCCCAACAAAAGGTGGGCAGGAATCGCTGTGGAGTTGTTTGGATCCACATTTAACTCTTCGAAGCCTTCATCACATCCTGTTAAAAGAATGAAGCTTAGAAAAGCATATATAATTATATTTATTTTTTTCATAATATGTTTCTATTTACTTTATTAAAATCTCATGTTAATATTGAAACCAATGTTTCTAGCTGATGGATATTGACCAAATTCTTGACCTTGATTTCCATTTGAGCTACTAAATCCTGTTTCAGGATCAATATGTGGAGCTTTCTTGTATAAGATAGCAAGATTTCTACCAACTATCGAGAACTTTAAAGATTGTACTATTGATTCTTTTAAAAATCTGTTTGGTAAAGTATACCCAATTGATATTTGTCTTAATTTAACATAAGAAGCATCAAATACAGAACTAGACTCTACACCATTAGAAAAAGATGCTTGGTTATATGCTTTTGCACTAACTGTTACGTTATTTGGCACAAAACCACCATTACCGTCAGACATTACACCATTACCAACTACACCAGTTTCACGACCAATAACAGTTTCTGATAAAGTACCTGCGTATCTACCCCATGCATAAGTCATACTGTGTACATCACCACCAATTTTCGCATCTAACAATGTAGATATATCAAAATCTTTGTAACGAAATGCGAAATTTGCACCACCTGTCCAGTCTGGAGCGATATTACCAATAACTTGTTGCTCAGAATTTATCAATGGTAAACCATTTTGATAAATTACTTGACCACTAGCAGTTCTCTGGAAATCTCTACCAATTAATGTTCCATAAGGCTGTCCTGGTCTAGCTTCTAAACTAACTCCCCATTGACCACCTAAAACATAACTATCTAATTCACCTAAAGAAACAACTTCGTTTACGTTAGCTGCAAAGTTTAAATCAACATCAAAAGAAAAATCTTCTTTTTTAATGATTGTACCACCTAACTGAAATTCAAAACCTGAGTTATTCATGTCGGCAACGTTATCCCAAACACTTGTAAATCCTGTAGCAGCAGATACTTGTATTGGTACTAATAAGTCCTCACTTCTTTGATCATAGTAAGAAGCACTAAAACGTAATCTGTTGTTAAACATTTTAGCATCAAGACCAAATTCTATTCCAGTTACAGTTTCCGCTTTTAAGTTAGGGTTAAACTGAGTGTTTGGAACACTAGCCTGATTTCCAAAACCTGTATTATTTAAACCAAAAGTTTGATTTAAAGAATAAGCACCTAGTGCACCTGTACTACCAACTCTAGACCAACCACCTCTTACTTTTAAGAAGTTTATGTTGTTAGCTTTTAATCCTTCAAATACATCAGACAATACTGCCGAACCTGTAACAGATGGGTAAAAGAATGAATTGTTAGCTACTGGTAAAATACTTGAGTAATCTTTTCTTCCTGTAAAATCTAAGAAGAACATGTCTTTGTAAGAAAATTGTCCATAACCATAAAAACTATTAATTTTTTGGTCACTATGAAAATTACTTATGTCAGCAGTAGATCCTGTTTGTAAATTTGATAAACTATATAAATTTGGTAATTCCAATGCTGGTAAACTTCCACGAACATTATCACCTTTTTGATACATGTGATTTCCACCTAAACTTAATGAGAATCCAATATCTTCAGATAAATTTCTGTTATAGTTTAATAAGAAACTAGCATTTAATTCCTCAAATCTTCTAATTCTTTCTTCATAAGCACCATTTTGAGCACTATTACTACCAACAGCTTGTCTGTTAGTTGTACGTTGGCTAAATTGATCTATACCAACAACAGTTGTAAGTGTTAAATGATCTGTTAATTGAGAAACTAAATCTACATTACCAATAATACGATCTTTTTCAAATGTATTTCTATTTGTTTCTAAAATCCAATATGGGTTATTTTGGAAGTTATGATTCCAGTTTAAAGGAGTTCCTTCTGCTGCAGTACCAACTGGTGCTAAAGGAAAGTTTCTCCAATCTCTTAATTCAGTAAAATTAACTTGTCTTGCAGACCAGATAAATTGTTGAAAAGGATTTTCATTATTATAACCACCAGTAGGGATGTTATCACTATCTTGATTAAAGTAGTTCAAAGATACTCCTGCTTTTACATAATCTCCAAGTTGTAAAGAACCACTAACACCTACAGAAAATTTCTTTAATTCTGTAAATGGCACCATTCCTTTTTCTTCACTGTTACCAATAGATAATCTAAAAGCACCACTAGTTACAGAAACGTTATTAGAAATATTAACACCTGTATTCAAGAAATCTTTAACATTATCTGGGCTAGAAACCCAAGGAGTTGCTAAACCATTATTTGTTAATTGAGAATTCCACTGTACAAATTCTAATCCAGCATCTAAAGCAGGACCCCAGCTCTCATCAACACCATCACCAACACCACCACTAGCACCATCAACATATTTAAAGAAAGTTGGATCACCACCTTGTCCATAAGAATTTTGATAATCAGGTAAAAGTAAAGGATTAGAGAACGTAATATTTGTATTTATAGAAACACTAAATTTTTTGTTTGCATTACCTCTTTTAGTAGTAATAACAATTACACCATTACCAGCTCTAAGACCGTATAATGCAGCAGCATTTGGTCCTTTTAATACTGTGATAGATTCAACATCATCAGGATTAATATCTGCAGCTCCGTTTGGTAAATCAACTCCACCACCAGAACCAGCATTACCAAAAGAAGAGTTATTAATCGGTATACCATCAACTACATACAAAGGCTCATTATTACCTGTAATAGAAGAGTTACCTCTTAATACAATTCTAGAAGATGCTCCAACACTACCAGATGTACCAGTAACTTGAACACCGGCAACTTTACCACTAATAGCGTTTGTAATGTTGCTTTCTCTTGCCTCTGTCATGTCATCTCCTTTGATGCTCTGTACAGAATAACCAAGTGCTTTTTCTGATCTTTTGATACCAAAAGCAGTAACAACTATTTCATCAAGTACTTCACCACCTTCTTCTAAGGTAACGTTAATTACATTTGATGCTCCAACTGTTTTCTCAGAAGATTTATAACCAAGATATCTAAAAACTAAAACGCTTCCAGATTTAGCTTTGATAGAATATTTACCATCAAAGTCAGTTTCAACACCTTTTACAGTACCCTTAATTGTTACACTAACTCCAGGTAAAGTTCCTGACGAATCAGATACCTTTCCGGAAATAGTCTTTTCTTGTGCAAACGAAATTTGCACGACCAACGCTAGTAATAGCGTTAAAATTCCATTAAACTTTGTCTTCATTTTATAATTATTTGAATTAATTAACCCCAAAAGTCTTAAATAAATCTTAAATAAACAATTTTTTAACATAAAAATGAACTATAATTCTTAATAAAGATGTTTTATGATGTAAAAAAGGATATCTAATGCACAGAAAAACAATTTATTAGACTTTTTATTGCTGACCATTTTAATTCTCGAAAACATTAATTTGTCTTCTTTTTATATGATATCTATGGTTTAAAGTGTGCAATAATTAGAATAATACCTTCCAATTAATAATTATTTTCGCATTTTTAGTTAGAATTTGTGAGTTATCTTCTTTGTTTACAACAATACCTAAATCAATGATTGTTTTGTTATTTATAAATTTAAAACCAAGACCAAAACTTACCAAATTTCTCTTTTCCTCTTTAACTTTTCCTAAATCTGTAATAGAGTATAAATAGGATGTTTCAGAAGTTAGAAACCTGTATTCAATATTAAAAAAAGTGTAGTTTCTTGTAAAAACACTTTGTTCATTAAACCCTCTAATAGAATTTGCCCCGCCAATTCTAAAAAGTTCGTTGTTTAAATAAGAGTCAGAATTTAAAACCCCTGTGTCATTTTTAACATATATGCTATTTCTATAATTTATATCCCAAATATAAGAAGTTATGGCTTTAATTTTAAATTGATTCGAAGATGCTATTGCTATTTTTCTTTTTCCAAACTCAGGTTTTATCTCTAAATGAAACTTATTGTTAAAAAATTTATCATTCTTTGGTATTGTGTAAGATAAATAGAACCCAATAAAATTACTATTAAAAGTATCAATTTCATCTGTAGAACTTAAAGTTTGTAAAATGTTAGAAGTTTCTGAGTTGTAAGATACGCCAACTTTTAGTTTATCATTAATTTGATATTTTATTTTTGAATTAAATGTAGTGTTTAAAAAACTTGAATCTTGTTTATATATAGAAAATGAAAGCTCTGGTGTTATCAGTGTATTAAATACATACGGAATTTCAGTTAATATTTTAAACTCTTGTCTTTCATAGCCTATACTATTCCAAAACATCTCAAATTTCTCTCCACTGTCTAAAATGTTATTAAATTTTAAATCAATAGTACCATTAAACAATAATTTACCAGTTTCATCCGAAGCAAAATTAACCAAACCATCAAAACTATTGTTTGGATGTTTTTTTAGATATAGGTATAGCAATGTAGAATCTTTTGTGAAAAGAATTTCAGGAGTTTTAATTTGTTGTATAAATTTTATTCCTTTGGATAAATTCGAAATTTCTGTTATTTTTTTTTGATTTATTTCTGCGTCTGATTTTATATTGAAATAGTTTTTTATAAATGATGCAGGGAAGTTATCATAACCTTTTACAAGTATTTTGTTTAGAACTCTTTTTTCTGATGGTTTAATTTCTAAGTCTGCAAATAGGATTTTACCAGTAATTAAAATATTCTTTAATTTAACCTTAGAAAAGGATCTTCCATCTTTATCTAATAAACTCGAAATTTCAAGCAGAAGTATTTCTAGTTTTTCTATAGGTACATAAATTAAGTCCTCTACAATTGTATGTTTTTTAAGTAAAAATATTATATCAGAATTCGATTTTAAAACTACTTCTTCGATCCTATCTTCTAAATTGAAGTAAGCATTATATTCTTTAGTTGTTTTTGTAATGCTATCAAGAGAGTGTGTAAAATAACCTATATTTTTTAAATGGATCGATATTCTATTTAATTCTATATAAATTGAAATGGAATCAATATGTTTTTTTTGATATGCTATTTTTTCTAAAACCAAATTATCATTAACATTTAAAGACGTTATGTATAAATCTAACTTTTGAGCAAAAAAGGTGCTAGTTAAAAATATAAAAAATACCATATTAAAAAAATGTCTAATTTTTCGATTCAAAGTAGCTGTAATGTTAGGTTCAAATGTAAAATAAAATAGTAAAAAGGCATCGAAATTAAATCAATTTAAAAAAATAACTAGTTGATATTTGAATAATTAGAATTTATTTGTACATTTGCGGACTCTTAAAAAAGAGATAATGTTTAATTATAAACGAAAAACAGGAATAATTTAGTATGCCAACTATTCAACAATTAGTTCGTAAAGGAAGAACCAAAATAACTAAGAAGAGTAAATCGGCTGCTTTGTCGTCTTGTCCGCAAAGACGTGGAGTATGTACTCGAGTTTATACCACAACACCAAAGAAACCTAATTCTGCAATGCGTAAAGTAGCCAGAGTTAGATTGACAAATGGTAATGAGATAAACGCGTACATCCCAGGTGAAGGACATAACTTACAGGAGCACTCGATAGTATTAGTTAGAGGTGGAAGGGTAAAAGATTTACCAGGTGTTAAATATCACGTAGTACGTGGTGCATTAGATACAGCAGGTGTTGAGGGTAGAACCCAACGTAGGTCTAAGTATGGTGCAAAACGCCCAAAAAAGTAATTTAGTAACTTTTTTAATGTAAAGACATGAGAAAAAGAGCAGCAAAAAAAAGGGTCTTATTACCAGATCCGAAGTTTAACGATCAGCTTGTAACGCGATTCGTTAATAACTTAATGTGGAGTGGTAAAAAGTCTGTAGCGTTTAAAGTATTTTATGATGCTTTAGAACTAGTAGAAGAAAGAAAAGGAGAAGGCGAAGAAAAATCGGCTTTAGAAATTTGGAAAGACGGTTTGTCTAATGTAATGCCTCATGTAGAAGTAAGATCTCGTAGAGTAGGTGGTGCAACATTTCAAATACCAATGCAAATTAGACCAGATCGTAAAGTGTCTATGGCTATAAAATGGATGATTTTATATACTCGTAAGAGAAATGAAAAAACCATGGCGCAACGTTTAGCAGCAGAAATTTTAGCAGCAGCTAAAGAAGAAGGAGCAGCGGTAAAAAAACGTACAGATACTCATAAGATGGCAGAAGCAAATAAAGCATTCTCTCACTTTAGATTTTAATATAAGAAATGGCAAGAGATTTAACTTTAACTAGAAATATTGGTATTGCTGCACATATTGATGCAGGAAAAACCACTACAACAGAGCGTATTCTTTATTATACAGGAGTTTCACACAAAATTGGAGAAGTACATGATGGTGCTGCGACAATGGATTGGATGGAGCAAGAGCAAGAACGTGGTATTACTATTACATCTGCGGCAACAACATGTGAATGGATGTTTCCAAGAGTTGATGGTGAGCCAATCGAAGGGTCTAAAGAGTATCACTTTAATATTATCGATACTCCAGGCCACGTTGATTTTACGGTTGAAGTAAACCGTTCATTACGTGTTCTTGATGGTTTAGTATTTTTATTTAGTGCAGTTGATGGTGTTGAGCCTCAATCTGAAACTAACTGGAGATTAGCTGATAACTATAAAGTGCCAAGAATTGGATTCGTTAATAAAATGGATCGTCAAGGGTCAGACTTTTTAGGAGTTTGTCAACAAGTAAAAGACATGTTAAAATCTAACGCAGTGCCAATTGTTTTAAACATTGGTGATGAAGAAGATTTTAAAGGAATTATAGATTTAGTAAAAAACCGTGCTATTGTTTGGCATGATGAAACTCAAGGGGCAACTTTTGATGTTATTGACATACCTGAAGAATTAAAAGCAGAATCTCGTAAATATCGTGCACTTCTAATTGAAGAAGTTGCAAGTTATGATGAGAACCTTTTAGAAAAGTTTATGGAAGATGAAAATTCTATTACAGAAGAAGAAGTGCATGCTGCACTTAGGGCTGCTGTAATGGATATGGCTATTATTCCTATGATTTGTGGTTCTGCATTTAAAAATAAAGGTGTTCAGTTTCTTTTAGATGCTGTATGTCGTTATTTACCTTCTCCAATGGATAAGGAAGGTATTATTGGTATAAATCCAGATACAGACGAAAAAGAAATTCGTAAGCCAAGTGTTCATGAACCATTCGCTGCATTAGCTTTTAAAATTGCAACAGATCCTTTCGTAGGTCGTTTAGCATTTTTTAGAGCGTATTCAGGTCGTTTAGACGCTGGTTCTTATGTTTTAAATAATCGTTCAGGTAAAAAAGAACGTATTTCTAGAATCTATCAAATGCATGCTAATAAGCAAAATGCCATCGATTTTATCGAGGCTGGAGATATTGGTGCGGCTGTAGGATTTAAGTCTATTAAGACTGGAGATACTTTAACGGATGAAAAACACCCAATAGTGTTAGAATCTATGGATTTTCCTGATCCAGTAATTGGTATTGCCGTTGAACCTAAAACAAAGGCAGATGTTGATAAGTTAGGAATTGGCTTATCAAAATTAGCTGAAGAAGATCCAACATTTACAGTTAGAACAGATGAAGCTTCTGGACAAACTATTATTTCTGGAATGGGTGAATTACATTTAGATGTAATTGTAGATCGTTTAAGACGTGAGTTTAAAGTAGAAGTAAATCAAGGTCAACCTCAAGTAGAATACAAAGAAGCTATTACAGCAGAAGCAGAGCACAGAGAAGTTTATAAAAAACAATCTGGTGGTCGTGGTAAGTTTGCTGATATTGTATTTACCATAGGTCCAGCTGATGAAGGTGTTCAAGGTTTACAATTTACATCTGTTATTAAAGGTGGAAATGTACCTAAAGAATTTGTTCCTTCTATTGAAAAAGGATTTAAAGAAGCTATGCGAAATGGTCCTTTAGCAGGATATGAGATGGATTCAATGAAAGTTACATTAAGAGACGGATCTTTCCACGCAGTGGATTCTGATGCACTGTCTTTTGAACTAGCTGCAAGAATGGGGTATAAAGCTGCTGCAAAATCTGCAAAAGCAAAAATTATGGAACCATTAATGAAGGTAGAAGTGTTAACTCCTGAGGAAAACATGGGAGATATCGTAGGTGATTTAAATAGAAGAAGAGGTCAAGTTAATGATATGAGCGATCGTGCTGGTGCAAAAGTTGTTAAAGCTTTAGTCCCATTATCAGAAATGTTTGGTTATGTTACTGCTTTAAGAACAATGTCTTCTGGTAGAGCAACTTCTACTATGGAATTTTCACATTATGTTGAAACTCCTTCTAATGTATCTGAAGAAGTAATCGCAAAAGCAAAAGGTTAATCTACTAAATAATATAAGATGAGTCAAAAAATTAGAATTAAATTAAAGTCTTACGATTACAACTTAGTAGATAAATCTGCTGAAAAAATTGTAAAGACTGTAAAAAGTACTGGTGCAGTTGTAAATGGACCAATACCTTTACCAACACATAAAAAGATTTTTACTGTTTTACGTTCACCTCACGTAAATAAAAAATCTAGAGAGCAATTTCAGTTAGCTTCGTATAAAAGATTATTAGACATTTATAGTTCTTCTTCGAAAACTATTGATGCTTTAATGAAACTTGAATTACCAAGTGGTGTTGAAGTTGAAATTAAAGTATAATTAGAAAGTAAATGATTAACTTTCGGTTTAATTTTTTTAAACCGAAAGTTTTTTATACTTTTGCAACCCGAATTAGAGTAGGGTAAAGCTATTTTTTGAGTAAAATTAAATAATAGTTACATGTCCAGAGCGTTTCGCGAAGGAAAAACGGAAAAAACAAAATCAGCGTTGAATTTGTTTTACGCTGTTTTTTTTGCAACAAACTCAAAGGATTATTCGAAACGATAGTTTCAAAAATAAATATTAATAATAGACGCGCTGGATAATTATATTTATCGTCTAAAATTTTAACTAAATGTCTGGGTTAATAGGAAGAAAAATTGGGATGACCAGCTTATTTGATGCAAACGGGAAGAATATTCCTTGTACTGTAATCGAAGCGGGTCCTTGCGTTGTTACCCAAGTCAGAACCAAAGAGGTTGACGGCTACAATGCATTACAACTTGGTTTCGATGACAAAAAAGCAAAGAGTTCTAACAAAGCGTTAGATGGCCACTTTAAAAAAGCTGGTACTACTGCTAAAAAGAAAGTCGTTGAATTTCAGGGATATGAAGGAACATTTAAATTAGGAGACTCTATCACAGTAGCACATTTTGCTGAAGGAGAGTTTGTTGATGTTTCTGGAGTATCAAAAGGTAAAGGTTTTCAGGGTGTTGTTAAACGTCACGGTTTTGCCGGAGTTGGACAAGCTACTCATGGTCAACACAACCGTTTAAGAGCTCCTGGTTCTATTGGTGCTGCGTCATATCCTGCAAGAGTGTTTAAGGGAATGCGTATGGCCGGAAGAATGGGTGGAGATAAAGTGAAAGTACAAAACTTAAGAGTATTAAAAGTGGTTGCTGAAAAGAACTTACTTATTGTTAAAGGAGCAATTCCTGGACACAAAAATGCTTTTGTAACTATTCAGAGATAATGGAATTAGCAGTTTTAGATATTACAGGAAAAGATACAGGTAGAAAGGTTCAACTTTCTAGCGATGTATTTGGTATAGCACCTAACGATCATGCAATTTATTTAGATGTAAAGCAGTACTTGGCAAATCAACGTCAAGGAACTCATAAATCTAAGGAGAGAGCAGAGATAGCGGGTTCTACAAGAAAGATAAAAAAACAAAAAGGAACTGGTACTGCAAGAGCAGGTTCTATCAAGTCTGGAGTTTTTAGAGGTGGAGGTCGTATGTTCGGTCCAAGACCAAGAAGTTATTCATTTAAATTGAATAAGAACTTAAAGCGTTTAGCACGTAAATCAGCTTTAAGTATACAAGCAAACGATAATAATTTAGTAGTTGTAGAAGACTTTGATTTTGAAAGTCCGAAGACTAAACATTTTGTAAATGTTTTAAAGGCTTTAGAACTTGGAACTAGAAAATCATTGTTTGTGTTAGGTAGTGAAAATGCAAATGTGTATTTATCATCACGTAACTTAAAAAACTCTAAAGTTATAAACGCTTCAGAAATTAACACTTATGGTGTTTTAAACGCTAGTAAAATAGTGATTACTGAAAGTTCTTTAGAAGAAATCAACACTAATTTAAGCAAATAGGGATTCAAAATGAGTATTTTAATAAAACCTATTATTACGGAAAAAGCAACAAATCATAGCGAATTATTTAATCGTTATACTTTTGTAGTAGATAAGAAAGCTAATAAATTAGAAATTAAAAATGCTGTTGAGTCAGCTTATGGAGTTTCTATTTTAAGCGTTAAGACTTTAAACTACCCAATTCAAAGAAATACAAAGTTTACTAAAAAAGGTTTAGTTACAGGTATTAAGAGTGGGTACAAAAAAGCTGTCGTTCAATTAGCAGATGGAGAAAGCATTGATTTTTATAACAATCTTTAAGAACAAAGACACAAAATGTCAGTTAGAAAATTAAAACCAATAACACCAGGTCAGCGTTTTAGAGTTGTAAATGGGTTCGACGCCATAACAACTGATAAGCCGGAGAAAAGTTTACTTGCTCCGAAAAAAAGATCTGGAGGTCGAAACAGTCAAGGTAGAATGACAACTCGTAATATAGGAGGTGGTCATAAACAAAGATATCGTATTATCGATTTTAAGAAAGATAAGAATGGTATTCCTGCAACAGTAAAAACGATAGAGTACGATCCAAATCGTACAGCATTTATTGCACTCTTAAGTTATGCTGATGGTGAAAAACGTTATGTGATTGCACAAAACGGTTTAAACGTAGGTCAAGTAGTTATTTCAGGAACTGGAGTTGCTCCAGAAATTGGTAACTCTATGGCTTTAAGTGAAATTCCTTTAGGAACTACAATTTCTTGTATAGAATTACGTCCAGGTCAAGGTGCTGTTATGGCGCGTTCGGCTGGTTCTTTTGCTCAATTAATGGCAAGAGCAGGTAAGTATGCAACTGTAAAATTACCATCTGGTGAAACAAGATTAATCTTGTTAACTTGTACAGCTACAATTGGAGTTGTATCTAATTCAGATCATCAATTATTAGTATCTGGTAAAGCAGGTAGAAGAAGATGGTTAGGTAGAAGACCAAGAGTAAATGCAGTAAGAATGAATCCTGTGGATCACCCAATGGGTGGTGGTGAAGGTCGTGCTTCTGGAGGTCATCCAAGATCTAGAAATGGTATTCCTGCTAAAGGATTTAAAACTAGATCTAAGACTAAAGCTAGTAATAAGTATATTATAGAACGTAGAAAGAAATAATAAGTTATGGCAAGATCATTAAAAAAAGGACCTTACGTTCACTATAAGTTAGAGAAAAAAGTGTTAGCTAATGTAGAAGCTGGTAACAAAACTGTAATCAAAACTTGGTCTAGAGCAAGTATGATTACTCCAGATTTTGTAGGACAAACAATTGCCGTTCATAATGGACGTCAATTTGTACCAGTTTATGTTACTGAAAACATGGTAGGGCATAAATTAGGCGAATTTTCACCAACTCGTTCATTTAGAGGACATGCTGGTGCAAAAAATAAAGGAAAAAAATAGCAGGAAATGGGAGTTCGTAAAAAAAATATGGCATATCAGTTAAAAGCAGATAGAAAGCAACGTGCTTTCGCGAAGCTGACTAACTGTCCTACGTCACCAAGAAAAATGCGTTTAGTAGCAGATCAGGTAAGAGGTGTTGAAGTTGAAAAGGCTTTACAAATCTTAAAATTTAGCCCTAAAGAAGCATCGATAAATTTAGAGAAATTGTTATTGTCTGCAATTGCAAACTGGCAAGCTAAAAATGAAGATGAATCTATAGAAGAAGCTAAGTTATTTGTAAAATCTATTTGTGTAGATAGCGCAGGGATGTTAAAAAGATTAAGACCAGCTCCACAAGGGCGTGCTCATAGAATTCGTAAGCGTTCTAATCACGTTACTTTAGAGTTAGGTAGTAAAAATGTAAGTAATTAATCAAAGTAGAAATGGGACAAAAAACTAATCCAATAGGAAATCGTTTAGGAATCATCAGAGGTTGGGAATCTAACTGGTATGGTGGTAATGACTACGGAGATAAATTAGCTGAAGATTTTAAGATAAGAGAGTATGTGAATGCTAGATTATCTAAGGCAAGTGTTTCTAGAGTAATTATAGAGCGTACACTTAAACTTGTAACCGTTACTATCACTACTGCTAGACCTGGTATCATTATCGGGAAAGGTGGTCAAGAGGTAGACAAGTTAAAAGAAGAACTTAAAAAAATTACTGGTAAAGAAGTTCAAATAAATATATTCGAAATAAAACGTCCAGAATTAGATGCTAAATTAGTAGCAGTTAGCGTAGCCCGTCAAATTGAGAATAGAATTTCTTATAAGAGAGCTACTAAAATGGCTATCCAAGCTACAATGCGTATGAATGCTGAAGGAATTAAAATTCAAATTTCAGGTCGTTTAAACGGAGCTGAAATGGCACGTTCAGAGCATTATAAAGAAGGTAGAATTCCTCTTTCTACTTTTAGGGCTGATATCGATTATGCACTTGTAGAAGCTCATACACAATACGGAAGACTCGGTGTTAAGGTATGGATTATGAAGGGTGAGGTTTATGGTAAAAGAGAATTATCTCCATTAGTTGGTTTGTCTAAGAAGCAAAGTGGCGCAAAAGGAGGAGATAGAGCAAAACGCCAACAACCTCGTAGAAGAAAATAATTTTTAAAATTAGAAATTAAAAATGTTACAGCCAAAAAGAGTAAAATACCGTAAGGTACAGAAGGGGAAAGGAAATATGTCTGGTTTATCTGGAAGAGGAAGTCAACTTTCTAACGGAATGTTTGGTATCAAATCTATAGACCAGAATCTATTAACTTCTCGTCAGATTGAGGCAGCGCGTATTGCAGCAACTCGTCACATGAAAAGAGAAGGTCAATTATGGATTAAAATATTTCCAGATAAGCCTATTACTAAAAAGCCTTTAGAGGTTCGTATGGGTAAAGGTAAAGGAGCACCAGATCATTTTGTTGCGGTTATTAAACCGGGTAGAATTTTGTTCGAAATTGGTGGTGTACCAATCAACGTGGCAAAAGAAGCTTTACGTTTAGCAGCTCAAAAACTTCCAGTAAAAACGAAGTTTGTAGTAGCAAGAGATTTTGATATTAACGCATAATTCGAGATATAATGAAACAATTAGAAGTAAAAGAATTATCTACAGCTGATCTTAATGAGAAGTTGGGAGCGTTGCAAAAGAATTATACTGATCTTAAAATGGCTCACGCAATAACTCCTTTAGAGAATCCATTGCAATTGAGAGGTTTAAGAAGAACTGTAGCAAGAATTGCAACAGAATTAACAAAAAGAGAATTACAATAATTCTATAGTCAGTTTTAAAGATGGAAAAAAGAAATCTTAGAAAAGAGAGAATTGGTGTTGTTTCTAGTAGCAAAATGGAGAAATCTATTGTTGTAGCCGAAACTAAAAGAGTAAAGCACCCAATGTACGGAAAGTTCGTATTAAAGACTAAGAAGTACGTTGCACACGACGAAAAGAATGATTGCAACGAAGGAGATACTGTTAGAATCATGGAAACTAGACCTATGAGTAAATCTAAACGTTGGAGATTAGTAGAAATCCTAGAAAGAGCTAAATAATATGTTACAGACAGAATCAAGATTAAAAGTAGCAGATAATACTGGAGCAAAAGAAGTTTTAGTTATCAGAGTTTTGGGAGGAACGAGAAAACGTTATGCAAGTATTGGAGACAAAATTGTTGTAGCTGTTAAGTCTGCAACTCCTAACGGAACTGTAAAAAAAGGTCAAGTATCTAGAGCAGTTGTTGTAAGAACAAAGAAAGAAGTAAGACGTAAGGATGGATCATATATCAGATTTGATGACAATGCTTGTGTTCTTTTAAATCCTACAGAGGAGATGAGAGGAACACGTGTATTTGGTCCAGTTGCTCGTGAGCTTCGTGAGAAACAATTCATGAAAATAGTATCATTAGCACCTGAAGTGCTTTAAATCATTATACAAAATGAAGAAGTTCAAAATTAAATCAGGAGATACTGTAAAAGTAATCGCAGGAGATCATAAAGGGTCCGAAGGAAAAGTTTTACAAATCATAAAGGATAAAGATAGAGTTTTAGTAGAAGGTGTAAACTTAGTTTCTAAACACACTAAACCTAGCGCTCAAAGTCCTCAAGGTGGAATTGTAAAAAAAGAGGCATCACTTCATATTTCTAACTTAATGTTAGTTGAAGATGGTGTTGCTGTAAGAGTAGGTTATCAAGTTGATGGAGATACTAAAACTAGAATCTCTAAAAAAACTAAAAAATAAGAATAATCATGAGTTACGTACCAAGATTAAAAGCAGAATACAAAGAAAGAGTAATTAAAGCTCTTACTGAAGAATTCAGTTATAAGAATGTAATGCAAGTGCCTAAACTAGAAAAGATTGTTATTTCTAAAGGTGTTGGTGCTGCAATTGCAGATAAGAAATTAATAGATTACGCTTTAGAAGAAGTAACTAAGATTACTGGTCAAAAAGCTATATCTACGATGTCTAAAAAAGATGTTGCAGCGTTTAAATTGCGTAAAGGAATGCCAATTGGTGTCAAAGTTACCTTACGTGGAGATAAAATGTATGAATTTTTAGATAGATTAGTTACAGCTTCTTTACCTCGTGTAAGGGACTTTAACGGTATAAAAGCTAGTGGTTTTGATGGAAGAGGTAATTACAATTTAGGTATTACAGAACAAATCATTTACCCAGAGATTAATATTGATCAAGTGAAAAAAATTAACGGTATGGATATTACTTTTGTAACTTCTGCAAATACTGATAAAGAAGCGAAGTCATTATTAGGAGAATTAGGTTTACCATTCACAAAAAATTAAGAAATGGCTAAAGAATCAATGAAAGCTCGCGAACGTAAAAGAGCAAAGACAGTTGCAAAATATGCAGAAAAGAGAAAAGCTTTAAAAGAAGCTGGAGACTATGAAGCATTGCAGAAATTACCAAAGAACGCTTCACCAGTTAGAATGCACAACAGATGTAAATTAACAGGTCGTCCAAAAGGATACATGCGTCAGTTTGGTCTTTCTCGTGTAACGTTTCGTGAAATGGCAAATCAAGGATTGATACCCGGTGTTAAAAAGGCAAGTTGGTAGAAATCAAAAATAAAGTATAAAAATAAAAATAGAATGTGTATCTTTGCACGCTCTATTTTTTTTGAGTATTAGAATTTTAACTGATTATAGGTTTAGTTATCACAGAGAAATCTGTAGGAAAATAGAGGTAATTAAAAACCGTAATCGCAATATAAATAAATATGTATACAGATCCAATCGCGGATTTTCTTACTAGAGTAAGAAATGCAATCGCAGCAGGGCACAGAGTAGTGGAAATTCCAGCTTCAAATTTGAAGAAGGAAATGACTAAAATTTTGTTTGATCAAGGGTATATTTTAAGCTATCAGTTTAATGATAACAAGGTTCAAGGATCTATCAAAATAGCTTTAAAATATGACAGAGAAACAAAAGAGTCAGTAATTAGAAAAATTCAACGTATCAGTACACCTGGTTTACGTAAATATGTTGGCTCTACAGAGATGCCAAGAGTATTGAACGGACTTGGTATTGCTATTGTCTCTACATCAAAGGGTGTAATGACAAATAAGAAAGCACGTCTCGAGAAAGTTGGAGGAGAAGTTTTATGTTATGTTTATTAATCTATAAGAAATGAGTAGAATAGGAAAAAATCCCGTTAGCATTTCACAAGGTGTAGATGTAAACATAAAAGACAACGTTGTAACTGTAAAAGGAAAGTTAGGAGAATTATCTCAAACTATTTCAAACGGTATATCGATTGTAATTGAAGATGGTATTATCACTTTAGATAGAGCATCAGAAAGTAAAGACCATAAAGCACAACATGGTTTAATGAGAGCGTTAATCAGTAACATGATTGATGGTGTAAGTAAAGGTTGGACTAAGGATTTAGAACTGGTTGGTGTAGGTTATAGAGCATCTTGTCAGGGTCAAAAATTAGACTTAGCTTTAGGTTACTCTCATAATATTGTTTTAGAAATAGCTCCAGAAGTTACTGTTGAAACAATATCTGAGAAAGGGAAAAACCCAGTCATTAAATTATCTTCATTTGACAAACAATTAGTTGGTCAAATTGCTGCTAAGATTCGTTCTTTCAGAGCTCCAGAGCCTTACAAAGGAAAAGGAGTTAAGTTTGTTGGTGAATTATTAAGAAGAAAAGCAGGTAAATCTGCATAATACATAGCATTATGGCATTATCAAAGCTACAAAGAAGAACTAGAATTAAGCGTAGAATTAGAAAAATTATTTCTGGTACTCCTACTAAACCAAGATTATCGGTTTATAGAAGTAACAAAGAAATTTACGCTCAACTAGTTGATGATGTAAACGGAGTAACATTAGCTTCAGTTTCATCTAGAGATAAAGAAATAAAAGCAGATACAAAATTAGAAGCAGCAGCAGCAGTTGGTAAATCAATCGCTGAAAAAGCTGTTAAAGTTGGAGTTGAAACAATTGCTTTTGACAGAAACGGATATTTATATCACGGTAGAGTTAAAGTATTAGCTGATGCTGCAAGAGAATCTGGTTTAAAATTTTAAGAAATTATGCAAGGTTATAAAAACGTAGAAAGAGTTAAGCCAAGTGGACTAGAGCTTGTAGATAGATTAGTTGGTGTACAACGTGTTACTAAAGTAACGAAAGGTGGTAGAGCATTTGGTTTCTCTGCAATCGTAGTAGTTGGTGATGGTAATGGAGTTGTTGGACACGGATTAGGTAAATCTAAAGATGTTTCTTCAGCAATTGCTAAAGCAATTGAAGACGCAAAGAAAAATTTAGTAAGAATACCGATTTTAGAAGCAACTTTACCTCACGAACAGAAAGGTAAGTTTGGTGGTGCAAAAGTGTTCCTTAAACCTGCATCTCATGGTACAGGGGTTATTGCAGGTGGTGCTGTAAGACACGTGTTAGAGTCAGTTGGTATTCATGATGTATTATCTAAGTCTCAAGGTTCATCAAATCCTCACAACGTTGTTAAAGCAACTTTTAATGCTTTATTACAATTACGTAGTGCTGGTTCGATAGCTAAACAAAGAGGAATTTCTTTAGAGAAAGTATTTAACGGATAAATCTAAGAACGATGGCAAAAATTAAAGTTACACAAGTAAAAAGTCAAATCGGGCGTTTACAAAGTCAAAAAAGGACTCTGGAAGCATTAGGTTTACGTAAAATGAACCAAACTGTTGAACACGAGGCAACTCCTTCAATAGTTGGTATGGTAAATACAGTTAAACACTTAGTTTCTTTCGAAGAAATTAAATAAGACATAGAAAAATGAGTTTACATAATTTAACACCAGCAGAAGGTTCCATTAAAAAAGGAAAAAGAATTGCACGTGGTGAAGGTTCTGGTCATGGTGGTACAGCTACTAGAGGTCATAAAGGACAAAAATCTCGTTCAGGGTATTCTAGAAAAATTGGTTTTGAAGGTGGTCAAATGCCACTTCAAAGACGTGTTCCAAAATTTGGTTTCACAAACATAAATCGTAAAGAATATCAAGGAATCAATTTAGATAAATTACAATCTTTAGTTGATAGCGGAAAGATAACGGATACAGTTAATTTAGAAAATTTGGTTGCTATTGGTTTAGCAGGTAAAAACGAGCTAGTTAAAATACTAGGTGGTGGAGAATTAAAAGCTAAATTAAATATAACTGTACATAAATTTACAGCAACAGCAAAAGCAGCTATCGAAGCAGCTGGCGGTGAAACTGTTACTTTATAAGAAATTGTAAATGATGAATTTTATAAATAGATTAAAAGACATTTTTAGCATAGAGGAGTTAAAGAATAAGATTCTTCTTACAATCGGTTTAATTGCTGTGTATCGTTTTATGGCTGCTGTTCCACTACCTGGAATAGATCCATTACAATTAGCAGCTTTAAAAGAAAGTACTTCAGGTGGTCTTTTAGGTTTATTAAATGCATTTACAGGAGGAGCATTTGCTAGAGCGTCAGTAATGGCACTTGGTATTATGCCATACATTTCTGCATCTATTGTAGTTCAGTTAATGGGAATTGCGGTTCCGTATTTACAGAAACTTCAAAAAGATGGAGAAAGTGGACGAAAAAAAATTACACAAATAACGAGATGGTTAACTATTGGTATTACGCTAGTGCAAGCACCAACGTATATTACTGCTATTAAAACACAGTTTGGTCTTGGGCCAGAAGCGTTCTTAGTAAGTGGTGCTAC
Source organism: Polaribacter glomeratus (assembly GCF_002954665.1). Lineage (GTDB taxonomy): Bacteria > Bacteroidota > Bacteroidia > Flavobacteriales > Flavobacteriaceae > Polaribacter > Polaribacter glomeratus. The sequence continues at coordinate 1,909,450 of NZ_MSCM01000001.1, read as the reverse complement.
TTTTTGGATATCATCGATCATTATTTTAACTGCGGGTACTATTTTTGCAATGTGGTTAGGAGAGCGTATTACAGATAAAGGTGTTGGTAATGGTATTTCATTATTAATTACAGTTGGTATTATCGCTAACTTCCCAGCAGCTTTTTTACAAGAATTTGTTGCTAAAACAACAAATGCAGGAGCAGGTGGTATCATGATGGTCTTAATTGAAATTATCGTTTGGTTTGTAGTAATTTTATTAACTGTTTTATTAGTGACCGCTGTTCGTAAAATTGCGGTGCAATATGCTAGAAGAACAGTTGCAGGTAACACTCAAAATGTTGCGGGTTCAAGAGATTATATCCCTTTGAAATTAAATGCAGCAGGTGTAATGCCTATTATATTTGCACAAGCAATTATGTTTTTACCAGTTGCTTTGGCTCAAAGGTTTCCGTTTATGGCTGGTTTACAGGATATGAATGGTCTTGGTTATAATGTTATTTTTGCATTATTAATTATCATTTTTAGTTTTTTCTACACAGCTATTACTATTCCAACGAATAAAATGGCTGAAGATTTAAAAAGAAGTGGTGGTTTTATACCAGGTATTCGTCCAGGAAAAGACACAGCAGACAGGTTAGACAGTGTTTTATCAAGAATTACGTTCCCAGGTTCGTTATTCTTAGCAGCTTTGTCTATCTTACCAGCTATTGTAGTTCAGTTTGGAGTACAACAAAGTTGGGCGATGTTTTATGGCGGAACATCCTTAATAATTATGGTAGGAGTTGCAATTGATACTTTGCAACAAATAAATTCTTATTTATTAAATCGTCATTATGATGGCTTAATGAAAACAGGGAATAGTAATAGAAAATCGAATAAATAATATGGCTAAACAATCAGCTATTCAACAAGACGGGACAATTACAGAGGCATTATCAAATGCAATGTTTCGTGTGGAATTAGAAAATGGACATGTTGTTACGGCTCATATATCGGGTAAAATGCGTATGCATTATATTAAATTGCTACCCGGGGATAAGGTGAAATTAGAAATGAGCCCGTACGATTTATCAAAAGCAAGAATTACTTACAGATACTAAAAAAAAATATAGAACAGATGAAAGTTAGAGCATCAGTTAAAAAAAGAAGTGCCGACTGCAAGATAGTGCGCAGAAAAGGTAGATTATACGTAATTAATAAACAAAATCCTAGATTTAAACAAAGACAAGGGTAATGGCAAGAATAGCAGGTATAGACATTCCAAAGAATAAAAGAGGAGTTATTGCTTTAACTTATATCTTTGGTGTAGGAAGTAGTAGAGCTAAAGAAGTTTTAGCAAAAGCAAGTGTTGATGAAAGTATCAAGGTTCAAGATTGGACTGATGATCAAATCGCAGCAATTAGAGAACAAGTAGGTACTTTCACTATTGAAGGTGAACTACGTTCAGAAATACAGATCAACATCAAGCGATTGATGGATATTGGTTGTCAAAGAGGAATTCGTCATAGACTTGGTCTCCCATTAAGAGGTCAAAGAACTAAGAATAACTCTCGTACAAGAAAAGGTAAGAGAAAAACCGTAGCTAACAAGAAAAAATAAAGTTAGATAAAGTAATAAAGATCTATTAATAGTGTGAACTATAATTTTAGAAAACTAAATTACTAAACTTAGATAATTATGGCAAAAGCAAGTACAAAAAAGCGTAAGGTAATAATAGATGCTATAGGCGAAGCGCACGTAACTGCGTCCTTCAATAATATCATTATTTCTTTAACAAACAAGAAAGGTGATGTAATTTCATGGTCATCTGCAGGTAAAATGGGTTTTAGAGGTTCTAAAAAGAATACTCCATATGCAGCTCAATTAGCAGCAGAAGATTGTGCAAACGTTGCAAAAGAAGCAGGTTTACGTAAAGTAAAAGTGTATGTGAAAGGTCCAGGAAATGGTAGAGAATCTGCTATTAGGTCTATTCATAATGCAGGTATTGAAGTATCAGAAATCATTGATGTTACTCCTATTCCTCATAATGGATGTCGTCCACCTAAAAGAAGAAGAGTTTAAGCTGAACTAGCTTAAACTTTTATTTTTATTAATTTAATTTATATTTTAACAAAGTAGGACTTATAAGATTATCGAAGGAGAAAGCCTTAATTCATAATCCCTATTTATAACAAAAACAAAATGGCAAGATACACAGGACCAAAAACTAAAATTGCTCGTAAATTTGGCGAAGCAATATTTGGAGAAGATAAAAACTTCGAAAAAAGAAATTACCCACCAGGACAGCATGGAAATGCGAGAAGAAGAGGTAAAAAATCTGAATACGCTACTCAATTAATGGAGAAGCAAAAAGCTAAATATACTTATGGTATTTTAGAGCGTCAATTCAGTAATTTATTTAAGAAAGCGCAAGCTGCATCTGGAATTACAGGTGAAATCTTATTACAATTATGTGAATCTCGTTTAGATAATGTAGTTTATAGAATGGGTGTTTCAAACTCTAGAAGCGGAGCGCGTCAATTAGTTTCTCACAGACATATCACCGTTAATGGTGAAATCGTTAATATTCCATCTTATAGTTTACAAGAAGGTGATGTTGTTGCGGTAAGAGAGAAATCTAAATCTTTACAAGCTATTGATAATGCATTAGCTTCAAATAGTAATGTATTTGAGTGGTTAACATGGAATTTAGACACAAAAACTGGAACTTTTGTTAAAGTACCAGAAAGATTACAAATTCCAGAAAATATCAAAGAGCAATTAATCGTAGAATTATATTCTAAGTAATAAATTAATCATATTGAGATTTAGCCAAAGGGTTTATATTAATTTCTTCACACTTATAAACCGCGCAACTAAATGTCAATTAAAACGAAGAAAATGGCAATTTTAAATTTTCAAAAACCGGATAAGGTTATAATGATTGAATCTACAGATTTTTCTGGTAGATTTGAATTTAGACCTCTAGAACCTGGTTTTGGTTTAACAGTAGGTAACGCCCTAAGAAGAGTACTTTTATCTTCATTAGAAGGATTTGCAATTACATCATTAAGAATTGATGGTGTAGAACATGAATTTTCTACTGTTTCAGGAATCGTAGAAGATGTTACAGAAATTATATTAAACTTAAAACAAGTACGTTTTAAGAAACAAATAGAAGAAACGGATAGAGAAACTGTTTCTATATCAGTATCTGGTCAAGAGCAATTCACTGCTGGAGATTTACAGAAATTTATTTCAGGTTTTCAAGTATTGAATCCAGATTTAGTAATCTGTAATATGGATAAATCTGTTAAGTTAAATGCAGAAATTACAATAGAAAAAGGTAGAGGATTTGTGCCTGCAGAAGAAAATAAGAAAGCTACTGCACCTATAGGAACAATATTTACAGATTCTATTTACACGCCAATTAAGAACGTAAAATATGCAATCGAAAATTTTCGTGTAGAACAAAAAACGGATTATGAAAAATTAGTTTTCGATATCGATACTGATGGATCAATCAATCCAAAAGAAGCATTGACTGAAGCTGCAAAAATTCTAATTCACCACTTTATGTTATTCTCTGATGAGCGTATCACTTTAGAGGCAGACGAAATTGCACAAACAGAAACGTATGATGAAGAATCATTACACATGCGTCAGTTATTAAAAACTAGATTAATCGATATGGATTTATCTGTTAGAGCTTTAAATTGTTTAAAAGCCGCGGAGGTAGATACATTAGGAGATTTAGTTTCTTTTAACAAAAGTGATTTAATGAAGTTCCGTAATTTTGGTAAAAAATCATTAACAGAACTAGAAGAATTAGTTATTGTTAAAGGTTTAAACTTTGGAATGGATTTAACAAAATACAAATTAGATAGAGATTAATCTTTCATATTTTGCTCCTCAAAATGAGTAGATGCAAGATGAAAGTATAAAACAAACGTCATGAGACACGGAAAAAAATTCAATCATTTAGGTAGAAAAACAGCGCATAGAAAGGCGATGTTAGCAAATATGACTTGTTCCTTAATAGAGCACAAGCGTATAAATACCACTGTAGCTAAAGCGAAAGCTTTACGTTTATTCGCAGAACCAATTATTACAAAATCTAAGTCGGATACTACACACAACAGACGTATTGTATTTGCTTATTTACGTGATAAATTTGCAGTTACAGAGTTATTTAAAGAAATTTCAGTTAAAGTAGCAGATAGACCAGGAGGATATTTACGTATCATCAAATTAGGTAATCGTCAAGGAGATAATGCTCCGATGGCAATGGTAGAATTTGTTGACTATAATGAAATTTACAATCCTAATGGAACCAAAGCTAAGAAAACAACTCGTAGAGGAAGAAGCAAAAAAGCGGATGATGCTCAAGTTGAAGGCTCAACATCAGAAAAAAAATCTGAAGAATAAAAAATGAAAATTTTTTAAATTATATCAAAGGGATAAGCGTTTACGTTTATCCCTTTTTTATTATATTTGATTAACTAAAAATTTATATTATGAAAAGTTTTATTTTTTTATTTTTGATGTTGGTATTTTCTTCTTTTATTTTCTCTCAAGAAACTAGTGATGAATTTAATTCAAGATTAGATGTTGTTGGAGATTTAAATGGTGGAAATACAGGTTTATGGGTTAGAGCAAGTTCGGATGTAAAAATTAAAGGAAATTATTATTTATTTGACAACTGGGTAAATTTAGCCAAAATTATTTCAGGTGATGGTAAAAAATTTAATATAAAAAATATAAATTATGATACTAAGGAACAGCGGTTTGTAACAAAAATTTCAGCTGATTCTATTTTCATATTTAATGTAAATACTATCAAACAAATTAACGTTAATAACACTACTTTTAAACTTTATGAGGCCGATAAGAGTTTTGGTTATTATGAGTTAATTGCCTATGGAAAAGGTAAAGAGGTTTTAAAGAAGAGTGTAAAAACAATTAAAAAGGGTGTGAAAGACCCCTTTACAAATTCATATAAACAGGATGAATTAGTTTTGAAAACCCAATATTTTTTTAACTCAAAGGATGGTTTAAAAGAGATTGAACTAAAAAAGAAACATTTTTTAAAGCTTTTTGGAGATGATGCATCTATTATAAAAAAGATTATTTCAAAAAATAATTTATCTACAAAAAAGGATGAAGATTTAGCAAAAATTTTTCAAATTTATAAGGAACTATAATTTACTGAAATAGATACAAGACTAATTTTAACATTTTCACTTCTTATTCTATCAAAAAATAACACGAATAAATGAAATATCAAACGCGTAAAAAAGCATTAGTTTTATTAGCAGACGGAACAATTTTTTATGGAAAATCTGTTGGAATAGAAGGTACATCATCTGGAGAAATTTGTTTTAACACAGGAATGACTGGTTATCAAGAAATTTTTACAGACCCTTCTTATTTTGGTCAATTATTAGTAGCTACAAATGCACATATTGGAAACTACGGAATCAATAATGACGAAGTAGAATCTGACGGAATTAAAATTTCTGGATTGATTTGTAGAAATTTTAGTTTTACCCATTCAAGAGTAGACTCTGACGGGAATTTAAAAGATTGGTTTACAAAACACAATGTTGTTGCAATATCTGATGTAGATACAAGAGCTTTAGTAGCATATATTCGAGACAATGGAGCAATGAATGCAATTATTTCTACAGAAGTTGACAATATTGAAGAGCTTAAAAAATTACTCGCCGAAGTGCCAAGTATGGAAGGTTTAGAACTTGCATCAAAAGTATCAACAAAAGAGTCTTATTTTGTTGGGGATGAAAATGCGACTATCCGAATAGCTGCTTTAGACATCGGAATCAAAAAGAATATTTTAAGAAATTTTATAAAGAGAGGAGCGTGTATAAAGGTTTTTCCTTATAATGCAAGTTTTGAAGATTTGTCTGCTTTTAATCCGGATGGTTACTTTATTTCAAATGGTCCTGGAGACCCAGAACCTTTGTTAGAAGCACAGACTTTAGCTAAAGAAATTATTAATAGAGATTTACCTTTATTTGGTATCTGTTTAGGTCATCAAGTAATTGCCTTAGCAAACGGAATATCGACTTACAAAATGCATAATGGTCATAGGGGAATTAATCATCCCGTAAAAAATTTAATTACAGGAAAAGGTGAGATTACTTCTCAAAACCATGGTTTTGCTATAAATAGGGCGGAAACTGAGGCAAATGATGATATAGAAATTACACATGTTCATTTAAATGATCATACAGTAGCTGGTATTAGAATGAAAAATAAGAATGTGTTTTCAGTACAATATCATCCTGAAGCAAGTCCTGGTCCGCATGATTCTGAGTATTTATTTGACGAGTTTATTAGCAATATCAACCAAGCCAAAAAAGTCTTGTCGTTACTTTAGGGTTACTCATCGATACGTTCTTGTTTTTTAACAATTTATTAATAATTAAACAACTTATATATATTACTTTTATAATGTGATGTAAAAATCACATTCTTTTTCATAGCAATTTTCCCACTCAATTTATTGAGTGGGTTTTTTTTGCACCTTAAATTTAAGTTTAGCAAACGTTTTCGTAATTAATTTAAGACAAATTATTAAATCCTTTCTACATTTCGTAATTTAGCATCAGATAAAAAATAAATTAATTAAACAAACAACAATATAATGAGTATAATTATTCGCGTTCATGCAAGACAAATTTTTGATTCAAGAGGTAATCCTACAGTAGAAGTAGATGTAACTACAGAAAACGGAATTCTTGGAAGAGCTGCAGTACCCTCTGGAGCTTCAACGGGAGAACATGAAGCTGTTGAATTACGTGATGGTGGAAAAGATTACATGGGTAAAGGAGTTTTAAAAGCTGTTAAAAATGTAAATGAAATAATTGCTGAGGAACTTTTAGGAGTCTCTGTTTTTGAACAGAATGCTATCGATAAGTTAATGATAGATTTAGATGGTACGCCAAACAAATCTAATTTAGGTGCAAATGCTATTCTAGGTGTTTCTTTAGCAGTAGCCAAAGCTGCAGCTAATGAATTAGGAATGCCTTTATATAGATACGTTGGCGGTGTTTCTGCAAATACTTTACCTGTGCCAATGATGAATATCATTAATGGTGGTTCTCATTCTGATGCACCTATTGCATTTCAAGAATTTATGGTAATACCTGTTAAAGCAAATACTTTTACGGAAGCTATGAAAATGGGTTCTGAAATTTTTCATAATTTAAAGAAAGTTTTACATGACAGAAACTTATCTACGGCTGTCGGTGATGAAGGAGGTTTTGCACCAACTTTAGACGGTACCGAAGACGCAATTGAAACAATTGCTTTAGCTGTTAAAAATGCAGGTTATGTGTTCGGTGAAGACATAAAAATTGCGTTAGATTGTGCTGCTGCTGAGTTTTATGTAAATGGCAAATATGATTATTCTAAGTTTGAAGGTGAAACAGGAAAAATTAGATCGAGTAAAGAACAAGCTGATTATTTAGCAGAACTATCAGAAAAATACCCTATCATCTCTATTGAAGATGGTATGGATGAGAACGATTGGGATGGTTGGAAATACTTAACTGAAAAAATTGGTGATAAGGTTCAATTAGTTGGTGATGATTTGTTTGTTACAAACGTAGAGCGTTTATCTAGAGGAATAGAAAACGGAATAGCAAATTCTATTTTGATTAAAGTAAATCAAATTGGTACTTTAACAGAAACTATTGCTGCGGTTAATATGGCTAAAAATGCAGGTTATACTTCTGTGATGTCTCATAGATCAGGAGAAACAGAAGATAATACGATTGCAGATTTGGCAGTAGCTTTAAATTGCGGTCAAATTAAAACAGGTTCTGCTTCTCGTTCTGATAGGATGGCAAAATACAATCAATTATTACGAATAGAAGAAGAATTAGCAGAAACGGCTTATTTTCCAAAAGAGAAAGCTTTTAAGATATAGAAGCTTAATTAAAACATTTAAAGCACCTCATAGTTCTATGAGGTGCTTTTTTGTTATATAATGAATAAGCTAATTTTATCTTAAAATATTAAAAATCTATCAATGTTCACTTTTAAAATCCCTTTAAAAATGATATCTTCGTAAAATTGAACAAATAGTTAAAAAATTATCATAAATGTCAGATATAGCAAAATTACAAATTGGAGATAATACATATGAATTTCCTTTAATCAAGGGAACAGAGAATGAAGTTGCCATTGATATTAAAAAATTAAGAGAAGTAACAAATGGTGTAATAACGATAGATCCTGGATATAAAAATACGGGTTCTTGTGAAAGCGCTATTACTTTTTTAGATGGTGAAAAAGGTATTTTAAGATACAGAGGTTTTGCAATTGAAGAATTAGCAGAAAAGGCAGATTTTTTAGAAGTTGCATTTGCGCTAATTTTTGGGAATTTACCAAACAAAGTTCAGTTAGATAAATTTCATTCAGATATAAAAGCGCAATCTCTTGTTGATGACGATATTAAAAAGATTATTGATGCTTTTCCAAAAACAGCGCATCCAATGGGTGTCTTGTCATCATTAACAAGTGCATTAACAGCATTTAATCCTTCTTCAGTAAATGTAGATTCAGAAGAAGATATGTATAATTCTGTAGTTAAAATAATGGGTAAATTTCCTGTTTTAGTAGCTTGGACAATGCGTAAAAAACAAGGTTTACCTTTAAATTATGGATCTAAATCTTTGGGTTATGTAGAAAATATCTTAAAAATGATGTTTGAACAACCAAATGAAGATTATGTAATAAACCCTATTGTAAAAAATGCTTTAGATAAACTATTAATTCTACATGCAGATCACGAACAAAACTGTTCTACATCTACAGTTAGAATTGCAGGTTCTTCTCATGTAGGTTTATTTTCTTCTTTATCAGCAGGGATTTCTGCACTTTGGGGGCCACTTCACGGAGGTGCAAATCAGGCAGTTTTAGAAATGTTAGAAGCAATTCAGGCAGATGGCGGTGATACAGATAAATATATGGCGAAAGCTAAAGATAAAGAGGATCCTTTTAGATTGATGGGTTTTGGACATAGAGTTTATAAAAACTTTGATCCAAGAGCAAAAATTATCAAAAAAGCTGCAGATGAAGTTTTAAATGATTTAGGAGTTGAAGATCCAATTTTAGAGATTGCGAAAGCATTAGAGAAAGAAGCTTTAAATGATCCTTATTTTGTTGAAAGAAAACTATATCCAAATGTAGATTTTTATTCAGGTATCATATACAGAGCTATGGGTATTCCTGTAGATATGTTTACAGTAATGTTTGCTCTAGGACGTTTACCAGGTTGGATAGCGCAATGGAGAGAAATGAGATTAAATAAAGAACCTATAGGTAGACCTCGTCAAATTTATGTTGGTGAAACAGAAAGAGGTTTCATAGAATTAGAGAAAAGATAAAAAAATAGATTATTTTTACTAAAAAATTAAAGGCTTCATAATTTATGAAGCCTTTTTTATAGATTTAGAAATATGTTACAACTTAATATTCAAAATGAAACTTCAAGACTAAGGTCTGTAATTTTAGGAACTGCCAAAAGTATTGGACCCGTTCCAAAAGTAGAAGACTGTTACGATCCTAAAAGTATTCAGCATGTTTTGGCAGGCACGTATCCAAAAGAAGAAGATATGATTTTAGAAATGGATGCTGTTGCTAAAGTTTTTGAAAAATACAATGTAGAAGTTTTTAGACCCACTATTCTTCAAAATTATAATCAAATTTTTTCAAGAGATATCGCTTTTGTGATTGAAAATAAATTGATAAAAGCAAATATTTTACCCGATAGAGAAAAAGAATACTTAGCAATTAAACATGTTTTGGAGCAGATTGATGATGAAAATATTATCCAATTGCCAAAAGAATGCCATGTTGAAGGTGGTGATGTAATGCCTTGGAATGAGTATATTTTTGTAGGCACGTATTCTGGAGCTGATTATGCAGATTATATTACAGCTCGTACAAATATGGATGCAGTAATTGCTTTACAAGAATTGTTTCCTGATAAAATTGTGAAACCTTTTGAGTTAAGAAAATCGAATAATGAACCCAAAGATAATGCGTTACATTTAGATTGTTGTTTTCAACCAATTGGGAAAAATAAAGCTATTTTGCATAAAAACGGGTTTTTAATTGAGAGAGAATATGAATGGTTGTTAAATTATTTTGGAAAGGAGAATGTGTTCGAAATTACTAAAGATGAAATGTATAACATGAACAGTAATGTTTTTTCAATTTCTGAAGAAGTAATTATCTCTGAACAAAACTTTACACGTTTAAATACTTGGTTAAGGGATAAAGGTTTTACCGTTGAAGAAGTACCTTATACAGAAATTGCAAAACAAGAAGGATTATTGCGTTGTTCTACAATGCCTTTAATTAGAGATTAAATTGTATTTATAAATTTATCTTACATTCTTGGTAGGGTAAAAGATATTATAATTGTTTTAATACTAGTAACAGTAAAACATTTGTTAACTATATAAAACGATTATTATGAAAACAATAAAATCTATTTTTACTATAATTATCTTTATTTCAGCAACTTTCGTTTTTTCTCAAGAAGCAAAAAAAACTTCAAAAGAGGATTTAAAAAGTTATTATCAGAAAAGAGCCAATGAAGATGCAAAATTTGAGCAAAACTTTAAAGCTACATCAAAATCCGAAGAAAGAAAATTTTGGAAAGAACAAAAACACTATGAAGAAGATTTAAAAGAAAAAGATAGTATTGCGCACGAAGCCTACATGAATGGTAAAAGAGATGCGTATGCAGCACATTCTAAAAATTGTAATAATCATTGTCATCACAGTCGTTATTATCATTCTCATGTAGTTTTTTATTATCAAGCGTCTTATCATCAAGAAAGAAGACCTTATAGTAGGCCTGCAGAAACAAGAGTGCAAATTAGAACGCCAAGAGTATCTTTAGGAATTTTCTAATTAAGAAACTAAGATCTACCAGAACTAAAAAAAAAGCTACAAAAAAAATGTAGCTTTTTTTTAGTTAAAATTTAAACTACAATTAACCTCATTAATATAAAATAAATAGGATGTTATAATTTTTTTGACAAGGATCTTAAAAATCATTTTTAAAAACTTAATTTTGCCAATAACAAATAAATAGATATGCATCAAGCTACAAATTCAATCTTAATGATTCGTCCTGTAAATTTTAGGATGAACGAACAAACTGCGGTAAATAATTACTATCAAAAAGTTTTAAAAGATTTATTGCCAGCCACAGTGAATCAAAAAGCACAACAAGAGTTTGATGCGTTTGTAGAAAAATTAAGAAGTTTTGGTGTAGAAGTGGTTGTAGTATCAGACACAAAAGAATTAGATACGCCAGATTCTATTTTTCCTAATAACTGGGTTTCTTTTCATGCGGATGCGACTGTAGCAATGTATCCAATGTTTGCTGTAAATAGACGCTTAGAAAGAAGAGAAGACATTTTAGAAGAATTAGAAAAGAATGGTTTTTTAATTGAGAATATTGTCGATTATACTTCTGCAGAAGACGAGCAAGTGTATTTAGAAGGTACAGGAAGCATGATTTTAGATCGTGAAAATAAAAAGGCATACTGCGCTTTGTCTCCAAGAGCAGACGAAGATTTATTTATAGAGTTTTGTGAGGATTTTGAATATACTCCGGTTATTTTTACCTCTTATCAAACGGTAGAAAATAAAAGAGAAGCAATTTATCATACAAATGTAATGATGTGTGTTGCAGAAACTTTTGCTGTGGTTTGTTTGTCTTCAATAGATGATAAAACTGAACGCAAAAACGTGTTAAAAAGTCTAAAGGAAGATAAAAAACAAGTAATTGAAATTACAGAAGAACAAGTAAATAATTTTGCAGGTAACATGTTACAAGTAAAAGGAGCAAATGACGAACTTTTTTTAGTGATGAGCCAGGCAGCACATGATTGCTTAACGCAGAGCCAAAAATCTCAAATTAACAGGCACTGTAAAATAATTTCGAGTTCTTTAGATACAATTGAGGCTTGCGGCGGTGGAAGTGCTCGTTGTATGATGGCAGAAGTTTTTTTACCAAAAAATTAAAATAGATTTATAAAATGAGTTTATTACTTCTTGCTGTAGCACCCGTTATGGTAATAATTTTATATATCTATTTTAAAGATAAATTTGAAAAAGAACCAATTCTTTTTTTATTTAAAAACTTTCTTTTAGGTGCTTTTGTAAGTATTTTAATCACTTTTATTTTAAGTATTGTTGGCAGTATTATTTTTACATTAACAGACTATGAAAGTGTTTTTCAGCAATTTATAAAAGCATTTATTGTAGTTGCCTTGGTTGAAGAGTTTTCTAAATATATAATTGTAAGATATTACGCACAAACCAATAAAGAATTTAACGAACCTTTTGATGGCATCGTTTACGCTGTAATGGTTTCTATGGGTTTTGCTGCATTAGAAAACGTTTTATATGTTTTTCAGCATGGAGTAGAAACGGGTATTACAAGAGCTTTTACAGCTGTTCCTGCACATGCAACTTTTGCTATTTTAATGGGGTATTTTATGGGTAAAGCAAAATTTTCTAAAAATAAAAGGACCTTAAATTTACTTGGTTTATTAGTGGCAACACTTTTTCACGGGGCGTACGATTTCTTTTTGTTTATTAACTTTATACCAGGAACTATAATTGGTGCCTTTGCTTCTTTATTGGTGGGGATTTTCTTATCGAGAAAAGCAATTAAACAGCATCAATTAAACTCTGTTTTTAATATTTAATTATTTTTTTAATTACAAGTTGTTTGTCATCAAACTGAATTTTTAATAAGTAAATTCCTTTTGAAAGAGAGGAGACATTAATTTCTTTTTGGGTAGTGTTAAAGACCATCATTTTCTCGCCCAGAAGATTATAAATAGTAATTGCTTGGATATTTTTTTTACTTTGGATGCTTATTTTACCGTCTGTAGGATTTGGAGCTATCGTAAAGTGTTCAATTTCATTTTTTTTTGTTGATAAAACTCTAGCTCTATTATCTTTAAACTCAAATAACTTTTGAGTTAAATTTATAAATTGATTACTTACAGCTTCTCTAGATATATAAAATTTACCAGTATCAAAACTTGTAATTCCTTCTACTTGATTGCCAAAACCAAGTTCTGTAGACAAAGAAGTTTTATCAAATCCAGATTTAAAGATGTCGTCACCAGTAATTCTATTAGCACTTATAAAAACTAAAAAAGGAATTGCGCTAGTGTCAATTCCACAAAGTAAAAAATTATTGTTTTGCACAGTTGCGCCAGTAATTAAACCTGCAACATTTGCACTACTAATTTTTACAGCGGTATGATTGCCAATTGTAGTCGGAATTTTATAAACATTAGTTTTTAAATCACCTCTGTTTTTAGTAAAAATAATAAAATTATTTTCGGAAACGACTAAAGCTTCTGCGTCAAAATTATGGTTATCAGAACTTTTAAAATTTGTTTGATCTTGGTAAGAAAAAGAAATTATTTCTGCAGAAACAGTGTTATTGTTTTTAAAATCAGTTTTTAAAATCCTGTAAATTTTAAGGTCTGTTCTTGTGCCTTTATTGTTTCCTGTATCACTAATATAAATATAAGTTTCATCTTCAGTTATATCTTCCCAGTCAACATGAGTTGCATTTTTGATTGTAATTCTTCTTAAAAAAGTTCCTGTTAAACTATCTATTTCATATAAGTATGCAGCATCTCCACTATCATTATGGGTAATGATTTTTCCATCAAAAAAAAGTAACCCAGATGTTTCTTTAACGATTGCTGGAAGTTCAAATTTTTCTTTAAAGTCTGTTACTTGTCCATAAGTTACAAAAGTAAATAATATTGATGTAAATAGTAGAATACTGCTATTTTTTAGCATAATTTATTATTTTAATGCCTCATCAATAATTTTTCCTGTGGATGAGTTTGGCGCTTCTATTTGTAATAAGTTAGAAATTGTTGGCGCAATATCAATAATATCATATCGCTTTTTTGAAACACCTTTTTTAATACCTTTTCCATAAAAAATTACAGGTATATGTGTGTCGTAAGAATAACCCGAGCCATGCGAAGTACCAGTTCTTCCACCAGTTAAAGTAGCAGGATATGGAATAAGCATTACATCACCAGAAAATTTTTGGTTATAACCGTTTTGTAATGAATTTAAAATTCCGTCTGTAAATCTAGTTGTTTGCAATGTTTTTGCAGTTACAATTTTATAAATGCCATCAAAATTAATAAGTTCTTCGGCCAACTTGTCTGCTACTTTATTTCTATCCAAACCTAAAGAATCAATCTTATCTTTATTTAAAAATATTTGATAATTAGAAATGTTTTCTATTAACTCATCAGATTTAAAATATTTTTTGGTAACCTGCAAAGCGGCATCGTTAAATTTGTTAAAATTTAAATAATGAGCAGGTATTTTTAGTGATTGCAAATAGGCAGGTATATCAACTGCGGCATGATCTGCAGTTAAAAAAATAGTGTAGTTATTTTGTCCAACTTGTTGGTCTAAAAAGGATAATAAATTGCCTAAATCTTTGTCTAAACGCAGGTATGTATCTTCAATTTCTTTGGATGTAGGTCCGTATTGATGACCAACATAATCTGTAGAAGAAAAGCTAACCGCTAAAAAATCTGTATGCTCAGTTTTTCCTAAATTCTCACCAATAATTGCTGCTTTTATAAAATCTGCTGTAAAAGAATTACCTGCAGGAATTCCTTTTAAAATATCAAAATCGCCATTTTGCATTCTTAAATTAGGAATGTCATGCGGAAAAGCTGTTGTTGTTTCTCCTTTAAATTTTCCTTCAAAAACATTGTCATCAACAATACTATTTGTGTAGGTATCTATATTATAAAGTGTATTCCATGGTGTTTTTAAATAATTATCTGCTTTGCCAGACTTGTTAAAATCTACAACCCATTTAGGCAATTCATTCATGTAAAATGATGAAGAAATCCATTGTCCATTTTTTTCTCCATCAAACCAATATGCACCATTAGCGGTATGACCGGCAGGCAAAATTGCAGATCGATCTTTTATGGCAATTCCGATGGTTTTTCCTTTCATATTTTGTGCCAAATGCAATTGATCTGTTACGGTTGTTGTTTGCATTCTTGACGGCGATTTTTTTCCTGCAAAACTTTCATTTCCAATAGTTTTATAGGTGTGGTCATCTACACAGTAAATAAATTTTTTTAAATATTTATCGTACCAATCGTTAGAAATTATTCCATGATTATCAGGCGTTGTTCCTGTATATATAGATGCATGCCCAACAGCAGTATAGGTGGGTATATAATTATAGTGTGCATTTTCTAATGAAAAACCATTTTTTAATAAACGTTTAAAACCGGTATTACTATACCTATTAGAAAAGCGTGTTAAGTAATCATATCGCATTTGATCAATAACAATTCCTACAACAAGTTTTGGTTTTACATATTTAGTTTGTTGTTTAATTTCTTGCGCTTTACATTCTGAAAATAGAATTGTAAATAAAGTTAAAAAGAAAATATTTTTTTTCATGAATAAATAAACTTTAGTATTACCATCAAAAGTACTTAAATTTTATTTTTGATTGATGGATTTCGCCCTCTATTCACCTAAATTTAATACTTTAGCACAAAATTTAATCTATGAATTACATAGAGCATACTGGTAAATATTTTATGATGCTTGTTCAGGTTTTTAAAAAACCGCAAAGAGCAAGGGTTTTTTACGACGCATTGTTCAAAGAAATAGAAGAACTTGGTTTAAAATCATTAGGTATTATTATGTTTATCTCTTTTTTTATTGGTGGTGTAATTGCACTACAAACTGCACTAAATTTAGATAGTCCTTTTATACCGGACTCTTTAATAGGGTTTGCGGCTAAAAGATCTATTATTTTAGAATTTGCTCCTACATTTTGTTCAATTATTTTAGCAGGAAAAGTAGGTTCTTATATTACGTCTAGCATTGGCGCTATGAGAGTAACAGAGCAAATAGATGCATTAGAAGTTATGGGTATAAATTCATTAAATTACCTAGTGTTACCAAAGGTTTTAGCAACGGTTTTATTTTATCCTTTTCTAATTGTTTTAGCAATGATATTAGGAATTTTTGGAGGTTGGCTAACAGGGGTTTTATCAGGCTTGTTTAGTGGTGTAGATTATGTAACAGGTTTACAAACAGATTTTAAACCATTTTTGTTGGTATATTCAATGGTTAAAACTTTAATTTTTGCTTTTTTTATTGCAACAGTGCCGTCTTATCATGGTTATTATGTAAAAGGAGGCTCAATTGCGGTTGGTAAAGCAAGTACAAAAGCAGTTGTTTGGACTACCATTTTAATAGTAATTGCTAATTATTTTTTAACCCAAATGCTACTAACCTAAATGATAGAAGTTAAAGATTTACATAAAGGCTTTGGTGATGTGCAGGTGTTAAAAGGAATCTCTACAACATTTCATCCAGGAAAAACGAGTTTAATAATTGGTCAAAGTGGATCAGGAAAAACAGTTTTTTTAAAAACATTAATAGGACTTCATACCCCAGAAAAAGGTACAATTTCTTTTGATGGTAGAATAAGTACGAAATTTACGATTGAAGAAAAAAGACAATGGAGGCAAGAAATAGGAATGGTTTTTCAAGGAAGTGCGCTATTTGATTCTCAAACTGTAGAAGAAAATGTAATGTTTCCTTTAAAAATGTTTACAGATAACGCTAACTCAGAAATGTTAGATAGAGTAAACTTTGCGTTAAATAGAGTTAATTTAGAAAATTCTAACTCAAAGCTTCCTGCAGAATTATCTGGGGGAATGCAAAAAAGGGTAGCAATAGCAAGAGCGATTGTAATGAATCCTAAATATCTATTTTGTGATGAGCCAAACTCTGGTTTAGATCCGCAAACTGCCATTGTTATAGATAAATTAATTAAAGAAATTACAGACGAATATAACATTACAACGGTAATTAATACCCATGACATGAATTCTGTTATGGAAATTGGAGAAAAAATAATTTTTTTAAAGAATGGATTAAAAGCATGGGAAGGCAGCAGTAATGAGATATTTAAAACTGATAATGAGGCAGTTGTAGACTTTGTGTATTCTTCCAATTTATTTAAAAAAGTAAGAGAAGCATATTTAAAAGAAATAAAATAGAAAAGATGTTTGTTTTTTTAAAAATAAAATATATATTTGCAGCCGCTAAGAAAGAAAAGATGACCTGGTAGCTCAGTTGGTAGAGCATCTCCCTTTTAAGGAGATGGTCCTGGGTTCGAGCCCCAGCCCGGTCACAATCAAAGCTAAAACTCTGCAAATTTTTGCAGAGTTTTTTTATGCCTCAAATTTTTTTTAAAAGTTTACATACCTACATTTTCTATATATTTACATATTATTAATTACGGAGAGATGGAAAAAAATGATCAAAATATAGATACCACAGAGCATTCTAAGAATGAAATGAAAAATGAAGCAAAAGGATTGTTTCAAAGTGTAAAAAAATATTTAATAGAACTTTTAGATTTTAGAGAAGATACAGATCATGAAGCTACCATAAATGCAATAAAAGCAGATATCCCTTTTAAAGGTGCAACAGCTTGGATTCTTATTTTCGCAGTCTTTGTTGCGTCTATTGGTTTAAATGCAGACTCAACAGCAGTTGTAATAGGTGCCATGCTTATATCGCCTTTAATGGGGCCAATTCTTGGAATTGGAATGTCTTTTGCAATAAATGATATTGAGATTTTTAAAAAATCGTTAATAAACCTTGGAACCATGATTGTTTTAAGTTTATTAGCCTCGTTTTTATTCTTTTACTTTTTTCCATTAAGTGAAGACAACTCAGAATTATTGGGTAGGGTTAGCCCAGATATTAGAGATGTATTGATTGCTTTTTTTGGGGGACTAGCTTTAATGGTTGCCAGAACAAAAAAAGGCACTGTTGCGTCGGTAATTTTTGGTGTGGCTATTGCAACAGCTTTAATGCCGCCCTTATGTACTGCAGGTTATGGTTTGGCAAAAGGTAACTTCTCTTACTTCTGGGGAGCTATGTACCTGTTTACAATAAATACAATTTTTATTGCTTTGGCTACTTTTGTTGTTTTAAAGCTTTTAAGTTTTCCAATGCATAAATACGCAAATGCAGCAAAAAGAAAACGATATGCAATTATCGCTTCCGTTATTGGTATCGCTGTAATGATTCCTGCTATCTTTACTTTTATAAATGTATTTAATAAAAGCTTAATAGACACACAAATAGGTGAATTTATAAAAAATGAAATTAAAAATAATAATTCTTTACAGTTAATAGATTCGGATAAAGACTACGATAAAAAAGTATTAAATCTAAATTTTTTTAATGAAATAGCTGAAGCAACAATAAACGACTTAAATAACGAACTTTTAAACAAAACATTATATCCTAATTTGGGCGATTTTAAACTTAGAATTAAAGGTAGTGATACAAAAAGTTTTGACTTAATTACAACTGCCTATAAAGATAATAGAGTAGAGTTAAGAGAAAGTAAAAATATAATTACCGGTTTAAATAGGCAAATTGCCGATCTGCAATCAACAATTTCTTCTTTAAATACTAGAATTGAACAAGATGCTTTAAATAAACATCAAAAATTTATTGCTTTTAGTAGAATCGCAAAAGACACAAAAATTAGATTTAATGATGTTGATAAAATTAGTTTTGCAAATATTTTATCATCAAAAGATTTTATAAAAGTAGATACAATTCCTACGGCAATTATTAAATGGAATTACAGATTGTCAGACAGTGTTATTAGGCCTAAAGAAAGAGAGTTAAGAAATTGGCTTCAAAAAGAACTGGAGTTAGATACATTATTTATTCAAAGAGAGAAATAAAAAAGAAGCATCCGTTTGGATGCTTCTTTTTTTTCAAATTAATTAAGAGTTGTAAATTTTCACTTCTACATTTTGATTAAATAAATACACTTTTTTTGTGTGCATATTTAAACATTCGTATCTTGTTCTGCGTTTGTTTCCTCTTTTGTAAATGGCGTTCTTAAATTCAAACAACGTTCCAAAAGTAATCGCAAATATAAAGTCCTTTCCTGTATCCGCAGAAAAACCTTTTAAAGCTAAAGACAAGTTTACGTCTGCATCTGTGCTTGCTTTTGGGTTTTTTAAATAGTTGGCTAAATAAGGTAATATTTCCTTCGGATAAATTTCTGGATGTATAAAAGGCAGCATTAAATGCTGAAAAACTGTTTTCCATTCTTGTCCATGCGGTTGCACGCGTCCAAATTTTTGATGCGTTACATGATGTGCAATTTCATGAACTAAAGTTAATAAAAACTGATATTTATTAAGGTTATTATTTACCGTAATTTGAAAACGACCACTAGGAAGTTTTCTAAAATCGCCATGTTTTGTTGCTCTTTGGTTTACGATAAACAAATCAAAAGAATGTTCATCAATTAAAAATTGAACAAACGGAATTGCTTTTAACGGAATGTGTTTTTGGTATTCTAAACTCAAATTTTTAAATTTGCTTACTGCTTACTGCTTACTGCTTACTGCCTACTGCTTACTGTACTGCTTACTGTTTTCTGCCTACTGCCTACTGCTTACTGCTTACTGCCTACGGCTTAAGGTGTCGAAGCGGAAACTTGCAATACCTTTCCGTTGTAAAATTTATTTCCGTTTAAAGAAAAATCATAAATATAATTTGCCATTTCTGTTGCAGAAAGCGGCGCTTTATAATCAGGAAAAGCTTCTTCTAACATTTCTGTTTGTACAGCTCCTAGCGCTAAAACATTAAAGGCAATTTGTTGCTCTTTATACTCTTCTGCTAATAATTCTGACAGTGTAATGACAGCTCCTTTTGCAGATGAATATGCTGCTAAACCAGGAAATTTCATGCTTCCTTGAATGCCACCCATACTACTAACTGTAACCACGTGGCTTCCTTTTTGTAAAAACGGAATCATATTTTTTGTGATTTCTGCCACTCCAAAAACATTTACTTTATACACTTCTAAAAAATCATCCGAAGTTAGCTCAGTAAAAGGTTTGTTTATAAGTTTGCCTGCATTATTGATTAAAATATCTACCTGTTTCCAGTTTTTTTCGATGTAATCTGTTACTTTTTTTACATCAGCATTTTTAGCAATGTCAACAGAAAGTAAAGATATATTTTTATGATTTACAGCTTCTAAGGGTTTTGTATTTCTAGAAATAGCCAACACTTGATGTCCGTTTTTAGCAAACAGTTTAGCTAGTTCAAAACCAATTCCTCTACTAGTTCCTGTAATAACAACGTTTTTCATTAAATTTCGAATTTTGAAGAAGCAATCTACTCAAATTTTCATACATTTCAGAATTAAAATCAAACAAATGAAAAAAATAGTTTTACTTTTTATAGCATTTATTTTTATTCAAAATTTAGTTGCACAAACCACTTATATTTTATGTGGGAAATTAATAGATACTAAATCAGGAAAAATTAGCACAAAAAAGACGATCGTCGTTCAAAAAAATAAAATTATTGATGTGATGGATGGCTATGTAATGCCAAAATCTGGAATTTCTATAGACTTAAGAGATAAGGTTGTAATGGCTGGTTTAATTGATTTTCATGTACATATAGAACAAGAATTTACAGCAAATACTAGATTAGATGGCTATATTTTAAATGAAGCCGATGTTGCTTACAATTCTGTAAATTTTGCAGAAATAACCTTAAAAAATGGATTTACAACCGTGAGAGACTTAGGTGGTTCTGGAGTAAATATTTCTTTAAGAAACGCCATTAATGCAGGTAAAATTATTGGGCCAAGAGTTTTTACAGCAGGTAAATCTCTTGCTACAACCGGTGGTCATGCAGATCCAACAAACGGTAGCAGCAGAGTGTTAATGGGAAATCCTGGGCCAGAAGACGGTGTTGTAAATTCTGTTGAAGAGGGCAGAAAAGCGGTGAGACAACAATATAAAAACGGTGCAGATTGTATAAAAATTACCGCTACTGGTGGTGTTTTAAGTGTTGCTAAATCTGGCGATAACCCTCAATTTACTATTGAAGAAATTAAAGCTATTTGTGAAACTGCAAAAGATTACGGAATGCATGTTGCAGCGCATGCGCATGGAGATGAAGGAATGCAAAGAGCCATTATTGGCGGTGTAAAAACCATAGAACACGGTACGTATATGAGTGATGAAACAATGGAACTCATGAAAAAACACGATGCGTATTTAGTGCCAACAATTACAGCTGGTAAAGAGGTTGAAGAAAAAGCGAAAATAAAAGGATTTTATCCAGATATCGTTGTGCCAAAAGCCTTGGCAGTTGGCCCGCAAATTCAAGGTACGTTTGCAAGAGCGTATAAAAAAGGAGTAGGAATTGCATTCGGTACAGATGCAGGTGTTTTTAAGCACGGTAATAATGGTAAAGAGTTTGGTTTTATGGTAGAAGTAGGGATGCCTGCAATAGAGGCAATACAAGCTGCAACGATTACAAATGCCATGTTATTGAAGATGGAAAACGAAATAGGGCAAATTCAAAAAGGTTTTTTTGCAGATATTATTGCTGTGGATGAAGACCCTACAGAGAATATTGCTACCATGGAAAATGTTGTCTTTGTAATGAAAGATGGCGTTGTTTATAAAAAGTAATTACTAAATATGCAGTTTGAATACGTAATCAAATTAAATTAATTTTGCATTATTAGCAGCAAAATAGATTCTTGATTCCATTTTTAACTAAAAAAGTATTCGAACTCAAACCATAACAACTATTAAAATGAGAAATAAAAATTGGGATTTAGCCTTTGTAATTATTGGAATATTAAATATTGCTTTCTCTTTTGCCGGTAATAATACAATTGAAGTTATTTTTGGGTTTGAAATAAATATCTGGACTTATAGAACAATTTGGGGGTTTATTGTTATTGGTTCTTTTCTTAGTTACAGAAAGAAAAAGAAACTAGAATTAGAAGCTAATGATTAAAAATAATTAAACCCTTCAGGTTTTAAAATCTGAAGGGTTTAATTTATTTCTATCGTTGTTAATTATTCAAAAATAATATGCTGATAAGCGCCAATATCAGGATTTGTAGTTCTATCAACTCCTAATATGTCGAGGTTAAAAATTGAAGTTTTGGCTTTATTAATGGCATCAGAATCTTGGCCAATAATAAAATCTTGATTTCGAGAATTTCTAAAATTAGAATTTCCGTTTAAAATTATATTTTGATAAAATGGGTTTGTAAAATCTAATTCAGAATTCCCTTCAAAAGAGTTACTACTATCATTAAACTGAATCATACAGTTGCTAATTTTGTAATTAAAGATCCCGCCACCTTCAACTTTATCGATTAGAAACTCAATATTATTGTTTCCATCAAAAATACAATTGGTAAAAGTAGCAGCATGTAAATCTCTGGTTTCAATAATTTCCTGTCCGTTATCAACATAAGTAAAGAAATTATTTATTAAAACCGCTGGTAATTGGCGAATTCCATTATTCCAAAAATTAGCAAATGTGCTGTGCGTAAAATTGTATGTTCCACCAATGGTGGCAGCTAAAGATGCTTCGCCAGCCGAACCGATAACCACATTATGCGCTTCAATATTTGTTTCTCTGGCAAGAATACCAAAGTTTGAGTGGTTGTAAATTTCTGAGTTTTGTAACTTTAAAGTTGGTGCAGAAGTAGCCCCGATACTGTCAATTAGAATTCCTATAATTCCGTTTTTAATTTGAGCATGGTTAATTTCATTGTCTTTACTACCTGCGCGCATCCATATTGTGCCCCATTGTCCGGGTATTTTACTAAAACCACTTTCTAATCGGTCACCTTCAAAAATTACTTTTTCAGCCAAAGTTCCGTTTACTTTTAAAGTTGCTTTCTTATCAATAATTAAACCCGAATTGTTATGAAAATGCACTCTTGCACCAGCTTCAATCGTAAGTGTTTTATTTGCAGAAACTGCAGCATACCCATAAATAACGGTTGGTTTAGTATTGGTAAATGTAAGTTCGGCATCCGTTAAAAATCGACCTTTAATAGAAGTCGCCTGTCCGTTAATAGTTAAACTATCAATCTTCATGGTTATTGGGTCTTTACCCGGAAAAATAAAGTTGGCATCTTGCACCAATGTTACTAAATCTACACCTTGTTGGTTTGTGCCATTATCAAACAAAATACGATCTGTATATAAAGGATTTACAGCAGTACTAGCGTCAATAGTCGTTTCTATAAAAACAAAAATACTGTCTTTAGCTAAAATATCGATATCATTAAATTCTTTTCCAGAAATGCCATCAACATTTAACCTGTAGTTTGAAAAAGCACCATTTTCTAGCGCAATTTTAGGAATCGTTATTGATTTATTTCCTCTATTATACACCTTTAAATTATAGGTTGCAGAACCAATATTTGTAAAAACAGTGTCTAAAAAAACAGTGTCTTTAGAAAACTCTAAGCTACCAAAATTAGGAATCGTAGAAAAATCTTTTCGACAAGAACTCATAGAAATTAAAGCAACACAAACAAGAAATGTAATGAAATAGCGCATAAATCAATTTTGTATAAAAATAGAACTTAAAAATGATAGGTTTATTATTTTTTGATCAATTCAATTTCAAAAAGTTTTCCCCAGTTTTTACCAGTAACAAAAAGACGGTTATTTTCTTTGTCAAAAGCAATTCCGTTTAAAACTTCATCCTCTGGAACTAACTTTTGCGTTTTTTCCATTTCTTTTTTTAAATCGGATAAATCTGCAACGCCCAAAACAGCACCAGTATGCACATCGATAATTACAATGGCATTTTGCTGATATTTATTAGCATAAATTTTGTCATCGATGAATTCTAATTCATTCAAGTTTTCTAAAGCATATTTATTAGTATACACTTGTAACGACTTTTTTTCTTTAAAAGTTACTGGGTCTAGAAACCAAATTTTGTTTGTACCGTCAGATTTTATAAGGTCTGTACCGTTATTTGTTAAACCCCAACCTTCTTCACTTTTATTAAAAGCAAATTCTTTTTCTAGTTTAAAAGTTTCTAAATCATATACAAACCCTTTTTTAGCTTGCCAAGTTAACCAGTAAATTTTATTGTTTAAAATGGTCAATCCTTCACCAAAATATTGGTTATCTAAAGCTATTTTTTGTAAAACTTTACCAGTAGTAAGCTCTACTTTTCTTAAAGAAGATTGTCCTTTTCTACCAGTCGTTTCATATAAGAAACCATTATAGAATTCTAAACCTTGCGTATACGCTTTTGTGTCATGAGGAAAAGAATTTATAATTTTATACGAATAAATTGCTGGCGCTTTATCTGCCAAAACCTCAAAAGAATCATTTATTTTTTTGGTTTTCCCTGGGTAAAAAGCCAGCGCAGAAACTACGTGCTTACCAACACCAAAATCTGATGTGTTTATTGTAAATGAATTTTCGTTAGCAGTAACTTCTTGGCCGTCTACAAAAAACTGAACCTTATCTACCGGTTTGTCGTTTTTTTCTTTTAAAGTAATTGATAAAGAGGTGTTTAAAGTTGTTTTTTTAACAACATCTAACGTAAATTTGTAATCATCGTTACAAGAAGTAACAAAGAATAGGGTTAAAAAGGAAATAAAAACAGCAATTTTTTTCATTTTGTATGTATTATATGTTGGTTTCAAACAGTTAAAAATCAGATATAGTATCTTATTTTAGAAGCAAAGTTAAATTGTTTTTTACGTAAAGTATTTAAAAGTCTAAATAAAAACATTTTTTTATTTGTAAATTGAAAAATAAGGTTAAATTTGCAACCTCAAAATGGTTAATTATTAACTGTTTAGAGCATCGCGTAAAACTTTACCAATTTTTCGCATACAAACATAACATTAAAGTATTAAAATATAAAACAATGAAGAAAGGAATTCATCCAGATAATTATAGAATGGTAGCTTTTAAAGACATGTCTAATGAAGATGTTTTTTTAACTCGTTCTACTGTAGACACTAAAGAAACTTTAGATGTTGACGGTGTAGAGTATCCTTTAGTAAAATTAGAGATTTCTAGAACGTCTCACCCATTTTACACTGGTAAATCTAAACTTATTGATGCTGCAGGACGTATTGATAAATTTAAAAACAAATACGCAAAATTCAAAAAAGAGTAATTCTTCTAGAATTTTAAAATATATAAAACTCCAACATTCACTTGTTGGAGTTTTTTTTTAAGCTAATAAAAAAGTTTGCTACATAATCAATATATTTAATAGCCTAATTTTTATTTGGGCATTCCCACGCAGAAAAAGCGTGGTCAGGCTTTTCGTTGCAATCTTTTTATTCATTCTTCATAAAAAGGATTTACACTGCAATCCTTAATGCTACATGTTTTCTAGCTCATTTGGCACATCTAAAACTAAAAAGAGTACCTTTCAGTTTCTTAAAATAAGAATCAAAAAAATGAGGAATACCCTACTTACCATTTTTATTAGCGTAACTATTTTATTCGGAGTTCTAGTCTATTTTATTCCGCAAACAGGTACTATAATTCTTTTATCAATAGCTGGCTTTTTAACAATTATTGCAATTTATGATAGTTTGCAAACCAAACACTCTTTATTACGCGCTTTTCCTGTAATTGCTCGTTTGCGTTGGTTTTTTGAAGATGAAAGAGACAAAATTCAACAGTATTTTATCGAAGATAATTTAAACGGTACACCTATCAATAGAGAAAAGAGAAGTATTGTGTATCAGCGTTCTAAATTATCTAAAGACACAATTCCTTTTGGCACACAACACAATGTGTATGCAAAAGGCTATGAGTTTGTAAAACATTCGTTGTTTCCAAAAGACCACCATCATATTGCAGGAGATCGAGTTCTTTTTGGCTCAGACAAATGCACACAAAAATACGATGCTTCTATTATTAATATTTCTGCAATGTCTTTTGGCTCTTTGAGTAAAAATGCAATTATGGCTTTAAATCAAGGTGCTAAAATGGGAAACTTTGCACACAATACGGGCGAAGGCGGTATTTCTCCTTATCATTTACAAGGCGGAGATGTTATTTTTCAAGTAGGAACAGGATATTTTGGTGCAGGAAAATCTGTAAACGGAAAACGTGTTTTTGATGATGAAACTTTTAGAGAAAATGCAATTCGTCCAGAAATAAAAATGATTGAAATTAAGTTTTCGCAAGGCGCAAAACCTGGTCATGGAGGAATTTTACCTGCAAAGAAAAACACTCCTGAAATTGCAAAAATACGATCTGTAGCACCGGGCACACAAGTAGATTCCCCGCCAAGTCATTCGGCTTTTACAAATTACGAAGAAATGATTTCTTTTATTCAAAATGTAAGAGATTTATCCGAAGGAAAACCTGTAGGAATTAAGTTTTGTGCAGGAAATAATGAAGAAATTGAAACGATGATAAAAGCTTTTGCAGAGGCAAATAATTATCCAGATTTTATTTCTGTAGACGGTGGAGAAGGAGGAACAGGTGCAGCACCAATGGAATTCACAAATTATATTGGTACACCTTTAACAGAAGGATTGGTTTTTGTAAATAAGTTACTTATTAAATACAACTTAAAAAATCAAATTAAAATTATTGCAAGCGGTAAAGCAGTCGATGCTTTTGATATTGTTAAAACTTTGTCTTTAGGCGCAGATGCCATTGGTATGGCAAGAAGTTTTATGCTAAGTTTAGGGTGTATTCAAGCTAGAGAATGTAATTTAGATACTTGTCCTGTTGGCGTTGCAACACAAGATGAAAGTTTGGTAAAAGCCTTAGTGGTAGAAAAGAAAAATATTAGGGTAAAGAATTATCATGATCAAACTATTAAAGCAGTAAAAGAAGTTGTTGCGGCTATGGGCGTTGCGTCTATTGCAGATTTAAAAGCTAGTCATGTTTTTAGGCGCAGAAAAGACGAGGAGATTGTGAGTTTTGAAGATATTTATTATAAATAGTAAACAAGAATTTAGTTTTATGGATTTTTTTGATATTGTTATTATTGGTGGCGGTCCTATAGGAATTGCTTGCGGATTAGAAGCTCAAAAAAAAGGGTTAACGTATGTTATTCTTGAAAAAGGTCCTATTGTAAATTCGTTGTACAACTATCCAGCCAACATGCAATTTTTTTCATCTTCAGAAAAGTTAGAGATTGATAACATTCCGTTTATTAGTAATGAAGCAAAACCAAGAAGAAGTGAAGCGTTAGAATATTATAGAAGAATTGCAACTTCTAATAAATTAAACATCAACTTGTTCGAGAACGTAACTTCGGTTTCTAAAACAGCAAATGGGTTTGTAATTACTTCGGATAAAAATGCATATAATTCTAAAAATGTAGTGATTGCAACTGGCTTTTACGACATTCCGAATACGTTAAATGTTACAGGCGAAGATTTGCCAAAAGTGTCTCATTATTATAAAGAGCCACATTTTTATGCAGGTCAAAAATTAGCAGTTATTGGTGCAAGCAATTCTTCTGTAGATGCAGCTTTAGAGTGTTATAGAAAAGGAGCAACGGTTACTTTAATTATTAGAGGAGCAGAGGTTGGGCAGCGTGTAAAATATTGGGTACGACCAGATATTATCAACAGAATTGAAGAAGG
The DNA here is from genome assembly GCF_002954665.1 of Polaribacter glomeratus. Taxonomy (GTDB): domain Bacteria; phylum Bacteroidota; class Bacteroidia; order Flavobacteriales; family Flavobacteriaceae; genus Polaribacter; species Polaribacter glomeratus. The sequence continues at coordinate 1,881,909 of NZ_MSCM01000001.1, read as the reverse complement.
AAGTATTAACGTGTATTACAATGCCACGGTAAAAGAAATATCCGAAGAAACACTTACTATAAACACAGAAAACGGAACCGAAACAATACAAAATGATTTTGTTTTGGCATTAACGGGTTACAAGCCAAATTTTACTTTTTTAGAGAAAATAGGAGTTGAATTCTCGAAGGATGAAAGAAAAATTCCTTCTTATAATCAAGAAACAATGGAAACGAATATTCAAGGTGTTTATCTAGCGGGTGTTATTTGTGGCGGAATGGAAACACATAAATGGTTTATAGAAAATTCTCGCATTCATGCAAAAATGATTGTTGCGAATGTTTTAGAGAATAAGTAGTTGTTTTTTTAATAGTTTTTTGGGTAGTACGTTTTCCTTGCTTTATTGCTTATTGTGCAGTACCTGTTTCGTTAATGAGGTAGTTTTAATCTAATTTTGGGGGTTACAAAAGAACTAAAAACTTTTCTTATTCTTGAACGTATAAATTTTCTAAATCCTTTGCTGTATTGTTGTTATTTTCTATCCAATTCTATATCAATATCACGGTGCAACGTTTTTATTCTCGTTAACGCATTGTCATACATAGAGATTAGCGCACTTCTTAAAAATATTGCTTCGGATAGCTCTATTGCAAATTCTCGGTCGTTTTGTAGCAAATGAACATCAATAGGCTGCAATACATTTCTGTAAAATCTATCATTATAAAACTCCTCATTTCCGTAAGCTTCTTGATCAAATTCAGCTACGCTTCCGTTTGTTTTAAAATATTTTTTATAATACGGTAATATTTTAGCGTAGAAATTATATTCTGTCTGGTTGTTTTGTGCCTCGATTAAAGATGGGTAAAAGTAGTCGTAATTGCGGTCTATTTTCTTTTTTAGATCCTTGTTGCGTATCAAATCAGGATTATTGTAGGTCATGTTATTAAAAGAAGCTTTATGAATTACTACAATTAATTTAGGAGGCAATACATCACTATAATTAATACTATCAGAATTTATGGTTGGGTCTTTGTCTAAGAACCTTAAGAGACGTATTTGGCTTTTTAACGCTTTTTTATGCAGGGCGTTATTAAAGTTTAAATCGAGCGTGTCTAGGCTAATATCATTCTGAATGTTGGTAAGTAATATTCGCTCTGAATCTCTGTTTTTAAGATTTTGATTCCAATTATTAATGCTCAAAGCTATCAATATACCAATAACGACTAGCACAATTTCACCAATAGCGTATTTAAAATATTTGGATGTTTTGCCTTCACTAAGAAGATTTTGACGGATTTTTCTATAGAATTTTATCATGGGTTATTACTTGGTTTTGTACATTGAAGTTGAGTATAATCGGTTGTATACAGTCTTAAATTTATTTTTTTGGATTTAAATAGTTTGCAAAGCAAAGGCAGTCTACAATATCCTTTAGTTGGCCATATTTTTCTATCGGGCTATAGCCGTTTCTTTGATAAAGCCGGCTCGCTTCTGGTTGCTTAGAACCTGTAAAGAGAATACATTTAGTGCGTTCTAGTTCTCTAGACCAATCTTCTAATTCCGTAAGAATTTTTTCAGCAATTCGTTGACCTCTAACTTCTGGAGAAACATACATTCGTTTAATTTCCGTTGAAGTAGAATCATATATTGAAATAGCGCCACAACCAACAGGTTTGCCTTCCTTTAAAGCCAAAACGACATATTTTAAATCGGTAATAGCATTAAAATGAGATAGAGCATGTGCAGTTCCATCTCTTTTTGAAAGATCGGAGTTCAATAATAGCACTAGCTTTTTAAAGGCGCTATTTTCTGAATTGGTTCTAATTATTTTAATCATATTTTAGGCAATTCTAACTTTTTTGAGTACTTCTTGACACCTTTTTTATAGTAAGATTTTAGGTTTTCTTAGCAGTTTTTTATGGTTTCAATGTTCTACACACGCAAAGAAATTAACTTTTTTGAACCTATTTCTAATTTCGTTCTAATTCTGTATCAATATCGTTAATAAGTGATTCAACTTTAGGTTTAATGTTGTTTGCTAAACTAAATAATCCAGCTCTTGTGGCACTAAGCGCTTTTGTTCTATTTGTAAGCTGTCTGTTATTTTTTAAATTATCTAAATCATTTTTTGAGAATATAGAATCAAAAAGGTTAATGTTATCAAACAAAATAGGGCAAACTTGGTTTTCATAAAATCGTAACACTCTATTGCTTCTTCCTTTAAGTTCTGGATATTTATCGCTATATAATGATGATATTTTAGAACGAAGAGAATCATTTGATATTACATCTATTCCCGATGCTTTTAGATTTTCGAAAGTAGCCGTATTAAAAATAAAATCCCATTCACCGCCCAATGACCTACGAATGTATTTTCTTAGAGAATCGTTTGGAATCGTTTTGGTGTTATTATAAAACCCACTTAGATTCTCTAAGGCTACTTTTGACTCGTTAAAAAAAATAATTCCCTCAACAAATTCAGTCTTTAAATCGCTTTCTAACCCTTTTTTTAACGCTAATAAAATTACAATTTCTTTTTCTCGCTGTTTTCTCGATTCGTTCCAATTGTTAATTTGCAAAGCAATTAAAATTCCAATAACCACTAGAATAATTTCGCCAAAGGCATATTTAAAATATTTGCCTGATTGCAAAGTAGGTTTTTTTGTTTTATTTTTTGTTATCAATTTGAAGCGTATTTTTCTAAATAATTTAATCATTGGTTCGTGTTTGGTTATAACAAAATACAGTTTAAAACCGATAGGGCTTCGTTACAATACTAAAGTAATTTTATCGTAAATATATGATTTATTGGTTTTTAGCTTAAAAAGGAGTAGGGAATTTATTTAAAACTTTAGCGTATGCTAACCTTTGGGAATAAAGATTGTTGGGTAATTAAGCGCCTAATCAATCAAATACAAACCAAATAGAAAATTCTTTAGTATATTAATATGCAGACCAAAACTAGCTGTAAATTGTATCTATTTTTAATTCGGTATAAAGGCTATTGTTTAACTTCTTCTGGTAAAGGAGAAATCATAATGTGCGCTCTATGTGTTCCAGGATTCATAATCCAAGGATGATTTGATGCTACCGGTGCATTTGGCAAACCCGTAGATGCTGAGGTAGCCCAAGGCATATATACCACATAACGAAGTTGCGCTCCGCCAACTTTTGAAGTTTCAGGGTTATATAGTGCATTTGCTCCATAGTAGATGTGTAAAGTAGCTCCAGAAGTTATTTTAAGCTTCTCCGATTTCATTTCTGCTTCACGGATCGCAAAGATTTCTTCACTCGTTTTTCCTGCTGCTTTTAAAGCCCTGCCTCTCGCCATAAACGGCTCTAAGTCTTTATGGTAACATGCGGCATTAAAGCCAGCCTGTTTAGGGTTATCAGCAAGAACAATAAATTGATTACTTCCTTCTTTTAGCGTTACAAATTCACCAGCCATATTATAACCAATAACTTTACAAGTCGCCCTACTTTCTTCGGGAGCCGCCATTAATGCGGTGGCAATTAAAGCTTCATCTGTATCAATAGCTTTTAATTGTGTGTCTATACTAGAAACACTTTCTGTTACTGTTTTTGTTGTAGAAGATTCCTTTGTAGTCGTTTTTGTTTTGTCTGATGAATTACAGGAAATTAAAATTCCGGTAAAAACAATTGCTGTAATAATACGTTTCATATTTTATAATTTTTTAGCATGGTTATAAGGAAGCTCAACTTAATACTGATAAAAGGCTGTTTTAATGACAGATATCGGCAGATAGCGAAGTTAACTTTTTTAAGTTAAAGAGTCAAAAAGTGAAGGGTTCCTTTTTTTAACGCGCAAGCTCGTTTATAAATTAAATGATTTAAAGCGTATTTGAGAGTTTTAGAAAGCGACTGAGAAATACAAAAGGCTTTCATTTAATCTTCGTAAAGTATTTTTAGATACGATTTAATTTAATTTTAATACCGTGTTCTAGTTTTTTTGCTACTATTTTTTCAAGTTCATTTTGTTGAAATTCAAACCATGCTTCTCTAAAGCTTGAAGTTTCAATAGGATGCTTAAACCGTTCAAATGGTTTTTTATTTTCTAAAACTTTTTTTAAGAGGAATTTCAATTCAATTTCTGGCATTTGGGCTGTGAAAAGTTCCATTATTTTAAAGGACTCAAAGCTTTCTGGCGGCTCTATTTTTATGAAGTCCTCTGTATGTTCTTTTACCTTTTCTAATTCGCTTTTAAAAATTTATTGAAACTCTTCTTCATCAAAACCAATAGACGCATTGGGTATTGCGATTAGTTCTTCTGTTTTGTAATTATAATAAGAATCTTCGCTGCAAATACTATTCTGGACAATTTGTTTGATTATTTGTGAGTTTTGCATTATTGAGTTATGTTTTTAGATGAGGATGCAGACCATTTTTGTTTTCAAGAAAATAAGCAGAGGTTTCTGTTTAATTATGTTATTTTTTATCGATTTCTCTTCTTTGTTTTGATAAATGATATTTTGAAATGAGAATTTTGAATTTGAAAAAAATGTTTAACATAAAACGAAAATAAGGAGAATTTACTTTTAGAAACTATTCAAAAATAATTTACCAGAATTATCTTTATCGTTTAGTCTTAGACAAATATCTTTATTTTCAATTAAATTAGACATATCTTTTGGTAAATCAGAATCAATTAAAGTTACTATATATTGTAAGTCATATTCTTCACAAAACTCCTTTATTAGTTTTATATATCTGATTTTAATTCTATCGTCTAAACCTTCTAAAACTCCATCGTGATATACAAATTTGTAGAATGATTTATCCGAATAACTAACTAATAAAGATAAGTCAAATGCAACGCAAAGTAATTTTTTATATGTTGTTCCTTGTGATTCAGAAGTATTTATTAAGTCTACTTTATTTAAATAATCAGCATTGAATTCTATATTCCCTTGATTATTTAACTTCAAAGAAATCAAAGCATTTGTATCTAATATTTCTTTTATAATAGAGTTGAAAACTTTATTAATATTAGAGTGTTTTCTTTCAGTTAAAGATTCCTTTAATTCTGAAATTTTATCATTTATTATTTCTCGCTTGTCTTTTATATCATTTTCTAAAATTAAAGTACTATCGATAGTTTCTAATTTAATTTTAATGCGCTCAATTTCAACTTCAATACCAATTGTTTTTTTCTGATATTCTTTAAATTTAAAATAACTATCTTTTTCTGTTAATAAGGATAATAAATCGCTTTTTTGAAATTCTATTTCTTTAATGTTTTTGTTTAATTTGGTGTAATCAAGTTTTAGCAGAAATAAAGTTTCAGAAAGGTACACTTTACGTTCTGTTGTTAAGGATTTTTGAAAGTTAATTAAATCGCTATATTCCTTTTTTAATTGATTCGGGTAATACAAGTTTACATCATCAAACAGACTATTAATTTCTTGGTCGTCAACATCATCATTTATTTCTGATAATGAAGATTCTATTTTGTTAATTTCATAAGAAATTCTATATCTATCGGTATTAAAAGCTTGAAGCTTAGAGTCTATTTCTTCAACAAGATGTTTATTGGTTTGAATGTCTTCTTTAAAGAAATTGAATTTATCTATTTGGTTTTTAATCTCGGAAAGTTCAATTTTTTTTATTTCTAAAAGCCCTACTAATCTATCTTTTTCGGAAGTATCTATTTGTGCTTCTAATCTTAAAGTTTGTGTTTTTTTCTTTAAATTATCTATTTCCTCTTCAATTTCTAATTTATCTAAAATTAGAGTTCCATTAAATCCAAGTATATCAAAAACTAAGGGCTTCCAATCTTTATGTTTGCCTTTAAATTTGTTTAATTTAAATACATCTAAAAAATCCTGTTGACTTCGTAAAAAGTATGTTATAGCCTTTCTGTAATCCCAATTTGGTAAAACATTAAAATCTAAATATTCATCCAATTTTGCTCTTGCTTTTTTGAATGTTAATTCTTCATCCCAGTTAATATTCAATTTAAAACTATCAAGTTTATAATCATTTAATTTGAAAAATATTTTAGTGGCTGAATTTATAGAGCGTTTAATAACTAAATACTTTCCGTTATTTAGTTTTAATTCTATGTAAAACTCTTGACCAATAAAAAGATTGTTACCTAATAATTTATCTGTATTTTTATTATAACTTGATATAAGTAAAAAATCAATAATTCTAATTAAGGTAGATTTACCTAACCCGTGTGTATCTTTTTTTTCTATCGATTGTTTTGACGCAACAATAGCATTGAATTTTTCATTAAATTCAATATTTTTAAAATTTTTATTAGAATATATTTTACTAATTTTCATTCTTATCGTTGATTAACGTAATTGCGTCAATATTTTTTAAGTACTCTATTTTTCCAATTGCAAATAAAAAAGTTAAAGAAAAATCGATATTGTTTTTGGCTTTTACTCCAATTTCGTTTACTAACATTTCTTTTAAATCTTCATATTTTATGAGAGTTTCCTTTTTCAGGAAGCCCAAGATTTTACCTGCAATATAAATTACAGAATATTTAATGTTCGTATGTTTTGTTGGTTTTAGCATAATTTATTCATTAATTCCAATATCACAGTTATAATACATATAATGCAAAAATAAACGAACTAATCTTCTGTTAGATTTTAGCTCAGGATTATTTTCTATGATAAACTTATATAAATAATTAAAGATAAAATCAAATTTTTCAAATTCATGTCTGTGAATGATGATTTCTTCATTTATATCATCGATTGTATTTTCATATTTACCTAAATACTCTGAATTAATTGGATTTGTTAAAAACTCTCTGATTTGTTCTAAATACAAAAGGTTTCTTTTAATTACGTAATTAAAGTATTCCTTACTTAAATTATTTATTTCATTTTTCTTTACAATATCTCTTTTAGGAATTTGAGGTAAATCACCTTTTTTCTTATCTACTTTACTAAAAGAATTTATTATTTCTTTCAAATCATTTTCGTCAAAACTTAGAGGAAGTAAAAGTTTATTTAATGTTCTAGCAATTTTAGGATATTGGTTTATCCAATATTCTATAGTTTCTAATCCAATAACCCTATTTTCAATTCCAGTTTTTGTATCAATTATATCTTCAATTCTAAAATCTTGTACTCCGCTTAATTTTCTGTTAGTAAAAAGTAAGTAGAAATCTAACTTATTAGCTTCTTTCAGACCATTAATGGCAGGAATTACACTATTTTTAATTATAGTTTTGAAAGCGCTATCAGAACAACTAGCGTTTACCTTTTCGGAATGTTTAGCTTGTATAATAATTTTACCTTCCCAAGGCTTTGATTCACTAGGAAATTTGTTTGCTCTTCCATAAAATTTGGCATCTTTTCCAAAATCAGTCCCTTTGGAAAATACAACTGTACCCATTCCTAAAATTTCGCTACAAATTAATGCAACTAAATCTTCAAATTCCAAGTCTGTTAAGTTTTCTAATGGGTATTTCATAGTGTTCGCAAAGATATTAAATTATGTCTATCTGAATGTTTGAATCTAATTTTTAAATGCTTTAAAACTTAAAAGGTAATTACATTCGTTTAATAATCTATTTCTCTTACTAGCTAAGTTACAATTTCCCATCAAAAAACCATCAAAGAAAAACCCCTTTATGTACATCCATAAAAAACCTTACAAACAACTATGTAAAACCTTAGTAACTTTTATACAAAAGTTACCTAACTTTTGATGCGTTGCTTATAAGGTTCTGTGTAAAAGTTGAGGTATATTTTGTATTTTATTGTACAATAGTTTTGTAAAAGTTGTACAATAAATTTTAAAAAGTTGTAGAATATTTATTTGGTTCGCTCAAAAGGCATGTTTTGCTAGTAGTACAGCTGTGTTATAAAGGTAAACAAAAGAAACTAAAACGGTTACTAAAAACGTGTTTTTATCAAAAATAAAACCATTTAGAAGTTTAGATAAAAAAGCGAAAACAATAACAGTTTAGTATCAAAATTTATTGTTGTACTATAAAAGACAAAAGAGCGCTTCTCTTTAAGAAGCAAGAACCAAGACAAGGTGTTAACTATCTTAAAAATAATTTATTTAAAAAGGTTTATCAAACTAAAAATGTTTTTAATTGGGCATTAATGATAAAGATTAGCTGAAAATAATCATCCAAAGTAGAACTTTATCAAAAAAGAGAGTACGCTGTTTTAAGGTTCTTATTTTTTTTAAAAGCATCGCTTTTGGGCTGGTTAAACCAAGAAAATCAATCAAAACATAAAGTTCGTTTTTAACGGAATTCTTTGTCTTTAAAATAACAATGCTAATATTTTTTACTTTTGTGTGCATCAATAATTAAAATAGTTGCAAGCTTGTTTGCTTTTACAAACTCACAACCTATTTCTATAACTTCGCCATAAGTAATTTGTTGTTGTTTATTACTAATTATTGAGCATCGGTTGGTTATATTTTGCTAAGAAGACTTATCTATCTTTTGTAATACAGTTACTATTTTAAGCATAATACTTTTTCTTTAACCAGAATGAAACGCGAACCAATAAAATCAAGGCTGGCACTTCTACCAACGGTCCTATTACGCCTGCAAAAGCTTGGCCTGAATTGAGTCCGAATACTGCAATCGCCACTGCAATTGCCAATTCAAAATTATTTCCTGCTGCTGTAAAAGCCACGGCTGCTGTTTTGTCGTAGGTTGCGCCCGTTGCTTTGGTAACGAAAAAGCCAATAATAAACATAATGGTAAAATAGAGCAATAAAGGCACCGCAATAATTAAAACATCCAAAGGGATTTCTACAATTAGTTCGCCTTTTAAAGAAAACATCACTACAATTGTAAATAACAGCGCAATTAATGTGATTGGCGAAATAGTTGGTATAAATTTATTTGTGTACCAATCTTCGCCTTTGAGTTTTACCAATATAAGTCGACTTAAAATACCCATCACAAACGGAACACCTAAATAAATAGCAACGCTTTCGGCAATGGTTGCAATAGAAATATCAACAATTGCGCCTTCAAAACCAAAATAGGGAGGAAGCACCGTTATAAAAAGCCACGCATAAAAACTGTAGGCAAAAACTTGAAAAACACTATTTAATGCCACTAAACCTGCGCCATATTCGCTGCTTCCTTCTGCAAGATCGTTCCAAACCAACACCATGGCAATACAGCGTGCTAAACCAATTAAAATTAATCCTACCATATATGCTGGATAGTCGCGTAAAAACGTGATTGCCAAAAAGAACATTAAAACCGGACCAACAATCCAATTTAAAATAAGTGAAATAGACAAGATTTTTGTGTTTCTAAACACTTTTGGTAATAATGCGTAATTTACTTTCGCCAAAGGCGGATACATCATTAAAATCAATCCAATAGCAATAGGAATATTCGTTGTTCCGCTATTGAATGAGTTGATAATGTCTGGGAATGTTGGATTAAAATAGCCAAGACTAACGCCAATTGCCATGGCAACAAAAATCCAAAGTGTTAGATTTTTATCTAGAAAACTTAATTTTTTTGATGTCATTTTTTATGATTTTATTTTAGAGAAAACATAGAACATTTCAGTTGCAATTTGCAAACTTCTTTCCTGATATTTTTCTGCCTGTTGCGGCGTATTGTCAAAAGCCTTTGGATCTTCAAATGTAATTGGGATACGCTTTTCTGCACCCGTAATAAACGGACAAGCTCCATCGGCTTGTGAACAGGTCATAATTGCTGCAAATTTTGATTTCGGATTAAATGAGTCGTCTAACTTTTTAGAAAACCCAATAATTGGATGTTCATTTTCTGCATATTTAATGCTGTAAACAGGATTCTTTCCTTCGGATACTGTTTTGATTTCAAAGCCCGCATTTCTTAAAGTTGCTGCAGCCATCGGGAACATTGCTGTTGCTTCTGTTCCGCCAGAATAACAAAAAACGTTTTTAATGTTATAATGAAATGCCATGGTTTGCGCCCAAACTTGTGATAAATGGCTTCTTCTAGAATTATGCGTACAAATAAAATTGATTCTAATTTCTTCTTGATGTGTAACTTTGATCTGAATAAATGCTACCAAAGAATTTAAGATTTCTTTGCGATCATCAGAAATAGTTTTTACATCTAAGGTGTTAATTACTGTAGCAATTTCTAAAAATAAAGTTGGTGTAGTGGTGTTCATTTTAATAAGTATCTTTTTTTTTTATGAATATATTTAGCAACAATCTCCATTTGTTGTAATATCTTGATTTAGAAAAAGCAACATCGTCTCTTTCATCTTTGTCCAATTTTCGGCGTTGATGCAATAACAAACACTAGTGCCTTCTATAGTTCCTTTAATAAGTCCTAAATTTTTTAATTCTTTTAAATGTTGCGAAATGGTAGGTTGTGCAAGTCCTATTTCGTTTACCAAATCGCCACAATAGCAAGCGTCTATTTTAAACAGTTGTTGCAAAATAGCTACTCTTGCAGGATGTCCAAATACTTTTGCGAACAAGGCTATTTCATTTTGAAGGTCGGTAAATATTTCTGTTTTTGCTAATCCCATTTCTTATTTATTATTTAATTGCAATGTTACGATTAATATACAAAGAGTCAAAATTATTTTGGTTCGTTATTTAAAAT
>NZ_MSCM01000001.1:1863080-1869288 GCF_002954665.1 Polaribacter glomeratus | reverse complement strand
ATTTAAAATATAGGATTTGTTTGTTAAATGGATTTAAATAAGAGTAAAAAATTTATAAAAGAATGGACGCTATTTTACGCAGATATAAAATTAACATAAGTAACTCTTAAACAATTTTATTTCTAAACAAAAAACCATCTCAAAAGAGATGGTTTTAAAATATTAAAAACACGTTGTTTTTTGTCTACATATAATCTTCAATTGGGTTGCAAGAACAAATTAAGTTTCTGTCTCCAAAAGCATCATCAACTCTTCTAACTGTTGGCCAAAATTTGTTATCAGCAATATATGCTAGAGGAAAAGCAGCTTGTTTTCTAGAATATGGAAGAATCCATTCATCTGCAGTTAACATCGCTAATGTATGAGGCGCATTTTTTAGAGGATTGTTTTCGTCTTCTTTCGTTGCTGCGTCAATTTCTTTACGAACAGAAATCATGGCATCACAAAAACGATCTAACTCCGCTAAACTTTCAGATTCTGTAGGTTCAATCATCATCGTTCCAGCAACCGGAAAGGAAACCGTTGGTGCATGAAAACCATAATCCATTAAACGTTTTGCAATATCAACAACTTCAATTCCGTTGTTTTTAAAATCACGACAATCAATAATCATTTCGTGCGCAGCACGTCCTTGATCACCTGTATATAACGTTGGGTAATGACCGTCTAAACGTTCTTTAATATAATTTGCGTTTAAAATTGCCATTTTAGTAGCATCTGTTAACCCTTTAGAACCTAACATTGTAATGTATCCGTAAGAAATTAAACACGCTAAGGCAGAACCCCAAGGTGCTGCAGAAATCGCTGTAATTGCAATTTCGCCACCTGTTTTAATTAAAGGATTTGTTGGTAAAAAAGGCACTAGTTGAGGTGCAACACAAATAGGACCAACTCCTGGACCACCACCACCATGCGGAATAGCAAATGTTTTGTGTAAGTTTAAATGACAAACATCTGCGCCAATTGTTGCAGGGTTTGTTAAACCTACTTGTGCATTCATATTTGCGCCATCCATATATACTTGACCACCATGTTCATGAATTAAACCCGTAATGTCTTTAATTCCTGTTTCAAAAACACCGTGTGTTGAAGGATAGGTAACCATTAAAGCCGCTAAGTTTTTAGAATGTAACTCCGCTTTTTCTTTTAAATCTTCAAAGTCGATATTTCCTTTTTCATCTGTTTTTGTTACCACAACTTGCATACCTGCCATTACTGCGGATGCAGGATTTGTACCGTGGGCAGAAGCCGGAATTAAACAAATATTTCTATGAGAATCGTTTCTGTGTTCGTGGTAAGCTCTAATAACCATTAAGCCAGCAAACTCTCCTTGTGCACCAGAGTTTGGTTGTAAAGAAGTACCTGCAAAACCCGTAACAATATTTAATTGATGCTCTAATTTTGTTAAAACTTCTTGATATCCTTGCGCCTGATCTAAGGGTACAAATGGATGAATATTTCCCCACTGTGGATTGCTTAAAGGCAACATTTCTGAAGCAGCATTTAATTTCATTGTACAAGATCCTAAAGAAATCATAGAATGGTTTAAAGCCAAATCTTTGCGCTCTAACTTTTTAATGTAACGCATCATATCTGTTTCTGAATGATACGTGTTAAAAATGCTGTTTTCTAAAAAAGGTGTGTTTCTTACTAAGCTTTCTGGAATTACATTTGTTGGTTGTGGTAATTCTCTACTTTTAACATTAAAAGCTTGCTCAAAACAACGTACAATTGCTTTTAGTTCTTTACTACCAACAGTTTCGTTAATAGAAATTGAAACGTGATGTTCATCAACATAATTAAAGTTGATGTGATTTGCTTCGGCAACTGTTTTTAATTTTGCAGCTTCCACTTTCACTAAAATAGTGTCAAAATAAGCGGAGTTTACTTGCTTAAAGCCTAAATTATTTAAAGTATTTGCTAGTGTTTTTGTGTTTGTATGCACATAATCAGCAATATTTTTTAAACCATCTTTACCGTGATACGCTGCATACATACCAGCCATTACTGCTAGTAAAACTTGTGCAGTACAAATGTTAGAAGTCGCTTTTTCGCGTTTAATATGTTGCTCTCTAGTTTGCAAAGCCATACGCAAAGCTCTGTTACCATCGATGTCTTTAGTAATCCCAATAATTCTACCAGGAATACTTCTTTTGTACGCTTCTTTGGTTGCAAAATAGCCTGCATGAGGACCACCATAACCTAACGGAATCCCAAAACGCTGTGTAGTTCCTACCACAACATCAACTCCAAATTCTCCAGGTGCTTTTAATTTTACCAGTGATAAAATATCTGCAGCAACTGCTACTTTTATATTTTTTTCATTCGCTTTTGCAACGAATGCTGTATAATCATTTACTTGACCATGTTTACCAGGGTACTGTAAAATTGCGCCGTAAAACTCATCAGAAAAATCGAATTCTTCGTGGTTTCCAACAACTAACTCAATACCAATAGGGGTAGAACGTGTTTGTAAAACAGATAACGTTTGAGGTAAAATTTCTTCGGATACAAAAAACTTGTTTACATTCTTTTTCTTTTGATCTCTTTCTCGCACATCAAAAAGTAATGCCATTGCTTCTGCAGCAGCGGTACTTTCATCTAACAAAGAAGCATTTGCTAATTCCATGCCGGTTAAATCACAAATCATTGTTTGGTAATTTAACAACGCTTCTAATCTTCCTTGTGCAATTTCTGCTTGGTAAGGCGTGTATGCAGTATACCAACCCGGATTTTCTAAAATATTTCGTTGAATAACACTTGGCACAATTGCCTCATGATAGCCTAAACCAATATAACTTTTAAAGACCTTGTTTTTTTCTGACAGTTCTTTAATATGCGCTAAATATTCATATTCGCTCATCGCGGGTTCTAAATCTAAAGCTTCTTTTAATCGGATTTTTTCTGGAACAGTTTCGTGGATTAACTGATCTAAACTAGCTACTTTAATAGCCGATAACATTTTTTCTTGCTCCTCTTTATTAGGGCCAATATGTCTTAGTTGAAACGAGTTTGTGTTCATTTAAAATTTTTTATCAGTCTTTATTCAATCGATTTAGTAGATTGACGATTTGTATTTTGTTAACGATACAAAAATAAGGGTTTTAGAATCTTTAAGATTCATATAATTAAGTTAAATTGATATTAATTATTAACCAAATAACAATGTTATCAACATAATCTTTACTTTTGTTTTATGAAGGTTTTAAAAAATATTTTAGATTTTTATTTAAATTCAAGCATACATGTAGCGCTCGCTGTATATGCCTTTGTAAGAATTACAGAAATTTATTTTAAACTGCCACCAAATCACAATTTAGATTCCTTTATTTTTTTCGGTACAATTACGGGGTATAATTTTGTAAAATATGCTGGTGTTGCTAAATTGCATCATAAAAGTTTAACAAATGATTTAAAGATTATTCAGGTTTTTTCTTTTTTATGCTTTTTATTGATGTGTTATTATGCCTATTTAATTGATTTTAAAACAGTACTTTTTTCGGTGCCATTTACACTACTAACTTTTTTGTATGCGGTGCCTTTTTTAAGCGGATTTGCTAAAAACTTAAGAGAAATAAGTTATCTAAAAATTGTGGTTGTTGCCTTTGTTTGGGTTGGTTTTACGGTTTTAATTCCGTTTTTTGACGCCGGTAAAGAAATTGGTGTATCCAAAGCTTTTTATGCAATGCAGCGATTTTTATTAGTAATTGTTCTGGTACTTCCTTTTGATATTAGAGATTTGAAGTTTGATGCCATTTCTCTGCAGACAATTCCAAAGAAAATTGGCCTAGAAAAAACAAAAAAATTAGGGGTTGCGCTGCTCGTTTTTTCGTTAGTTTTAGAGTTTATGTCCTCCACAGAAATCTCGGAGAAAAGTCCGTTTATGCTCTTCTTTTTTTTAATGATACTTTTGTTAATGAGAGCCAAAATGAACCAGTCTAAATATTATAGTTCCTTTTGGGTGGAGTCTTTGCCTATTGTTTGGTGGCTATTTCTTTTGGGATTTCATAATTTTTAAGCCCTAAAAGCCTTTTTTTTATGAAGTTGTTTAATATTGAGAACAAATTAAATCGATATCATAAAACTTTAAAAACACTTTCTATTTGTCTACTATCTTTGTAGATTTACACACTTAAATTCAACCATGATTTTAAAGTAATGATTACCACAAAAAGAAATTATATTTTCGATTTTGATAGCACTTTAACTAGAGTAGAAGCTTTAGACGTTTTAGCAGAAATTACACTACACAACAATCCTAACAAAGAAAAAATTATTCAAGAAATAATTGATATTACCAATTTAGGAATTGATGGCGAAATCTCTTTTACAGAATCTTTAGAAAGAAGAATTAAGTTATTAAATGCTAATCAATCAGATTTAGCTAACTTAGTAAGCGCTTTAAAAAAGCAAGTATCTAAATCCATCGAAAGCAATAAAGAATTTTTTGAAAATTTTGCAGACGACATTTATGTTATTTCTTGCGGATTTAAAGAATTTATAGATCCTATTGTAGCAGCCTACAATATACCTTCGAATAGAGTTTTTGCAAATACTTTTGAGTTTGCGAATGATGGAAAAATTATTGGTTTTGATGCTACTAATCCATTATCTCAGCACAACGGAAAAATTAAGTGTTTAAAAGACATGAATTTAGAAGGAGAAATACAAGTAATTGGCGACGGTTATAGCGATTATGTAACGAGACAAGCAGGTGTAGCAGATAAGTTTTTTGCGTATACAGAGAATGTTTCTAGATTAAAAACTACAGAAAACGCAGACCATATTGCCCCAAATTTAGATGAATTTTTATACGTAAACAAGTTGCCAAGAAATATCTCATATCCAAAGAATAGAATTAAAATTTTATTACTAGAAAATGTACATCCAGATGCTTTTACAAAGTTATCTACGGATGGTTTTTCTGTAGAAACCGTTTCTAGAAGTTTATCGGAAGATGAATTGATAGCCAAAATTAAAGATGTACACGTTCTTGGAATTCGTTCTAAAACGAATGTTACCGCCAGAGTAGTCGCTGCTGCAGAAAAATTAATGGTGGTTAGTGCATTTTGTATTGGTACAAAACAAATAGATTTAGAAGCGTGTAAAGAAAACGGAGTGGTCGTTTTTAATGCGCCTTACAGTAATACGCGTTCTGTAGTTGAGCTAGCAATTGGCGAAATTATTATGTTAATGAGAAGTGTTTTTCAAAGAAGCACAGAAATTCATAATGGTGAATGGAATAAAACTGCAGATGGTTCTAAAGAAGTTCGTGGTAAAAAACTAGGAATTGTAGGCTATGGTAATATTGGTAAGCAATTATCAATCTTAGCAGAAGCTTTAGGAATGTATGTGTATTATTATGATGTTGAAGATCAATTAGCTTTAGGAAACGCTCAGAAAGTAGATAAATTAGAAGATTTATTAGCAATTTCGGATGTGGTTACTTTACATATTGATGACAATGCAGCGAACAAAAACTTTATAGGAGAAAAAGAAATTTCTCAAATGAAAGACGGCGCGCATTTAGTAAATCTTTCAAGAGGTTTTGTAGTTGATATTAAAGCGTTGGCTGCTGCTTTAAAAAGCGGAAAATTAGCAGGTGCTGCTGTGGATGTGTATCCAGAAGAACCAGCAAAAAATGGGGAATTCCTTACCGAATTAAAAGGATTACCAAACGTAATTTTAACGCCGCATGTTGGTGGTAGTACAGAAGAAGCGCAAAGAGATATTGCAGATTTTGTACCAAGTAAAATTATGGCTTATATGAATTCTGGTAATACAGTTGATGCTGTAAACTTCCCAAATATTCGTTTGCCAAGACAAGTAAAGTCGCATCGTTTTTTGCACATTCATAAAAATGTACCCGGAATTATGGCAAAAATTAATAAGATATTAGCCAAATACGATTTAAATATTTCTGGTCAGTATTTATCTACAGATCCTAAAGTTGGGTATGTAATTACAGATTTAGACAAAGAATATAACAAAGAAGTTATAGATAAATTAAGGAAAGTAGAAGGCACTATTAAGTTTAGAGTGTTGTATTAATCTTCTTTTTAAAACCTAAAAAAGCCCTTCAAATTTTAAATTTTGGAGGGCTTTTTATTTTGGCAGTCATTGCGAGGAACGAAGTAATTTGTAGCTATTTAAACGAACAGATTGCTTCGTTTATCTCAATGATGATTATTTAAAAGTATCTTTCTCA
>NZ_MSCM01000001.1:1762577-1862074 GCF_002954665.1 Polaribacter glomeratus | reverse complement strand
TAGCACGAGCACACGAATGCCAAACTGAACAGATTGCTTTGTTCCTCGCAATGACGGCTATTTCTACAACTTCAGCTTCTTTTTCAAGTCAACAATCATAGCATCTTTAACACCTAAATAACGTTTGCTCCCTAAGTATCTATTTTTATTCATTTCGTCATAATTCGATTGGTTTTGATCCATAGAAGATAAATGTACATTGCCAGAAGCATGAATAAATTCCATTTTATCATTGCCCAACCAAATACCAACATGAACAACTCTTTGTTTTTGATCTGAGGTTGCCTTTGTTCCGAAAAATAGTAAATCGCCTTTTTCTAAACCTTCAAATTTTAAAGTAGCATCTATCGTTTTACCAGCATTAATTTGTTGAGACGCATCTCTTGGAATTATAAAACCGTTCATTAAATACACCATTTTTGTAAATCCGCTACAATCCATTCCTTTAGCAGATGTTCCGCCCCATAAATAAGGAAAACCTACCATATTTTTTGCAACATTTTCAATATTTTCTGGTGATGAAGCTAAATTTGTTAACCAAGATTCATAAAGTACTGCCTCCTCTTTTTTAATAAAACCAATTCTTTGATCAGGATATGCTACTTCATAGAAGTTTGCCTCTAAAGAGATGTATTTTAAAATTCCGCCTAAAGTAATGTCTGATATAATTTCAGAATTTTCGCTTTTATCAGCATAAACATATCCAAAATTTTTAGTGTAAATTACTTTTTTACGATTATTCCAAGTAGCAATCTCTTCTTTGGTCATTAATTGAATTCCGCCTTTATCAACCCAAGAAATATAAGTATCTGGAGTTTGAATTCTATAAAAATCGCCATTTTTATCCAATACTTTTAAAGACATGCCTAATAAACCTTGCGTACCCAGCTCTGCAGAATGCTTTGGTTCTGAACGAATATTAATTACCGAATTTTTAGCTACGGCAAACTGTAGATCTCCAATAACAGCATCTGGCAAAACACGCACATTATTGGTAAATTGTAATTTTCTAGCGTTTAAACTATCTAGCAAAATTGAAAATGCTTTTTTAGAAGTGGTTTCTCCTTCTATAATAAGTTGATTGTCGGCCAATTCAAAATGGATGTCAAACAATTCAACTCGTTTGTCAGGAGCAAATTCGGCTTTTATGGTTGCATGAATATTCTCTAATTCAGAAATTATTTTTGCATCATTTTTGCACTTCATTAAAATAAGCAGCAATAGAAAAGAAACGTATTTTAGAAACTTCATTCGAATAGATTTTTTGCTAAAATACAAAACAAAATTGCTGTTTCATAAAATGCAGAAAATCATTTAAAACAAGAAAGACAGGTTTTTGTGATTTTGCGAAATTCGTGTAGAAACAACCAATTCTCAATAGGATTGTTTTATATTTACGATAAATCATTTTTAGTATTGATGAAATATCAAAACACAGAAGCATTTGCGAAACAGCAAGATAAAGAGGATGCACTTTCTCATTTAAGAAATCGATTTCATATTCCGAAAGATAAAAACGGAAATGAATGGTTGTATTTTACTGGAAATTCTTTGGGTTTACAGCCCAAATCGACCAAAGAATACATCAATCAAGAATTAGAAGATTGGGCAAACCTTGGTGTAGAAGGTCATTTTGAAGCGAAGAATCCATGGTTAAATTACCATGAATTATTAACAGATAAGATGGCTAAAATTGTAGGTGCAAAACCAATTGAAGTGGTGGTAATGAATACGCTTACAACAAATTTACACTTATTAATGGTTTCTTTTTACAGACCAACAAAAACAAAATATAAAATTGTTATTGAAAGCGATGCTTTTCCTTCGGATAGATATGCGGTGAAATCTCAATTAAAATTTCATGGTTTTGATGATGAAGACGGAGTTATAGAATGGAAACCAAGACCAGGAGAAACGCTTTTAAATATCGAGGATTTAGAATCGATTCTTAAATTTGAAGGCGATGAAATTGCGCTATTATTAATTGGAGGCGTAAATTATTATACAGGTCAGTTTTTAGATATCAAAAAAATAGCAGAAATAGGGCATTCAAAAAACTGTATTGTAGGTATTGATTTGGCGCACGGAGCAGGAAATGTGCAACCTAATTTACACGATTCAAATGTAGATTTTGCAGCTTGGTGTACGTACAAATATTTAAATGCAGGTCCGGGAAGTTTAGGCGGTGTTTTTGTGCACGAAAAACATGCAAAAAATAAAGATTTGCCGCGTTTTGCAGGTTGGTGGAATCATAACAAAGAAACACGTTTTAATATGAGACAGCCTTTTGATGTGATGGAAGGCGCAGAAGGTTGGCAATTAAGCAACCCGCCAATTTTATCGATGGCCGCAATTAAAGCTTCTTTAGATGTGTTTGATGAGGTTGGGATGGATGCATTAAGAGAAAAATCAGAAAAACTAACCGGTTATTTTGAGTATTTAATCAATGAAATCGATTCTGATGATATTAGCATTATCACGCCGAAAAACCCAAAAGAAAGAGGTTGCCAATTATCGATTCAAGTTAAAAATGCAGATAAGAATTTACATAAAAAACTTACCCAAAATAATATTATTACCGATTGGCGAGAACCTGATGTAATTCGTTGTGCGCCTGTGCCAATGTACACTTCTTTTGAAGATGTGTTTAGAATGGTCACTATTTTAGAAACACTTTTAAAATAGTAAAACTTGATTTTTCTTCGTTTTTTATGAAATGAAAAGGAGTTTAAATAAACAGCATTGCAACAATGAATTTTACAGAGTTTAAAAAATTATATCAGAAATTTGAAAATATTGACTACTCAAAATCAGGTTGGAGAACAGCTGAATATGATGCTTTTTTAGACGCAAAAGATGATCATCATCATTTTTACGAATGGTATTTGAAGCAGGAGTTGATAAAAGAAAACTTTAACACAGAGAATTTTTGCTGCCCTGTTTTGGCATACCATACTTTCTCAGGCAAAAAGAATGAAAACGAAGCAATCATTTATCAAAAAGTTGATAAAAGCTTTGCGATACCAATTCACGATGGAGGGCCTTCTTTAATCGCAATTAGAAATTGTCCGTGGTGTGGATCAGGATTAAATAAGAAATAAATGAATAAAAAAGAGAACATATTAATTATAGGAGCTGGTTTATGTGGCTCATTATTAGCGTTACGATTAGCGCAAAGAGGTTATAAAGTAGAGGTGTATGAAAGTAGACCCGATTTGCGAAAAGTAGATATTTCTGCAGGAAGATCGATCAATTTGGCTTTATCCGATAGAGGTTTAAAGGCATTGCGTTTATGCGGAATGGAAGAAAAAGCAAGAGAGATTTGCATACCAATGTATGGCAGATTGATGCATGATACCGCTGGCAACACTTTTTCTTCGAACTATTCTGGACGAGATAATGAATATATCAACAGTATTTCTAGAGGGGATTTAAACGCTCTTTTATTAGACGAAGCAGAAAAACATGAAAATGTAACTCTTTACTTTAATAAACGATGTCAAAAAGTAGCTATCGAAAATACGATTGCGCATTTTAAAGATTACGAAACGGATGAAGAATTTACGGTAAACGCAACAGTTCTTTTTGGTACCGATGGTGCTGGTTCAATTTTAAGAAAAAGCTATATTTCTGAACGTAAATTTTTATTTAGTTATGCTCAAAATTATTTAAATCACGGGTATAAAGAGTTAGAAATTCCTGCGGATAAAACCGGGAATCATCAAATAAGTAAAGGGCATTTGCACATTTGGCCAAGAGGCGATTTTATGTTAATTGCGTTGCCAAATATGGATGGTAGTTTTACAGTAACCCTGTTTTTAAGTTATGATGAAGGCGAGTTTAATTTCGATAATTTAATATCCGAAGAAAAAATTACCGCCTTTTTTGAAAAAGAATTCCCAGATGCGTTGGCTCTAATTCCTAATATTTTAGAAGAGTTTACAAACAACCCAACCGGACCTTTAGGAACCGTAAAATGTTCGCCTTGGTTTTATAAAAATAAGACCCTATTATTAGGCGATTCTTCGCATGCAATTGTGCCGTTTTACGGACAAGGAATGAACGCTTCTTTTGAAGATGTGGTGGTTTTTGATGAAATATTAGATAAAAACGTAGGTGATTGGCAAGCTGTTTTTAAAGCCTATCAAAAAGCAAGAAAAATAGATACAGATGCGATTGCAGATTTGGCAATTGATAATTTTTATGAAATGCGAGACCATGTGGCAAATCCGC
Source organism: Polaribacter glomeratus (assembly GCF_002954665.1). Classification (GTDB taxonomy): domain Bacteria; phylum Bacteroidota; class Bacteroidia; order Flavobacteriales; family Flavobacteriaceae; genus Polaribacter; species Polaribacter glomeratus. Next base: position 1,857,841 of record NZ_MSCM01000001.1, on the reverse strand, counting down.
TTTTTAAAGAAAAAAGAAAGATTGAAATGGATTTAGAAAAGCATTTTCCTACGCAGTATTTTTCTAAATATTCTTTAGTTACGTTTAATGAAAATATTGGGTATCATGAAGCGATGACAAGAGGGCGAGCACAAGACAAAGCCTTGCTAAATTTAGTTGCAGATGCCGCTGTGCATACAAACTTAAACATGACAAAAGAGGAGTTGAAAGTTATTTTAGATAAAGTAAAAGAAGAAACAAATGCCATTTTAGAAGAGGATAAAATTGCAGGAATGTAGTTTTTTTAGAAGCTATTTCCTGCTTTCCATTATATCTTTTTTCTGAAAAAGAAAAAAGGATGCCATTTCAATCAGGGCTAACCCAGGTATAATGGTATTGATTGTCGAAAGCAACAAGAAGTTTAAAAAGCAAATTGGAAAGATATATTGTTTTATTAAGAGGAATTAATGTATCCGGAAAAAATAAAATTCCGATGGCAGCATTACGCCAAATGTTACATAACATGAAGTTTCTAAACGTACAAACCTACATTCAAAGTGGTAATATTATTTTAGATTCAAATAAAACAAAAGCAGAAATCTGTCAGCAAATAAAAGAAGGAATTAAAGAGAGGTTTTACTATGATGTTCCTGTTATTATAAGAACAATTCCAGAATGGAAAAAAGCAATTGAGAAGTATCCTTTTTCATTAGAAAATGAAAAAATAGTGGCTTTTGCTTTTTTGGATAGAACATCAGAAATTACAGCAATTGAAATCAATAATAGTGGAGAAGATCAATATAAAATAGTAAATGATATTGTGTATTTATATTGCCCAACAGGATTTGGTAATACAAAATTAACGAATAATAGTATTGAGAAAAAATTGAATGTTATTGCAACATCAAGAAATTTAAGAACAGCTTTAAAGTTGTTAGAATTGGGTAAAGACCTCACAGGTTTTTAAAACCTGTGAGGTCTATTTATATAAAATAATTATGTCAGAAAAAAAAGTAACACCAAGAGGCGCATATCCACATGTAAAAGTTGTGGGAGATTTTATTTTTGTATCAGGAACAAGTTCTAGACGCGCAGACAATACCATCGCAGGCGTTGATATTATTGACGAAATGGGAACAAAATTTCTAAATATAGAAACACAAACTAGCGAAGTATTAAAAAACATTGATATCAATTTGCAAACGGTTAGGGCAAGTTTAAAAGATGTGGTAGACGTTTCTACATTCTTAGTAAACATGAATGATTTTGCAGGCTACAACAAGGTATATGGAACCTTTTTTGACAAAGAGACAGGGCCAACAAGAACTACCGTTGCTGTGCATCAATTGCCACATCCAGATTTGGTAGTAGAGATAAAAGTAACGGCATTTAAGAAAAAGTAGTTGATAAAACTCTTTAAAAATATCCGGAAATCAATGATTAAAAAAAACAATACAACGAAGTATTTACTCTACGCTATAGGAGAAATAATTCTTGTAGTAATTGGTATTTTGATTGCTCTTGCTATAAATAATAGTAATGAGGAGCAAAAGTTTCGCAAGCAAGAAGTAAAATATCTTAAAAATTTGCAAGCAGATGTTAAATTAGAACGAGTAAATAATGATAGTATTATCAAGTACAGAGGTGGTACCATAAAAGCTGCGGCACGACTGCTCGATTTTAAAACATTAGAAACAGCACTTGATGTAATAGAATTAGAAATGACCATTAACCAAGTGTTTTCTAGGCAAATATTCATTCCTACAAACAATACGTATAAAGAATTATTGAGTTCTGGTAATCTCAATTATATTACTAACGACGCTATTAAATATCAATTATTAGAACTAGATAAAATGTATGTGTCTATAAATAATAGTGAGCATCATATGTATAGAGAATATGAAGAGTATCTTTATAATGTTTCTATAAAAAATGGTGAAGTACTCAATTTATTAGATGTTCAAAAAACTGCAGCAACAGGAATACCAACTTATAGTGCTCCATCACAAATTCCGGTACTTACTGTAATTCCTGATTATAATAGACTGCTAAAAATTAATGAATTTAGAAATGGACTAAAGCTTTCTGTCATGAATAATGTAGGACTAAAAAGTGCGCATAAAAAAATGATTCATCTTCTTTTAAAGTTAAACGAATTGATAGAGAAAGACTTACAAAAGAGTGGGGATGATGATTAAATTTTTTAGAAAAATTCGTCAAAACCTTTTAAAAGAAGGAAAAACCACCAAATACTTTAAATATGCAATTGGCGAAATTGTATTGGTAGTTATTGGTATTTTAATTGCACTTCAAATTAATAATTGGAATGAAGAAAATGCGAACCATAAAAAACAGATTGATTATTTAAAATCTTTAAAAAATGAAATGGAAAGCAACCTGCAAAATGTTAACAAAGAAGAACAGCACATTTTAGATTTTATGAAAAGGGAAGAAGTATTGGTTAAAATAATGAGTTCCTCTAAAGCAATAGATAGTACAAGCGATAAAACAATATTTAAATTTTATTTTGATATTTATAATGATGACGTAATAACCAATATTGAAACGGGTGCCATAAGTGAAATTATTTCTTCAGGTGGCTTGCAGTATATAAAAAATGATAGTATTAGGAAATTAATAGCCTCTTGGGACACGAACACTTATCTTGTAAAATATCAAGAAGAGAACTTAAAAGAAACCTTAAAAGAAATTGACAATTTATTTTTTGATGAAGAACTAATCAGTACCAGATACGTTTACTCGTTCCTTGAATCATTTGATACCCAAAAGTTAGGAGAACCTTTGGGAACGAATTCGCTCAAACCCTTATTACAATCAAAAAAATTCGAAAGCCTTTGTCTTTTACATTATGGCAAATCTCGTGTTATGATAATTAAGACGTATCCAAAATACAAAGCGAGTCTAAACCAAATGATTAATTTAATAAACATCGAAATCGATAAATAAAAACATATTATATGTTATGATAAAACTCTTCCGAAAAATCCGTCAAAACCTACTTATGGAAAATAAAACATCCAAGTACTTTAAATATGCAATTGGCGAAATTGTTTTGGTAGTAATTGGGATTTTGATTGCTTTGCAAATTAATAATTGGAACGAAGTACTTAAGGCAAAAAAATTTGAGCAAGAGATTATTGGTTTAATAGATCAAAATCTCGAACAAGATTCTATCGCAATGTCCAAAGAATTATTTTCGGCTAAACTTGCCATACAATTAACAGATAGTCTGTTGTCTCAAGTTTCAAGAAAAATATATACTAGTAATCTTGATAATTGGATGGGAAAGATTATCTGTTTTGAGCGTTTTAAATCTCAATCTAGTGCTTTTGAAGTATTAAAGTCTAAAGGAATAGAATTTATTTCAAATAATGAGTTGCAATTATCTTTGATTTCATATTACGACGAAAGTCTTTTTAAAGTATATGAAAGTTTGCAGGATGTAGAAGACTCTTTTCAGACTGATTGGAATCCTGTAATTAAAGAGGATTTTTTAGATTTTAAGTGGAAAGATTTCTGTGTGCCAACTAATTCTAAAAACTTCTTTGAGAAACCTTCTACTATTGTACTTTTTAAAATATATCGAGATAATAGAAACGGTACGGTAAATAGTATAACATCTAGTTTAAAAAAGCTTTCAGAAATTAGAATGCAAATAAGAAAGAATAAAACATGATAAAATTCTTTAGACATATTAGAAAATCTTTAGTTATGGAAAATAAAACATCTAAATATTTTAAATATGCTGTTGGCGAAATTATACTGGTAGTTATTGGAATTTTAATTGCACTACAAATAAATAATTGGCATGAAGCCAGAAAACAAGAAAAACAAATTCATACCAATATATTATCTCTTGCTAAAGACATCTCGATAGATACGCTAGAACAAAACCGAACAACGAAATCCTTACAAAGAGAAATAAAAGCGGGCAAAAACATCATTGCAATTATGGAGTCTGAAACACATTATATATCTGATTCTCTCGCCTTTATTCTAGATTTTAATGCGTTTACAGGTGTTTATAATTACCCGGAACAAACCAATACTTGGAAACTTTTAAATTCTTCGGGCAGTCTGGCTGAATTTCCAGACACTATATTATTAAGGATGTTGCAAGATTATTATGATAGTTACACTAGTTTAACTACTAATTTTTCAGAATCAGGAAACCAAAGTAGATTAGATCTTAGAAAAATAAAATATGAACTCTTTTTAGACGCAGATCATAAAAAGTTTTTTCCAACAAACACACCAAAACCACCCAGTAAAAAAGCGTATAAAGCAATTTTTGAAGACAAAAGAATATTGCCTCTATGTCGCTATATAAATGGTGGTGCTAATTTTTTTGAACCCAAATTTATAAGTGTTCAAAAAAAAGCGGAGGCTATCATCCGTTATATTAAACTTAATTATAAATCATTAAAACAATGATAAAATTCTTTCGAAAAACCCGTGAAAAAGTTCTGAATGAAGGTAGAACATCCAAATATTTTAAATATGCACTTGGTGAAGTCATTCTTGTCGTTGTTGGTATTTTAATTGCGCTTCAAATTAATACTTGGAATCAACAAAAAAATAATCAAGCAATACTTAAACAATTTCTGGTGGAGTATAAAGAAGAACTTAAATTAAACATAGAAAATTCTAAACGGGATATAAAGTTTATTGAAGTTGAAAAAGAAGAAAAAGATAAACTTTTAAAAAATAGAAGACTAGATACAATTAAGTTACAGTCTTTAGAACTGAAGGTTGAGGTGCATTATCTTAATCTAGATTATAGTCCAACCCTACAAAAAAGATTTGAAAATTCACAGATTACGGCATACGGAAAATACAACGCTATTTTTATAGAATTACAAGAACTTTATGGATTTCAATGGCCATTTTTAAAAAGGTCGCTAAACAGTCACAATAAAGAAGTCGATCAAGCGAATGAGTTTTGGCGTTATCAGCAAAAGAGTTATGAATTAAAATATTACAACGATGGCGATACTTTTATTGGGGATTCAATTGAACGGAAAAAAGAATTGATTAAGTTGCTAAAATCACCAATAGTAAGAAATATATTAAAAACTGATTTTAAAGAAAAAGAAATAATAAAAAGAAAAATAGAAGATGTGCTTAGACTGTCTGAACGTTCTCTTGAGCAAATAAATAGCGTACTTCAATGATAAAACTCTTTAGAAAAATCCGTCAAAACCTACTAATGGAAAATAAAACCAGTAAATACTTTAAATATGCCATTGGTGAAATTGCATTGGTGGTTATTGGTATTTTGATTGCTTTGCAGATTAATAATTGGAATGAAAATAGAAAAGCCAACATAGAAGAAACAGTAGTTCTAAATAATTTATTCGAAAATCTAACGCTTGCCAAACAACAATCGGAAGTATTAATTTTAGAAGAAAAAGAGTTGAAAAAGTCACTTATGTTTATTCTTGGAATTGATTTAATTCAAGATAAAAAAAGTGTTACAGACTCAATTTTTGAAAGTGCAGTTTGGGATTTACAAACGGATTCACCAACTGTAAATGCCTATATTAACTTAAAAAACACCAACAAATTAAGTTTGATAAAAAGCAAAGAAATTAATGAAAAATTTTCTGGTTTTGAGTTTAGCATAAATAAATTAAAAGATTTACTTGAGGACAGATTAAATGTACATCAAATTAGAATAGATGCTATTTTTGAAAACGACATCAATTTTATTCCGTTAATAAAATACAATATCCCGAATATTTCTATTGAAAAAGAAAAGACAAATGAGTATTCACAGATTTTAAAACAAAAAAGAATTCGGAATCTTTTGGGAATGAAACTTTCTTTTACGCAAGATGTTATAAATTACAGAGAAAATCCAGATACAGAAATAAAAGATTTATTACTTTTAATAGCGTCTGACTTAAATAGTAAACAATGAAAATTCAAAACTACATAAATGGCGAATTTGTAAACCCGATTCAGAATAATTGGATAGATAATTACAATCCTGCAATTGGAGAAGTCTACGGGCAAATTCCGAGTTCAACAAAAGAAGATGTACAGAAAGCATACGAAGCAGCGCAAAAAGCATTTCCAACATGGAGCAATACTACCTTGGATAAAAGAAGCAAAATCCTTTCTAAAATAGCTGATTTAATTTTAGAGAAATTAGACTTTTTAGCAGAAGCGGAATCTAAAGACAACGGCAAACCAATTAGTTTAGCAAAGCAAGTAGATATACCAAGAGCTGCAAGTAATTTTCGGTTTTTTGCAAATGCGATTACTCAGTTTTCATCCGAAGCGCATGAAAGTGTTGGTTTAAATGCGGTTAATTTTACGTTGCGCCAGCCAATAGGAGTTGTAGGTTGCATTTCGCCTTGGAATTTACCTTTGTATTTATTTACATGGAAAATTGCACCTGCAATTGCAGCAGGAAATTGTGTGGTTGCAAAACCAAGTGAAATTACACCAATGACCGCTTTTTTATTAGGTCAAATTTGTACAGAAGCTGGCTTGCCAAAAGGGGTTTTAAATATTGTTCATGGTTTAGGAACCTCAACAGGACAAGCAATTGTAGCACATCCAAAAATAAAAGCAATTTCATTTACGGGAGGTACAAAAACAGGAGCTCATATTGCAAGTGTTGCTGCACCTATGTTTAAGAAATTGTCATTAGAATTAGGAGGTAAAAATCCGAATATTATTTTTGCGGATTGCGATTACGACAAAATGTTGGCAACTACCGTGCGTTCTTCATTTGCAAATCAAGGTCAGATATGTTTATGCGGAAGCCGAATTTTTGTGGAAGAAAAAATTTATGATAAATTCAAAAAAGATTTCATTAAAAAAGTAGCTGAATTAAAAGTAGGAAATCCATCCGAAGAAAGTACAAATATTGGTGCTTTAGTATCCAAAGAACATTTAGAAAAAGTAAAAAGGTATATTGATTTAGCAGAAAATGAAGGAGGGAAAATCCTTTTTGGAGGTGATAAAGTTGCCGTTAAAGAGTGTGAACAGGGTTATTATTTACAACCCACAATTATTGAAGTATTTGATAATAAATGCAGCTTAAATCAGGAAGAAATTTTTGGACCAGTTGTAACCATCATGTCGTTTAAAACTGATGAAGAAGCCCTATCTTTAGCGAATGATGTAAAATATGGATTGTCATCTACCTTATGGACTAACAATCTAAATAGAACGATGCAGTTTTCTAAACAATTACACACAGGCATTGTTTGGGTAAATACTTGGATGTTACGCGATTTAAGAACACCTTTTGGTGGGCAAAAAGACTCGGGAGTTGGCAGAGAAGGAGGTTTTGAAGCGTTGCGTTTTTTTACAGAACCAAAGAATATTTGTATTCAATATGAATAAAATTACTGATGACATTTATTTTTCTGATGATAAAAAAGATATGGATTTTGATGTGATTTTTAAGCTAATTAAAAACTCATATTGGGGAAATTTAAGAACCATAGAAGAACAAAAAATAGCATTAGAAAATACGCTTAATTTTGGATTGTTTTATAATAATACTCAAATTGCATTTGCAAGAGTAATGACCGATAAAGTGTTTTTTGCGTATCTTTTAGATGTTATTGTAGCTGAAAATTATAGAGGAAAAGGATTGTCTAAATTATTGATAGCTAAAATTTTAAATCATTCTGATTTGCAAAAAATAGAGAAATGGATATTAGCCACTAAAGATGCTCATTCTCTTTATGAAAAATTTGGTTTTGAAGCTTTAAAAAAACCGGAAATGATTATGGAAAAACTAAGTAAAAGAGCAAAATTAATATATGAATAAAGAAATCAATGAAAAAATAATTCAGGTTTGTGATGAAAAGATTGCAAAAAAAGGAGAAAATGTTGGTTTGTCCTTTTACGCATTTTTTAAGAATAAAAATGACAACGCAGCTTTATTAATGGAAGTCGTAACTTGGTGGATTGAAAAACACCAATTAGATCATTTCGAGAAAGCAGTTAAGATTAAACAGATAATTGAAGAGAGTAAATAAGAATCAAGATGAAAGAGCCAAGAGAAAAGAGAGCAGTCTTAATTCTTGGTTTTTACTTCTTATATCATTAGAAATATGGAATTAAATTTAAAAAATAAAAACGCATTAGTTTGCGGTAGTACACAAGGAATAGGCAAAGCAACTGCAATTTTATTAGCAAAAGAAGGGGCAAATGTTACCTTGATCGCTAGAAATGAAGAAAAGTTAAAAGCTGTTTTATCAGAATTAGAAAACGATACGCAATGTCACAGCTATTTAGTAGCAGATTTTTCGAAACCAGAAGAACTGAAAAAAGTGATAGAAAATTCTAATTTACAGTTCCATATTTTAATAAATAATACAGGAGGTCCAAGAAGTGGTGCAATTTTAGACGCAACTTTAGACCAATTTCAACAAGCTTTTTCGCAACATTTAGTATGTAATCATATTTTGGTGCAAGCTTTAGTTCCTTTTATGAAAACACAGTGTTTTGGAAGAATTATTAATGTAATTTCAACATCTGTAAAAGAACCAATTCCGGGTTTAGGAGTAAGTAATACTATTAGAAACGCCGTTGCTAATTGGTCAAAAACTTTGTCGGAAGAAATAGGTAGTCACGGAATAACGGTTAACAATGTGTTACCAGGGTTTACAGAAACGGTGCGTTTATCAGAAATTATTAAGATAAAAGCAAACAATGAAAATACAACTATTGAGCAAATGACTGCCACAATGAAAAATTATTCGCCTGCAAAACGATTTGCAAAACCAGAAGAAACTGCTAGTGCAATTGTGTTTTTAGCTAGTGAAAAGGCGAGTTATATAAACGGAATCAATCTTCCTGTTGATGGTGGAAGAACGAAATCACTTTAAAAAGAACCAAGAACCAAGAACCAAAGAATCGAGATATCTAGAAGTAGGTCTATTTTTAGTTATCTTAAATGATCTTGGATGTATAAGTCTAATAATCTAATTTTCAGAAAAATGAGTACACTCGTAAAACCTTTAAATTTTAAAAAATGGATTGATGAAAATCGTCATTTATTAAAACCACCAGTTGGTAACAAACAAGTTTGGAAAAATGGTGAATATATTGTAATGGTTGTTGGTGGCCCGAATAATAGAAAAGATTATCATTATAATGAAACTCCAGAATTCTTTTATCAAGTTGAAGGAGATATGATTTTGAAAATCATTGATGATAAAGGCAAAATGATGGATGTAGAAATTAATGAAGGCGATATTTATTTATTGCCTGCAAAAGTGCCCCACTCACCACAAAGAAAAGAAAACACTGTTGGTTTAGTAATTGAGTACCCGCGTTCTAGAAGAATGTTAGATGCTTTAGAATGGTATTGCGAAAACTGTGGAAATCAATTATATAGAGAGGAATTTGCACTAGATAATATTGAAACAGACATGCCAATTATTTTTGATAATTATTACTCTGATGTAGAAAAATGTACTTGTGATACTTGTGGAACAGTAATGGAGGCACCAAAGAAAATTAAATAGTTTTTATGAAACAAGAAATTTTAGAAAGTCATAGTAAGCAGGGATTTCTGCAATATTTAGGTGTGGAAATTATTTCGATCGAAAAAGGAATTGTAAAACTTTCTTGTAAAAAAAGCGATAAACTAACACAACAAAATGGATTTTTTCATGCAGGTGTTATTACCACTATTGCAGACGCAGCTTGCGGTTATGCAGCTTTAACAACGATGCCAAAAGGAGCTGATGTTTTAAGCGTAGAGTTTAAAACTAATTTAATGAAACCGGCAACTTCCAATACCATTATTGCAACAGGTACCGTCATAAAATCAGGAAGAACGTTGGTTTTTTGTGAGGCCAAAATAACAGACGAAAGTGAAGAAATTACTTTTGCAACATTACAAGGAACGATGATTTGTATTCAACCAAAATAAAATGGAAAAAAGAAAACTACGCATAAACGGACATTCTCATTTATTACCATATCCAGAAGAAATTCCTCAATTTATGAAGGAAAAAGAAATTTTTTGGGTAGATGATGAGCGCAAACATATGTTGCAAAAAGGGTGGAGACGACCTGTAACAGATTCTAGTTTTTTCTTAGATGAAAAACTTCTTTGGATGCAAAAAAATAAAATTGATCATGCGGTAGTTTTAAACCTTTCACAATTATATGGTAATGGATTGCGTTTGGAGGAAATGAAAAAAGCACTTCGTTTTCAGAATGATTTTAACGCAAAAGTACAGCATAGTCATCCAGATAAATTTACTTGCGGATTTGTGGTGCATCCGGGTTTTATCTATGGTGCATTAGATGAAATGAAACGTTGTGTAGAAGAATTAGGCTTAAAAGTGTTGTGTTTGCCAACGCATTTTATGGATTCTATTGGGCAGTGGCGTTGTGTTTTTGATGAAGAAAACGATCGAATTTTTGAATTGGCAGACAAGTACAAATTGGCAATTGAAATTCATCCGTATGACGGTGATAAAATGATAAAACTAGAAAACACAAATTGGCGTTTTCATTTAATTTGGATGTTGGCACAATGTGGAGATGCGTATCATTTTTATACTTTAAACGGTATGCAAGAGCGCTATCCAAACATTAGAACTTGCTTTGCACATGGTGGTCAATTGGCACAAATGAATTTAGGAAGACGTATTCAAGGTTTTGATGGAAGGCCCGATTTATTTGAAGGAAAATACCATCCAAGAAGAGCTGTAGGACATAAAAATATTTTCTTTGACACACTTGTACATGATACAGATTCGTTAAAATTGATGTTTCAAAGACAAGGCACAAGTCAGGTTTTAATGGGTTTAGATGATCCGTATCCGTTAGGAGAAATGGAAAGTGACAAACAATCTTCGTATCCCGGAAAAATTTTAGATTTAGCAGTAGAAAAAAAGATAATTTCAGAAACCGAAAAAGGTCAAATTTGGGAGGATAACGTGTTACAATGGTTATTTGGTGATGATGAAAAAGCCAAACAAGAATTGATTGATAAAATTTTAAAGTAAGCAGTATTCAGCTGGCAGTATTCAGCTGGCAGTATTCAGTTTTCAGTATCCAGTATTCAGTAGCAGTAGCAGTAGCAGTCGCATGAGAACTTAAAACCGCTACTGAATACTGGATACTGAGTGCTGAAAACTGAAAACTAATTTTCACATTGTTTCAATACTTCTAAAGCTCTTTTTAATAAAAACTTCGGATAAAATTCTTGTTCAATTTTTTCATCTTTACCTAAAGTTATTGCGCGCTTTATTTCATCACAATACGGTTTTGTAGATTTTCCAAAAAAGGCTGCAGCACCCATTTCCCATTCTGCTTTTCCTAAAATTACTCGAGGGTTTTGCGGAGCAATTTGCAAAGCTTGCGCATATAATTGATTGTTTTTTCCGGATAGCGTCATTCCGTATTTTTGACCATCAAAAGCGATATAAGCGAGGTTTAATAAAGCTTGAGTTATTATAATTTCTGGATTATTTTCTGATTTGGAGGAAGCAGCATTTAAAAATTCTTGTGCTTTTGATAATTTGGCAGTTAGTATTGCTTCCTCTTTTAAACCAAAACTTCCTATTATTTCTATAGTTGCAGCATAATAAAAAGGTAACCAGTTTTCTGTTTCTACGGTAGAAATTCTTTCAAAAAGCTGCGAAGCTTCTGTCATTTTTTCTGCTTCCCAAAGAGAGAAAGCTTTTTTCATTCCTGTTTGATATGGAGTTTGAGCAGTTACATTTAAGGCAATACATAGCCCTATGAATAAAAATAAATTTTTCATAATTAATTGATTTTAAGTAATTTGGTGTTAAATTAAAGTGTTTTAATTTACGTTTATGGTGATTGTTTTATTGGAGTCTAAGTTGAATTTTGCGTCTTGAAATTTTGGCGGTCCCATAAAACCAGTTGCATCATTTGAAAAGCCATACGGCTCCTTGGGAATACCAAAAATTTTAGTATCCATTTTTTTATTATTGTTTTCATCATGAAATAAAGAAACAGCATACGAACCTTTCTTTAATCCTTTAAGTATGCCTGTAGCTTTTTTGTCTTTTACATCGGCAATAACTCCGATTTCTTTTTTAAGAAAATTTTCTTCACTATCGTAAATTGCAATAAAGATTTTTCCTTTATTTTCTTTGATTCCTTTTACTTCAATTGTTAAATCGAAAGTTTCGCTCTCTTGCGCATTAGTAGAAAATATTCCAGAAAAAAGAATAGCTAAGATTAAGATTGTATTTTTCATAATATTTTTTTTTTGATGATTCAAATATCTAACGTTTTTATAACAACTTAGCAAGAATAATACCGAATTGTATTTTTTTAGTACTGAACTGTTGTTTTTAATTTATGTATTTATTTTTAGTGTGTGTAATTGCCTATAAAAATGCTTAGCCCTGATTGAAACGGCATCCTTTTTTTGATGTAATTTTTGCTTTTTAGCAGAAATTTTAGCGAAAAAAGATATAGTGGAAAGCAGGAAATAGCTTCAAAAAATACTACAAATTATCTAACTGATTACTCTTTTTATCATCGCTCATTGTCCAGAAAAAGCCTACAAAAAAGAAGCTGTCTGCATTTGGGATTATAGCTTGTCTGTCAAAAGTGCCATTTGTATTTGGTGTGTTTTTATAATTATAACCAAATACGTTTTTTGTACCTAAAATATTGTTTGCAGAGAAATATAAAATTTTCTGTTGGTCTATTAAATACGCCCAATTTAAGCTTAAAGAATTGTAGTTTTTTGTTTGATTATTTAAAAAGCCGGCTTCATTAGGATTTGTGTAATTTCTGCCAGAAGCCAAGGTATAGGTAAACCCGATTTGGCTTTTTAAATCTGTTATAAAGTGTTTACCAACCAAAGATAGATTGTGCTTTGAGGCAAAATTGGGCCTTGCCGCTGTTGGGTAATTTTTATAGTCTCTTTCTGTATCTAGAAAAGAATATGAAACCCAATAATCTGTGTTTTTGATACGTCCATTTTGCCTCCAAAAAATATCGACTCCTTTTGCAAAACCAGTTCCGTTATTCGAGAAATTTGAGTTAAAGCCAACAACATCAGTATTATATTTTACCAAATCATTGTAGTCTTTAAAATAGGCTTCAATTCTAAAAATTTGATTTTGTTTTGTGTGTTGATAATTTGCAATTAAATGCGATGTGTTTTCAGCTTTAAAATCAACATTAAATTTTAAATAATCGTTTTTTGGATTCTGATAAAATTGCCCATATGCCAAAGAAAATTGCGAGTTTTTTCCTGATTTATAAGAAAGCGAAGCCCTAGGCGAAATGGTAAATTCGTTTAATAACCCAGAATGCTCTGCTCTAATTCCGATTTTGGTAACCAAGTTTTTAGAAAAGAAAATATCAGTTTCTGCAAACGATGCGAATAGGTTGTTTTTAAAGCCGTAGGTAAATTTTTGAGCATTGATTTGTATATAGCTTTCATCAAAATTTGTGATAAAATATTCTGACCCAAAACTGATTTTAAATCGCGTTGTAAACTGTTTTTTTAGTTTTATTTTAAAATGTACAGAGTTGTCTGTATTATCAATTTTGTCATCAATAATTTTTAAATTAGAATGATCATTTGTAAAACTTAAACCCGTTTCAAGTTTCCAATTATCGCTAAATTTATTTTTGTAAGAACTATTAAAATATAAGTTTCTATTTTGCAATCCAAAGTGAAAACCATCCGTGAAATTAATGTCATCCTGAATTAATTCAAAATTAGTATAACTAAAAGCGCCGTAAATTTTTAGTAAAGATTCGTCTTTAAAAGTGTGTCGGTAAATCATTTCGCCGTTCGCAGATTGTACCGGTTTGTTCCATTTATTTCTGTCTGGAAAAGCTTCTTGATACGGCGCTAAATTAATATAAGAAGCATTTACACTCAGCGAGTTTTTATCCCAAATTTGGGTATTTCCAACACCAACTCCAACCGTCATTAAAGACACATCTGTTTTTTCTTGATCTGGTTCATCGATGGTTTCTAATAACAAAACACTAGACAGCGCTTGCCCGTATTCTGCAGAATAACCACCCGTAGAAAAGGTAATTCCTTTAAATAAAAAAGGCGAATAGCGTCCACGTGTAGGAATGTTATTTGCACTAGGTGTGTACGGTGTAAAAACACGAATTCCGTCAATAAAAATCTGAGTTTCCTCGGCTTCACCACCTCTTACAAACAAGCGTCCATCTTCATCAACAGTTGCCGTTCCTGGTAATGTTTGCAAAGCACCTAAGAAATCGCCCTGCGCACTTGCCGTTGTAACAATATCTAAAGGTTTTAAAACGGTTACTTTTGCTTTTTCGCCAGCTTCAAAAGTACCTGCATTTATAACAACGGCATCTAAAGAATTTACATCATCTCTTAACTTTATGTGTAAATTTTTGAGGGCTGAAACATCCGCAGTTTTTATAAAAGTTTCAAAAGAAATAAAAGAAATTACTAAAGTTTGAGTATCTTTTTCTGATGTTTTAAAAGAGAAGTCTCCATTTTCGTCTGTGGATGTTCCGTCGTAAGTGCCGTCTAAATAGATATTTGCACCTAATATTGGGTTGCTTCTAATATCGGTTACTTTTCCTGAAATTGTAGTTTGAGCAAATAAAGAAATTTGACTACTTAAAAATAGAATACCTATAAAACGTTTCATCTGATTTGTTTTTGATACTACAAAAGTGAAGCGATTTTACTTTTTAAAATAAAAAGAAATACTGAAACGTGTAAAAAGCAATCTGAACTGTTATGCTTTTTTATTCTTTTTAAAAGGTCTAATAATCAATCTTGATTCTCGATCAAAACGAATATAATTATAGACCCAATTTAGAAAAACGACGGCCTTGTTTCTAAAACCGATAAGTGAAAACAGATGCACAAACATCCAAACAAACCAAGCAAAAACTCCTTGAAATTTCCAAAAAGTTAAATCTACAACGGCTTTATTTCTACCAATTGTTGCCATAGAGCCTCTGTCTTTATAAACAAAAGGAGTTTGTGTTTCGTTAGAGATTTTGGCTAAAATGTTTTCTGCGATTAATTTTCCTTGTTGAATGGCAGGTTGCGCCATCATTGGATGACCGTTTGGGTTTTTTAAGGATGACATACAAGCAATATCACCAATTGCATAGATATTTGTGTAATTTAAAACCTTGTTAAATTCGTCAACTTTTATTCTTGCAGCCCTTTCTACAATGCATTCTGTAGTTAAACCGTTAATCAATTCTCCTTTTACACCAGCAGCCCAAATAACAGTTTCTGCTCTAAAAGAATCGGCACTATTGGTCGTAACTGTTTTTCCATCATATTCTAAAACGCGTAAATTTTTCCAAACATTTACGCCTAAATGAATTAAGAAATCTTCTGCTTTTTCGGATGCTTTTGCACTCATCCCCTTTAAGATTTCGCTAGAACTTTGAATCAAATTTATTTGCATTTGACGGATGTCTAAATCAGGATAATCTTTAGGTAAAATTCCTTTTTTCATTTCTGCTAAAGCACCAGCTAGTTCAACTCCTGTTGGTCCACCACCAACAATTACAAAATTCATTAAGGCATTTCTTTCATCCATATTTGAAGTTAGCAATGCCTCTTCAAAATTCTCTAAAATTAAACTTCTAATATCTAAAGATTGCGGAACAGATTTCATTTCCATTACATGTTTTTGGATGTTGGTATTGCCAAAAAAATTAGTGGTAGAACCTGTTGCAATAATTAACTCATCAAAGTCTAAATTACCAATCGATGTTTCAATCTGATTTTTTTCTGGATTGATTTTTAGCACTTCTGCCAATCTAAAATAAAAATTTTCTACATCGTTAAAGCGTTTTCTTAAAGGAAAAGCAATAGAATCTGGTTCTAATCCGCCCGTTGCAACTTGATAGAGTAACGGTTGAAACGTATGGTAATTATGTTTGTCTATTAAAACTACTTGTAATTCTTGTTTTTCTAACCCTTTTGCAGCCGCTAAACCTGCAAATCCGCCACCAATTATAACAACTCTAGGGAAACTTGACTGTGGGATATTCATTTTTTATGACTGTTAGTAATTTAGAATAGTAGATTTTTAGAAATGCAAAGCTACTTAAAAGGAATTTATTTTTTACCTTTTTTCATTTTTCTAATAATCTCTATGAATTCTCTGTGAAACTCTGCGAAATAACAATTCCAAAGCTTGAATTATTTATAACACTTCTTAATTTCTTGCAACGTTTTATCAGAATTGATAAAATCAGAAATAATTTTAAATTTGATGTCTTTTATACTTGCTTCAAAATAACGTGTCCATTTATCCTCATTTAATAAATGAGTACTCTGTTTTATTCGTTTTTGAGCTTCAGAAAATGTAAATAAATGATTGGTAGAATCTTTTGTGCCTGACTGAATTTTAGCTGTTCTTTTATCAAAATTTACAGCAATAAAAAATAGTTTTTCTGATGAACTGATGGGGTAGAAGTCGCTCCATTTTGCAAATCCGATAACTATTTGTTGATTTTTATAGTTTTCATTTGTAGTTATTTTCCATCTACAATTTGCAACTCTTCCCCAATGATTCGATTTTCTGTACACGCCTTCATCCGTATAAAAATAAATACTTTCTGATTTACTTTTATAATTGGTGTTTTCTGGGAATTCAAAAGTATCAATTAGATCGAATTCGCAAAAAGTGTGTTTAAAAAAGTTGGTTTGATTGTAGGTTTTCAAGTTAAGTAATTATTTGATGATTAATTTTCTTGAAATTTCTCTATGAAAACCTTCTACAAAAACAGTGTCTTTATCAAATTTTACTTTCGCAAAAGCAGAGGTTTTTTCTGTGTCTACCATTCCTTTAAAAGTTAAATAGTGCACATTATCAACCAACTGATAAGCGCCTGCATGATTATGACCATTAAAAAACAATTTTACATTTTTATATGGTTTAATTAAAGATAAAAATTGTTCTCTGTTCCAAATAGTATGTTGATCTATTGGAAAAATGGGAAAATGACAATAAAAACCAACTTTCTGATTTTCTTGAACAGCTTTGTTTAATTCTGATCGAATCCAATTTAGTTGCGTATTGCTCAAACCGCCATTCCATTTTTTTAAATAAGGTAAATTTTTATTTTCTAAAGAATTGAAAAGTGAATCTGTTTGTTGTTTTTTAAGCTCTGAAGTTGTGCCGTAAAAGCTTAAATCGTTTCCGTCTAAAACAATAAATCGCCAATCTCTTTCTACAAAACTATAATACCTATCTTTTAAATTTAGTTTTTCGATAATCTTTTCTTTGTGGGCTTCGCTAACGTCAAAATCATGATTTCCTAAAACGTGATAAGATGTAGACTTCAAACTGTTCCAAGTTGGTAATATACTATCTAAACTGCTCATTTTTTGATCAATAAAATCACCTAAATGAATGGTGTAATTTAAAGAATCTTTGTTTAAAATAGCAATTGCTTCTTTTAATCTTTGTGGAGATTTTTTATAGTACCTGTCCCATTTTACTTCGCAATCACAATATTGGCAATCTGCAATAATACCTATTTTAAAAGACGAATAGGTTTTTTTTGAACAGGAAATTATCAAAACTAATAGAAGTACAAGAAATATAAATTTTTTCATAAGCATCAAAAGTAATTAAAAGCAGACAATTTTTAATCATAAAAAAACGCAATCAAATGAATGATTGCGTTTTAGTTATTTTAAGAAAATATGTTTTTCTTGAGATAATCTGAAACAAGTTTAAGATTAACTTCTTGTGATTCCCTAAATTAATTAGAGATGATCTTCTTGAGATGCCCCTAAAAGGCGGGATAAGCGATATGTAAGAATTTGTAAAAACAAATTCAACATTCTGCTTACTTAACCTCTTCGAAATCTACATCTTCAACATTGTCTCCTTGAGCGTCTTTAGCTTCTGGTTGACCTTGTTGCTCTGCTCCAGGTGCTCCTCCGGCTCCTTGTGCAGCATACATTTCTTCAGATGCAACTTTCCAAGCAGCATTAATTTTCTCCATTGCAGCATCAATTAGTGCAATATCTCTAGATTCATGAGCAGCAACTAATTCAACTAAAGCAGCTTCAATTGGTGCTTTTTTATCATCAGATAATTTATCACCAAATTCTTTTAATTGATTTTCTGTTTGAAAAATCATAGAGTCAGCTCCATTTACTTTTTCTGCAGTTTCTCTAGCAATCTTATCAGAATCAGCATTTTCTTCTGCTTCTTGTCTCATTTTAGCGATATCTTCTTCAGATAAACCAGAAGAAGCTTCAATTCTAATTTCATGAGATTTGTTTGTTCCTTTGTCTTGAGCAGAAACTTTAATGATACCATTTGCATCAATATCAAAAGTAACTTCTACTTGAGGTACGCCTCTTTGTGCAGGAGGTAAACCATCTAAATGGAAACGACCAATTGTATTATTATCAGCAGCCATTGCTCTTTCACCTTGTAAAACGTGAATTTCTACAGATGGTTGATTGTCTACTGCTGTAGAGAATACTTGAGATTTCTTAGTAGGAATAGTTGTGTTTGCATCAATTAATTTTGTGAAAACATTCCCCATTGTTTCGATACCTAAAGATAAAGGTGTAACGTCTAATAACAATACATCTTTAACATCACCAGATAAAACTCCACCTTGAATTGCAGCTCCTAAAGCAACAACTTCATCAGGATTTACACCTTTACTAGGCGCTTTTCCGAAGAATTTTTCAACAGCTTCTTGTACAGCAGGAATTCTTGTAGAACCACCAACTAAAACTATTTCGTCGATATCAGATTTTGATAAACCAGCATTTTTTAACGCAGTAGCACAAGGTGCAATTGTACGTTTTACTAAATCATCAATTAATTGCTCAAATTTTGATTTAGATAAAGTTCTTACCAAGTGTTTTGGGCCACTTGCGGTAGCAGTAATATATGGTAAGTTAATTTCTGTAGAAGCAGAAGAAGATAATTCAATCTTCGCTTTTTCAGCAGCTTCTTTTAAACGTTGTAAAGCCATTGGATCTGTAGTTAAATCCATGTTTTCATCCGCTTTAAACTCAGCAGCTAACCAGTCAATGATTTTTGCATCAACATCATCACCACCTAAATGTGTATCACCATCTGTAGCTAATACTTCAAAAACACCATCTCCTAATTCTAAGATAGAAACATCATGTGTTCCACCACCAAAATCAAAAACAACGATTTTTTTATCATCGTGAGATTTATCTAAACCATACGCTAATGCAGCGGCAGTTGGTTCGTTTATTATTCTTCTAACTTTTAAACCAGCAATTTCACCAGCTTCTTTTGTAGCTTGTCTTTGTGCATCGTTAAAATAAGCAGGTACCGTAATTACAGCTTCAGTTACTGTAGTTCCTAAATAGTCTTCTGCTGTTTTTTTCATTTTCTGTAAAACCATTGCAGAAATTTCTTGAGGCGTATATAAACGACCATCAATATCTACTCTTGGCGTGTCATTATCACCTTTTACAACTTTATAAGGTACTCTTTTTACTTCGTTAGAAGAATCAGAGAACTTATTACCCATAAAACGTTTAATAGAATAAACTGTTTTTGTTGGGTTTGTAACAGCTTGTCTTTTTGCAGGATCACCAATTTTACGCTCTCCACCTTCTACAAACGCTACAATCGAAGGAGTTGTTCTTTTTCCTTCAGCATTAGGTATTACAACAGGCTCGTTACCTTCCATTACAGATACACAAGAGTTTGTTGTTCCTAAATCTATTCCAATTATTTTACTCATAACTCAATATTTATATTTAAAAAATTCTTAATTCAATTTTACATTTAAACAATTGGCAAACTGTGTGCCAACTGCTTTTTAATTAGAAAATGTCAGTTTTAGAAAATATTTTTTAATGATTTGTGACACTTTGACATAAATTGTGTCCAAATTAAAGAGCACCTATTCAATTTGAAATAATTAATTATTTTCTTATATTTGGGAAGTTTAACAAAAAATTAATAATTTAAAAAACAAAATCATGAGTAAATTTGATGAAAAAGTAGCATTGTACAAGAAATTTATGGACGACAGAGATTTACGTTCTAATTCTGATTTATTAGCAGCTGTAACAAAAGGTTTAGGACCATCTATTTACAAAGCAGACGCAGAAACAGTTTCTGGTTCTGATGCTAAAGAATTAGCAACAGTAAAAAATAACTTCTTAATTAAAAAATTAGGTTTGGCAGATGATGCTAAATTAGATGCAGGAATAGAAGAAGTTATGGAAAGAATTGGAAAGTCTGA
This sequence comes from Polaribacter glomeratus, assembly GCF_002954665.1. GTDB lineage: Bacteria > Bacteroidota > Bacteroidia > Flavobacteriales > Flavobacteriaceae > Polaribacter > Polaribacter glomeratus. Next base: position 1,837,615 of record NZ_MSCM01000001.1, on the reverse strand, counting down.
AAGAAAAAAATACAGAGCTGTGGTTTACTACATGTTAGTTAAGAAATTTGATAAAGAGTCTATTTACGGAATGTAAATAAGTTTCTTTTAATAATATCAAAATAAATCCAACTCATTGAGTTGGATTTTTTACATTTACAGCCATAATAAGTCAAATTTTTACGGATGTCGCAATTTATTAGTGTTTTTGATATGCTCAAAATTGGTGTTGGTCCATCAAGTTCTCATACGCTTGGGCCTTGGCGAGCTGCACAACAGTGGATTAAAACTGTAAACGAAACTAAATTATTTCATCAAATAGATGGAATAAGAATAGATTTATTTGGCTCTTTGTCTCTTACCGGAAAAGGACACGCTACAGATTATGCAATTTTGCTAGGTTTAAGTGGTACAGACCCAGAATATATTCCTATTCCTGAAATTGAAAATATCGTCAGTCAAATTAAAAATCAACATAAATTACAATTTAATAACGAAAGAGAAATTACTTTTTCTTTTGAAAATATTGTTTTTAATAAAGACTTTCTTCCTTTTCATGCAAACGGAATCACTTTTAGAGGTTTTTGTAAAGGCAAAGAAATATCAACTGAAACCTATTATTCTATCGGTGGAGGTTTTATTGTGCAAGAAAAAGACCATTTAGAAGAAGTAATAGAAATTACTAAAAAGAATTTTCCGTATCCAATAAACAAAGCAATACAATTAGAAGAATATTGTGAAAATGAAAATCTACTAATTTCTGATGTCGTTCTAAAAAACGAATTAGAATTAAGAAGTGCCGATGAGATCGATTTTGAATTGAAAAGAATTTGGGAAACGATGTTAGAATGTATGCATATTGGTTGCCATACAGAAGGCAAACTTCCTGGCGGATTAAATGTAAAGCGTAGAGCGTTTGATTTACACAATAAATTAATTAAAGACACAACGTATAAAAATCTAGAGCAATGGATAACTGCTATTAGAAGTACCGAAGTTAAATTTAGAGAAATTTTAAAATGGGTAAGCTGTTTTGCACTTTCTGTAAATGAAGTAAATGCTGCTTTAGGTAGAGTTGTAACCGCACCAACAAACGGAAGTGCAGGTGTAATACCGTCTGTTTTAATGTATTATTTAGTAATAGAAAATCATCAAGCAGATTTTAGTCACATAAAAAGATTTTTATTAGTTGCTGGCGAAATTGGTAGTATTTTTAAAAAGAATGCCACAATTTCTGCAGCAATGGGAGGTTGTCAGGCAGAAATAGGAGTGTCATCTGCAATGGCAGCAGCTGCTTTAACCGAACTGTTAGGTGGTTCTCCTGCACAATGTTTATCCGCAGCAGAAATTGCGATGGAACATCATTTGGGGTTAACTTGTGATCCTATTGGTGGTTTAGTGCAAGTGCCTTGTATTGAAAGAAATTCTATGGGTGCAATAAAAGCGATTCATGCCGCAGAAATTGCTTTAGAAACCAATCCGAAAGAATGTTTAGTTTCTTTGGATAAAGTAATTGATACGATGTGGGAAACTGCAAAAGACATGAATAAAAATTACAAAGAAACATCCGAAGGAGGTTTGGCGGTTACTGTTAGAATCGTTGATTGTTAAAAAAAAAGTCCAAAGGCTTTTTAAGGCTTTTGGACTCTAAAATAATTAATTAAAATTATTATTTTTTGATTTCTTCAGAACTTTGAACAGCTAAGTTGTAAACAACCAATCCAAATCCAATTTTGTTAATAGCATCTCCAATGTTGTAAATAACATCTAAGTCTAATCCTCCAAATACACCTTCGTACCATCCTGGAGTTCCTGCCATATACCCAATTGGGTAAATTGCCCATCCAACTAATACAAACCAGCATAATGTTTTGTGTGCTTTTAATACAGCTCCGCCTGCAGCTTCAGCTAGTTTCTTAGCAGTACCGAACCAGATGTCATACACAATTACGAAATATGCTAGACCTGAAATTAATCCCCAGAACCATGCTTGATCTCTGTAAAGAACTTCTCCCATGTATCCTGTAACTAACATTACTACAGATAAGAAAATTAATCGCCACATTAACGATTTTTTAGCTCCTGCTACTTTTAAAATTAAATAGAATTCAACACACATTAATGGTACTGTTAATACCCAGTCTACGTATCTAAAGAAAGTTGGCGATTCCATGTTTGATACCCAATAATCTCTCATGTACCAATAATGTACAGCAGCGATAAAAGTAATCAAACCTGAAACTAAAATTGATGTTCTCCATTTCTTATCAAAGCTACTCATTGATAAAAAGAAAAATACTGAAGCGGCCATCATAGCCATACAGCCTACAAAAAATGTAAACCCAACATAATCATCGGGCGCCATCTTTGCAACCGACAAAAAATTAATTGATAAATTCATTGTAAATAGATTTAAGTTAGTAAAAATTGTTTAACGTTTATTTGTAAACGCTAAACAAAAATACAATAAAAATTCATAACTTTGATATATGGTAGCAAAAAAAACATACAATTATCAAGATTTTATGATCTTTTTTACATTTTTCTTATTTTGGATAAGTATTCAATTTGGAGAAGTAGTAGAAGATTTATTAGCGTATGTAATGGTTGTTTCTATAGGTATTTTGCACGGTGCCAACGATTTATTAATTCTATCTACTAAAGATAAAATTGATAAAACGTTTAGAAAAAACCTTATTATCTATATAAGTATTATTGTTTTATGTGTTTTTATCTATTTAATCAGCCCTTTTATTGCGATTTTACTTTTCGTTTTACTAAGCGCTTATCATTTTGGAGAAGAACATCTTGGTGAAACAATCAATTTAAATTTTTTATTTAATGTAGTTTACTTTTTAGCTTACGGATTGTTTATTTTTTCGTTACTCTTTTATCAATCAATTATGGATGTAGATACCATTATGATAGAACTCACAGGGGCAACATTCACTAAACTTCAAATTGAAACTACGTTAATAACGAGCGCTATTTTTTTATTTACCGGAAGTTTGTATTTGGTTTTAGCTAAAAAAAATACGGTCGAAATATTTGTGAAAGAATTCTTTTATTTACTGCTATTATTTCTAGTTTTTAAAACTTCTTCTTTGATTTTAGGTTTTGCCATCTACTTTATTTTTTGGCACTCTATTCCTTCAATAATCCACCAAATAGAATTTATTTCGGGAGATTTGAGCAAGAAAAACACCCTATTTTATGTAAAAAAAGCTATGATTTATTGGGTCATTAGCATCGCTGGGTTATTAATTTTATACCAATTAGTTCCTCAAATAAAGTTATTTGCAACCGTTGTTTTTGTAATTTTATTTGCAGTTACTGCGCCACATACTTGGGTGATGCATAAAATGAAGAATTGATTAAGTTTTTCTTCAGTATATAGTTTTCAGTCTTCAGTTTTCAGTTTTCAGTTTTCAGTCTTCAGTCTCAGTCTCAGTTTTCAGTCTAAGTGTTCAGTTTAAAGTTAGTCCTTTATCTAAAGAAGCTATTGCTCAATTTCCACTAAATACTGCAACTGCAACTGCTACTGTCCACTGTAACTGTCCACTGCAACTGCAACTGCAACTGCAACTGTCCACTGCCACTTCATACTGCCATTTCATACTGCCATTTCATACTGCTACTAAAAACGACTAACTAAAAATTACCTGGTAAACACCAAATCATTTCCAGAAGACATTTCTTCAGAAAAACGATACTTATCAATATTAAAACCTTTTAATTCTTCGATGGTTTTAACGTTGTTTTCAATAATAAAACGCACCATTAATCCACGCGCTTTTTTGGCATATGTCATCACAATTTTATATTCTCCATTTTTAAAATCTTTAAAGACTGGCGTTATCATCGGTACTTTTAAAACCTTTTTTGGCAACACTTTAAAGTATTCTGAGCTGGCTAAGTTGATCAATAATTCACCATCAGCTAATTCAGTATTCAAAGCTTCAGCAACAGAATTATCCCAAAATTTGTACAAATTTTCTGTTTTACCAACTTGTAAACGTGTTCCCATTTCTAAACGGTACGGTTGTATTAAATCCAACGGTTTTAACAAGCCGTATAAACCAGATAAAATACGCAGACGTTCTTGCAAAATGGGTAATTTTTTTTCATCCAAAGAATTAACGTCAATTCCTCTAAAAACCTCACCAGTAAAAGCGTAGATAGCTTGTTTAGAATTCTCGGTTGTAAACGGAGTTTCCCAAGTTTGATTGCGATCATAATTTAAGGCAGCTAAATCATCAGAAATTTTCATTAAGTCGGATAATTTATTTTTTGAAAGTGTTTTTAGTTTCTTGTGTAGTTTTTCTGATTGTTCTAAAAAACGAGGTTGCGTATGCAAACTAGTAGGAACTTTACTTTCGAAATCTAGAGACTTTGCTGGAGATATAATGATTTTCATTTGTTTTTATTTAATAATTTAAACACTAATTATTAATTGTAAATATACAAATCATTAAAACTTTTTTAAAGTTCTGCAACTATTTTAAATTGATATTTAAATTGATAAAATTTATTTATATTCACTTAAAGTCAATCTTATAATAATTATGAAAAGGAGTATAGTTAAATTAAAGAAAAGTAGGGTTAACTTATTTTTAAAAAAGCATAAAAAATATGCGCCACTTCTATTTTTTATTGCTGGTTTTACTTGGGATTCTTTTACACTTGGCAGAATCGATAGATTGTATGACATTGTTATTTTGTGCACTTATATGTGCCTATTAACCCTTAGTATTTATTTCTTTAATTTGGTTGGTAATAAAAAACGAAGAAATAGTTTTTTAAAAAAATATGGAAATTATTTACCATTGGCAATTCAGTTTTTCTTGGGAGGTTTAACAAGTGCCTACGTTATTTATTTTTCTAGAAGTGTATCGCTTTCTAAAACAGCTTCTTTTTTTGTTATTTTAGTTATTGTATTATTTGCAAATGAGTTTTTTAAAAAACGAATTTCTAATAAATACTTTCAGTTTTGCGCTTATTACTTTGTCAACTTTACTTTTTTTAGTTTTTTTTTACCCTTAATGCTAAAAGAAATGAACACAACTATTTTTTTAATTTCTGGCGCAATTAGTTTAGTGTCTACATTTATTTTGGTAACTCTTGTATACAGAACGAGTGACTCTGCTAGAGTAGAAATTGTAAAAAGGAAAATGATGTTCATGATTTTTGCAATTTATCTATCAATTAATATGTTCTATTATTTTAAGTTGATTCCCCCAGTTCCTCTAGCTTTAGACAAAGGAGTTGTTGCTTATAATATTGATGTTAAAAATGGATATTACGAAGTAACTTATGAAGTTGATGATTGGTATGTTTTTTGGCGAGATCATAAAATTAATTTTAGTAGATATTCTAATAAACCAGTATATGTTTTTACATCAATATTTGCTCCAACAGATTTAAAGAAGAAAATTTACCATCAATGGAAATGGTATAATAATGAGTTAGAAACTTGGGAGAATTCAGATAAAATAGGTTTCGAAATTATAGGTGGAAGAGATAATGGATACAGAGGCTATAGCTATAAAGAGAATGTAAAAGATGGTGAATGGAAAGTAGAAGTAATTACAGATGAAGATTTGGTTTTAGGTGTTGTAGATTTTAATATTAGTACCCAAAAAGCTGTTTTAAAACCAATCTTGATTACCAAGATGTATTAGTTTTAAAAAAAAGAGTACAGTTTAAATATATTAATCGTAATATTGCAATAAACAAATTAAGACGGGTCTTACCAAGTCAGAAATATTTACTGATGAACAAAATGAAATTGCTGCCATTGCAAAAGTGTTTGGTTATCCTGCAAGAATTGCTATTTTATATTTTTTAATAAAATAAAAATACGAGAAGTCTGTTTTTTAAATAAAAATTTAACAGATAGTTGTTGTTGAAACAAGCATTAAGAAAAGAGAAACAGTATACAGAAAACAAAAAAACAAAAAATAAAGAATAAAGAACCAAAAAATATAATAGTATGAAATTATCAGAAATTAAAAACCATTTAAAAGGTGTAAACAAAATAGGCTTTCAGTTGCCAAACGGTAATTTGGTTGCTAGTCATTTTCATGTAACAGAAGTTGGTAAAATAACAAAAGATTTTATTGATTGTGGAGGTAAAGTTAGAAGCGAAACGGTAATTAATTTTCAACTTTGGGAAGAAAATGATTACGATCATAGATTACATCCAGAGAAATTATTGAATATAATTGAGTTATCAGAAAAGAGATTTCAGTTTGACGACTTAGAAATTGAAGTAGAATATCAAGGCAAAGAAACAATAGGGAAATACAATTTAGATTTTGACGGAACGAATTTTTTACTAACGTCTAAATTAACGGCTTGCTTAGCGCTAGATGCTTGCGGAATTCCAGCTGAAAAAACAAAACTTAAAATTATAGAAGCTGTAGGCTCTTGCTGTGATCCAAGTGCTGGTTGTTGTTAGTTTGGTTTCTAAACCTAAAAAATGAAGTGTAACTAAACAGCGTTTATGAAATACATACTATTTATATTAATTTTATTTTCACTTATGAGTTCAAAAATAATCTTTGATTTTAATAAAAAATCAAACCTTCAAAACTGGGTAATTGTAGACGATGTAGTTATGGGTGGCGAATCATCTGGCTCTTTTAAATTAAATGAAGATGGTTTTGGTGTTTTTCAAGGCCGTATTTCTTTGGATAATAATGGAGGATTCTCTTCTTTGCGCTATCGATTTCAAAAAATTGCAATTGATGATAATACTCAGATTGTTATCAAACTAAAAGGAGACGGTAAAAACTATCAATTTAGAATAAAATCGAATTCGGGTGATTATTACTCGTATATATTACCTTTTTCAACTTCAGGAGAATGGCAAGAAATAAAAATTCCTCTAAAAGAGATGTACCCTTCGTTTAGAGGAAGAAGATTAGATCAGCCAAATTTTTCTGATGACGCTATTGAAGAAGTCACCTTTTTAATAGGAAACAAAAAAAATGAAAACTTTAAACTTTTGTTAGATACAATAGAGTTAAAATAACTTTGATACATTAAGAAGAAAACTATTCAAATTCGTGTTTAGAATTTTCAGAATAGGTTCTCCATTTTTCTAAACAATCCGCAATATCTTGAGGAATTTCTGTGTTAAACTGCATAAATTCACCAGTTATAGGATGTGTAAACCCTAATGTTTTTGCATGTAAAGCTTGCCTTGGCAATACTTTAAAACAGTTTTGTACAAATTGCTTATATTTTGTAAAAGTGGTTCCTTTTAAAATACCATCACCACCATAACGTTCGTCATTAAAAAGTGTGTGACCAATATGTTTAAAATGCGCTCTAATTTGATGTGTTCTTCCGGTTTCTAATTTACACTGCACTAAAGTAACATACGTTAAACGTTCTAAAACCTTATAATGTGTAACGGCATGTTTGCCAAAATCACCATCAGGAAAAACATCCATTTGCAAACGATTTTTTAAACTACGCCCTATGTTACCTTCAATTCTGCCTTCATCATCTTCCATATTTCCCCAAACTAATGCATAATACAAACGTTCTGTAGTTCTGTCAAAAAACTGACGCGATAAATTTGCCATCGCAAACTCGGTTTTTGCAACTACTAATAATCCGCTTGTGTCTTTATCAATTCTATGCACCAAACCTGGTCTTTCATTAGAATTGGTAGGTAAATTTTCTATATGATAAATTAAGCCATTTACCAAAGTACCAGAATAATTTCCGTGACCTGGATGTACTACCATTCCTGCTGGTTTGTTTACAACAATTACAGTATCATCTTCATACATAATATCTAAAGGAATATCTTCTGCAACCAGCAAGTTTTCTGCAGGCGGATATGCCAAAACAACCCTAACAATATCGTTTGGCTTTACTTTATGATTCGATTTTACAGCAATATCATTTACTAAAACATTGCCAGCTTTTGCTGCTTGTTGTACTTTATTTCTTGTAGAACCTTCTATAAAGTTCATTAAAAATTTATCAACTCTTAAAGGTTCTTGACCACTACTTGCAGTAAATCTGTAGTGTTCGTACAAATCATCATTATCATTATCTTCAGAAATATTTTCTTGCATGTCTTTTATTTTAATTGCAAATAGTTAAAATTTGCTTTCTGCCTACTGCTTACTGCGAATCATTTTCTCCCGCAGGTTCATCTATTGGTCCATCTTCGGGGATTATTCCGGGCGCTCCGTCTCTTTCTCCGTTTCCTAAAATCAATTCTATAATAGAGTTTTTTTGCAATTTATCGTTCGCACTTATAATTCTACCTTTATGTCTTAACCCCCTTACAACATCTTTTCCAATATCGTTTATATAGGTATAGTCTGTGCCAACAATAAAACCGATTGCTCGTAATTCAGAAATTGCTTGTCTTTTTGTTCGTCCGTTTAAATTAGGAATTGTAACATCTCTATATTTTGACGGATTTAAACTCAAGTAAATTTTACGTTTTTCTTTTACAAAAGCACCCGCTAAAGGGTTTTGTTCAATTACAGATTTTTTTGGATAGGTAGGGTTATATCTCGCACTATCATTAACAACAAAATCTAAATTCAACTCGTTTAATGTTCGCTCTGCCTCTGCAATTGTTAGTTTGTGTAAATCCGGAACTTGAATTTTTTGATCGTGATTTGTACTAACATTTAACCAAAATTTCAAGAAAAATACAAATACAACAATACCAATAATTGCAAATGCAATTTGCTTAAAAAAGGTTTTACTTTTAAAAAACTGAATTATACTCATAGAAAAGTTTTAAGGGTTCAAAGATATAAAAACTAAACGTTGTTGTTTCTATTTATATTTTGATAAATTTGTTTTTATTATTTTACATTGATGAAAAAAAATATAGCGATTGTAATGGGTGGATTTTCATCCGAAGTAAACATTTCTTTAAAAAGTGGAAGCGTTGTTTACCAGCATCTAAACAGGGAGAAATTTACTCCTTTTAGAGTACATATTTTAAAAGAAAAATGGGTTGCTTTAGATGACAAAGAAACTGAATACCCAATAGATAAAAACAATTTTTCTTTTTTGATGAATGGAAAACCAATCATTTTTGAGTGTGTTTTTAATGCAATTCACGGTAATCCTGGAGAAAACGGCGTATTACTTGCCTATTTTAGTTTAATAGGAATTAAACATACTTCGGCGCCTTATTATCAAATGGCATTAACATTTAATAAACGAGATACCTTAAGTGTTGTAAAAGAATATGGTGTTAAAACGGCAATTTCTGTTTATTTAAATAAAGGTGATGTTGTAAATACGGATGAAATAATTGCCAAGGTTGGTTTGCCTTGTTTTATAAAACCCAACAATGCAGGTTCTAGTTATGGTATTTCGAAAGCGTATACGAAAGAAGAAATTTTAATAGGCATTGAAGTTGCATACAAAGAAGATGCAGCCATTTTAATTGAGTCTTTTTTAGACGGAACAGAGGTGTCTGTTGGTGTTATTCAATATAAAGGCGCAACAAAAGTATTGCCAATTACAGAGATTGTTTCCGAAAATGATTTCTTTGACTACGAAGCAAAATACGAAGGAAAATCGCATGAAATTACACCTGCAAGAATTTCATCCGAAGAACAGCTTAAAGTGGAAGCAATTGCAGAAAAGGTGTACAAAGTTTTAAATATGTCTGGTTTTTCGAGATCAGAATATATTTTGGTAAATGGCGAACCTCATTTTTTAGAGATAAATACCGTTCCTGGTTTAACAGAAGCAAGTATTTTGCCACAACAAGCACAAGCAGCCGGAATTTCTTTAGCCGAATTATTCGAATCTGCTATTGAGTCTGCTCTTTTATAGAGGCAGGATGTTTTTAAAATAGAATCAAGAGACAAGAGACAAGAACCAAGAGACAAGAACCAAGAGACAAGATTAGTTTGTTTGTGATAGAGAACCAGGATGTTTAGAATCGTGAGACAAGATGAGTTGTATTGTGGAGACAGGAGACATGATTCGTGTTTCAAAAAAATCAAAATCATCAAAATCATCAAAATCATCAAAATCATCAAAATCATCAAAAATTAAAGATATGAAAAGACATAATTTTAAGAAACTACAAATTTGGCAAGAAGCAATAGAATTAGTTACTTTAAGTTATAAATTTACTACAACTTTACCTGATTTTGAAAAATTTGGGTTAGTTAGTCAATTAAACAGGTGTGCTGTCTCTATTCCTTCAAACATCTCAGAAGGTACAAGTAAAAGAACAAGTAAACATTTTACAACGTATTTAGAACATAGTTTAGGTTCTGCTTTTGAATGGGAAACACAAATTATAATTTGTAAAAACTTAAATTTTATTTCTGATGAAACTTTTATAGACTTTGAGAAAAGAATTCAAAAATTACAACAAAAAATTTCTAACTTCATAGATTCATTAGATTGATGTGTTAATGTTCTAGAATCAGGATGATTTTGAATCGAGGGACAAGATGATTACTTTTGTGGAATTGAAACAAGATAATTTTGAAACATGAAACAAGATTTAATTCCAAGTAAGTCTTAAAAGTCGTGTTTCGTAAATCAAGAACCAAGATAAGTTTGTATTATGGAACCAAGAACTGTCGTTATTCGTGTTTCAAAAACATCAAGAACATCAAAATATAATTTTAAATTAGAATCAAAAGTCATGATTCTTGAATCAAAAAAGTCTTGAATCCAAAATTAAAAAACATATGAAAAAAGCAATTTTTCCAGGATCTTTTGATCCAATAACATTAGGTCATTTTGATATTATTAAAAGAGGTGTAAAATTGTTCGATGAACTCATTATTGCAATCGGAATCAATGCTGATAAAAAATACATGTTTTCTTTGGATGAGCGCAAGAAATTTATAGAAGATTGTTTTAAAGATGAACCTAAAATAAAAGTGGTTACTTATAAAGGTTTAACGGTGCACTTTTGCGAGAAAAATAATGTTGATTTTATTTTAAGAGGCTTAAGAAATCCGGCAGATTTTGAGTTCGAAAAAGCCATTGCGCATACAAACAGAGATTTAGCGCCAATTGAAACAGTCTTTTTGCTAACATCTGCAAACACATCTTATATTTCTTCTTCAATTGTAAGAGACGTAATTAGAAATGATGGAGATTACACAAAATTAGTTCCTAAAACAGTAAGCGTTAAATAATGGTAAAATATTTTTTTAAAATCAGTTTTTTTGCATTCTTTTTTCTGATGATTTCTTGTAATAACGCATCCAAAGAAAACATCGATTTTACAACACTTTTCGAGAAATCAAAAGGAACAGAAACTCCGGAATACAAAGATGTAATTGCATATTACACAAAACTATCAGAAACATATTCTCAAATATCGTTGTTCTCGTTTGGGCAAACAGATGCTGGCGAACCTTTGCATTTAGTAGTCTATAACAGAGAAGGTATTTTTAATGTTGATGAAATTAAAAACGCAACAAAAAACAGAATTTTAATAAACAACGGAATTCATCCTGGAGAATCAGACGGAATTGATGCGTCCATGATGCTGCTAAGAGATATTGTGCAAAACGATTCTTTGCAAGAAAAATATAAAAATTCGATTATTTGCGTAATTCCGGTGTATAATGTTGGTGGTTCTTTAAATAGAAACTCACATTCAAGAGCCAATCAAAACGGGCCAATTGAATATGGTTTTAGAGGAAACGCAAGAAACTTCGATTTAAACAGAGATTTTATCAAACAAGACACTAAAAATGCAGCTGCTTTTGCCGAAATTTTTCACACGGTAAATCCAGATGTTTTTGTAGACAATCATGCAAGTAATGGCGCAGATTATCAATATGCAATTACACATTTATTTACGCAACATAACAAATTAGGCGGCAATTTAGGAAGGTTTCTAAAAAAAGAAATGCAACCAAAAATCGAAAAATCTTTAGAGAACAAAGGCGTTTTTATTACACCGTATGTAAATGTTTGGGGAACTACTCCAGAAGCCGGATTTTCTCAGTTTTTCGATTCGCCAAGATATTCTACAGGGTACACAACACTTTTTCATACGTTGGGTTTAATGGTGGAAACACACATGTTAAAACCATATAAAATTAGGGTAGAACAAACCTACGAATTGCTGTTTTCTGTTTTTGATTTTGCAGAAAAGAATTCAGTAACGATAAAAGACTTGCGATCAAAAGCAACCCAAGAAATTTTAGCTAAAAAAACATATCCGATTCAGTTTAAAGTGGATAAAGAAAAATATCGCGATCTGTATTTTAGAGGTTATGAAGGTAAATTGATTGATAGTAAAGTAACCAAAGGGAAAAGGTTGTTTTACGATAAAAACAAACCTTTTGAAAAGGTAATTAAGTATTATGATGAGTTTGCAGTAACGAAAGAAATCACGATTCCGAAAGCGTATATTTTACAACAAGGTTGGCACGATATTATTAGCAGATTAGTTACTAATAATATAGAATTTACACGCTTTAAAAAAGACACTACAATTGCTGTGGAGGTAAATCATATCAAGGATTTTGAAACTACAAAAATGCCTTTTGAAGGTCATTATTTACATTCTAATACAACTATTGAAAAGTCATCAGAAAAAATTACCTTTAAAAAGGGCGATATTTATATTGATACCAATCAAAACGGAATTCGTTATTTGTTAGAAACGCTAGAAGCAGAAGCTACAGACTCGTTTTTTAATTGGAATTTTTTCGATACAGTTTTGCAGTCTAAAGAAGGCTATTCTGCCTACGTTTTTGAAGATATTGCTGAAAAATTTTTAGCTGAAAATCCGCAAATTAAAAATGAATATGAAGCCAAATTAAATTCAGATAAAGAATTTACAGAAAATGCAAATACCCAATTAGATTGGATTTATGAAAAATCGCCACATAATGAAAAAGAATATTTGCGTTTGCCTGTGTTTAAAGTTTTTTAAATTATAATTTTTGATGAAATATTTTCTTTGTTCCTTTTTGATAATTGTTTTTGTGAGTTGTAAAAATGCCCCAAATTCTGTTAAAAAAGACATCAAAGAAATTGCAAAAGAGATTATGACAGATGCAAAAAACTGCGCATTAATTACCGTAGATTCTTTAGGAGTAGCGCACGCAAGAGCAATGGATCCTTTTTTGCCAGAAGAAGACTTTACGGTTTGGATGGGTACAAACCCAAAGAGTTTAAAAGTTCGTCAGATTCAAAAAAACCAACAAGTAAGCTTGTATTATTTTGATGCAAAAAGTGCAAGTTATGTTACGTTACAAGGAACTGCAAACATTGTAAATACTAAAAACGAGAAAGAGAAGTTTTGGAAAAAAGCATGGAAAAGCTTTTATAAAAACAAAACAACAGATTTTACTTTGATAAAGTTTACGCCCAAAAAAGCTACCATCATCAGCGAGAAATATCAAATTTTAGGAGATTCAATTTCTTGGGAAACGCCAACTATCAAATTTTAAAAATGAATAAAATAGCAACAACCTTTTTAATTGTAATTACAATAATAGTAATGACAGGATGCAAATCAGTACAGAAAGAAAACTATGCTTTCTATGTAGGCACATACACACAAAAAGATTCTAAGGGAATTTACAAATACGCAATCTCATCCGAAGGAAAACTTTCTAAAATAGGATTGGCTGTAGAAACGATCAATCCAACTTTTTTAGTAAAATCAAAAGATAGTAAAATACTTTTTGCAGTGGGCGAAACCAATGAAAACGGAACAGGATTTGTAAAATCTTTTAAAATTGAAAAGGATTCGTTACAACTTATAAGTAAAGAAGAAAGTGGTGGAGCAGGACCTTGTTTTGTAGCTTTAAATGATCAAAATTATATAGTTACTGCAAATTATGGCGGCGGAAGTGTTGGTTTATTAAAAGCAGATGCATCAGGTAAATTATCTAGTTTATTACATGTGCAACAACACGTTGGTAAAGGAACTACAGGCAGACAAGAAGGGCCACATGCACATTCAGCTTGGTTTCATCCTACAAAAAACGAATTGATATCTGTAGATTTAGGCACAAATCAATTGTGGTTTTCTACTATTGATACAACCCAAAATAAGTTGGTTTTAACCAATCAAAAAACCTTAGAAATGGCAGAAGGAGCAGGGCCAAGACATGTAACTTTTCATCCAAATAATAAATGGATATATGTTTTAAACGAACTAAATAATACCGTTTCTTTAGTAAAAGAAAAAGAAAACACGTATTATGTGGAGTCTTCAATAGCAACACTTCCAGAAGATTTTACGGCATATAGCAAAGCTGCAGATATTCATATTACAAAGGATGGCAAATTTTTATATGCTTCAAATCGCGGCCATGAATCAATTGTAATGTATACGGTAAACCCCAAAAACGGAACTTTAAAAACGATTGGATTTCAACCTGTTTTAGGGAAACATCCACGTAATTTTTCTTTATCACCCAATGAAGTATTTTTGATAGTTGCAAATCAAGATACGAATAATATTGTTTCATTTAAACGAAATTCAAAAACAGGAAAATTAACTTTTGTAAGCGAAATTGCTGCACCAATGCCCGTTTGTATTTTATTTTAAAGTTTTACTTAACCCAATGTGAATTTTACGATAGAAATGAGTAAAATTTGTGTCTCGAGCAGCAATTTTAGTTTTAAATAGGTTTTCCATGTAACTTTTTAAAGAAAAAATTACTCGAACCTTTAGGAGAACAAATTTTCTTTTTTAAGGCGTACAAGTGCTATAGACGGATTTATTTTTTTAATTAACAAACACTAGTTTTTAATTAAAGATATTTTTAGTTTACATATCCAGTTAAAATAAATGTGTTATTCATTCTTTGAAATAATTTTATAGAGATAAGACAGGTAATTTTATTTAGGTTTTACACATTTGTTAGATTCTTTGCAGCAAATCTTGTTTCTAGGCTTAAAAGCGTAGTGGTATTTTCTTTTTTATCCTGCAATGATTAAAAACAATAAAGTTTTTAGAATTCTTTATTTTATAATTCAAATGCAATTCCGTAACTTGTAACTTCAAAATCGATACAGGTGAGTAAAAATTTATCAATTAACGGAAAATCGTACACTATTGATGTACAAGACGATATGCCGCTTTTGTGGGCAATTAGGGATATTGTAGGTTTAACAGGTACAAAATTTGGTTGTGGTGTAAGTCAATGCGGCGCCTGTTCTGTTTTAATTGATGGTACACTTACAAAATCTTGTAGCATGCCGGTTTCTTATGCTTTTGGTAAAGAAATTTTTACAATCGAAGGATCATCACCAAATTTAGAGTTTTTACGAGAAGCTTGGAATGAGGGTAATGTGCCACAATGTGGATATTGCCAATCTGGGCAACTAATTGCCGCAACCTCTTTGTTAGATGCAACAGAAAACCCTACGGATAAAGATATTGATGCTGCTATGAGTAGTAATATTTGTAGATGCGGAACCTATACAAGAATTAAAAAAGCTATTCATAAAGCTGTTGCACTTAAAAACGAATCGATATGAGTAAAATACAGCAAATAAATCGTAGAGATTTTGTAAAATTATTTGGATTGGCTACTGGCGGAATCATCTTAGGATGCAACATTTCTTCGGATAGCAAAGATTTTATCCCGCAAATAGAAGGCACTTTTGCACCGAACTTATTTGTGCAAATTCAGAAAGACGGAAATATTATTTTAATGGCTTCTCGCTCAGAAATGGGGCAAGGAATTAGAACCTCTTTAGCATCTGCAATTGCGGATGAACTAGAAGCAGATTGGAAATTTATTACCGTTCAACAAGCAACAGGAAATGCCAAATATGGCAATCAAAATACAGATGGCTCACGAAGTGTAAGAACTTTGTTAGCACCAATGCGTAAAATGGGTGCAACTGCAAAAGCAATGTTAATTACTGCCGCTTCTAAGAAATGGAAAGTTTCAGAAGCAGACTGTTTTGCAGAAAACCATTTTGTCATCAATAAAAACACAAGTGAGAAAATCTTCTTTGGCGATTTAGTGGAAGAAGCAGCGAAACTTACCATTCCTGACGACGCAACCATCCAACTAAAAAAAGTTGAAGACTTTAAATACATTGGTAAAACTTTAAAAAGCGTAGATTTAAAAGCCTTTACACATGGTACAGCAACCTACGGAATCGATGTTCGCATACCAAATATGAAATTTGCTGCGATTGCGAGATGCCCAGTTACATTTGGGTCGGTAAAAAGTTTTAATGCAAATGCGGCTGAGAAAACACCGGGTGTAGAAAAAGTTTTTCAGTTAGATAGATTGGTGCCGCCAACAGGATCGTTTTTTGGAGCTTTAGGTGGTGTTGCAGTTATTGCCAACAACACGTGGGCTGCTTTTCAAGGAAAAGAAAGTTTAGAAATTGAGTGGAATTATGGCGAAAATCATTCATTTGATTCCGAAAAATTCAAACAAACACTTACCAACAGAATTAAAGAAAAAGGAAAATTAGTTCCTGGTAGTACTGGAAAAGTGGATGATGCTTTTGAGGAGGCAGCAAAAACAGTAGAAGCAATTTATCATGTTCCGTTTTTAGTGCACGCACCAATGGAAGTGCCAAATGCAACTGCATGGTTTCAAAAAAATAAAATTGAAGTTTGGGCACCTGTTCAAGATCCACAAACAGCAAGAGCAGAGCTTGCGCACTTTTTTGAAATTCCTTTAGAAAATATTACCGTAAACGTTACTTTTTTAGGCGGAGGTTTTGGACGTAAATCAAAATCTGATTTTGTGGTAGAAGCCGTTGCTTTATCCAAAAAAATAAAAGCACCCGTTCAAGTAGTTTGGACGCGTGAAGATGACATTCAGCATAGTTTTTACCACGCAACAAGTGCACAATACTTAAAAGGTTCTTTAGATACAAACGGCCAAGTTACAGGTTGGTTGCAAAGAGTTGCATTCCCTTCTATTGTATCGTCATTTAAACCTTTGTCTGAGTATGCGTCTGGTTTTGAACTCAATCAAGGGTTTACAAATAATCCGTACAATATCTCTAATTTTAGTTTAGAAAATGCCAAAGCAGAAGCCAATTTAAGAATTGGTTGGATGCGCTCTGTAGTGCATATTCATAGTGGTTTTGGTAACAATTCTTTTGTAGACGAATTGGCATTTGCAGCCAAAAAAGATGCCGTTCAATTTCATTTAGATTTAATAGGAGCCGATAGGGTTATAGAAGGTAGATCTGAGTTTCCGTACGATTCTAAACGAATGAAAGCCGTTTTAAAAAATACTGCTAAAGTTTCTAATTGGGGTAAAACGATTCCTGAAAACCACGGTTTAGGAGTGGCAATTCATTATAGTTTTTACAGTTATGTTGCTACTATTGTAGAGGTTTCTGTAATTAACGAAAAGGTAAAAGTAGAAAATGTTTGGACTACCATCGATTGTGGTTTGGCACTAAACAAAGACAATATTAAAAACCAGTTAGAAGGTGCTGCTATCTTTGGGATGTCGCTTGCATTGTACGGTAAGATTTCTGTAAAAGAAGGCGCCGTTGAACAACATAATTACTATGATTATGAAATGACAAGAATGAAAGATGCACCAAAAATTCATGTAGACATTATAGAAGCGATGCACGAACGCCCAACAGGAGTGGGGGAACCGGGAGTGCCTGTTATGGCGCCGGCAATTTGCAACGCTATTTTTAATGCTACAGGGAAACGTATAAGAAGTTTGCCTTTGGTTGATTTTGGTTTGGTGTAAATTACCACATAAAGGTATCGGGTATTTTAAAATAATTAAACACTTCTACTACCTTCTTTATAAGTAGTAATACCTGCCTTTAACTTTCTTTTCATTTTAACAGATGGTTGATAGTTAATATGAAATTTTTTGATATTTCTTTTTACACTTAAGGCTTTTGGTGTAGCAGCTGCTATGCCATTAAAGCCCATTTTAAATTTACCAACATCACCTAAATCTACAATTTTACCATTACTTAAATAATAGTCTAGCTTTTTACCCAAAGCCATTAATACTGCTTTTACATCTACTTCATGCAAAGTACACTCGTTGCTTATACTTTCGCTTAAAGTATCTAAATCTATAGTACCTGTATTTACTGCTTGTAAAATATATTGTTCCTCTTTATTTTTTATACTATTGGTTCTTTTGGTTATTCTATAACGTAATGCCATCATTATGTGCTTTTTTTTGTATATTTATAAAACTTAGAAACTATCTCTCTTTTAAGGTATTAAAAGCGTTCTTTGTAAAAATACTACAACTTTTTATAATTTATACTAGTATATTTAGAAATATATACTAGTACTTTTTAGAATTGCACCTTGACGCGACACAAACTGCATCAGGCTGCAATATAAAGTGCGTCTTGATGCGGGATAAAGTTTGTTCTTGATGGGGTTTTAGAAACTGTTAATGGTTTTATTGGTGGGAGTTTTAGTTAGAATATACGAGCATTAGTGAAATATAGACTACTAAAGTTTCTGGATTTTCTTATTGTTTTTGTAGTTTGAATTTTAATGTGATGCTAAACTTGCTTAAGGTTTTAGATTGGTAGAATTTGGACTGATTTAAGGAGTCTATGGTATGAACAATAATTTATATGTAATTTAAAATGAACTTTTTTTCATAACTTGCGGTAATAATTAAAAAATCGAATAAGTGCTTCTAAAAGAAAGTATAACTATTGAAAATTTTGAAGATAAAAAATTTAAAATAAAGCTTATAGGCTCTGAAAAAGATACAGAAGCTGCCTTTACACATTATTTACATAATTACAAAAAAGGTGTTTCTCATTTCTATAAACCTGATGCACTAGAACACGTTAAGAATTTTTTTGAATATAAATTTCCTGATGAGAAAATATCAAAAGTAGTAGCTGAAGAAGCTTTACAGTATTTGATTTTTCAACAAGAAGATGTTCCATTTCCTGCTCCTAAGAATCCTGGTTTTAAGTTTATAGATTTATTTGCGGGAATTGGTGGTTTCAGACTTGCATTTCAAAATCTTAAAGGAAAATGTGTTTTTACAAGTGAGTGGGACAGGTATTCAAAACAAACTTACCAGGCTAATTTTGGAGAAGTTCCATTTGGAGATATTACAAAAAAAGCGACCAAAGATTATATTCCTGATGGATTTGATGTTTTGTGTGCTGGGTTTCCTTGTCAAGCATTTTCAATCGCTGGAAAAAGAGGAGGATTTGAAGACACACGCGGAACATTGTTTTTTGATGTAGCAGAAATTATAAAAAAGAAAAAACCGAAAGCAATATTTTTAGAAAATGTAAAAGGTTTAAGAAGTCATGACAAAGGAAAAACATTAGCTACTATTTTGAATGTTTTACGTGAGGATTTAGGTTATTTTGTACCAGAACCACAAGTTATGAATGCAAAGGAATTTGGAGTTCCACAAAATAGAGAGCGAGTTTTTATTGTTGGGTTTAGAAAAGATTTGAAAGTTACAGAGTTTGAATACCCAAAACCTATTAAGAAAAAATATACTCTTGAAGATATTTTAGAATCCGAAACTGTTTCTGTAAAGTATTATCTATCTGAAACTTATGTAAATACTTTGCGAAATCATAAAGCTAGGCACGCAAGTAAAGGGAATGGCTTTGGTTACGAAATTATTCCAAATAACGGAACTGCCAACGCAGTTGTTTGCGGAGGAATGGGACGAGAAAGGAATTTAGTGTACGATTTCCGATTAAAAGATTTTAAACCAATAACCCATATTATAGGAGAAGTAAATAGAGAAGGAATTCGAAAAATGACACCGAGAGAATGGGCTAGATTACAAGGTTTTCCAGACGACTTTAAAATTGTAGTTTCAGATGCACAAGCTTATAAACAATTTGGAAATTCGGTTGCAGTTCCAGCAATTCAAGCTACTGCTAAGAAAATAATAGAAAAACTTAATGCAATATGAATTTGATAAAAAGTAAAATATTTGTAGCTCTGGGTTCTGAAGTTAATACTGGTAAATTTGAACAATATTCAACAAACGCAAAGTTTGAAGAATTATCAAAACCAAATGGATTAATTTATTATGAAGTTAAAGACCTTGAAGAAGCATCTTCTATTTGTCGTAAATTTATTCAAACTTACTCATTGGGAAGTGGCAACTGGCTAGGAGGTAGAGTAATAAATGAAAAAAGCGATTTTTTAGCACGAATTTCTTATAATGGTAGAATTTGGGACAATGAAAATTGGGAAATAGCAAATGAACTAGCAATATGATTAAAGGAAATAAGGGCGAGTGGAGTGAAATTTACACACTTTTTAAACTACTTGGCGACAAACAGTTATTTCTGGGAAACAAAGAAATTGAAAAATTAGAAGGAATTGTGTATCCCATCTTATGTGTTTTGAGAACCGAAAATAATGGAGATTTTGAATATTCAATTAAAGACGAAATCATACTTATTTCTGGTGGAGAAGAGGTTTTAAAAATCCCAATTACAGAGTTTAAGGAAAAAGCTAAATTCTTACTTGATAAAATTAAGTGTAATAAAGAAAGAACTTTTTCAGTTCCAGAAATTGAGCAGTTTATGCAATCTATTAATTGTCTTTCTTTAAAAGCTAGTTCAAATTCAAAGACTGATATTACAATCGTTGTTCACGACCAAAGAACAAATCAACAACCCACTTTAGGTTTTAGTATAAAATCACAATTAGGAAGCCCTTCTACCTTGCTTAATGCAGGAAAAACTACAAATTTTATTTTTAAAATTTCTAATCTAAAATTAAGAGAATCTGATATTATCAAAATTAATTCTATAGATTCGAGAAGTAAAATAATGGATAGAATTAATTATGTTTTAGAATCAAAGGGACATTTTCATTTTGTAAAAACTGAAAAACAAATATTCTCAAACAATTTAATTCTTATTGATAGTAAACTACCTGAAATTTTATCGCATTTAGTTTACGACTTTTATGCTAGTAAAAGTTCAGGCGTTTCGGATTTGGTAGAAAACACAAATTCTAAAAATCCATTAAATTTTGACACTTCTAATGAACATAAGTTTTACGAATACAAAATTAAACGATTTTTAACAGACGTAGCTTTAGGAATGATGCCTTCGAAAGTTTGGACTGGCCAGTATGATGCAACTGGAGGATATTTGATTGTTAAGGAAAGTGGGGATGTTTTGTGTTATCATATTTACAACCGAAATCAATTTGAAGATTATTTATTTAATAATACAAAATTAGAGACAGCAAGTTCTAGCAGACACGATTTTGGTATTGTTTATGAAGAAGATGGAGAGTTTTACTTTAAACTCAACTTGCAAATTAGATTTATAAAATAAACTGTTCATCCTTTATAACTCATTAATTGAACCTTTATCGTTAAAAAAATACTAACGAAATACAAATGATCAATTCCTTTTCAATCGTCTTAATCAAAAGACGCTTTTAAGATAAATTATGTTTTCCAAATTTTCGATAATAATTTAATTGAAAAGTTTCTACTTCATCACTTTTTTAATCTTTTTTAAAAAAAAACTAAGAAATAAAAATTATCTGTTTAAAACCTGTACGTCACTTTTTGACTTCTTTTTGTTTTAAACAACCTCAAGAAATTTGCCTAGTAATAATAGCAATAGCTTCTGTTTTACCTAAAATGTTATCAAACTCCAATAGAGAATCTTCATCTTTATACACACCATTTCTATCATTCCAAGATAACCAGTCTATTAAATCTTCACGAGACCAAGAATTTAATTCAATTTGAAGTTTATCTTTATCCAATTCCATTATTTTGTAATTTGGATGTTTTAATTTTCTTATTTCTTCTAAATCTGAAATCATAGCTATTTTATCTTAAAATTTATAATCTAAAGATACTGAAATAAATTTAAATAACCTGTGGGTCAGATAGTTAAATTAAAATATATAGCTTCCAAATTAAAAATTGATGTTTGTATTCCTAAATTAACTTCATAGATTGTACGTCCGTTTGATAACTAAAATAAACAAATTAACGACAATTCTATATTTTGTAGAATTAGTTTTCTAGCCCTGATTGCAGTGGAAATCCTTTTTATGAAGAATGAATAAAAAGATTGCAACGTAAAGCAGGAAATAGCTACAAATAATAATTATAAAACTTTATTCCCTGCTAAACGTTTAAAATCCCTCTTAAAACTTATACTCCTTCAAAGATTTCGGAAACTTCTCTGGGTTAGCCGCTAAGTGATAACGAGGATCATCGATATCTTCTTCAATAATATCTAGAAAAATTGGACTTGCTTTGTATAAAAGCACCTTACAATCTTCACTTAAATGTTTTAATCGAATGCTTTTACCTTCGGCTTGGTACTTTTCTACCAATGCATAAATAGCTTCTATAGCAGAATGATCAGAAATACGCGCTTCTACAAAGTCGATTTCTACTTTTTCTGGGTCGTTTTTTACATCAAACTTTTCATTAAATGCAGCGATACTTCCAAAGAACAACGGTCCCCAAATTTCGTATACTTTCGTACCGTCTTCTTTAATACGTTTTCTAGCTCTAATTTTTTTAGCGCTTT
Source organism: Polaribacter glomeratus (assembly GCF_002954665.1). Classification (GTDB taxonomy): domain Bacteria; phylum Bacteroidota; class Bacteroidia; order Flavobacteriales; family Flavobacteriaceae; genus Polaribacter; species Polaribacter glomeratus. Next base: position 1,815,142 of record NZ_MSCM01000001.1, on the reverse strand, counting down.
CCCAAGCAAAAACCAATGCAGATACAATTACACCTACAAATACGGCAATTGCAAGATCAAAAATAACGGTTACAGCAGAAACGATGATTAAAACAAAAGCATCAGATTTAGGTATTTTCTTTAAAATTCTAAAACTAGACCAAGCAAAAGTTTCAATAACCATCATAAACATTACACCAATTAAAGCTGCAATTGGCACTTGTTCTATTAATTTATCAGTAAAAAGAATAAAAGTTAATAAGGTTAACGCCATCATTATTCCAGATAAACGTCCTCTACCACCCGCATTGATGTTAATTACAGTTTGTCCTATCATTCCGCAACCACCAGTTCCCCCAAAAAGACCACTTACAATATTTCCTGCACCTTGTGCAACACATTCTCTATTTCCGTTTCCTCTAGTTTCTGTTAATTCATCTACTAAATTCATTGTCATTAAAGACTCTATTAAGCCAACCGAAGCCGCTAAAAAGGCAAAAGGTAAAATAAACGTTAAAGTATCTAGGTTAAAAGGTAAGTTTTGCCAAAGTTCTAAATTAGGTGTTGGGAATTCTCCTTTTAAACCCGTTCCGCCACCTTCAATAATATAAGAGCCTACGGTTGTAACTTCTATACCAGAAAAAATAACGATAAAAGTGGTTACTAAAATAGCCGTTAAAGAGGCTGGTAATTTCTTTGTAATTTTTGGTAATAACCAAATAATAGCCATGGTTAAAGCAACAAAACCAAGCATAATGTACAATTCTTTGCCAAACATATAGGTGCTTACATATTCATTTACACCGTTTTCTGAGACCTTTACAGATTTGTGAGTAAACATTTTTACTTGTGCCCAGAAAATAACAATTGCCAATCCGTTTACAAATCCCATCATTACAGAATGCGGAATTAAACGTACAAAACGACCTAATTTTAAAACTCCTGCAAGAATTTGTATTACTCCCATTAAAATTACACAGGCTAGTAAATAAAAATAACCCATGTTGTCTATGGGCGTGTCAAACAACATTCCTTTTGTATGCCCTTCAGAAATCATGCTTACAAAAATAACAGCAACAGCACCTGCAGCACCAGAAATTAAACCCGGTCTTCCGCCAAAAACAGCGGTAATTAATCCAATGATAAATGCACCGGAAAGTGCCACTAAAGGATCTATTTGAGCTACAAAGGCAAAAGCTACCACTTCTGGTATCATCGCTAAAGAAACAGTGATTCCTGCTAGCACATCGTCTTTTGCGTTTGGTATTATTTTTCTAATGAATTCAGTCATAATTTAGTAGCTTTTAAAAGTCGGCAAAGGTAGTTGGTTTTTTTTAGATAGACTTAGGCATAACGTTTTAATAAAAGTTAAAGACTACTGTAAAATAAATGAAGCTCATTTAGTAGCATTTGTTACTGAATTTAGCCTTCTTTATACGTATCATAAACCAATTTAATATTTTCGAAAGTGTTTTTTAAAGCTTCATCAATTGCGGTGTCATTTTTAAAACAAACAGCTGTAATGCCTTCTTCCGTTTGCGGAACTAATTGTCCATTAAAGTCTGAGTTCATTAAAAACCAGTGGGTTTCTTTTAGTTTTGCGCCTTTGTGAAAATAAATATGATAGGTAATAGTTATTTTTTTGATAATCGATAGATTAAAAATGCCACATTCTTCTTCAACCTCTCTAATTGCAGCAGTTTCAATACGTTCTCCTTTTTCAATTTTTCCTTTTGGTAAATCCCAAAAATTATTTCTAAAAATAAATAACACTTCTTTTTTAGGATTTAAAACCAAGCCGCCGGCTGCAGGAATAACTTCTATATTCTGTAAGAAAATGAGCCAATCATCCTTTAAATTAGAGGTGTAAAGGTTGATTCCTTTTATTGTTTCGTCTTTTAACTTGTGAAGGATATCATCAAAAATAATATTTTGAAAGTCGTAAACCGGATAATTATTTTCTTTTTTTAGAGAAGATGTGATAATAATTGGTTTATCATTTACAAAAACTTTATACATTTGCGGTATGATTTTAAACAAAGATAACGCAAAAAAAACAGCCGAGCATTTATTGCAAATTAAAGCAATAAAGCTAAGTCCGCACGATCCCTTTAAATGGGCTTCTGGTTGGAAATCTCCTATTTATTGCGATAATAGAATAACGTTGTCTTTTCCATCAGTTCGTATTTTCTTAAAAGAAGAAATTGCTAAGATTGTAGAACTACAATATGGTAAACCAGATGTAATTGCAGGTGTTGCTACAGGCGCAATTGCTATTGGCGTTTTGGTTGCTCAAGAATTAGGTGTACCTTTTGTGTATGTAAGACCAGAACCTAAAAGTCACGGTAGAAAAAACCAAATTGAAGGCCATTTAGAAAGTGGGCAAAATGTGGTGGTTATCGAAGATTTAATAAGCACAGGTAATAGTAGTTTAAATGCTGTTGCAGCTTTAAAAGAAGCTGGCGCTGTGGTGAAAGGAATGGTGGCTATTTTTACCTATGGTTTTAAAGTTGCTGAAGATAATTTTAAAGCAAAGAACATTCATTTAACCACCTTAAGTAATTATAAAAACCTTCTAGAACAAGCGTTAGATAGTAATTATATTTCTGAAAAAGAATTAGAGACACTGCAAGAATGGAGCGCAAACCCTAGTGAGTGGAAACAATAAAAAACAAACAATATGAATATTAGTGGTACAAAAGTAGTGGTGAATAAATCTCAAAAAGAAACTTTTGAGTTTTTATCAGATTTAAAAAACTTTGAGCAATTAATGCCAGCATCTATTCAGAAGTTTGAGGTAGAAGGCGATTCTTTTATCTTCGGATTAAAAGGAATGCCAGAAATAAGGTTGGTTTTAAAAGAAAGCACAGAATTTTCGAACATTACTTTGGGAGCGGCAAGTAGCAAATTAAGTTTTGAATTGGTTGCAAATATCGATGAGATTGATGAAGCTTCTTCTAAAGTGCAGTTAGATTTTAATGGCGAATTTAATATGATGATGGCAATGATGGTTAAAAAACCATTGACCAACTTTATTGAAACGCTAACCGATAATTTAGAAAAACTTTAAAGGAAAGAAATTTCTTTCACTCCGAATTCTCTAGTGGTTTCATCTTCTAATTCCACTTGAAGATTGCCATAATTAGAAACACCTATAATTTTACCCATAAATAAAATGCCATCTTTGTCTTTAAACATAGATGGTATTTTGTTTTTGTACAAAGCAGTTAAGTAATCTGTTTCTAGTTTTAGGTATTCTTTTAATGAAAGCAGGTGTATTGTCTTTTTTAAATTTTCAACAATTTCGATCAATAAACGATCTAAATCAAATTCTAAATTGCTAGTAATTTTTAAAGAGGATACATTTTTTATAGTATCTGGAAATTTTTCTTGGTTTACATTTAAGCCAATACCGATGATAGAACTATTAATTTTAGTACCTTTAATATTGTTTTCTATTAAAATGCCACAGATTTTCTTGTTTGCTGACAAAATGTCGTTAGGCCATTTTATAGAAAGATTCGGGATTTTATGATGTGCAAGGGTGTTAAATACGCCTAGAGATATTGCGAAGTTTAAATATTTTTGATGTCTAATTTCTAAATCAAAATCATTCGTAAAAACACTGAATGTAAGGTTTTTAAAAGGTTCAGAGATCCACTTGCTTTCTTGTTGGCCACGACCTTTTTTTTGTTCACCCGTAACCACAACCGTAAAGTTTTCAAGCGCAGAATTTTGCCCTAATTCTTTTAAAAAAGAATTGGTAGAATTGGTGGCATTAAGTTTGATTATTTTCAAGTGTTAAATAAAGTGTAAACTAGTTCAATAATACATAAAATACTCGCAAAAAAATAATAACTTTGCACTAAATTAGAAAAAATATTAATGGCAAAAAAGCAAGCAAGCATCGATGATTTAATCTCTGTGATTATTAAGGGGATAGATGATGTTAAGGGAGAAAATATTTTATTATTAGATTTAAGAGAAATAGAAAATACAGTTTGTGATTATTTTATAATCTGTTCTGGAAATTCTAATACACAAGTAAATGCAATTTCTGGTTCGGTTCAAAAAGTAGTTAGCAAAACACTTAAAGACAAACCTTGGCACATAGAAGGGCAAACAAATTCTGAGTGGATTTTAATGGATTACGTTCATGTAGTAGTGCACGTTTTTCAAAAACATGTTAGAGACTTTTATGATATTGAAGGCCTTTGGGGTGACGCAAAAATTACCGTAATAAATCCAGTTTAATCTTATTGATTTTATAAAAAAATGAGCGATTCAAATAAAGAGAATAAATCTAATTTACCTAAGTTTAAGTTTAGTTCGTACTGGATTTATGGTGCAATTTTTATTGTAATTATTGCAGTACAATTTTTTAGTAGCGGCGACTTGGCGTCTAAAAGTATTTCAAAAAATAAATTTGAAGAAATATTAAGAGACAATGATATCAAAGAAATCGTTGTTATTAATAAAGATGTTGCGCAGTTGTTTTTAACGGCAGAAGCTCTTAAAAAGACGAAACATGCTAAGCAAACTTCAACAACATTTTATAGACCAGGATCTCCTGTTTACGAATATAACTTTGGAGATTTAAGAACTTTTGAAGAAAATATTGCAACGATTAAAAAAGAGAATAATTTAATTGTTGATGTAGATAATAAAGAGAGCACAAGCATTTTTGATGCTATTCTTGGTTTTTTACCATTTATTATTTTAATCGCAGTTTGGTTATTTTTTATGAGAAGAATGTCTGGTGCCGGTGGTGGCGCAGGCGGTGGAGGTCAAATTTTTAGCATTGGTAAATCGAAAGCTAAATTATTTGATAAAGACACGAAAGTAAAAACTACGTTCGAAAATGTTGCTGGTTTAGAAGGAGCAAAAGAAGAAGTACAAGAAATTGTAGATTTTTTAAAGAACCCAGATAAATATACTTCGTTAGGAGGTAAAATTCCAAAAGGAGCTTTATTAGTAGGTCCTCCAGGAACAGGGAAAACCTTATTAGCAAAAGCAGTAGCTGGTGAAGCAGATGTTCCTTTTTTCTCTTTATCTGGTTCAGATTTTGTTGAAATGTTTGTGGGTGTTGGAGCTTCTAGAGTTCGAGATTTGTTTAAACAAGCCGCTCAAAAATCGCCGTCAATCATTTTTATTGATGAAATTGATGCAATTGGTAGAGCTCGTGGAAAAAATAACATGACAGGTGGTAATGACGAACGTGAAAACACATTAAACCAGTTATTAACCGAAATGGATGGTTTTGGAACCGATGTAAATGTTATTGTATTAGCTGCAACCAACAGAGCAGACGTTTTAGATAGTGCGTTAATGCGTGCAGGTCGTTTTGACAGACAGATTTATGTTGATTTACCAAATATTAACGAAAGAAAAGAAATTTTTGAAGTTCATATAAAACCATTAAAATTAGCAGATGATGTTAAAATAGGGTTTCTAGCGCAACAAACTCCAGGTTTTTCTGGTGCAGACATTGCAAATATGTGTAATGAAGCTGCTTTAATCGCCGCAAGAACAGGTAAAAAAGCAATTCATCACCAAGATTTTTTAGATGCTGTTGATAGAATTGTTGGTGGTTTAGAGAAGAAAAATAAAGTAATTACACCGAAAGAAAAGAAAGTAATTGCGTTTCACGAAGCGGGTCATGCAACTGTAAGTTGGATGTTAGAGCATGCTGCACCTTTAGTAAAGGTTACGATTGTGCCAAGAGGACAATCATTAGGAGCTGCTTGGTATTTGCCAGCAGAAAGAATGATTGTTCAAACAGAACAAATGTTGGATGAAATGTGTGCTACAATGGGAGGTAGAGCTGCAGAAAAAGTAATGTTTAATAAAATTTCTACAGGAGCTTTAAGCGATTTAGAAAAAGTAACGAAACAAGCTAGAGCAATGATTACTGTCTATGGTTTAAACGAGGAAGTTGGTAATATTACGTATTATGATTCATCGGGTAATGATGCTTTTGTAAAACCGTATAGCGAAGAAACTGGTAGAAAAATTGATAAAGAAATCTCTAAAATGATCGAGACACAATATCAAAGAGCTATTGATCTTTTAGAAAATAACAAAGAGAAGCTAACGTTATTAGCAGATTTGTTATTAGAAAAAGAAGTTATTTTTAAAGATGACTTACAAGAAATCTTTGGTAAGAGACCTTTTGGCGAAGCAGAAGAAGTAGAGCACGAAACAATCAAAGAAGTACTAGAAAAACCGGCAGTAGATAATACGCCTGAAGCATAATTTTTAAATGAATTTCTTTAAAAAGCTCTTTAATATCCAAACAGATGAGGATACAGAAACAGAAAAACAAGAGGTAAAATTATCTCTTGATGATTTGTTTGTACATAATTTTCTTAAAAAAGGAGGGAAGTTTTTGTATTGTGTAAATAAAGCAGAGGTTATTGATAATTTTAAAAAAGTGCTCTCAGAAAATAATTGGGATGAAATTTATTTGTTAAACGAAAGCTTAGCTTCTTTATTTAATAAGAATGAAGTTAAAATAATACACAAATTTAACGATAACACCCCAATACTTACTTCTTGCGAACATTTAATTGCAGATAACGGAGATATTCTCTTTTCGTCAAATCAATTAAAAAGTACAAGGTTAAGAGAGTTTTCTGACAACTTTATTGTGTATGCAACAACAAGTCAACTAGTTAAGGATACGGGTCAAGGTTTAACAGGTATTAAAACAAATAGGACAAAGAGTTTGCCTACTAATATCTCTGCTATAAAAAATTATATTATTGATAATAGTGATGATAATTTTTTAAACTATGGTAACAGTAATTCAAAAAACTTATATTTGTTGCTATTAGAAGATTTATAATATGCGCCACCTCTTAACAAGGAGTCTTTCTGGAATAATATATGTTTTAATATTTATATCTGCAATTCTATTGTCAAAGGAATCTTATATAGTATTAACTACAATTTTCGGGTTTTTATGTATTTGGGAATTCACAAAAATGGTAGCTTTAAAAAACTACGCAGCCTACATTTTTTATGCTTTCGTTTTATTTTTGATGATACAAAGGCAAAACAGCTATGCTACCGTTTTAGTTTTAGCAGTTACTATTGCTTCTTCTTTGTTTCTGATGTACCAATTATTTGCCAAAAAACAAATCACTTTTTTTAATGATAGAGCTAAGTTAGGCGTAACTATTAGATATGTAATATTTTCTATCTGCTTTTTGGTTTTGCTTCCTTTTTATAAAGGTAATTTCCATCCCTATTTAATGATTAGTGTTTTGTCTATTATTTGGATAAACGATTCATTTGCTTTTCTAGTTGGTAAAAATTTTGGAACACGTAAGTTGTTTCCGTCTGTATCACCAAAAAAAACTGTAGAAGGTTTTCTTGGAGGTTTAACTTTTGCACTTTTAACCGCTTTTTTAATCAGTAAATTTAATGTTGATTTTTCTTTGTTAAATTGGTTAATTATAGGACTCATTGTATCTGTAGTAGGTACAATAGGAGATTTAGTTGAATCAAAATTTAAAAGGCAAGCTAAAATTAAAGATAGTGGTAGCATAATGCCAGGACATGGAGGTATTTTAGATAGACTAGATAGCTTGTTGTTTGCTGCACCATTTGTATATTTGTATATTAACTTTATAATTTAAAAATGATTCGTTTTCATAAAGAAGGGTATAAGATTATTTCTGTAACTTTTATTATTGCAATTTCTGCAATTTTATTGGTAGAAAATTTTATTGATATTGCTTGGTTGGTAAAAACTATTCAAGTTATTATTTTAGGCTTTGTAGTTATTGTATTGCAATTTTTTAGAAATCCTAAAAGGTTTACCAATTTAAATGAAAATCAAATTATAGCACCCGTAGATGGTAAGGTTGTAGTTATTGAAGAAGTAGAGGAAACAGAATTTTTTAAAGATAAAAGAATTCAAGTGTCTATTTTTATGTCTCCTATAAATGTGCATGTTACAAGATACGCTATGAGTGGAGTTATAAAATATAGTAAATACCATCCAGGAAAATTTTTAGTTGCTTGGCATCCAAAGTCATCAACAGAAAATGAACGAACGACGGTGGTTATCGAAAATAAATCTATCGGTACTATATTATACAGACAGATTGCAGGTGCATTAGCTAAGAGAATTGTAAATTATGCTAAAGAAGGAGATAAAGTTGTGCAAGGTACAGATGCAGGTTTTATTAAGTTTGGTTCTAGGGTAGATATTTATTTACCATTAGGAACTAAGATCAATGTAAATTTAGGAGATAAAGTAAAAGGTGGTGTCCAAGTTATCGCAGAAAAATAAATCGGATTTAGATATCGAGTATAAAGCTGCTTTCGACAAAATTTCGAAGCTGAAAGAAGCTGTCGCTCCAGATATTATGCTAAAATTTTATGCTTATTATAAGCAAGCAAATTTTGGTAATAAATTTTCTTTTAACAGTGGTATAGATGTTAGAAGTGCATTTAAATTTAATGCATGGGTGCAATTAAATGGCATGTCTGCAGAAAAGGCAAAAAAAGAATACATAAAACTTGCCAAAGAATATTAAACAATTAAAAAGAATTTTAAATAACTATAATTATGAAAAAAATATTTATTATATCGTTTTTAGTGATTGCAACCGCATTTAACTTTACTGCATGTAAATCGGATGCTAAAAAAGAAGATGGCAAAACAGAATCAACAGAAGCATTAGAAGCTACTAGTAAAAGTAACGCACCTTTTGCGGTATCGAACGCCAATAATGAAATTAACTTTACAGCATATAAAACTACCGAAAAAATAGGTGTTGGTGGTCAATTTAATAAAGTAGATGTTATTTCGGGTGGTGAAGGTGCGAATGTAAAAGAAGCAATTAATAACACTGAATTTTCAATTCCTGTTAGCAGTCTTTTTACCAAAGATACTAGTAGAGATTACAAAATTAAAAAGTTCTTTTTTGGGATGATGGACAACACAAAGTTACTTTCTGGTAAATTAACGTTAACAGATGATGTAAGTGGAGTAGCAGAAATCAAAATGAACGGAATTAGTCAAAAAGTACCTTTTACATACACAATTGTAGACAAGACTTTTAATATGAAAGCTGTAATGGATGTTAATGATTGGAATGCATCAGCTGCATTAGCATCTTTAAATACTGTATGTTTAGATTTACACAGAGGTGCAGACGGCGTTTCTAAAACATGGAGTGAAGTTGCATTAAACATTACTTCTACGTTTTAAAATAATTACGACAGTTTAGTTTAAGTATAAAAAAAGGTAACAATTTTAAATTGTTACCTTTTTTCTATTCCAGACTAAAAGTCATTACGGCGATTATACCAATTTAAGTATACATTGACGCTAAAACAATTAAAGCTAACAATGTTACACTGAGCTGGTCGAAGTGTAGCCTAAGTTAACTAAAAAGTCTTCGACAAGCTCAGGCTGACATTCGGTAAGAGAATTGAAATTAGAATATAATTTACAGAAATTTTGACCCCTTATTTATAGTAACAGCAAGACATTAGAAAATTAAATTGGTATTAGTTATTTTTAAATTGAATGAGCTGTGCTGCAATGCTAATTGCTATTTCTTCGGGTGTTTCGCTTTTTATAGATAAACCAACAGGAGCGCGTATTTTATCTAATTCTTGTTGTGTAAAACCTTCTTTGAGTAATACGTGCCACATTGTTTTTAACTTTGCTTTACTTCCTAACACACCCACAAAATTATAGTTGTTTTTAATGAGTTTACGCAATACGAATAGATCATCAATATAGGTATTCGTCATAATAACAATATAAGTAGTGCTCTCTTTTTGAATATAAGTATTGATGAATTCATAGTTAATAATCTTTTTTTCACTTGCAAAACTATTAGCTACAAAGGTGTTTAGGTTTGGTCTATTGTCTAAAACAATTACATGAAAACCAAGTTGTATAAATGTTTTTGTTACCGCTAAACTTACATGGCCACCACCCACAATATAAAGGGTTTCTTTGTAGTTAATTTGCTCTTCAAAAAACCAATTTTCTAAAGCGTTTATCTCGTATTTAAATCTGCAATCGGCTGCTTTATCTGCAAATGAGAACGAAGTAGGGGAGAGCCTCAATATTCCTTGAGTATTCTTTTTAAGTGCAGTACTAATTGATTTTATATCAGCAATATTATTTTTATTTAAAGGATGAAAAACAACCGTTTGCTTGCCAGAACAAATCATACCAGAGCCATCTTTAATTTTTCCTTTGTGAATTTGTTTTTTTATAAATATGGAGGTCTTTTCTTCTTTTAAAAGCTGCAGACATTCTTCTACAAGGGTAAATTCCATAATACCACCACCAATAGAACCAAAGATAAAGCCATCTTTAGCAACCATCATTTTAAAACCTTTTCTACCAGGCGAACTTCCAGAATTTTCTATAACAGTAAGTAGATAAACGGTTTGATTATCTTGTAGTTTCGTTAAAATATGTTGCCAGATTTTCATTGAAAGATGGTTTCACTTAAAGCATAATAAATTGCCATAATTGCCGAGAAAATAGCACTTGCAATAAAGCGCCAGTCTAATTTTATTTTATTTTGGATGGTATAATTTGCGATAAAAGAAATAGGAATATTCACTAAAAACGAAATCCCTGCAATTTGTAATAAATTGAAATTTACGTCACTAAAATTACCTGAAAACAGTTTGATAAAGGCTAAATGTCTAAATATCCAAATAGGATTAAAATAAGCAATAGCCAATCCTGTCTTTGCTAAAGTCTTTTTTACACCAGATAAATTTGTGGTTTTCTTATCAATCCAACTAAAATAATTTGGTATTTCAAACGCATAAATAGTCGCACCTACGAGAATCATTCCTAGTAATCTAAATAGAGAAAATTCATCTAATAAAATTGCAGCAATACTATCACCAGCACTATAAATGAGTGCGCCTTTAAGGATGTTCTGTTTGGTAAACTGAAGTCTAATGTGGTTATTTTTCATACAATCCCATTACTACTTTTTCCGGAGTAAAAGGTGCATGGAACTTTATTTTATAGTTCGGGTTAAATTCCTTTACAGCTTGCTGAATGGCAAAATAAACACCAATTCCGTACATTAAAGGTGGTTCTCCAACAGCTTTTGATTTTCTAATAGCCATTTCATTTCCATCAGTTTCTAAAGGTATCGTTTCTATTGTTTTTGGGGATGAAAAGATATCAGGAATTTTATATGTCGATAATGAGTTTGACAATAACTTTCCTTCTTCACTGTATGAAATCTCCTCCATAGTCATCCAACCGATTCCTTGTACCAATGCGCCTTCAACTTGACCGGTATCAATACCAATATTCATCGATTTTCCAAAATCATGTACAATTTTTACATTTTCAATTTCATAAATTCCACGAATACAATCTACGGTAACCGTTGTAATTGCGGTTCCGTAAACGTGATATGCAAAAGGATGTCCTTTCTCTTTTGTTTTATCAAAGTTGATAATTGGTGTTGCATAATGTGCGTTTTCTGATAAGGAAACGCGTTCTAACATCGCTTGTGCAATTAATGCATTCCAAGTTAATTCTGATTTTTCTCTCTCAACAAAAATAAAATCCTTTTTAAAATGAATCTTTTCTTCGGATGAAAGCAGCATTTTAGCAGCAACTTTCGTTAACCTTTTAATTAACGAGTTACAAGCCATTTCAACAGCTTTTCCGTTTAAATCGGCAGTAGAACTTGCAGCAGAAGGCGATGTGTTTGCAACACGAGTTGTATTTGTAGTTTCAATTTTTAGTTTGTTTGCAGAAATGCCAAGAATATCTTGCGCAACTTGTAACATTTTTGTGTTTACACTTTGGCCCATTTCTACAGCACCAGTAGAAACGCCAACACTACCATCTTGATAAATATGAATTAATGCTCGGGCATGATTCATAGAGGTGTTTGTAAACGAAATACCAAATGCAATTGGCATTAAAGAAATTCCTTTTTTATATACTTGATTTTCTTTGTTAAAAACTTTAACTTCTTTTTGAAGTTTTTCTAACTCAAATTTTTCTTTAGCTGAAAACCATGTTTTCTTTGCTTGTACTTCTTTCGCTATTTGTCCGTAAGAAAATTCGTTATTCTCTTCTAATAAATTAGCTTCTTGTATTTTACTTTTATCAATTGCCAATGCATCTGCAGCTTTTGCAATCGCACTTTCAATCACAAACATTCCTTGCGGACCACCAAAACCTCTAAACGCTGTATTGGGCGGTAAATTAGTTTTACAGCTGTACACAGTCGTTTTTACATTAGGTATAAAATAACTGTTGGTTGCGTGGAATAAAGTTCTTTCTGCAATTGCTGGAGATAAATCTGCAGCAGCACCAGAATTTTGTAAAAACTCAGCTTCAAAAGCTTTAATTTTTAAGTCTTTAGTTAGTCCAATTTTAAAGGATGAAGCATATGGATGACGTTTTCCTGTCATTCGCATATCATCATGTCTGTTCAACATATACTTTACAGGTTTGTTTAAATGTTGCACGGCAACGGCTGCCATAACGGCCCAAGGTGTTGCTTGGTCTTCTTTACCACCAAAACCACCACCTAATCTAATTACGTCAACTTCAATTTTATGCATTGAAATTCCTAACACTCTGGCTGCAATTTTTTGCACTTGAGTGGGGCCTTGTGTAGAAGAAGTTATTTTAATAGATCCGTTTTCTTGCGGAACCACATAACAGCCTTGCGTTTCTAAATACAAATGTTCTTGTCCGTTAGAAAAAGTTTCTCCTTCAAAAACAAAATCGCAATTTGCAAAAGCAGTTGCTGTTTCACCAAGATTAAAAGAACGTGGTGCATTTATAAAACTTCCTTTTTCTTTTGCTTCTTTTGCAGTGGTAATTATTGGTAATTCTTCTATTTCTATGGTTATTAAAGCTCTTGCTTTTTTTGCAATTGCATCTGTTTTCGCAACAATAAATGCAATTGGTTGTCCCCAAAAGTGAACTTCATTTTCAGCCCATAAAGGTTCATCAGGAATGATACCGCCAATTTGGTTTTCGCCTAAAACATCTTTATACGTAAATATTCTTTCTACGCCTTCTAAAGCTTCTGCTTTGGTATAATCTACACTAATAATCTTTCCGTGTGCTTTTGGAGAATCAAAACACAAACCAATTAAGGCATCTTGCCTACAAATTAAATCATCAACAAAAAGCGATTCGCCACGAACGTGTGTAAAACTGTCTATATTTTTCATTAATGGATCAATTTTTTAAGTGCTACTTGGTTTGGAAATAACGTTATAAAATGGGCAAAGAACAATTGTTTTGCTAACATTCTTTTATAGGTTGCTGTGCCTCTTACGTCACTAATTGGTGAAATTTCTGATTGTAAAATTTCTTCAGCTTGCAGGATTGTTTCTGAGTTGATTGTTTTTCCTATTAAAAAAGCAGCTGTTTTATGTACATATTTTGGGATGGCTGCAACGCCACCAATAGAAAAGTGAACGGCACTAATTAGATTTTCTTTTACAGAAATACTAAAAGCAGTATTTACGGAAGCAATATCTAAATGCGTTCGCTTACTTACTTTTTCGAAATTAAAAAAGGAGTTATTTTTAAGTTTAGAAAAGGAAATCGATTTTAAAATTTCATCTTTCTGTAAGTCGTATTTTTTATAATCTTTATGAAACTCTTGAAAAGGAATTGATCTTTCTTTTCCGTTTTTATGCTGAATTAATAAGGTTGCGTTTAATGCTAAAAAGAAAATAGACATATCGCCAATTGGTGAAGCATTTACAAAATTACCACCTAAAGTACCCATATTTCTAATAGGTTCTGATGAAATAATTTTTAGAAATGATTTTAAACCTGTAATATTATTTCTGAAGTCCTCATTTTCTAGAAGTTCTGTAACAGTAGTATTTGCGCCAATTGTAAAAACATTATTTTTAAGATAAATTCCTTTTAAACTTGTATCATTTGCAATTAAGTGCACTTTTTCTTCGGATAATTTAGCTGCATTACGCACATACAAATCGGTGCCATTTGCGACAATTTGTCCATCTGAATTTAGTTTCTCTATTATTAACCCTTTTAATTTATCCGGAATTGTTTCAAAATAATCAGGTATAAAACCTTCTTTTATCAACCATTCAATTTGATGGTTTTTATCTTGTGTTTTTAGTTTCTCTTCAATTTCAAAACCAGCTTTTTCGATAGATTTATACCCTGTACACCTGCAAATATTACCGCTAATAGCGTCATTGCAAGAATTTAAAATTTTTGTATTGTCTAAAGCAAAACCAGTCATAGAAACCACAAAACCAGGTGTACAAAAGCCACATTGCGTTGCAAAATTAGTTGCCATCGCTTCTTGTACTGTATTTAGTTTTTTTGGAAGATTAATACCTTCTACAGTTACTACGTGTTTACCATTTGCATTTCCTAGTGGAGAAATACAAGAGGTTATATTTTGGTAACTAACTGTGCCGTTGTTTAAGGTGCCAATTAAAACAGTGCAAGCTCCACAGTCTCCTTCTCGGCAACCAATTTTAGTTCCTTTTAAGTGTTGATGTTCTCTAATGAAATCTGATAATGTGATTCCAGAGTTTTCATCCGTTTTAATAATTTTAGAATTGAGTATAAATTGTATCATGCGCAAGTAGCAAGATACAAAAATGTTACGAGATTAAAAGAAGCGGTTGCTTTAGTTTTTTTTCGTCGTCTAAATTTAAAAAAAAAGTGATCGTTATGGCATTTAATTAAAATCTTCCAATGCTTTTTTAAGTGTTGGAAATTTAAATTTAAAATTGGTGTCTGTAACTTTTTTTGCAGAAATTCTACTTCCCTCTAAAAGGATAATTGCCAATTCCCCAAATAAAAGTTTCAACATAAAAGCAGGAACACAAATTCCTATAAAAGGTCTTTTGATACTTTTAGCAAGTGCTTTAGAGAAAGAAACACTTGTATGATGTTCAGGCGCAGCTGCGTTAAAAACACCAATTAAACTCCCTTCAACGGCACTTATATATTGTTCGCATAAATCATCAATATGAATCCATGGTAAATATTGTTTTCCAGAACCTAAAGGAGAAATTATCGGAGTTTTCATTTTATCTAATGCTCCGCCTTTTTCGGCTAAAACAATTCCGGTTCTTAAAATAGTTACAGGAATGTTTTTTGTTGAAAATTGTTGTGCAGCTTGTTCCCATTTGATGCAAACATCCGCTAAAAAATCATTACCAGCTTTATCCGTTTCCTTAAAAATTTTATCCGAAGTAATAGCACCGTAAAAACCAACGCCAGATGCAGAAATAAAACCTTTGAGATCAATTTTTAATTCCTTTATTTTATCAAAAAGAAAGTTGGCAGATTGCACTCTACTATCAATAATTACTTTTTTTCTTTCTTCCGACCAACGTTCGTCTGCAATTCCGGCTCCTGCCAAATGAATAATATAATCAGAATTTTTGAGTGCCTTTTCATCCAATTCTTTGGTAGAAAGATCCCATTTAAATTCATTTTTACTTGAAGGATTTCTGCTTAAGATTACAACTTCATGATTTTTATCAACCAACATTTCTGTTAGCCTTTTGCCAACCAAACCTGTACCACCGGTGATTACTATTTTTGCCATAACGTAAATATAATTAATTTTTGTTCACTGTTTTTTAAATTTGATAAAACAAATCTATGTCAAGATATAATAAAGCAATGTGAATCTTTATTTTTACTGCTGATAAAGCTGTATTTTTATACTCGATGAAAAAAAATAATACTAAAAGAAAAGGATTTGTTTTTAAAACTTTTGAAGCAGAAAATCAATCTCCTTTTGATAAGTTATTCGAAATATTTAAAGAGCTCATTACCCACACCTCAGGTGATTTTGATGAAGCGATAGATTGGTTGCGTTCTTTAGATACGGAATATAAATTAACGGACGAAAATTATACGATTGATGATTTTGTAGAAGACTTAAAGAAGAAAGGATACATCAAAGAAGAAATAAAAGCAGATGGAACGGGTGGCACAAAAATTACGCCCAAAACGGAACGTGCAATTCGTCAGCAGGCATTAAATCATATTTTCGGAAAAATAAAACGAAGTGGTTCTGGAAATCATAAAAGTAAATCTCCGGGTTTAGGAGACGAACACACAGGTGATTTTAGAAATTATCAATTTGGCGATGCGTTAGACAAAGTTTCTATGACAGAAAGTTTAAAAAATGCCCAAATTAATAACGGAATTGACGACTTTAGGTTAACAGAAGATGATTTAGTTGTTGAAGAAACAATGCATAAAAGTCAGATGAGCACCGTGTTAATGATTGACATTAGTCATTCTATGATTTTATACGGCGAAGATAGAATAACGCCTGCAAAAAAAGTGGCGATGGCTTTGGCTGAATTAATTACAACAAGGTATCCAAAAGACACTTTAGATATTATTGTTTTTGGTAATGATTCTTGGGTAATAAAAATTAAAGATTTGCCGTATTTACAAGTTGGGCCTTATCACACAAACACAGTTGCTGGTTTGCAATTAGCGATGGATTTGTTAAGAAGAAAGAGAAATACGAACAAACAAATTTTTATGATTACCGATGGGAAACCAAGTTGTTTGCGTTTGCCAGACGGCCAATATTACAAAAACAGTAATGGCTTAGACAAATACATTGTAAACAAATGTTATGCAATGGCGCAACAAGCTAGAAAATTACACATCCCAATTACTACGTTTATGATTGCACAAGACCCTTATTTAATGCAATTTGTAAGCGCATTTACACAAGCAAATAAAGGAAAAGCATTTTATACAGGGCTAAAAGGTTTGGGTGAAATGATTTTTGAAGATTACGAAACAAATAGAAAGAAGAGAATTAAAGGATAAAAAAACTGCTTTTAGCTTTGGGCTATTAGCAGTTCTAAAAAACACGAGTACGTACTAAAGGCAAAAAGCCGATAGCAAAAAGCGATTTAAATGAATATAGAAAATATAAAAACATTAGGAGAATTAGTAGCATCAGGATATCAATCAAGATCGATTAAAGACGAATTGAGAGAAAATCTGATTCGTAAAATAAAGAATAAAGAGACCACTTTTGTAGGGATTCACGGGTATGAAAACACGGTAATTCCTGAATTAGAAAGAGCGATTTTAAGCAAACACAATATCAATTTATTAGGATTAAGAGGACAAGCAAAAACACGTTTGGCAAGATTGATGTTGAATTTGTTGGATGAATATATTCCGGTTGTAGTGGGATCAGAAATTAATGATGATCCTTTAAATCCGATTTCACGATTTGCAATTGAAATCATAAGAGAAAAAGGAAATGAAACTTTAATTTATTGGATGCACAGAAGTGAGCGTTTTGCAGAAAAACTAGCAACGCCAGATGTAACCGTTGCAGATATTATTGGGGATATTGACCCAATTAAAGCTGCAAATTTAAAACTGAGTTATGCAGATGATAGAGTGATTCATTATGGAATGATTCCCAGAGCAAACAGATGTATTTTTGTAATTAATGAATTGCCAGATTTACAAGCTAGAATTCAGGTTGCACTCTTTAATATTTTACAAGAAGGAGATATTCAAATAAGAGGTTTTAAATTGAGATTGCCTTTAGATATGCAGTTTTTATTTACTGCAAATCCAGAAGATTATACAAACAGAGGTAGTATTGTAACGCCTTTAAAAGACAGAATTGGCTCTCAAATTTTAACGCATTATCCAGAAGATATTGAGACTGCAAAAATAATTACGCAACAAGAAGCAAAGTTAGACAAGCGTCAAACTGAAACTATTTTTGTGCCAGAATTGGCAAAAGATTTGTTAGAGCAAATTGTTTTTGAAGCAAGAGAGAGTGAGTTTGTAGACGCTAAAAGTGGCGTAAGTGCTCGTCTGAGTATTACAGCTTTCGAAAACTTGTTAAGTACAGCAGAAAGAAGATTGTTAATTTCGGGTGATGAAAAAACGACGTTGCGTTTAAGTGATTTTGACGGAATTATTCCTGCAATTACAGGTAAAGTAGAATTGGTGTATGAAGGAGAGCAAGAAGGAGCAGCATTTGTAGCAAAAAGTTTAATAGGAAATGCAGTAAAAAGTTTGTTTCCTATTTATTTTCCTGAGATTAAAAAATTAGAAAAGCAAACAGCAGAATCGCCTTATGATGAGGTAATTTCTTGGTTTTTTAATACAGATTCAGACTTCGAAATTTTAGACGATTTAAACGAGGAAGCGTATAAGAGCTTATTAGATAAAATAGCTCCTTTAGAGGCTTTGCTAAGCGAGCATCAACCAAATACAAAAAAACAAGAAAGTTATTTTGTAAAAGAATTTGTATTGTGGGCTTTGGTAGAATTCAAAAAATTAAGCAAATATAGATTTGCGGAAGGCACTCAGTTTAAAGATCCTTATGGTAATTTTATAGACGGCTTGTAAGTTTAAATACCTAGAAAGTAAACGACTGCTATTCGTTTAAACTTCTTTATGGCTTAAAATTAAATACAGACCTCACTAATTTTTAAAATTTGTGGGGTTTCTTTTTGGTTTTTACCAGTTACTTCTAGATTTAATGTTTTGTTCACAAAAAGAAATGATTTCTATAATTCTTTGAACTCTGGTCGTTTCTCTTTTTGCTTGATTTAACCAATATAAATAACTCTTTCTGTAACTTGGAGCAAAGCTTTTGTAGTGCTCATAAGCCATTTTATTTTTATCAAACTCAGTTTGTAAATCTTCTGGAATAATTCCTTTTTCAACAGCATCTAACGCAGTCCAAGAACCATTTTGTTTGCCTATTTGTATAATTTTTAGACCGTTTTCATGGATTAAATTATTAGCAATTAATTGTTTAATATGTTTTTTGTTGACCGCACTCCAAACGCTTTTGGGGTTTCTTGGGCAAAAATATTGTCTACGTTTTCCATTTCCCAAACTTTTTACCGTAGCATCTATCCAACCAAAACAAAGAGCAACTTTTACAGCTTCTTCCCAGCGCATAGATTCCTCTTCATTTTCTACTTTGTAGAAGATTAGAAAAATTCCTTTTGATGAAACATGATTTTTTGATAACCAAATTCTCCATTCAACATCATTTTTAAAATAGAGTTCAGGTTTATTTTGCATTTGTTAAAGGTACAGGTTTTAAATAAAAATTGACACCTTAAAGCTTAAGGTGCCAATCAATAATTAACTAAATTCAAATAATTATAAATTAAAGTATAAATCTTAAAAGTTTATTACAAATAGATTTATACTGTTTTGTAAAGCTCTGTCAAGCTCAGTTTTTAGAGTTTTATTCATAAAATTATTGATATCCATGCCAATTTGAAACTCAGTTTCTCCCTTAAGCTTGTAAGCAATAATTAACTTATTTACATCGGTTGTATAGTTTTTATAAAAATTAATGTTTTTATCACCATTAAAATCTAGAGTATTTTGAAAGTCGACGATATCAATCTTTTTATCCTCTAAAATTTTTAAGATTACTTTATCTATAAAATCATTGTTATTTTTAATTGTTATAACATTACTAAGATTTAGTATGCTTTTTTGAGGAACTGTTTCTTTGACATCAAATAAACTTTGATCTTCATTGCTGTAAAAAGGGAATTTTCCTTCTGAATTATTTACTGGTTTTATTGTGTTTAAAGCCTGTAATTCTTCTTGTTTTTCTAAAGCGAAAAAATCATAAGTAGTTACATTATAGTGGTTTTCTTCAATATTGCTATAAAATGTTTTTTCTGAAAAAGGATTTGCATCTTTCTGAGAAAAAGATAAATTAACAATTAATACACAGGCAATTACTATTAGATTTTTCATAATTAGTAGTTTTATACTCAAATATAATAGTATTACTATTATTAAAGAAAATAAAGCTATTGATTTATCTTATATCTTAATTAGAGTAGTCTATAATAAATTGGAAATTAATAAATTATAATGAAGATTTTAAGCAAAGGGGTTTGTTTCTTTCGTCAGGCACTGTGATTGTAGAAAACGAAAGTTATACCTATTTTTTAATTTTACTAAAAATATTTTGGGCTCTTTAAAATTATTTTTATTCTAAAAATATTTAGGAACCTTATATTAAGAGCAAAAAAAACACCCAACTTTTAGGTTGAGTGTTTTTCCATTTCATTACTTCATTTTTTTTTGTGTTTCAAAATAGACAAATGAAACTACTCCGACTTCATAATTTTATTAGGGAAAACAACTACACTTTCATGCCCATTTTCTCCAACAGCGGCAACTCCAAAAAAGAAATTGTCAATTACAATGCCATCTAAAGTAAACATTGTAGATTCAACATATCTGCTATTATCCCAAGTAGGAGAAGTGGTATCTCTCCAATAAATTTTATATCCTTTTGCTCCATCAACTTTCGTCCATTTAAGTTTAACAGCTGCTTCAACAATTCCGCCAATTTCAACTTCTTTTGGCGATTTTGGAGCCCATGCTAAACCAGCCATACTTATTGCATTTACCGCTGTTAGCTTTTTTGCATACGGAAAATTAACATGTTCAAAAGTATCTCCATATTTGATGCCATTTTCTATCCTGATGCTGTTGCGTATAGTTTTCATGCGCTTCCATAATTCTAATACCCGCAAAACCTAAATCGTTAAAAGGTCTGTGATGTCCTCCACGTCCAAATCTATCTAATCTATAAATCATCATTGGGTTCATTTCGGGCATATACATTTTTACACTTTTATGAATATATCTTGCTAATTGACGCGAAATTCCGTCAACTTCACCGCCATAAAAACGACGCATTCTTCTCTCGTTTTCTGTTTCGTTTGCTGGCACAGGTTCAGAAAAAATTCTAAAAGATCTATTATCAATTACGCCATCAACACCCGTAATATTACCAATCATATCATTATTTAAAACGCCTATAATTTCCCAACCTTTTTCTTTGGCATATTTTGCGAGTCCTGCACCACCAAATAAGCCTTGTTCTTCGCCTGATAAACCAACATAGATAATGCTACTTTCAAATTTATATTTTGATAAAACTCTTGCAGCTTCAATAGTTCCTGCCATTCCTGAGGCATTGTCATTTGCACCAGGAGCATCCGTTGTAAAATCCATCGTATTACTTGCACGCGAATCTATATCGCCACTCATAATTACAAATCTGTTTGGATATTTTGTGCCTTTTTGAATAGCTACCACATTTACCACATAAGCATCATGAGGTACTCTATTACCCATTTCTTTTGTAACTAAATCTTTCTGATAAAAGACATTTATACAATTATTACAGCCTTTAGAAATGTTTTCGAATTCAGATTTTATCCAGCGTCTTGCAGCACCAATTCCGCGTGTGCTAGAAATAGTGTCAGAAAATGTGTTTCTTGTTCCAAATTCTGTCAGTATTTTTACATCTGCTTTAATTCTATCTGCCGAAATAGCATCAACAATATCATAAATTTTAGCGTCTGTTTGTGCAGATATTGTTGCTGATACTAAAAGTATAAAAAGAGTTATTTTATTCATTGTAAAAATATTTTCTATGAAGATACTGACTTTTTAAAAACTAAAAACCATTTCAAAAAATAATGAAATAGTTTGAAAATAAAAAAATGATATTTTACAAAAACTTAATCTAAATAGCCGTTTTAAAACGCTAAATACATAATATGATTAGGATTGTAATGTGTTTCAGAAATTTTAAAATCATACTTTCCAACTTTTACAAAACCTCTTTTTTCATAAAAGGTAATGGCTCTTTGGTTTTCTACCCAAACTGCTAACCAAATTCCTTTTTGATTGTTTTCTTTTGATAGGTTTACGTTAAAATTAAACAATTCTTTACCTAAATTTAATCCGTAAAACGCTTCTAGTAAATATAATCTGCTTAAAAGAGTAATATTTTCTGAACTAACGTTTTCGTTTTTTGAGTTTAAAATAACCTTCGAATAACCAGCAATTTTAGCATCTGAATAAATTAAATAATAGTCGTTTTTAACGTCTGATAATTCTTTTTTAAAATTTTCTTCGTTAAAATTTTTACTCACATAATTTTCAATATCTTTTTTAGGAGCAGAATGACCGTGCGCAACTAAAAAAGCTGCTTTACCAATTTCTGATAAAAGTAGCGCGTCTGTTATAGTTGCTTTTATAATTGTATGCATAGTTTAATACTTAAAAGATTATAAAGAATTTGTATTAAAAGTATCGCCTTGGTTTATATCACCAGTTTTAAAACCTTTTGTAAACCAGCGCATTCTTTGTGCAGAAGTTCCGTGGGTAAAAGAATCTGGTACAACGCTACCTGTAGCTTGTTTTTGCAAACGATCATCGCCAATTGCAAAAGCCGCATCTAACGCTTCTTGTAAATCACCATTTTCCATAATCTGACCCATTTTTTCTGAATGATGTGCCCAAACGCCGGCTAAAAAGTCGGCTTGTAATTCTAGTTTTACAGAGAATTGATTGTATTCTTTCTGACTAACTTTTCCGCGAAGTTGTTGCATTTTATCGGTAGTTCCCATTAAATTCTGAATGTGATGCCCAACTTCATGTGCAATTACATAGGCTTGTGCAAAATCTCCAGGCGCATTTAATTTGCTTTCCATTTCTTGAAAAAAACTTAAATCGATGTATAGTTTTTCATCACCAGGACAATAAAAAGGACCGGTTGCACTTGAAGCAGAACCGCAAGCGGATGAAACAGCATTTGTAAAAAGCACTAATGTTGGTTCTCTGTAATTAGGCAAAATTTGATTCCAAACATCTTCTGTATTGGCTAAAATTGTTGCGCTAAATGCTGCCAATTCATTTTCTTTTGCAGTGCCTTTATAGTTTGTGTTTTCTGTTTGATTACTATTTCCTGATAACAAATTACCAATAAAACTAACAGGATTTGTACCTGTAAAGTAGGAGATGCCCAACACAATTGCCACAACTATAAGACCTTTTTTAGAAAAAAGAAACTTAAATAAAAAACTGATGAGCATTGGGTTTAGAGTTTTTCCAAGTCCGCCGCCAATTCCTCTACTTTCGCTTTGTCCTCTTCTGTCATCAACATTAGAACTTTTACGTCTGCCTTTCCATTTCATAAATATGTCTTTTTTTTGTAAATTGTGTACTTATTTCTTAAATTGAAGTTCTTTTAAAGGAACCGTATATTCAATTCGTTGGTTGTCTTTAATGTCCCAAGTTTCCATTTTAATCATGGTTTCTTTTGCATCCCAATCTATCGTAATTAATCCAAAATGATTCTCCATAATTGGGCCTTCTATTCTGTTTTTATTTGGCGTGGCGAATTCCCACGTAGAAGATAATCCACTGGAAGTAAAATCATAAATAGGATAGGTATTTTTAGTAACTAGTTTAGAAATTTCTGAATAATGCACATCACCAGAAATAAAGAAAACCCCATTTGCTTTTGTTTTTTGGATGATTTGTAGCATTTTTTGCTGTTCATGAGGAAAATTAGCCCAACTTTCATAGCCATTCCATTCGATTCCAAACTGAGTTCCTGTTCCAATAATTCTGATATCAGCTGGTTTTTTAAGTTGCTTTTCTAACCAATTCCATTGCTCTTTTCCTAAAATAGTTGCGGTGGTATCTGTGTGTGCAGCATAACTTTTATAGTAAAAAGAATACCTTTCGTCTTTATCAAATTCGCCTTTATACCGTTTTAAATCATCTCTAAAAGTTCTTGTATCTAATAAAATTACCTGTACTATATTTCCAAAATATTCATATTCATACTGATGATAAATACCTGTATGATTTCTTCTTTCAGAATTGATGGGTTCTTCAAAAATTTCTAGAAATATTTCTTTGGATTCTTCTTTAAAAGGATAGTTTTTACCAGCGTCATTTTTACCATAATCATGATCATCCCAAGTAGCAATTATAGGTACATTCTTTTTTAAATTTATGTAGGGTTCTTTGGATGTTAATCGTTGATATTTAGCTTTTAGCTTTGTCATGTCATCTGTATCACCATAAATATTGTCTCCTAAAAAGATAAAAAGATCAGGAGTATGGTTTACAATATTATTAAAAATAGGAAGCGAATAACTTTGATTACTACAAGAACCAAACGCAATTTTGGTAACTTTCTTTGTTTGACCATTTATTTGAAAGTTAAATAGAAGTATACAAACAAATATTTTTAAAATGATGCCTTTTTGCATGCAGTGTTATTTTTGATACACAAAGATTAATGATTTAAGTGGAGACTAATACCAGCGCTTCTTATTCTTTTTAGAATTATCCGATTTTCTTCCTTTTTTGTTTTTACTAACCGTATTTGGTTGTAATTTTTTATGTTTTGGTTTGTCAATAACATAAGGATGTTCAGTAATAATTTTAATTGGTTTTTCAATTAATGCTTCAATGGTTTTAATGTAGCTATTTTCATCTGGCGAACAAAAAGAAAATGCAATTCCAGATTTACCAGCTCTACCAGTTCTACCAATTCTATGCACGTAGGTTTCGGGCACATTCGGAATGTCAAAATTTATAATGGCATCAACATTGCTAATGTCAATTCCACGAGCAGCAACATCCGTAGCAATTAAAATATTAGATTTTTTAGTTTTGAAGTCTTCAATAGCTTGATTTCTGACACCTTGAGTTTTATCGCCATGAATACTTGTTGCTTTGTATTCATTTTTAAGTAAGGATTGTTCTAATTTATCAACACCAAGTTTTGTGCGTCTAAAAATTAAAATTCGTCCGTTTATTGTGTTTCTTAATAAGTGCAAACACAAATCTGTTTTGTTCTTTTTAGGCAGATAATACAATAACTGACCAATATTTTTTGCAGTAGTTTCTTCTGGATTTATTTCGACTTTAACTGAATTTTTTACGATCGTTTTTGCTAATTCGTCTATTTTTTCTGGTATGGTTGCTGAAAAAAGTAAGGTTTGTTTTTTCTTCGGACATAATTTTTCAATCTTAGTTACGTCGTTTATAAAACCCATATCTAACATTAAATCGGCCTCATCCAATACAAAAATTTCAATAGCGCCTAAGTCAATATTTCCTTGCAGTTGCAAGTCGATTAACCTTCCTGGCGTTGCAATTAAAATATCAATTCCGTTTGCCAATTCTTCTTTTTGCGGTTCTAAAGAAACACCACCAAAAACTGCCGTAGTTTTTAAATTAGTGTATTTGCTGTAGCTTTTAAAGTTCTCTAAAATCTGAATTGCCAACTCACGAGTAGGAGTAACCACTAATGATTTAATCTTTCTTACTTCATTTTCATCCACTGGTTTATCAAACAAAAGCTGAATGATAGGTAGCGCAAAAGCAGCTGTTTTTCCTGTTCCTGTTTGCGCAGAAACAATAACGTTTTTTTTCTCTAAAACTAAAGGAATTGCCTGTTGTTGAACTAAAGTTGGTGTGTGATATCTTTCTTCGGCAACTGCTTTTAAGATAGATTTATTGAAAGGAAAATCAGAAAACTGCATTGATGTATTTTTACTGCAAAGGTAGTTTAAATTGGAGAATGGTTTTTGAATCTTTTTAAGCAATTATTTATGATAGTTAATTAGATTTTACATACTTTTTAAAGTTGTCTAAAATTGATTGCCAACCATTTTTTTGTATTTCAATTGAATTTTCTTTTTCAGGATCAAAGATTATAATTATTTCAGTTTTATTTTCGCTTTCGTTAAACTTTACTGTAACAGTTCGTTTCTCAAATTCATAAGTAAATTGGTTTTTGTCAATAATTTCGCTATAAATTGCTTCAAAGTTAAAACCAAAACTACCATCTTTTGCTTCCATTCTGGCGCAGTATCTACCACCAATTTTCATGCTGTTTTCTGCACTAGGACAATGCCAAGTTGGGTGGGCAAAATTCCATTTTACTATATGTTTAGGATTATTATAAAAATTCTAAACCTTGCTTTTATCAGCAATTATAGTTGCTTGTACTTTTATTTTTTTAGCGTTCATTTCTTAAGACTAACCTCCTGAAAAATATTCTGATATTTTCCATTTATCGTTGGTTTTTACAATTTCTATATTATAATCCCAAGCGCAACCATCACCGCAAATAAAATCGTAATGCAGATATCCTCTTGTATAATCATCATTAAAAATTATTCTTGAAATAAATAAATATCCAAACTCATTTTCATTTGTTTCAAAATCTTCGGTTTTTTCACCATCAAAATATTTAATATTTAATTGGTCATTTTTAAAGGAATAATTTAAGGCACGTTTTTTTAATTGATCGTTTTTAAGGTTTATGAATAAGTTTTTTTCTCTTTCATATTTTACTGAATCTTGAATAAATGCTAGTTTGGCTTGTTCAATTTCTTCAAAGGATAAATCATTAGCTTCAATTTCGAAGCCTTCTGGTTTATAGGTTATGGCTGTAGTTGTATCTAAAACAGTATCTACATACAAAATAAGTTTTTTGTTTTTAGTATCAATTACATTTTTCATTTCATCAAATTTAGTCATCTCAAGAATGATGTCATTGATGGCTTCATTTTCAACTTTAATATATGAGTTGCTGTTTTCTTTTTCGCAACTAACAATTGAAAATACTATTAAAATTAATGTAGTAAATTTATTCACTTTCAGTGGTTTGAGGTTTTTTTATGTATTTTTTTTAATGTTATTATTAGTTTAATGTTTCTCATTAAAAAGTACACAAAATTAGCTATTTTTTTATAATTTTAATCAAAAAAGCCTCTCTGTTTTCACAAAGAGGCTTAAATTTTTTTATCCGATGAAAGAGACTTAAAATGTGTTATTTTATTTTAGAAATATCAATTTTAAAAAGTTTTGCAGCATTTTCCCAAAGAATTAATTCTTTTTTATCTTCTGCTAAATCTAACTGATTCATAAATTTTAAATACGATTTCATATTAGATATTGGCCAATCTGTACCATATAATAAGTATTTAGGATCGCCAGCATAGGTTATCATTTCTTCGATTTCCTTTTTCATATAGCGTTCAAATTTTTCGTTAAAATCGCCTAAAACCAATCCAGAAATATCTGCATAAACGTTTTCATTTTTATAAACAACTTCCATACAATCTTTAATCCAAGGATTACCAACGTGACAAATTACAATCTTTAAATCTGGGTAATCTACTGCCAAATCATCAATATGTAATGGGTGAGAATATTTTACTTTGCCTGTTGGTGCATAGGTGTCTCCAGAATGAAACATTACAGGAACATCATATTCTATAGCCATTTCGTACATCAATTTAAAACGGATGTCGTTAGGATAAAAAGGTTCATAACCAGGATAAAATTTTAACCCTTTAATGTGGCCTTCTTTTAAATATTGACTAATTTCTATAACATCTTTGTAATTATAATGCAAGTAACTAATACCAGCAACAACACCAATATTGTTATAGCCTTTTACCGCTTCTACAACTTGTTTTGTGCTAGGTCTGTGTTCGTTTACTTTATAAGAAGATAATATTAAAGAATAATCTACATTATTTTCTTTCATTGTTTTTGAAAGTAAATCTAAACTGTCTGTAATAGAGGTTACTCTGTCTTCGTGGTAATTGTTAAGGTGCGTATGTACGTCTATAATCATTTTTTAATAAGGGTTTTTTTATTAAGGAATCAAAGTTACAAATTTTAAATAAAAAATGTGCTGAATTTTATATTGAGACGTAAATATTTAATACTCTAATGTTGATTTTTTTTATTTTAATAGTACCCAAATATAATCGCTTATAATTTTTCCATTTTTTATAACGGCATTTTTTTTTATGCTTTCTAGTTCAAAACCATTTTTTTCTAATACTCTCATTGATGCCTTATTAAAGTCAAAAACTCCTGCTTCAATTCTGATGATATTAAAATTATGAAAAGTATAAGCTGTCATAAGTTTTATAGCTTTGGATGCAATGCCGTTTCCCCAAAAAGGTTCGCCAATAAAGTAGCCCATTTCTGCGGATAATCTAAAAACATCTGTTTTAATTTCAATTCCTATTTCTCCGACAAACTGATTATTCCAATAAATTAATTTTCTAAAAGCAGCTTTATTTGCTAGTTGAATTGTAATAAAATCAGTTGCGTCTTTTAACGTAAACGGATTAGGAACTTTATCATAGCCATTATCAAAAATAATTGGATTGTTTTTAAATTCAGCATACTGATTTACAATATCTATGTGATAATCTCTTAGTTCAACCATTATTTTTAAACGTTATATTTTGATGCATTTTAGATACGAAGTTAGCTGTTTTTGAAGAGCAAAATCGAAAAAACCTCTAAGTTTTCACAAAGAGGTTTTGAAAATATTTGTAATTGCAAATGTAAATGAAGTAATCTGCTTATTAAATTAACAGATTGCTTCGTTCCTCGCAAAGACGATTACTTAATTAATTCGTAAGAACGTTTAATAAAACTTGTTAACTCTTTACCATGTAAAAGGTTCTGAGATAATTTTGCTAAATCAAAAGCTTGAGAGATTAAGTGTTTTTGTTCGTCTGCATTTTTACTATTTAAGATATTAGAAATTAGCGGACTATTGGTGTTTACAACTAAATTGTACATGTCTGGGAAATTACCCATTCCCATCATTCCGCCACCACCAGAAGCTTGCATTTCTTTCATTCTACGCATAAATTCTGGAACCGTAATAATAAAAGGAGAAGCATCAGAATCCATCGCTTCTAATTGAACTGTATATGCTTCAGCAGCAATTGCAGTTTCAATAATTGGCTTTAAGGTCGTTTTTTCTTCTTCGGATAATTTAGAAATTGCAGTTTCATCTTTTTTGATTAAATTATCAATAAAATCAGAATCTACTCTTGTAAATTTTACTTTTGCATCACCACCTTCTAATTTTTGCATTAAATGCGAAATAATAGGAGAATCTAAAACAACAACTTCATACCCTTTTGCAGTTGCATCTTCGATATAACTGTGTTGTGCATCTTTGTTAGAAGCATATAAAATAACGTGATTGCCGTCTTTATCAGTTTGAGTATCTTTTGTTTTTTCAAGTAGCTCATCAAACGTAAAATAAGAATCTGCAACTGTTGGAAATAAAGCAAATTTCTTAGCTTTATCAAAGAATTTATCTTCAGACAACATTCCGTATTCAATAATTACTTTAATATCGTTCCATTTTTTTTCAAAATCTGCACGATTGTTTTTGAATAAAGAAATTAATTTATCAGCTACTTTTTTAGTGATGTAACCAGAAATCTTTTTAACGGCTCCGTCTGCTTGTAAATAAGAACGAGAAACATTTAAAGGAATGTCTGGAGAGTCTATAACTCCTTTTAACATTTGTAAAAAGTCTGGTACAATTCCTTCAACATTATCCGTTACATATACTTGATTTTGATACAATTGAATTTTATCCTTTTGCATATCCATTGAAGTACTTAATTTAGGAAAGAATAAAATTCCTGTTAAGTTAAAAGGATAATCAACATTTAAATGGATGTGAAATAAAGATTCTTCAAATTGCGTTGGATACAATTCTCTGTAGAAATTAGTATAATCTTCATCACTTAAATCTGCAGGCGCTTTTGTCCAAGCAGGGTTTGTATTGTTGATGATATTATCTACATCAATTTTTTTGTGAGGTTCTGTAGTTTCTTTTCCGTCTTTATCTGTAGTAGTTTGCGGCGTAAAATCTGGATCGTTTACTTTTTTAGTTCCAAATTTAATTGGCACTTGGTTAAAACGATTGTATTTATTTAATAAACCTTTAATTTTATCTTCCTTTAAAAAGTCTAGAGAATCTTCTGCAATGTGTAAAACAATTTCTGTTCCTCTGTCTTTTTTGTCATGTTCTACCAACGTATATTCTGGAGAACCGTCACAAGTCCAATGAGCAGCAGCATCTTCTTTAAAAGATTTTGTAAATATATCTACCTTTGCAGCAACCATAAAAGCGGAGTAAAAACCTAATCCAAAATGACCAATTACGCCAGTTTCGTTTTTATCGTCTTTATATTTTTCTAAAAATTCTTCAGCGCCAGAAAATGCAATTTGGTTGATGTATTTTTCAACTTCATCCATCGTCATTCCTAAACCTTGATCTTTTATTGTTAAGGTTTTAGCTTCTTTGTCGATGCTGATTTCAATCTTAGCATCACCCAATTCTGTTTTAGCTTCACCAATAGCAATAAGGTGTTTTAGTTTGGTTGTTGCATCTGTTCCGTTAGAAATCAATTCACGCAAAAAGATTTCGTGATCAGAGTATAAGAATTTTTTTATCAGAGGAAAAATATTTTCTACTGATACATTAATATTTCCTTTAGCCATATTTATGTATGTTTTGTTTAACTTTAATTATTTATAATTTAGAATAGTCAAATAAAATACCAAAAGGAGTTTTATGACAAGATGACATAAAAAAAGCCACTCCTAAAAAAGAGTGGCTGTGTCAAATATTTAAAAATATTTTTTTTAATTGGTGGTTTCCTTATTTTTCACATATTTTTCTAACCATTGATCTTGTTCCCAAAGCATATGCATAATAGATTCTTTTGCGCGATACCCATGACTTTCCATAGGTAGCATTACTAATCTAACGGTTGCACCTAGTCCTTTTAGGGCATTAAAATAACGTTCACTTTGTAGAGGATATGTTCCAGAATTATTGTCTGCAACTCCGTGAATCAGTAATAATGGAGTTTTCATTTTATC
The DNA here is from genome assembly GCF_002954665.1 of Polaribacter glomeratus. Taxonomy (GTDB): domain Bacteria; phylum Bacteroidota; class Bacteroidia; order Flavobacteriales; family Flavobacteriaceae; genus Polaribacter; species Polaribacter glomeratus. The sequence goes on along the minus strand of NZ_MSCM01000001.1, from coordinate 1,784,568 downwards.
TGCATGCATAAAAGGAGACATATCGTAATATACATTTGGTGCTTCCCAATAACTTCGTTCTTCACTTTGAAAACCAAACGGAGTTAAGGTTCTATTATAAGCGCCACTTCTAGCGATCCCGGCGGCAAAAAGATTTGAATGTGATAGCAAATTGGCTGTCATAAATGCACCATAACTATGGCCGCCAACTGCAACTTTATTTTTGTCTATATAACCTAAATTATCAACCGCATCGATTGCTGCTTTGGCATTGCCTACCAATTGTGTTCTAAATTTATCATTAGGTTCATTAGATCCTTCGCCAACAATAGGAAAAGCAGCATCGTCTAAAACTACATAACCTCTGGTAATCCAATAAATTGGCGAACCAGAGTATGGATATACAAATTCGTTAGGGTTTGCAGTACTTTGCGCTGCGCTTGCTTTATCCTTGAATTCTTTTGGATATGCCCATAAAATCATAGGATATTTTTTACCTTCTTCATAGTTAAGAGGTAAATATAATGTGCCTTCTAGCTCTAAGCCATCATCACGTTTATAGCTAATAACTCGTTTATTTACATTTTCTAGACTTTTAAATGGATTTTGAAAAGCTGTAATCGCTTTTAAACTTTTCTTTTTTAAATTTCGAATATAGTAATTTGGATATGTTGTTTGAGATTGAATATTAACTAGTATTTCACCTTTTTTCATGTCAATTGCTGAAATGAAGATTTCAAGTTTATCCGTAAATTTAGACTCATATAAACGCTTTTTTTTATTTGTTTTTATAGTAAACTCATCAACAAACGGAAATTGCCCTTTTTTAGAGAAACCAGCACCCATTAAAAATAATTTATTGTCTTGTATATCAAGTGTTTTTATGCCAAATTCATTTTTAGACAAAACAAAATCTCCTGGATCGCTATACACATCTTGATAACTTCTGTCTGAAATTACTTTAGCTTTGCTATTTATATCCGAAGGATTAAATAAATAAGTTTTAGTATTTCTGGTATTCCACCACCTATCAGTAGCAATTGCTATATTGTCATTTCCCCATTGTATGCCTGCAAAACGCTGTTGAGTTTTTAAAATCATTTTAGGATTGTCATTAAAAGGAGCATCTAATTGATACACGGCATCTCTGTGTTCAATCGCTATTTCTGGATCTCCGTTATCTAAAGCCTCTACCCAAACTAACACAGCAGGTTTGTCTCCACGCCATCTCATACTTCGTTTACCAGTCCTTGTTGCCATGAAGCCTTTAGGTCTAACTTCATCAATAGGTACATCATTTACCGTTTGAATCAATTTAGCATTTAAATCATAAACGTTGCTTTCACTTGGAAATCTAGAGTAGGTTACTAAATACGAAAATGGACGTTTAATTTTAGTAATCATTACATAATTTCCGTCAGGAGAGAAGCTAATATCTTCATACATATCCGTTGGAAGAAAATCTTCTATTTTTCCAGTTATTGATACTTTTTTTATATCTGATGAAGCTAATTGTTCAAAATTAAATTCATCATTTGGTGTTTTTAATAAATCTTGATAGGTTCTGTTTTGCGCTTTAGAACCATCACTCACAGAAATTGTTGGTCCATTTGGTACGGCTGTAATTGTATTAATTAGTGGTTTTCTATTATTGGGCAATGTTTTAATTAACAAGTGCTTATTGTCTTTAAACCAATTAATACTTTCGCCCATATTGGCATTTATATTTGCGTCTGTAATTTTAGTTGCATTGCCTTCACTTACATTTAAAATCCAAACTTCTACGCCAGTTTGAGTAGTATTTAAACAAGCGATCATACTTTCGTCTGGAGACCATGTAAAACCAGATAAACGTGAGTTTTCTGGTAAATTAGTTACTTGTTTTGCATTTATATCTCCTGTTTTTTTTACTTTTAAATTTGTGTAAAAATTAGTTCTACTACCAATATTGGTAACAGGGTTAATTCTTAAACCAGCTAAACGTAATTCTGTTTCAGAAAGTTCTGCAATCGATTTGTATTGATTTCTATATATAAAAACCATGTGTGCTCCTTTACTGTCTATTTGCACACCTGGTGCTAAATCTACATCTGCTAATTCTAAAATTTCTTTAGAAGGCTTTTGATAGGTTAGACTTTCTTGTGCATAGGAATAAGTGGCTAATAATAAAATGACTAATATAAGTTTGGCTTTCATAAGTAATTGATTTTAATTGTATTAATTATTAGTAAAAATAAAGATAATAAAAAAACAGTTATTTAAAATTATAATTTATCATAAAAATGTTTTGCAAAAATAGTGCTATTTTAGTGCAGCTAGTTTTTCAGACTTTTTTAAGGCTATAATTTTTTTACAAAGAATTTACAGTACTATTATTTGATTATAAAAAGTGATCATAGCCGCTTTTTTGGACTTTGTAATTATAAGAAAAGAATACAAAGTTTTATTCTTTAAAAAAATGAAAATAATTGGTGGATAATGATTTATCAAACAATAAATTAAATTTTCGAAATTCAGTTTATTGCGAGGATATTAATTAATCACTATTTTTGTTACAGAGAAATAAACAGATAACTAAAAAATACACCCATAAAATATGTATAATTCAAAAATTACCGGACTTGGATATTATGTTCCTGACAATATTGTTACGAACAATGATTTAAAGGAATTTATGGAAACTTCGGATGAATGGATTCAAGAAAGAACCGGAATAAAAGAACGCCGCTGGATTGATCCAAAGTCTGGAGACACAACTGCCGTGATGGGTGCAAAAGCTGCAAGAATTGCCATTGAACGATCTGGCTTAACAAAAGATGATATTGATTTTATAGTGTTTGCAACTTTAAGTCCAGATATGTATTTTCCAGGCGGTGGAGTGCAAGTGCAAGATATGTTAGATATGCCAACAATTGGCGCTTTAGATGTGCGTAACCAATGTTCTGGTTTTATTTATGCAATGTCTGTAGCAGATCAATTTATAAAGACTGGGATGTATAAAAACATTTTAGTTATTGGTGCAGAAAATCATTCTGGAGGTTTAGAAAGGTCAACTAGAGGTAGAGGTGTTACTGTTATTTTTGGAGATGGAGCAGGAGCAGCAGTTTTATCGCGAAGCGAAGAAAAAGGGAAGGGAATCTTATCTACTCACTTACATTCGGAAGGTAAACACGCTAAAGAATTGGTTTTAGAAGGACCATCAACCCAAAGATGGGTTCCAGAAATTTTAGAAGCAAATAATCCTGATGATGTTTCTTATTTTCCTTATATGAATGGTCAGTTTGTTTTTAAACATGCTGTAACTCGTTTTTCTGAAGCAATTGTAGAAGGTTTAGAGGCAAATAATTTAGAAAAAGAAGACATCGATATGTTAATTCCGCATCAAGCGAATCTACGTATTGCACAGTTTATTCAAAAGAAATTTAGATTGTCTGACGATAAAGTATATAATAATATTATGAATTACGGTAATACAACCGCTGCATCTGTAATTATTGCATTAACAGAAGCTTGGGAAAAAGGTAAAATTAAAGACAATGATTTAGTTGTTTTAGCTGCTTTTGGTAGTGGTTTTACTTGGGGTAGTGTAGTAATTCGTTGGTAAAAGATTTTTTTTATTTTTAAATAATAAATAACCCTAAGCAATTTTTTGTTTCGGGTTATTTGTGAATTCAAATTATTATTATAATTACTTTATTTAAAGTAGTTTTATTTTGAACTCTTTTAAAACCTGAAATAAATTTATATCCTACGGTTTTTTTTGAAAATTTTTGAGTTTGGGAGTTTTTTTAGCGGTATTTGTATTCATAATTATTCTGTTTACTTGAAGCACAGTAATCGTTATTTGATAGTAACATGTATTCTTTAAATTATTTTAAGTAAATTTAGAGAATATAAATAAGTTTTATTTGGTTAAGTAACTTTGGTAGAAAAACTTATTTTTATTGTGTTAATTTTAACTTCATTCATCAACTTTTAGCCACATGAATGCTTATATTTGTTAATATACTAACCTTTTTAACTCAAACTTAACCATTATGAAAAATGTAACACTAGTTCTTGGTGCGTCTGCAAACCCAAACAGGTACTCTAACATTGCAATTAAAAGATTGCTTGATAAAGAATTATTTGTAAAAGCATTAGGAATAAAAAAAGGGAAAGTCGTAACTATTAAAATTGATGATGAAAAGCAAGATTATAAAAATATAGATACCGTTACTTTGTATTTAAATCCAAAAAGACAAGTAGAATATTACAATTATATTATTGGTTTAAAACCAAGAAGAGTAATTTTTAATCCAGGGGCTGAAAATGAAGAATTTGTAAAATTGTTAGAAGAAAATAATATAGAGCCTGTTATAGCTTGTACTCTAGTAATGTTGTCTATTAATCAATACTAAAAGTTTTACCAGGTTCTGCTAATTCTGTGTTTTCAAAAATTTCTTTAGCTTCATTTTTAAATAAAGAAATGTCTTTGTATCTACCAGAATAATGACCAATAACCAATTGTTTTGCAAATGCATCTTTTGCAATTTGTGCAGCTTGTTTAGAAGTAGAATGTTTAGTTTTCTTGGCTAAATCTTCTCTGTCAGCTAAAAAAGTTGCTTCATGATATAATAAATCCACATTTTTTATGATTGGTATTATATCTGGTTTGTAATAAGTGTCACTGCAAAAAGCAAAGCTTAATGGTTTTGTTGGCGCAATTGTTAACTGTTTGTTTAATACAGTTTCTCCATTTAATAAAACAACATCTTTACCTGCCTTAATATTTAAATAATCCGCTTTATCAATTTCTGGATAACCGCTTATATTTAGCATGTTTAACTTTCTAGGTTTTTCTTTTTCTGTAAACAAGTATCCATTGGTGTACACTCTGTGGTTTAAAGGTATTGTTCGCACAGAGACTTTGTCATCTTCAAAAATAAGTTCACTTTCTTTGGATGTTAATTCGTGAAATATAATTGGATATTGAGCATGCGATTGAGAAATCTTCAATTGCAACAGTGTTACTTTTTTTATACCTTTTGGGCCATAAACATGCAACTCTTTTTCTCTGCTTAAAATGCCGTAAGTAGCTAATAGACCTACTAAACCATAAAAATGATCGCCATGTAAGTGAGAAATAAATATATGATCAATTTTAGAAAATCCTACTTTATATTTTCGCATTTGACGCTGCGTACCTTCGCCGCAATCAATTAAAAAATGACGATTATTTATCTCTAAATATTGAGATGTAGGAAAAGCATTGATACGTGGAGTTGCTGAATGACAACCTAAAATAGTTAAATTTAAACTCATTTAATTACAAAACGTTTAGAAATTATATTTTCTACGTCTTGAACACTATAAATATAAATACCAGAAAGTAAGTTTCCTTTTTCAAAAGAAAATGAATTATGGCCAATAGTTGCCTTTACTTTTTCTTTGTAAACGGTTTTACCCAAAACGTTTATTACAGTAAATATAACGTATGTATTGCTGGAGGAATTAAAGGTTATTTCTGTATTATTCGTAAACGGATTTGGAGCGGTAGATAATTTCTCAATTGATTTTTCTTGCGAAAATCCAATTGTGGATACTGTTAAAAACAAAATAAAAAGTAATTTTTTTATCATTCTAGGGGTTTTTTAAAATCCTAATTCTCTTTCAATAGCTTCCATTTCTAAAATATCTTCTGCTTCGATTAGAGTAGGAACAATGTTAAAATTTTGAGGTAAATCATCAATATTTGCAATATTATACACAATTACAAACGATTTGTCATGCTTTTTTTTACCATCACTCAAAAATAACAAAAATTCTTCTTTTGTGATGTTAATATTCTTAGAAATGTCTAATACTAAATGTTCACTTTTATACGCTTCTTTCATTTTTGAAAAAGCAGTAAAAAAGTCTGAAAACGAATCTTCATTAGATGATACAAGTGTGTAATTTTCTTTTTTTTCTATGAACATTAATTTATCTTTTAATTTGCTGTGCTAATAAATAAATAACAGCCATTCTTACTGCAACACCATTTTCTACTTGATTTAAAATAATAGACTGGTTAGAATCTGCCACTTCACTTGTAATTTCTACACCTCTGTTTATAGGACCTGGATGCATAATTACAATTTTCTTGCCAAGATTGTCTAAGATTTCTTTGTTGATACCAAAAAGCTGCGTGTATTCTCTTGTTGATGGAAAATATTTAATATCCATTCTTTCATGCTGCACTCTTAAAACATTGGCAACATCACACCATTCTAACGCTTTTTTAAGATTTGTTTCAACTTGAACACCTAAACTTGTAATATATTTTGGTATTAAAGTAGTTGGTCCGCAAACTTTAACTTCTGCACCTTGCAATTGCAGCGCAAAAATATTAGATAAAGCAACCCTTGAATGCAAAATATCGCCTACAATAAGTATTTTTTTTCCTTTTACAGATCCTAGTTTTTCTCTTATAGAATAAGAGTCTAACAACGCTTGCGTTGGATGTTCGTGCGTTCCATCACCAGCATTTATAATCTTCGCGTTTACATGTTTAGATAAAAAAACACCTGCGCCAACATTACCGTGTCTCATAACAACAATATCTACTTTCATAGCTAGAATATTGTTTACAGTGTCTATTAAAGTTTCTCCTTTTTTTACGGATGATTGACTTGCCGAAAAATTAATAACATCCGCAGAAAGTCTTTTTTCTGCAAGTTCAAAAGAAAGTTTTGTTCTTGTGCTATTTTCAAAAAATAAATTGGCAATTGTAATATCTCTAAGAGAAGGAACCTTTTTTATAGGTCTATTAATAACTTCTTTAAAATGATCTGCAGTTTTAAAAATAAGATCAATATCTGTTGCTTTTAGATATTTTATGCCTAATAAATGTTCTACGCTTAATTGATCCATAATTATTTGAGTTCTATATAAACTGCATCTTTTTTATGTGTTTCTTTCCAAGAAACTAAAACTTTTTCTTCATTTATGGCATCAACTTGCCTGCCTTTATAATTTGGCTGAATCGGTAAATGTCTGCTAAAACGCCTATCAATTAAAACTAATAATTCTATACTTTCTGGTCGCCCAAAAGATTGTATTGCAGTTAATGCAGCTCTTATGCTTCTGCCAGAAAATAAAACATCATCAATAATAACCACTTTTTTATCTTCAATTAAAAAATCAATTTCTGTTGATGTTGCAGCTAAAGGCGAGTCTCTTCTTCTAAAATCATCTCTGTAAAAGGTAATATCTAGCAGGCCTAGTTTTAGATTGTTAATGCCGTATTCGTTTCTTAATAAGGCGGTTAATCTGTTTGCTAAATAAGTTCCTCTTGGTTGTAAACCAATTAAAACAGTATTAGAAAAGTCATTATGATTTTCAATTAGCTCACAAGCTAATCTGTGAAGAATAATTTCAATATCTTTTGAGTTAAGTAAGGTTTTTTTGCTCATTAGAGTGCTATCAAATTTTAGTTGATAGTTATTGAAAATCAAAATTAGGGTAAATAAACGTATGAGCAAAATAAAAGAAGACACTAATTATAAAAATTACATGCTTCACATAAAATTTTCATTTAGATTTACACGTATGTCAACTATTTTTTTTCTTAATTTTAATAGCATTTAACTAAATTATTTTCTAATTATTTGTTGTTAATTAAATTGTTGAAAACAAAAAGTAGTCCTCTAAAAGTGCAGTAACAGTTGTAGTACCTTTAATTTATAATTCAAAGCACCTAAGTTATGTCTTTAACGAAGTTTGAATCCATGCTAAAAACCAACAATATCTTTTTTTTTGATTTAGTTGAGTTTGAGGAGATTATTATCCATTATCTGGATGCAGGTAAACATGCACTTGCAAAAAAAGCCGTGAAACTTGGTCTGGAACAACACCCACAATCTGTAGATTTAAAATTATTGCAAGTAGAGATTTATGTATTTGAAGGTGAATTGGTTAAGGCGTCTATTTTGTTGAAAAAATTAGAGCAAATAGAACCCAGTAATGATGAGATTTTTATACAAAAAGCAACTATTAATTCAAAAACAGGAAATCATAAAGAAGCGATCGTTAATCTAGAAAAAGCACTAACGCTTACAGACGATAAATTAGACGTGTGGTCTTTAATCGGTATGGAATATCTGTATTTAGATAATTTTGACAAGGCACGCCTAAGTTTTATAAAATGTATAGAAGAAGATTTTGAGGATTATTCTGCACTTTATAATATAGTATATTGTTTTGATATGGAACAAATGCATGAACAAGCTATTGTTTATCTTGATAATTATATTAACAAAAATCCATATTGTGAAGTCGCTTGGCATCAACTAGGTAGACAGTATTTTATACTAAAAAGGTATGAAGAAGCTTTAAAATCTTTTGATTATGCTGTTTTAATTGATGAGTTCTTTATCGGCGGATATTTAGAAAAAGCAAAAACCTTAGAAGAACTAGAGCAATATCAAGAAGCGATAGATAATTATTTAATTACGCTAGAGTTAGATGATCCAACTGCATTTGCGTATGTTAGAATTGGCGAGTGCTATGAAAGAATACACAAATTTGATGCAGCAATTTCTTACTATAAAAAAGCAGTTCACGAAGATCCATTATTGGATAGAGGTTGGATTTTACTTACCGATTTATACTACAATGACCAGAACTATCAAAAAGCAGCGTATTATATTTCTAAAGCCTTAAAGATCGATGAAGATAATGCATCGTATTGGAGAAAATATTCTCAAATTAAACTAAAACTTAACTTTTTTGAAGAAGCAGTTATTGGTTTTGAAAATTGTCTAGAACTAAATGACGATTCTTTAGAAATATATATTGGTTTAACAGATGTTTTGTGTTTTTTAGGAGAGTTTGAAGATGCAATTACAGTATTATTGAAAGCACAAAAAACGTATAAGAAGCTAGCAGAAATAGAGTATCGATTAACAGGGTTGTTTTTTGTTTTAAACAAAGAAAAATACGGCCTTCATCATTTAATTGCTGGTATGAAAATAGATTATGATTACCACATTGTTTTAAAAGAATTGTACCCTTCCGTTTTTGAAAATAAAAAAGTACAGAAATTAATTGCAAACTATAAAAAGGCTATGGAGTAATTTGTTTAAAAAAAATAAAATAGAAAACCTGAATTTGAATTTCAGGTTTTTTTATGCCTAATTTTTTTTGTGACACTAATTTTATCCAAATCAAACGAATTTGTATTTCAAGTCTCAGAAGCAAATCAAAATTAAATTGCTTTACTTATTGTTTCTTAAATTTCTACTATCTTCGTTTTTCAAAAAAAATAAAACTTAAAATGAGTAGAACTATTAAAGACTATATTGTTATTGGTTTAAAAGGAATTGCCATGGGAGCTGCAGATGTAGTACCCGGCGTTTCTGGAGGAACTATTGCATTTATTTCTGGTATTTATGAAGAATTATTAGGTTCTATAAGTAATGTTAATCTAGGTTTGTTTAAAACCCTAAAAAAAGAGGGTTTTAAGGCTGCTTGGAACCAAGTAAATGGTAATTTTCTATTATCACTTTTTACAGGTATTTTTATAAGTATTATTTCTCTAGCTAAAGCGATAAAATATTTACTAGAAAACGAACCTATTTTATTATGGTCTTTCTTTTTTGGTTTGGTTGTAGCTAGTATTATTTATATTGCTAAACAAATAACAAAATGGAATGGTATTGCTATTATAGCTTTAGTTATAGGAGCTTTTTTAGCCTATTATATAACAACACTAAATCCGTTAGTAACAGAAAATTCTTCTTTACTTTTTATGTTTTTTGCGGGTGCAATTGCAATTTGTGCTATGATTTTACCCGGAATTTCTGGTGCATTTATTTTAGTGTTATTAGGTGCATACCAGCCAATTTTAGCGGCTGTAAATGATAGAGATTTAAAAACTGTTGCCACTGTTGGTTTAGGTGCTATTGTTGGTTTATTAAGTTTTTCAAAAGTTTTAAAATGGTTGTTTGCAAATTATAAAAATTACACGTTGGCTGCCTTAACCGGTTTTATTATTGGTTCATTAAATAAAATTTGGCCTTGGAAAGAAGTTTTAACATGGCGTACAAATTCTAAAGGAATTGAAGAGGCATTAAATGAACAAAGTATTTCTCCTTTTTCTTTTGATGGAGATGCGCAAATTATCTTAGCAATTGTTTTGGCAATTGTTGGTTTTTTATTAATTTTATTAATGGAAAAATTAGCAGTTAAGAAACAATAAATGCAAAAAGAGAGAACTTTTAAAGAAAAAATAACCCTTTTTTTAAAAGGATTAGTAATGGGAGTAGCAAATAAAGTGCCCGGAGTTTCTGGTGGAACAGTTTCTTTTGTATTCGGTTTTTATGAAGAGTTAATATACTCATTTAGAAAAATTAATTTAAATGCTTTAAAATTTCTTTTAAATGGTAGGTTTAAAAGTTTTTTTAAATACACAAACGCCCAATTTGTAACCCTTATAATGACGGGTAGCATTTTTAGCTATTTTAGTATTTCTTTAATTTTAGACTACTTTTTAAAATACTATGAACTCTATGTTTGGAGTTGGTTTTTTGGAATGATTGTAGGCTCTATTTATTATATAGGAAAAGATTTTGGAAAGTGGACCGGAAGAAATTTTATATTCCTAATTTTTGGAGTAACACTTGGTTTAGGAATTAGCTTTTTAACACCCGCAAAAGAAAACGATAACCTTTGGTTTGTATTTGTTTGTGGTATAATTGGGGTTTCTGGTATGACGCTTCCTGGTCTTTCTGGTTCTTTTATCCTAATTTTATTGGGTAATTATGTGTTGCTTTTAGTAGATTCTGTAAACGTTTTATTAAATGTTTTTACAAATTTAATTTCAGGTAATTTCGATGTTTTATCCGATCCTATTAAAATAAGATATTTAAAAATTATTGGGGTCTTTACGGCGGGTTCTGCTTTTGGTTTAGTATCTATATCGCATGTATTAGGGTATGTTTTAAAACGTTGGAACAAAATTGTAAATGCCATTATTATTGGTTTTATAACGGGTTCTTTAGGGATTGTTTGGCCTTGGAAAAATAAAATTTATACGGTTAGTGATGGTCAATATTTATTTGATCAAGAAGGAAATAAGATAATTGAAAATTACGAAAGATTTATACCCGAAGTATTTAGCTTAGAAACTTTTTTAGCTGTTTTTTTTATTTTTTTTGGTATCGGTTTAATATTAGCAATAGATTATTATGAAAGAAGGAGAAATTAAGACTTTTGGTTTATTAGGAAAAAACATTTCGTATTCATTTTCTAGAGGATATTTTACAGAAAAGTTCGAAAAACTAAATCTTAAAAGACATAAATACGTGAATTTTGATATTCAGCAAATAAAAGATTTTCCTTTAGTTATTGGTAAAGAAAATAACTTAAAAGGCATTAATGTAACCATTCCTTATAAAGAAGCGATAATTCCGTTTTTAGATAAATTAGATGAAACTGCAAAAACTATAGGTGCAGTAAATACTATAAAGTTTACTAAAAGAGGTAATTTAAAAGGATATAATTCTGATGTTGTTGGTTTTGAAAACTCGATAAAACCATTGTTACAAAGTCATCATAAAAAAGCTTTAATTTTAGGAACTGGTGGCGCATCAAAGGCAATAGCGCATGCTTTAAATAAAAACAATATTAAGTTTAAGTTTGTGTCTAGAAATCCCGAAGGGAAAAACGAAATTTCTTATGATAGTTTAACACAAGAAACGCTCCTAAAATATACTGTAATTATTAATTGTACACCTTTGGGAACTTTTCCAGACACAGAAAAATGCCCAGATATTCCGTATCAATTTATAACAGATACCCATTTATTATATGATTTAATCTACAATCCAGAAGTTTCTACTTTTTTATCCAAAGGAAAAGAAAAAGGAGCAATTATTAAAAACGGATTTGAAATGCTACAATTACAAGCAGAAGAATCTTGGAGAATTTGGAATGATTAATTGCGCATAAATTATACTTGTAAACTTAACTTGTAGCTTTTATAAGTTGTCTGTATCTTTATGCTTTAAGTAAATAGTATTTTATAAACGACCTTAAACATTGTAGATATGTTAGATGAGAATGAAAAAAACGTTGAAAAAGACGAATTAAAAGCAGAAGAAATTGTAGTTGATACGACTTCTAAACCAGAACAGAAACCAGAAGAAGCAAAGCCCGTTAAAGTTGATGAAACCAATGAGGCTGTAGATGAAATTGAAAAGTCTGTTGCGGAAGATGCGGAAAATGACGAGTCTAAAGAAGACGACTCTCCTGCTGTAGATTATGATACTTTTTCATTAGAAGAATTGGTTTCAAATTTAAAAAAGACGTTGGAAGAGAACCCTGTTCAAAAAATAAAATCGCAAGTTGAAGGTGTTAAAAGTGCTTTTAATCAAAAATTCGGAGCAATGTTAGCCGAGAAAAAAGCGGCTTTTTTGGAAGAAGGAGGTAATTCTATCGATTTTCAGTTTTCAAGTCCTATAAAATCCGACTACAATAATTTATTATCAGACTATAAAAAGAAAAGAGATGGTTTTTATAAAAACCTTGAAAATAATTTAAATGAAAACTTTGTAAAGCGTGAACAAGTTATCGAAAATCTTAAAAATTTAATTGAAGAAGCTGATACTTCTACAATGTATAAAAATTTTAAAGAAATTCAAGATACCTGGCGTACAATTGGTTCGGTGCCAAAATCTCATTATAATGATACTTGGAAAACCTATCATCATCATGTAGAGCGCTTTTACGATTTATTACATTTAAGCAATGATTTTAGAGATTTAGATTTTAAACATAATTTAGAGAAAAAAATCAAAATTATAGAACAAGCAGAAGCTTTATCCGAAGAGGCAGATATTAATCATGCTTTTAAAGAACTACAAGATTTACACAAAAAATGGAAAGAAGATGTAGGACCAGTGGCGAAAGAAATGCGCGAAGAAGTGTGGCAAAAATTTAGTGCGGCAACTAAAAATATTCATGACAAAAGACATGATTATTACAAAGAAATGCGCTCTAAATACGATGAAATTATAGAGAAAAAAATGATTGTTATCAATGCAATTGATGCATACGATCCTTCTAAAAATAAATCTCATAGCGATTGGCAGAAAAGTATTAATGAAATTGAAAAACTAAGAAAAGAATATTTTAGCGCTGGTAAATTACCTTATTCTAAAAGCGAAGAGGTTTGGCAAAAATTTAAAAATGCTACCAAAAAATTTAACGCAGCTAAAAATGTTTTTTATAAGCAAGAAAAAAACGGACAGCAAGAAAATCTTGAACAGAAAATTGCATTAATTGAATATGCAGAATCTATGAAAGATACCGAAGATTGGGAAACGGCTACAAATGCCATGAAAAAAGTACAATCTGATTGGAAAAAAATTGGTCATGTGCCTCGTAAATTTTCTGATGACATCTGGAAACGTTTTAAAGCAGCATGTAATCATTATTTTGATAGATTTCATGAACAAAAAAATGCCGTAAGTAAAGAAGAGCAATTAGTTGTAGATGCTAAAAAAGGATTCTTAGATAACTTAAAAGTAACAGAAGACGCAACTAAAGAGTCTGTTTTAGAAGCGATTAGTTCTTGGAAAGATTTAGGTAGATTGCCAAGAGAAGTACGTCATTTAGAAGGTAAATTTAACAAACAAATAGACAGAATGTTAGAAAGTTTGTCTTTGGATAAAAATGAAGTTTCGATGTTAAAATTTACGACTGTTGTAGATTCTTTAGCAGAAGATAATGATAGTAGAAAACTAGATTCAGAAGAAATATTTGTAAGAAAAAAGATTGATGAGATCTTTAAAGAAATACAACAGCTAGAAAATAATATGGGCTTTTTCTCTAATGTAAAAGCTAATAATCCTTTGTTTTTAAATGTTAAAAACAAAGTAGAAGCGCACAAAGAAGATTTAGCAATTTGGAAAGAGAAATTAAGCTACCTAAAAAAGTTAGCGTATTAATTTACTAGAATTATTTTAACTACTGCCTATAGCAATCAGTTAAAATTTTACATAAAAAAACTCGAAGTTTTAAACTTCGAGTTTTTTTTATGATTAAAATATTTTTTAAGCAAATAATTGATCAATTTTCTCTTTTTCTTCAATAGCTAAAGCAGCATCAACTAAAATACGACCACTATGCTCATCGATAGTAATTTTCTTTCTGTTTGCAATTTCTAATTGTACTTGAGGTGGAATTGTAAAATAAGAACCTCCAGAAGCACCACGTTCTATGGCAACAACAGCTAAACCATTTTTTACTTTAGTTCTAATTCTGTTATAAGCAGAAAGTAAATGATCGTCTATAGAATCAGAATATTCGATAGATTTTTCTAATAAAAGCTTTTCTTCTTTTTCAGTTTCTTTTAAAATAGCATTTAATTCAGATTTTTTATGACCTAAATGTTTTTCTTGTTTTGCCATTTTTTCTTTAGTAGCGTCAATTACTTCGTTTTTCTGAGCAATTTTAGCTTTGTATTCTATAATTCTTTTTTCTGCTAATTGAATTTCTAAATCTTGATATTCAATTTCTTTAGACAATGAATCAAATTCTCTGTTATTTCTAACTTTCTTTTGTTGTTCGTCGTATTTTTTCATTAAACCGTTAGATTCTTCAATCGCTAACTTTTTGTTATTGATGTCTGTTTCTAAATTAGCAAGATCTTTAGATAAATTAGAAATTCTAGTGTTTAATCCAGCAACTTCATCTTCTAAATCTTCCACTTCTAAAGGTAATTCTCCTCTAACGTTTCTAATTTCGTCAATTCTAGAGTCAATTAATTGTAAATCATACAATGCTCTTAATTTTTCTTCAATCGAAACTTCTTTCTTCTTTGCCATGATTATATATAATATATAGGATTTGTACTTTTTTCTGATAAAATGACTGCAAAATTACTAAATTTTTTTGTAAGATAATCTACTAAAAGGTTTTTTGTAAACTGTTCGCTTTCATAATGGCCAATATCTGCCAAAAGTATAGTGTTTTCGGCTGTAAAAAATTCATGATATTTAAAATCAGCACTTACATAAGCATCAGCACCAGCTTTTTTTGCATTTGAAATAGCAAAACTTCCAGAACCACCTAAAACGGCCACTTTTTTTATTTTTTTGTTGATAAAAGCAGAATGACGCACACAATCTGTCTTCATTGTGTGTTTTAAATACAATAAAAATTCTTTTTCATCCATTTCTGATTGCAATTCGCCAATCATTCCCATCCCAATATCTTGATGTACATTTTCTGTGGTTACAATTTCGTAGGCAATTTCTTCATAAGGATGATTTTCTTGCAATGCTTTTAAAATAGCTGTTTCATTTTTACTTTCATAAATTACAGATATTTTTGCTTCTCTTTCTGTGTGAAGTGTTCCTTTTTTACCTAAAACAGGATTTGAGTTTTCATTTCCTTTAAAAGTTCCATCACCTAAAACCGTAAAAGAACAATGGTCATAGTTGCCAATATTTCCTGCTCCAGAGGCAAAAAGAGCTGTTTTTAAAGCATCTGCATTTATTATTGGCACATATGTAGTAAGTTTTTTAATAATTCCTTTTTTAGGTATTAAAACACGTGTGTTCTTTAAACCTAAAACTTCACACATTTTGGCGGAAACTCCGTTTTTAGAATTGTCAAGCGCAGTGTGGGTTGCGTAAATAGCAATGTCATTTTTAATTGCTTTTAACACAACTCTTTCAACATAAGAATTGCCGTTTAACTTTTTAAGTCCGCTAAAAATTATGGGATGAAAACTAATAATTAAATTACAATTTTTGCTAATAGCTTCATCTACCGTTTCCTCTAAGGTATCTAAAGTTACTAAAACACCAGTAATTTTTGTGTTGTAACGACCAACCAATAAACCAACATTGTCAAAATCTTCTGCATAGTTTAAAGGTGCTAATTCTTCAATATAATTGGTGATGTCTTTAATAATCATTTTTAAAATGTATATAATTTCAAAGTTACTATTTTTAAACGAAAGAAGTTTCGATATCTGAACTCCAATTTTCTGTAAAATTCTTACTCTCTTGAATTTTATTTTTTATCTGTTTAGGATAAAAGACGAGCTATTTTATATTCTTCATAAAATTCTTAGGTGTCTTTAAGAGAATCTTTTGTCGTATTTTTACCAAGATGAAATTAATACGATTTTTATTATTTCCTTTTGCAATTTTATACGATTTGGTAACCACAATTCGTAATATGTTGTTTGATGTTCATTTTTTTAAATCAACCTCATTTAAAATTCCAGTAATCGTTGTTGGTAACCTAAGTGTTGGCGGAACGGGTAAAACACCTCAAATAGAATATTTAATACGATTGCTAAAAGACGCGACTAAAGTTGCTGTTTTAAGCAGAGGGTATAAACGAAAAACAAAGGGTTTCCTGATGGTAAACAATCAACATACAGCAAATGATGTTGGTGATGAGCCTTTACAATATTTTAAAAAATTCACAAATATAAATGTAGCGGTTCATGAAAATAGGGTAGAAGGTATTGCTAATTTACTAGCTCAAAAATCATCAGAAATAGTTCTGTTAGATGACGCGTATCAGCACAGAAAGGTAAAAGGAAGTTTTTATATTTTATTAACCAAATATGATGATTTATTTACGGATGATTTTTTATTGCCAACAGGAAATTTAAGAGAAAGTAACTCAGGAGCAAAGAGAACTGATGTAATTGTAGTTACAAAATGTCCTTTTAATATAAAAAATGAAGAGAAAGAGCAGATTAAAATAAAGTTAAAGAAGTTTAACAAAGAAGTTTTTTTTACAACTATTTCTTATTCGGATAAAATAACTGGAAGTCAAGAAATTAGTTTAAACGAACTAAAAAACTTTGAAGTTTTGTTAATAACCGGAATTGCAAATCCAAATTCGATGATAGCTTTTTTGAGTGAAAAGAATATTAAGTTTACACATTTAAAATACGCAGATCATCATCATTTTTCATCTAAAGAAATAGAAGTAATTCAAGAAAAGTTCAAAAGTATCAATGCTGATAAAAAGTTGATTTTAACAACAGAAAAAGATTATACCAGACTTTCAAATAAAATACAATCGCTTTCTTTCTTAGAAATTGAAACTAGTTTTATAGAAAATCAGCATAAATTCGATGCTATTATAAAAGCTCATATACAAGAAAACCGATGTTAAAAACACCGGTTCATTTTTGATTTTTGTTAGAAATACCCATTTTCAGAATACTCAACAATAATAAGACCCAGTAACATTTAAAAAGTCACACTTTAATTATTTATATTTTGGTATTGTTTTTGATAATTTTAAAGAAGGAATTTAAATCATGAAGAAAATAGTTTACACTTTTATTATTTATTTGTTTACAACTCAAGTTTATTTTGCGCAAGATGAAGGTGCGTATATCCAAAAATCTGTTCAAGCATCTGAAATTAAACTAAATTGGATGCCAACTTATAAAGAGGCATTAAAAAAATCTAAAAAACAAAAAAAACCTATTTTAATCTATTTTACAGGATCTGATTGGTGTGGACCATGTAAAATATTAGATAAAAATTTGTTTCATACAGAGAAATTTAAAAATTTAGCAGATAAAAATTTAATTCTCTTAGAAATAGATATACCAAGAAGATTAGACATCATATCACCTATAAAGATGATTGAGAACAAGTCTATTCAAAAAAAGTACAAGGTAAATGCGTTTCCAACTTTAATGATTGTAAATCATAGGGGTAAAAAATTAGCCGAGAAAAAAGGGTATGTAATCGTTGATTATTATTATCCTTTTCTTCAATCTGAAATAGACGACTATTAAAAATTTAGTATCAACTATAAACCCGAAGCAATGTAATTTTGTTTTATTCGTAAAAAGGCGTAGTTCTAATTAAAGCGATGTTTTATATAAATCAGTTTCACTTATATTTTTAAATTTATATTAAACCTATTTATTTTTTTGATAAAGTGTGTAAAAATAATCATTAATGATGGTTTTAACCCTTGCAGCTAATTAGAACATATCTTTTTATTTTCTGATCTAACTAGGTTTTAATTTAAATCGCTAGTTATTTCTGTCAATTTTAAAAGTATCTTTCTTTTATTAAGTTTTGATTAACTTTTTACTTTCATTCAAAATTAATTTAAATCACTGTCTTCTTCTTTTAAGTTTTGTAAAAAAAAAACGAAGCTGTTTAGCTTCGTTTTTAAATATATTTTATGGTAATTTTTATTTTTGATTAACAACTCTAAAAGTTGTTCTTCTGTTTACTGAGTGTTCAGATTCAGAACAAACAACACCATCAGCACATTTGTTTAATAATCTAGATTCCCCAAAACCTTTAGCATACAATTGACTAGCGTTAATTCCTTTAGAAATTAAGTAATCTGTAACTGCTTTTGCTCTGTTGTCTGATAATTCCTGATTCTCGCTTTTTGTACCTCTCATATCTGTATGCGATTCAATAAAAACAGCAACGCCATCATTTAAAATAGGCAATAATCTTGCATCAATGATTGCTTTTGCACCGTCATTTAGAGTAGCGCTAGAAAAATCCCAGTTAATTGGTAAAGGGTTATTATCTACTAATTTACAGTCAACAGCTTTCCAAGAAGTTAATCCTCCCTTTTTAACTAAAATTTGTTTAGTTATAGATCTGTAAACTGCTGGTACTATTGTTTCTTCTGAATAAGCATCTTTTACTAATACCGTTTTTGAAATAGTTTCATATTCTGGTTCGGTTTGCACAAGTGTAGTAGTTGGTTTGTTTACCATAACTTTTCTTTTGTACGTTTTTCTTACTCCTGAAACTGGTATTTTAGCTGTAGACGCGTCATTAACTAATTTCTCTACGGGCATTGTTTTAAATTCTGCTGGTAAAGGCTTGTAACACCAATATCTACAATCGTTAGGATCGCTTGATTCACAATCTGGCATTTTTTCGCTCATTGCCCAACTAGCAGATGCAGCTTTTACTTCTACCGTTTCAAAACCCTGATTAAAAATTGCTTTTTTAACTTCTATTTTAGAACCATCTTCTTTTTCGTAATAGGTTACTTCTTGAGTACCCCAAACAGCGGGAACCAGTAAAATTTCTTCACCAGCTTCTCTTATTAAGACTTTTTCTTGAATAGTTCTGTATTCTGCAGGATGTGAAATTATGGTTCTGTATTCTGGAGCAACAGCTACATTGATAGCTTCATTTTTCCAAATATCTGGAGTTTTACAGCGAACATAACATTTTCCTGGTTCTGGGTTTTCTGGTAAATCTTGACCCAAAATAACAGCGCTAAACATTAAAAAAGCGAAACTTAATATAATTTTTTTCATACTAGTAAACATTAATAAATACCTTTCTTTTAATTAATTGACAACGTGCCAAATGTACTAAAAACATTTATAAAATTAAATATAAATTATAACTTATTATAATACAAACTTTTAATAATTCCGTCGGAAAGACCAATTTTAGGCACATATATTTTAGTTGCGCCACTCCATTTCATTGCAGATATATATATTTTTGTAGCTGGTACAATAACATCTGCTCGGTCTGGATTTAAGCTTAATTCAGATATTCTGTCTTGATAGCTCATTTGTTTTAGAAATTGATATTGTGCATTTAAGTATATAAAAGAAATAGGTTTTCCTTCTAATCTACCAGACATTTTAAAAAGTTTGTTAATATTACCACCAGAACCTATTAATGAGAGGTTTTTAAGACCTAAGGTATTTTTTTTAATCCATTTCTCAACATTTGAGAAAATTTCTTTATTTACTGTTTTTTTATTGCTTAACAAACGAACAGTTCCCATTTTAAAAGACTTAGAGATAAGTATTTTGCCTTCAGAAAAAATAGTAAATTCGGTACTACCACCGCCAACATCTACATATAAATAAGAATTATTACCTTCTATTAATTGATTTAAATCTGTTGATGAAATGATTGCTGCTTCTTCTTTACCGCCAATAATATCAATTTGAACACCTGTTTCTTTAAAAATTTTTTCTGCTATTTCTGCACCGTTTTTTGCTTCTCTCATGGCAGAAGTAGCACATGCTTTGTAGCGTTCTACATTATGAACTTTCATTAACAATTTAAATGCTTCCATTGCATCAATCATTCTTATAGTGTTTTGTTCACTAATTATTCCACTAACAAATGCATCTGCACCTAAACGAATTGGCACACGTACTAATGCAGATTTTTTAAATTGTGGTTCTTTTCCTTCGCTAACAATAATATTAGAAACCAATAGTCTAATTGCATTTGACCCAATATCGATTGCTCCGTATTTTTTTATTTCTAACAAACTTTTTTATTTATGATTTTTCGGAAATTCAGTTAAAATAGTTTTACCTTTTTTGATGTTTTTCCAATGTTTTTCTTCAAATTGTATACCTACAACACCGCAAGTTGGCACATGAGCTAAAGGTTTACTTCCAAATTTATTTACAAAAGTATTGATACCATGATCATGGCTAAAAATAATTGCAGAGCTAAAACCATCATCCAATGCTTTAACAGTTTTAACTAAATAACCATCACTAAAGCTATATAATTGACGTCTAATTTTTAGGTTAGAAAGTGGATATTCGAAATTTTCACAAAAAATAACAGCAGTATGTAAAGCTCTATTTGCGCTACTAGACATAAAAACATCGGGTCTAGAAACTAGTTTTGACAGTACTTTAGACATTAAATGTGCGTCTTTAATTCCGCGTTTTTTTAAAGGCCTATCAATATCTTCAATTCCTTCATACTCCCATGAAGATTTTGCGTGTCTAACTATATAAAGTGTTTTCATTCAATTTTAGTATAAGTTTGTAAATATAAAAATTAAGGTGATAAACGTTCTATTTTCCAAGAAAAATCTTTCTCTAAATTATATCTTATTCGATCGTGCATTCTATTTGGTCTTCCTTGCCAAAATTCTATAGAAATAGGTTTTACTAAATAACCTCCCCAATTTTTTGGTCTTGTAATTTCTTTTCCTTCAAATTTTTTTTCAAAGGATACTAAGTTTTCATCCAATTCTTTTCTTGATGAAACTACCGTACTTTGGTTAGATGCCCAAGCACCTAATTTACTTCCGTCTGGTCTTGAATCGAAATAACCATCAGATAAATTTTCTGCTAGAATTTCTGCTTTTCCTTTTATGATAATCTGTTGTTCTAAACTTGGCCAAAAAAAAGACAAACAAACATTACCGTTTTTTGCAATTGCTTTTCCTTTTTCTGAATCATAATTAGTATAAAAAATAAAACCTTCCCAAGTATATTTTTTTAATAAAACAACTCTGCTTTTTGGAAACCCATCTAAGCCAATTGATGAAACAGTCATAGCATTACTTTCATCCAATAAATTAGAACTATCAGCATTTAAAAACCATGTTTGAAATAATTGTAAGGGATTTTCTGGACAGTTACTTTCTAAAAGTTCTTGTTTCTCGTAAGATTTTCTATAGTTACTTAAGTCTTTTTGCATTTGTAGAATTATAAGTAGTAAAAATACGAATGTTTATTTTTAATCATAAAGAATAAAATATTTTTATAGCAAAAAAAAAGAGGAACTTAAAACAGTTCCTCTTTTTTGTATTAATAAATTAGCAATTTTTATCTAAAGAATATTTTAGAGGTTCCGTAATTTGTTTGTTTGCTGTTCACTTTTAAGAATAAGATACCAGGTTTTACTTTTACGTTAAAATCGATTTCATTTTTACCGGTTGTTAATTGAACAGGAGCATTGTAGATTTCTTTACCAGTAACATCATATAAAGAAACGGTTGCTTTTGCATCTACTTTACTAAATAAAAGCACGTTTACATTTCCTTTAGAAGGATTTGGGTATGCCATAAATTTATTTTGAAGCTGTTCAATTTTACCAACAGTTTGGTTTTCTACAGCAGTTTTGGTGAACTT
Organism: Polaribacter glomeratus; assembly: GCF_002954665.1. Taxonomy (GTDB): domain Bacteria; phylum Bacteroidota; class Bacteroidia; order Flavobacteriales; family Flavobacteriaceae; genus Polaribacter; species Polaribacter glomeratus. Next base: position 1,762,679 of record NZ_MSCM01000001.1, on the reverse strand, counting down.
TACATCAGAGATTTTTAAATCTAATTTTTTAGTATTTGCTTCTACTGGTAAGAATGTAAAAGTGATGGTTGTTAAATCATCCGCAGAAATTTTAGTAGTGCT
>NZ_MSCM01000001.1:1756377-1759860 GCF_002954665.1 Polaribacter glomeratus | reverse complement strand
CGATACTAAAAGTTCCGCCTGTTGGGCTTCCTGCTAAAGTTTTCGTTTGATCTTCGGTAATAGAAGTGGTTGTTGTAGAATTTGTAATAGCAGGGCAGATTGTTAAAGTTGCAGTGCGAGTAACCCCACATTTATTATTTGTTCCAATTATTTTTACAGTATAATCACCAGCATTAGCAGCAGTTACATTGTTTAATGTTAATGAACTAGTTGTAGCTAATATAGTATTAGGTGCGGAGTTTTTGTACCATTTATATGTAAGTGTATTTGTAGAACTTGATCCACTATTGTAATTAGGAGTTCCTGAACTGTAGGTTGTTGTTTTTGATGCAGTAGCAGAAACAGTTAAAGTTGCATTAGTACCAGTTACGGCACCTGTATTTGCAGGTGCAGTAACCACAGTTATTTGCTCTGCGGTTTTTACAGCATTAGTAGTATTTTGACCAGTTATAGTACTTGTTGCAGCCGCTGTAGGAATACCATTTGAATTTACAGTTGTGCCTAAATTAGCTGAACTACCACCATTACTACCACCGTTTAGAGTTGCAGTTGTAGTTAAATTAGCAGCGCCTTCAAAAGCATCTGGACAGCCATCATTATCTGAATCTGTATCTAAACTATCTATAATACCGTCTTTATCAGTATCTGATGGTAAACAAATTATTCCTACTGCATCTAAATCATAATCAGTTGTGCTAGAGTTTCCTTTATTAAATGCAATATATCTAAAGTTAACATTTGCAGTTACCGTAGTAGTTATAAAACTGCCTGAAGTTGAAGTTTGTGGAGATGTTGGATGATTAATAAAACCTGAATTTGGAGAAGTAGATTCAGATAAATCAATTACAGCAGTTCCACTTGCATTACTTTTCTTACGCCATGTAATTTGGTATTGTGTTCCTGATGGGAAAACTTGACCAAGATCTAAAATTAATTGTTGATTGTTATTGTAAATTTCTGCATAATTACCGTCAGCAGCGCCTTCTGCATTATGTTTATTATTAACATCATTAATATCGCTTTCAAATGATGCGTATCTGGGTGAACATGACTCATCAGTATCTAAAATACCATCATTATCATCGTCTAAATCACAAATATCAGAAACACCATCTTTATCTGTATCTAAATTACCCGAAGCGACAGCATCACAAGGGTCCACCATAGGGGTTACTGTAAAAGTAACACTTGAAGTTGTAGCAGAACAACCTCCATTAGCAGGAATTGTATATTTAACTGTAACATTAGTATTTATACTAATATCAGCAGGTGTATAAGTTGTTCCTGAAATAGTACCACCACCAGAAACCACAGACCAAGTTCCGCCAGAAGGGCTTCCTACTAAAGTTTTGGTATGATTTTCGGCAATTGCAGTAGTTGTTGTTGAATTTACAGCAGTTACCTGTGGTGTTACGGTTAAGTTTAGTGTTTTGTTAGCGGCACAAGTAACGCCTTGCGAGTTTACAGTAGTATTTCCTTGTACGGTTACTGATTTGTTTCCGGCAGAACCATTGTAAGTGACACCATTAACTGACCATTTATAAGTGCTGTTTGAACAAATTGTTACATTCGTTACTATCGTTGCTGGACGAGAAGTTTGATTCAATAAAATTTCTGGTTGAGTGTTGCTGTTATTAGGCACTAACCAAAATACATCTGTTGCAATTAAAGTACCATTAGAAACCCATCCTTTTAAATCATCTGCATCATAGGTATTTCCATTACTTGCAGTCCAAGAATAATTATTATTAATATTGGTGTTATTTGTCCAGTGCCATACAGTAGATTGAATAGATCTATAAAAATTAGACATAAGACCTGTAGGAAGATTGCTAGGTGCATAATTTGGATGCGTAATTACTGCAACTGTCCGCTGTACAAGTTCTCTTATTTGAGCTTTTGTGTAATTACTGTTATTAAAACTAATATCCGAATTAGGATCTAAAGTGGTATTGAAAACCTCATTTGGACTTGGTGCATTTTTAGAAATGTTTAAACAGAATGATGGTACACCACTATTATTTAATGTAGATCTTGAGATACCCCAGCCACTACCTTCTGTTATTTCTAGAGGTGTTTCAGGTGAACAAGCAGACGAACTGTTTGTAAATGATTTATTGCTATCACCACTAAAAGAAACTTTATTTTTTGTTTTTGGGCTATATCCATTAGCTGATATATAACTCTGTTTGTCGTCTAAAGAGTTAGAAGTAGCAGAAGCAGCAGTTTTGATTGTTGTTGGCTTTGCTCTGTTCCAGAAATAACCTGTTTTATATTTTTTTACGTTTTTCCAGTTTGTTTGATAATTATCGTAAAAATTACCTGTGGATAAAGTTTTACTTGTTGAAATTAAATGGTCACTTTCGAAGTTCTTTGAGAAAATGTTTCCATGACTAAGTTGTACAAGTGAAACTAAAAAAATTAGTGTAATTAGGGTTTTTTTGTTAATGTAATTCATTTTTTAATTAGGGTTTTTTGGCCTGTAAATATAATAAAAAACTTTTGGAGGTAATTTACTGAATATCAGTTATTTAATTAAATTTTAATTCTTTTTATAAAGATTATTCTACCTAATTATAGAAACGTCTGCTTCAAGTTTATGTAGGCAAAGTTGATTATTAAGCCTCATTAATTTCCTAAAAATTCGTTTAATAGTTGCTTTCCTTCGTTGGGTGGCGTTAAAAATAAGGTTTAAATTTAGAGTGCAAAATATGGTTCATTCTATATATTTTAAAAGATACTTTTGCTGTGTTTAAGACTACAGGATGTTTTTGTATAATACTTTAGACCTATTTTTCTTGCAGATTTAACTCTAAATTAAAACACTTTTTCGTTATTTTATTTCTTTAAATATTAGTTTTTTATTAATGCTTTTGTGCAATGATAAATAAGTTTAGCAGTAGACTTTTAATTATTGTTCTTTAAATCTAAAAGTTAAATATCAATATTGTTTTATAATTTGTAGAAACTCATTTTTCTGTTTATTTTATACGTTATTATATAAAAAGCTATTTTACATATAAAAAAGAGGAACTTAAAACAGTTCCTCTTTTTGGTATTAATAAATTAGCAGTTTTATCTAAAGAATATTTTAGAGGTTCCGTAATTTGTTTGTTTGCTATTCACTTTTAAGAATAAGATACCAGGTTTTACTTTTACGTTAAAATCGATTTCATTTTTACCGGTTGTTAATTGAACAGGAGCATTGTAGATTTCTTTACCTGTAACATCAAATAAAGAAACGGTTGCTTTTGCGTCTACTTTACTAAATAAAAGCACGTTTACATTTCCTTTAGAAGGATTTGGGTATGCCATAAATTTATTTTGAAACTGTTCAATTTTACCAACAGTTTGGTTTTCTACTGCAGACTTGGTAAACTTTACATCAGAGATTTTTAAATCTAATTTTTTAGTATTTGCTTCTACTGGTAAGAATGTAAAAGTGATGGTTGTTAAATCATCCGCAGAAATTTTAGTAGTGTT
>NZ_MSCM01000001.1:1751981-1755244 GCF_002954665.1 Polaribacter glomeratus | reverse complement strand
TTTTGTTTTCCCATTTACAGAGAAATCTACAGACAATACTTCATCTGCTACTGTGTAATCTAAGATATCGGTTGGCGAAGTTACGTTTGCAATATTACCTGCAACTAATTGGGTTGGAAACATGTCTAACATCGTTTGTCCTTTACCTTGGTAAGGCTGTTCAGATTTCATCTTCGCTTTGCTGTACAAGTTTTCAGTAGACTTCACAAATTCTGTTGGTAGAGAGTTCTTTTTACGTCCTACATAAATTTTAGAAATTGCATCTCCTAATGATTCAGATTCAACTCCTCCATCATTTCCACCTCCAGTATTTCCAGAAGTATTACTGTATGCAAAATCTTGCGATAAATTGTTTACCCCTGTTGGTAGCGAAAGTGTGCTTGTATTTGCGGTACCTGCTCCATCGCCATCAAATATTGGTATTAAATCAGCTATGGTAACTCCTGCAGGTAAACCAGATGTTATTGTACTAATATCTACTGTTATTGTATAAGTTCCTACAGGCAAATTAGCAAATAAATAATTACCGTTTACATCTGTAGTTGTTGTTACATCATCTGCTGTGTTTGCTGGAGTTCCTGGGTCTAGAGTTACTGTTGCTCCTCCTAATCCATTTTCATTTGTGTCTTTAATCCCGTCTCCATCAGTATCATACCAAACTAAGTCTCCAATACTACCTAAAGAATTGGCAGCAGAGTTTACAACTATTATTTGATTTGCTGTTGCAGTTCCTCCATTTCCGTCAGAAATTGTATAAAGGAATGTTATTGTTCCATTATAGTTTGAGTTAGGAGTAAAGGTAATTAAACCAGCAATTGTAATTGTTACTGTTCCGTTATCAACTAAAATAGTTTGTGCAGTTCCTGGTGTTAACGGCGTTCCGTTGATACTTGTAATCGTTAAAGTGTTCCCATCAGGATCACTATCACCAGTTAAAGGAACTAATAGTATTGGAGTGTTTGCATTCGTTGTATAGTTATCATCGACAGCAATAGGATTTCTATTTATTTTTAAAGTTACTGTTTCTTGAACAGAACATGTGTTATTAGCACTAGATATTATAACAGTATAATCACCAGCATTCGTTATAGCTGCACTATTTATGTTTAAAATATTAGTTGTAGATAAAACAGTGTTAAGATCTGTGTTCTTATACCATTTATAGGTTAAGGTATTCGTTGAAATTGTTCCGTTATTTGTGTAATCTGGCACGCCAGCATTAAATGTTGTTGTTTTGATTGCCGAAGCACTTACGGGAACACTAATGTTATCACCAACTGTAGCAGTAATAGTTGAGGGTGCCGTTGTAATTTTTTCTGCAGTAGTTACAGCTATTGTAGTAGGTTGACCTGAAATTAAACTTGCAGCAGCAGCCGTTGGTATACCCTTACTGTTTATAGAAGTTCCTAAGTTTGCAGAGCTACCTCCATTGCTACCACCTACTAAAATTGCAGTTGTTGCTAAGTTTCTAAAACCTTCTGAAGCATCTGGACAACCATCATTATCTGAATCTGTGTCTAAAGAATTAGGGATACCATCATTATCTGTATCAAGGGTACAATTTGTATTGTATCCGTAAATAGTTCCAACAGCAAAGGTTGGTCCATTTAATACTTGATTTATTACAATAGTATTAGATGCGCTCCATGTAATTGGGTTTACAGTAATTCCGTTTGCTAAAACCATAGGTATTAAAGCTCCATTATTTGTTTTTGAACCAAAAAATTGAACTTCTCCATTAGCATTTACTAACATTCTAATTAGAGGAGTTGCTGTATTTGCAGTTCCGATTGACCATATTTGAGGTATTCCATTTGCGCCATGTCTAGCTCCATCAGAAAAAACAATTGCTTGCGGAAGTGTTGTAAAAGCACTTGCTAATTCAATTTCACCAGAGAATAAAGGTGTTCCGTTAACCGTAATATTAAAACTATTGTCTAGTCTCGTAATATCTAAACCAAAACCATTTGATGCTGTAGCTAAAGATGCTGTGTGAGCACTTCTGTTGATATTGAAATTAGAAACGACATTTGTTTTATTAAAACAGCCTTCATTAATATCTAGAATACCATCATTGTCATCATCTAAATCACATATGTCTGATATACCGTCTTTATCTGTATCTAAATTACCAGAAGCGATAGCGTCGCAAGGATCAATTATTGCAGTTACTGTAAAAGTAACATCGTCAAAGGTAGCAGCGCAAGAACCATTTGCAGCAATTGTATATTTAATTGTTACGGCTGTATTTGTGCTGATATCACTTGGGGTATAAATATTATTGTTGATTAAACCACCACCAGAAACGATAGACCAAGTTCCTCCTGTTGGACTTCCTGTTAATGTTTTAGTTTCACCTTCTGTAATTGTAGCAGTTGAAGTTGTATTTGAAGCTGTAGTACAAATTGAGCCAACTATAATATTATAGGTATCTACAATTGTCAATGAAGAATTGCAACGATCAGAAGACGTTACTGTTAACACATCTAAACCAGTAAAATTAGTATTAGGCGTGTAGGATAATGTTCTTAAATTATTATTTATTGTTCTTTCGGATCCAACAAATGTAATGTCTCCAGGACCATTTGTTATTATTGTTGGAGGTCCACCAATCATACCACTAATTCTAACAATAACACTTAAGGTACCATTAGATACAGTAACTCTTACTCTTGATAAATCTCCATCAACATCAGAAACACTTATAATGCCAATGTTAGATCTTGAAGAGTTTACTGGCACAGTTTGAGTTCCAGGGGTTGAGTTTACTGGCGGGTTACATGCAGATGTCCCGTTGGTTTTTAATGCTGAATTATTTTCAACAAAAAAATCGAAACCTTGAGCCGATGCTAATGTAGCTTGGCCGAAAATAGAATTTGTTAGCATCAACAAAAAAGTCAATACTATTAGGGAGTTAGTACGCATTTTATTTATTATTTAATCGTTAATTTATATCCTGAACTTAGAACAAAAATATTTCACTTTTTACAGTTGTCATTTTTATTTCGATAAAATGCAATTATATTCCGACGAAACAAATTTTATACATGTCAAGTCTCTATAAATGCTTTAAAATACTGGGGATTTATAAATTTTAAATTAAATGGTTTTTTAAAAACGAATGAAAAAATACTGTTTTTTTGATACTAAAAAACTATTTTACAACAAAAAAAATAATTAAATAACTTAAAAAAGCTAATTTGTAAATAAAAAAACATGTTTTTGTCTAAAATAAACATTTGTTAATCAATTTTTAATAAGTC
>NZ_MSCM01000001.1:1744389-1749890 GCF_002954665.1 Polaribacter glomeratus | reverse complement strand
CTGTATAGTCTAAAATATCAGTAGGAGAGGTTACGTTTGCCACATCGCCTGCTATTAACTCTGTAGGAAACATGTCTAACATTGTTAAATCTGCACTTTTACCAAGATAGGGTTGCGCTCTTTTTAAAGCTGCTTTGTTATACAGGTTTTTATTAGATTTTACGAAGTTTGTTGGTACGCTATTCTTTTTACGGTTTACATAAATTTTAGAAATTGCATCGCCTAAGCTTTCACTTTCTACCCCGCCGCCATTACCGCCGGTAACCTCACTAGAAGGTATTACAAAAGTAATTGATCTAGCTTCGCTACATCCGTCTTTATAACCTGTAACAATAATTTCATAAGTTGCCGCTGCAGTAAAATTAAAAGATACAACATCTTGATTTGGATACAAACCAGAAGCACCGCCAGTTATACTCCAATCCCAACTATCAAAATAAGAACTATTTACAAGTGTTATCTCTCTAGTTACTGTGCCAGGTGAAGAAGTTAATGTAGCTTTAGTAGTTACTGGATGATTAGGTGAACTTATTACTATTACTTGTTTTGTTTGGGTATCTGAACCAAAGATATTTGTAGCCGTTAATTCTATATTATATGTTCCCGCTGATGAATAACTTTTCGTAGGATTCATAAGAATACTAGAAGTACCATCGCCAAAATTCCAACTATATGAAATAGGGTTTACTGGTTGATAAGCTGCACTTGTATTTGATGTATTTGTAAAATTAAACTGATTATCATTAAAACAAAGTTCATCATTTTGAATGGTAAATGACGCCGTAGGCGATGTTTCTGAAGATGCTGGACTAGCTATGTTAGATGTAAAAACGGCACATTGCACTTGACCTCCATTATGATTTAAAGACAACCCAATTATTTGTCCTAGAATATTATTAGTATTTACAGTTTTATTGATGTTTGCAAAAGGGGCTAAAACAGTTCCTGCAATTACTTTATTTCCTATAATTTGTAAATTTGATGTATTATAGAAATTGTATAAAATAAATTTACCTTGCGTTAAACCAACATTGTTCTGCTGCCAAACATCCCAATTAAAAGTGCCAGCAGCATTGATGTTAATAACTACTGTTTTAGAAGCACTTGGTTGTTGGTTGTAGATAAATGTATCAACATTATTTAAGTCTGTTCCTGTTATATTTAAATAGTTAATTCCGTTTTGTAAATTAATTTTTACAATACTAGGTAAGTTCGTATTCGAAATACTAGTACCGTTATTATCTTTTAATAGCACATTGTTTGTTGCTTTAGATAAACTTATAGCATTTGTTCTTAATCTTTGAAAAGCTAAAGAGAAATCTAAAAGACCTTGTTCAAAAACAGGATTATTGTTTGTAGAAGCATTAAAGGCAGCTGCATTTCCTTGTAATTGAATATGAGAACTTGAGCTGTAATTAGATCCAGGCGTTACTCTTATTGAAGCAGGAGCATTTGAAGGATCTTGATACCAGGTATTAGACCCATTACTTTCTCCAATTTTAGCATATTGAGAGCCATGTGAAATCGATAATATATTGTTACCACTATAGACTACTTTACCACCTACTAATAACCCTATTTTATTTCCATTAACATCGTAACAACCACAATCTTGGGAAGCAACTGTATAATTTCCATTCAAATTTAAATCACCACCGGCAGCTAAACTTCCGGTTGTATTACCGTTGGTTAAAGTTATACTGTTTTCAATAAATACATTAAAACATTCAGCAGGCGCAGTAGGATTGTATAGAACTCCTGAAGGAGGCGTGTTTTGTGCAAATGTAATATCTGGATTGCCATCTGTAGGCACAGTATCTGTTATAATTGCTGCATTTTCATCTGATTCTGTAGCATTATCAAGGCCATCACCATCAAAATCATCCACACCGTCACTATTCCCGTCACCATCTGTATCGAATAATAAAGGATTAGTCCCAATTAATGCTTCATCTGAATCATTAATTCCATCGCCATCATCATCTGTATCATTTTTATCATCAGTACCATCACCATCTGTGTCTATTCCAAATGTAATATCTGGATTTCCATCTGCTGGGGTTGTATCTGTTATAATTGGTGAATTCTCATCTGATTCTGTGGCATTATCAATACCATCACCATCAAAATCTTCTGCACCGTCAGGAGTGCCATCACCATCCGTATCTACGATTAATGGGTTTGTACCAATTAAAGCTTCATCGGCGTCATTAATTCCATCACCATCATCATCAGTATCTAAATAATCTGGAGTTCCATCGTTATCCGTATCTAATACGTACGTAATATCTGGGTTTCCATCTACAGGAGTAGTATCTGTTATAATTGGTGAATTCTCATCAGATTCTGTAGCATTGTCAATCTCATCACCATCAAAATCGTCTACACCGTCACTATTTCCGTCACCATCTGTGTCGAATAATAATGGATTAGTTCCAATTAATGCTTCATCAGCATCATTAATTCCGTCACCATCATCATCTGTGTCATTGTTGTCATCAGTACCATCGCCATCTGTATCTATTCCAAAAGTAATATCTGGATTTCCATCTGCAGGAGTAGTATCTGTTATAATTGCTGCATTTTCATCAGATTCTGAGGCATTGTCAATACCATCATTATCAAAATCTTCTGCGCCGTCAGGAGTACCATCACCATCAGTGTCTACTATTAAAGGGTTTGTGCCAATTAATGCTTCATCTGTATCATTAATTCCATCACCATCATCATCTGTATCTGTAGCGTCAGGAATACCATCGCCATCTGTATCTGTTCCAAAAGTAATATCTGGATTTCCATCCGCAGGAGTAGTATCTGTTGAAATTGTTGCATTTTCATCAGATTCTGTAGCATTGTCAATTCCGTCACCATCAAAATCTTCTGCACCGTCGAGGGTTCCATCACCATCTGTATCTACTATTAAAGGGTTTGTACCAATTAATGCTTCATCTGTATCATTAATTCCATCACCATCATCATCTGTATCTGTAGCATCAGGAATACCATCACTATCTGTATCTGTTCCGAATGTAATATCAGGATTGCCGTCTACTGGATTAGTATCTGTTACAGTTGCTAAAGTTGCATCTGATTCTGTAGCATTATCAATTCCGTCACCATCAAAATCTGCATCACCGTCATTAATTCCGTTACCATCTGTATCTACTATTAATGGGTTTGTACCGATTAATGCTTCATCGAAATCATTAATACCATCGCCATCATCATCTGTATCTGTAGAATCTGGAGTTCCGTCGCCATCAGTGTCAATACTACAATCGTTTATTGTTAAAGTAACAGCAGCTCTATTAGGGCTGTAATATGTACCGTTGTAAGATGCTGCGTAATATGTTATTGAGCCAATACCAACTTGGGTAGCAGGCGAAACTGCATTACCATCAGTTGGGGCATCGTACCAAACAATGTTTCCAGCAGTAGTATTAGAAGTTGCAGAAGCAGTAAGTGTTTGAGTATTTGTGCCGTCTGAACAAACGGTTTGATCTCCATCAGAAATAGGTGTATCATCCCCAAAACAAAGTGTATCATTATAAATAACACCAGTACTAAATCCTATTGCTCCAGCTGTAGAAAGCAATCTGCCTTCTAAATTTCCATTTGCTGCCATCGTAGCAGCTCCTGCATGTGCAATAAAAGTTCCTTTCATATGACTAAAAGTTCCGATATCTGTAGCGCCTTCTGAAGTCCAAAAAACATTACAACGACGAGCACCATTCTTTAAAATTACTTTTGATTGACCAGCTACCGAAAATGCGCCATTAAACTTGAAAACAAATATTGCATCAGAATCTCCTTGCGCATCTAAAGTGATAGTTCCTGCTAAAGATCCAGCTCCTCCTGTATAATAAACTCCGGGCAAAACTGTTTCTCCATTCCCAAAAGCAGGTAAGTGTCCTAGTTCAGTATTTGTTAAAAGTTTAAGTTGTATGTACGCGTAGTTTAAATCCGTTACAGCTTGCGCTGTCGTAGCACTTGGAAGGTTAAAAGACCCAACATGTGTTGAAGTAGTAAAACCGGTTATAGTACCTGAATTTGTACCAATATTACCAACAATGCCTGATGTAGCAGAATTTGCTACAGCTCCATTACTTGTAAAAAGTGCATATTGTTTAAGGCTTCTTAAAACATCAACAGCAGTTGCAGGGTCGCAGTTACCAGAACATTTTATAGGAATAGTGCTTAATCCTAAAGGCATTGCTGCTACAGTACCAGCTCCAACAGTTAATGCTCCTTCTGTAGATAATAATCTCCCATTTACAGTACAATTTAGACCAACAGTAAGTGCTCCAGGATGTGCAATAAAAGTTCCTTTTAAATGGCTACTTGCCCCAATAGACATGGCTCCTTCGGATATCCAAAAAACATTTGCAGCTCGTGTTCCACCAATTAAATTAATTTGTGTACCGACTCCTACTGTAAATGCGCCATCAAATTTTAGGATAAAGTAAGCATTGGGATCTCCTTGTCCGTCAAGTGTAATAGGTCCGCTTAGAGAACCAGCACCAGGTATTGAATAAGCTCCTGGGTAAAGAGTTTCTGCACCACCAAAAGCAGGAGCGTGAGAGCCAGGATACTTGACAAATACATCGCTAAGATGAATGTATACTCTAAGTAAATCTATTCTGGCCTGAACAGTTGTAGGATTATTCTGGTAGGTTGTACCAATATAACCTAGTCCAAATCCGAGACCGCTAACGATTCCATCATTTGTTCCAGCATCACCAACCATAGCTCCGTCATTTGTAATAGCTCCTGCTCCAGTATACGCTTCAAAAGTAGAAAGTATACCCAAGTCGAGTGTTTGGCTATAATTTGCATTTGAAAATAATAGTAGTATAAAAGTTACTATTGCTATTGATATCTTCTTTTTGAGACTAAAAAAAATGTTGGTTATTAATGAGGAAGTAACAAGCAATCGGGGGCTTCTTATAAACATAGTCTTGGTTTTAATACTTATTTCAAAGTAGTTGATTTTGGTTTGATGTAAATAATTTAAACACATACTCATAAAAAGACGGTTTTAAACCTCATTAATGGGTATTAACATGCACAATAACTATAGTAAATAGATATTATTGAAGCTTTTTAAGCGCCATTTTGTTATGTTCGTAATTTAGTATTTAGGGATACTATCTTTAGGGAAGTTTTTTTAAATTTTAAGTTACTAAGTTGTAATTAGTTTTTAAAAATATTTTTTGTTTCGATAACAATATTTTTTAACTTTACTTAGAAATAAACTTATTTAATTTACAAACATAAGAATTTAAAATGGTTTTTGCAGTATTTTAGATAAGCTGTGTTTTTGTATTGGTGAAATGCTATTTTGTTTCGTTAAAGGGTTTTAAAGTCTGTTCGATATTCTTTAAAAGTAGTTGGTTTATTAAAACCTATTTTAAGCTAATTTTTTTAAATAGTTCTTAATTTCAATTTTTTACTGCTATTTTTTTAATTAGCTCTTTTTGATTTTCAAATATAATTTATAA
>NZ_MSCM01000001.1:1670479-1742488 GCF_002954665.1 Polaribacter glomeratus | reverse complement strand
TTGTATAGTCTAAAATATCAGTAGGAGAGGTTACGTTTGCCACATCGCCTGCCACTAACTCTGTAGGAAACATGTCTAACATTGTTAAATCTGCACTTTTACCAAGATAGGGTTGCGCTCTTTTTAAAGCTGCTTTGTTATACAGGTTTTTATTAGATTTTACGAAGTTTGTTGGTACGCTATTCTTTTTACGGTTTACATAAATTTTAGAAATTGCGTCGCCTAAGCTTTCACTTTCTACCCCGCCGCCATTACCGCCGGTAACTTCACTAGAGCCAATGATTATAGTATAAATAGTTTCTACAGAACATCCATTTGTATTGATTCCTGACAAAGTAAGAGGGAAACTGCCCGCTTCTGAAAATTCAAATATTGCTTCGTCTTGATTTTGGAATAAATTTGTTCCTTCTCCTGGTAAAGACCAAGAGTAACTTGTAAAATGTTGAGGGTTGCTTAAAGAAAAACTTTTACTTATTGAATTGTCGCTTGAGCTTATTGTGCTCATATTTATCAAAGCTTCTGTATTTGGCAATACGGTAACTTGTGTAGTTTCTGTATTTGATCCAAATGTATTTGTAGCCGTTAGGGTAACGAGGTAAGTGCCTGATACTGCATACGACTTAGTAGGATTCATTAGAATACTACTCGCTCCGTCTCCAAAGTTCCATGAATATGAAATTGGGTTTGTAGGCTGTGTTTCTGGGTCTGTGTTTGATGTATTATTAAAGATAAACGCATTATCATTTAAACATTCATTATCATTTACTGTAAATTCTGCTTTTGGGGCATCATTTGAAATTGTAGAATCTGCTAATTCTGGTATAAAGTTTGCACATTTTACATCACCGCCATTTTGGGTGAATGAGGTCCCTATTATTTGTCCTAAAATATCTTCTGTATTCACCGTTCTATTAATCGCTGCAAATGGTGCTAGTAAAGTTCCGTAAATAGTATTGGCACCTTCAATGTTCAACTCTGTGGTGTTATAGAAATTATAAATTATATAAGGTGCATCTTGATCTGCAAAACCTGCTTGAGACCAAACGCTCCAGTTAAAAGTACCTGGAGCATTTACATTAAGTACCAAAACTTTGGCTGAATTTGGATGATTTTGGGAGGTGAAATTCTGAACAGCATTTAAATCTGCACCCGTTACGTTCATATAATTGATACCGTTTGTAAGAAAAATTTCTACATCATTTGGTAAGTTTGTATCTGAAATTGAATTCCCTGCGTTGTCTTCTAGAGATGCGTTTTGTACATTTTCTGACATGCTGATTGCATTCGTTCTTAATCTTTGAAATGCTAACGAGAAATCAATTAAATTTTGCGCAAAAACAGGGTTTATTCCTGATGAGGCATTAAAATCAGTTGCATTTCCTGATAATTGAACATAAGAAGCTGCGTTGTAATCTGTTCCTGGTGTTACTCTAATTGGCGTTGGTGCATTTAGAGGATCTGCATACCAAGCATTAGATCCATTACTTGCGCCTATTTGCGCATATTGCGTTGTATTGCTTATGTCTATATTACCTGAAGTGTAATTGATTTGGCCACCTACTAAAAGACCAACCTTGTTTCCGTTATTACTAAAACAACCACAGTCTTCTGAAGCAATTCCGTAATCGCCATTGATGGTTAAGTTACCGCCAGCTGCTAAACTTCCGTTTGTATTGCCGTTTGCTAAGGCTACATTGTTTTCTACAAAAATACTAAAACAATCTGCTGGTGTGGTAGGATGATAAAGTTCTCCTACAGGAGTTACTGTAAAAGTAACATCAGCATTTGTGTTGTTAACACTTTTAGCTGAAGGAGTGCAATCTCCATCGCTAGGAATTTCATATCTAATTACAACTTCAGTATCTAAATTAACATCATCTGGTGTATATGTAAAACCATTTATAGTTCCGCTTCCAGAAACCATGCTCCAAGAACCTCCGCTAGGATTTGCTGTTAATGTTTTTGTTTGATTTTCAGAAATAGTGTCTGTAGATGTTGTGTTCTCAATAGGTATACATACAGGCGTTACGATAAAAGTAACATCATCAGTTGTTGCAGTACAGTTAGCATCCGCTTCAATTGTATATCTAATTGTGATGCTGGTATTTGTGTTAATGTCGATAGGTGTATATATTGATCCATTAATATCGCCACTTCCAGAAATAATGCTCCAATTACCACCAGAAGGGTTTCCTGTTAATGTTTTCGTTTCATTTTCGGTAATGCTAGTTGTCGTTGTTGTATTCTCTGCTATTATTGTGCATACGGGAGCTATCGTAAAAGTAATATCAGGATTTCCGTCTGCAGGATTAATATCTGTTATAATCGCTGAATTTTCATCGGATTCTGTTGCATTATCAATACCATCACCATCAAAATCTGCCTCGCCGTCATTAATTCCATCACCATCTGTATCTATTAATAAAGGATCTGTACCAATTAATGCTTCATCAGCATCATTAATTCCATCGCCGTCATCGTCTGTATCATTGTTATTATCAATTCCATCACCATCTGTGTCTATTCCAAAAGTAATATCTGGATTTCCATCTGTTGGATTTGTATCTGTTATTATTGCTGAATTTTCATCTGATTCTGTTGCATTATCAATACCATCACCATCAAAATCTGCCTCGCCGTCATTAATTCCATCATCATCTGTATCTATCAATAAAGGATCTGTACCAATTAATGCTTCATCAGCATCATTAATTCCATCGCCGTCATCATCAGTATCATTGTTATTATCAATTCCATCGCCATCTGTGTCTATTCCGAATGTAATATCTGGATTTCCGTCTGCAGGATTAATATCTGTTATTATTGCTAAATTTTCATCGGATTCTGTTGCATTATCAATACCATCATTATCAAAATCTGCTTCGCCGTCATTAATTCCATCATCATCTGTATCTATTAATAAAGGATCTGTACCAATTAATGCTTCATCAGCATCATTAATTCCATCGCCGTCATCGTCTGAATCATTGTTATTATCAATTCCATCGCCATCTGTGTCTATTCCGAATGTAATATCTGGATTTCCATCTGTTGGATTTGTATCTGTTATCGTTGCTAAATTTTCATCGGATTCTGAAGCATTATCAATTCCATCATTATCAAAATCTGCTTCACCATCATTAATTCCATCAGCATTTGTATCTATTAATAAAGGATCTGTACCAATTAATGCTTCATCAGCATCATTAATTCCGTCACCGTCATCGTCTGTATCTGTGTCATCAGAAATACCATCGCCATCTGTGTCTACAGCTTCTAATGATGCAGAAGTAATACATTCTGGATCAGTATAAATTATACCTCCTGCTGTATTAACAGCGCCAGATGTAGAAAGTTGTCGGCCAGAAAGAAAAACGTCTACTCCTGAGTTACAGGCGCCACCATGAGAAATAAAATTTCCTTTAAGATGGGCTGCTGCTCCTATATTAACCGCACCAGTGACAACATTTGCGCCACCAATCCAAAAAACATTACAACGCCTTGCACCATTAACTAAAATTATTTTTGAGAGTGCTGCTACATTAAATGCTCCAGCAAACCTCATCACAAATATCGCATTGGGGTCATTTTCACCGTCTAAGGTAATCGTTCCTCCTAAAGACCCTGCAGCCATGTCATAAACTCCTGGGAGAAGAGTTTCTCCTGCTCCAAAAGCGGTAGTATGGATTCCTGTAACAGGCAACGCCATAAGTGCAATATAAGCTGCATCTATATCTAGTGCCGCTTGTGTTGTAAGAACATCTGAAATATGTTCATCACCTATATGAACTCCGGTTGTGTAGCCAGATATGGTCCCTGCAGCTGTACCAATATTACCATTAATTCCAGATATACCCGTATTTGCCGCAGCGCCTAAATTCGTATAAAGTGCAAATTGAGATAACACTCCTAAAACATCAACTGAAGGAGCAGGGCTGCAACTCGTTTCGCAAAATATTTGAATGGTGCTATCAGTAGGTGGCGGACTAACAATAGTGCCAACTGCGGTGCCTATAGCTCCAGACATGGTAAACATTCTTCCTTCAAGAACAGCATCTGCCGCAAGATTAACTGCTCCTACCTTTGCAAATAAACTTCCTTTTATATCAGCACTTGCTGCTAATGATATAGCTCCAGAAGCCATATAAAAAACATTGCTAGATTTTGCGCCATTAATTAAAGTAACCACGGCACCAGCTCCTACTGTCATTGCTCCGTTAAATTTAATTACAAAGTAAGCGTTAGGGTTTCCTTGGCCATCAAGAGTTAGAGACGCGCCTATAGATCCAGCACCTGGTATTGAATAAACTCCAGGGGCAATTGTTTCACCACCTCCAAAAGCTGCAACATGCGTACCAGCAAAGTCAACAAAAAGATCATTTAGATGAATATACAGCCTCAATAGGTCTTCTCTAGCTTGAGATGTAACAGCATCAGCATTGTACGTGTTGTTTTTAAAATCAGGGGAATCAAAACCACTTATTAGGCCGAAATTTGTACCAGCATCACCAGTCCAATCTCCACCATTTACAACGTCACCTGCGCCTGTATAAGCTTCAAAAGAAGAAAGTACACCTAAATTAAGTGTTTGACTGTAGCTGGTTTTAGAAAATAAAAATGTGGTAGTTATTAAAAATAAAAGGGTGTATTTTTTTACAAAACTAAAGTTTGTTGCTGATACATTTGAGAAGCTGATAAAAACAAGGGGTATTTTTTTAATCATAATTCAGTGTCAATATTTAATATTTTATTTTTATGGTATTTAGATTTCAGTTTTGTGTATTATTTTAATAAAAATAATGTTTAAACACTTGTAAATAATGGTTTTACGCATTAATAATAGTGGTGTGTCTTATTTTTAATAATAAATAAATTAAACTGATATTCATGGTGATTCTAAAAAGCCATTTAATTTTATTGGCTGTTTAGTATTACATGATACTATTTTAGGGAAGTTTGTTAAATTTGAAATTACTAAGCTAAAATCAGTTTAAAACATTTTAAATTGCCTTAAAGATTTTTACTTAGAACTATACTAGTTAACATGCAAATGTTAAATTTTAAAAGTTGGTATTGATGTGTTTTGGATAGGCTGCTTGCTTTCTATCGATGAATTGCGGTTTTATATACTTTAGGAGGTTAATATGATGAAAATCACTTTACGTTAAACTTTGAAACGATTGTGCTTATTTATTTGAAATTACTTAACACAAATAACAGTTTTTTTAAAATAAAAAAGAGGAACGTTTTTTTACGTTCCTCTTTTTAGTATTTAATTTAGAGATGGTTTATCTAAAAATGATTTTAGAAGTCCCATAATCAGTTTGTTTGCTATTTACTTTTAAGAATAGCATTCCTGGTTTTACTTTTACGTTAAAAGCAATTTCATTTTTACCATTTGTCAATTGAACAGGAACAGAGTAGATTTCTTTACCCGTAATATCATATAAAGAAACCGTTGCATTGGTGTCCATCTTACTAAATAATAACACATTTACATTTCCTTGAGAAGGATTTGGGTATGCCATAAAGTTGTTTTCAAACTTTTCGATTTTAGCAATAGTTTGACTTTCTACTGCAGTTTTAGTGAATTTTACATCAGAAATAGTTAAATCTAATTTTTTAGTGTTTGCTTCAACAGGTAAGAATGTAAACGTGATCGTTGTTAAATCATCTGCAGTGATGTTTTCTGAAGTTCCTGTAGAAGTAAATGCATCAA
This sequence comes from Polaribacter glomeratus, assembly GCF_002954665.1. Taxonomy (GTDB): domain Bacteria; phylum Bacteroidota; class Bacteroidia; order Flavobacteriales; family Flavobacteriaceae; genus Polaribacter; species Polaribacter glomeratus. The sequence continues at coordinate 1,736,769 of NZ_MSCM01000001.1, read as the reverse complement.
AAGGTACATAATACGTTTGCTCCTCTTCGGATAAATTGACCATAATTCTATATTGCGCCTTCCAGTTTTCTATAGATGATTTTACCAAACCAAGTTCCATTAAACCAGATCCTTTAGCAGTAAAAGAAAGGTATTTATAAGTTGTATAATCCGCAGGAATGTTTCCAGGTAATAAAGATTTATAGATTCCTAAATAATCATACTCACTTACTGCTTTAATTTTGATGTTTCTGTTAATTGCAAGTTCGTCATCATTGTACTCTCTGTCAAAATTATTAGAAACAAAGTACTCTTGAATTTCTGTATATTTTTTATCAAAATCTAATCCCCAGTTACCATCAGAATGATAAAATGCATCCTGAATTTCATCATCAACTTTAACAACACCGTCATATTCATAACCATCAGAAATATCAACTTTTAATATTTGTTCAGTTTCAGAGTTAACTGGGTTGTACCTGTGTTTTACGTTGTTTGCAGTTTCAGAATATAATTCCTCCATAGAGATCTCTATATTTTGACCTTTTTTTGTGCTTCTTAATTTGATGATTAAATTAGATTTTTCTCTGTCAATTTTAGCAGCATATGTTTTAGGAGCTTTTTGAATTTCTGTTTGTACCACAGGAATGTAGGATTTTAAGTTCGCTAAAATATCTTTTACTAATTTTTGAGTATCCGTTGGGTTTGTAGACCAAACTTGAAGATTAAAAACATCATTATATTTAGTATAATTATTTACATACCAGTTTGATTGGATGCTATAATTAGTATCATTATTATTTTTTGCAGTTGCAAAAGAGATCGCATATTCTACAACGCCATTTCTTTGTTTTATGCCTTGCATTAAGAAATTATAACCTTCTAATTTTACTGCTTGAACATTTAATATTTCTGCACCTTTTAATCGATCGCAAGACGCTTTTGTGTGGTTGTAAATTTTATCAGAAGTTTTAACTCCTAAAACGACTCCTTTTGTTTTTCCGTTCATAGAGAAATCTACAGATAAAACTTCATCAGCAACTGTATAATCTAAAATATCTGTTGGTGAGGTAACATGCGCAACATTGCCAGCAACTAATTCAGTTGGAAACATGTCTAACATAGTTTGACCTTTACCTTGATAAGGTTGCACACTTTTTAATTTTGTTTTGTTGTAAATGATCTCATCAGATTTTACAAAGATGGTTGGTTCGCTATGTTTTTTTCTGTTTACATATGTTTTAGTTACCGCATCACCTAAACTTTCGCTTTCTAATCCACCATTGTTTCCTGTAGTAACTTCGGTAGAGGTTATTGTTAAAGGAATTGTTGCAGTGCTGGTGCATCCGTTTTTAATGGCAGTTACTGTTACATTATACGTTCCGGCCTGTGTAAAAGTGAAACTTACTGTATTTTGATTTTGAAATAAATTAGAACCTTCGCCAGCTAAAGCCCAAGAAAACTGAGAAAAATCTGTGTTATTGGTTAATGTTATTTGTTTTGTAGTAGAACCATTTACAGTGCTTGTTGCAGTTTCTGTTAAGATAGGAGTTGTATTTGCTAAAACTATTATTTGTTTTGTATTAGTATTAGATCCAAAAGTATTTGTAGCGGCTAATGTTACAGTGTAGGTGCCAGAAACAGCATACGTTTTAGTTGGATTCATTAATGTAGATGATGTTCCGTCTCCAAAATTCCAAACATAAGTAATAGGATTTGCTGGTTGCGCTGCTGCACCAGTATTTGAAGTGTTGTTAAAAACAAATTCGTTATCGTTAAAACATTGTTCATTATTAGTAACAGTAAAACCTGATGTAGGAGGCACACCTACAACAGTGTTGCAGCTTCCAATTGTTGGTGTAAAATTTGCTGAGTGTACTTCTCCTCCAGAATGTGTAAATGATTTACCAATTACTTGTCCTTCAATATTAGATTGATTTACAGATTTGTTGATATTAGCATAAGGTGCAAATACGGTTCCTTCTATAGTTGAATTACCATTTATATTAAGTGTTGTAGTATTGTAGAAGTTATAAATAATAAAAGGCGCATTTTGTTGCCCAACTCCAGCTTGGTTCCAAACATTCCAGTTAAATATGCCAGCTGCATCTACGTTTATTACTAATACTTTAGTAGCACTTGGTGCATTATTGTAAGTAAAGACACTTACATTGTTTAAATCTGTACCCGTAACATTTAAATAATTAACGCCATCTTGTAAATTAATTTTTACTTGATTAGGTAATGAACTATTCGAAATTGACTGTCCGTTAGGATTCGTTAATTGTGCATTATTTGTTGCTTGTGATAAAGTTGTTGAATTTGCTTTTAAAGTTTGAAAAGCACTTGAAAAATCAATGATATTACTCTGAAAAACAGGGTTGTTTGTTGAAGAAACATTTAATTGATTTAAATTAGTTTGCAACATAATTCTTGGAGAAGAATTATAATTTGAACTTGGTGTAATTCTAATATTAGAAAATGCATTATTTTGGTCTTTATACCAAACGGTAGATCCTTGGCTGTTTCCTATTTTGATATATGTATTTTGATTAACTTGTAAAGCGTTACCAGAAGTATAGTTAATTTTACCACCAACTAATAATCCGATGGTTACGTTATTTACTTTAAAAGTTCCTGGGCTATTTGTAGCTACTTGGTAATTTCCTAAAATTGTTAAGTCTCCACCAGTTGCAACAGTACCTTCTGTTTCGTTTGTTTTTAAACTTAAACTCTCTAAAGTAAAGATGTTAAAACCTTGTGCTTGTGCCGTAGGACTTTGAGTACAAGTGTTTTTTGTTACAGTAAAAGTAACATCCGCAGTTGAAGCAGTACAAGAACCATCCGCAGCAATTGTATATCTTATTTTTACAGTTGTATTTATGTTGATGTTACTTGGTGTATAAATGTTATTGTTGATAGTTCCGCCACCAGAAACGATTGACCAAGTTCCACCAGATGGATTTCCTGATAAAGTTTTAGTTTCGTTTTCTGAAATCGAAGCCGTTGTAGTTGTGTTTGTAGCGGTTGTATTTGAGTTTAAACAATTTAAAACGGTTTGAAACTCAGCGATTGAAAAATGAGCAAGTTGTGTATAATTATTACCCGCTTTGGCAAGAAATTGCTGGTCTTGCAGTTCAGTTAATGTATAAGTCATTGTAAAAGAGCCGCTATTACCGCCACCTATTCCATTTACATTATCTAGTTTAAAACCATCAAAAGGATCATTATTGCCTAGAGATAATTCTAAATTTCCACTGGTATTTCCTGAAACACTGCTCCAAGAAACGTTAGAATAGGATCCTGGATTTGCTTTTATTGAAAAATGACTTAGTTCTTTGCAGTTTTTTCCTCCACAACCATCGTGTGAAATTAAAACCTGAATAGTGAAAGTTCCGTCACAATTCTTAACAACAGAAGTTAGTTTTGTAGAGAAACCTCCATTGTCATTTTGCCCATTATTATCATTTAGTTTAGAAGTACCGCAATTGGCATTTAAAGAGATATTGGCAGGGTTATTTGCAATTGCTAGTTGCACGAATAATAAAGTAATAACTAAAATTAAAAGACTTTTAATTGTTTTCATAATTGGGGATTTAAAATTACAAAACTCATTTGTTATGTAAATTTATAATTATGAAAAGAGACTTTAATATTGTTTTAGATTAATTGCAATTTTGTTTCGATGAATAGCTATTATACTGGCTTTAAAGGATGAAAATTAAGAGAACTATTTTGATAAACAGCACGCTTTTTAGTTTTAAAATTTTGATTTTCTAAATGTATTTAGTATGCGAATGACTTTTAAAATAGCAGTTAATTTTATAGCGGATTTATGAAAATTATAAAAGCTTTATTTTAGCAACTAAGCAGGCTAATTAAATTCTGCTTTTAGTGTTTTTTGTTTATTTTTAATATTGCGAAGATTCCCTTTTAAATTGAAATTAAAGGAGCATTATTTATAATATTTAGCAGTTTTTATTTGCTGGTATAACTGATTATAAAAGTCGATTTTTAATTATGAGTCTAAATTAAAAACCATTTTTTTAGATTCAAAAAAGTAGAAACAATAACTTTTTCTGATGTAATAAAAGTAACAGCAGAACTATCAAAAAGTTGAAAATGTTTTTTAGAAGTTGATGTCTTTATACTGTAAGCTGTTCTTATAAAAAGAATGATTATCGCAACAGTAAGAAGTGTTTTTTTAGCAGTATTCATTATTCGGGGGATAAAATTAATTCGTAATACTATCACAAAAGTGTTTAAAAAACAAGATTTATTTATTTTTTTTTAAATAATTAAAAAGTGTTGTACTTAGTTTTAACGATGTTACTGTTTTTTTAAGACTTCTGCTCCCTTATTTTAAAAAGCGATAATCCTATAAATGTAATAAATCCGTTTAAAATTAATAGCGCAAAACCAAAGTCGAAACTAAAATAGTGTAAACATAAAAAACTCACTAAATAAGTTAAAAATGGCGAAGCAAAGCAAATAAAAGGCACTGCTTTGTCTTTTACTTTTAGCTTTGTAAATAAACCAAAAGCATACAAACCTAATAATGGTCCATAGGTATAATTTGCAAATGTGAATATTTTGGCAATTACACTCGCATCAGCAATAAAATACTTGAATATTAAAATGGTTGCTATTAATATGAATGAGAATAATATGTGGATTCTCTTTCTTATTTTTTCTTGATCTTTTTCGCTTTTCTTTTTGTCAATTTCCAATATATCGATGCTAAAAGAAGTTGTTAAAGCTGTTAAAGCAGAATCTGCGCTTGAATATGCAGCTGCAATTAAGCCTAATAAAAAGAAAATAGCTGTTGCTATACCTAGTGTTCCTTTAGTTGCTAATATTGGAAATAGCTCATCTTTGTGTGCATCAATTCCGTTTTTTTGAGCATAATCAGTTAATAAAATCCCTAAGGCTAAAAAGAAGAAGTTTACAATTACCAAAACAATAGTAAACCAAAACATGTTTTTTTGAGCATCTTCTAAATTTCTACAAGTCAGGTTTTTTTGCATCATGTCTTGATCTAAACCAGTCATTACGATAGATACAAAAGCACCCGCTAAAAATTGTTTCCAAAAATAATTTCCTGCATTTACATCTTCAAAAAAGAAGGTTTTAGAAAGTTTGCTGTCGGCAACATAAGAGAATATATTAGAGATTTCTAGTTCAGTAGAAATGGTATAAATACAAACTCCAACTGCAATTAACATAAATAATGTCTGCAATGTATCTGTCCAAACAATTGTTTTCATTCCGCCTCTAAAAGTGTACAGCCATATTAATGCAATTGTGATGGTTACTGTTACCCAAAACGGAACACCATAAGAATCGAACAATAATAATTGCAATACATTTGCCACTAAAAATAGTCTAAAAGAAGCGCCTATAGTTCTTGATAGTAAAAAGAAACCTGCGCCAGTTTTATAAGAATAATCGCCAAAACGATCTTGTAAATAGGTGTAAATAGATGTTAAATTAAGTCGATAATAGAGTGGTAGCAATACGGCTCCAATCACAGCATAACCAACAACATAACCCAAAACCATCTGCATATAACTCATGCTTTGAGATTCTACCCAACCAGGAACAGAAATAAAAGTTACGCCAGAAAGAGAAGCGCCAATCATACCAAAAGCTACTAAATACCAAGGAGAAGAATTATTTGCCTTAAAAAAAGTTTTGTTGTCTGCGGATTTTCCTGTGATAAAAGAAATAAAAATTAATACAGAAAAATAAGCGACTATTAATAGAATTATATGAATTGGTTGCATGAAGGAATGATAATTTTTAGAGTACGAATATATGATTTTAGAGAATAGAAAATTGAGAAAATAAAAAAGACTTAGATTCTAAATTGATTATCTTTTATCTCTTAACTTTCTTATTTTTTCTCTTTAAAATTGTAATTTTGTCAGCTATGGATTTTTCATCAAAAATATTAGAAAACGCAGTGAATGAAGTTTCACGTTTACCAGGAATTGGAAAGCGTACAGCCTTGCGTTTGGTTTTACATTTGTTAAAGCAACCCAAAGAGAATACAGCTTACTTATCTGAAGCTTTATTGCATTTAAGAAACGATGTAAAAAATTGTCAAAAATGTTTTAATATTTCTGATACAGATATCTGTGATATTTGCAATAACGTAAAAAGAAATCCTGAGATTGTTTGTGTTGTTGAGGATATTAGAGATGTCATGGCTATAGAAAGCACGTCACAATTTAATGGATTATACCATGTTTTAGGTGGTAAAATTTCTCCTATTGAAGGGATTGGTCCTCAAAATTTACAGATAGATTCTCTCATAAAAAAAATAGCGAATAATGAAATTAAAGAATTAATTTTTGCGCTAAGCTCAACGATGGAAGGTGATACAACCAATTTCTATATCTTTAAACAAATAGAAAAATACAATATAACTACTTCAACAATAGCAAGAGGAATTGCTGTTGGCGACGAATTAGAATATGCAGACGAGGTTACTTTAGGAAGAAGTATTGTGAATAGAATTCCTTTTGAGCAGAGTATTAGTAGGTAGTTTTCAGTAGCGGTTTACAGTATCCAACTAACTGCAAACTGCTACTGAAAACTGAAAGCTATTCCCGTTCTAAACCCTCTTTCTCGGCTTTTTCCCAAGATTTTTTCTCTCTAATTTTTTTATAAAGTCTAATACCTAGCATTAATAAAACACCAAAAAGGATAATTCCGATAACACCCCAAATCCAATTAATGGCGCTTTTTAGTGTTACTAAAAAAACCACCGCAAATAGAATAATGGTGGCAACTTCATTCCATATTCTTAGCTTGAAAGTAGAATATTTTATAATATCTCTTTGTAACTGACCATAAATTACCTGACAATAATAATGGTAAAAATACAAGGCTAAAACGAACGCTAGTTTTACATGCATCCAAGGTTCAGACAAATAATAAGGATTTTTAACAAGTAACCAAATAGCGAAAAAACTTGCCAATAGTGCCGATGGCCAGGTAATAATGTACCATAACCGTTTGCTCATTAATTTATACTGGGTTTGTAAAATTGTTTTAGCTGGTTCAGGCTTTTTTTCTGCTTCAACATGGTAAATAAATAATCTAGGAATATAAAATAAACCAGCAAACCAAGTAACCACAAAGATGATGTGTAATGCTTTTACGTATAAAAAATCCATAAGTTTTTATTTAGCTTCAAAATTTTTAAATTTGCTAACTGCTAACTGCTAACTGCTAACTGCTAACTGCTAACTGCTAACTGCTAACTGCTAACTGCTAACTGCTACTGAAAACGCTATTCTTCAATCCAATTTACTAAAACATCTACCCAAGCATCACTGTCGTTTATACAAGGAATTGCGTAAAATGCTTCTCCACCAGCTTTTAAAAATTCCTCTTTACCTTCCATGGCAATTTCCTCTAAAGTTTCTAAACAATCAGAAACAAATGCAGGAGTAACCACAGCTAACTTTTTAACACCTTCTTCCGGATATTTTTCTAGTAATTTGTCTGTGTAAGGCTGTAACCATGGATCTCCAGCCAATCTAGATTGGAAAGAAACAAAATATTGATGTGGTTGCAAGTCTAAATATTCTACTACTTGTTTTGTAGTTTCATAACATTGGTGTTTGTAGCAAAATTCGTGTGCAGCAGAACTTGTTTTACAACATTCAAAATTTACGCTATCATTTGGTTTACAATGACTTTTTGTAATATCAGATTTACGAACATGCCTTTCTGGAATTCCATGATAAGAAAATAAGATTTTATCCCATTCTTTGCCTTCTAAATTATTTTTGATGCTCTCTGCTAAAACTTTTATGTAGTCTTTTTTATGATAAAAAGCAGGAATATGTTTGAACTTCATTTGAGGAAAAAACGCTTGCCTTAATTCTTCTGCCAACACTAAAATAGTATCTGTTGTAGCCATTGCATGTTGCGGATACAAAGGAACTATTAAAACATCTGTTACACCTTTATCATGTAATTCTTGCAAGCCCATTTTTATAGACGGACTTCCATAACGCATTGCTAATGAAACAGGCAGTTCTGTTTTCTTTTGTACTTTGTCTAATAATCTTTCAGATAAAACGATCAATGGAGAACCTTCATCCCACCAGATTTTTTTGTACGCTTTTGCAGATTTTTTTGGTCTGGTATTTAAAATAATTCCTCTAACCAATATGGTTCTTAACCATCTTGGAGCGTCAATTACTCTTTCGTCCATTAAAAACTCATCCAAATATTTTCTTACATCTTTGGTTGATGTGCTTGCTGGTGATCCTAAATTTACTAATAAAACTCCTTTCATCTTTTGCTGAATTTATTTCAGTATTTATTTTTATTTTTTATTCTGATTTTGATTTCAGAATTTTAAATTTGCTAACTGCTAACTGCTAACTGCTAACTGCTAACTGCTAACTGCTAACTGCTAACTGCTAACTGCTAACTGCTAACTGCTAACTGCTAACTGCTTATTGCCAACTGATTCGTAACTTCATAGAGCGTAATTGCCAAACTATGTACCACATTCATGCTAGAATTTCTTCCAAACATTGGTATTGAAATTGTATGATCAACTAAATTAATGTTTTCAATTCCGTTTCTTTCACTTCCCAAAAGTAAGACGATTTTTTCATGATTTTTAAAATCAAAATCTTGAATATTGATGCTTTTATCAGTAATTTCTATACCAATAATTGTGTTTCCCTCTGCTTTTAATTGATGAATAATCGTATCAAAATCAGTATAAAAACCATGTTCTATTTGATTGATGGTATTTCTAGCAGTATTTATAACTTTTCTGTTCTCTAGAGAAGGCGAATTTGTATGAAAATAGATTTTTTGCACACCAAAACTTTCAGAAATACGAAAACACATTCCTATATTTTCTGGAGTTCTAATCGCGTCACAAACAATCGTTATTGGAAACTGTTTATGGTTATTTTCGATATCGTAATGCGTAAGTTGTTTCAAAATCTATTTTTTTAAATGTGTAAACTGCCACTGAATACTGCCACTGAAAACTGCCACTGAATACTGCCACTAAATACTGCCACTGAATACTGCCACTGAATACTGCTACTAAATACTACTCTACTGATTCAAACTCATTACATATTTCTTTGGGGTTGTGCCAAATTTCTTTTTAAAAGCTGCAATAAAATGGCTCGCAGTACTATAGCCAATTTGTATACCAACTTCATTCACGTTAAATTGGTTGGTTTCTAGCAATCTTCTGGCGTGTTCCATTTTATAATCAAACAAAAAACTAAACACAGAATCGCCATAAATTTGCTTAAAACCTTCTTTTAATTTTTTGATATTAAGGCCTATTTCATTTGCTAATTCTTGCAAACTTGGTGGTTCTGCCATTCTTGAAATAATAATTTCTTTTGCTTTTCTAATTTTTAAAACATTTTGTTCATCCACTAAAAAAGGACAATATTCACCATCTGCCGTTTCGTCTTTTTGAAAATGCAAGCTTAACAATTCATACACTTTACCTTTTACGTATAATTCTCTTATAGAACTGTTGATGTTAGAGTTGATGATTTGTTGCAAAACAATTGATACTGTTGGTTTTATTTCTTTGTCATCGTAGTATTTTTTATTGCTATTTTCGTTGCTTAAAAAAGGAATGTAACCAGATTCTTTAGAAAATAAAGAGTGAAACTTTTCAATAGAAATCAATAGAGAAATTAAAGTTGTTTTTGGCTGAATTTCTAAATTAATAGGCAAAACTCTTTGCGGATTGTATAATAAAATAGATCTGTTGTCTAAAACATCAAAACAATAAGAACCATTATTAAACAGAAATTTAGAGTTACCGCGCAAACAAAAATGCATCTGGATAAATGTGCTATTAATTTCCCTTTCAAAATTTTGAACAATATTGCTTTCATTCTGAAAATGAAGTACATAAAAACCTTTTTCTAATGTTATTTCATCAAAAGAACTTTCGCCGACATTTTTAAACATAATTTTTGTTTTAGTTCTATTTAGAATCATTCTACATAAAACTTGATTGTACCTTTAATTCTCCTACAAAAATAAGGGTTTCTTTAAATTTATTATGTTAAAATTTAACAAAAAACTGATATCGTTATAAAAAGTACTTTTAGCGACATTTTTTTATTAATGAAGTATTTACTTTTGCATAACTATTACAAATTATGCTAGAGAACAGGCAAGAGTACTTTTACAATATTGGAGTTAGTTATAAAAAAGCAGATGCTAAAACACGCGGTAAATTTTCTTTGTCAAAAGAAAATCAAATCGCTTTATTAGAACTTTCTAAAGTAAAAGGCTATACAGGAGTATTTATTTTATCAACATGTAACCGAACAGAAATTTCTGGATTTGCAGAAAGACCTTGTCAGTTAATAGAGCTTTTATGCGAATTTTCTGAAGGTACAATCGATGAATTTTCCAGAGTATCTAATGTTTATAAAGATCAAGAAGCAATCAATCAGTTATTTAGAATTGGCACAGGTTTAGAGAGTCAAATTTTAGGTGATTACGAAATTGTTAGTCAGTTAAAACAATCTTTTAAATTAGCAAAAGCTGTAAAAACGACAAATGCGTATTTAGAAAGATTGATAAACAGTGTTTTACAGGCTAGTAAACGTGTTAAAAATGAAACTAAATTAAGCTCAGGAACTACCTCTGTTTCTTATGCAGCTGTGCAATATATCATCAAAAATTTACCAGATTATAACTCTAAAAATATTTTAGTTTTTGGATTGGGAAAAATGGGAAAACATACTTGTAAAAATTTAGCAGAGTACACGCAAAATAAATCAGTTTGTTTAATAAATAGAACCGAAGAAAAAGCGACTAGATTTATAGAGGAACATGCCTCTATTAGAAAATCGGTTATCGAAAACTTGTCAGAAGAAATAGAAAAAGCAGATGTTTTAATCGTTTCTACAGGTGCTATTAGACCAACAATTACAAAAAAACATATTGACAAAAATAAGGAATTACTTATTTTAGATTTGTCAATGCCAGAAAATGTTGCTCGAGACGTAACCGATTTTAAAGGTGTTTCTATTATAAATGTAGATGAGCTTTCTAAAGTTACAGACGAAACTTTGGCAATTCGTTTGCAAGAAGTTCCTTTAGCAGAAAGCATTATAGAAACCCACAAAAAGGAGTTTAAAAGTTGGTTAAATCATAGACGGTTTACACCAACAATTACTGCTTTAAAGATTTCTTTAGAGAATATTAAAAATGATGAAATCAAGTTTCAGAAAAAGAAGATAAATAATTTTGATGAATATCAAGCAGAAATCTTAACTTCACGCATCATTCAAAAAATTACAACACAGTTTGTGAAACATTTAAAAGATGAAGAAACTTCTGTGTCCGAAAGTCTTCAAGTAATTAATAAAGTGTTTCAACACTAACAAAAAATACATGCAAAAAATTATAAGAATTGGTACGCGCGAAAGTAAATTAGCTCTTTGGCAGGCAAATAAAGTCCGTAAAGAATTAGAAATTTTAGGCTATCAATCAGTAATCGTTCCTATAAAATCTACAGGAGATCTTATTCAAGATAAACCCTTGTACGAATTAGGAGTTACAGGTATTTTTACCAAAAACCTAGATATTGCCATGCTAAATGGCGATATCGATATTGCTGTGCATTCAATGAAAGACGTGCCAACTGTTTTACCAGAAGGTATTATTCAAATTGCTGTTTTAAAACGTGCAAATTATACAGATCTGTTGGTTTTAAAAGATACAGAGGAGTTTTTTGGACAGCCAAACGGCATCATAGCAACCGGAAGTTTACGCAGAAAAGCACAATGGTTAAACAGGTATCCTACGCATAAAGTTGAGGATTTAAGAGGAAATGTAAATACGCGTTTAGAGAAATTAGAAAATAGCGAAACTTGGAACGGTGCACTTTTTGCCGCTGCAGGTTTAGAAAGATTAGGCATAAGAGATGCTGGCGCAATACCATTAACGTGGATGATTCCTGCACCAGCTCAAGGAGCAATTATGATTGCTTGTTTAGAAGATGATGAGGAAGTAAAAGAAGCTTGCGAACAATTAAACCATTACGAAACTAGAGTTTGCGTTGGTATCGAACGTGAGTTTTTACATCTTTTAGAAGGTGGTTGTACAGCGCCAATTGGTGCATTAGCCTATGTTGATGAAAAAACGCAAGAAATCAATTTTAAAGGAATTTTACTTAAAAGAGATGGTTCTAAAAAAATTACAGTAACCCAAAATGTAAAAATGGGAAGCCACAGACTTTTAGCTAAAGATTGTGCAGATTATGTAATTAATAGAGGAGGAAAAGAGTTAATGTTAGAAGATCAAGATGTTTCTACCAGTCTTCAATCTGTATATTCTACTAAAAAACTTTCTGAAGCTCAAAAGGAAATATTATCTCATGCAATTGGTATTCATGATAGCGATTTTATCAAAATTCGTTTTAATAGAATTTCACCAAAAGTGATGAAAACTCAAATAGAAAACGTTGTTATAACGAGTCAAAATGGAGTAGAAGCAATCTTAAACTCTTTTACAAAGGATGAAATAAAATTCAAGAACATTTTTTGTGTTGGTAGAAGAACTAAAAAATTGATTGAAAATAGAATTGGTAAAGTAGCTCATGTATCAAAAAATGCAAAAAATTTAGCAGAATACCTATCCAAAGAATTAGAAAACAAAGAAGTAACTTATTTTTGTAGTAATGTAAGATTAGATATTTTGCCAGCTTATTTACAAAACCATGATATTGTTGTAAACGAAGTTGAGGCTTATAAAACAATGTTAAGTCCGGTAGAAATTGGTGACGAAGTTGCTGGAGTTTTATTTTACAGTCCTTCAGGAATTGAGAGTTATCTGCAAAAAAATAACACAAATAAAGTTGCTTTTTGTATTGGTGAAACTACTGCATTAGAAGCAAGAAAATATTTTGAAAAAGTAGAAGTTGCCCATCTACCAAGTGTTGATAGCGCTTTGGAATTGGTCAACACTTATTTTTCAAAAGAATAACCTCAATGCTAGAAAGAATAACGAAGCAATCTTACGCTTAAAAAGTAGATTACTTTTGTCTAGCTCAAAATGAAATAAAGAAATTAATTTTATGTTTCGTACAAGAAGATTAAGAAAATCAGAAGGAATTAGAAGACTAGTAAGAGAAACTAAACTATCTGTTGACGATTTTGTATATCCATTATTTATTGAAGAAGGAGAAAATATAGAAACAGAAATTGTTTCAATGCCAGGCATCAAACGTTTTTCTTTGGATAGAATTTCGAAAGAATTAGACGAGGTTGTCTCTTTAAATATTCCAGCAGTTTTGCTATTCGGAATTCCATCAACCAAAGACGATCAAGGCACAGAAACTTGGAATGATAACGGAATTATGCAACAAGCAATTCGTTTTATCAAGAAAAACTACCCAAGTTTATATGTAATTACAGATGTTTGTTTTTGCGAATATACGTCTCACGGTCATTGTGGAATCATCCATGACAATGATGTTGATAATGATGCAACTCTTGTAAATATTGCAAAACAAGTAATTTCTCATGCAAAAGCGGGTGTTGATATGGTTGCCCCTTCTGGAATGATGGACGGAACTATTTCGATGGTTCGCGAAGCTTTAGACAATACAGGTTTTGTAAACTTGCCAATTATGGCGTATTCTGTAAAATATGCATCTGCTTATTACGGTCCTTTTAGAGAAGCTGCAGATTCTGCACCCACTTTTGGTGATAGAAGAACCTATCAAATGGATGCTGCAAACAGAGATGAAGCCCTGCGTGAAGCAACTTTTGACGATCAAGAAGGCGCGGATATTTTAATGGTAAAACCAGCATTATCTTATTTAGATATCATTAGAGATTTAAAAAATAACTTTGACAGACCAATTGCTTGTTACAATGTAAGTGGAGAATATGCAATGATCAAAGCAGCCGCAGAAAAAGGTTGGATTGACGGTGAAAAAGTAATGATGGAAAGTTTGCTATCGATGAAAAGAGCAGGAGCAGACATTATTATTACTTATTTTGCCAAGGAAGCAGCAAAGGTTTTGTTAAAAAAATAACGTTATTACGAAAAAGTACGACAAACTAATCTCTTAATTAATAAGCAGCTTGTTTTAATACGTTCGCAATGACATAAAGCAATAAAAAATGAAATTCGAAAAATCACAAAAATTATACGAAAAAGGATTAGTTCATTTAGTAGGAGCTGTAAATTCTCCAGTTAGAGCATTTACTTCTGTTGGTGGAAATCCGTTATTTATTAAAAAAGCAAAAGGAAGTAAAATTATAGATGCGGATGACAATGAATATATAGATTTAGTACTTTCTTACGGCCCTATGATTTTAGGTCACCGTCATAGAAAAGTGCAAAAAGCAGTTAAAAAAGCACTAAAAAATGGCTATTCTTATGGAGCATCTACAGAAAGCGAAATTGATTTAGCAGAAATAGTTTGTAGCGCTTTTCCAGGAATGGACAAAGTACGTTTTGTAAGTTCAGGAACGGAAGCTGTATTAAGCGGAATTCGTTTAGCAAGAGCATTTACAGGAAAAGATAAAATTATAAAATTTGCGGGTTGCTATCACGGGCACCAAGATGCATTATTAGTCGCAGCAGGTTCTGGTTTAGCAACATTAAGTTTACCAGGTTCAAAAGGTGTTCCTGAGGGCGCTGTAAAAAACACGCTAATTTCAGAATTCAATGATTTAGAAAGTGTAAAAAAACACTTTAAAAAGCATGATGATATCGCTGCAGTAATTATAGAACCTATTACAGGAAACATGGGTGTTGTACTTCCTGAAGATAATTTTTTAGTAGAATTAAAAAAGTATTTAGAATCTAAAGGAGCACTTTTAATTGTTGATGAAGTAATGACAGGTTTCCGATCTAAATTTGGAGGAGCTCAAGAATTACTGGGAGTTCAAGCAGATATTACGTGTTTAGGAAAAGTAATTGGTGGTGGTTTCCCTGTTGGTGCTTATGGTGCAAGAAATGAAATTATGGAGCAAGTTGCACCATTAGGAGAAATGTACCAAGCAGGAACTTTAAGTGGAAATCCCATTGCTATGGCAGCAGGAATTGCAACTTTAACCGAGTTGAAAAGACAAGATCCCTACGAGCAATTTGAAGAGCACGCAAGTATTATAGAAGTTATTCTGGTAGAAACTGCAAGAAAATACAAAGTAAATATTGTTGTTAATAGATTTGGTTCTATGCTAAATCCCTTTTTTAGAAAAGGAGAAGTTACCAACTTTGAAGAGGCAAAAGCTTCTGATGCTAAAAAGTTTGCAGTCTTCTTTTGGGAGATGATTCACAACGGAGTTTTCTTACCTCCAAGTCAGTTTGAAGCTTGGTTTTTAACATCAGCATTAACAGACAAGGATATTAAAAAAATAGCAGACGCAGTTGATAAAGCGATGTTAGCTGTATCAAAAATGTAAAAAAAAATGCTTTACGCAATATGCTTTACGCGCTATGTAGCCTTAAGCAATATATTAAAGATTAAGTATGATAAAAAACGATTTATTTTTAAGAGCCTTAAAAGGCGAAACTGTAGACAGACCACCCGTTTGGATGATGCGTCAAGCAGGTAGATATTTGCCAGAGTTTCAAGTAATCAAAAAGAAATACGATTTCTTTACACGTTGCCAAACACCAGAATTAGCATCAGAAATTACAGTACAGCCAATTCGTAGATACGGCATGGATGCTGCAATTCTATTTTCAGATATTTTGGTAATTCCGCAAGCAATGAATATTGAAGTACAAATGAAACCAGATTTTGGTCCTTATTTACCAAACCCAATTCGTACTCAAAAAGACTTAGATCGTGTAATTGTTCCTGATGTTCATCAATCTTTAGGCTACGTAATGGAAGCAATAAAAGCAACTAAAGAAAAGCTAAATGATGATGTGCCGTTAATTGGATTTGCAGGTTCACCCTGGACAATTTTATGTTATTGTGTACAAGGGCAAGGTTCTAAAAACTTTGATAAAGCCAAAGAATTGTGTTTTACAAATCCGGTTTTAGCGCATAGTTTACTGCAAAAAATTACAGACACAACAATTGCCTATTTAAAAGCAAAAGTAGAAGCAGGTGTAAATGCAGTTCAAGTTTTTGATTCTTGGGGCGGAATGTTATCTCCGGTAGATTATCAAGAATTTTCTTGGCAATATATGCAACAAATTATTGATGCTTTAAAAGATAGTATTCCAGTAATTGCTTTCGGAAAAGGCTGTTGGTTTGCCTTAGATAAAATGTCTAAATCAGGCGCTTCTGCTTTGGGTGTAGATTGGACTTGTTCTGCAAGAAATGCACGTTATTTATCTGGCGGAAATATTACGTTACAAGGTAATTTTGATCCATCAAGATTGTTGTCTCCACCATCAGAAATTAAGAAAATGGTGCACCAAATGATTAATGAATTTGGAAAGGATAAATATATTGTGAATTTAGGACACGGAATTTTACCAAACATTCCTGTAGAAAATGCGAAAGCATTTGTAGATGCAGTAAAAGAATATAAAGTTTCATAAAATAATAATTAGGGCGTTACCACGCAAAAAAGCGTGGTCGCGCTTTTCGTTATATCTTTTTGCCAAAAAAGGCAAAAAGGATGCCACTTCAATCGCTAACGCAAGTCTTTGCCAGCTCATTGAAAATAGAATAACTTTAACGATTTTTAAAAGTTAATAGCCAAAACAAACAATAAATGTCATTTTGGAACATCATTAAAAGTTTAGATTTCAAACAAATATGGGTTTTATTTCTATGGTTTCTAAAACATCCATTATTTATGTTTGCAACAGTAAAGGCTACATTTTTTACAATGAGAATTGCTCAAAGAGAATTTCCATACATACATGGAAAACATAATAAAGCAAATGCATTTAGACATGCTTTGTGGAATTTATCAATAGCAAATCAAAGCAAAAACTTTAGTACAGATTTAGATTCCATTTTAAACTGGACAAAAAAAATCACAGATTGGCACGAGCAATTTTCACCAAATAAAGAAATGCCTAGACTAATGGATTTGCATAATAATGCATTCGGAAGAAAAAAGTTTATAGAATGGCAGCAGCATTTACCCAACGAATTTGTAAATATGCTCAAATACGAACTATCTAAAGCTATTTTGGTAAAACAAAAATCAGATTTTAAGAATTATGAAAACCAATTGGTTTATTTAGAGAAATAAATTAAATTAGAGATATAAATTTATAATGCCATAATAAAGCGTCTAAAAGCAGGTAAATTATAATTGAAAAAGAAAAATGGAAACTAAGTTAAAGAAATTAACTAAAAAATACGCCCTTTTAAAAAAAGGCTGGAGTCCACAACAAAACCTCTTTTATGGTTTTCTAACCTATGTTTTAGTGGGTTTTTTACTTTTGTTGATTCCATTATTTAGTAAAGTTCACGCACCCGCATTAGATCATTTGTTTATTGCAACATCCGCAGTTTCAACAACAGGTTTGGTTACAATTTCTATTTTTGATACCTATAATTTTTTTGGTCAATTTATTGTGATGGCTTTATTTCAGTTAGGCGGAATAGGGTATTTATCATTTACTACTTTTATGATTTTATCTACAACCAGAAAGATTACCGTTTGGCATAAAAAAATACTATCCACAGAGTTTACGTTACCAAATACTATAAAAATAAACGACTTTTTAAAATCTGTAATCCTGTTTACGTTAATCATGGAAACCTTAGGCGCAATTTTGTTTTTTATCGCTTTTAAAAATGAGGGGATGCCTACTTTAGAAGCAGTTTGGTCTTCTATATTTCATAGTATAAGTACATTTTGTACCGCTGGTTTTAGTTTGTTTAACGATGGTTTTACAGGTTATGTAGACAATCATTTTATAAATATTATTATTTCTATGTTAGCAATTTCTGGATCTTTAGGGTTTATTGTGATTACAGATTTTGGAATGTGGATTAAACACAAAGCACATAAACTGAGTTTTACCACTAAAATAATTTTTTATGGTTTTGTTTTGTTATTAGCATTTGGCACCACTTTTTTCTATTTTTTTGAACCAAGTATTACCTCGTTACAAGGCGATTCAAGATTCTTATCTGCTTTTTTTCAATGTATGTCTGCAATGACTACTGTTGGTTTTAATACTGTAGATTTTGGTGCATTTTCTCAAGCCATGCTAATTATCTGTATCTTTTTAATGTATATAGGTGCCTCTCCTTCAGGAACTGCAGGCGGAATAAAAATTACGACATTAACTGCCATTTTAGCAATCGTTAAAAGCAGATTACAAGGAAGCAAAAATGTTACTTTTTTGGGTAAGAAAATACCAATGGAAAGATTATATATTGCAACATCAGCCTTTATATTTTATACCTCATTAATTGTAATTGGTACTTTTTTAATCACTTTTACCAACGATTTAAAATTAGATGATATTGTTTTTGAAGTTTCATCAGCATTAGGTACCGTTGGTATAAGTAGAGGTATAACTTCTGATTTAAATACATTTGGTAAATGGGTAATTATCTTTTTAATGTTTATTGGTAGATTAGGTGTTTTAACTTTTGGATTGGCTATTTGGGCGCGTAAATCTACCAATGAGAATAACGAAATTTTAATAGAAGATATTGCTGTTTAGTATGATTAAAAACATCATTTTAGGAATTAAAGAATATGCAGGAGCTTTTGGGTTAATCTCAAAATTAAAACTCTGGAAATATTTTATAATTCCCATTTTAATAAGCATTATAACGGCGGTTTTAATAGGAATTGAAGCCTATGTTTTATCGGATAATATTGGTATTTATATTGCAAAACTTTGGATTTGGGATTTTGGCAAAGAAACATTTACTTCTATCAGTAATTTTGTAGGTGGAGTTATAATTGTCATCATTGGTTTAATTTTGTATAAACACATTATAATGGCACTATCTGCACCATTTATGAGTGCTGTTTCAGAGAAAATTGAGAAACATTTTTATACTGATACAGCACATTTGTATAGAAAATCGTCATTTACAGAACAATTAGTAAGAGGAATTAGAATAAATCTTAGAAATTTAATAAGAGAACTCTTAATTACAATACCAATTTTAGTACTCAAGTTTATACCAATTGTAAATATATTTTCGACGATTTTATTGTTTTTAGTGCAGGCGTATTATGCCGGTTTTGGAAATATGGATTATACGTTAGAACGACATCTAAATTATAAAAAAAGTGTTCAATTTGTTAAAAAATATAAAGGAGTTGCAATTGGTAACGGAATTGTTTTTATGCTATGCTTATTGATTCCCGTAATTGGCATTATCCTCGTTTTACCTTTATCAGTTACCGCAGCAACCACAAAAACACTATCATTGTTGCACAATAAACAAAAATTAGTTTATGAAAAATAAATTTTACAAATACATAGAAAATTTACAGAATACAATTACCGCTAAGTTAGAAGAAGTAGATGGATCGGCTAAATTTAAAGAAGACGTTTGGTCTAGAAAAGAAGGTGGAGGAGGAAGAACGAGAGTTATAGAAAATGGCGCAATTTTTGAAAAAGGAGGTGTTAATATTTCTGCAGTGCATGGCGAATTACCAGAGGTTTTAAGGAATCAATTTAAAGTAAAAGAAGGTGTTTTTTTTGCTTGTGGGTTAAGTTTAGTTTTACATCCAACAAATCCTTTTGTGCCAACGGTTCATGCAAATTGGCGATATTTTGAAATGTACGATGAAGCAGGAAACATTGTTACGCAGTGGTTTGGTGGCGGTCAAGATTTAACACCGTATTATTTATTTGATGAAGATGCAACTCATTTTCACACGGTTTGTAAATCCGCTTGCGATAAACACAATCAAAGTTTTTATCCGAAGTTTAAAAAAACCTGTGATGAATATTTTTGGAATGCTCACAGAAATGAAGCACGCGGAATTGGGGGTTTATTCTTTGATTATTTAAAAGAAACAGACGATTTTTTAATAGAAGATAGATTTAACTTTGTTACAGAAGTTGGTAATAGTTTTTTAGAAAGTTATGTGCCAATTGTTGAGAAAAGGAAAGAGATTAAATTTACAACAGCCCACAAAGATTGGCAAGAAGTTAGAAGAGGCCGTTACGTAGAATTTAATTTAGTGCATGACAGAGGTACACTTTTTGGTTTAAAAACGAACGGAAGAATAGAAAGTATTCTTATGAGTTTACCACCAATTGTGCAGTGGAAATACAATCATCATCCAGAAAAAAATTCTGAAGAGGAAAGACTTGTACATGTTTTAATGAATCCTAAAGATTGGGTTTAATTAATTAACGAATTACTAGCTTTAGAGTTTAAAAGTAAAAGATATGTTAAAATAAAACATTCTATGGCTTTGTATTTTACGAATAACATAAAATCACTTTATTTATTATTTTATTTTCATTCGTAAATTTGTGTAAAAATCAGTGAATTTTAGTATTTTTGCAATCTGAAAATCAGTTAAAAATGGCAAGATTTGAATTAAAGTTACCTAAAATGGGCGAAAGTGTTGCAGAAGCAACGATTACTTCTTGGTTAAAAGAAGTAGGAGATACCATTGAATTAGATGAAGCTATTGTAGAGATTGCTACAGATAAGGTCGATTCTGAGGTTCCGAGTGAAGTAGAAGGGACTTTAATTGAAATTTTATATCAAAAAGATGATATTGTTGCCGTTGGTGAAACTATTGCAATTATAGAAACGGAAGCAACAGGTGCTATTGCTGTTGAGGCAAAACCTACAGTTGAAACTTCTAAAGAAGTTAAGGAGGTTGAGAAATCAATAGAAAAAGCTGCAGACATTGTTTCTGCTCCAATTTCTAAAACTTCAGAATCAGGTAAATTTTACTCACCTTTAGTAAGAAATATAGCACAAACAGAAGGCGTTTCTATGCAAGAATTAGAAACTATTTCTGGATCCGGCAAGGATGGAAGAGTTACTAAAGAAGATATTCTAACTTATATAGAACAGAAAGTAAAATCACCACAAATAGTAGCTACACCAGCAGCAGTATTAAAAACGGAAACACCTAAACAAGTAGAAAAAATAGTAGCAAAAGTTGCTCCAGTCTCTATAAACGGTGAGGATGAAATTATCGAAATGAGTAGAATGGGGAAACTCGTTGCTAAACATATGGTAAATTCTGTGATGACTTCTGCTCACGTGCAATCGTTTATCGAAATTGATGTTACCAATATTGTAAAATGGAGAGATAAAGTAAAAGATGGTTTCTTTAAAAGAGAAGGAGAAAAGCTTACGTACACGCCAATATTAATGCAAGCTGTAGCAACTACAATTAAAAAATATCCGTTAATTAATATTTCTATTGATGGTGATCATATTATTAAAAAGAAAAATATAAATTTAGGAATGGCAGCTGCTTTACCTGACGGAAATTTAATTGTACCTGTTATAAAAAATGCAGATCAATTGAATTTAGTTGGCATGACAAAAGCAGTAAATGATTTGGCTACAAGAGCAAGAAATAATACTTTAAAACCAGATGATATTCAAGGCGGAACTTACACTGTTACCAACGTTGGTGGCTTTGGTTCTATAATGGGAACACCAATAATAAATCAGCCACAAGTTGCAATTTTAGCTCTAGGTGCTATTAGAAAAGTACCAGCCGTAATTGAAACTCCAGAAGGTGATTTTATAGGAATTAGACAGAAAATGTTTGTATCGCATTCTTACGACCATAGAGTTGTAAACGGTGCTTTAGGCGGAATGTTTATTAGCACTCTTAAAGAAATTTTAGAAGCTTGGGATCTTAACCAAGATTTTTAGTTTTTTTACTACATAATTTAAAACAAAAAACGCTTGGAATTTTCCAAGCGTTTTTTGTTTTAAACTAGTATCTTCGTTTGAACAAAAAAATATTAATTTAAAATCAAAAAAAATGAAAAAATTGTTAGTTTTATTTCTAGTTGTCTCATCCGCAATTAGCTTTGGTCAAGAAACCGTAGTATTAAGATTAAATTATAAAAAAGGAGATGTTTTTAAAGTGAACATGGCTATGTCTCAAGAAATGGGAACCGAAATGTCTATGGGGATGAACATGGATATGGATATAAATGTGATTGATGCTACTGAGGATACAAACACCAGTGAAATGAGGATTACAAAAATGACAATGGATATGTTGCAAGGTGGAAATGTAATGAGTTTTGATTCTACGAAAAGTGACGAAGAATTAGATCCTATGGCATTAATGATGAAAACGCAAATGGCACCAATGTTACAAGCGGTGCTTACAGCTAAGGCAAATAATTTAGGTGAAGTTCTAGAAGTTACTGCAGAACCAAATGTTCCTGGAATGGATGAATTTGCAAATCAAACGAATGTAGTCTATCCAAAAGAAGCTTTAAAAGTGGGGTCTACTTGGTCTTTTCAGAAAGATGAAAAAGGAATGATTTTAGATTTTATGTATAAAGTTACTTCTATTTTAAAAGACAAAGTCGATTTAGAAATTACTGGTAAATCATCAGGATTGGCAACTGGCGATATAACAGGTACTATGGTAGTTGACAGAAAATCTGGAGTTCCGTTAAGTTCTTTAATAGAAATGGGTCTTTCTATTGATGGTCAAGAAATGAATTCGAAAGTTACAATGACAATGACTAAATTGTAAGTTTACTTTTTTAATAAATTAAAAATCCTTGAGAAATTAATTTTTCAAGGATTTTTTTATGCTATTAAAACTTAAATTTTATAGAAATTAGATATACGTATATTGTTACTTTTTACAAAACAACCACCAATTCATATCTCTGGTTATTTTGTATCCTAGCTTTTCATAAAGCCCTATTGCAGGATTTCCTTTGTTGGTATGCAAAATAGGTAGTTTATTTTCCTTTAATATTTGCTTTGTGGTGTATGCAACTAATTGTTTTGCATATCCTTTTTTTGTATACTCTGGATGTGTAACTACGCCACTAATTTCAATAAAATCATCAGTTTGCATTCTTTGTCCAGTAATAGAGATTAATTTGTTTTCTTTAAAGATACCATAGTATAAACCCATTTCAAAACCCCTTTTTTGATAAAATCCAGGCATTACCAACCAGATTAAATCATAAATTTCATCAATATACTTTTCTGATAATAAAACAATATTTTCGGTAATTTCTAGGTCGATTAAATTTTCTAAAACCATCTGGCAACCATCAATTTTCTTTTCTAAAATTACATAATTGGTATCTATTACTGGTATTTGGTTTTCTGAAACTAAAAAGAATTTATCTGCAATTTTTGAATATTCATTTAATGCTTTAGTTGTTTTTGTTTCATCAAAAAAAGCACCAAAACGATTAACATCGGGTTGATAAAATTGCACACCATCAAATTCTAATAGAAATTTTTTGTGAGTTTCGTTTAATGAATACCAAACCGGATTTTTAAGTTTATCTTCTAAATTATTCATTTGTTTTAACTATAAAAAAAGCTCGCAAATTGCGAGCTTTTTTATGAAATATAATTTTAAAAATCTACGCTAACATGGTAACCGGATTTTCTATAAACGTTTTTAATGTTTGTAAAAATTGAGCTCCAACAGCACCATCAACAGTTCTGTGATCGCAAGTTAATGTTAAATTCATTGTATTACCAACAACTATTTGACCGTCTTTAACAACAGGTTTTTGTACAATTGCACCAACTGATAAAATAGCTGAGTTAGGTTGATTGATTATAGAAGTAAAGTTTTCGATACCAAACATCCCTAAGTTAGAAACCGTAAAAGTACTGCCTTGCATTTCTGTAGGCGCTAATTTTTTATTTCTTGCTTTACCAGCCAAATCTCTAACACCTGCACCAATTTGCGTTAAACTTAACTGATCTGTATGTTTTATAACAGGTACTAATAAACCATCATCTACAGCAACAGCAACACCAACGTGGATATGACTGTGATAAACTGTATTTGCTTCTGTCCAAGAAGTGTTAACTTGTGGGTGTTTTTTTAATGCCATTGCACAGGCTTTAACAACCATATCATTAAATGATACTTTGATATCTGGCATTGCATTTATGGTACTTCTAGAAGCCATTGCATTGTTCATATCAACTTCAATATTTAAACTGAAATCTGGTGCACTAAATTTAGAATTCCCTAAAGATTTTGCAATTGCTTTACGCATTTGAGAATTCTTAACTTCTTCCGATTTTTCCTCACCAGGAGCAACATAACTTATTGTAGGTGCAGTAGTAGTGTTTGTAGTAGCGGACTCAGTTTTAACAGCTTCAACTGGATTAGCAGAAGGTGTATAGTTTTCTATATCTTTTTTAATGATTCTTCCATTTTCTCCAGAACCATTTACATCTGCTAAATTAATTCCTTTATCAGAGGCAATTTTCTTAGCTAAAGGCGATGCAAAAATACGTCCTCCAGAATTATTTGTTGAAGTAGTAGCCGCTGAAGTTGTTTCAACTGTCTCTTCTTTTTTCTCTTCTTTTTCTTCGGATGAACTTGCTTTCTCTGTAGAATCATTAGAAGATGTACTTCCTCCATTTGCAACAATTGCAGAAACATCAGTACCTTCAGGCCCAATAATAGTTAAAAGGCTATCTACAGGTGCCGTTTCACCTTCTTGAACACCAATGTATAAGATTGTTCCTTCATAGAAACATTCAAATTCCATTGTTGCTTTGTCAGTTTCAATTTCTGCTAAAATATCTCCTTCTTCAACTTTGTCTCCAACTTTTTTTAACCAAGTAGCCACTGTACCATCTGTCATTGTATCACTTAAACGGGGCATCGTAATTACTTCTACACCTTTAGGTATTACAACAGCATCAGTATTTGAAGTTTCAGAAGTTTTTTCTTCCCCTTCTTTTTCTTCGGTTTCTAATTTTGTAGTTTTAGAACTGTCATTTAAGATTTCAGAGATATCTTCACCTTCATCACCAATGATAGCTAGTAAAGTGTCTACAGGAGAAGTTTCACCTTCTTGAATACCAATGTATAATAAGGTTCCTTCATTAAAAGACTCAAACTCCATTGTGGCTTTATCTGTCTCAATTTCGGCTAAAATATCGCCTTCCTCAATTTTATCTCCAACACTCTTTAACCATTTTGCCACAACACCTTCTTCCATGGTGTCGCTTAGTCTGGGCATGTTTATAATTGTAGCCATATTTTAACTTATAAAAGGATAATCTTTTTGTTCATAAACCATATCATATAATTGTTGTGGTTCTGGATAAGGTGAATCTTCTGCGAACTTTTCGCATTCTCTCACCATTCTTTTTACTTCTTTATTGATAGCATCTATCTCTTCTTCTGTTGCGTAATTTTTTTCTTTAATTACATCTAAAACCTGAGTTATTGGATCTATTTTTTTATACTCTTCAACTTCATCTTTAGTTCTATAATGTTGTGCATCAGACATTGAGTGACCTCTATATCTATATGTTTTCATTTCTAAGAAAGTTGGCCCATCACCACGTCTAGCTCTTTGAATCGCTTCATCAACAGCTTCTGCAACTTTTATTGGATTCATAGCGTCAACTGGTCCACAAGGCATTTCGTATCCTAAACCAAGTTTCCATATATCTGTATGATTTGCCGTTCTGTCTACAGAAGTTCCCATTGCATATCCGTTGTTTTCAACAATAAAAATTACGGGCAATTTCCACAACATAGCCATGTTAAACGCTTCATGTAAAGATCCTTGTCTAGCAGCACCGTCACCAAAACAAGTTAAAGTAACAGCGTCGCTTCCTTTATATTTATCAGCAAAAGCTAAACCAGCACCTAAAGGTATTTGACCACCAACGATTCCATGTCCTCCATAAAAACGAAATTCTTTAGAGAAAATATGCATAGAACCACCCATTCCTTTAGAAGTACCAGTTACTTTACCATACAATTCTGCCATTACTTTTTTAGGATCTTCACCCATACCAATTGGCTGAACGTGATTTCTGTATGCAGTAATCATTTTATCTTTCGATAAATCCATTGCATGCAAAGCTCCTGCTAAAATAGCTTCTTGACCGTTGTAAAGGTGTAAGAATCCTCTAACTTTTTGTTGAATGTAAACTGATGCTAATTTATCTTCGAACTTACGCCAGAATAGCATGTCTTTGTACCAATCTAAATAGGTTTGTTTGGTGATTTTTTTCATTCTTGATTTATTGTTTGTTGTATAAATTATATATTTATCTTATATAACCGAGTTACAAAAATAACTGTTTTCTAAAGAATAAAAAAACTTGAGTTTTTTAAATTAGCGCAAACGATTTCGTTGGCTATTTATTTGTCTTTAGCAATTATTATTGTAGCTTTTGCATCTGTTGCTAAATTCCATTCGTTAGAAGAAATTAACATTCCTGCATCATTATAAACTTTAAAAGCGGCAGTATTTGGCCCAGAAGTACCTTGGTTTAAGGCTTTAAAAGCAATTTTGTTAATACCAACTTCTAGAGGGATATTAAATTTTTGATAACTATTAGTTAAAACTATATTGTGCACAACAGGAATTTCGTTTACAAAAATAGTAACTCTATCACCATCTGGATATTGAAAATCTCTACAAATAATATTTACACTTTTAGAATCTGTTCTAAAACTACCTAAATCTTGATCTATTTTAGGAATATAATATTGGCCATTTATTTTTTTGAATGATTTTAAAAAGTTTTCTTCATTTATTTTCTCTTGAGTAAGAATACCTTTGTTTTTTAAATCGTCTTCTTTTTGTTTCTCTTTTAGTTTTTCGTTTTCGTCATCAAACGCTTTTTTAAAACCATTTGAGCCATCTAAATCTAACGCTTTTGGTTTACTAACTTCTTTAGAGTTGTTTAAAATAATTGCTTTTATTTTACCTTTTTCTTTGCTGCCATTATTGCCATCTAATTGCGCAGTTAATGTTGCTGTTAAAAACAGACAACTTACAAAAAGTAAAGTATTAAAAATTGATTTCATATTTAATTTAATTTCTAGCAATCTACTTTACAAATATAATGCCGATTTTTTTGCAAGCTGTTTTTAAACTGTTAAAAATTAACCTTTAATAGGAAAGTTAAAATAGGTTATTGGAAAAGGTTCGTTTCTTAACGTAAAATGCCACCACTCATTATTGTAAGGTTTAAAATTATTTGCCATCATAACCTCTCTTAGATAAAACCTGTTTTTTTTCTGTTTTTCTGATGTATTTTTATAAAAAGGATGAGATTCAACTCCGAAGAAATCATACGGACTTCCCATATCTAATTCTTTGCCTGTTTTGATATCTATAATTGTTAAATCTACCGTGCTACCTCTAGTATGACCAGATTTTGATGCAATATACCCTCTTTTAAATAATTCTGATTTTGGCACTTCAGGATAATACTGATGTTTCATTAAAGTATCATTTAAAACTCTTGCCCATTTTACAAAATGATCTACTGCTTGTTGTGGTCTATAAGCATCAAAAACTTTAAGACCCAAACCTTTTTTCGTCAAAACTGTTTGCACTTTTTGCAAAGCATCTGCGGTTTCTTTGGTAACAATTACACAATTATCATAATAACCATTAATTGTTTTGCCAATAAAATTATTGTTACTTAGGTATCTTAATTCAGATTGAATGGTGGCATCAACATCAGAAAGAAATACAAAACCTTTAGGCAGCTTTTGTGCGCATACGGTTAGACTTATAATGAATGTAGAAAGGAGAACTATATTTTTCATGTTTCAAAAATACAAAATTGATTTTATTCATTTAAACTAGAAAATTTATTTAATTTTGCTTTTTATGGAAGAACTTACTTTAACAACACCAGCCGTATTATTTTCTGCAATTTCATTGATAATGCTAGCGTATACAAATAGGTTTTTAGCTTATGCGGCGGTTATCAGAAATTTACATGATAAGTATTTAGAGAAAAAGGATGATTCTTTATTAAGACAAATTAAAAATTTAAAATTGCGTTTAAATTTAACTCGATGGATGCAGATTTTCGGAATTTCGAGTTTGCTTTTTTGTGTTTTAACAATGTTTATTATTTACATTGATTATCATAGAGTAGCGGAATATGTTTTTGGTTTTGCGCTTATTTTGTTAATTATTTCTTTAGCACTTTTGATTAAAGAAATACAGATTTCTGCTGAAGCTTTACAACATCATATTGCAGATATTGAGGAACATTTAGAAAACAAATAACAAAATAATCTTTTATTTCATTCTTAATAATGGATGATTTAAACCGCCAACTTCATTTTTAATTACTTCAAACTTATCGATACTTTCAAAAAGTTTGGTTAAGTTTTTAAAACCATAACTTCTAGGGTCAAAACTAGGATCAATTTTTCTGATATTTAAGCCTAACGTTGAGATGTGTGCTTTGTCTTCTTCGTTTATTGAAATGTCAAAAGCTTTGTCAATTGTTTTAGAATCTTCTTCGGATAGTTTTATTTTCTTAGTAACTGCTTTTACCTTTTTACTTGGAGTTTGTTTTTTTGATTTAGGTGTTGTTTTGGTTTCATTTTCTACAACTTCTTCTATTTCTTCAATCTCAACAGTTTTTAAGTTTTCTGTGTAGGTAAAAACTTCACATGATTTTACAAAAGCCGTGGGCGTTTTTTTCTCGCCAATACCCATTACAAACAAGCCTTCTTCTCTAATTCTTTTGGCTAAACCAGTATAATCACTATCACTAGAAACAATGCAAAAACCTTCTGTATTTTTACCATGTAAAATATCCATAGCATCGATTATGAGTGAACCATCCGTAGAGTTTTTACCTGTTGTGTAAGAAAATTTTTGAATAGGACTTATAGAATGTTGATTAATAATTGCTTTCCAACTATTCATTTGCTGCGAGGTCCAGTCTCCATAAATTCTTCTTATGGTTGCTTTGCCGTATTTAGAAACCTCTTCAATAATCTCTTTTATTAATTTTGGTTGGGCATTATCTCCGTCTATAAGTACTGAAATATTAAATCTATTTTCCATGTTTTGTTGTGTAATTATCTAATTCTTTTTGCATAGGTTGTAAAAGACAAACCTTGTTGCCCAATTGTTGAGCTCATAATACCTTCAAAAAGAGGTTCTGGGCAATTTTTAGGAATCTTCCACTCAAAGATAAAGTTAGAACCGGTTCCGCCAGCAACATCAATTTCATCAATTATTATTTCTGTAGTTTCCATAGGAGCTAAATAGATTGGAAAGTCAAAATATTTTCTGATAAGTTTTCCATGTGTATCATAATAAAATGCTTTAAGAATGTAAATTGAATCTGTATCGCTGGTATTTCGCAAACTGGCCATTGCTGTTAAATTATGCGTTTTATGTTCAGACATGCTATAGATTTGAGAATAAATGGATAAGTAAGATTTACCGTATTCAAGCGAATCTTTAGTGCTCATATTTGCAGTTCTCTTATACCAGTTTTCTAAATTTATAGAGCTTAGTTCCTTTTTTTCGTTGCAACTAAAAAGTACTATTAATAATAAAATTGATAGCTGTTTTATTTTCATTTTTAGATTTTATTTTAAACGATATTAAAATATTATTTAAATTATTTTAAACATTCAATTAAGATTAGTAAAACTAACTGAGATTATTAAATAAATTATTTCTATAAGTAAAGAAGCGAAGTTAATTTTTTTAAAGTTTAGATACAAATTTAATAAGATGCTTAAATTGTTAAAGCGACTCTAAAAAAAACTTTAATAAAAAGTAGCAGCAATACTACATAAAAAAAGTAAGCGCCGTTTTTAAAAAAAACGACGACTTACCAAGTAAACTAATAAAACCAAGTATTAGTACTGCTATTAGAGTTAGCTATTCTAATTAATACAGTTTTTTTAATATTTTAATGAAGGCTAATAACTTTTGTCATTTTCCAGTTTTCGTCTTCTTTTTTCCAAACTACAATAAATTTACTAGGAATAGATGCAGCATTAGGTTCTAGTTTATTGTAAAATTTATGATAACCAATTTGTATTGCGCCATAATTATTTATAGTATATACTTCTACACTTCCTTTAATTAAAGTTCTTGTTACTTTATTACAAATGTTTTCTTCTAACGATTTTAATAGCACATCTTTATCAGTTAATAAACCACCTTTGTCATGAAAAAATTCAATTTCATCAGCATAAATAGCAGCTTGCGTTTTTAGATCACAAGTATTATAAGCTGTAAAGTAGATACTATCCATTTTTAAAATGTCATTATACAAATCAATATTTAATGGTTTGTATGCAGGTATTTCATCAACTTGTGCAGCGGTTATCAAACTATAAAAGAAGAATGCAATAGCAAAAAGTACTTTTAAAATGATCGATTCTCTAAAAGGAGTTAAAAATGAATTCATGGTTGGTTTGGTTTAAGCTTATGGATTTTTCTTTAAATTATTGCGCAGAAATACTGCCACCAGAAGATGATTTTTTATCAACTTTTTTAGGGTTTCCTTTAAAATCGATGTCTCCGCCACTTGTAGCTTTTGCATTGATACTTTCGGTTGCAAATACATTAATAGCTGCGCCACTGGTAACTTTTACAGTTGCATTTTTGCTTTTTAACTTGTAAGCATCTATAGAAGCGCCGCTTGTAGCATTAGAAAAGTAGTTGTTAGTAAGTCCAGAAATTTCAATATCAGATCCACTTGTTGCATTGGTTTCAAGAGTATCTGCATCCACAGAAATTTTAATGTCTGCACCACTTGTTGCACTAATTTTTAAATTCGTTACTTTAAGGGTTTCTTTAGTGTAAACATCTGAACCACTTGTTGCTATTAAATTTTCTAGACTATTTATAGTAACATGTATTTTTCTAGCTTTTGCTCTCCAAATATTTTTTTCTGAATAAATTTTTAGCTCGCCATTAATCACTTCTGTTATAATAATTTCTTGTAGATTTTCGTCAGCTTCAACAGTAATTTTGTTTTTAGCTCCTTGAGAAATATACAAATCTAAACCGGTACTCACTTTTATTTTCGTAAAAGCTTCCTTTGTAGTTCTATCTTCGGTAACGACGTTTCTATCTCCATTAACTCTATTAAACATATTTATATTACAAGAATTTAAAAATGTTGCAAGAAACAGAACGGTTAAAATTTTAGTGGTTGTTGTTTTCATTATTTTTTATTTTATAGATACATCAAATGTCTTTAAATTGCTGTTTAAAAAGAAAAGGAAGTAACTCAGTTGTCATTTTTTTAGGTTGAACTGTTTTTTAAATTGTTTCTTCTAATCTTTTATCCGAAGAATTATCAATTTTATTGTTGATTTTCTTTTCAATCACATCTTTTTCTTCTTCAATTTCAGCTACACAATCGGTACATTTTAGGGTGCTTTCTGTAACTAAAAAGTAATGATTTACCATTTCTTTGTCATAAATTTCGGTTTCATTATCTACATCATCTAAAAAGTTTTTTGTAGAATTATCAAAATATACAATTGCATTTTCTACAACATAAATGGTGACGTTAATTTCTTCATCTTTCCACATATTTTTATATGCTGATAAAAAGTAAGCATCTAACACAATTGTATTATCAATAATCTCGTATTTATACTTTATGTTTTGCGCGTTTTTGCTCGCATTACTTTTATTTTTCCCTCTAGATTCTCTTTGAATAATTACATAACTTTCATCGGTAGCGCTTCTTTTTACATCTACTTTTATATCATTTGAATAGGTCATCATCTTACCATCAATTTCTACTTCTTCTTGAGACGAATTTCTTCTTAAATTATGACGATAATAAATGGTATCATCATTAATCATTTTTATGGTTAACGTATCGTTTTTAGCAATATTTAAAGTATTTTTTTTAGTAGAATGACCATAGTTAGCGTAAGATGTACCGTACTCTAAACCTGTAAAAATCATTGCTAATAATGCCAAAATCCAAACACCTAAAAGGGTTAAAGAAGCCGGTCTGCTTAGTTTTCTTACACTGCTTGATAAAATTCGTAATCCTAAAATAAATAAGATTAAAAACGGAATACCAATTAATAAAAATACACTTAAAACCAGTAACCATTTTGGCAACGCTGCGTCATAGAAAAATGGTGGATATTGTAAAAACTGACCATCTACATTTAACCATTCTAGACTTCCTACAGAAAACCCTCCAATAATTAGAGATAAAATAACGGCAGCAGAAACAAATATGATAATTACGCCAATAAACTTACCGATTACTTTAAAAATGGCAAGAATAATTTTTCCTAAAGTTTCAAATAAATCTTGAATTCCGTTATTTTTTTTTGTCTTTCCTGAAAAAGTTTGATTCATTTTTTCTGAAAATTCGCTAGCGCCATCTTTTATTTTTTCGGATGCTTTATTTGCAAATTCTGACACATTTTCTGATACATTATTAAATTCTTTACGAATCTTTTTCTCAATATTATCAATATTTACTGGTTCACCTTCCATTTGTAATTTCTCTGCCGTTGTTTTTGCTTCTGGCAATAAAACCCAAAGAATAATGTAGATTAAAAACCCAAATCCTGCACCAAAGAAAAGTGCTAACAATCCAAGACGTACCCAAATGGTATCGATATCAAAATAATGAGCGATTCCAGAAGCAACTCCTCCTAAAAATTTATCATCACCATCTCTAAATAATTTTTTTCCAGATGCACTGTTTCTATTATAAGAATAAGAAGATTCGTTATAGCTTTCTTCCGGCTCTGCATAATCTTCTGGTTGCCCCATTATTTTGATAATATCATCTATATCACTTTCGTTTACAACTTGCCTTGCGTCTGTGATTTTTTCTGATAAAAGCTCACTAATTCTAGCTTCAATATCAGCAATAATTTCATTTTTTCCTTGAGGGTCGTCACTTAACGATTTAGAAATTGATTCTAAATATCTTCTTAGTTTCTGATAAGCTTCTTCGTCAATATGGAAGAAAAATCCGCCTAAGTTTATGTTGATTGTCTTATTCATTTGTGGTTGATTTTTTACTAGTTACTTGGTGAACTGAATTTACTAAATTATGCCATGTTTTGTCTAATTCTTTTAAAAACATGCCTCCGTTTTCTGTTAATACGTAATATTTTCTTGGTGGTCCTGAGGTTGATTCTTCCCATCTATAGGTTAATAAACCAGCGTTTTTTAAACGGGTTAATAACGGATAAATGGTTCCTTCAACCACAATCATCTCTGCACTTTTTAAGCTCGATAGAATTTCAGAAGTATATGCATCACCATTTTTTAAGATGGATAAAATGCAGAATTCCAAAACACCTTTTCGCATTTGTGCTTTTGTGTTTTCAATCTTCATGTATGTGGTTTTATTTTATAAATTTTATTGTAAAAGGATACTTATAATTTTCGCCTTCTTTTGCTTTTAAAGATGCAATGATAACTAACGCAATCCCTAATAGATAAACAATACCTGTAATAGAACCTAAACCTATAAATCCGTACAGATTATCAAAGTCAAAGTCAAAATTAAACTGATTATTATTCCAGAAATCATTATTATTTCTAAAAATAGAACCTATTGCAAAAGGAATAAACGTTAGCGTTAAAAGAAAAATATAAAGCGTGTAACTAATATTAAAATTTACAGCTTCTTTGCCTTGTTCGTCTAAAAAAGTACTTCTATCTTTTAATGTTTGCCATGCAATTAATGGCGTAATTATATTGCCAAAAGGAAACATAAAACCAGCAAAAGCAGAAATATGGATTAAAAAAGCGTTTGTATTTTCGTTGTTTTTTTTCATGATCTAAAATTATATATAATACTTTCTTATGCAAATATATATCCTAAAGATAGTATTATGCAATACATAGTACTAAAATTAACATAATTTTAACATTTGTGTTTTCTGTTTTATTTCATAAAAAAGTGGTAAATTGCCAGTAAAATCAGTACTTATGAAGATAACTCCTAGTAAAATAAATACGTTTATGTTTTTTAAATTACCATTAGGTTGGTGGTCTGGAATGCGTGTAATAAGCTTAACAGATACAACTGCAATTGTAAAAATTACCCATAAATGGATCAATCAGAATCCTTTTAAAAGTATGTTTTGGGCAGCACAAGGTATGGCTGCAGAGATGAGTACAGGTGTGTTAGTGATGCAAGAAATAGAACATTCTAAACGTAAAGTTTCTATGTTGGTTACGCATCAAGAAAGTGATTTTTTTAAAAAAGCTACAGGTACTATTTTGTTTACGTGTCAAGGAGGAGTTGAAATTAGAAAAGCTATTGAAAAATCAGTAAAAACGGGCGAAGGTCAAGTTATTACACTAATTTCTGAAGGTGTAAGTGAAGATGGAGTAGTCGTTTCAAATTTTAAATTTCAATGGAGTTTAAAAGTAAAGTAATATACTAGTTTTTATTTTTTTTTTGATGAGTTATTTCTTCAGTTGCATCACAATCTTGAAAAATGCCGCAAGAAATACTTTTACGTGCTAACGATTTTGTGATTTCAAATTGTTTATAAAAAGCTTCTATTTCAGGAGATAAGTATTTCATCGTTTTTAGATTTCTAATTATAGTTCTTTTATCAAAGATAAGATTTTTTATAAAATTTGATGAATAATTGAAACATCAACCTAAAATAAGAAGGGTTATGAAATATTGGTATAAAGTTTGATTTGTAGAGTGAAACTAAAATTTAAATTTTATGAAACTAAAAACACCCTATTTTTTCATTCTTTTTATCTCGATATTATTTTTGCAATGTAGCCCAAGACTAAATTATTTAGGTAATTATAGTTCGCCAACAGAAAACGTTTCTATCTTTTTTAATGCTGATGAAATAGATCGAGAATATGCAATAATGGGTTTATTAAATACTGTTTTTGTGCCTAGTTTTTTAAGTTCTAATGAAGAAGATATAACAAATTCAATTATCAATAAAGCAAAAAAAGTTGGTGCAGATGCTGTTTTAATCACCAGGTTTTCCAATGAAAGATATCAAGAGTTAGCAGAAGATATCAATACAAAACAAGTAGTAACTCAAAATACGAACAACATATCAATTGAAGCAAAATTTCTTAAATTTAAAGATTAATTAGAAATTCTTGTAACAAAACATGCTAAAAGCACTCTTATAATTATAACTTAAAATATTTTTACGATGTTCCAAGATAATCTACCAAACAATCCATCAAACAGAAATAACACAATGAATTCGCATGAAATTGATTATAAGATTTTCGGTGAAGAAATGCAATTTGTAGAAATTGAATTAGATCCTCAAGAAGGTGTTGTTGCAGAAGCTGGTACTTTTATGATGATGGATGATAACATTAAAATGAATACAATTTTTGGTGATGGTTCAAATCAAGATAAAGGAATTTTAGGTAAAATATTTTCTGCTGGAAAACGAATTTTAACTGGCGAAAGTTTATTTATGACCGTTTTTACAAACGATGGAATAGGAAAAAAGCAAATTTCTTTTGCATCTCCTTATCCAGGTAAAATTATTCCTATTGATTTAAATGAATTTGGCGGAAAATTCATTTGCCAAAAAGATGCTTTTTTATGCGCTGCAAAAGGCGTTTCAATTGGTATAGAATTTTCTAAAAAATTAGGAAGAGGTTTATTTGGTGGTGAAGGTTTTATCATGCAAAAAATGGAAGGTGATGGTTTAGGTTTTATTCATGCAGGTGGAACCATGGCAAAAAAAGTATTAAAAGCTGGGGAGGTTTTAAAGGTTGACACTGGTTGTATTGTTGGTTTTACAAAAGATGTACAGTATGATATTGAATTTGTTGGTGGCATAAAAAACACGGTTTTTGGTGGCGAAGGTTTGTTTTTTGCAACTTTACGTGGACCAGGAACTGTATATATTCAATCCTTACCTTTTAGTAGATTAGCAGGCAGGGTTTTGGCAATGGCTCCACAAACAGGAAATGGAAGTAGAGGAGAAGGTTCTGTTTTAGGTGGTATTGGTAATTTGTTAGATGGAGATAATAAGTTTTAAAAACTCTAATTTTCTGCTAAAAAGTTAACGAATTGTTAGTTCGAGTCATTTCGATTTTTCCCGAAATTGTATCGAGAACTTTTTAAATCAACAAATAAATATTTTTTTTCGATAAAAATTTATTTGTTACATCTAAACTAATTTTTATTAATATGTTCTATTTCTCATTCATAAACATAAATTCTGATAGAAAACAACCTTATCCTTTTGATGTTCTTGCAGTTAAATTTGCTTTATAATTAATTGTCACAAATTCATGAATTATATTTTATGAAGTTTAAAATTCTTAAAAAAAAATCCCAAACTGCACGTTTGGGATTTTGTGTAAAATATTTATAAAATTAAGATTCCATAGAATGATATACATTTTGCACATCATCATCTTCATCCAATTTTTCTAATAATTTTTCAACATCAGCTTGCTGTTCTTCGTTTAATTTTGTCGTCGTTGTAGGAATTCTCTCAAATCCAGAAGATAAAATTTCGATATTATTTTCTTCAAAATACGATTGTAAAGAACCAAATTGCCCAAAAGGAGCATATATAATTACACCTTCTTCATCATCAAAAATTTCTTCTACTTCATAATCAATTATTTCTAATTCTAATTCTTCTAAATCAACAGTAATATCTTCTTTTTTAATAGTAAAA
The DNA here is from genome assembly GCF_002954665.1 of Polaribacter glomeratus. GTDB lineage: Bacteria > Bacteroidota > Bacteroidia > Flavobacteriales > Flavobacteriaceae > Polaribacter > Polaribacter glomeratus. The sequence goes on along the minus strand of NZ_MSCM01000001.1, from coordinate 1,700,230 downwards.
GTACATACATGATCAAACATAAAAACAACCGAGCCAGAAGTGCCTAGATTTCCATCGCACTTATTAAAAGCAGATCTAACATTAGCAACTGTTCTGTTATTATTGTCTGTTGCAGTTTCTACAACTATTGCAATTCCATGAGCTGCATAGCCTTCAAACAAAGCCTCTTTGTAGTTTTCAGTATCTTTATCAGAAGCTTTTTTTATGGCACGTTCTACATTTTCTTTAGGCATATTAGCTGCCTTGGCATTCTGAATAACTGCTCTTAAACGAGAGTTTGTCTCAACATTTGCACCACCATCTTTAATAGCCATTACAATGTCTTTACCAATTCTGGTGAAAGTTTTAGCCATTGCTGACCAACGTTTCATTTTGCGACCTTTTCTAAGTTCGAATGCTCTACCCATTTCTAATGATTGTTTTAATTAAAATGTAGACAAATGTAAAAATTAGAATGCTCTTTTGCACTATTATCGATAGAAATTTCTGAATAATAAATACCTATTTATAGGTATTTTTTTATCCATAACTTTTCAATACATTTAATTATATATAATTTTAAAAAAAATATGATGAAAAAAACTACTTTTTTATTTTTTACAATAATCTCAGTTTCTCTTTTTGGGCAAACTAAACTAACTTCTAGTTTATCTGAGTATTATGATGGCACAAATTGGGTGAGTTCTAATAAAACAGCCTTTATCTATGATGCCAACAATAATTTAACAGAAGAAAAAGAGTTGTCTTGGGATGTTTCCTCAAACCAATGGCAAACGGATCGTAAAAATTTGTATACATACAATTCAAACAATAAAACAATAGTTGAATTGTATCAGTCTTATGATGCGAACACTATCGTGCATCAAAGTAGAACTACAAACACGTATAATTCTAGTGGTAATTTGATGCAAATTTTAGATGAAAAATATGAAAATTCAGTTTGGATAAATTCTTCTAAAGTAGATATTACCTATTCAAACAATAGAATTGTTTCTGGTTTAAGCTACGATTGGAACGGAACAGCTTGGGCATATGGTGATGATTCAGGACAAACAATAATTAATTACAATACAAACGGAACGATAAGTAGTTCGGTTTCTGAAAGTTGGGATGGAAGCAATTGGGTAGCAGATTATAAAGCTGCATATTCTTATAATGTAGACAATAAAGTATCTATGGAGGAAGATCAAACCTGGGATGGTACTGCATGGATTGTAGAATATAGAACAGAATATACGTATGATGCTAATGGAAATGTTGTAGGTGAAATGCAAACTTATTTTAATGAAGGAGTTGAAGCCGGTTCTAATAATGAAACGTATTTTTTTGATACTACTAAATTAATGTCAAGTTTTACACATCCTTTTAACGATAAAACAGGTATTGAATATTTATTTTCAGTAAACAAATTTGTAAACAAAATTCTAAGTGAAGCAAGTAATAATTACCGATTAACATATAATTACGGCGAAGCAACTGCAGGTGTAAATGATTTTAGTTTGGTTAATTTTGCCGTTTATCCAAATCCAACAAACAATAAGTTATCTTTAGATGATAGTGGATTTTCTTTAAAAAATGTTGAACTTTTTAATATCCTTGGAAAAAAGGTGATGACATCAACGACCAATCAATTAAATTTAGAAAACTTAGTAAATGGAATTTATGTACTAAAAGTACAAGATGAAAAAGGAAATATTGCTTCAAAAAGAATTGTAAAGAACTAATTCTAAATGCTTTTTAGAGTTTCTTGTAACAAAAGACCTTTCAGTTTTAAAAAATTGAAAGGTCTTTTTGTGAATGTATATTATTTTAAAAGTTGATAAGATTGTTTTGCAATTTCAATTTCCTCATTAGTAGGGATTACCAATATTTTTACTTTTGATGTTTTTGACTGAATTTCTGTAATTTCTTTCGATCTAATTTTGTTTTTAAGCTCATCTAACTCTATGCCTAAAAATTCTAGATTTTCACAAGCCATTTCTCTCATTAAACCAGAATTTTCCCCAATTCCTGCTGTAAAAATAAGTGCATCTAATCCGTTTAAAATGGCAGCATAAGCGCCAATATATTTTTTAATTCGATGACTTGCCAAGTTTAACGCATTTTGGCAATTGAGATTTCCTTTAGTTGCTTTTTCAGAAATTTCTCTTAAATCAGAAAAACCGGTTAAACCCTTTAAACCAGATTCTTTTTGCAATATATTATTTACTTCTTCTGCTGATTTATTGAGTTTTTTCATCAGAAAGAAAATTACAGATTGATCAATATCTCCAGCTCTAGTACCCATAATCAACCCATTTGTTGGTCCTAAACCTAAAGAGGTTTCTATACTTTTCCCATCTTTTATGGCAGTCATACTGCAACCATTTCCTAAATGGATGCTAATAATATTGGATGATTTTTCTCCTAAATATTCGATTGCTTTTTCTGATACATATTTATGACTTGTACCGTGAAAACCATACGCTCTAATTTTGTAATCTTCTAAATATGAATTCGGAATTGCATATTGATACGCCACTTTTGGCATTGTTTGATGAAAAGCAGTATCAAAAATAGCAATTTGTTTTGCGGATGTAAAAATCGTTTCGGCAATTTCTATTCCCGTTAAGTTTGCAGGATTATGCAAAGGAGCTAAATCAAATAATTCCCTAATATTATCTTTAACTTCTTTATTTATAAGTGTTGTTTTACTAAATTTACTTCCTCCATGAACAACTCGATGACCAACCGCTTCAATTTCATCCACAGTATTTATAACACCAATTTTAGCATCTAATAAAGTCTTTGTAATTTTTTGTAAACCAACTTTATGATTTAAAATTGGTAAAATTTCAGAATATTTATCTTCCGATTTTTCATGCGTAAAAATGGCATCATCCATGCCTATTCTTTCAATTAAACCAACACATTTTACGGTTTCACTTGGCATTTCAATTACTTGATACTTTAACGAAGAAGAACCTGCATTTAAAACTAAAATATTCATATTTATTCTTGATTTGCTTGAATAGCCGTTAATAAAACGGTGTTAAAAATATCTTCTACAGTGCAACCTCTACTTAAATCGTTTACCGGTTTGTTTAAACCTTGCAACATTGGGCCAATAGCCAAAGCACCTGTTTCTCTTTGAATTGCTTTGTAGGTATTATTACCCGTATTTAAATCAGGAAAAATTAATACAGAAGCTTGGCCAGCTACTTTAGAATCTGGCATTTTTGTTTTTGCGACAGACATATCTACTGCTGCATCATATTGAATAGGACCTTCAATTAATAAATCTGGATTTAATTTTTTAGCAATTTCTGTAGCCTTTCTAACTTTTTCTACCTCTTCACCTTTTCCAGAACTTCCAGAAGAATACGATAACATGGCTACTCTTGCTTTAATACCAAATGCTTCCGCAGATTGTGCCGATGAAATTGCTATTTCTGCTAATTCTTCTGCATTCGGATTTGGATTTACAGCACAATCGCCCATTACAGAAACTCTATCTGATAAACACATAAAAAAGACAGAGGAAACTACATTAACTCCGGGTTTGGTTTTAATAATTTGTAAGGCGGGTTTTATCGTGTGCATCGTTGTATGAACTGCGCCAGAAACCATTCCGTCGGCCAAACCGTTTAAAATCATTAAAGTTCCGTAATAAGAAACATCTCGGGTTAAATCCATTGCTGTAGTTTCTGTTAAGCCTTTGTGTTTACGAGCTTCATAAAGTGTTTTTGCAAAGTCTACATTATGAATAGAATCTTCAGGATTTAAGATATTTATTTTCTCTAAATCAATTTGTAATCCTAATTGATCTGCTTTTTGCTGAATTTCTCTTCGATCGCCTAAAAGTGTTAAATCAACAATATTTAATAATTGTAAACGAGCAGCAGCTTCCATAATTCGCTCATCATTTCCTTCTGGTAAAACAATATGTTTTCTGCAGCTTTTTGCTCTTTGCAATAAATTGTATTGAAACATGCTCGGCGTTAATTTATCCGAACTAAATTTAGATAATATTTTATTAAGTCTTTCTACATTTATATAGGTGTCAAAAGTATCTAAGGCTAACAATATTTTTTTACTGTTGGATGCATAAATTTTAGATTTTACAGCACCAATTTTATTTGATATTCCAAAAGTTCCACCATCTACAGAAATAATAGGAACGGTAGATTGGATCCCTTCAATTAATTTTAAAATAGAATCTTCTGGAGTTAAATTACCTGTTAAAATAATTCCTGCAATTCTTGGATAATTGCTAGATGCGTTTACTTGTATTGCGCCTAAAATAATATCTGCTCTGTCTCCAGGTGTAATTACAAGAGCGTTTTCTTTGATGCGTGTCAAATAATTTCGCAGTTGCATAGCTCCTGTGCTGTAGCTTCCTATGGAATTATCTAAAAACTGTTCACCAAAAAGTATTTTTCCGTTTAAGGCTTCAGCAACTTCTTTTACAGTAGGGTTTGCTAAAAAATTTACTTTAGGAACTACATCAATATGTATTTCTTTCGGAATTACTTTTCTTAATTCAGTTTTTATATACTCCATTTCATCCACTTCAATTTTATTGGCAATTACACCAATAACATCTACTTCTTTTTGAATAAATGAATTGTAAGAAAGTTGCATTGTATTTATAAAATCTTTCTTCTTTTTATCATTTCCAGCACCAACAATTAACACAGGAATTCCTAAGTTTTTTGCAATCATTAGGTTTACATCCAATTCAGTAAAACCACCTTCGCCAGAAAAATCGGTACCTTCAACTAAGACATAATCGTATTTTGCTTCAAGGCTTTTATATTTTTTAATAATATCATGTATAACTTTTTCTTTTTTTCCTTCGCTTAATAATTCAACAACTTCACTTTGTTCAAAAGCATAGCAATCTTCATATTTTATATCTAGATTAAAAAAATTAATTGCGGTGTATGTATGATCGTCGTAAAGGCCGTTTTTGTCTTTGTTGATGATAGGTCTAAAATAACCAACTTTAGAAGATTGATTTAGCATCATTCTTAAAAATCCTAAAGACACTAAAGATTTACCGCTGTTGGGTTCTATAGTAGTAATATAAATTGATTTACTCATTTTCTAGAAATTATTATACAAAAATAAGCCATAAAAAAATGACTAATTGTGATATTAGTCATTAAATTAGGATCCATATTGTTTAGTAAAGGTGCGTAAACTCCATTATGCCTCCCTTTTTTATAATCTCTTTTGCTTTTTGGTGATTTTCCTCAAAAGTTTCTAAGTCAGTAAACTTGCAAATTCCATAAGAATAATGGTATTTAATAATTTCAAAATCTAATTTTGTCAATTCTTTTTTACTAGAATTACAATTAGAAAATACACTATTACAAGGTAGTTTTGATGTTGTAAAAAAACGACCTAATGTTTGATAAAAATTTTGAAGTAAAATAGCCGCATTTTCTTTTTTATCAATTGTACTATTTTCTAATAGGTTGATTTCTAATTTTGTATCATAAATTCTTCCTTTATTCCAATTGATATAATAATCTACATATTTATTTTTTTTTAAATTATCAGAATATTGATAGCTATTTTTATCATCAATTTGATATATAATATAGTTAGATTTATTGAGATTTTTAACAAACGAAATTTGTAAAGAATCTATAGAAGATAGTTCTTTTACGGCCTTTTTTATAGCTCTTTTATAGTGTTTGTCTAATTTTGGCGCAAAATAAATTTTTATAGGCGCTTCCCATAAACGCATATATTCTTTTTTTCCTTTACGGATGTTGCCATAAGAATTGTGTTTTTTGAAAACTACATCTTTGTAGGTCTTTAAAAACGCATCACTTTTTGGCTCATACGGAACAGAAACTCGTTTTTGATTTTTATAAAAATCTTTATCACTAATAAGTATTAAGGTATCTTTTTCTTTAAAAAGAAAATTGATTGAATCTTTTTTAGTGATTGCTTCTTTATGTGTTTTTTTATATTGCCAAAGTGGCATATAAGCTCTCGAATGATTTTTAAAAGAAATTTCTTTTACTTTTGAAGCTTTTCTTCTAAATTTTTTAAAATTCGTAACGAGTACTAAGGTGTCCCCACCTGTAATTTTAATTCTTTCTGAAGCTATATTTGTTAACTTTTCGTTTTTAAAAACTTTCTGATAAAGTTTTAACTTTATATATGTAGAGTCTTTATGTATTTCTTTTTTCTGACCAAAAATAGCGAAGGAATAAAGAGTTATTAAAGTGATAAAAATTATGTTTTTCATAGCATTTTTTTTCTTTTTAAACCTGCAAAATTCCCATATTAAATTTCTTTTCAATGGGTGCATGGTTTGCAGCTTCGATTCCCATAGAAATCCAAGTTCTGGTATCTAACGGATTTATAATTGCATCAGTCCAAATTCGTGCAGCTGCATAATACGGAGAAATTTGTTTGTCGTAACGCGATTTTATTTTGTCAAATAATTCAGCTTCTTTTTCCGGAGTAATTTCTTCTCCACGTTTTTTTAGCGACGCTGTTTCTATTTGTAGTAACACTTTTGCAGCAGAATTTCCGCTCATAACTGCCAATTCAGCACTTGGCCAAGCAACGATTAATCTTGGGTCGTACGCTTTACCGCACATTGCATAATTACCCGCTCCATAAGAATTCCCTATCACAATCGTGAATTTTGGAACTACAGAATTGCTAACTGCATTAACCATTTTTGCGCCGTCTTTTATAATACCACCATGTTCAGATTTACTACCAACCATAAAGCCGGTAACATCTTGTAAGAATACTAATGGTATTTTTTTCTGATTACAATTTGCAATAAAACGAGTTGCTTTATCTGCAGAATCATTATAAATTACACCGCCAAATTGCATTTCTCCTTTTTGTGTTTTTACTAATTTTCGTTGATTTGCAACAATACCAACTGCCCAACCGTCAATTCTGGCATAACCAGTTAAAATGGTTTTTCCGTAACCTTCTTTGTATTGTTCAAACTCAGAATTATCAACTAAACGTTTAATGATTTCTACCATATCATATTGCGCATTTCTTTCTTTTGGCAGAATTCCGAAAATATCATCTTCTTTTTCTTTTGGCGGAAAAGATTCAGTTTTGCTAAAACCAGCTTTGTCGTAATCGCCAATTTTATCAATAATAAATTTTATTTTATCAAGTGCGTCTTTGTCATCTTTTGCCTTGTAATCTGTAACTCCAGATATTTCACAATGTGTAGTTGCTCCACCTAAAGTTTCGTTGTCAATACTTTCGCCAATGGCAGCTTTTACCAAGTAACTTCCGGCTAAAAATATACTTGCAGTTTTGTCAACAATTAAAGCTTCATCGCTCATAATTGGTAAATAAGCACCACCAGCAACACAACTTCCCATCACCGCAGAAATTTGCGTAATGCCCATACTACTCATGATTGCATTGTTTCTAAAAATACGTCCAAAATGTTCTTTATCAGGGAATATTTCATCCTGCAAAGGCAAGTAAACACCAGCAGAATCTACTAAATAAATAATAGGTAATTTGTTTTCTATGGATATTTCTTGCGCACGTAAATTCTTTTTTCCTGTGATAGGAAACCAAGCACCCGCTTTTACAGTAGCGTCATTTGCAACAACAATACATTGTTTATTTTTGATATATCCAATTTTTACAACAACGCCTCCTGATGGGCAGCCACCATGTTCTGCATACATTTCTTCACCTGCAAAAGCGCCAATTTCTATTGATTTAGAATTGCTATCTAACAAATAATCAATGCGTTCTCTTGCCGTCATTTTGCCGTTTAAATGGTGTTTATCAATTCTTTTTTGACCACCGCCTAATTTTACTTTTGCAAAACGTCTGCGCAAATCTGAAACTAATAACTTATTGTAATCTTCGTTTTTATTGAAGTTGATATCCATGAAAATGTTTGTATTTATCTGCTAAAATAATAAAATTTTAACTGTAAGAATTAATAATAGTGTCTACTGTTTTTGCAATTTCTCTATGTTGATTTCGCTTTTCTAATCGGGCTGGAGCTGCAATTCTTTCTGCGCAATTTTTTACAGAGCAAGTTTCGCAAGTTACGCCAACTATGTTTTTCTCAAAAGTATTTTCTTTTAAGAATGTAAGTTTCTTTTTTAAATGTGGGGAAAGTAACATTCCTAAGCTCACGCTTCTGTTAATATCTTCTCTAAAAGGATCTGGAGTAGCTGATGAAAGTACTAAGTATTCGTTTTTTTGATTTTCATAAGAAGAAATTTGAATGCCAAAAGTGGCTCTTTCTTTTGACGATTTTTCTAAATCCTGAATGGTTTTAATAGATATCCAACGTCTGCAATAATGCTCATGATTCCTGTTTGCATGCGGTGCTTGTTGCTGTGTAATATGCAATTCTTTGCTTAATTTATATTCTAACGAATCTTCTTTGTGTGTAAATCGTAAGAAAAACAAATTCTTTATATTAAAATATTTAGGTAAAATAGTTGTTAAACGTTGATAAAAGGTTTCTTGAGAGCAATTGTAATGTTTAATTATTTGATGTAATTTTAAAGGTTTCCACTCTTCTAATTCAAAGAAATTTGTTAGTTTTTCTGTAAGAGAATTTCTAGAAATAATTAAAGCACCAGCAAAATAAGACGCAATAAAATTATTTAAAACTTGGTCAAAACTTTCAAATTTAACCCACGGAAACGTATAAAGTCTATCTTTAATTTCTAAATAATTATACGCCAATTCTTTTGCGTAAATAAATGTTTTTTGAGCTTCAGAAATATTTTTATCAATTAATAAGGTTTTGTTTTTTGGGATGTAAATATTTCTTAAAACACTTAAATTATCATATTTAGAAAGTTCTTGATCATCAATTTTGTAGCCAAATTCTTCAATTAATATTTCTTCTAAATGTGCGGATGAAATTCTTTTTGATAAATCTAAATGATAGGATTTAGCAAATTTTTCTACATCAATTTCTATGTCTTCAAAATAATTATTATGCGCTTCTTGGTAAGAACGCAAAGAGGCTAAAAAGAAACTTTCTCTTGTTAGGTTATAGTTCTGTGCAATCTTTATAATAGTGCTAATAAAGGCATTTACTTTTGCGGGCGCATTGGCAATAATGTCGATTAAATTATTTTCTTTAATACCAAACAACTCTAAAGGTATTTCTTTTAAGATTTTAGATTGTAAAATATCGCCAATTGGCGCAAGGTTCTTGTCTAGTTTTAAGGATACAAAATGGTCATAAGGAACTTCTAAACTCTCTGAAAGTAATAAAATTTTATCTGTCTTCGGATATTTTTTTCCTTTCTCAATTTCATTTAAATAGGATTTTGAGAGTCCGGATAATTTTGACAAACCAAATAGCGAAAGGTTCTTGTCTGTGCGTATTTGCTTGAGTTTTAAGCCGAAAATTAATCGGATGTATTCGTCTTCTACCATCATATAGTCAAAGATAAGAATAAATAGCGAATGAATTAAAAAAAAGTTTTTTAGTAATTTAGCGAACGTTCGCTTGTGGAGTTCAAAAATTAATTATATCATTGCAGTGTAGAAATTAAATTAGTCTAATTATGGAAGAAAATACAATTACAAAAGAAATCAGTTTTAATGGCTTTAAGGTTTCTGATTATCAGGATGTTTTAACAAATGAAGCACAATTATTTTTGTTAGAATTACATGAAAAATTCAATCAAAGAAGATTAAAGTTATTGGAGGAAAGAGAGGTTGAACAAGCTTATTTTGACGCTGGCAATTATCCATCTTTTCCAAAAGAGACCAAAAAAATTAGAGAATCCGATTGGGTTTGTGCTCCTTTACCAGCAGATTTGTTGGATAGAAGAGTAGAAATTACGGGTCCTGTAGATCGTAAAATGGTTATCAATGCGTTAAACTCCGGAGCTAAAACTTTTATGGCAGATTTTGAAGACAGTAATTCTCCAAATATTCATAATAATTTACAAGGTCAAATTAATTTAAGAGATGCCATTAATAAGACAATTACCTATCAGGATGACAAAAAGAATAAAACGTATCAATTAAATAATAATACGGCAACTTTAATTGTAAGACCAAGAGGTTTGCATTTAAACGAGAAGCATTTTGCGATTGCTGGCGAAGAAATGTCTGGTTCTTTAGTAGATTTTGGATTGTATTTTTTCCACAACATTAAAACATTACAAGCACAAAATTCTGCAACCTATTTTTATTTGCCAAAATTAGAGCATTATTTAGAGGCTCGTTTATGGAATGATATTTTTGTTTTTGCGCAAGATTATTTACATATTCCTCAAAACACGATCAAAGCAACAGTTTTAGTAGAAACAATTACGGCAAGTTTTCAGTTAGATGAAATTATTTATGAGTTAAGAAATCACATGGCTGGATTGAATTGCGGTAGATGGGATTATATTTTTTCATATATCAAAAAATTTAGAAATCATGCAAATTTCATGGTTCCTAATAGGGATCAAGTAACTATAAAAACGCCTTTTATGCGGGCTTATTCCTTGTTGGTTATTCAAAGATGTCATAAAAGAAATGTACATGCAATGGGCGGAATGGCAGCTCAAATTCCGATTAAAAATGACGAAATAGCAAATAACAATGCGTTTGCAAAAGTATATGCAGATAAAGAGCAAGAAGTAAAAAATGGGCATGACGGAACGTGGGTTGCGCACCCAGGATTGGTTTCTGTAGCTATGAATGTTTTTAACGAAAATATGCTGACGAAAAATCAAATTCATGTAAAAAGAAGTGATGTAAACGTTGGTGTAAATGATTTGGTTGAAATGCCAAAAGGAACCATTACTGAAGAAGGAATTCGTAAAAACATCAACGTCGGAATTTTGTATATAGAAAGTTGGTTGCGTGGAAACGGAGCAGCAGCAATCTATAATTTAATGGAAGATGCGGCAACTGCAGAAATTTCTAGAACACAGGTGTGGTTATGGCTTCAAAAGGAAGTAACAATAGAAAACGGAGAAACATTTAATACAAAAGTTTATGAAAAATTCAAACATCAGGAGATTGAAAAAATTAAAGAGTATGTTGGACAAAGTGGATTTGATACTGGCAAATTCAAGGAAGCAATACAGTTATTTGACGAACTTGTTTTAACAGAAAATTTTCAAGAATTCTTAACCTTAAAAGCGTACGATCATATATAAAAAAATGTCTCGCAACTACTGAAATAGTTTACGAGACGGAATTATCAAAATCTAGAAAACCTTAATAATTAAATACAAAATTATGAAAAATTTATCACAAAACAGTTATAGTTCAGCTTTAGACGCCGTAAGAAATTTAAAACAAAAATATGGTACTTCTTGGGATGCTATAAATTCTGAAAGTGCAGCAAGAATGGTTTCTCAAAACCGATTTAAAACGGGTTTAGAGATTGCAAAATATACTGCTGCAATTATGCGAAAAGACATGGCAGAATATGATGTAGATTCATCAAATTATACACAATCTTTAGGTTGTTGGCACGGTTTTGTGGCGCAACAAAAAATGATTGCAGTTAAAAAACACCACAAAACAACAAGCAAAAGATATTTATACCTTTCTGGATGGATGGTTGCTGCTTTGCGATCGGAATTTGGTCCGTTACCAGATCAATCGATGCATGAAAAAACAGCAGTTTCCTCTTTGATCGAAGAAATTTATGATTTTTTACGTCAGGCAGATGCAATTGAGTTGAATGATTTATTTAGAAGACTTGAAAAAGGCGAAGATGTACAAAGTAAAATAGATAATTTTGATTCACATATTGTACCCATAATTGCGGATATTGATGCCGGTTTTGGGAATGAAGAAGCTACTTATTTATTGGCTAAAAAAATGATTCAGGCAGGCGCTTGTGCTATTCAGATAGAAAATCAGGTTTCTGATGCAAAACAATGTGGTCATCAAGACGGAAAAGTAACGGTGCCTCACGAAGATTTTATTTCTAAATTAAATGCAATTAGATATGCGTTTTTAGAATTAGGCGTTGACGAAGGAATTATTGTTGCAAGAACAGATTCAGAAGGAGCAAGTCTTACTCAAAAATTACCGGTAAGTCAAGAACCTGGCGATTTAGCTTCGCAATATTTAGCTTTTGTTGAAGCAGAAGAAATCGGAATAAACGAAGCAAAAGAAGACGATGTTTTGTTAAAAAGAGATGGTAAATTAGTTCGTCCGGTAAGATTGGCAAACGGTTTGTATAAATTTAAAGACGGTTCTAATATTGATAGAGTTGTGTTAGATTGTATTACAAGTTTACAAAATGGAGCCGATTTATTATGGATAGAAACGCCAACTCCAAACGTAAAACAAATAGCACATATGGTAAACCGAGTAAAAGAAGTTGTGCCAAATGCGAAGTTGGTTTACAATAATTCGCCTTCATTTAATTGGACGTTAAACTTTAGACAACAAGTTTATGAAGAAATGCTTAGTGAAGGAGAAAATATGACGGGTTACGATCAAAATAATTTAATGGCAGAACAATATGATGCTTCAGAATTAGGGTATCGTGCAGATCGAAAAATTAAAACTTTTCAAATTGATGGCGCAAAAGAAGCTGGTATTTTTCATCACTTAATTACATTGCCGACCTATCATACAACAGCTTTACATATGAATGATTTGACTGAAGGTTATTTTGGTGAAGAAGGAATGTTAGCGTATGTAAAAGGTGTTCAAAGACAAGAAATTAGAAAAGGAGTTGCTTGTGTAAAGCACCAAAGAATGGCAGGTTCTGATTTAGGTGATGATCATAAAACTTTTTTTGCAGGTGATAAAGCGTTAAAAGCTAGTGGTGAAAATAATACTTCAAATCAGTTTGAAGTTGCTGAAGAGTCTAAAAAAGTTAGAAATAAAATAGGAAAAGTAGCCTAATGATTTAAGTTAGTTAGTGGATAAAACCTCTTTGAAGTATTTCAAAGAGGTTTTTGTTTGTCTTCTATTTTCGAATCAAAGAAAAATTTCCTTTTTTGCTGATGGTTGGTTTTGTGGTATCCGCAGGAATTAGCGTTATATTAAACCAATAATCATCCGAAGAAAGTGTTTTTCCACCATAGGTTCCGTCCCAGCCTTGGCCGTCAATTGCTATTTGAGCAACCAGTTTTCCGTATCTATTAAATATGTTGATGCTACTATTTGGATAAAAAGTTTTGTTGGCACCTTTTACAATCCAAGTATCATTCTCACCATCCGCATTTGGTGTAAAGAATTTTGGAAACTGAATTACAGAAACTAGCAACGTTGTGTCTGGTGAACATCCGTTTTTGTCATTTACAAGTATTTTGTAAATTCCGCCTTCTAAATTTTCGAAAATAGGTTCATCTTGAAAACCAGCAAAAGGAGTTCTTGTGTTATCTTCTGTATTTAAAATTGCAAATTGATAGTCGCCTTGTCCTAGGTCATTATCAATTGTATTTATAGAAATTGACAAATTACTTTCACTACCAATATTGTTAGATTCATCAATAATGGTAATAAAACTACGTTCTAAATTTGCAATATTCGATTCGTTTATAACAATTGTTTCTGTTCTAGAGCAATTAGTTCCGTTTGTTGTAGTTGCTGTAATGGTATAAGTTCCTCCAGAAGTAATGTCGATGTTGTCCTTTGTGCTGATGATAGTTCCGTTTGCATTTTTCCATTCATAGGTGTAAACGGCTCTCGGATTTTCTACCATACTATTTAACGGCAAATTATTTAAACATAAAATTTGCGGAGTGGTTACTGTAAAATCTGGCAACGGATTTACAATAACATCAAAAGAGGCATCATCATTTATACAGCTAGTTTTTTTGTTTTGAATTCGCACAAAAATAGTTTCTGTGGATGATGCATTTTCATAAGGTGATGAAATTGCGGCAGTACCAGAAGTTGCATTTGCTTTGGATGCATGAAAAGTTACCTTAAAGTCATCAGAATCTTGAGAAGTGCCTAAAATTTCAGGAATTTTTCCGTCTAAATCGATGGTCTGAATAATCCCGTTTGCATCGTCAAAATCATCATTATTATCGCATTCCGAAAGATTAGAAATTGTTTCGAAAGTTGGTTCTGGGTTTATAAGCACATCAAAATTAGAGATTCCGTTTGCACACATCGTATCCGAATTAAAAACGCGAACATATATAGTTTGTCTATTTGCAGTTGAGTTGCTAAAAGGAGATGCCTGCGGATTTGTTCCGTTTTGGGCTTCAATTAAATTACGATGATAGGTTACTTTGTTAACAGCTGCATCTTGAGTTCCTAAAATCCCTGCAGTCTGACTTTCTAAATCGATAGCATCAGAAAATCCGTTTCTAGCAGAACCATCAGTGTTGTCATCACAAACCTCTAAATCTTCTACAAAATTGGCAATTGGTAACGGATGTACAATTAAGTTAAAAGTAGTGTGATCCGTAAAACAGCCCGTTGTATTATTGGTAACTCTTACATAAATGATTTGTAAATCGCGAACTGTATTTGTAAAAGGTGATGTAAGAGGATCGTTTCCAGAATTTGCATCCGCAGTAGAAAGGTGATAGGTAACTTTAAAATCTGATGTATTTTGAGTGCCCAAAATAGTTGAAGTCTGACTTTCTAAATTGAAAGATTGAACAATTCCGTTTGTGGCATTACCGTCATTTGCATTATCACATACTTCTAAATCATCAACATTCGTTGCTGTTGGAACCCTATTTGTTTTTAAATACAATTCTCCTGTTCCGCTACAATTATTGTTGTTTTTATTGGTAATTTTAAAATATATGGTTTGTCTATTTATATTTGATGGAAAACCAATATTTCTATACTTAGAAATGTCTGCAATTTTGTTAATAACAGCAGTTCTGTCATCTCTAGTTTCATAATAAGAAATTTCTAAATCAGGTTTTAGAGCAGGCGGGAAAAATACTAAAATTTCCGATTCAGCCGCACTAAAATCAAAATTTGTAATTCCGTCTGTATCATTATTTAAATTGCCATTTGTGCCATCAGTTTGCAGAAAATCATCGCAAACCGCTGGGAATTCTTTGTTGTAAATAACATCCGCAGAAGCTTCAACTTCTAAATTAATTTTAGAGATGTTATAACAGTTTTCCGATGAAATAGTTCTAGCCCAAGCTTCTCCATTTTGATTTACAGGATAACGTAATTTATCGGCAACTTCTGGAGATCCTGCAATTGCATCCGCTTCTGTTTCAAAGTAGGTAAAAGTTTCATTTTGATGATTTGATGAGATGCTAATTTCTGCTTCTGTAAGATTTACGGTAGAAATTCTGTCTAAATCATCATCACATTGTTTTAATGTTACACTAGCTGTTACTATTGGTTTAGGATTTACGGTTAAAGTAATTTCATTAGAAGTTACCGCGCAAGCATTTCCTGTTCTGCCTAAAACCACTCGGTATCTATTGTTATTATAAGATAAAGGTGTGTTTGTAATTTTTAAAGAACTTGTGGTGCTTCCGCTATAAATGGCATCATTTGTGGTAATGCTCCAACTAGAGCCGTCAATAGAAACCCACCATTGAAAACTATCTGCAGTGGTTTCTATCGTAATTGTGTCTGTTGATTCCTCACAAAAAATTACATCTTCAAATTTTGTGATTTCTATTGGTGCACTTGTTACATAATCTAAATTAGGGCTTGTGTAGCCATTTGTAGTGTTTAAAACTTTACCTTTTGTACTCACTTGAAACGGATTTGTATCTATAATTCCGTTGTTATTTGCATCTGTAAAACCAGCTTCTTTTACGTCAAAACAATTGTCATTATCTGCATCTAATTCTAAGAAATTTAAAAGCTTATCTCCATCCGTATCTGCAATAGTGTAATTTAGAATTGCGCTATCTGCGGATGTTTCTAAAGTGTTAATTAAACCATTATTACCAACGGTTGTTGCATTTGCATCATCTATAATTCCGTCATTATTTGCATCTGCTAAATTATGACCAGCTTCTACTGCATCAAAAATTCCGTCATTATCAGAATCTACATCTCTGTAATTTGGAATCCCGTCATTATCTGTGTCAATATTTGTAATAATTCCGTTAAAAACATCATCTAATCCATCTTGATTTGCATCCGTATTTGATAGCGTAACTTGAGGAGAAGAAGCTTCTGAAATATCGGGAATTCCGTCATTATCGGAATCTAAATCGAACATATTTTCAATTCCGTCACCATCAGAATCTAAAGAAAAACAAGTAAGTTGGATGTTTCCGCTATAGGTTGAGGTTGCTGTAATTCCTGTTGATAAATGTGTGAAATCAATTTGTTCTACCTGATTCGCTAAAAACTGAAAAGTACTTGCTGCTCCCGTTGTATTTGATTTGTATTTAAAGTGAATTTCTGAGGCAGAAATAGTTGTAATTGCTTCTTCAAATTCGCCATCAAAATTGGTGTCAATTAAAAGTTGATCATCAGGATCTAAAAGTGTAATATTTTTAGAATTTGGACCCACTTTTAGGATGAAAAATTCGCCATCCGTAATTGTATGATTAAAACTTTTATTCTGAGTAAATTTAAAGTTGATATTTTGATTGAATTTGAGTTTATAATTTAGGTTAGAATTTGTGGCAGGATTTATAGTAGATTCAAAATTACCAATGTTAGTTCCTGTAAATGAATTGCTAGTTTCGGTTTCTGTATAATTGCTAGAAACAATTGTATTATTTGTAGAATTATCCTGAAAAATAATAGAAGGTGCGTTGCTGTCTAAAATATTTAAGGTTGCGTTTCCTAAAGATTCATCGCAATTTAAAATACCGTCATTATCAATATCAACATCTAAATTGTCTATAATTAAATCGCCATCAAAATCGTCAGGACAAATACTTACAGGTATTTCTATAGATTCAAAAGTAGATCCGCTACAATCAATAACGCCAGTTAGCTTGTATTTGCCAGGTTTTAAAGGCTTGTAATTTGGATCTGTGCTTTTTTCATCCCAAACCATTGTAGTTTCATTGTAAAGTTCCCATTTATAACTATCAAACAGTTCTATGTTTGCAGCCTGCAAAGTAACGTTTGGGATACAACTTCCTAAACTTGAAACTGTAGTTTTAAAATTAATTTCTGGAGCAGAAGGAAATCCGGAGTAAAAACTACCAGAAGTTGCTGCACCGTTTTGATTAAAATAAGCACAATATAATTCGCCACTACTTTCTACGCTTACATTTCCTGTAAGATTGGTAATTTTGTAAGTAATATATTTTGAGTTTCCGGTAACAGTTTTTGGTCCGGTAGATGAAAAAGAAGTAATTGGCAACCCATTTATCTTTACTGTAGCATCTGAGTTTGTAACAATGGTAATTCCGCCTGTAAACGTAACGCTTCCAATTTTTTCAATATTTGGAATGTTGTCTACTTTTCTGCTGTTTTCACAACTTAATGGTGGTACAAAAAATATTCCTTGATTTGCTTCGCTATTATTGGCACCAATTCCTTGATACGCAAAAACATCTTTTGTTGTTGCAACATATAAGTTACTATTTGTACTAAAGTTATTCCCTTCAATTAAACTATATTCTCCGGCATTTAAGGTTGCAAAAACGGTATTGCTTCCATTTAATCTAACTTCTGTATTATTTTCATGTGCAACAATTAATACATTTTCCCAACCGTCACTTCCATCACCTTTTACAAAAATATATTCTTTACCAACTTTATCAAGTCCTACAATTTGATCAATTCCGTAATCTCTACCACCACCAGAATGAAAACTACCGTTTGCTGAGCCTATATTCACAATAATTGGTTTATCCGAAGTAATTAAAGTTCCAATTAAAGCGTCTCTGTTAATTGTATTATCAGCTGCATTAGTAGCAATTATATAGCTTTCGCCTTCGTTTAAAAGAATATTAGAAATTGGTAAAGTGCCAGAATAATTTTTTATAAGTATGCCTGCGGGTAAATCATCAAAAGTAACGCGAGTGTTATTTTCTGAAGCCATAACAGAGATAAAATTCAAATAGTTAGTTTGTGGATTTTCGTTGGTAAACATTCCTGCTCTAAAAACGGTACCTAAAGCAGACGACCCCTTGCTTACTAGTGCTCCTGCTTGCGCTCCAGCACCAGCTAAAACCCTAATTGAAACATAAATAACATCCGAAGCTTCAATGATATACCCTTTATTAGTATGAACAATACTTGTAGTTCTAGAATCTACAAAAAGTTGGCTATTTCCGGTTCCAATAAATATTTCTTGAGAATTATTTTTAGAAACGATACCTTGAATATTAGTTGAGGTAGGTTGGCCAATTTGCTTAATTGTAAAACTAACATTTTGAGTATTTGGCGTAGAAATATAAAAGTATTGGTTTTCTGGATTTGCATTTCCAGATTCAGCATACGTTAATGGCGGTATAAAATGTTTTTTGCTTAACTGTGCATTTATATCTTGAAAAGCATTTAAGCTTAAGAAAAATATTAGAAAATAAAATAAAGTGTTTCTTAACATAAAATATAAGATAAAAGAATAAATATACTTTGTAAAAATAGCTAGAAATTAATCATAAATTCAAACAATAAAATATTTACTTAGAATATCTGTAACAAAAAAGGTTTAATGCCTACATATAAGTAATGTAATATTTCTTTTAATTAAAAAAAATAACGAAATTGCTTTTTTAAAAAATTGTCTAACCTTAAAAATATAAAAAATATGTCTAATGATTTTGATTTACTAGAAACTAATTCTAATGAGAAAACTGAAAAGGTTGATGTAAACTGGGGGAAAGCTATAGATACCATGAAATCTAAATTAGCGCAAGAAGAGGATCCGCAATCGCGTCAAAAAATATTAAACGCTACGTTAGACGATGTAGTTCACATGGCAGAAAAAGATAGATCTACTTTGTTAGATGCTATTAAAGACTTAACAGATTACCAAGATGAAGTTGGTATTATGTTCGAGAAATTTTCATCATTAAATCCTAGTGAGCAAAAAGTAATTGATGATGCTCAAAAAGCGTTAGAAAGAGCAAGAATTGAGTTAGAAGATGCAGAAAATAAACCAGATACTTGGTGGAATAACCTTTGGGGAAGAAAAAGCAAAATTAAAACAGAACAAATTGAGTTTAAAGAAGCAGAAAAAACTAGAGCTGGAGCAGATAATAAAGCAAAAGCACTTTTTCAAGTTCGTATAGAAAGTGCAGATATTCAAACACTTTTAAGTGAGCTTTCTTACAAATCTCAAGCAGCAGTAACTCGTTTAAAAAACAGAGAAGTTGAAATTAAGGAAGTAGAAGAAAAATTAAAAGACGCAATTGTAGAAGCTTCTAAAAATCATACAAAATCACTAGAGAAAAAGAAAGAAGTAGAAGATCAATTAGAAACTCAATATGCTTTGTTAAAACAGTCGCGTCAAGAATTAGATGAAATTGCAGACAAGCAATCTACCGCATATTCAGAAGCGATAGGAAAAGTAACCACAATTGAGCAAAAAGTTGAAGAATTAGAAGGGCTTAAAAATGCTTATACAACACTAGCGGCAAGTAAAGATAGCTTTGTACATAAGCATAATTTAACCATTAAGGTATTAACTTCTTTGCGTTCTAATTTACAAACTCATAGAGCAAAGTTAAAATCGGATACAGAAGAAAGATTAAAATATTATGATGGTTATGTAGTTGCGTTAAAAGCGAGGACAGATCAAGAATTTGCTGCAATCTTAGAGCATTTAGGCGTTAAGACTGATGAACATATTGGCGAAACGTTAGCTTCTATGCATTCTGCAAGTGCAAGAGCGCGTCAAGAAATGATGGATAATATTCCGGTGCATGAAAAAGTTATGAATGGTGTTTATAGTTCGTATGCAGAAGCTTTGCACGAAATTAGAGAGAAAGATATTGATATTCAGAAAAATTTTGCTGACAGATACGGAATTGACATGAAAGAGATTTTTGAGGATTATTACAAAGCCAATGCAGAAGCTTCTAAAAAAGTAGGGGAGAATCCATCAGAAAAACCAAAAGCAATTACCACTAATGACGATTTGTTAAGTTAATTTCTTTGCGAAAGAGATACGATTGATGCAATCTATTTATAAAAGTATATAAATAATAATTTGGGCGTTACCCCAACGAAAAATTGGGGTCAGGCTTTCCATTTTATCTTTTTTGTGAAAAACAAAAAAAGGATGCCATTTCAATCCTTAACGCGGGCATATTTAAATTAAGTTTAATTGTAAAAGGAATGTTATTTTTTAAATAAGTTAAGGTTTTAAAAATTAGAAGTACAAAATATAAGTAATATTTATATTTGTAAAAAATAAATAAAGAATGGCAACATTTACATCTTCTTTACCAGATAGTCTTTTAGAAAAATTATCCAATTTAGCAAAAGAGTTAAAGCTTCCTAAAAATAGGCTTATAGAAAATGCTTTAGAACTTTATTTAGAGCAATTAGAAAAAGCGAGTTATATAAAATCGTATCAACAAGCTGCTACAGATCAAGATATTTTATTGGTTGCCAAAGAAGGTATGCATGATTATTTTAATATAATTAATGATACAGAAGCCAACTAATGAAGCAAGGAGGAATTTGGGAATTGTATTTGAATCTGACAAAAGGAAGTGAGCAAAATGGCCCAAGACCAGCAGTTATTATTAGCGGGAACATGCTAAATAAATATTTAGAAGTCGTAATTGTTTGTCCTTTAACCACGAGTGTTAAAAATTATAAAGGAAATCTTATTTTGAAACCGAATGAAACTAACGGATTGTCTAAAATTTCTGAAGTTTTAACTTTTCATGTCCAATCGGTTTCAAAAACAATGCTTGATAAAAAAATTGGTCAGATTCCATTAAAACAGGTAGATGTTATCAAAAAAACTTTAAACGATATTTTGAAATATTAACCATGATTACAACTCCTTTAGATTCAGCTGTTTTAAACTCGAAAGAGCAATATGTATTTTACCATAAAATGGTAGATTTTGCACTTAAGGAATTGATTGTTAGAATGCAGCAACATCAACTTTGTACGCATCAAGAATTAATTTTTTTTAAACAATACTCAGATTTGTTATTGTATTCAATTGATGCAATGCGAATTAAATATATGTATGATGAAGAGGATCATATGAAAATCGATTTAACAGAATCAGGATTTCCTAATTATCTAGAATTTAGATTTTTGTACAATGATTTGGAGTTGAGAAAAGAATATGTAACTAAATTAGTAGATACAGAAACGTTAAAAGAGTCTTTTTTAGACACACTTTTACGTCAAAAACAATCCATTAAAAAAAGGGATTTATTCAAAGCGGCATCTATTATTTATTATACATCTGTAAAAAGAGAATTTATTTTTAACAGATTTGTTCAAGGAAAAATTTTAGAAGCGCCAAAAGGATCAAATTATCAGTATGTAACAAGTTGGAGCTTTTTTGATGTAAGTCATAATAGACCTTTTATATGTTTTATGTATTTTGATTATGACGGCAAAAATATTGAGAAAGCGAAAGATGAACTTTATGAAGTTTTAAAAGAAAGTGCAGATAGAGAAATGGCGCTTGATACAATGGCATATGCGATTGATAGAAAATTAGCAGAAATTCATCCGAAGCATATTAAAAGAATCGATTTAGGTCCGTTTCATAATGTGTTTGCAAAAGATGAAAACGAAATTACCCATGCTATTTTAAGCGGAATTGCCAAAAAAGAAATCTCTTTAGAATCGTATGCTTTATCATTAAAAATTGATGAGGTTTTTTCCGGAGATACCTTTAAAGAAGGAGGGTTTTTCTCGAAACAAACCATGCAAAAATGGAGTGAGGTAGTTTTGCAGAAATATGTTTTTGCGCCACACAGAATTATTCAATTATTGTATAATCAAACGCCAGAAGTTTTACATAAGTTAGCGAAAGAGCCAATTCAAATGGCAGATTTGAGAATAAGTAATCAGTAAATTAGTTGGCAGTTTGCAGTCAGTTTTTATAAAAACATAAAATAATAGAGTATAAATTTAAATAACCTAAATCTAAAAGCAAATTGCAAGCTGATTACTGAAAACTAAAAAAAAATGAGTTTTAAAACATTATTGGCATATCAAAAAGGATTTAGTTTAGCTATGGAAATTTTTCATTTAACTAAAGATTTTCCGAAGTCAGAACTTTTTGGCTTGACATCTCAAATGATTCGTTCAAGTCGTTCTGTTTGTTCAAATATTTCTGAAGGATATAGAAAACGACAATATAAAAAACATTTTAAAAGTAAAATTTCTGATGCTGATATTGAAAATTCTGAAACTCAATTATGGTTAGATTTTGCTGAAGCTTGTGAATATATTTCGTCAGAAAAGAAAATTGAATTACAAAATAAAAGTGAAGAAGTAGGTAAACTTCTAAATTACATGATAAATAATCCTGGCAAATTTAAATAAAACTAAATCTGACTGCTTACTGCAGACTGATGACTGAAGACTATAAAAATGAATCACAACTCAACTTTTCCTATCAAACAAAATGAACTAGATATGCTTCGCGACGAAGCTTCTGGTTATTTAAAATCTGTTCAATGGGAGCAAAGCAATAGAGCAAAAAACAAAGATAAAGACGCAAAAGACGATTCGATTTTACTGTATTTGTCAAGAGCAAATAACGGAAGCAATGTTGAAATTACAGCTGTTTCTAAAACTATTTTGGGGTTAAAAAAGCGGTTATTACCAGATTCAATTGCAATTCCAGTATATTTAAATCAGACTTTATATGCAGTTCAAGAAGGACTTACTTTAGGTATTTGGATAAAAGATAGTTATTATGATGCATCAGGATTATCAAGTTTAAATGATCGAAAGTCAGCTTTAGATGTATCAGGAAAAAGAGAATTTGAAAGTAAGTTGCAAACTGCAACCGCGTTTCAATTATTTGCAATTTCGTATAAAGTTTTACACGATTTAAAACCACATGCTTCTGATGATTTATCAGTAATGAAACAAAAGTTTGCAGGCATTCCTGAGGTTTCTTTTGTGTCTCCTTTAAAAGGAATTGCATGTGCCTTATTTTATTTTGATAAATATTTAGGACATCCAGATATTGTAAAATCTGATAAAGATGTTATTGATTTTACGGTGGTTTATTTTGAAGCTTTAATTGATGAAATTCAGCTTCGAAAAAGTAGTTTAGAATACACAGAAACGATTGTTGATAGAACGTATAAATTAGAAAATTCTGATTTTGCAGTTTCAGGTTGGAGCAATATTTTTCAAGGAACGGCAAAAAGTGTTGAATTTAATAAAATAAAGTTCGAACAAATTGTTGGTAATAAAGACGCCAAACATTTTGCGCGCAGATTAACAGAAAGAATGTTGAGTTACGATTTTGAGGCGAAGAAGAATCCGTTTCAGGAATTAGGCGGATTTATGCCTGTTTTTATGGGTTATGGAATTCCGGGAACAGGAAAATCGATGTTAATTGCTGCGATTGCAACGCGTTTAAAAGAACACTGTGACACTTTAGACATTCCGTTTTTATTTCATCCAATGCCAGATACGTTAATTTCTACTTTTCAAGGAGGAAGTGCCGAGAAAATGGTAGAATGGATGAAGCCAATGCAAGATCCCACAAAAATTATTTTTGCGCCAATTGATGATGCAGAAAATAATTTACAAGAAAGAACTGCACAAGGAGTTTCTGCAGGAGTGAAAGAAGTAATTGGTGTGTTTTTAAGATATACAGAAGGCGCTTATGCGGTGAATTATGGAAATTCTTCTATCGGATTATTTACAAATCTACCAGAAATGTTAGACAAAGCGGTAATTTCTAGAGTGCAAGGAAGGTTTAAAATTGATGGAGCAAGAACAGAACACGATTTTTTAGACCAAGATTATATTTGGTGGAAGAAATTTGAAAAGACTATTCCGGATTTTGTAAACATGCAGAATCCTGAAAATTATCAGTTTTTAAAAGATCAAGGATTGGCGAAAAATATGGGAGATATTTTAAATTCAGTTGAAAAACCATCCGAAGAACGCGTTTTAGAAGCCTACGAAAAGGCAGAAAAACAACACAAAACAAGCGAACATTTATTCTTTGCGAGTTTGTATAAAGAAATTCAGAAAATATTCCCTTTCTTTTCATCCAGAGATATTAGAAACATTCAGTCGGCAATTTCTTTGCGATTAACAGATTTTGATTTAGAGCAAGATTGGTTTGAAAACCCTGAGATTTATTTTAAAAAAAATTACGAAACCAAGTTTAATATGTTACAAGAATTAATGAAAAGTAACATGAAAGGTTTAAATTTTTCTGAAATTAGAAGGCAAGAAGTGGTGCGTTATTTAGATAATGTTGCTACAATTGCAGATACAGATTTTAAGAGAAAAGTAGATACAAGAGTGAATCAATTAAATATTGATTTAGAAGCAAGAAAAAAATTTGAGAATGGAATTTAAAGAGAAGATTAGTAATGTAACATCCAAAGTAATTTCTAGTTTTTGGGGAACTTTAGAGCATGTCAATTTTGATTTTAGGTTTAAAAACGGAAAATCGGCAAACTTAACCCATGAAGTTTATGGTAAAAATGATGGAGTTGCAATTTTATTATACAATCCATCAACTAAAAAAGTAATTTTATCCAAGCAATTTAGAATGCCAGTTTATGTTGCAGGAGTTTCCAACGGATTTTCAATAGAGCTTGTTGGTGGTGCAATTGATGACAACGAATCGCCAGAAAATTGTGTAATTCGTGAAACGGAAGAAGAGGTTGGTTACAGCGTTAAGAAAGTGAAAAAAGTAGCAACTGTTTTTTTATCGCCAGGTTTAATGAAGGAGCGAACATATTTATATGTAGCTTCTTATAATGAGGATAATAAGGTTGATAACGGCGGAGGTTTGGCATCAGAAAATGAAGAAATCGAAGTGTTGGAAACCTCATTTAAAACTGCTTTAAAAATGATTGAAACCGAAGAAATTATTGATGCTAGAACAATTATGATGTTGCAGTATTTGCAGATAAATAGATTAATTTAAAAATAGTTTTA
Source organism: Polaribacter glomeratus (assembly GCF_002954665.1). Classification (GTDB taxonomy): domain Bacteria; phylum Bacteroidota; class Bacteroidia; order Flavobacteriales; family Flavobacteriaceae; genus Polaribacter; species Polaribacter glomeratus. Next base: position 1,675,294 of record NZ_MSCM01000001.1, on the reverse strand, counting down.
AAACAGAGTCGCATAAAGTTTTCACAGAGATTCTCTTAGAAAATGGTTTTAATTATCTGGGAATCTCTGTAATTTCTTTGTGAAACTCCGTGTAATAGATATGAATAAACTAAAACAAGCCAATTTATACAGAAGCGAACTAATTTCTATCAGTGGAAAATTAGTAGAACGTTATAATAAATGTTTAGTAAAATTAGGTTTTTCGGCAACCAAATTAACTTCATTTTCTGTAGACGGAATTGGTTGGAGTCCGGAAATTGCTGAAGAAAAAAAGGAAGTTTATTATTTGAATAACGGAGAAGCGAATCCGCATGCAATCATTATTTCACCTTTGCAAAACGGATTGCCTATTTACAATCCTTTTCATTCGTATGATACCGAATTGATGAAGTTAGTATTTAAAAAGCATCAGCAAAAAATTCAAAATATTACTAGAGACTCGGCAATTTGTATAGATTTTGATCAAAATATTGATGTTTTTTACGAACCTTTAGATGTTTTAAAGTACAAAGATGTACTCATTAATTTTCATTTAATTGATGATTTAGAAAAAGCGAAAAAAGAACAGCTAGCATTAATTGAAACTTTTAATAGAGATTATAATTTTATTGATGAAGATTTGCACGAACAGCTCTTAACATCCGCAAAAAACTACGGAGATTTAAGAAAACGAGATATTACTTTAGAGTCGATAAGCTTTACCACAGATTCTTTTTTTACAAAAGCATTTGGGGGAATTTATTTGTTACGTAACTTTATTTCACCCATTTTAATTTTTGAAGTTAAAAAAGCGTATCAAATTGCTATAAATGATACAACTTTTGATGTTTTAATGTTTCATATTTCGCAACCGGAATTAATAACTCAGTTAAGAGATCATTTAATTATTGAATGTAATTTAACCGAAGAGGTTGATTTGAAAAGATATGAGCGTGTTAAAAAATTTATATTTTCTGAATATTTAAAAGATACCCAACATCCTATAAAAGATATCTTAAATGATAACATGCTTTTTAAGAGTTATTTGAATAAAATCGATTTAGAAGCGCGTAAAAAAGTGATGAGTGTTGAGCGTTATTTAGAGAAAAAAGCAATCAATAAAGACACTAAAATAAAAGATATTGTTGATGAAGAATTTTATTTTGCACTTCACAAACCACATTCTTCATTATTGGCAAATCATCAAGATTTAATTTGGCATTTGTTGGTAAATATCGCGCCAAAAGATGTGTTGTTTTTCTATTGGTATGACAAAGAACAGTTTTATCAAGTTTTTAAAACTTGGGATGCATCGATTCAGGATTGGACGATAGAAACAATTTGTAACAATTTTTAGAAAAAAAAGACTAACTTTATAAAGACTTCAAACTCAAAAATTATGACACTAGAAATTATCGTATTTATCGCCTCAATTTTATTTGGCGTTGTTATTTACTGGCGGGAATCTCAAGGAAATAAAATGTATCGTTTTTTTAATAAAATGATGAATTCAAAAGAATTACAAATGACAATTACTGATAAAAAAGGTTTTGTTTTTTTGCAGACATTTTTATTAAGATTGGTTTTTATTTCTGCTTTATTTTTGATTGTTATTGTTATCACGCGATTTTTAATTCCCATTGATTTAGCAACAATTTCATTATTCGCTTCTATTATTTTTGGAACTTTAATAGGAACCTATTTCGCAGGTTTTATTTTTAAATCATCAAAAATTATTGAAGAACAATCTGATTCTTTAGAAGGTAAATTTCAAGAGGTGATATCAAAAGGAAAAGATTTTGTTGAAGATCTAAAAACTAAAGATGCCGAAGAAGTTGACGTTGAGAAAAAAGCACCAATAAAATCAGAAAAAAGTGCTAGAGAACGCTTGAAAGATAAAGGTTTTTTAAAGTAGTAAGTGTGAAGTAGGATTCTCGATAAACTATAAAAATAACAAATAATTAGGAATAAGAAAACGGTAAAATAGTAGGTAAGAGTAAGGCATTTAAAGCTTTATACTACCTGCTTCAAACTTTTAAATTATGATTAAAAATTATTGGAATAAAGGCGCAAGACAAAAGAAAATAACCATCATTTCAAGTATAATAATTTTAACATTATTGTTCTTCTTAAGAGATGATTATCAACCTGTATTATTGTTTTTTAGAAAATTTATTTTCATTATTATATTGTGTTTAACTGTCTTGTTTTTAGGATTGAGGAGCTTTCGGAAATCACCAAGCACAGGAAATAGAATCGGAATTTTATTGATGTTGACTTTGTTTTTTGGGGCTATCTATTTTGTAGGTTTTTACTTTAAAATGTACGATTATATGAAAACCTACAATGTTTTTAATAGTTTAAATCGTTTGGAAATTGTGGAGTTGCCTTTAACTCAGAATGAAAGAATTCAGCCTTTAAGAAATATTTTTTCTATGGCAAACGAATCAGTTGGGGAAACGAAAGATGTGTCACTTCCGCATTTGGTGAGAGTTGATGGAACAAATCAATGGACAATGGCAATTCAGCCAACAGAAAAATATGTTTGGCAAGGAATTAAAGACAACACAGAAGAGGTTTTTTCGGTGTCAAGTACCACTCCTTTTCCACGTTTTTCTAGCGAAAATAGAATTCCTGTTACGTTTTCAATTGGCGAATCTTTAAAGTTTAGTAGAAATACTTACAATGCTGTTGTGCAGCGCCTAAACCCTTGGATGTTATTTAATTACGAGCCAAGCGATACTTATTATATGAAAAATGATAAAGGCGCTTGGGTTGAGGTGGTGAGTTTAATAAAATGGAAAGGTTTCTTTTTTCCGTATCCAACTTTTGGAGGAGTGATGGTAATTGATAGTGGAAAACATAATTTTAACGATTATGTAGAAAGAGTTTTAATAGGAAAAGGAACGTATATTTCTCCAGAAGAAATGAAAAATCACGAGTATTTAACAAGACAAAATACGTTATCCGAAAAAGTATCTCGTTTGCAAGCAGAAAGTTTAAAGTTCTTAGCAGGATTCTCTGATCCTTTGCCTTGGAATATGAAAACTGCAGTTAAAATTCCGGATTTACCAGACGACCAAAATCAGCAACCATTTGTAACCGATTTCGATTTTTCTGATACAAAAACAGGCGCTTATAGTGGTTTGTATCACTGGTTTGGTTTAGAGCCAGTTGGCGATGAAAGAACAAGTTTAACGTTTAGTGTTTTTATCCCGGCAGATGGCTCAAATGCGCTCTATTTTTATGATCATGCATCAAAAAAACAAGGCTATGCAGGTGTTTCTGCAATGCCTTTAAAAGTAATTGAATCTAGAAAAGAGTATGATTGGTCTGTAAATAAGCCCGTTGAATTTAGACCTTACATCAAAAATATTGCAGGTAGAAAAAGGATGTTTTTTTTAAGTACAATTTCTTCAATTAGACAAGAAAACGCTCAGTTTGATGGTTCTGCAACTCCAGATTTAGCCTTAATTGATAGTGAGTATAGAGATGTTATTTGGATTGATGCAAAAAAACCAAGTACTTGGGATGAAGCAGTGTACAATCAATTAAACGAAGCTTGGCGAGCAAGTGAACATATCAATATTTATTTCGAAAAAGAGAAAACTATTTTAGAGAAAAATCAGCAAATATTAGATTCTATAAAGTTGCTTTCTAAGCAAGAAAAAGGTGTTAAAGAAATTGAACGTCTTCAAAAAGAGATAGATTCCATAAAAATAAATCAATAAGTTTTTTTATTACAACTTCGAATACTTAAATAGATTAAATCCTTTCACAAATATTTCCTTGGATTTATTTTCCTTGGTAAATAAATTTAATTTTTGTAACTTTGTCCATTATAATCGATGTAAAAAAAATAGAGAAAAGGCACAGTTTTAACTAAAGTATAACAACTACATCGCATAAACGTATAAAAACGAAAGTAATTATGAAGAAAGTATTAGTATTTGCAGGAAGCACAAGTTCAACATCTATCAATAAAAAATTGGCAACATTCGCTGCACAAAATTTAGAAAATAGTTCTTTTGATGTAATCGATTTAAGAGATTTTAATATCCCGATTTACAGTACTGATGAAGAGCAAAACGGATTTCCAGCAGATGTAAAAAAGTTTACGTCTCTGTTAGATAACTATGACGGCTTTATACTTTCGTTAGCAGAACACAATGGCTCTTATGCCGCAGCTTTTAAAAATGTATATGATTGGACTTCGAGAATTGAAGCAAAAATTTTTAGAGACAAACCATTATTATTAATGGCAACTTCTCCGGGAGCTAGAGGTGGCAAAACGGTTTTAGAAACAGGTTCTCAAACATTTTCTAGAATGGGTGCAAAAGAGTTAATTTCATTTTCATTACCAAGTTTTAATGATAATTTTAAAGAAGGTAAAATTATAAATGAAGAATTATTAGCATCACTAAAAGGCAATATAAATAAATTCGAAAATTTTTTAAATCAATAAAATGAAGATAGTTTTGTACGGTAAACAAGGTCATGCATATACAGTTGCCTTTAAAAATTTTCTAAATTCTACGGATGTTCCTTATATTTATAAAGACGTTTCTAAAGATGCAGAAGCACGAGAGCATAGCAAAGAGTTGTATGAGGGTGTTGTTAAATTCCCAACTTTATTTGTTGATGATAAAATTTATCTAACGCCAACAACAGAAGAGTTTAATAAAATAATGCAAGATTTAAGATTAAGAGCATAGGTTTTTAATTTTAGAGAAAAGAAAAGAGAAAAGAGTAGTTAAACATTGTTTTAACCAATCCAAATTTTTAATTTTTCGATTACTGATTACTGATTACTGATTACTGATTACTGATTACTGA
>NZ_MSCM01000001.1:1642952-1670454 GCF_002954665.1 Polaribacter glomeratus | reverse complement strand
AAAACTAAACCATGGGAGATATTTCTAAAGACATAAAATCGAAATTTACTAGTAGTAAAGTAAAAGCGTTAATTAATATAAAGTATACTTCAAATTGGTTAAGTAGCAGAGAAAATGAGTTTTTTAAACCTTTCGGGATTTCGCCTCAACAATATAATATTTTAAGAATTTTACGTGGTGCAAAAGAACAAATTAAGGTGCAAATTGTAAAAGACAGAATGATAGAAAGAGCGCCAAATGCAACTCGTTTAATGGACAAATTGTGTGATAAAAATCTAATAGAAAGAGAACGTTGTGAGCATGATAGAAGAGTAGTGTATGTTAAAATTTCGCAGGTTGGTTTAAAATTATTATCAACGATTGACGAACTAAAAAACGTGTCTTTTTTAGATAATTTATCCGAAGAAGAAGCAACTACTTTAAGTAATCTTTTAGATAAAATAAGATAAAAAAATTTGTATAAATATTTTCCTTGGAGAATAAATAAAGCACCGTAAAGATCGAAATGTCAGTTCAAGTGATTCCGATTTTAATCGGAATTATATCGAGAACAATTAGCAAAAAAATCATGAAAATTTATAAATCAATACAACATATAGTAAAAAGTCCGCTGGTAAATATGGGGCCAATAAAACTGCGTCAACCTTTACCAACAGAAGGAATTGAAAATTTAGATCCGTTTTTGTTATTGCATCATTACGGCCCTTATGCAATAAGCGAATTTTCAAACCCTTTCGATTTAGGTCCGCATCCTCACAGAGGTTTTGAGCCAATTACGTTATTATTTAAAGGCGAACAATTACATCGAGATTCTCTAGGAAATGAAATGGTTGTAAAAGCAGGTGGCGTTCAATGGACGACCGCTGGACGTGGAATTATTCATGCAGAAGCGCCAACCAAAGAATTTGTGAAAAAAGGTGGTGATTTAGAGGGAATTCAGTTGTGGTTAAATTTGCCTGCAAAAAACAAAATGATGACGCCTAATTATCAGCATTTAGAAGAAAATCAAATTCCGAAACTAATATCCGAAGATAAAAAAGTGCAGTTAAATATTATTGCTGGAAATCAGGCTTTAAAAACAGGATTGATTAAAACTCAAACAGAAGTAAATGTTTTTACAGCAACTGCTGATGAAAACGGAAAGCTAGAAATAGAAATTCCGCAAAATCATCAATCTTTAATTTATTTATTAGAGGGAGAGATTTTGGTAAATAATTCTGATATTTTAAAGAAAGGAGAAAATCAAATGATAACTTTTTATCAAGACGGAACTAAAATTCAGTTTGAAGCAAAAAAACAAAGCACTATTTTAATTTTATCAGGAGAACCTATTAAAGAGAAAGTTACGCAATATGGACCTTATGTAATGAATACGCAAAAAGAAATTTTAGAAGCAATGCGCGATTTTCAACAAGGTAAAATGGGCTATTTATATTAATATTTGGGCGTTACTTAATCCTGAAGGCATTCAGGACCAGGGTCGCGCTTTCGGCAGTCGCTATTTTCTGAAAAAGAAAATGAGCTTCAACAAATGCCTCAATCCCTAACGCAAAAAAAAAAAAGGAAATAAAAATGAAAAAAATACTTCATAAATCAACTACAAGAGGATTTGCAAATCATGGTTGGTTAAAATCGAATCACACATTTAGTTTTGCAAATTATCAAAATTTAGAAAGAATGAATTTTGGAATGCTACGTGTTTTAAATGATGATGTTGTGCAACCAAATATGGGTTTTGGCACACATCCGCATAGAAATATGGAAATCATTTCTATTCCTATTTCTGGCGCGTTATCTCACAAAGATAATATGAACAATCAGCGAGCTATTGAAGTTGGGGAAGTACAAGTTATGAGTGCAGGAACTGGTTTAACGCACTCAGAATTTAATCACAGTAAAACAGACGCTGTTAACTTTCTACAACTTTGGATTATTCCGCAAGCAGAAAACGTAACGCCACATTACAATCAAAAAATGTTTGACAAAGCTGGGCGAAAAAATAAATTTCAAGTCTTAGTTTCACCAGTAGATAAATTAGTTGAAGGTTCATTGCCAATGCATCAGCAAGGTTATATTTCAATGATTGATTTAGATCCAGAATTTGAAACTGAATACCAACTAAAAAACGGAGCTTACTTCTTTTTAATCGATGGAGAAGTTTCGATTGCGGATCAAATTCTAGAAAAAAGAGATGCAATAGGAATTATAGAAACAGAAAAAGTAGTGATAACGGCAAAAACGAAAAGTAAATTATTGATTATAGACGTTCCTATAAATTAAATAAAACAGATATTTTTTAAATTGTAAAAAACCAAAGAATCAATTTCTTTGGTTTTTTATTTTCAGAAAATAAACATATCTTGCAATGTATTATGCGTGCATAATAGATTTAAGATAAAACAGATGAAATACAAACATATTTTTGAGCCATTAGATTTAGGATTTACAACCTTAAAAAATAGAATTTTAATGGGTTCTATGCATACAGGTTTAGAGGAAGAGAAAAACGGAATCGATAGAATTGCTGCCTATTATGCAGAAAGAGCAAAAGGCGGAGTAGGTTTAATTGTTACAGGAGGTATTGCGCCAAATATTCAAGGTTGGACAGGTCCTTTTGCCGCAAGAATGTCTACGCTAAAACATGCAAAACATCATCAAAAAATAACAGCAGCAGTTCATAAAGAAGGAGGTAAAATTTGTATGCAAATTTTACATTCTGGTCGTTATGGATATCATCCTTTTAGTGTTGCACCTTCTAAAATAAAATCGCCAATAACACCTTTTAAACCTTTTAAATTAACACAATCAGGAATCAATAGAACTATTCGTGATTTTGTAAACTGTGCAGAACTTTCTAAAATAGCAGGTTATGATGGAGTTGAAATCATGGGGTCGGAAGGGTATTTAATCAATCAATTTATTGCAAAAAGAACCAATAAAAGAACTGATAAGTATGGTGGAGAATATGAAAACAGAATGCGTTTACCTATCGAGTTGGTTAAGCAAACCAGAGAAGCTGTAGGCACAGATTTTATTATTATTTACAGATTATCAATGTTAGATTTGGTTGAAGGAGGAAGTTCTTGGCAAGAAGTTGTTCAGTTAGGAAAAGAAATTGAAAAAGCAGGCGCAACGATTATAAATACAGGAATTGGTTGGCACGAGGCTAGAATTCCTACTATTTCAACATCGGTTCCGAGAGCTGCATTTACGTGGGTCACTCAAAAAATGAAGGAAGAATTGTCAATTCCGTTGATCACTTCCAATAGAATTAATATGCCAGAAACTGCTGAGAAGATACTAGCAGAAGGTCACGCCGACATGGTTTCTATGGCGCGTCCGTTTTTAGCAGATCCTGAATGGGTAAATAAAGCAGAAGCTGATAAAAGCGATGAAATAAATACTTGTATTGGTTGTAATCAAGCGTGTTTAGACCATGTTTTTGAACAAAAAGTAGCAAGTTGTTTAGTAAATCCAAGAGCTTGCCACGAAACAGAACTCAATTACAATCCAACAGAAAATAAGAAAAAAATTGCAGTAATTGGTGCAGGTCCGGCAGGATTGGCTTTTTCAACAATCGCAGCCCAAAGAGGACATGATGTTACTTTATTTGATGCAGATAAAGAAATTGGTGGTCAATTTAATATGGCAAAACAAATTCCAGGAAAAGAAGAATTCTACGAAACGATTCGTTATTTTAATAAACAAATTGAGCTTCAAAAGGTTACTTTAAAATTAAATACTAGAGTTTCTGCGGATGATTTATTAAAATTTGATTTTGATGAAATTATTATTGCAACAGGAATTTTACCAAGAAATCTAAAAGTTGAAGGAATTGATAACAAAAAAGTACTTAGTTACATTGATGTTTTAAAGCATAAAAAACCAGTAGGAAAAAGAGTTGCCGTAATTGGTGCAGGAGGAATTGGTTTTGATGTATCAGAATATTTGGCGCATGAAGGAGAATCTACAGCGCTAGATATTGATGCTTGGTTAAAAGAATGGGGAATCGATAAAACGCTACAATCTAGAAGCGGAATAGAAGGTGTTAAACAAGAAGTACATCCATCACCAAGAGAGATTTTTATGTTTAAAAGAAGCAAAGGTAAATTTGGTGGAAATTTAGGTAAAACTACAGGTTGGATTCATAGATCTACTTTAAAAATGAAAAATGTTCAATTTATAAATGAAGTTTCTTATACAAAAATTGATGATATCGGTTTACACTATATAGAAAATGAAGAAGCAAAAATTTTAGAAGTTGATAACGTAATTATTTGTGCAGGACAAACTCCTCTAAAAGAATTGTATCAACCTTTATTTGATGCTGGTAAAAAAGTACAAGTTATTGGTGGTGCAGATTTTGCGTCTGAATTAGATGCAAAAAGAGCTATTAATCAAGCAACAAGATTGGCTGCAAGTATTTAGTAAAAGTTTAAATAATATTATAGTACATTTATAGAATAATAAAATTTTTATATGAAATCATTCTCTATTGAAGAAATAGCTGTGCTTGTAAACGGTGAACAAATTGGCAATTGCAATGATCAAATTAATGCGCCAGAGCAGATTGAAAACGCCATTAAAGGGAATATTACTTTTATTGGAAGTTCTAAATATGTTGGTTTATGGGAAAAATCGAATGCGAGTTTAGCACTAGTTTATGAGGGTATACCTATTTTACCCGGAGAAGGAAAAGCATTTATAAAAGTAAAAAATCCGGATTTGGCAATGGCGGTTTTATTAGACGCTTTTGAACCAGAGCCTCCTTTTTTTGAAACAGATATTCATCCAACCGCGGTAATAGACAAAACTGTAAAACTAGGAAAAGGTTGTAAAGTTGGCGCGAACTCCTATATTGGTAGAAATGTAGTATTAGGAGATAATGTTACCATTTATCCTAATGTTTCTGTTTTTGATGACTGTACAATTGGTAATGAAACTGTTATTTGGTCTGGAACAGTGATTAGAGAACGAAGTAAAATTGGAAGTCATTGTATTTTTCACTCAAATGTAAGTATTGGTTCAGATGGTTTTGGATATAGACCAAGTGAAGATGGTAGAGGTTTGGTGAAAATAAAACATATTGGTAATGTTGTTATCGGTAACGGTGTTGAGGTAGGATCTAATTCTTGTATTGATCGTGGTAAATTTAGCTCTACTATTTTAGGTGATGGTTGCAAGATTGATAATTTAGTTCAAATAGGGCATAATTCTGTTTTAGGAAAATGCTGTATTATGGCAGGAAATAGCGGTTTAGCAGGTTCTGTAACGCTAGGAGATGGCGTAATTATTGGCGGAAGTGCTTCTATAAAAGACCACGTTACCATTCATTCTGGCGCAAAAGTAGGTGCTGGTTCGGGCGTTATTGCAGACGTACAGGCTGGTAAATCTGTAGTTGGTTATCCTGCATGTGATTCTAGAGAAAAAATGAAACAATGGGTGGCTTTGCGTAAACTTGGTAGAAATTAAGTTTTTATCCTTATCACTTTTTAATAGACTAACCTTCATTGCTTTTTACCAATGGCTTTAATTTGGCAGTACCAAATAATTAACGATATTTGCCAGACAAACTAACGATTTACGAATTATGGGAATGAATAAAAATACGGTCCTTGGTTGGGCAACTTTTTTAATGCTTTTTATGGGAGTTGTACTAATATTAATGGGTGCTTACAGATACAATGATGTTGCTGGCTGGGGGTTTGCAACTGTGGGAATTGGTTTTTTCTGTATTGCTTGGGTATTTAATGCCTTAAAAGGAAGAGTATAAAAGTCTACATTTTCTTGTAGCAGTTTTCAAATTAAATTTTAAAAATAGTATATAATGAGCGACGATAAGAAAGTAATCTTTTCGATGAATAAGTTGTCTAAAACTTATCAATCAACAGGAAAACAAGTTTTAAAAGATATTTATTTAAGTTTCTTTTATGGTGCAAAAATTGGTATTCTTGGTTTAAATGGATCAGGAAAATCTACTTTATTAAAAATTATTGCAGGCGTAGAGAAGAATTTTCAAGGTGATGTCACATTTGTGCCTGGTTATAAAGTTGGGTATTTAGAACAAGAACCACAACTAGATCCAGAGAAAACAGTTTTAGAAATTGTTAAAGAAGGTGTTGCAGAAACAGTTGCTATTTTAGACGAATACAACAAAATTAATGATATGTTTGGCTTAGAAGAAGTATATTCTGATGCTGATAAAATGGAAAAACTAATGAATCAGCAAACGATACTTCAAGATAAAATTGAAGCAGCAAATGCTTGGGAATTAGATACCAAACTAGAAATTGCAATGGACGCTTTAAGAACGCCAGATGCTGATAAAAAAATTGGCGTACTTTCTGGTGGAGAAAAAAGAAGAGTTGCGTTGTGTAGATTGTTATTACAAGAACCAGAAATTTTGCTATTAGATGAGCCAACTAACCACTTAGATGCCGAATCTGTACATTGGTTAGAGCATCATTTAGCACAATATAAAGGAACTGTAATTGCAGTAACACATGATAGATATTTCTTAGATAATGTTGCTGGTTGGATTTTAGAATTAGACAGAGGTGAAGGAATTCCTTGGAAAGGAAATTACGCGGCTTGGTTAGATCAAAAGTCTCAAAGAATGGCACGCGAAAGTAAAACAGCTTCTAAGCACCAAAAGACTTTAGAACGTGAGCTAGATTGGGTTAGACAAGGGGCAAAAGGTCGTCAAACAAAGCAAAAAGCACGTTTGAAGAACTATGATAAGTTAATGAGTCAAGATCAAAAGCAAGTAGATGAAAAGTTAGAAATCTATATTCCTAACGGACCAAGATTAGGTACAAATGTTATTGATGCCAAAGGTGTTTCTAAAGCTTTTGGAGATAAATTATTATATGAAAATCTAGAGTTTAGTTTACCGCAAGCAGGAATTGTTGGAATTATCGGTCCCAATGGAGCAGGAAAAACAACCATTTTTAAAATGATTATGGGCGAAGAAACTCCAGATGCGGGTAGTTTTGATGTAGGTGAAACTGCAAAAATAGCTTATGTAGATCAAGCACATTCAAACATCGATCCAGAGAAAACTATTTGGGAAAATTTTTCTGATGGTCAAGACTTAGTGATGATGGGAGGAAAGCAAGTAAATTCTAGAGCATATTTAAGTCGCTTTAATTTTTCTGGAAGTGAGCAAAACAAAAAAGTAGATACTTTATCGGGAGGAGAAAGAAACAGATTGCATTTAGCAATGACCTTAAAAGAAGAAGGGAATGTTTTACTTTTGGATGAGCCAACAAATGACTTAGATGTAAATACATTAAGAGCCTTAGAAGAAGGTTTAGAAAACTTTGCAGGTTGTGCAGTGGTAATTAGTCACGATAGATGGTTTTTAGATAGAGTTTGTACACATATTTTAGCTTTTGAAGGAGATAGTCAAGTGTATTTCTTTGAAGGATCTTTTTCTGAATATGAAGAGAACAAGAAAAAACGTTTGGGCGGAGATTTAATGCCAAAACGTCTTAAGTATAAAAAACTAATTAGATAAAAAAAATCCTCATTATAAAAATGAGGATTTCGGATTAATTAATAGTTGGGGATCATGCGTGCATTCAAAATTACATATTTTAAATGATGTATTTATTAGGGAAAACTCCCTTTTATTTTAGGAAAAACCCCTTTTATTAAATTTTTAAAAAGTAAAATTTAATGTAATAGAAAACAGATGAAGTCTAAACTTAGTCTGTTTTTTTATTTTCACTTTTTGCTGATTAGTCAAAAAAAATCTGATGTTAAATTGATTAGAGGTATTCTTTTTACAACTTCTAAAGGTTTTATAAATAGTGGAGTAATTTAACAGTATTTATTAAGTACCGTTTAATTATTATAAATCCTTGTATAGTACAAAAACAGACTAAATGTAAACACTTAGCCTGCTTTTTGGTTTTAGATGCTCCCTAATTCATCTAAAATCAATCTTATTATATTTTAAAAATTTTATATTCTTAGTATATAATTGTTATTAAGATGTAAATTAATGGAAACTAAATCATCTTGCCTAAAATAATGGGGTTAGATTTCTAATCGATTAACTTAAGTGTTTGTAATTAAGTTATTTAAAGGGATTATTTTTTTTACTTGTATCTCCGTTTTTTGCATTAAACTTGTTGAAAGTATTTAGAAAATAAAATTTAGTTGAATTAGCGCAAACTTACTCTCTTTTTAATAATGTATGCAAGCACTAAAAAAATACAGGTTTTAAAGAAAACTATTAAATTGTTTTGGCTATAAAGTTTAAAGATATTCGTGCTTTTAAATCTAGAGATGTTTTTTATTGAACTTTTATCATTCTATCGTTCTTAAATAAATCTTTGCGTAGTTCTATGTTTTTAAAACCTTTTTCTTTTAACATCGTCAAGGTTTCATTTCCTAAATATTGATTAATTTCAAAAAAAAGCAATCCGTTTTCAGTAAGATTTTCTTTTGCTAAATCTGCAATTTTATCATAAAATAATAACGGATTCTCATCAGGAACAAACAAAGCTAAATGAGGTTCATTTTGTAAAACATTAGGCTGTATTTCTGCTTTTTCCAGTTCTCTTACGTACGGCGGATTTGAAACTATAATATCAAAGTTTATCTCATTTTGCTGAAGTTGTTTTAGTACTTCATCCAAAGAGTTAACTTTTAAAATATCAGTTTGTAGAAACGTAATTTTTACGGTATTTATATCAGCATTTTTTTTTGCAATTTTTAAAGCATCCGCAGAAATGTCAATTGCAAATACAGTTGCAGTAGGTAAATTTTTAGCCAAAGCTATGGGTATGCAACCCGTTCCTGTGCCAATATCTAAAATATGTAAAGGAATAGAACCTTTTATGCTCTGCAGTTTTTTAGTTTCTTCTAAAATCCATTCCACTAATTCTTCGGTTTCAGGTCTTGGTATCAACGTATTTTCATCCACTAAAAAAGGATAACCATAAAATTCAGTATTACCAATTATATATTGAATGGGTTCTTGATTTTTAAGCCTTTTCAAGGCTGTATTTAAAGTAGAAATATGTGTGTTTTTAATCTCATAATCAGGATGTAACGTAATGTCAATTCTTTTTAAACTTAGATATTCCTCCATTAATATAAAGAAAAAAGAATCTATTTCTGTTTTCGGATAAATAGAAGAAAGTTGTTCTATCAAATTTACTCGATACTCTTTTACGGTCATCAAAATTTGTATTTTTTTTCCTAAAATTGTGTCTTTATAACGTTTTAAGCATCCAAACATTACAAGAGTAATGCCCTGTGTTTCCTATAGGTTTATCAAGATTTATAAAACCATTTTTATAATATAAAGCTTTTGCAGACTCCATATATGGCATGGTTTCTAAATAGCAATTTTCAAATCCTAGATCTTTTGCTTTTTGCAAACAGGTCGTAATTAATTTAGTTCCCAAACCTTTTCCTCTAATAATTGGTAAAAAATACATTTTTTGAAGCTCACAGGTTTTTCCTTCAAAATTATCTAATTGTGCAATTCCTGCGCCACCAACAATTTTACCATCTTGCTCTATAACAAAATACATAGATGTTGGTTTTTGAAAATTTTCAAACATTTCATCAGTAGCTTTATCCTCATAAGCAGTGCCAACTTTTGGTACGCCTAATTCTACTAAAACGTTTCTAATTACTTGCGCAACTTGCAAATTATCTTGTTGCGTAATTTCTCTAATGATAAAATCTTTATTTGTCATTTATTGCTGTATTTTTGCGAGGGCAAGTTACCTGTTTTTTTAATATTTTTTGATGAAAAATGCACTCTTTTTAGTCGGTTTATTTTTAGTTATTTTTAGTTGTTCCGTTAAAAAACCACCCGTTTTTTTAAAGGTTGATGATATTAAAATCCTCAGTTTTTCATCGGACACCATTCGATTGCAAGCAAATGCTTATTTTCAAAACCCTAATGATGTTGGTGGTAAAATTTCTACGGATGATATTTCTATATTCGTAAATAATGTAGCGGTTGCACAGGTTTTTTCAGAGGAGTTTAAAGTGCCAGCAAAAATTGATTTTTCGATTCCTTTAACAGCAAAAATAGCAACAAAAAATATTTTAAATTCTGATAAAAACGGAGTTTTAGGTGGTTTGATAAACTCTCTTTTAACAAATAAAGTAAATGTTAGAATTAAAGGAAAGCTAGATTATGTTGTTTTTGGCTTTAAAAAAGAATTTTTGGTTGACAAAACTGAAGAAATAAAAATTAAGTTTTAAGCAGCGTTTTGCTACTTTCTTCTAAAATATACAAAATATCAATCACGAATTTTACATAAAACGATGTTTACAAATTGCTAAAAATGCGATTGGTATTTCGCGTCCAAATCCTTGTGTTGGTGCAGTAATTGTGTATCAAAATAGAGTTATTGGTGAAGGTTTTACCTCAGATTACGGGCAAAATCATGCGGAGGTTAATGCTGTAAATTCAGTAAAAAATAAAACACTTTTAAAAGAAGCAACGATTTACGTAACGCTAGAACCTTGTTCGCATTTTGGTAAAACGCCACCTTGTGCAGATCTGTTGGTAAAACATCAATTTAGAAATGTAGTTATCGGTTGTGTAGACTCCAATATTTTAGTTGCGGGTAAAGGAATTGAGCGTTTAAGAAAGGCCGGAATTAATGTAATTGTAGGTGTTTTAGAGGCTGAATGCAAAGCACATCATAAACGATTTTTTACGGTTCAAGAGAAAAAGAGACCTTATATTATTCTAAAATGGGCAGAAACCAAAGATGGATTTGTAGCGCCCTTTAAAAGAAATGAGCAATCTCCCGTTTGGATTTCTAACAACTATGCACAACAATTAGTGCATAAGTTTAGAAGCGAAGAGCATGCCATTTTAGTTGGGACAAATACGGTAATTGCAGACAATCCTAAATTAAATATTAGAACTTGGTTTGGCAATAATCCTATACGTATTGTGCTAGATAAAAGTTTACGAATACCTAAAGAGGCAGCCGTTTTTAATGGAATTTTAAAAACAATTGTAATTACAGATGCGACAAGTTTAAAGCAGAAAGAAGGAAGTTTGAAATTAGAGCATTTTGGTCAGTTTGACCGAAGTAGAGAACTAATTTTTGAAACTATTAATTTTACTAAAAATATTGCTGGTCAAATTTGTGATGTTTTACAAAAACATCAAATTCAATCTGTACTTATTGAAGGAGGTACAATAACATTACAAACTTTTATCGATGCCAACTTATGGGATGAAGCAAACGTTTTTGTTGGTGAAACTTTTTTTAAAAACGGAATTAAAGCACCTGTTTTCTCTGCAATAATAACATCCGAAATAAAAATTAAAAACGACGTTTTAAAAAAATATACAAATGATTAAAAACATCATCTTCGATTTTGGAGATATTTTTATCAATTTAGATAAACAGGCAACTTATAAAGAAATGGCAAAATTAGGTGTCACTAAAATTTCTGATGAAATGATTGCTGTCTATCATCAATATGAAAAGGGTTTAATGACTACGGATGAATTTATTAATTTTTATCATGATAAATTCGGGATTAAAAAAGAAGATTTAGTATTCGCTTGGAATGCTATTTTGTTAGATTTTCCTAAAAAACGGTTAGACTTTTTAAAAGATTTAGCGGCAAGTAATAAATACAGATTATTTTTGTTGAGTAATACAAACGATTTACACATTAAATGGGTTCAAAGTTCTGTAGGAGAAGAGTTTTATAACGAATTTAAAAATAGTTTTGAGCAGTTTTATTTATCGCATGAAATTAATTTTAGAAAACCAGATTCAGAAATTTATGAATTTGTTTTAAATGAAAATAATTTAATTGCAGATGAAACTTTATTTGTAGACGATTTAAAAGAAAATACAGATTCAGCCAATAAATTAGGTATTCATGTTTGGAATTTAATTCCTGAAAAAGATGACGTTACCGAGCTATTTATCAAAAATAAAACAAATTGATTCACTTACTTTTAAGCATTCTTTTTTCAACAGGACTATTTGTTATTTTTAAATATTTTGGTATTTATAAAGTAGACATTCTAAAAGCAATTTTTGTAAATTATATTGTTGCTTTGACCTTAGGGTTTACCTTGGCCGAAAGAAGTTTTTCTATTACAGAACTACCTAATCAGCCTTGGTTTTATGGTGCTATTTTTTTAGGAGCTTTATTTGTTTCTATCTTTTTTGTAATGGCTAAAACGGCACAAATTAATGGAGTAGCAGTAACTTCTGTTGCCGGAAAAATGTCTGTGGTAATTCCGGTTTTTTTTGGCGTATTTCTGTACAATGAATCCGTTACTTTTTTAAAGATTTTAGGAATTTTTATTGCATTAGTTGCCGTTTATTTGGCATCTGTAAAAGAAGAAAAATCCATTCATAAAAATGCAGGTTTGTTATTTCCTGTTTTACTCTTTTTAGGATCAGGAGTTATTGATACAACGCTTAAATTTGTTGAGGTAAATTATGTAGAAAAAGAAGATGTTTCTGTTTTTTCTGGAAGTTTATTTGGTTGTGCAGCTTTCTTCGGATTGATTATTTTATCGATAAAAGCCATCAAAAAAAGAGAGCCTTTTGGTACGAGAAATGTTATTGCTGGTATTATTTTAGGTGTTCCTAATTATTTTTCTATCGTATTTTTAATAAAAGCATTACAAACAGATAGTTTTGAAAGTTCAACATTGTTTACTATTAATAATGTTGGTATTGTTGTAGTTTCTACTTTGATAGGGATTTTACTTTTTAAAGAACATTTTAGCTTTAAAAACAAAATTGGTGTTGGTTTGGCTATAGTTGGGATAGTAATTGTAGCTTTGGCTTAATGGAAGAAGATAGTTATAAAACGATTTTAAAAGCATCTAAAGAAACCCTTTTTAAAGAAAAAGGATCTAAGTTTTTTGGTTATGCATTTCCTGTTTTAAATGAAGAGGATGTAAAAGATTGTTTAGAAGAATTAAAAAAGAAACATCATTCTGCACGTCATTTTTGTTATGCGTATCAAATAGGAGTAGAGGATGTAAAGTATAGAGCAAATGATGACGGCGAGCCAAACAACTCTGCAGGATTGCCAATTTACGGACAAATACAGTCTTTTGAAGTTACGAACATTTTAATTGTTTCGGTGCGTTATTTTGGCGGCACAAAATTAGGGGTTGGTGGTTTAATTTCTGCTTATAAAACTTCTGCACAACTTACCTTAGAAGCATCAAAAATTTTAGAAAAAACAATTGATGTACATTTTAAATTGAATTTTGAATATGATTTAATGAACGCTGTTCAAAGAATTATCAAAGAAAAAAATTTAGAAATTACACATCAGAAATTAGAATTAGCCTGCGAGTATGTAATTTCCATCAGAAAAAAAGACGCACCTTCTATTTTTGAAATTTTTGAGAACTTGTATAAAGTGGATATTAAAGAGTTAGAATCCTAAGCTTTTTAACAAATAATCTGGACATCTGGTTGGTTTCATCGTTTTCATATTCATAAATGCCAAAACAGAACTTCCGGTACAAATAATTTCATTGTTTTGATTCGTAACTTTATAATCGAACTCAATTTTTACCAAGGGTTCTTTTTTTAGAAAAGTTTCGATGGTTAACACATCGTCATAAATTGCAGATTTAATAAAATTACAATTTAGAGAAATTACGGGTAACATTATTCCGCTAATTTCCATATCTTTGTACGTAACGCCTAGTTTACGTAACCATTCTGTTCTGCCCAATTCAAAATATTGTGCATAATTTCCGTGGTAAACTACTCCCATTTGATCAGTTTCAGAATATCGAACTCTAGTTTTTGTTGATGATTTTTTCAATAGGTTTAAACATTAAATTTTAAGCAGTCTACGGAAAAAAAAGTTAAGAATCAATAGCAATTTAGTTTTTTTATCCTGTTTTTTATTCACACTTTTGTATAGCTTTAGAAAAAGAGATTTTATCGGTGTTTTACACCAAAAATAAGAACCAAAGAACCTACTAAAATAATAAATGAGTTTCACTGCTGAATCCGTATGGACAGATTGTCTATCTTTTATAAAAGATAACATAAAGCCTCAAGCCTACAAAACGTGGTTTGAACCTATAAAACCTGTAAAGTTATCTGGAGAAGCATTGACTATTCAAGTGCCTAGTAAATTCTTTTATGAGTGGCTAGAAGAGCACTATATTAAATTATTACGTGTTGCATTAGTAAGACAATTAGGCAATGAAGCCAAATTGATTTACGATGTAAAAATGGAAAATAATTACAGTAGTAATAGACCACAAATTGTAAAAATTCCTAGTTCAAATAGAGATCCATTAAAACCACAAAGAGTTACTGTACCCATAGAATCTGGTAAAAGAGAATTAAGAAATCCTTTTATAATACCTGGTTTACAAAAGGTAAAAATAGAATCTCAATTAAATGCAAATTATAGTTTTGTTAATTTTATTGAAGGAGATTCTAATAGATTAGCACGTTCTGCAGGTATGGCAGTTGCTAACAAACCTGGTGGAACGTCTTTTAATCCATTATTAATTTATGGTGGTGTTGGTTTAGGTAAAACACATTTATCGCACGCTATTGGTGTTGATATTAAAGACAAATATCCAGACAAAACAGTTTTATATATTTCTTCAGAAAAATTTACGCAGCAATTTATAGATTCAGTAAAATCGAATACTAGAAATGATTTTATTCATTTCTATCAAATGATTGATGTTTTAATAATTGATGATGTACAATTCTTGTCTGGCAAAGCAGGCACACAAGATGTATTCTTTCATATTTTTAATCATTTACATCAAAATGGTAAGCAAGTAATTTTAACTTCGGATAAAGCGCCTGTAGACATGCAAGATATTGAGCAGCGTTTGTTATCTCGTTTTAAATGGGGATTATCCGCAGAATTACAAGCACCAGATTACGAAACTAGAATCTCTATTCTGCAAAATAAATTGTACAGAGATGGTGTAGAAATGCCAGAAGATATTGTAGAATATATTGCTAAAAATATTAAGTCTAACGTAAGAGAATTAGAAGGTGTTCTTATTTCTATGATTGCGCAAGCGTCTTTTAATAGAAGAGAATTTTCAGTAGAATTAGCAAAACAAATAGTAGATAAGTTTGTAAAAAACACCAAAAAAGAAGTTTCTATAGATTATATTCAAAAAGAAGTTTCTAAATATTTTGATATGGATGTTGCTACTTTACAATCTAAAACTAGAAAAAGACATATTGTACAAGCACGTCAATTAGCAATGTTTTTTGCAAAAAGGTTAACAAAAACATCTTTAGCAAGTATTGGTAATCAAATTGGTCAAAGAGACCATGCAACCGTTTTACACGCTTGTAAAACAGTAGATAACCTTACAGAAACAGACAAGCAATTTAGAAAATACGTTGACGATTTAACTAAGAAGTTAACGTTTTAAAATTTTTAATTTACAATGAAAAAAGTACTAATGGTTTGCTTGGGGAACATTTGTCGTTCGCCATTAGCAGAAGGACTTTTAGTTTCAAAAGTAAATGATGATGAAATTTTTGTAGATTCTGCTGGCACAGCAGCTTACCATATAGGGAAACTGCCTGACGAACGTTCTATTGAAGTTGCTAGAAAACACAGAATTGACATCACAAACCAAAGAGCTAGAAAATTTACAGTTAAAGATTTTGATATTTTTGATTTTATTTATGCCATGGATCAAAGCAATTATCAAAATATTTTGACCTTAGCAAGAAACCAAGTTGATAAGGGTAAAGTGCACTTAATTTTAAATGAAACACAACCAACTAAAAACGAATCTGTTCCTGATCCTTATTATGGCGGAAATCAAGGTTTTGAAAACGTGTATACAATGTTAAATGAGGCCTGTGAAATCATAGCAAATAAACTGTCTAAAATAAAATAAATACACTTTTTTATCAGAATAAATCTTTAAAATTAGTGTTTAAAATATATAAAATGATTGGTAAACTCTACTTAATTCCTACAACTTTAGGCGATACAGAACCTTTAGAAGTAATGCCTTTATCAGTAAAGAATGTAATAGAACAATTGGATTATTTTATTGTAGAAAATGAAAAGTCTGCTAGAAGGTTTATCAAAAAGATAGCACCAGAAAAAGAACAATCCTCTTTGCGAATTATGTCTTTAGATAAATATGCAGAAGAGATGGAAACTTTAAATTTTTTAGATGTTTGCCTAAAAGGAATTAATATTGGTTTATTATCGGACGCTGGCGTTCCTGCAATTGCAGATCCTGGGGCAAGTATGGTAAAGTTAGCACACCAAAAAAACATACAGGTTGTACCTTTAGTTGGTCCTTCATCCATTTTAATGGCAATGATGGGTTCTGGTATGAATGGTCAAAATTTTGCTTTTAACGGGTATTTACCAATTGATAAAAGTGAACGCAAAAATGCGATTAAAGATTTAGAGAAATTATCTAAAGATAAAAACCAGTCGCAAATTTTTATAGAAACACCGTATAGAAACGAAAAGATGTTTACGGAGTTAAAAGATACGTTAACACCAATTACTTATTTATGCATAGCAGCAGACATTACATTGCCAACCGAATATATTAAAACAATGATGGTAAAAGATTGGAAGCATCAAAAGCCAGATTTACACAAAAAACCAGCTATTTTTATAATTCAAAAGTAATTATGCTTTTGCGTTTTGATCTGCTTCAATAATAGAAAGGTCGTACCCAGCAAATTTTTTCAGATAGCTTTTAATAGTGGTTCCATAAGCATCAGAAAAACAATTGGTACCGTTACTGCGTAAAAAGTTTTTAACATTACCTGCGCCACTTAAATGAGCCGCTGCTAAAATACCTGATTCTGTAATTACAATACCGTTTATAGTTTTTCCTACAGATTGTTCAATATCATTTCTTAAAATCCACTTATTAACTTTACACAAAGCAATAAATGCTTTTTCTTGTAACTCAGGATTTCGTAAAAATTCTTTGGTGTTGTATATGTCTAATCGCTCTAAAGTTGTTCTTCCAAACTGGTATTTACCCAAATAACCTAAGCTATTTACTACGGTATATTTTCCTTGAGATTCTTTAACGGCTAGAGCTTGTTTAAAAGCGACAAAGTTTTTTTGTAAATATGGAATATTGTATTCTAAATACTTAGGATAAGAGACCGGTTTGGTCTTTTTTACTGTTGTTAAAGAAGTTGTACTTGCTAATACAATAATTGCACTACTTAAATATAAAAACTTTTTGAACACCATAAATTATCTATGCTTTCTATTTCGCGGTGCAAAACTATAACATAATTTTAAAGTAATTGACAATCAATATGTTAAAAAAATGAAAAATTATTGAAAATACTGGTTTTGATGGCTTTACTTATTAAATTCGGAGAACTATATCGTTTCTTTTTGTGAAAATGATAAGTAAACAGTATTTAATTAACAATTAGATTGTTATCTATTTACGCCTTGTTTATTCATCCAAACATGATATTTAGCAGCATTATTATTATGTTGAGCAAGTGTTTTTGCAAAAGCATGAAAACCTATTTTTTCAACACTGGCGCACATGTACATGTAATTATGAGTGTCTGGATTTAAAACTGCATCAATACTTGAAATATCTGGCATAGCAATTAAAGTAGGAGGTAATCCTTTATTTTTATAGGTATTATAAGGTGAGTCTATTTCTAAATCTGCTGTTAAAACTCTTTTTACGGCATAATCTTGACCTTTTATCTCTCTAATGCTATAAATAACCGTTGGATCTGCTTGCAAAGGCCAACCATCTTTTAGCCTATTTAAATACAAGCCAGCAACAATTGGACGCTCGGAGTTTTTAGCAGTTTCTTTTTGAACGATCGATGCTAAAGCAATAACTTGCTCTTTAGTCATCTTTAATTTTTTTGCTTTTTCTAATCTTGATATTGTCCAAAAACGATGGTATTCTGTTAATAATTTATCTCTTAATCCGTTTGCAGATACGTTCCAATAAATTTGATAACTATTAGGTATACATATTTGCAAGACTGATTTCTTAGTAAGCTTATTTTCTGATAAAAAACCAGTATCTGTAAAAGAATTTAGGATAGAAAGGGAATCAACTTCTAATTGTTCTGCTATTCTACCAGCAAATTTTTCTAAAGTATCTTGATTGTTAAAAGATAAACTTAGCGCGGTTTGATTACCAATTCTTAACATGTTAACAAGTTCATTGTTAGACATGCCTTCTTTTAAAAGATACCTTCCACTTTTAGGTTTCGAAAAGTTTTTTTGTGCAGCAACTAATAAAAAAGTACTTGGGTTTTTAGAATAATCAGCTAGTTTGTCTTTAACATCTAATAAACTGTCTGTAGCATATACAAAAAGTACCATGTCCTTAGTAATTGCTTTTCCAAATATTCTTTGATAATAGTTGTAACCTATAATTGCACCAATTAAAAAGATGGTAGCTATAACTGTGTAAATAAATTTTTTATTCAAGGGTTTTTAATTTTTTTAAGTTTTGCAAAACTACTCATTTATCAACTGAAATAAAACTTCATCCTTAAATTTTCCTTCGGATGAAATCCAATCTTTTTTAACACCAATTTTTACAAAGTTATGCTTTTTAAATAACGCTAAACTTTTCTCATTAGTGATTATAATATTTGCATACAATTGATGCAATTGCAAATGCGTAAAAGAATAATTTATTAAAAGAGACAGAGCTTCGGATGCAAAACCTTTTTTTTGAAAATCAGGATGAATTAAAACTCCAACTCCGGCTCTTTTGTGTTGTGGATTAAAATCAAACAAATCAATCATTCCTAATTGTTTTTTTGTTGATTTATCTTCAATAAGTAAACGCAGTTGTTTGCTTTCGTAAATATCTAAATGGGCATTTTCTAAATACTGTTTTAAAATATACCTTGAAAAAGGCTTTTGTGTATGGCTTACTTCCCAAAAGAATTCGTTATTTTCTATTTGATATAGAAATTCTAAATCTTCTGGTTCTAGCGCTCTTAAATTTATATGTTCTCCTAAAAGTGTTCTCATTATATCGTTATACTTCCTTTAAAAACAAATTCAGCGGGTCCTTTTAAATATACATTTTTATAAATACCATTTTCTACTGTAAACGAAACTTCTAAAATACCACCTTCTACGGGCAAAGAAATTAAGTTACTTTTTGTTTTATTCGTTATATGCATGGCAATGGCAACAGCTGTAACTCCTGTTCCGCAGGCTAAAGTTTCGTCTTCAACACCTTTTTCATAGGTTCGTACTCTAAAAGTAGATTCATCTATTTGCTGAACAAAATTGACATTACTTCCTGGATCTTTATAGCTATTTCTTATTTTCTTGCCCTTTTCGAAGACAGGATACTCATTTAAATCAGCAACCAATTCTACATGATGTTGTGTACCTGTATATGCAAAAACTGAATTTTCACTCACTTTTATTTCATCAACATTAATCATTTTAAGAGAAATAATGCTGTTTTTAATTGTGGCAAAATGTTCACCATCAAAAGCTATAAAAGTAGTTTCTGTATCAATAATGTTTAAATGTTTTGCAAAAGCAACAGCACATCGTCCGCCGTTTCCGCAAAAAGTTTCACTTCCATCGGCATTAAAGTAGGTCATTTTAAAATCGAATTTGTTATCATTTTCGATTAAAATAATTCCGTCTGCACCAACACCAAAATGTCTGTCTGCTAAATAAGAAATAATTTTAATATTCTCTTTTGGAAATGTTTTTGTTCTGTTATCTATCATCACAAAATCATTTCCGGTTCCTTGATATTTGTAAAAAGTCAAATCCATAGTACAAATATACTAATTTCAAGAGTAAAACAAGTTTGTTAAAACGTGGTTAAAATCCGTTAAAACTAAGTTAAACAGATTTTTTAAAAAAGTTTAAACTGTATATTTGATTAAATAATAATTAAAAATTTAGAATTATGAAGAAATTTTTTGGTTTATTAGGAATGGCAATTTTGGGTGGCGCAATTACTTTAGGTGGATACAAAATGCTATTTAATGACAATGTAATTATTGAAAGATCTGTGCCAGAAGGTATGCAGACGGTTCAAACCAACTACAACCCAGCTTATAATAATTCAACCGCAATTGGTGCTGCATCAATTGATTTTACCTTTGCAGCAGAAAAATCTTTAAATGCAGTTGTTCACGTTAAAAATACAACAACTAGAACACAAGCAAATCCTTTAGATCTTTTTTTCGGAAGTGGAAATGGCGCAAGAAAGTACGAACAAGTTGGTACAGGTAGTGGTGTCATTATTTCTTCGGATGGTTACATAGTAACAAACAATCATGTTATTGATAGTGCAAACGAAATTGAAATCACTTTAAATAATAAGAAAAAATACAAAGCAAAATTAATAGGTACTGATAAGGATAACGACATTGCCTTGTTAAAAGTTGATGCAGAAATGGATTTACCATATGTGCCTTTTGCAGATTCTGATGCTATAAAAGTAGGAGAATGGGTTTTGGCGGTAGGTAATCCATATAATTTAACATCTACAGTAACTGCAGGAATTGTAAGTGCAAAAGGTAGAGATTTAGAAGGCAACTCGGCAATTGATTCTTTTATACAAACAGATGCCGCTGTAAATCCAGGAAATAGTGGAGGCGCTTTGGTAAATACAAGAGGAGAATTAGTTGGTATTAATACTGCAATTTCTTCTAAAACAGGTTCTTTTGTTGGGTATTCATTTGCTGTTCCATCAAATATTGCAAAAAAAGTAATCGACGATTTGTTAGAATTTGGTTCTGTACAAGAGGCTGTAATTGGTATTCGTTTTTCGCCAATGGATAACGATAAAGTTGAAGGAGTAAAAATCTTAGCAGTTGAAGAAAATCAAGGTGCTGCTAAAGCTGGACTTAAAGAAAATGATATTATTGTAAAAGTAAATAACGTAGATATTACTAAATTCTCTGAATTAAGAGGTCAATTAACCGCAAAAAGACCAGGAGAATCTGTAAATATTACGGTGAATAGAAATGGTGAATTAGTAACCAAAAGTGTAAAACTAAGTAAAAAAGAAAAAAGGTTTATTTCAAACGCGTTTAAATGGGAATTACAAGATTTATCAAAAAGTGAGTTGAAAAAAAATGAGATCAAATACGGAGTTAAGATTATTGAAACAGGAGAAAATGATTCTAAAAATAGTTTAAAAAATTTCATCATCACAAAAATTAACGATGAAGAAGTAGAAACAGCAGAAGAAGCCGTAAAACTATTAGAAAGCGTTGCTCAAAGTAGATATTCTATTGTTCTAGAAATGATCAATACAAGTGGTAAAAAAGAAATGTTGCGTTTTAGATAATAACTCAACATAATTTAATAAACAAGAATCCTGACTTAAAATATCAGGATTTTTTATATGTAAAAGTTTTATACGAAATCGATTTCGTATTTTCAAAAAAAGAAATACTTTTGCAAATATTAAAAACTACGAACACATTTATGTCAACAAATTTAGATTACGAAAAAGAAGTTGCTTTACAAGCAAAAACAAGAAGAGCTACTATTAAATTTATAAATATTGTAAATGATTTATGGTATGATAAATCGATAGAATTAGTATTGTTTAGAAATCCATTAGTAGACAAAAGAGCTAGTGAAGTTTTAACTTTAATTAATTACGCTAAAGAGTTTGTAAACAAACCAATTACAATTATTGATGCTTTAAATATTGCAAAAGCGATACAAAAAATAGATTTACCATCATCAAAATTAGATATTGGTAAATTAGCGTATGAGTGTCATTTAAATCCTAAAGTATGTGTAGATAAAGTTGCATTTGTTACCAAACAATTAAAAAATGTAACCGAATTTAAAAACATCACTCCAAAAGATGTCGTTTTATATGGTTTTGGTAGAATTGGGCGTTTATTAGCAAGAGAGTTAATGACAAAAATGGGTAAAGGATCTCAATTGCGTTTAAGAGCAGTTGTAACCCGTGGCGAAATTACACAAGCTATTTTAGACAAAAGAGCCTCTTTATTAAAGGTAGACTCTGTTCATGGAGATTTTTTAGGAACTGTAGAAACAGATATAGAACACAAAGCTTTAATTATAAACGGAACAACCGTTTTTATGATTTCTGCAAATAACCCAGAAGAAATAGATTACACAGCATATAATATTAATGACGCATTAATTATAGACAATACAGGCGCTTTTAGAAATGATGTTGAATTAAGTAGACATTTAAAATCTAAAGGAGCAAGTAAAGTTTTAATAACTGCACCGGCAAAAGGAGTTCCAAATATCGTGCATGGTGTAAATCATAAATTATACAACCCAGATAAAGTAGCTATTTTTTCGGCAGCATCTTGCACTACCAACGCAATTACGCCTATTTTAAAGGTTTTAGAAGATAATTTTGGAATTAAAAAAGGACATTTAGAAACGATTCACGCATATACAAACGACCAGAATTTGGTAGATAATATGCACAGTAAATCGAGAAGAGGAAGAGCTGCAGCATTAAATATGGTAATTACGGAAACTGGTGCAGGCGCAGCAGTTTCAAAAGCAATACCAGCATTAGAAGGTAAATTAACATCGAATGCAATTAGAGTTCCAGTACCAAACGGATCTTTAGCTATTTTAAGTTTACAATTGCGAGTACCAGTAACCAGAGATGCAGTAAATTCGATTGTAAAAAAATATGCTTTAGAAGGCGATTTGGTAGAGCAAATAAAATATTCTATTGACAAAGAGTTGGTTTCGTCAGACGTTATTGGCACAACTGCTCCGTCAATTTTCGATAGCACAGCAACCATTGCAGATAAAGAAACTATTGTAATTTATGTATGGTATGATAATGAATATGGGTATTCTCACCAAGTAATGCGTTTGGCAAAACACATTGCAAAAGTTAGAAGATTTACGTATTACTAGGATATTAACTTTTATAAATTATAGTAAAGCTCAAATCATTTTTTTGTTTTGGGCTTTATCTTTTTAGAAGCTATTTCCTGCTTTCCATTCTATCTTTTTTATGAAAAATAAAAAAGGATGCCATTTCAATCAGGGCTATACTTGTTTGCTAACTTTTAGCAGTAATTAGAAACTTTTTTTTTCTCTGTTTCTATTAAAACAACAAACCCTTTAAGTTTATATAAAAACTTAAAGGGTTTAAAAAAATTTCCTCTTTCACTAAAAGGTTTAAATTCTATTTCTAATCGTTTAAAATAAGAGAATTATTCTTCCTCAAAAAGTTCAATAGTGGCTTCAAACTCATCACTTAAAAATTCGTTTTTACCCATCCAATAATCTGAAGTAATCATGCTATATTGATTTTCATTTTTATGTAATTCCCAGATAACGTCATTTGCTTCTTCAAAGGCCTCTTCTGCAAGAATTTGACTTCCAAATAATCTATTTGCAACATTACTTTTAGTTAAGTTTTGAGCAAAACATTTTAGAACAATTTCTTTTGTTATTGTTTTTTCAGCATTTTTAATAGGTGTAATTTCAAAATCTACAATCGTTGCTTCTATATTTGGAAATTTACCATTAAAAGCACTGTACAATAATTGATTGATAGAAAATAAATCTTTGTGTAACCAAATTTCTGGATATTCTTCAGATATTTTATCTAACAACATTTCATTAGAAAGTTGATCAATTTGGCCTTCGTTTAAATGTTCAGACAATTTATAGTCTAAAACAATGGCAGCAGCTTCGTTGGTTTCATAATCTGTAATTGCCATAAACAGAAGTTCTTGCAATTCTTTAATATCAGTACTTTCTGCATCAGCAAAACCAAATTTATCTAAAAGTTGTTTAAAATCATCAATATTCCAATACTGAGGAAGTGTGTTAACTGTAGCGATTTTATGTATTTTTATAGTGTATTTCATTAATTAATATTCATTTTTGATTTATCATAAATGTACAAAATTTCAACATTAAAAAAGATTTTTTTTAAAATAATAATAATTGTTTCATAAAAAGTAATTTCATTAATGTATCTTTTTGTGTTTCTTTTAAGTAGAAAATAAATGATCATTTTCTTATTTATAACTTAGGTTATGGGATGCTTCTTTTTCTAATAAAATCAACTCTTTTTATTACAAAATGTTCAATTATTGTTCTATTTTTGAGTTAAATTCATATAAGATTAGTTATCCAGTTTTTTTTCGTTTTTAGAAATCTTAAAATGAAGCCTTTTACCAAATTTCAAGCAAAAAATTAATGACCGTTCAAGAAAAAATAAATGCACTTAGAGAAGAATTAAACAACCACAATTATAATTATTATGTGTTGGATAATGCTTTAATTACAGATTTTGATTTTGATGTGAAAATTAAAGAATTAGAAAAATTGGAAATAGAAAATCCAGCATTTTTCGATTCAAATTCACCAACACAAAGAGTAGGAGGAGAAATTACCAAAAACTTTGAAACAGTTGCACATTTAAATAGAATGTATTCTTTAGATAATTCATATTCGAAAGAAGATTTGTTAGATTGGGAAAAACGTGTTCAAAAAATGCTAGGAACATCCGAAGTAAAATATTCATGCGAACTAAAGTTTGATGGAGCTTCTATAAACTTAACCTATGAAAACAGTCAGTTTATAAAAGCAGTTACCAGAGGAGATGGTTTTCAGGGCGATGATGTAACTAATAATGTAAAAACAATATTATCAATTCCGTTATCAATAACAAAAGACTTCGTTTCTAATTTTGAAATGCGTGGAGAAATCATTTTGCCATTACATGGTTTTAATAAAATGAACGAAGAACGTGTTGAAAACGGAGATGAAGAATATAGAAATCCTAGAAATACCGCAAGCGGAAGTTTAAAATTACAAGACAGTGCAGAAGTTGCAAGACGACCTTTAGATTGTTTGTTGTATCAAGTTGTAACATCAGAAAGAAAATATAAAACGCATTTTGAAAGTTTAGAAAATGCAAGAAAAGCAGGATTTAAAGTTCCAGATACAATTGCTTTGGCAACTTCTATTGATAAAGTTTTCGATTTTGTAAATTATTGGGATGTAAAACGTCACGATTTACCTTATGAAACCGATGGTGTTGTAATAAAAGTAAACAATCTACAACAACAAGAAGAATTAGGTTATACAGCAAAAGCGCCAAGATGGGCAATTGCATATAAATTTAAAGCAGAACAAGTTTCAACAATTTTAAATGAAATTACCTACCAAGTTGGCAGAACTGGAGCAATAACGCCTGTTGCAAATTTAGAACCAGTGCAATTAGCAGGAACTACTGTAAAACGGGCTTCTTTGCACAATGCAGATCAAATAGAAAAATTAGATATTAGAGTACGAGATACCGTTTTTGTAGAAAAAGGCGGAGAAATTATTCCAAAAATAATTGCTGTCGATTTTACCAAACGTCTAGAAAACTCTGAACCTACAAAATATGCAACAAATTGTCCTGAATGTAATACAGAATTAGTTAGAACAGAGGGCGACGCAAAACATTATTGCCCAAATGAGTTTGGCTGTGCTCCACAAATTACTGGAAGAATTCAGCATTTCATCAGCAGAAAAGCAATGGATATTGAAGGTTTAGGCGGCGAAACTGTTGATTTGTTGCGCAAAGAAGGACTTATAGAAAACTACGCAGATTTGTACGATTTAAAAGTTGAGCAAGTAATCCCGTTAGAAAGAATGGCAGAAAAGTCTGCACAAAACATGATTGACGGTATTTTAAAATCAAAAAATATTCCTTTTGAAAAAGTATTATTTGCACTTGGTATTCGTTTTGTAGGAGAAACGGTAGCGAAGAAACTAGCAAAGCATTTTAAATCGATTGATAAATTAATGACATCAGATTTTGAGACCTTAATTACTGTAGACGAAATTGGCGATAGAATTGCGCAAAGTATACTTGATTTTTCATCCAATTTAGGAAACATTCAATTGATAAATCGGTTAAAATTGCACGGACTTCAATTAGAAGTTTCTGCTGCAAGTATAGAAAATCAAACAAATAAATTAGAAGGGCAAGTTTTTGTGGTTTCTGGCGTTTTCCATCAAATGAGTAG
This sequence comes from Polaribacter glomeratus, assembly GCF_002954665.1. GTDB lineage: Bacteria > Bacteroidota > Bacteroidia > Flavobacteriales > Flavobacteriaceae > Polaribacter > Polaribacter glomeratus. Next base: position 1,644,439 of record NZ_MSCM01000001.1, on the reverse strand, counting down.
AGAAGAACTTAAAAAAGCAATCGAAGATAATGGTGGTAAAGTAAGTACTTCAATTTCAAAAAAGACAAATTTTATTATTGCGGGCGATAATATGGGGCCAAGTAAGTTAACAAAAGCCCAAGATTTAGGAGTAGAAATAATTTCTGAACAAGATTTTATAAATAAGATTAATTAAAATTTTAAAAAGTAAGCTAAGTTTTCTAGTTCATTACTATTAAAAAATTAAGTTTATGAGTTCTTTACGTCATCCAAAAAATAAGAATATTTGAAAAAATTACTATACATATATATAATGATATACTCTTTTGGGGTTTTAGCCCAGAAAAGAGCCATAGATTCTTTGCCTAAAAATATAGAAGACTATGTTTTGGTAAAACCAGGAGACACGTTAACCATACAATTAAATGAATTTTCAATTATACCAAAGCAAAAATTTAATTCTAAAGAAGATATTCGATATTATTTATGGTTCCGCAGAAAAGTTTTAAAAGTGTATCCATATGCAAAATTAGCGTCGGAAAGATTAGATACCTTAAACAATAGGTTAGAGAAAATAGAATCTAAAAGCAAAAGACGAACGTATACCAAGTTAATTCAGAAATATATAGAAGGTGAGTTTACAGATCAAATAAAAAAAATGACCAGAACAGAAGGTCGTATTTTAATAAAACTCATTCACCGTCAAACAGGAGAAACCGCTTTTAATAATATAAAAGGATTAAGAAGTGGTTGGAAAGCTTTTTGGTACAACACAACTGCAAACGTTTTTAAGTTATCTTTAAAAGATGAATATCATCCAGAATCTGTAAATGAAGATTATTTAATAGAAGATATTTTACAAAGAGCATTTCAAGATGGTGTTTTAAAAAAGCAACAGGCAAAGTTAAATTTCAATTTTCAGAAAGTTATTACAGTAAGAAAAGCAGAAATTAACGTTGAGAAATATAAGAAGATGTTTGCAAAGCAGAAAAAGAAGAGCGAAAAGAAAAATAAGAATTAGAATTTAAGTATCCTTTGGGTGTTTCCACGCTTATTGGCGTGGTCGGGCTTTTCATTATATCTTTTTATGCAGAATTTAAACATACAGTTGATTATGCATTAAAATCAGTAAAAAGTATATTATATTCTATAACTAGTAAAGTCAAGCATAAAAAGGATGCCATTTCAATCCCTAACACAAAGTCGCTAAAATTTAAAAGAAGTAAGAGACTATATTTAAGAGTACTTTTTGCATATAATTTATGCTATTCACAGATAGTTTCATAATATGAAATCATTTCTTCCGTGTTATTATTCGTTAAAGTAAGTGTAACACTTAATATTCATAAATAAAATTATACTTTAAAAGTTATGTTTTATAACATTACTTATTTAAAGAATCGAATAAAATTGCATTATTTAATTAAACTTATTGTGTTCAGGAAAAAATAAAGAAAACATTTTAACATTTAATAATCTAAAAAACATATAGTTAGGTCGTTTTTTTA
>NZ_MSCM01000001.1:1252835-1637895 GCF_002954665.1 Polaribacter glomeratus | reverse complement strand
TAATAGTTATTGTAATACATCTATCGTTATGGACTAAGACTAAAAGTTGTGGGATTTAGCAAATACCGACTTATAACTTTAGACAATAAATCAAAATTAAATAATTAAACTGAGATTTATATAACTAATAACGTTTATCTTTTTATTGAATAAATGATCTCTCTTTTTTCGTTCTAATTTTTTAGAGTATCGTATCTTTATTTTTTGTTTCAATAAATATTACCAAAATCAAGATCATAATTTTTCTTAAATAACTTTTTTTACATAATAAACTCGTTAAATTTCGTTCTTGAATATATCATTTGTTTATTTTTGCTAAAATGAATTTTAAGTATAGTCTTTTACTAATTTTTTTAATTTCTTTGAGTGTAAATTCTCAAGTAGGAGGAGAAAGCGTATATCAATTTTTAAATTTATCAACTTCTGCAAGACAAATTTCTTTAGGAGGTGAAGTATTGACACTTATTGATGATGTAAATCAGCCAATGTGGAATCCTTCAGTGATAAATGACGAAATGGATAATCAAATTTCTGCTAATTACTCTAGTTATTTGTCAGGAATAAATATTGGTTCCTTATCCTATGCCAGATTAATTTCTAGAAGGTTTGGAACATTACATGGAAGTGTTAAATATCTCGATTACGGAACATTAATTGGCGCAGATGAACAAGGAAATGAAACTGGTAATTTTGGTGCAAATGATTTAGCAATATCTATTGGATATGCCACAAATCTACCCTGGACCAATTTATATTTTGGAATTAATTTAAAACTAATAAATTCTACTATCAGTAATTTTACTTCTGCGGGATTTGCAACTGACATTGCTCTTTTATATTACAGTCCTTATAAATCTTACTCTTTTACAATTGTAGCAAGAAACTTTGGTTCTCAAGTAAAAACGTTTAATGGTACTACAGAAAAGCTCCCCTTTAAAGTTGCTCTCGGTGGTTCATATCAATTAGAATATGTTCCATTAAAATGGTATTTTACGCTTGATAATTTACAAAAATGGAATATATCTGTGGCCAATCCATCAGAACAGACTACAGATCTAGAAGGTAATGTTGCGCAATCAGAGATTGGTTTTGTGGGTAATACACTAAGACATTTTGTAATAGGAGCCGAATTATTTCCAGAAAGTGCCATAAACTTAAGGGTTGGTTATAATTTTAGAAGGGCGGCTGAACTACAATTGCAGAATGTGAGAACTTTTGGCGGAATTTCAGCAGGCTTTGGAATAAAAATGAATAATTTAAAATTTAATTATGCCTACTCTAAATTTCACTCAGCATCTAATGCGAGTACTTTTAGCTTACAGATTGATTTAAATAGAAAATAAATGAAGAAAAAAATCACCATAGCTATTGATGGGTTTTCATCAACAGGAAAAAGTACAATTGCTAAGCTATTAGCCAAGAAGTATAATTATATATATGTGGATACAGGTGCAATGTATAGAGCTGTAACGTATTTTGGAATGAAGAGTAAATTGGTGAATAAGGACGGTTTTAAATCGGAATCACTTATTTTAAAGCTAAAAGACATAAAATTAACTTTTAAGTTTAATAAAATTCTAGGCTTTGCAGAAATGTTTTTAAATAACATAAATGTAGAAAAAGAAATTAGAACTTTACAAGTTTCACAGCAAGTAAGTAAAGTTGCAGCTATTCCTGAAGTAAGAAGAAAGTTGGTTGCAGAACAGCAATTAATGGGTGTTAATGGCGGAATTGTAATGGACGGAAGAGACATAGGAACAGTTGTTTTTCCTGATGCTGATTTAAAATTATTTATGACTGCATCTGCAGATAAAAGAGCTACAAGGCGTTATAAAGAGTTGATAGACAACGGTGATAATGTGAATTTTGAAGAAGTTCTTTTTAATGTGCAAGAGCGAGATAGAATAGATTCTACTAGAGAGGATTCTCCTTTGATGAAAGCTGAGGATGCTATAGAGTTTGACAACTCTGATATGGGAATAGATGAACAGTTTGAAAGAATTTGTACTTTGGTAGACAGCAAACTCTTCTAATTTCTTAAAGGTTGTAAATAAACTTAGCCCTGATTGAACGGTTTGTTTGAGCTCTCCCGCTTTTTAGCGGGAAGCGAGTAGTGAAAGCAGGAAATAGCTCCAAAAATTAATAATACTAAGGTATATTTAAATACTTATGAGTTTGTAAAGAAATTTTCCACTTCGGATTTTTCATTACATAATCGACAATTAGTGGCGTCATTTTCTCTTTTTTACTCCATTCAGGTTGTAAATAAAGCTGACATTTTTTTCCAACTTTAGCAGCCTCTTGTTCCGCAAAATCAAAATCAGAATTATTATGAATAATCATTTTTAATTCGTCTGCTTCTTTGTAAACTTCTTCTAAAGGTAGTTTGTTTTTTTTAGGAGATAAACAAAACCAATCCCATTTTCCAGAAAAGGAATAGGCTCCAGAAGTTTCTATATGCGTTCTAATATTGTTTTTTTGAAGTTTTTCCGTAATATAATCCATAGACCACATTAACGGTTCACCGCCAGTAATCACAACAGTATTGGCGTGTTTTGTTACATTGTTAACAATAGTATCTGCTAAAGTTGGCGGGTGCAAATCTGCATTCCAACTTTCTTTAACATCACACCAATGGCAACCAACATCACAGCCACCAAGTCTAATAAAATAAGCAGCAGTTCCTGTATGAGAACCTTCACCTTGTATTGTATAAAACTCTTCCATTAACGGAAGCATTATTCCTTGATTTACTAAATCTTTTGTCTTTTTATCCATCTACATTAAAATCAACCAAAACGGTTTTAAAAATGCAAAGGTAGTTTTTTGAGTATCAAGAATAAAATGATTGTTAGATTTTAATACTTTAATAAATATTGATATTTAGTTATTGATTTTAAAAATTATCTTATATTTTTAATCAAAAATATTTAATAAAATTTTTACACCTAACACCTTAATAATCAAAACATTTTTGTAAATTTGCACTCCTTTTTACGAGTACAGATTTAAGAAAGGAATTTTAAAAAACAATAAATAAAAACTACTCTTGTCGTTTTTATCGTTAAAAATCTGAAAAACAACAGGATACAAAATTTATTTTCAGAAATGTCTGAAGAAACAAAAAACACTGAAGAGCAAGTAATTGCTGCGGAAGTACAAGAAACAGCTACTGAAGCTGTAGCAGAAACAGTTGTTGAAACTGTAACTCCACAAGAATTTTTAGAAAACTTTAACTGGCACAAATACGAACAAGGTATTGAAGCTGTTGATGAAGAAAAATTAAAACAATTCGAAGTTGCCTTAGTTGGTACTGTAGGTTTTGTTAACGAACGCGATGTAATTGAAGGAACTGTAATTAGAATTACAGACAGAGATGCAATTATAGATATTAACTCTAAATCTGAAGGAGTTATTTCTTTAAACGAGTTTCGTTACAACCAAGGTTTATCTGTAGGTGATGTGGTAGAAGTATTAGTTGATAAAAGAGAAGATTCTTCTGGTCAATTAGTATTATCTCACAGAAAAGCTAGAGTAATTAAAGCTTGGGAACGTGTTAATAACGCTCATGAAACAGGAGAAGTTGTTAACGGTTTCGTTAAATGTAGAACAAGAGGTGGTATGATTGTAGATGTTTTCGGAATCGAAGCATTCTTACCAGGATCTCAAATTGACGTGAAGCCAATTAGAGATTACGATCAATATGTAGAGAAAACAATGGAATTCAAAGTTGTTAAAATTAACCACGAATTTAAAAACGTTGTTGTATCTCACAAAGCTCTTATTGAAGCAGATATTGAATTACAGAAAAAAGAAATCATTGGTCAATTAGAAAAAGGACAAGTATTAGAAGGTGTTGTTAAAAACATTACTTCTTATGGTGTCTTTGTTGATTTAGGTGGTGTTGATGGATTGGTACATATTACTGATTTATCTTGGTCAAGAATCAATCATCCAAATGAGGTTGTTGAATTAGATCAAAAATTAAATGTTGTAATTTTAGACTTTGATGATAACAAATCTAGAATACAATTAGGTTTAAAACAATTAACTGCTCATCCTTGGGAAGCTTTAAATTCTGATTTAAAAATTGGAGATAAAGTAATGGGAGAAGTTGTTGTTTTAGCTGATTATGGTGCGTTTGTAGAAGTAGAACAAGGAGTAGAAGGGTTAATTCACGTTTCTGAAATGTCTTGGTCAACTCACTTACGTTCTGCACAAGATTTCGTAAAAGTTGGTGATAAAGTTGAAGCTCAAATTTTAACTTTAGATAGAGAAGACCGTAAAATGTCTTTAGGTATCAAACAATTACATCCAGATCCTTGGACAGACATTACTACTAAATTCCCTGTTGGGTCTACTCATACAGGAACTGTAAGAAATTATACTAATTTTGGTGTATTTGTTGAGTTAGAAGAAGGTATTGACGGTTTAGTTTATATCTCTGATTTATCTTGGACTAAGAAAATTAAGCACCCATCAGATTTTGTAACTGTTGGTGATCAATTAGAAGTTCAAGTTTTAGAATTAGACGTAGAAAACAGAAAGTTAAACTTAGGTCATAAACAAACTAAAGATAATCCTTGGGATGTTCATGAAGAAACTTATGCTATTGGATCTACTCACGAAGGAATCGTTAAAGAAAAGAATGATAAGGGGGCAGTTGTAACTTTTACTGATAAAGTAGAAGGTTTTGCGCCAACAAGATTCTTAGAAAAAGAAGACGGTACTACTTTAGAAAAAGGAGATAAAGTTAACTTTATTGTTTTAGAATTTTCTAAAGAATACAGAAGAGTAGTAGTTTCTCATACATCTTTATTTAAAGAACAAGAGAAAAGAAATGTGAAAGCAGCCGTTAAAAAAGCAGCAGAAGCAGAAAAAACTACTTTAGGTGATATTGGAGGTCTTGCAGACTTAAAAGCAATAATGGAAGCTAAAAGCAAAAAGAAAAAATAATTTTTTCTCAAGCTAATACTTTTAATACTTAAAAGCCGATACAGTTTTGTATCGGCTTTTTTTATGTAATAAGAATAGGATGATACTTTGGGCGTTCCCTTTTAGGTCGGGCTTTACATTGTATCTTTTTATGCTTAACTTAGGTTAACATCAATTTTTTAAGTCAATTTTAAGTGAAGAAGTTCATTTATATTTAATTAATATTTGCATAAAAAGGATGCCATTTCAATCCCTAACGCAACTTTTTATCAGCTATTAGCTCAACCATAACTTCTAGTATTTTTATCAAAAAAAGACTATAAAGTACAAAATCCATTGCAAATTGCAATGGATTTTGTACTTATCATATTATATAAAACCTTTATTTTATGGTATCAGAATTCAGAAGAAATACAGCATTTGCTAAAAATAGCTTTCCATTATTCCAAAAAGATCTTAGTAGTATGTTATCAACCAAGTAAACAACACTTCCGCTTCCTTTTTGTTCTTCTCCAAATAATAAAGATACAGGTACCTGTTTTACAGCTTCACTACCCGCATACCCCGAAACATTTTTGGAATCTTTGTCAAAATAAGCAACATTTAAGCCTTCTTGTAAATAATTATAGGAATCATTATTTAGTTTTAATGAAAAATACTCGCTTTTGTAACCAAAAGCTAACGGATGTGTTACATCAACCTTACTTTTAAAAATTGCACCCGTAATAAGGTTTTTTACACCTTTTCTCTCTAGATCTGCGTATCGAGTTAAATTAAATATAGTAGAATCTTTTTTTACTTCTTTACTTTTTAGAGCAAATCCTTTTTTATCAGCAAAAGCGTTTACAGCGTTTCCTAAGGCAATTAAAGTTCCGCCAGATTTTACAAAAGCAGATAATTTATTAAGAATTTCTGTAGTTAAAAAACTACTGTAATATCCTTCTGGAACAATAATTACATCATATTTAGAGAAATCCACACGGCTAAAATAATCCGAATTTAAATTTGTAATTGGGTATTTTAATTCAGATTCAAAAAAGTGCCAAACTTCACCAAAATTTAAAGAAGAAGTCTGTTCGCCAGAAAGCAAAGCTACTTTTTGTTTTTTAATTGGTTTAACACTGTAAGAACCAAAATCTAGGCCAGTATCTACAAAACCAGTAGCAACTGATTGCACATTTCGTTCATGTTTATTTGCAATTTCAATCAGTTTTTCATCAAATTCTGCACCTCTATTATCATTTCTTAAAATAATTAAAGTGCCTCTTTCATAGGATTTTCCTTCTAGAGAAAAAGGTTTTCCTGCATAACGCGGAGTGATATTTTGTTGCAACAAATCGCCTAAAAAAGTAGCATCTTCAATACTATTCCATTTAGAAATATACGCATATGCATTTTTATTAATTATATTTAATGTCTTAGTTGTTGATGAATTTTTAGAAGAATTCACTCTTGTTTTAGACGCAATAGCTTCGAAACCGTGTGCATACGGAATAGACCAAGCCGTAATATCATACGTTAAGGAATCTACTAACTTTGCTTTAGGCTCAAACAAAACTTTTACCATTTTTCCTTTTGGTTGATTTGTATGAATAACTAAATCACCATCCGAAGTATTTAATTTTTCTTCGCTTTGGGTGTTATAATTGTACCCTTTTACAGAACTGCTCGTTGCATATTCGTATTTAATTTCGTGAGTATCTAATAATTTCTTTAGACGATTTGTTTTATCCTGATTGTCATTTTTTAACACAAAGCTCTTGTAGTCTAGCTCTTTATTATCGAAGAATTTTTTAAATTCAGTGTTTAATTTCTCAGCATTTTTAGAAGAAATTTCAACTGTCGATAAACCCGTGGTCATATGATGATTTGCTCTGTCTTTTAAAGTTAGCACTTCACCTTCATCCGTTTGAACACCTAAACCGCCTTCAGAACCTCCAGATTGTTCGTATGTCATACCAATTGCACCCATAAAAGTAGGGTAAGTATCTCCATAACTTGGATACAACAAATCAAAACTTTCTTTTGTAAAATATAACCAACCTTCTTTATCAAAATAAGTAGCGTGATTTTTTCCTATCTGTGTTTGAAAATTACGTTGCCAGTCTGTAATTGTTTCATGAAAAGGTTCGGCTGCAGGTGCAAAATAATAGGGACTATTAATACCTTGTTCATGAAAATCTACATGAATGTGTGGCATCCATTTATTATAAATTGCAATTCTTTGTTGCGTTTCAACTTGCGTAGCCCAAGCCCAATCTCTATTTAAATCAAATAAATAATGATTTGCTCTTCCGCCAGGCCAAGGTTCATGATGTTCTTTTGCGTCTTGCCCAATATTAAAAGGTGTATTTTTTACTTGATTATACCAATTTACATATCGATCTCTTCCATCAGGATTTATACAAGGATCCATAATTACAACTGTATTCTCTAACCAAGCTTTTTTGTTGGTAACTAATTCATAAATCGTTAACATAGAAGCTTCCGTGCTCGAAGCTTCATTTCCATGAACATTATAGCTCAGCCAAACAATTGCAGTTTTATTATCAGAATTACCATCTAAAACTCCAGTTTGAGCTAAGTTTGATTTTCTAATATTCTCTAAATTATTGATATTTTCTTGCGATGAAATGTAAGCCAAATACAAAGGTCTGTGTTCATTGGTTTCTCCATATTTTTCTAATTTAACATTTGATAATGTAGTACTTACATACATAAAATAGTCTACTACTTTGTGATGCCTTGTAAAACGACTACCAATCTCATAGCCTAAAAATTCTGAGGGAGATTTTACTTCTTGTGCATAAATGCTTCCAAAAGTTAGAACAGCAAGTAAGAAAAGTGATTTAATTTTCATGAATTAAGTTTTGATGATGATCAAAAATAAGGAATAATTTCTACTATTTGTAATTGTTGTTTCGTAAAGAGGTTAAAAATTTGTTAGTTTCAATTTGAAGTAAGAAAGTACCATCAAAATTTAGTATTTTTGAGGTATGGCAATAAACAAAAGCGATTGTGAAATTAAAGAAACAGCTCTTGACTTTAAAAAGCATTGGAATGAGGCTTATCTCAATAATAAGACTGAAAAATTAGGTTGGTTTGAAGATAAATCTGAACAAACTCTCACTTTAATTAACGAAGCAAAATTATCTAAAGATGCTTTAATTTTAAATGTTGGTGCTGGTTCATCTACTTTAATTGATACTTTATTAGCGGATGGTTTTTCTAATATTATTGCAAATGATTTATCTGAAGAAGCTTTAGAATCTTTAAAAAACCGAGTTGGTGAAAATGATAAAGTGAAGTTTATTGTTGATGATTTATTGAATCCGTCAAAATTAAATAAAATAAAAAATATTGATCTGTGGAATGATAGAGCCGTTTTGCATTTCTTTTTAAAAGAAGGTGAAATTAAAGCCTATTTTAAATTACTGAAAAAGGTTTTAAAAGCGAATGGATTTGTGGTCATTGCTGTTTTTGCTAAAAACGGAGCAGAAAAATGCTGTGGATTATCGGTTAAACGATATGATATTGAAATGTTAAAAAATGAACTAGGAACCGATTTTGAACTCAAAAATAGTTTTAACTATACATTTGTAAATCCGTTTGGCGGAGAAAGACCTTATATTTATGCATTATTTCAAAGAATAAATTAGAATGAAAACTACACAAATTCCTTTTCAAAAAACAGGGTTTTTCTCTAAAACGATGCACGATTATTTAGGGAAGAATAAAAATATACAACCTTTTTATAATAACTTTCCTGATATTTCTGGCTTTCATAATCAAATTGAAGAAAAGCAAAAATCTTACAGATTACAAACTAGATTAAGGTTAGTAGAGGCTCTAAAAATTCAATATACATCTTTTGAAACATCAGAAAAAACTACTGAAAACATTGAGTTGTTAAAACAGCAAAATACATTTACAATTACAACTGGTCATCAGTTAAATTTATTTACAGGACCTTTATATTTTTTATATAAAATTATTTCTACGATTAATTTATCAGAAGAATTATCAGAAAAGTTTCCTGCACAAAATTTTGTTCCCATTTATTGGATGGCAACAGAAGATCATGATTTTGAAGAAATTAATTATTTTAATTTTGATGGTAAAAAAGTAAGTTGGAATAGAGAAGATGGCGGTGCAGTTGGTCGTTTTTCTACGGAAGGTTTACAAGATGTTTTTGAAGTTTTTTCTAATCATTTAGGAAACTCTAAAAATGCAAAATATTTAAAAGAGTTATTTTCTGATGCCTATTTAAAACACAATAATTTAGCAGATTCAACTCGTTTTATCGCAAATAAATTATTTGGTGAGTTTGGTTTAGTGATTATTGATGGTGATGATGTAGGTTTAAAACAATTATTTAATCCGTTTGTAAAAGAAGAATTAGAAAATCAGACTTCATTTAAAGAGGTTTCCAAAACTATTTTGAAACTTGAAAAAAAATATCCTATTCAGGTAAATCCAAGAGAAATTAACTTGTTTTATTTGGGTGATGATTTTAGAGAACGCATTCTTTTTGAAGATGGAGTTTATAGGGTAAATAATACAAGTATTACATTTTCTAAAGCTGAAATTTTAGCAGAAGTTGACGAGAATCCAAAAGCATTTTCGCCAAACGTAATAATGAGACCTTTGTTTCAAGAAGTGATTTTACCCAATTTATGTTATATTGGTGGAGGAGGAGAAATGGCATATTGGTTTGAGTTAAAAGCGTATTTTGAAAAAGTAAATATTCCGTTTCCTGTTTTATTGTTGCGTAATTCGGTGCAAGTTGTATCAGAAAAACAAGCAAAAAAATTAGAAAATTTAACCATTTCAGTAGAGGAATTATTTTTAAATCAGCATGAGTTATTATCAAAAAAGGTGATAGAAAATTCTGAGATTAAAACGGACTTCAGTAAGAAAATCGAGTTTTTACAAAATCAGTTTTCAGACTTAAAAGAAGTTGCTAAGAAAACAGATGTTTCTTTTATAAACGCGGTAAATGCGCAAGAAAGAAAACAAATTAAAGGGCTAGAGAATCTTGAAAAACGGCTGTTAATTGCTGAAAAAAGAAGACAAAAGGATTTAGTTGATAGAATTACACTATTACAGAATGAACTTTTACCAAATCAATCTTTAGAAGAGCGCCAACGTAACTTTTCTGAGTATTATTTAGCGTATGGTTCCTCATTTATTGAAGCTTTAAAAGGTGCTTTAAAACCTTTGCAATTAGAATTTACACTACTAGAATTATAATGAAAGAAAAAGGTTTACATCCAGAAAATAAGTTTAATAAAGGGTACGATTTTGACGATTTAGTTGTTAAAAACCCGTTGTTAAAAGAATATGTTTTAGAAAATAAATTTGGTGCTGTTAGTATCGATTTTTCTGATCCTAAAGCGGTTAAAGAATTAAACAAAGCCTTGCTTTTTACGTTTGATAAAATAAAAGTTTGGAAGTTTGCCGATGAAAATTTATGTCCGCCAATTCCTGGACGTTTAGATTATGTCCTTTATTTATCGGATTTACTTTCATCAGAAAAAGATATTAAAATTTTAGATATTGGTACAGGAGCATCCTGTATTTATGCTTTATTGGGAGTTGCTCAGTATAACTGGAATTTTGTTGCTACAGATATTGATGTCGATTCTTTAGACGCTGCGCAAGATATTATTGATGATAATAAATTAGAATCAAAGATTGAATTGCGCCAACAGTTAAATGAACAGCAAATTTTAAAAGGAATTTTAAAAGATGATGATTCATTTTCAGCTGTAATGTGTAATCCGCCATTTTATAAATCAGCAGAAGAAGCACAAGGCGCTAACAGAAGAAAAACTAAAAACTTAGGCAACAATGCCGTTAGAAACTTCTCTGGTAATAATAATGAATTATGGTACCCAGGAGGAGAAAAAGCCTTTTTGCATAATTATTTATATGAAAGCTCTTTATATGCCAAACAAAGTATTTGGTTTACAAGTTTAGTTTCTAAAAAAGAGAATGTAATAAGCTTACAATCTTCCTCAAAAAAACTAGGAGCAAAGGAGTTTAAAGTAATTGATATGAATCAAGGGAATAAAGTAACTAGAATTGTTTGTTGGCGATTTTAGCTTCTTTTAGAATCCTTTTTTATCCCTATTTAGGCTTCGTAAAATGTAAAATTCAGTGAAAATAATTCTTAATATTTTGACATTACTTAAATATTACTGTTATTAAAAAAGAGTTAATAAGTTTTTTTTAGAGATTTATGTTTTCTAAGTAAATCTCTAAATTTTCTTTGACAACACCTTTGTAATAATCTTTTACATTTTGAAATTCGTCTCTATTTTTAAGACTTGCGTGTCGTTTTTTCAATTTTAAAAAATACATACACAAAAAACAAGAAGAACATCCAATCATTAATTCCGTAAAAAGAATAAAAGGAACCTGCTAAAATATCTTTATCAAAAATTACTGAAACGCTGTTGTTTAAAATCCACTTTGTCCAAATAAAGCCATAGCAAAACTTCTCAATTGCAAAAACAGCGACCAACCATTTTAAGTTTTCAAATTTTTTGGCAACAGCAATATATGCGAATCCCCAAACTATGATCATTATCAACCCAAAATAGGACATTACAGAAGGATCTGTTTCGGGAATAATTGAATTTGTAAATAGTTTGGAAAAAAATAAAACTCCGATGATGTTAGAGATTCCTGCTAGATAAAATCCTATTTTAATTGTATTATGGTTTTTAAAAGTATTCATTTTTTTATCAATTGAAAACAATGTCGTTAATCTTATATTTTTTACATATATGATGTAAGATAAAATACACCAACATATGTACAAAAACCAAGCAAATAAAAGCATACAAAGGAACTCCTAAAAGTTGATACGGCCAATAATACGTCCAAACTCCTAAATAAATTGTAATTATTTCTCCAAAAGCTGGTAGAATTAGCGACAATAAAATAGCTAAAACAATTTTGTTCTTTTGGGATTGATTTTTTAAAAGCGGAATTAAATTTCGTTCTATTTTGTACAAGTAATGAAAGGCGAGCATCCAAGCAAAAGGAAGCCATAAAGGTAATTCTCGTGTTACTCCGTGATATTCCCAGTATCCATTTTTAACGCCCCAAGTTTCACCAACAATCCCGCCAAAACCGGTCAAAATCATTCCTATTAAAAGTAACCAATTTTTAGTATTCTTTGGTTTTATAATTTCTGTGTAGCTATTATAAAAAATTTTTAAAAGTAAAATTACAGCAATAATGGCATCGTACTTTTTTAAAATTCCAATAAAAACACCAGCAATGATTAATTTTGCTAGTGCTTTTAAAATTTCGATTAGGAATTGTTTTTTGTTGGTTATCATAATTGTTCAAAAATAAAAAAACCGAAACAAATTGTTTCGGTTTTTAAGATTTTATTTTAGTGTTTTATAGATTTGGGATTACCAATTCTTGACCTGGTTTAATTACATCAGGATTTTTTAATATGTTGGTGTTCGCTTTAAAAATTACAGTATACTTTGCAGCATTTCCATAATATTGTTTTGCTATACCCCCTAAAGTTTCTCCACTCTTTACCGTATGATTTGCAAAGATTGTAGTGTCTTCTACTTTAATATCAGCAGTAATATCTGTGGGATTTTCGCCACCAACTTCTTTTATTTTATCCCAAATTAAATTTTTGTCATATTGAGTCTTTGCTGTTCCTGTTACTATTAGTTTTCCGTTTTCTTCTTTTACATCACCATTTTGGATGTTTAATTTTTGACCTAAGTCTAAAACACTTTGATATTTTGCTTTCATCTTTCTTTTTTTATTTATTTTTATATACTTTTTATTTTATCTAACAGTTTTAACATCATCGGTATAATAACCTTGTTGTGTTAAATCGCCATCTACTTCGCCACCTAATTTCTCTTTTCTTCTTTCTAAATAAATTTCTTCATAATCTTGAGTGTAATGTGCAGAAGTAACTACATTTAAATCAAATTTTATAGTGTTAAAAACATCATTTTCTGTGTTTGCTAAAATAGTTATGTAGAATTCTACGTAACCAATGTTTTTGGCACTATCATAGTCTAGTGTAATAAAACCGAAATCATCTTTACCAATCGAGTTACTTGGAAAATCTATTGTGATACAGCCACAAGAAGCTTGTACATCATAAATAATTAGAGGAGCATTACCTCTATTATAAAACTTATAAGCTGCTGTTATTTCTGAACCACGTAGTATTGGATAGTAATGACGTTCTGGATTTTCAATTTCCATTTTAGTTCTTTCAACTGAATCAATACTTGGTTTTCTTAGTTCACAAGAAAACGAAATTAAAGCGATTAGTAGAATAAAGTATATGTTTTTCATTAGGATAAATTTAATTTTTAATTAAATATAATTTCATCACAAGCTAAAGCGTTTTTGCCAACTACGTTACTTCTTATTATATTAACGATAAAAGTATTTGGTAATTGTTCGTCATCAAACTTAGTTGGTAAATCAATTGATACTTCTTTTGTACCAATATTTTCGTCTTCAGAAGGTAATTTTAGCCTTTTAATTATTTTATAATTAGTGTCTAATATTTCAATTACACTTGGATAAAAAATAGCATGTTTTGTGTCTTGTAAAAAAGATAATGTTATTTTTTTTGATTGTTTAATTTCTTCTTTATCAATTTTTAAAACCAAATTATCTACAGAACAAATTAGCCAGTTTGTATTGTAATCTTTTAAACCAAATGCAGCATCATTTAACGTTTTTATATTTTTATAGTCTTCATCTAATTTTGATAAAACTTTAAATGGTTTTTTATAAAAAAAATGTTTTCTTTTGTGATATCTAAAAATATTTTGTCTCCAACTTTTAATGTAATCTTCAATTGTATAATTAACTTCGTTATAAGTTTTAAGATTTGAAGCTCTACTAAATGCAGTTAAACGATCAAGTAAAAGAATCGTTTCATTTTTTACAATAATTTGATTTTCACTATCTAAAGTTGCAAATCCATACGTTCCTACACCATTATCTCTCATTATTTCTAATTTTAGAAAGGTTAGGGCAGTAGCAATCTTTAAAAAATCTTTGTCGTATTTATTTTTTTCTGTATTTGTATCAAATTCATTATAAAAACTAAAAAACACTTTAGGATCTAAATATTTTTTTACAGATTTATTAATACCGCTATAAATACCTAATTCTTCTTTATTCAGAAAAAAAGTATTATCAATAAAAGTGTAGTAATTTGTTAATGCTCCTGCCAATTTTTTAGGAAAGTTTTCATGAAAATAAGTATTTATTTCTTGATCAACATTAATTGTAGTATCCCATAAAAGTTTTGCAAATAAAGTGGTTTTCAAATCTTGAAAAGTGCTGTAGTCATATTCGCTGCCATGCAAGAAAACCCCATTTACACCTAGTTTTTTGTAAAGCTTTAGATTTTTTTGGGTAACTTTAATCGAAGGGTATATATCAAAATAATTATCAAAGTTTACAGTATAATCCCAAATGAAAACGTTGTCTACATAGTTTCTCCACTTTTTAATGTCATATTCAAAATCTTTAAAATCTTTAGTTTCTTCAATTGGTATTCCTTTTTGAATATGAATAGTGCTATAGAAGATACCAACATTAGTAGCTGCTTTAAATTTTGGTATTTCTCTAACTGTTACATAAGCTGTAGTAAAAAATGATAATTCTTGATGATTTCTAGCCAAGCTATTTAAAAAATTAAATACTGCAGGAGCTGCATCTGTGGTTGTGTTACCAACGGCTTTGCAAGTATTACAAGTGCAAACAATATCATTATCATTTGGTAAAATCATATACTTGTTTAGTGCGCTATCAGTGGCGTATATACTTCCTATTCTTTCATTTACGTATTTAAATAAAGTGTCGCTGGTGAAACAAAACTGATCTTCTACTCGTTGATTACCAACCTGTGCATAAGCAGTTTGTGGTAAACTATATTCTTTAAGTATTTTAGACAAATTGTGTCCCCAAATTCCCCATTCTAATTCCAAGTAATTTGTTCTGTTCCAACCTCTAAAATTTGGGTCAAAATTTGTAGAGAAATAAGGTTCTCTATATTCAAAATCTGGTGAAGAGCAGTAATTAAATTCAATAGGAATTTCGATTTCGTTGACAATAAGGTCTTCGTTTGGTTCCGTATTTTTATTTTTAAATTTTAAAGAAGTATATTTTTTAAAAAAGTCATTTACGCCATATGATAAATTTAAAGCAGATGTAGCCTGAATGGTAATATTTTTGTCATTTTTATAAATACAGTAATTATTTTTTTGTGTTGGATTGATTCTTAATACAATATAATTGTAATTGTTATTAAGACTATTACTTCTTTCAATAGTTAGCGCTTTACCGGTAATCGCTTTAAAATTATTATTAAACTCATCTGCAGCCCTTTCAACAAGAATATTTGCGGAAAGCGGAATACTTATTTTAGGATATATTTTTTGCTCTTAGAATATAACGTTACTTTTTTTTGGGCACAAGAAGTAAGGCTTAAAAAAATCATAACGATATACATATATTTTTTTAACATCATTTGGGGAAATTTTTAATCGATTTATTAAAACCTAGTGACTATTGAAATAGCTAAGTTATATTGGTTTGTAAATAGTACACCTAAAATTTTTGTAGTGCCAGTATTTGTATCAAAAAAAGTACTTTGATTACTCTTAAAATTAATCCAGGTACCATCAACTAAAATAGACGTTCTAGGCGTCATTGTATACTTATAACCAGCACCAACCATAACATTAGTAAATTTTAAGAATGTGTTTTCTTGAAATTCTAATTGTTGATCAAAGGGAGCACTACCACCAGAAGCGATTACAGAAAAATAATCTTTTCTAGGGTTTACGTTTATACGAGCTTGAACCATTAAATTGGCAAAAAAAGTGTTCTGTGCATAGGTAACGTTTCGCACTGTAGCAACATTAGTAATAGGGTCTCTAACTGTTTCTGTAACTACATCTCCATTATTATCTCTTTGAAAAAGAACAATATTAGTGTTCATTAGAGATACTCTGGCATTTAACCAAATATCTTCCCAAGTTCTTGCTGCACCTAATTTTAGGGTATAATAATTTTCATCGTTTTGTAGGCGGTCAAAACTAACACCAACTTGTGCTTCATAACCATTTTTTAAACCCTTATAGGCATTACCATACAGTTTAAACTTTGGAAAAAATCTAGAGCCTAACAAAATTCCTGCATCAGCATATAATGTTTCTGTGAAAATTCTAGCCAAATTTATACCACCTTGTACACCAACGCCAGAACTTCTTGCTGCATAATTTACATCTGCACCGTACGTATTTTTATCATCAATCTTTCTATAGTTTATACTAGCTAAAGAAGTGTTAAACGCAATAGAATCTGAAGTTGCTTTTAAGTAAGTAACAGCAAGAGAGTTTTTTAATTCTCCAGCTCTAATTACCTCTAACGTATGATTAAATTCCATTTGCTCAAAAGGATTGTCTATTTTCCTAAACTTTTGGTAATAATAAGCAGAATCGTATTGTTTTAATAACTCAAACACAACTCCTTTTTTGTATTTTAAAAAATTATCAGTCGGATTTTTTTGTATTTTTTTATTGATAAATTTTAAAGATTCATCGTAAGGTTTTTGAGTAATATGTAAATTAACCATTCTCATTAATGAACCTTCATCCGAAGGATTTAAGGAGAAAGCAGAATCGTAATTAACTAAAGCTTCGTCTAGTAGACCTTCTTCCTCTTGATTTCTAGCTCTAAAAAACAAGATTTCCGCTTCGGCATTTTTTATATTTCTATCATATACATAGGTCTTTTTTAAAGTATCTAAAATAGCTAATGCGCTACCGTAGTCTTTATTTTTTGTGTATAAGTCAGTTAATTTTAATTTAAAATTTTTATTTTCTGGGTAAAAACTCAAAGCACTTTTGCTAAAAGAGATCCCTTTTTCATAATCTTTCATTGCAGAAGAGGCATTTATAGCCATGTCTAGCAAGCGTTTATTATTGTTTTCTCTTGTTAAACCATCTTCAATAACTGGTATTACTTGGCTGTATCTTTGTTCTTTCATTAAATAAGTAGCATACGCTTCAACTTGCTGCACATACACAATAGGATACTTTAAATTTAGAGGATATTTTTGCTCTAAGCTTCTAGTAATTTCTAGAGCATCGTCGAATAATTCCATTTTTTGATACAACGTAGATTTTCTTAACAAATAATCAGGATTTTCTGGATCTAAACCAATCAACTTATCTATTTGATCTGTTGCTTCATCATATTTTTCTAGATATAATAAAATTCCAAATATTTGTTGTTCAGCATCTACAGTAAAATCAGGGAACGATACTAAGTCTGTTAAAATTGGTAATGCAATATCAAACTGTTGGTTTATGACATATTGTTTTGCTTTTTCAAACATTATTCTATTGTAAGCGTATGTAATATCTGCATCATCAGGAAATTTCTCATGATTTATCATTACCTTATCTTCATACCTTTCTTTATCTTTTATAGGTTTAAAAAGTTCCATTTCCTGAACTAATAACTTTTTATTATTTGGACTTTTTTTAATAGCTTTATTTAAAAAGTATTCAGCATCAACATCATATCCTTTTCCTAAGGCATTCTTAATAACATAATCTTGAGACTCTGAATTACCGTTTAATTCTGCTAATTTTTTATGCGTTTCATAAGAGTCATTATATTCATTAAACCCAGCAGATTGCTGCATTAAATAGGGTAAAGTAGTCGCGTAAATATCTTTAAATTTATTTTTATCAAGGGTGTTTATGTAAGTAATAGCTTGGGCATGTCTTCCCATCTGTTCTAACAAACCAATCTTTTTCTCTACCAACTCTCTATCATCTGGTATTTCTAATAAAGATCTATTTGTAAATTGTAAAGCAGATTCAGGATTTCCTTTTAACAATTCATTTCTTATTATACCTAAATATGCTTGTTTATTTCCTGGATTATTATCAATTACAACTTTATAAATATCGTTAGCATCATCATATTTTTTTTCTTTGATAGCCTTATCGCCATCGCCAATCATAATATAATTATATGCCTGCTTTATTTCAGTATCTTCAGGATATATTTGATAAATTCTTTTTAAGCCTCTTTCTGCTTCTTCAAAATTACCCATTTCTTTATAGATACTAATTTTACGCAAATGCCAACCTTTGCTGTAAGGAGTAATTTCTAATAGTTCGTTAACAAAACAAATAGCATCAGAATATCTTTTTGTATTTTGTTCTATTGTTACTAGGTATTTTAATACATCTGTGTTTTTTCTGTTTTTTAGATATACTTGCTTAAGTACATATCTTGCTGTGTCATATCTACCTAATTCTAAGTTAGATTTTCCTAAAATAGTTTTTAAATCTAAATCAGTGGGAGATAATTGCAATCCTCTCCAGCTCATTTTTGCAGCTTTTGTAAAGTTTTGCTCGGCAAGATCTTTTTTTGCTTCTTCAAAGTATAAATCGGAAGAGTCAAATATTTGAGAATAAATTTTTAGTTGTGAGAAAACGATCACAATAAAAATGCATATAAATTTATTTATTTTCATTTTTTTTGGCAAATATTATGTTTTAAGAGAATCAAGATCTCCTGTTTGTTTTTTCTTTCTCTTTAGCTTATCAAAAATGCTAGGTTTTTTCTTCTTAGAATCTCTGCTGCTAGGAGTATTATCGTCGTTATTTTTAGTGTTAGAACCATCTTTATCTGCTTGTTCTTTTTTCTTTCTTTCTTCCTCACTATCAAAACCTTGTCTAGTCATCGTTCCCCACGCAAGCTCTCTGGATGTAATGTAACTGAAGTAACCTTTTAGAGAAAAGAACATAATCATTGGGTGATATAAAATTGGCTCAATAAAAGCAGTTAAAAATAGCGTTAATACTTCTCTAGTTGTATTGTAATACTTAAATGTCATTTGATCCCAAATAATTACTATTGATGAAATCATGATAGCGAATGTATATGAATACAATAAAATTAAAGGAGCAAAATTCCAGTTTACATAACCATAAAACAATAAAAATATTGCAAAAAGTATACCAAAAGCTTCAATAATTGGTGCTAAAAATTCAAAAATGAAAATATATGGAAACGTAATTAAACCTAGTCTTTTATAACTTGGATTAAATAAAATTTTTCTGTGGTCACTAAACATTTGAAACAATCCACTGGCCCATCTTGTGCGTTGTCTTCCTAAAATTTGTATGTTGGGTGGTCCTTCTGTCCAGCAACAAGAAAGAGGTATGTATCCAATTTTATACTCTAGCCTGTTATTCATCATATGGGCGGCCATTCGTGTAAGCATGTCCATGTCTTCAGCATGAGAATCTGCTCCATAACCACCAGCTTTAATTGCGATTTCTTTGTCAAACATACCTAAACCACCAGATACATTTGGCACAGCGTTAATAAATTCCCATCCCATCTTTCCTAAAAGGTAAGATCTAATATATTCTAATTCTTGAAAACGAGGTATTAGTGCTTTTGGTGGCCTTACTCTTGTAATTACACCTTCTTCAATTTCACAGTTATTAGACATTCTTAATGTTGCGCCAACTGCTATAACTCTTACTTTTGAACTTAAGATAGGTTTAATCATTTTAGTAAGTGTATTTCTTGCTAAAATACAATCTACATCTGTGTTTAGGTAATATGGGAAAACAGAAGCATTTAGGCCTGCATTAAATGCATCAGCTTTTGTTCCACCATTTTCTTTATCAATAACTGTTAAGATTTCGTACTTTGGGTTTTCTGATTTAAAAGTTCATTTGTAGGGTTTAGATTTAATTTTTTCTACATAAGCAAAAGGTGCTTCTACTAAATCGAACTCTTCTATTAAAAGGTCTAATGTAGAATCCTTACTACCATCATTTACAATAATTACCTCAAAAAGAGGGTAGTTTAGTGTCAATAAAGATTTTACATTAATAATAATTGTTTTTTCTTCGTTAAAAGCAGGCGCAATTACAGAAATACCTGGAGCCAAGTTAGAGTTTAATAGCTCTTCATCATCAATATCCGTATTGTAGCTTTTATATTTATTGATTGCTATAAAAGAAAATATAGCTAAAACTAAGTAACTTAAAATTAATGAAGTTGCGTAGAAGAAGATAAAGTATTCATAAACTTTTACAAAAATTTCAAACATTTATTTGTATTTTATTAAGGGTGTTTCAATATGTTTTAAAATTAATAGATCAAAACCTTTTAAAGTATTCTTTAAGTTTTGAAAGGCGATTTTACCCTCGTAACTATAGTTTAAGATCGCTTCTGCAATAATTTTTTTTGTATCGGTGTTATTTGTTTCTCCAAAAACTTCTTGTAAAAAATTTAAAGATTTACCAGTATTAAATTTTCTAATTGTTCTTACAATCGCTACTTGACAAACTTCTGGCTCTGTATAATATCTTTCAATTAATGTTTCTTCGGTTTCTTTTATGTCTAATTCGCCCAAGGTTAAAATAGCTTCTGCTCTAATTTTAGCATTACTATCATCTAATTTTTCTAGTAAAATATCATCAATTCCTTTTTGTTTAAAAAAACCAACCATTTTTATAAGAAAGATAACCAAAGAATCGTTTTCAGAATAATTAATCCATTTTCCTAAACCTTCTAAATTACCTCGTATATTTTGTTGTTTAAGATATTGCATTAATTCAATTTCATCCCACTTAGTTAAACTTCCTTCGAAATCATCAAAAAAACGATATGGGTCATTGGAACTTAATGCTAGGTAAGAGTTTCTTGCTTCACTTCTAATCCTTTTATTCTTACTGTAAGCATATTGTAGTACTTTAGAATCGAATTTATTTAGGTTTAAAACAAATGCTTCTTGAAAGGCATCCATTTTTTGACTATTTGATCGAGAATCGAACTTATCTTCAAGGTGATTTACAATTCCTAGTGCAGTTATGATTAGGGTATATTTTTCGGATTCTTTATCATCATTTTTAAAATCTACTAAAATGTCCACCCCAATATCTAAAGATTCTCTATTAACAGAGCCAACGATATCCTCAAAACTATCAAAGATTTCTTGTTCAGAAAACTTTTTTTCTGTAAATAGAATGTCTTCGAACAATTTTTTTATATCCGGAACACTATTTTTAAGCTTTTTCTGGAGTTTATTGTGTCTTTTTCGTATTGTATAAATTGTAATTACAAGAGCTAAAGTTGCTATTATAAAAAACAATGTTAATACAACAGTTATCTGTATTATTAGAGGAAAAGTTTTTATCTTATAGATAAAGGTAAGGAACCACTCAACGAAACTCATTTATATAGTTTATTATATGTATTAAATCGTTTAAGCGAGGGATTGTTTAACGTATACTGTGACACAAAAGTAACAAAAAATTACATAAAAAATTATTTAATAGATGAATAATCAATATTTATAGGTGAATGACTTCTCCGTAAGCATCAGCAACAGCTTCCATTACAGCTTCGCTCATTGTTGGGTGTGGATGAATTGTTTTTAGAACTTCATGCCCAGTTGTTTCTAATTTACGACCTAAAACAGCTTCTGCAATCATGTCTGTTACACCAGCACCAATCATATGGCAACCTAGCCATTCGCCGTATTTTGCATCAAAAATTACTTTTACAAAACCATCAGGAGTACCTGCTGCTTTTGCTTTACCAGACGCCGAAAAAGGAAATTTACCTACTTTTAGTTCATAACCAGCTTCTAAAGCTTTTGCTTCCGTCATACCAACAGAGGCAATTTCTGGAGTAGCATAAGTACAACCAGGGACGTTTCCGTAATCTATAGGTTCTGTATGTAAACCTGCTAATTTTTCTACACAAGTAATTCCTTCAGCAGAAGCAACATGCGCTAAAGCCTGTCCAGGAACTACATCTCCGATAGCATAATAACCAGGAATATTTGTTTGATAAAAATCATTTACTAAAATTTTGTCTCTATCAACAATAATCCCAACATCTTCTAAGCCAATGTTTTCAATGTTAGACTTGATGCCAACTGCTGATAATAAAATATCTGCTTCTAATTTTTCTTCGCCTTTTTTTGTTTTTACAGTGGCAATAACACCTTCGCCAGAAGTATCAACAGATAAAACTTCTGAACTTGTCATTACTTTTATACCTGCTTTCTTAATAGAGCGCTCAAATTGTTTTGAAATATCGATATCTTCTACAGGCACTAAATTAGGCATAAACTCTACAATAGTAACGTCTGTACCCATCGTGTTATAAAAATGTGCAAATTCAACACCAATGGCTCCAGAACCTACAACAATCATAGATTTCGGTTGCTTTGGCAACGTCATTGCCTTTCTATATTCAATTACTTTAACACCATCTTGTGGTAGGTTTGGTAATTCTCTAGAACGAGAACCTGTTGCAATAATAATATTGTCAGCGCTATACTCTGTTACAGTTCCGTTTTCGGCAGTAACATCTACTCTTTTACCAGTTTTAATTTTTCCAAAACCATCAATAATATCGATTTTGTTTTTCTTCATCAAGAATGCAACACCTTTACTCATTCCGTCTGCAACGCCTCTACTGCGTTTAATTACAGCTTCAAAGTCTTTATCAATAGCTTCTGCTTTTAAACCATATTCATCAACATGCTTTAAATAATCATATACTTGCGCAGATTTCAACAAAGCTTTTGTTGGAATACAACCCCAATTTAAGCATATTCCGCCTAAAGATTCTTTCTCTACAATAGCAACTTTAAAGCCTAGTTGAGATGCTCTAATTCCGGTTACATATCCTCCAGGTCCACTTCCAATAATGATGATGTCGTATTTCATTTTTAATTTTTTATGTTTAAAGTTTTAAATAATAGTAAACTCTATAATTTTTTCATTTTTAATGCCCTAATCGCAAATCTATTAATTCTAACTTTATTTATAGTAAAAATAAAGTTTATTTTTTTTGCGTTTTTCTAAGCTTTTTGTTCTAACGTTTTTCAATTAAAACTTATTTTATTCAGAAATATTGAAAAAATAAAAATAGTAGAACATTTTCAATTTTATAAGCTAATCTAATCCTTTTTGCTTTAACTACAAGTGTTTTTTGTAAATGGCATAAATTTTTTACATTCTTTCAGGAACTTGTATTCCTAATAATAAAAACGCTGATTTTATAGTCTCAGCAACTTTATGAGCCAATTGCACTCTAAATACTTTTTTATCTAGATCTTCTTCGCCTAAAATGGAGACATTTTGATAAAAAGAGTTAAATTCTTTTACTAAATCATAGGTGTAATTCGCAATAATTGCTGGCGAGTAATTTGCAGCAGCTTGCTGAATCGTTTCTGGAAATAAAGCCAACTGCTTTAATAATTCTTTTTCTTTTTCATGTAACTCTATTGTAGCCGATTTTGAATAGTCAAACGCTGCTTTTCTTAAAATAGATTGAATTCTTGCATACGTATACTGAATAAAAGGACCTGTATTCCCTTGAAAATCAACAGATGATTTTGGGTCGAATAAAATTCTTTTCTTTGGATCTACTTTTAGTATAAAATATTTTAATGCACCTAAGCCAATTGTTTTGTATAAATCTTGTTTTTCTTCTTCGGAATAACCATCTAATTTTCCTAATTCTTCAGAAATTTCTTTTGCAGTTTCGGTCATTTCAACCATTAAATCATCAGCATCTACCACAGTTCCTTCTCTAGATTTCATTTTACCTGAAGGTAAATCTACCATTCCGTAGCTTAAATGATGTAATTGTTTTGCCCAATCAAACCCTAATTTTTTTAAGATTAAAAACAATACTTGAAAATGGTAATCTTGCTCATTACCAACGGTATAGACCATTCCTCCAACATCTGCATAATCCTTTACACGCTGAATTGCTGTACCAATATCTTGTGTCATGTAAACGGCAGTTCCGTCTGAACGCAGTACAATCTTTTCATCTAAACCATCATCTGTTAAATCGCACCAAACAGAACCGTCTTCTTTTTTGTAGAAAACACCTTTTTCTATTCCTTGTGCTACTACATCTTTTCCTAATAAATAAGTATCACTTTCATAATATAAAGTGTCAAAATCTACACCCATATTTTTGTAAGTAACTTCAAAACCTTTATAAACCCAAGAGTTCATTTCTTTCCAAAGAGCAACAACTTGTTTATCTCCAGCTTCCCATTTTAAGAGCATTTGTTGCGCTGCTACTAAAAGAGGTGCTTCCTTTTTTGCTTCTTCTTCGGTTTTTCCTTCGGATGTTAATTGCGCAATTTCTTTCTTATATTCTTGGTCGAATTTTACGTAATAATTACCAACCAATTTATCGCCTTTTAAGCCCGTAGATTCCGGAGTTTCTCCTTTTCCGTATTTTTGCCAAGCCAACATCGATTTACAGATATGAATTCCACGATCGTTTATAATTTGAGTTTTATATACCTTTTTACCAGATGCTTTAATAATTTCTGCAACAGAAAAACCTAATAAATTATTACGAACGTGCCCTAAATGCAAAGGTTTATTTGTGTTTGGTGAAGAATATTCTACCATCATTGCTTTTTCATCCGCCCTAGGCGAAACAAAACCAAAACTAGAATCTGAATAAATTGAATTGAAAAAATTGGTATAAAAAGTGTCGTCAATCACTAAATTTAAAAAGCCTTTTACAACGTTGTAATTTGTGATTTCTGCAACGTTTTTAACTAAATAGTTTCCTAAATCTTCTCCAATTTTAACTGGGTTTCCTTTTTGGTAACGCAACATCGGGAAAACTACAACTGTAATATCTCCTTCAAAATCTTTTCTTGTTGCTTGAAATTCTACTGACGGAATTTCTTTAGTATATAAAGCTAAAAACCCTTCTTTTACTTTGGTTTCTATAGTGTTTTGAATATTCATTTACTCGAGAAAATTAGGTTGCAAAAATACATAATTTTATTTGTTTTTTGCCCCATTTATGGTCAAGAATATTTGTATTTTTGCATCATGGAAACAAGTCTAGAACAACTACCAAAATTAGCTGAACAAGCTAAAAAAGAAAGTAAAAAGTATTTTGCAAATTTAAAAAAGAGAACTCCTAAAAATTTAGATTATGTAATGCAAGAGTTACATGACGAAGAGTTTGCAAAAACAGATTGTTTAGATTGTGGTAACTGTTGTAGAACTACAAGTCCTATTTTTACAGAGAAAGATACAGAGCGTATTTCTAAACACTTTAGAATGAAAGTTGTAGATTTTAAAGAGAAGTATTTAGAAAGAGATCAAGATGACTTTATGGTGTTGAAAACAGCGCCTTGTTCCTTTTTTGATGAATCTGATAATAAATGTCTTATTTATGATGTTCGTCCAAAAGCGTGTTCAGAATATCCACATACAAACAGACGTAAGTTTATACAAATTACAGATTTAACAATTGCAAATACCGAGGTTTGCCCTGCAGCATATAATATTGTAGAAGCGCTTAAAAAACGCTTGCCTTATGAATATAACGAGAAAAAAGTTAGAAGTTAATAGTTAAACTTCTATTGTTTGTTAGCACTATTTGTTCGGTATTTTAAATTGTTCAGAATAGTTGATTTAAGTTTATTTTAGCAAAATTTGTTTAATTGCAAACTAAAGTTATTTATAACCAAAGATTAGCAGCTACCACTTGTTTAATAAAAATGGCAATTATTCATAAATTAAATACTTGCTTCTAATTATTTTAAATTCTTCTAAATCGTTTTGCCAACTTTTTCTAATTTCTTGTTCTAATAAACCTTGTTCAATTTGTTTTTGTAGTTTTTCGGTTCCTGCCAATTTGGTAAAGAAAATAGTAAAAAACTTCTTTTCTTTATTGTATTTCTTATGATTTTCGTAAAAATCAATAAGCCATTTTAGCTCAATTCTATCTAATTTCTTTTCTTTTCTTAAATCGTATCCGTAACAAATTTCTCCATTATGTTTAGGGTATTTAGATCCTTCATTTGGTTTAGGCACAAATTTAAAGTTAAACTGTTTTATATTCAGTTCAGGGCTGCCTATAACTTGAAACTGCATTTCGGTTCCGCGACCTACAGATACGTTTGTTCCTTCAAAAAAACAGATGCTAGGATAGAGGTTAATACTTTTATCATTTGGTAAATTTGGCGATGATTTTACAGGTAAACTATATTCCGTTTCATGAGTATAACCCTGCAAAGGAATCACGGTTAAATCGCATTGAATTCTATTATTTAACCATTTTTCACCATTAATCATCTGTCCATATTCGCCAATTGTCATTCCGTAAACTACAGGTACTTTGTGTAAACCAACAAAACTGGTGTGTTCTAATTCTAAAACAGGACCATCAATATAATGCCCGTTTGGGTTTGGTCTGTCTAAAAGTATAACCGGAATTTCAAGTTCTGCGCAAGCCTCCATTACGTAATGTAGAGAAGAAAGATATGTGTAAAAGCGTGCACCAACATCTTGAATATCGAAAATAACAACGTCAATATTTTTTAATTGATCTGCAGATGGTTTTTTATTTTCTCCGTATAAAGAAATAACAGGTAAACCTGTTTTTGTGTCAATTCCGTCTATTACAGTTTCGCCTGCGTCAGATTTTCCACGAAAACCATGTTCTGGCGCAAAAACTTTTTCTATGTGTATTCCTAAAGACAACAAACTATCTACTAAATGTATTTGATCTTGCTGCTTATTATTAGTTTCTATTATGGATGTTTGATTGCCAACAATAGCCACATTTTTACCTTTTAGTAATTTTAGATATAAATTAGTTCTTTCAGCGCCTGTTTTTAATGTTAATTTTTCGATGTATATACTTGGTATTTCGAAGGTGGTCTCTTTTACATTCGTTTTTACAGCGCAAGAAATTAGGATAAAATTCATTGCTAAAAACCAGCATAAATATGTACTTTTGAAGGGTTTAAAATTTATCATCAATTTGAATTACGAGTTATTTATAGCTAAACGTATTATTGCGGGCAAAAAGTATAAAAATAGTATTTCTTCGCCAATAATAAAAATTGCAATCACTGCAATTGCATTAGGAATTATTATTATGTTAATTGCTGTTGCAACTGGCGCAGGATTGCAATATAAAATTCGCGATAAAATGGCAGGTTTTAAAGGCCATATTCAAATTGTTAATTATGATGCTAACAATTCTGATGTTTCTACAACTCCAATTTCCAAAAATCAAGAATTCTATCCTAAATTTTTAACGATTGATGGTATAAAAAATGTGCAAGTTTTTGCAAATAAAGCCGGAATTTTAAGAACAGATACCGATTTTGAAGGGATTATTTTTAAAGGAGTTTCTACAGATTATGATTGGTCGTTTTTTAAAGAATATTTAGTAGCTGGTAAAATGCCTAATTTTAATCAAGATAGAACAAAAGGAGTATTGCTTTCTCAAACAGTTGTAAATCGTTTACGCTTAAAATTAAACGATACTATTTTAGCAACTTTTATAAAAACAGCAAACAGCAAATTACCATCTAATAAAAAATATATTGTTTGCGGAATTTATAGTACCGGCTTTTTGCAGTTTGATAAAAACATGATGATTGGCGATATTAGAGAGGTACAGAAATTAAATAAATGGACCGCCAATGAAGTTGGTGGTTTTGAGGTATTGATTGATGATTTTGACGAAGTTGATAAAAAAAGTGAAGAGATTTATAACGAAATACCATCTACTTTAACAAGTAAAAGTATTATTAACGCCTACCCAAATGTGTTTGAATGGATTGAGCTTTTTGATAATAATGTTTGGTTTATAATTGCCATTATGATTTTAATTGCAGGTATTAATATGATAACTGCCTTGCTAGTTTTAATTTTAGAACGCGTACAAATGATTGGTATTTTAAAGGCTTTAGGAAGCAACAATACAAGCATTCGTAAAATATTTTTATACAACGCTTCTTACTTAATTCTAAAAGGCCTTTTTTGGGGAAATGTCATTGGTTTATCAATTCTTTTTATTCAGCATTATTTTAAGGTGATTACTTTAAATCCAGAGACCTATTATGTAACAACAATGCCGGTTTATATTTCTTTTTCGGCTATTTTATTGTTAAATATTGGCACGCTACTTTTATGCTTTTTAATGTTGATAATTCCGTCTTATATTATCACAAAAATACAGCCTTCTAAGTCTATAAAGTTTGCTTAGTTTTTTTTAACTTTTTTAAATTTGGGCGTTCCGTAAACGGCGCGCTTTTCGTTATATCTTTTTATGAAGCTACCTTTAGCGGACATTATTAAACCTTTATTAAAGAATAATTTTTAAATTAATTTTAAATTTGTTTTATATAAAAAGGATGTCACTACAATCGCTAACGCAGATTTTTAATGAAATTTAACTAAGTTGTTGATTTTTAACTAATTTGCGTTAGCGATTGAATGGCATGTTTGAGCTCTGCCGCTTTTTTGTGGTAAGCGAGTAATGAAAGCGCGACCTTTAGGTAACGCCCAAAAAATGATTTATCTTCGCAGCAGAAATTATAGAAATGAAGTACGCAGAAAATATATTAGAAACTATTGGGAACACACCTTTAGTAAAATTAAATGTTTTAACAAAAGAATTGCCTTGTTTGGTGCTTTCTAAATACGAAACTTTTAACCCAGGAAACTCGGTAAAAGATAGAATGGCATTGCAAATGATTCATGATGCAGAAGCAGACGGACGCTTAAAACCAGGAGGAACAATTATTGAAGGAACTTCTGGAAATACAGGAATGGGTTTAGCTTTAGCGGCAATTGTAAAAGGCTACAAATGTATTTTTGTAATGGCCGACAAACAGTCTAAAGAAAAGATAGATATTTTAAGAGCCGTTGGTGCAGAAGTAGTGGTTTGCCCTACAAACGTAGAGCCAAACGATCCACGTTCTTACTACTCGGTTTCTAAAAGATTGGGCGAAGAAACTCCGAATTCTTGGTACGTTAATCAATATGACAACCCTAGTAATTGTAAAGCGCATTTTTTAAGCACAGGTCCAGAAATTTGGGATCAAACCGAAGGTAAAGTTACGCATTTTGTAGTTGGAGTAGGTACAGGTGGAACAATTTCTGGCGTTGGAAGTTATCTAAAAATGAAAGCCAAAGAAGCAGGAACTACTGTAAAAATTTGGGGAATTGATACCTATGGTTCTGTTTTTAAAAAATACCATGAAACGGGCATTTTTGATGAAAATGAAATTTATCCTTATATAACAGAAGGAATTGGAGAAGATATTTTACCGCTAAATGTAAATTTTAGTGTTATTGACGGTTTTACAAAAGTAACCGATAAAGATGCCGCAATTTACACGCAACGTTTGGCAAAAGAAGAAGGTATGTTTTTAGGAAACTCTGCCGGTGCAGCTATAAAAGGGTTGCTACAATTAAAAGAACATTTTACAAAAGACGATGTGGTGGTGGTTTTATTTCATGATCATGGAAGTAGATATGTTGGTAAAATGTTTAACAATGATTGGATGAAAGACAGAGGTTTTATTGAAGAGGAAATTAAAACGGCTGCCGATTTAATTAAAAGTCATGAAAACACACCAATGATTACTGCGCAAACAGAAGAATTGGTTTCACATGCAATTGAGCGAATGAAAACTTTTAAAATATCGCAAATACCAGTAAAAGATGCGCATGGTTTTGTGGGTTCTATAGATGAAGCTGTTTTATTGCATCACTTTATTGCTGATAAAAATATTGCTAAAAAGTCTTTAAAAGGAATTATGGGAAAACCATATCCTATTGTTAAAAAAACTGCAAAATTAGAAGTGATTTCTAAATTGATAACGAAAGAAAATCAAGCTGTTTTGGTCGATTTAGGAAACGGCAATCATCAAATAATAACTAAATACGATATTATTAGTGCTATTTAGTTTTGTAATCTAAACGAATATTTAATGCCATTCGTGGTTAGATTTATTCAGGTTAACGAAATGTATTTACACAGGTTGTAAATTTGGCTATATTTACCTTGTATTTAAAAAGATACAAGCAAATTTTATAAGTTGGGGGATTTATAAATTGTAAGTTCGAAACCGTCTTAAAATTAATTTTTTAGACGGTTTTCTCTTTATTTAAAAAAAACAATTTTTTTTATTAATCTATAAATAGTAGTTTTTAGAGTGTAATTGAACACACAAATAATAAGAGCGTTTATATTTTATTATCTAAATCTAATAAAAAATACTTTTTGGCGTATAATTTGTTTAATTCGACGAAATTTATAGAAGACAATTCGAAATAATTGTATATTTACATTGTATTTAATAATACAAGCAAATTTTATAAGTTGGGGGATTTATAAATTGTAATTTTGAAATCGTCTAAAAA
Source organism: Polaribacter glomeratus (assembly GCF_002954665.1). Taxonomy (GTDB): domain Bacteria; phylum Bacteroidota; class Bacteroidia; order Flavobacteriales; family Flavobacteriaceae; genus Polaribacter; species Polaribacter glomeratus. The sequence continues at coordinate 1,607,653 of NZ_MSCM01000001.1, read as the reverse complement.
TTAATTTTTTAGACGATTCTCTTTTTAAATAAAAATCTAATTATTTTTCTAAATCGTTTTCGAAACTATAAAGATGTTATTTTTAGTTGATTTAGAAAGTTAGCATTGTTTGATTAGCGTTTAATTATACAAGTATTCTTTTGCCATTAATCATTTAAACTAATAATTAATACCTTTTAACTAAGTACACTCTAAAGTCAACGAAATTTAGCGCCAAATTTTAGAAATCATTTTATATTTACATCGTATTTAATTATACAAACAAATTTTATAAGTTGGGGGATTTATAAAAACTAGTTACAAACCGTCTGAAATTAATTTTTTGGACGGTTTTTTTTATTGCTAAAAAGCTAAATAAGAGTATATTTAGCTTATAAAATTAAATTTAGTTTATGAAATACCTAAAATTACTTTCATTTTTTGTTGTAATACTATCATGCAAAAAAGAAAATGCAGCAGAAGATTTATTAGCAACAGCAAAAACTATTCATGAACGAGTTATGACTTTAGATACGCATGTAGATATTGATGTTTCTAATTTTACAGACTCAATTAATTATAGTCAAAAGCTTCAAAACCAAGTAAACTTGCCAAATATGGAAGAAGGAGGTTTAGATGTTGCATTCTTTATTGTGTATACTGGGCAAGGAGAATTAACCGAAGAAGGATATGATAAAGCATACCAAAATGCTATGAGCAAGTTTGATGCAATTCATAAACTTACAAAAGATATTGCGCCAGAAAGAATCGGTTTGGCAGTAACTTCGGAACAGGCAAGAGATATCTATGCTTCTGGCAAAAAGGTAGCAATGATTGGCGTAGAAAATGCATATCCGATAGGAACAGATATTTCTAGAGTAAAACAATTTTATGATTTAGGAGCAAGATATATGAGTCTTTCACATAATGGGCATAGTCAGTTTTGTGATTCTAATACTGGCGAAGAAGATGCTATTTGGCTTCACAACGGTGTAAGTGATTTAGGAAAAGAAGTGATAAAAGAAATGAATAAATGGGGAATGATGATTGACGTTTCTCATCCGTCTAAAAAATCTATGAAAGACATGATTGCCATTACCAGAGCACCAATTATAGCATCACATTCATCTGCAAGAGCTTTGTGCAATCATAGTAGAAATTTAGATGATGAACAATTAGGCTGGCTAAAAGAAAATGGTGGCGTTGTGCAAACGGTTGCTTTTAGTTCTTACATAAACATAGAAAAGGCAGCTTTAAGAGAAGATGCTTTAAAAGAAGTTGAAATGAAAGTTATGGATTCTTTAGGTGCAAAATGGATGTCGTTAAAAGAGTTTATGAAATTGCCTGTAGGTGAAGAACGGGATATTTATCTTGAAAATTATTTTATCATGAAAGATATTGTAAAAGTAAAAGCTAAAACAATTAAAAACCTTCCACCTGATGTAAATGTGGCTGATTTTGTAGATCACATAGATTATTTAGTAGATAAAATTGGTATAGAGCATGTTGGAATTAGTTCAGACTTTGATGGTGGAGGAGGTCTTGATGGTTGGAATGATGCTTCCGAAACTTTAAATGTTACGATTGAGTTGGTAAAAAGAGGATATATAGAAGATCAAATAGAACAACTTTGGAGCGGTAACTTATTAAGAGTTTTAGACGAAGTGCAAGAAATTGCCAAAGAAATTCAACTAGAAGGAAAGTAAATTAATTTTTAATGAAGTTTTAAAAATTGTTAAACCTAAATTATGTAATTAAACTTTTTAGTAGTTTCATTCTTTTATAAAATGTAAAGGAATTAATACTTAGCTTTAATTAAAAAGAAAAGCCCTATTTTAATAGGGCTTTAACTTGAGACTAAACTAAACTTGACTTAATTTCTTCTTTTTCTTTCTTCTTTTTTAGAATCCCCTTCCGTTTTTATATTTCTGGTTTTTTCAGCTCTTTTTTGAGTTGTATTTCTCCTATCAATTTTTAAAACTTCGGATCTTCTACTGTTATTTCTTACGTTATCTTTTTTTTCACTCGATGATCTACTGTTCGAGCTGATCGAACTGTTTAAGTTTTGTCTGCTATTTTCATTTCTGTCTTTCGTTGAATCATTGCTTCTTCTGGGCTCGTTTCTTATTTTATCCTTTTTATCATCCGAAGATCTTCTATTAGAATTATTTAAGTTTTGTCTTTTGTCATCATTTCTATCAATGCTCAATCCATTATTTCTTCTGTTTTCTTTATTTACGTCTCCTCTTTTCTCATTGGTAGGTTTTCTATAAGAATTATTTGAGTTTCTTTTAATATTTCTATTTCTATTAATTGTTGTTGCTGGTTTTCTTCTTCTTAAAATGGTGCTTCTTTTACCAATTTTAGAGTTAGGGTTTGCTCTGTAATAATAAAAATTTGAATCTTCTCTAAACTGATTGTAGTTTCTATTAAAATCTGATCTATAAAAATAGGCATCATTATAATCGCAAACATCACCAAAATTTATATTAAATCGAACACCATTGTTATAATAATGGTTTCTTACATTGCCATAAAACACAGGATATCCATTACTGTTGTATCGAATTCTTAAATCGCCTACTTTGGTTAGTCTGTCTCTGCGGTAACCTATAAAAACAGACCCTACTCTAGAAACATTACCTCTGTAATCGTAATTAATATAAACATTTTCAACTCGTATAATTCTTCCGTTATAATCCCTATCAATTCGTATGCGGCTATTATTTCTAATTCTTGACCCGTTGTAATCGTAGTAAAAATCGGTGTTATTGGCGTTAAAATCAAAATCTCCATTTGTAAAAATAAAAAATTCAATTCCGCGTTCTACAAAATTTACAGCATCATTATACGAGTAATTTACCCCAATTCTGTTAGGTAATTTGTTACTTGTATTGGCTTTAACAGTAGCAACCATCATCAACATTCCTACTAAAATAAGTATACCTTTTTTCATAATATATGGTTTAAGGGTTTTGCCTACACTAATTGCTTTTCGGCTTCCGCATTCTATATTTTATTTTCAAAGAGCGTGCCAAAATCAGAAATATCATTTATAAATAAAGTGTATTAAGTTTTATGTATTTGTATTGTAGTGTTTTAAGCTCAATAAATAGAAATGTACTATTTTTAAAACTGAGTTAAAAAAGGTGTTTAAAGAGCTGTGCTATCAGAAGCTTAAAGTTGAATTGTAAAAACTATGGTGTTAAATTAAATTAATTACATTTTTAGTAATAATTGTGTTTTGATGCACTATTTATTTTAAATGTTTTTACCCAATTTTTAGTAAATCCTAAAACTGAAATATGAATTAATAAAACCAAACCAAACTAAATTACCATAATTATAAAATAGTATTGTTGTTTTTATTCTGATGAAAGAATACCTTAGATTAGAAGTTTAAAGTTATATACGAGAGCATTATACGGTTGTTTAAGCTACCATTTGTAGATTACAAATCGAGTTATCAAAAATCAATATTCATCACAATTTCTTAAAAGTTATAAAAACTGCAACATTTAAGTTTAATAAAATATTAGCAATCATTTTTTGTTGGTTTATCTTATTTTTATATACTTTTATACCTTTGTTAAAAATATAAAAAAACATGAATTTTTTAAAAAAATGAAATATATAATCACTTCAGTTTTATCGTTATTCACATTATTTGTGGCTGCACAATCAACATATCAAACTACAAAAACTGACTTACCCGTTCACGTCGATAGAAAAATAAAACCTATTTCAGACATTAGAGATGCTAATTTACAACGTGTTTTAGAAAAGCAGATAAACTCTAATAGAATGTGGAAGCGCCTTATTAAAAATAAAAAAATGGCCATTGGTATTGTCGATTTAAGCGATAGCACAAATTTTAGATACGCAGGTATGAATGACAATTTTATGATGTATGCTGCAAGTTTACCAAAAATAGGAATTTTACTAGCTTCTATAGATGCTATAGATAAAAATGAATTAAAATACACCGCAGAGGTTAAAGACGATTTACGTTTAATGATTAGTAAATCTAATAATAAAGCATCAACCAGAATGATTGATAGACTTGGATTTGAGAAAATTGAAAGCGTTTTAAGAGATCCTAAACACCAATTATATGATGAAGCAACTGGTGGGGGTTTATGGGTTGGTAAAAGATATGCAGCCCAAGGCCGAAGATATCCAGAACCAATGAAAGGTTTAAGTCATGCAGCAACTACAAGACAAGTGTGTAACTTTTATTACCAATTAGCTTTGGGTAATTTAATAAGCACAGAGCGTTCCAAGCAAATGTTGCAAATAATGAAAAAGCCAGAATTGCATCACAAGTTAGTAAACACTTTAGATAAAATTGCACCAGATGCAGATGTTTATAGAAAATCTGGATCTTGGAGAAATTTTCACTCAGATTCAGCTTTGGTTTGGGGCCCAAATAGAAAATACATTATCGTTGTTTTATTACAAGATAATTTTGGGGAACAAATAATAAGAAATATTGTAAAACCAATTGAAAAAGTATTGGAAATCTAACTACGTTGATGGTTAGAAAAAGCTATAGAATTTGAAAAAAATAATAAGTAAAACTTTTGGACTAAGAGATGGCGAAATATTCATCTCTTTTTTAATGCAACTCTATATTTTTATAATTATTACAGTTCTATTAATTGTAAAACCTACGGTAAACGCTCTATTTATATCAGAATTAGGGGCAGACAGTTTGCCGTTTGGGTATTTACTGGTGGCAATAACAGCCGTATTTTCCTCTTATTTTTATAGCAAAGCAATACGCAAATTCTCTTTAGTAAAAATTACTGTACTATCTTTAATTATTATAAGTTTAGTGTTTTTTGTTTTAGGAATTATTTTAAATTTTCATGTTGCTAATAAAGGTATACTTTATTTTTATTACGTTTTTGTGTCACTTTTTGCGGTAGTTTCGACTTCTCAGTTTTGGATTTTTGCAAACATGGTATTTAACTCTAGAGAAGCAAAAAGAATTTTTGGTTTTATTGGAGCAGGAGCTATTGCTGGCGGAATTTTTGGAGGCTATTTAACAAGTTTTATTGCTAGTAATTTTGGAAACGAATACGTAATTTTTATTGCTTCTATTTTAATTTTATTCTGCATTCCGATTATTCGTAAAATATATACATTACGAATTCGGTTTTTAAATGTTTTTAAAAGAAAACAGGTTATTGAAAAACAAGATGGTCTAGAAAACTCATCTTTAAAACTTATTTATAAATCTAAACACTTAACATATATTGCTTTAATAACTGGTATAAGTGTTTTAGTAGCAAAATTGGTTGATTTTCAATTTAGTGATTTTGCTAATAAAGCCATTCCAGATTCTGATGATTTAGCTGCTTTTTTTGGTTTTTGGTTTTCTACTTTTAATGTTTTTGCATTAGTTGTTCAATTATTTTTTACTAATAAAATCGTAAATAGATTAGGTGTTTCTTCTACGCTTTTAATTTTACCATTATCAATTGGTTTGGGCGGATTATTATTTTTAACATTTCCAGAATTATTAGTTTTAGTAATTATAAAAGGAATTGACGGTAGTTTTAAACAAAGTATAAACAAAGCAGCAATAGAACTTTCTATTATGCCAATTCCGTTGGATGTTAAAAACCAAGCAAAATCTTTTATAGATGTTGTGGTTGACAGTATTGCAACAGGATTTGCAGGTTTTTTGTTAATGTTTTTTATTATAAAATTAGATTTAAGTACAGCATATATTACCGTAATAGTGTTATTTTTTGTGTTTATTTGGATACTTTTAATCTATAGATTAAGAGAAGCTTATTTTGATTCTTTTAAAAAAAATATTCAAAAAACGCTTACTTATAGTGCAGATTCAAAAGAAGCTAAAAAGAGAGAAATTAATCTATCTGATATTAAGATTGTACTAAAACAAGGAAATGAAAGTGCTGTTTTAAACATGCTTGATCGTTTAAAAGATTATAAAATTAAGGATTTACAAAAATCAGTCATTTTGCTTTTAGAGCATCCATCCAACAAAATAAAAATTGCGGCATTAGAATATTTAGAGGTTTTTGACGATAATGATATTTTAGAAAAAGTGTTATTGTTGGTTAATTCAAAAGATGATATTTTAGTTTATAAAGCCTTAGAATATATTTTAGGTCATTCGCCAATTACAGAACATGATTTTTTTAATACCTATTTAGATCACCATGATGAATATATTGCTAACGGTGCACTTTTAGCACTTGCTAAAAAAAGTGAAAATAATTATTATTTAAGAGACACCTACTATTTAAAATCTCGTTTAGAAAGTAAAATAAAACGACTTACAACGCAAGATGACAGTATTAGAGAAAAAGTCCTATTTGGTTTGTTGTTAAGTATTGCATATTCTAGAAACACAAATCATTACAGTTTAATTTCTAAGAATTTAAAAAGCCCAAAACCAACGAGTGTTAAGTTTGCCACAACAGCTGCTGGTATTACATCTAGCAAAATATTTATAACTGATTTATTAAATTTATTAGAGAATAAAAGACATAGAGAAAGTGCTATTATTGCCTTAAAAAGTTATGGTCCAAAAATTATAGAAGTAATTCTTCTGTTGGATAAGAATGATGAAATTAAATCAAATATTAGAAAATACATCCCAAAAATTGTAGGTGCTTTTGAAAACGAAAATGCATTAAAAATATTAATCAAATTTTTAGATGAGAAAAACTCAGCAAGCAGATTAGCCGGAGTAAAAGCTTTAAAAAGAATTAAAAGAATTGATGCAAATCTTGTAATTCAACAAAAAATTATTAAAAAATATATTTTAAAAGAAAGTGCTTATTACAAAAATATTTTAGAAATTCTAAGCTCATTACAAAAGTATATTGATGAAAATTTAATAGAAGACGTTAATTTTAATAATCAAGTTACAAACGAGTCAAGAAAAAAGCTTGCCGAGGCTTTAGAATTAGAACTAAACAAAAGTTTTAAAATTTTATTTTATTTATTGAGTTTATATTATAATGAAAATGATATTGAGATTACTTTTAATGGCGTTAAGAGCGATGTTAAAGAGGCTAAAATGAATTCTTACGAACTGCTAGACAATATTTTAGAAGGTAGCATTAAAGCAGCTGTCTTACCAATTATTGAACACGTTGTTTTTGATGAAGACAAATCAGACTTGGCGGATATTAAACTCAAAAAGCTTTTAGAGTTAGAGTATTTGAAAAAAATTATGACGATAAGTGGCAGTAATCTAAGACAGTTAGCTGTCGAATTTATACAAACCTCAAAAAATACTGCATACATTCCGGCTTTATTACCAATTAAAAAGTTTCGTAATAAAACAGTTAAAAAACTAGCTACAGAAACCTATGCAATGTTAAAAAAAGTAAAATAAGTATACTTTATTTCAGTAAATTTAATCAAAAAAGAAGGTTGTAATTTTAAGTATTAAATTTTCTAATGAAAACTCAATTACATAAAATTACAACCCTGTAGTTATCCTTTAAAATGGCTAGAACTTAATTGCCACCACTTTCATCTTTTTCTTCTTTGTATTCTGTTTCTCTAATAACTGTTTTAGCAGCTTTACTAAAATCGTTTATGTTGTCATCAATTTTACTTGCTAAATATAAATGATTCCCTGCAGAGTTTTTATTTAATACGTTAGACATTAAACAAACAATATATTTACTGTTATTTGGGTGTTCTACAATAATTACAGAGTTCATATAATTATAAACATTACCTGCATAATTTTTACAATTAGGGTCTAATACTCTATCACATTTATAATAACTACCAGATTTAAAATACACCGCAGCACTATCTAATCTTGGCGATCTTGCATATCTAATTCTTCGATCTGTAGAATACATTAATCTTTTCATTTCTAAACTAGCAGCTTTATCAACAGCTTTTCCTTGCTCTATTTGCGCTAAAAATTTCATTAATCCTTTCGGACTTCCAATACTTCCGCCTTTTCTACCAACGTATTTTTCTGCAGATCTTGTAAACATTCCGCCTAATTTCCATTCCTCTTCGCTAATTCCAAGTTTTCTTAAAGGCTCGTTAACTACTGTGTTTGCTAAGTTTGTTAACGTAGCTCTAGGAGTTGTTTTGAAGTAATTTTCGGCTTTTTCATCCGTTAAAAAAAAGTACTCTTGTTGAAAAGCTGCCATTAACATAGCTTCTCTATACATAATACTCGCAGCACCATTATTACTTACCGAAATCATGTGGTCTAACCACTCGTATAAAGAAAAAACATCATCTGCCTTTACAGTTCTTTTGGTTAATTTATCGGTTTTTATATCATAAACAGGTATTGTATGATGATCGCCAACGCCCCAGTATCTTGCACTAACTCGGATGTTTTTTAAATAAGCAGCTCTATCTTCCCAATCTGGACAAAGTTTTTCTAGTTGATCCATCACCGCTAACAATACTGCTAATTTGCCAACACTACCTGGTTGATATCCTTTATTTTCGTTATAAGAAGCATATCTTAATTTCTCTGGATTTGTCATGTCTAAAACACTCAAAGAGTAGTTTCCGGCAGGAATAATTTGCTTCATTTTTTTTGAAAATTCAGGATCGTTTACTAATAAACTTTCAATACTATCATTAGATTTACTTAGTAGATTTAATTTAATATCGGCCAAGTTTTTATAAGCACCAATAGGAATTCTAGTGTTCTTCTTGTTTTCTAGTCGCATCTTTTTTAATTGATACAATCTTGCTATTCCAGTTGAATCATATCCATCAATTGGGTATTTTAAAAAACTTATTGATATGGCAATGGCTAGTGTTAAAAATATATATTTTAGTTTCATTAGTTTAATTTTTCTGACATGTTAATTTTTTTGTTTGTAACAGTTTTTGGAGCAATAGAGTTTAAATACTCAGAACTTTTAGCTCTTTTATTTTCTACAAATGGTCTAATTTGAAACAACCATAGTTTGTTGTTTTTAAATCCGAATTCAACATCATACACTTGATTTACATCATTTTCAGTTGATTTTTCTCCTATTTTCTCTCTAATGTTTTTTGCTAAAACCCTAATATCATTCATATTTAACTCATTCAAAATAGGAGCGTCAAATGATGTAAAATATTTTTTAGTACCACCAGTAATTGGTAATCTGTTATAATCAGATTGCCTAGCTGGTGCTAACAAAATATTCCCGTTTGCTGTAATCAATCTTGTTTCTGCAGATTGCCCATCTACAGCGCCACCGGCACCTTTACTAACGGCAACTGTTAAGTCTGTGTCTGTACCTAAATTGATTCCTTTTGTAATTAAAACGCCAGAATAATCTACATCAACACTCGGAATTATTAAAATTGAAGGATACACATTTTCTGGATTCAACAAGTATTTCTGTCTCCATTTAAAACTTCTTTCGGTGTAAGCAGAAGCCCAAACTCTTTTAATACCTTCAATAATTTTTTGCTCTTCTAAAATATTGAATAAAGTTAAATTTAAACCTGCGCCTGTAAATTCTTTTAAATCCTCCATGTTTGTATCACTTCTTAAAAAGACAGGAACTTTACCAATATCACTTTTAAATGCTGTTTTAAAATTAGATTTTAAATCAGTTATAAAAGATTGTTTTAATTCGATTTTTAAAATAGAAGTGTGCAACTTTTCAAGCGATTTAAGCATAAAAGTTTCTACCTCTGTTTCACTTTTATTTTCGTCTCTTTTTTTAGTAGCTTCTACAAAAGTGTCTGTTAAATATTGCCAGTAGGTTTTATTTTCATTTGGCATAGGTAAATTCATATGTTCTTTAAAAACACCAAACGGAATAATAAGTCCTTCTACAACTTGGTTTGGAAAAAGTTGTTTTAACTCTCCTAAGTTTGCTGCTTTTGGGCCACAAAGTCTACCAGAATCAGTTGCATTTACGGTTCTCATGTTAACAACTTTGGTAACATCCAATCTTATATTTTCAATTGGTACCTCAATCATATTTGTGTTTCGAACTTGTTTTTCGAAAAGTAATTTTTCTTCTTTGGTCATGTTCTCTTCTAACTTTAAGATTACATTTCCTTTGTTTGAAACTGCGTAAAAAACTTTTTTACCGTTAAATTCTTTTAACTTTTTTAAATTATCATTTGATAATGCTGCATTTGGTATTCCTAAATTTCTTGCTAATAATTGCACATGCGAAACGAGATTTCCTTCAGAAACCGTCATAATACCAGCAACAGGTTTTAAATCTATAGGCGGTTTTAAAAAAACATATATGTTATTTGAGTTTACTTCTACATCATCAGGATTGCCGTCTATTACAACCAATTGACCAAATGCATAACCAGGATTTAAACCTCTCATTGCACTTACATCTTGTAAATTGAAAACAGCGTTTTTTAGATTTGATTTTTTGGTTACAAATTCACCTAATTTAGAGACTGTTTTCCCTAAGTTTAAAGCAATACTATTGCGTATTCTATCATCTGTAAAACCATAAGCTAGAGGCTCAAAAGCAGTATATTTTATAACAGTTTCATAATAATTTGCTTTTATCAACGAAGAACTCCATTCAACAATGTTTCTACCTAACGTTAATAAATTATTTAGTTCATCAACGGTTATTTCTTGTTTACTTTTTAGCGTATTAAATTGATTTTCAATTTCGTTAAATTCCCATAATTCTAAAAGACCAGTGCCAAAAGCAGCACAGGTTAAGGTTTCTAACTTATCTACTGTTTCTTGCAATGTTTCTGTTTCCCAATTCTCACTTTCAATGATAGCATTCGTTTCTAATAAATTACTTAAGTCTAATAAGATTAATTTATCGCTTGCCAATATTTTTTGGCTCACAGTAAAACGAATAGATGAAAGGATAGAAGCAGTCTCTATAAGTATATTTTTAGGACTATCTAAATTCTTATAATTAGAAAAATAGTTTTGTAATTCTGTTACTATTTTTTTATTAGATTTTATTTTACCAGCAATATCATTTAATTTTTTAAAGTCTAGTGGAGCATAAAATTGCTCCATGGTAAGCAACATTTTATCAAAACTTTTTTTGGTTTCTGTTTTAAGTTTAGCGTCATTTTTTTGTAAAAATTCTTTAACAAGACCAATATCTGTTCTTTGAGGATTTCCATGAATTTTAATTCTAATTTCCATAAAACTTGGATACACTTCTGCCAAGATCTTTGATTCACTTCTCATTAACTGACCTAAATTAGAATCGCCATTGTGCGGAATATCCTTTAATGATTGTCTTATTAAATAAAAATTTGAATTTACTAATGCTTCATTTTTTAAGATATTCTCATAAAATGATTTTCCCCAATTTTCCTCGTCTTCAGATTGTATGGCACCTCTGTAAAATTGTGCTTTTTGAAGAATCCAACCGTTGTTTATACTTGCTAAATACTTGCTAAGTTGATACTGTTTTAATCTGCTAAAGTTTTCTTTTTCATCTAAAAAACTCTCAATATTTAAACCAGCTAAAATTTCTGTAAAGTATAAATTGTTAGTTTCTCTTAATTTTAACACAGAGCTTTTAAAACTTGCATGCTGTAAACCTCCATTTTCTTCATCCGGACACGGGTCTTTAGAGTTTCTGCGGCTACCATCTTTACAAAACCAATTTATTCTTTCATACGGACCTCTAATATCTGCCTTATAAGAGGTTATGAGTGTTGCAATTTCTTCGGATGTTTTTTTTTGACTGTAGGTGTTTGTTATTAGGAATGATAAAAAAAGTAATATTACTTTGCAATAATTTCTCATTTTTGTAGGGTATATCCGCAAATTTAGCAATTATTTTAGAGCTCTTAAAGACTTTATAAGTATTTTTTTTTTGTAAAATGGATAATTAAAAACTAGAAATGTATTTTTAATAGTTTGAATATAAAATCCTTACCATTTTGTTGTACACACATTTCCTTACAACTAGAAGGATGTATAAATGTATGATTTAAGTGAAAGTTAAACGACGGATCATCCGCAGTAAAAAAACCTTCAAAATCTTTGTCACCTCTTAGGGTATGTCTAGCTATTTTATAATTTAAAGCATCTATTTTCTCTTCGATATGAAACCAAGCGCCACTGCCAATGCCAGAAAGCCATGTGCCTTTATTTAAGTTAAATAAATTAATATCAGGTAGTTCTGTGCCAATTAAATTAAGTTCAATATCAAAGGTTTTAAAAAAGGCCGCTTTATACTCTTTTAAAATAGACCTATTTTTATAAATTTCTATTGTTTGATTTTTTACATTGTATACTTTTTTAACCGTTTTTCCTTTTAAAGTATTGCCTAGCGGACTAGGAGTTAACAAGTAAGAACTTTTTAGTTTTAAAACAATTAATCTATTTGTGCATGAATTTATTAGCGTGTCTGTTACAAATCGTGCGCAATTGCTCGCTTTTTTTATAAATGCACCATAAGGATACTCTTTAGCATCCATTAAATAATGTATAAATTTAATAGCGTTGTTATAATTTATTTTATGGTTTATACTAGCAATTAAGCGTCCTTCTCCATGTGTTTTTTCTGGATGCTTTTCTAGCCATAATAAAATGCTTTTTAAGTTTGATAGTTTATCATTTTTAAAAGTTGCTTGGATTGGTATATAAAGTTCTGGATCTGTCTCTAAACAGCGAACTCTACCATTTCCATAAGAAGTTATATACCTGCCAAAATCGAAATATTTAATTTCGGGTTCATTTTTTTTTATCAATAATAACGCAGCATGCCCTGCTTGAACGGCATGTTCACTACCAATGCCAATTTTTGGCCAAATTTTGCTAAAAGATTCCCAATAAGCGGGTCTAACGATAGTATCTGGATAAGATATTATAACTATAATTGCATTTTCTGCAGTATTCTTTCTCATCCAAATATTTTTTCTTTTCTAAATCTAAATTTTTAGTTTAAGTAATTTATTTGCTGGTGAAAATTGCGTTTCTAAGAATGCCAAAAGTTTTAAAAGCAAAAATCATAGTAAAAATTAAGCAACCCAAACCAACCAAAATAAGGGCATAAGCTAAATATATTTTTGGAGCTTCTGTAAATTTATTTAATGCCTTAAAACCCATGGTGATGATAACTGGTGAAGCAATAAAAAATAACACTAAAACTCCCAATCTAATTAATCCTTTACTTAATAAATTTACGTCTGTACTCATTTTTTATAATTTTGAATTGCGTTTCTTACACTTCCAAATTTCAGCAATAATTCACTCGCTTCTTTTTGGTCGATTTTTAATTCTTGAACTAACATTTTTTCTCCTCTATCAACTAATTTGTTGTTAGACAGTTGCATATCAACCATTTTATTACCTTTTACCTTACCTAACTGAATCATAGTTGCGGTAGAAAGCATATTTAAAACTAGTTTCTGTGCAGTTCCTGCTTTCATTCTAGAGCTTCCGGTAACAAATTCTGGACCAACAACTACATCAATAGGAAACTGAGCAGTGTTCGATAAAGGACTATTTTGATTACAAGAAATACAACCTGTAATAATGTTTTGTTCATTGCATTTTTTTAACGCAGCAATTACATAAGGCGTTGTGCCAGATGCTGCAATACCTACAACAACATCTTTATTTGTAATTGAATGTTTTTGTAAATCTAACCAACCTTGATTTGTAGAATCTTCGGCAAATTCAACAGCTTTTCTAATTGCGTAATCTCCACCAGCAATTAAGCCAACAACCATTTCATGAGGTACTCCAAAAGTTGGCGGACATTCGGAAGCATCTAAAATACCTAAACGGCCAGAAGTACCTGCGCCAATGTAAAAAAGTCTTCCACCAACTTTTAGTTTTTCAACAATTTGTTCTGTTAATCTTACAATTTGTGGTAAAGATTTTTCTACAGCTAAAGGCACTGTCTTATCTTCACTATTAATATTTCTTAATATCGAAGATACAGACATCATCTCTAGATAATTGTATTTCGAATCTTGCTCTGTTGTTTTTATAAATTTCATACTTTCAAAAATACATTTTTTTTAGAAATTCTATGTTCAAACTTTTTGCTTTGTGTGTGTAATTGATAAATTTTAGATTGTTTTAACACAAGTAATAAATGCCTTAATTTATTCTAAAATCCATTTTATCAAATCTTCTTTGTCAACGATAGACCAAGAATGCGGATGCCTTTCTCCATTTGCTCTATAACCTTTATTCTTAGTTTCTATAAGTTCTATGTTTGTTTCATTAAACTCAAGTTTTAATTTTTCTGATAATTTTTTAAGATAAAATGCATTTAAATCTTCATAATTATTTTTTGCTTTCTTTTTCCACCAAATTAAATCTGGTTCTGTGTAAAGTCTTACTTTTAGTCCGTTTAATCCAATTAAATTATTAATATTTTCTGATTCAAAGGTGTAAGGAGCATTTTTTTCATAGGTATTAATTCCTTCGGATGGATTTCCAAATAGTGAATCAAACTCTCTAAGTATCCATTTAGACTCTTGCATCGAAGATTTCGAAAAGTTTAGTTTAAGGTTTTTTTCTGATACTCGATATAAAGCAAGAAGATCAATAGGCGCATCAACAATAAACACACCTTTTGGTTTAATCAGATTTTTAGATTTTAGAAGGTAATCCGTAATTAATAAACTCACATTTCCGCCACCAGAAAAACCACCTATAAATATGTTTTTTTCAGATATTTTTTCTTCTCGAATCGTTTTAGTTATCAAGGTAGCTAAATCTAGTTTTTCAGTTTCTGTTAAATATAAATGCATATTAAAATTCATATATAACACCGAAATAGCATTTTTTGCACTTATTTCTGCGATATTAAACTCTGTTTTAGTGTTTTCTATATCGCAAGGAAAACAGGGAAATAAAATTAATAAGCCGTTTTGGTTTTTTGATTTAACTAATTCGTAATCAGTAGTTTTTATAACTTTTAAAGTATTTTCTTTAGATTTTATATTTGGATTTTTACTTTTACAGGAAATGAAAAATATAAATAGAACGATAAAATATTTTTGCATTTCTCTTTTATTTAAACTAAAACTGTTACAATTTAAAGTGATTTATTTTGTAATCAAGTTGCTTATTTATTTGGACAAGTTTTCTAAAACAATTTATTTTTTTGTTCATAAAACACAATATTTTAGTGTTTTATACTTAACCGAAGTTTAATTTAAAATCCTTCTTTTTTTAATTCGGATAATTCTTTTTTAGTAAAATGCTCTTTAATTAGATTCATTTTTTGTTCGTCTCTCTTTCTAGTATACACCCAGCCATATAATTTTCCCATATATTTTCTATAGTGAAACCATTTTCCTTCGGGATTTATATTTCCGTTGTATCTAAAATCTTTCCAAAACTGAACTCTATCAAGATCTGTTTCGGGTTTTGTCCATTTTCTTTTTTCATTAAATCTTTTTTCCCAAAGCTTGTTAAGTTTCTCTGTAGTTTGCTCATTTAACAAACCTTTTCTCGGTAAAATATACGCATTAAATCTGGTAATAAATTGCTGTTTATTTGGTCTTTTCTGTGTTGAAAGTTGTGAAATGTATTTTTCTAAATAGTGTTCGGGTTTTTTACTGTGCATTTTAAAATTAACACCTAAACTTTCTATTTTTTTTATTAATTGGGTTTTATTACTTCTTTTAGCAGCAGTTAAAAAAGTACCTAAACCTTTCTCTTTGTATTTAAAGCGATGATTTACTTGAATCTTAACACCCGATTGAATTGCTTCTTCTAATAATTTGAGCCATTCATTTTCTTTAATTTTATTTATAGATTCCATTTTATTTAGTTCGGTTTATTATTTAAAATTCATCTCTTTACAATTTTTTTAAGCTAACTATTCGTTTCTTTTTTGTCTGTTTTTAGTTTTCTGACAAAATCAGAAAGTAAACAAAAATATTTTTGAATAACCAAATATAGTAATTTAAATTACACAGTGTTGTAAAATGTAATTATTTATGTGGTTTGCCTTTTAAAAATATCTGCTGGCAAATACTTTAGAGAAAGATATATTGTTTTGCAGTTATTTTTATTAAAATACTTCTTAGTATTGTCTTTAAATTTGTCGAAGAAAAAGGATAAATTAAAGTTTAAAGATTCGTCTAAATACTTTTTAGTTAAGTTTTACTTAGCGCTTAATTAGAATGTGAAGCAACTTATTTTTAAAAATAAAATAGATAAAAAACTGATTATTTTATAAGCTGCATGTAGTTCGTTTAATTTGGTATTATTAATCGCTATTTATTTTTTCTAATTTGAGCTATTAGTTTTTCACTATAATCATCTCACTTTTCTATAAGGTTTCCGCTTTTATCAAAAATATAATAAGCAGCAGTTATAAAAACATTGTATTTTGTAAAGACGTCGCTATATTTTCCGTTTTTATTATAAATACTTGTACAAGTTATGTTATTTATTATATAGTTTTTAAACCAATCTTCCTTGTTTTTATCAACATTAATAGTTATAATTTCTAAGTTTTCTGCTTCTTTTTTTATTTCAGGCAACGCCTTTACACTCCAACTTCAATAAGCAGAATAAAACTATAAGAGAATATATTTGTCATTAAAATAACTTGAAAACTTGATCTGTTCGCCATTCTGATTTTCTCCTAAGAAGTCATAAAACTTAGCTCCTATAGTTTAAAGGGTTATTTTTAAATACGTCTATAATACTTTGGCATATTCAGATTTTCTAATATCAGAATTAAGTTTGGTAATTTGTCTCTCTATAAAGTGTTTTGAGAAATCTGTTTTATAAGTTACTAGTTATGATAGTGCATAATCTGAATTTATGTTTTCCTGGATAACGTTTTTAGTAATTTAGCTTGTTTGAGCATTTTTTTTGCAAACTATCATTCCATTTTCCTTCTTGTCTTATGGCAAACATTTTCTGTATTTTTTGATCTCTTTTTTTGTTTAGCGGATTAATTTTTTTATCAAGTTTGGTTTTAAATTTTTGGTGCTTAGAACCTAAAATTTTTAATGCATCAGGGAAATCATTTTTATGACCCGATACTTCAACCGTTTCGTTACCTATATAAATTAACGTGTTAACATTTTCATTATTTTTAGAATTAATAACGATATTTATTGATAACGTAGCTTCAGAGAAAAATCTTTTTGAAATATAATGGTTTCCTACTAATTTTGTCGAATCTGAAATTTTTCGAGTATTTTCGTCTAAAATAATAACTTTAGAGTTCTCAGAAAATCCCTTAAAATCCGCATTTATAATAAAACAATGTTTCTGATGTTTGCAACTTGTATGAATAAATAGGATGCTTGTAATAATTAAGAATAAATTTTTTATTCGTTATTTTTATTTAACCTTTAAAATCCTTATAAATTATTAGTTTTTCTGAACCAAATCTATGGTAAATGTGTCCGTCTCTGAAATATGAAAATATCCTAATGGAAAGTTGTTTTCGTTTGTGGTATTAATCATATTACCTAATAAAGACGAAGGAACAGACTCAAAAGGACCACCAGAATTTTGACCACTTTGACTTACTAAAACTCTAAAATAAGAAAAATAATCTTCAGAAATTCCAGACATTTTTACGGTTACTGTTGCTGGTAATTCTAACTCGTCTTCTTGATAAAAGAAAGAAAAGTTATACTCAGATCCATTAAAAAAACGATCTTCTAGCCCTAAAAATAAATTTTTGCTAAAGTCAAACAAATAATGATTTTTCACAACAGGAGCATCAAAAAAAGACACCTTTAGTTCTGTTTCTTTACCAGAAAACAGCGTTTCTGTTCCTTGAAAAACATTTGTAAATGGTGTTGATTTTACTTTAGTAGCAGAACCTTTGTAAGTCTCGTTTTCATAAATTACCGTTAATTCGTAAGCTGTATCATCAGCAGGAATAAAAGGAATTATAGGTTCATAATTACCATCGGCATTTGCATCAGAAAATAGAACAATTGTATTGGTTACCAAATTAGTTAAAAAGACTGTAGCATTTGTAACAGGCGGTATTGTTTCATCAAAATAATCGGCAGACGATGTTAATTTTACAATCGTTTTTGCTGTTACAGGACTGTTATCAAAAAAGACTTCAAACGAAGCATCAATAATTAATTTCGGTTCAATTGAAGGAACATCAATGTCTACAACTTTTTCACAACTTGTAAAAAATAAAATTAATAATACGGAAAGTGTATATAGTTTTTTCATGATTAATTTAAAATTTAAAATTATAAGTAACAGAAGGCACTAAACCAAAAATTGAAGTTTGGATGGCTTCATTTCTAAAGGTTTCTCTATTTTGTCTAAAATTTATAGAAGCTGCATTTTGTCTTCCATATAAATTATAAATTCCAAAAATCCATTCAGCTTGCCATCTTCTATTTTTGTTACTATCAGGAGTTAAAGTTGCAGAAATATCTAACCTGTGGTATGCCGGAAGCCTGTCTGCATTTCTAGTATTGTCATTAAATATTGGCACATTTAAACCTTGAACTTCATATTGACCTACTGGATAGTTTGTTGGCTGACCCGTTTGAAACAAAAAGTTGGCATTAAACATCCATTTTTTAGACAATTCATAACTCGCATTTAAAGAAATATCATGCGTTTTATCATATGGCGTGTTATACCATTCTCCTTGATTAATTCCTGGCTCGTTTTCTGTTCTTCCAGGTGTTCTCTGTTCAGATTTAGCAAGTGTATATGCAAGCCAGCCTTTAAAATTGCCTTCGTTTTTTTTAAATAATACCTCTAAACCATAAGCTCTAGCTTGCCCATTTAGGATAACGGTTTCAATTTCGTTATTGGCAATTAAGTTTGCACCATTAATATAATCGATTCTATTTTGAATGTCTTTATAAAAAACCTCTGTTTCTAAAGAATAATCCCCGTTTTTGATAGATTTAAAATATCCGGCTGCAAATTGATCTAATAATTGAGGTTTTATAAATTGACCACTAGGCGCCCAAACATCTAATGGAGTAGGAGATGCCGTGTTTGAAAGTAAGTGTAAATATTGTGCCATTCTATTGTAACTTAGTTTAAATGAAGTTTCAGTATCTATTAAATAAGAGAGTGAAACTCGTGGTTCAAAATTGTTAAAAGTAGCCAATACATCACTTCTTTTGTATGATTCTGATCCAATTGCTTGTGCAGATTCATATTTTTTAAACTGTGAGTTGTAAATTACAGGAGTATCGTTTGTATATACGTTTATCTCATCTTGACCTAGTCGTGTAAAATTACTAAAACGAGCACCATATTGTAAAGTAAGTCTGTCATTTATTGAATGTTCAGCTTCTAAATATGCAGCAAATTCATTAGCATATTTATCAATTAATTTTTCTGATTGAATTCCCGAATCGGCTCTATTTGGTACAATTTCTCCTGGATTAAATTTGATGTAAATGTTATTAATACCGTAACTCAACTTAAAATTTTCATTTAAATAATGTTTAAAATCGTATTTTAAGTTAAAGTTTGTAATGCCAGAATTCCATTCAAAACCAACAAAATCTAAAACTAATCCGTAGAAATAATCAGAATAAATTGCAGAAAGATTAGAAAATATTTTATCAGAAAATAAATGATTCCAACGTAAGTTTACAACTGTATTTCCGTATTTGTTTACAAAGTTATCGCTAATACCAAATACATCTTTTCCAAAATAAGTAGATAAAAACACATTATTATTCTCGTTAAATCGGTAATTGATTTTACTATTTAAATCATAAAAATAAGCTTTATTATCATTATTAAAAAGCGGTAAAAATAAATGTGCATAAGAAGCTCTACCACCTACTATAAAAGAGCTTTTTTCTTTAACAATTGGACCCTCTGCAAGTAACCTGCTAGAAACCAAGCCTATCCCTCCAGTTAAATTAAAATCTTTGCTATTTCCTTCTTTCTGATAAATGTCTAAAACAGATGATAATCGTCCTCCAAAACGAGCAGGAATTCCACCTTTATATAGTTTTACATCTTTTATTACATCAGGATTAAATACCGAGAAAAAACCAAGCAAATGCGATGAGTTAAAAACAATCGCTTCATCTAATAAAATTAAATTTTGATCGGCTGCGCCACCTCTAACGTTAAAACCAGAAGCACCCTCACCGGCACTTGTTACTCCGGGTAGCAGTAATAAGGCTTTAATTACATCAGCTTCGCCTAATACAACAGGAATTTGTTTTATAGTTGCTGCAGTTAATTTGTTAACACTCATTTGCGGAGTTTTAACGTTTAGTTTTTCTATGTTACCTTCAATAACAATTTCGTTTAAACTCTCAGTTTCTTCTGACAGTTTAAAGTTTTTCGTTATTTTTTCTGATAAGTTAATGGTCTCAAAAATGGAAGTGTACCCTAAGTAACTAACTTGTGTTTTATAAGTTCCTTTAGGAATTGTAATGGAGTAAAAACCATATTCGTTAGTCGTGGTTCCTGAGTTTAGAGAAGGGAAATAAATAGAAACACCAATTAATGTTTCGTTATTATTTGCGTCGTAAACTGTACCACTAATTGTTAATTTTTCTTGACTAAAAGCATGTAAAGAAAATAGCAAAATGATGAAAAATATTTTTTTGAAATGAAACATATTTTGTTTAATATATTATTTTTTATAGTCAACAAAATTACAGTTATAAATTCTTTATTTTAAATTTAATGCATAAAAAAAACTGATGAATTTATCATCAGTTTTTATATGTACGTATGGTGCTGTTTTTTTAGCCTATAATACTATTTAAAGTAGAATTTGGTCTCATAGCAGCTGTTGCTAGGTCTTCATTTTGAAGGTAATAACCACCAATGTCTAAAGATTTTCCTTGTATTGTATTTAATTCTGATATAATTGTAGCTTCATTTTTACTTAAAGCTTCTGCAATTATACTAAACTCAGCTTTTAACGCTGCGTTTTTATTTTGTTTTGCTAGAGACTCTGCCCAATATAATGCTAAATAAAAATGAGAACCTCTATTGTCTATTTCGCCCACTTTTCTTGAAGGGGATTTATCATTTTCTAGAAATTTATCAGTGGCATCATCTAAAGTTTCTGCTAAAATTAATGCTTTTTCATTGTTATTTGTGGTTCCTAAATGCTCTAAAGAAACTGCTAACGCTAAAAATTCTCCTAGAGAATCCCAACGTAAATGATTTTCCTCTAAAAATTGTTGAACATGTTTTGGGGCAGAACCTCCTGCGCCGGTTTCAAACAAGCCACCACCATTCATTAAAGGAACAATTGATAACATTTTTGCTGATGTACCCACTTCTAAAATAGGAAATAAATCTGTTAAATAATCACGTAAAACGTTACCAGACACAGAAATAGTATCTTCTCCTTTTATAATTCTTTCTAAAGTAAATTCAGTTGCTTTTATTGGTGATAAAATCCTGATGTCTAAACTAGTAGTATCATGTTGTGGTAAATATGTATTTACTTTTTTAATAATTTCAATATCATGAGCTCTATTTTTATCCAACCAAAAAACAGCTGGTGTTTCTGATGCTCTTGCTCTTGTTACTGCTAATTTTATCCAATCTTGAATTGGTAAATCTTTCGTTTGGCACATTCTCCAAATATCTCCAGTCTCAACAGTATGTTCAATTAAAACTTTTCCTTTTTCGTCTAGTACTTGAACTTTTCCGTCCGCAGCGATTTCAAAAGTTTTATCATGAGAACCATATTCTTCTGCTTTTTGAGCCATTAAACCAACGTTAGGAACTGTTCCCATTGTTGTAGGATCAAAAGCACCATGTTTTTTACAGAAATCGATTGTTGCTGAGTAAATACCTGCATACGCACTATCAGGAATAACTGCTTTTGTGTCTTGTAATTTTCCTTCGGCATTATACATTTGGCCAGAAGTTCTAATCATTGCAGGCATTGAAGCATCTACAATAACATCACTTGGTACGTGTAAGTTGGTAATACCTCTTTCGCTATTTACCATTGCTAATTCTGCACTATGATCTAGCGCAAAACGGATATCTTCTCTAATTTCGTCACGTTTGTTTTTAGGTAATTCACTTAATTTGCTAAGAAGATTCCCAAAACCATTATTAACATCAACACCAATTTTCTTAAATGTTTTTCCGTGTTTTTCAAATAAATCTTTAAAATACACACGAACAACGTGGCCAAAAATAATTGGGTCACTCACTTTCATCATGGTTGCCTTCATATGTAATGAAAACAATACATTTTTATCTAAAGCATCTTCAACTTGTTCTTCTAAAAAGTCTATCAATGCTTTTTTACTCATTATTGTAGCATCAATAATTTCGCCGTCTAACAAGTTTAATTTTTCTTTTAAAATAGTAGTTTTTCCGTTTGTATTTTTATGAATAATCTTAACTGTAGCTTCTTTTTTTAGGGTAATCGATTTTTCATTATGTGCAAAATCACCTTCCGTCATTGTTGCTACATGAGTCTTTGAGTCTTTAGACCATTTACCCATAGAATGAGGGTTTTTGCGAGCAAAATTTTTCACCGCTTTTGGCGCTCTTCTATCAGAGTTTCCTTCTCGTAGAACAGGGTTTACTGCAGATCCTTTTACTTTATTATACAATGCTGAAACAGCTTTATCTTCATCCGTTTTTATTTCGTCTGGATAATTTGGCAAAGCATAACCTAAGTCTTGCAATTCTTCAATAGCATCTTTTAATTGAGGTACAGAAGCACTAATATTAGGTAATTTTATAATATTAGCGTCTGGTTGGTTTGCTAATTCTCCTAAAACAGCTAAAGCATCTTCTACTTTTTGATCATCCGTAAGGTAATCAGAAAAATTTGCTAATATTCTTGAAGCTAAAGAAATATCTTTAATTTCAATTTCTATATTAGACGATTTTGTAAAAGCTTTAACGATCGGTAAAAATGAACGGGTTGCTAATGCTGGTGCTTCGTCTGTTTTTGTATATATAATTTTGGCTGTTTTGCTCATAAAAGTATTTTGTTTTTCTAAAAATTGAACACTATGCTTCTACGAAATGGATTTCGTTTAAAGCGGAACAAATTTATGAATTTAAGGTGAGATTTTAGATGTTAATTTTTTATTAATTACTATCTATTATAACGAATTTAATAAAAAAAGACTCTTTTATTATGGAATTGATATTAATAATAAAAAGCCATAGCTCACAATTGCTTGTTGAGATATGGCTTTTTTGAAATAGTCTTTTACACTTTTTGTATTGCTACAAATAAAATAAGAAGTTATTCTTATACCTCTTTTTTACAAAGAAATTATATTTTTCTATTTCGGGTTTTAAAACATCCTTAATTTTAAACTAGCATTTTACTTTTTTAAAATTTTTATTAATGTTTCTATTGTTATCGTTCTAAAGATGATACTTTAAGTGAGTTAGTAATTTTAATAATAATATGAACTTTTTAAAGCGGTAACTATCATTTTTTGAAATGAACATTGCTACACTATCACATTTTTTCTGATGAACAATTTATAAAGAACGTTACTTTACCCATTTACGCACAATTTTTATTAGTTGTTTGTACACTAACAAGTTTAATTAGTTTGTAAATATTAAAACAAATATAAGGTACTTAATTTAGTTTTGTATAGTTTTTAATAAATTAGAAATCAACATGTTATTAACCAGAGTTGTTAACATTTGTTAACTAAAAAAAGCGTTGTGAATATTCACAACGCTTTTTATATTTTTATTTAAAAAGAAATTATCTTCTTTTTTCAGTAATTCTAGCTTTTTTACCAGTAAGACCTCTAAAGTAGAAAATACGAGCTCTACGTACTTTACCTCTTTTATTAACTTCAATTTTTTGAATAGAAGGTAAGTTTACAGGGAAAATTCTTTCAACACCTACAGTACCAGACATTTTTCTGATTGTAAAAGTTTCAGATAAGCCTGTTCCTTTTCTTTGAATAACTACACCTCTAAAAAACTGAGTACGTACTTTTTCACCCTCTTTAATTTCGTAAAACACAGTAATTGTGTCTCCAGCAGAAAATTCTGCGAATTCTTTTTTTGTTACAAATTCGTCTTGTACAAATTTTATTAAAGCTTCCATATTTAATATTTATATTTTAGTAAAGCAACGTTCACGATTTCTTCGTCAGAGGTTAATTTAGCGTTTGCAAAAGTAATAATTATTTATTGTTGATAAAACTAAAATGTATTATTTTTTAGACTGATAGTTTGTACAGTAGAAAATCCAGAATTTACGAGCTTCTTTTCCGTTTATTTTAATGATAATTGGTTTTAATTCTGTGATAGAATCAAAATATTGGCTTAACAAAGCATTCTTTTCTCCTTTTAACTTGTTGTCTTTAAAACGTTTGTCAGAGTCAATGAAAATTGCATTTTTGTTATTTAAAGTCTGCAAATCATCACCTAGATAATCAAAATGTAAAGCAGGCAATCCTATTATATTTTGTGCATATATTTTTTCATCCATAAAAAAGTTTAAACATGCAGAAGTTTTATAGTTATCATCAGAAAACACAAAACTATTAGGATATTGTATCTGTAAATTACTGGTTTCTTGCGCTAATTCTTTCCAACCAACCCAAGTGTCATCGCTTTTAATAGGAACTAAATAAAAGATAATTTGTAAGCTAAACAATACATGAAATACGATTGAAAAGATGATCTGTATCTTTAATAACTTCTTACTAATAAACATTCCGGCTAAAATAATTCCGGTTATATAAGACGGCATCATCCAGTTTAACTTTACCCAATAAATAGGAGTAAGGGCAAAGAATCCAACGAAAGTTGGGATAAAAAAGGCTAATAAAAATAAGGTTTTAGCTTGCGGAAGTTTAAATTTCAGCAACGCTCTCTTTACATATTTATACGTAAACGTGATAAAAATTAGAAATAAAACGGGTAATAATAAGAACATTTGATGACCAATGGCGCCAAAAAAATATTTGGGTGATATTTTAAATTCTGAAATTGAACTTGTTCTTTCGGATGATTGAAAAGCAAAGGATGCAAAATCGTTTTGATAGTTCCAATACCAAACAGGAAATGTTACGGCAACAGAAATCAGCAAAGAAATCCAAAGCCAAGGGGAAAGGAGTAGTTTTCTGTAACTATTTGAAAAAACTAAAAATCCTAGCAAGCCAATTTGTAATACTAAAGCGGTGTATTTACTATTAAAAGCCAGGCCCATCGCAATTCCGCCTAAAATCCAAAACAGCTTTTTATCTTCAAAAATTGCTTTGTACAAACAAATTAAACTTAAGGTCCAGAATAATAACAAAGGTACATCTGGCGTAGAATTAAAAGATAAGATCGATATAAATATGGTAGAAGCTAATAAAACAAAAGCGCGTTCTAATTTTTCTTTGGATAAAAAGTAAGATGCTAATTTATAGAAACTTAAAATGGTTAAAGTGGTAACTACAAAATCCGCAAATTTTATGATGAAGATAGATTGCCCAAAAATTTCTGTAAAGATTCTTAAAATATAACCAATCATTCCTGGATGATCAAAATAAGATAAAGATAAATTTTGACCGTATAAATAATAATAGGCGTCTTGTGGCATTAATCCCATAAATGGAAGTAAAATCAAACGAAAAAGTTGAAATCCTAAAACCCAAGAAATGGCTATATTGTTTTGTAAGAAAGATTTTATTTTATTCAAAGGTTTTTATTTTATAAAACTTCACAGGTTTTAAAAACTAATGAAATTTAGTCATCTAATAAATCAGGTCTAATTTGTTGTGTTCTTTTGTATGCTTGATCGCTGCGCCAATCATCAATTTTAGGAAAATTACCAGATAATAATATTGCAGGAACTTTCATGCCATCAAATTCTGCAGGTCTCGTATAAACTGGCGGTGATAATAAATTATCTTGAAAAGAATCTGTTAAGGCAGATTGTTCATCGCCAATAACACCCGGAATTAAACGCACAACAGCATCTACTAAAACTGCTGCTGCCAATTCGCCACCTGTTAAAACATAATCGCCAATAGAAATTTCTTTGGTAATATATTTATCACGAATTCTTTGATCTACACCTTTATAATGTCCTGTTAAAATAAGGATGTTTTCTTTTAAAGAAAGCGTATTTGCGGTAGATTGATTCAACGTTTTTGCATCCGGAGTCATGTAAATAACTTCGTCATACTCTCTTTCTGCGAGCAATTGTTTGATACAATTAGAAATTGGTTCTATCATTAAAACCATGCCTGCGCCACCGCCAAATTGAGTATCATCAATTTGTTTGTAGTTGCCTAAACCAAATTTTCGTAAATCGTGAATTACAATTTCTGCCAAACCTTTGTCTTGCGCACGTTTTATGATAGAATGATTAAACGGACTTTCTAATAAATTGGGCGCTACTGAAATAATATCTATTCGCATGTTGCAAATGTAAGTTTTTTGAAGGATTTAAAAAGAAGGTTTTTTTATAGGATTTTAAGAGCATAGGCAAATTTAAAAAAACAAACTACTTTGTTATGTAAGCATCTAGTATTTTAATTATAAAACAATTTTTTTAAAAAAAAAGTATTTTTGTTCTCTTAGAAAAAAGGTAAATCAAAATTTTCTAAACTAACCAAATTTTTAATTTTTCTGTTATCTCAAGATTACTCAATAAATCCAGGTGATTATTTTCATAAACAATCAAGGTGTTTTCTAATTTGAAATCAAGATTTTTTTCAGTTTTTTTATGTTGACCTAAGGCGCTTTTTACATCCACTAAGCTATCTCCTAAAATTTTAGCAGAACCTGCTGTTTCTTTACCAATTATTGCTGCAACAGCATAAAAATCAATATTTTTTGCTAACTGAATGTGTTGTCTTTGATCTCCTTTTCTTTCAAATCGACCGTTGTTTTGCCAATCTTCATCAACAAGATTTCCGTATCTTAAATCTGTTACACCAGCACTTCTAATTTTTCCTAATCTTGCAAAAGGTTTTAAATACGGTACAGATTCCAAAATAAGATCTACATAATTTCCAATACGCTCAATATGAGATCCATGATGCGGAGTTCCTAAAAAAGCGACTTTTTTAAGGTGCTTTGTCCAATTATTTTGATTTTGGTCTGCATAATAAAGCGCACTTCTAGTTAGTAATCCACCCATACTGTGCGCAATAATTACAATTTCTTCGACAGGAACTGGCCAGTTTTCAACTAATTTTTGAATGTTTTTATTTAAGTCTTTTCCGTTGATAGAAATATGTTTTCCACTATTATAATTTAAGTAAATGGGTGTTTTCTCTAATTCTTCGGATAAAATTTCTCCGTGATTATGATTTTTACGAGTCCATTGAATATCACTCATACAAGAACCATGAATCATTAAAAGAATTTTGCCATTAATTTTCGGATACGTTTCTTTTAAACTTTCAGCATTAATTTCAATTGCTTTTGATTGGAATCGAAATTGCATTTCAATCTTTAAAGGGTTTTCTTTTTCCTCTAAATAATCACCAATTACGCCGTTTAAAACAGAAAGTAGTACTTCTTTTTTATCCGAAGATTTTATATTACTAATTGCTGGCGTAACATATTCTAAAATTTTAGAAATAGAATTACCTATTAATTTAGTGCTCCATCTAATATTATTAAAAGTAAAACCGGCAATTTTACTAATTAGTTTTTGAATACTTGTTGATGGTAAAAAAGGTGGATGCACAACTTGTTTATGTATTTCTTCTACTAAATCTGTTACACCAATTGTTGCATCTACAATTAGATGGGTAAGGCCTTGTAATTCTGAATCTGTTTTTGTTTTTTTTGACATTATTAGGTGTCTTTTAAAAATATACGTTCTTAATTTTTTCTGATGGAAATAGATTAAAGATGCGTATATTTTTTAAAATTTAGTATCGATTAAAAATATGAAAAACAAAACGAATCTACTCCTCAATACTTACATGAAACAACGCTTCTCCTTTATTTACAATCGGGGTTTTATTAATACAGAAAATATGACAATCAAAAGGAGCATAAATATTTTTCTTAAATTCGCCAAAAGGATCTTGAATTACACCTAGAATATCTTTCTTTTTAACGTGCGTTCCGTTTTCGACTAAAATTTTAAACATTCCCGAATGATTAGAACGTAACCATTTTGCTTTTTTAATGAAGGTTGGTTTCAAAGCAAGAGAAACTTCACCGTCTATAAAACCTAAGTGGATTAATACATTTTTGGTGCCTCTTATTCCGTGATGAATCACAACAGGATCTAAATTTTTAGATTTTCCGCCTTCGAACAGTAACACCGTTTTACCCATTTTTTTGAGAGATTCACGTAAAGACTTTGCTATATAACTAGAGTGAACCACAAAAGGAGGGTTAAAGACGTTAGCTAATTCTAAAGTTTTTTCTTCAACACTATCTAATCTTATTTGTGTAATATTATCTCGTTCGCCGCCACCAGTGTGATAATCAATAACATAATCTACAAAAGGTGCAATTTCTTGGGTAAATTGATGCGCAAATTGGCTTGCTAAAGAGCCGTTTAAAGTACCCGGAAACATTCTGTTTAAATCGCGTCCATCAGGAAACTCTCTTGTCTGAATTAAATAGCCAAAAATATTAAATACAGGAATACAAATAATTGTTCCTTTTTTGGGTACGTTTAGTTTTTGATCTATGATTTCTCTTATAATACTAACACCGTTTATTTCGTCACCATGAACACCTGCGAGCAATAAAATTACAGGTCCTTCAATTTTAGAACGCTCAATGATTACAGGAACTTTTACTGTTGTTCTTGTGTGTAATTTAGCAACTTCTATATCTAAAACGGTACGTTTTCCTTCTGGAATATTTTGACCTAAAATAATTAAAGGTTTATTCGACATGGATTTCTAAGTATCTAATAATTTCTTTTGCAATATTTTTACCAGTTGCAACCTCAATACCTTCTAGACCAGGAGAAGAGTTTACTTCTAAAACCAATGGTCCTTTAGAAGATTGTAACATATCTACGCCAGCAACTCCTAAGCCCATCGCTTTGGTTGCTTTTAAAGCAGTTCTTTCTTCATCGTCGGTTAACTCTATGATCGTTGCGTTTCCGCCTCTATGTAAATTAGAACGAAATTCACCTTCTTTTCCTTGACGTTTCATTGCTCCAACAACTTTACCATCTACTACAAAAGCTCTAATATCTGCGCCGCCAGCTTCTTTAATAAATTCTTGTGCAATTACTCTAGCTCCTAAACCATTAAATGCTTCTAAAACAGAAGTAGCTGCATTTTTTGTTTCTGCCAAGACAACCCCTAAACCTTGCGTACCTTCTAATAGTTTTAAAACTAAAGGTGCACCACCAACAGAATCTACAACATGTTCTACATCTTTTGTGTAATTTGTAAAAACAGTTTTAGGCAAACCAACACCAGCTCTTGCCAATATTTGTAAACTGCTTAATTTGTCTCTAGATCTAACCAATGCTTGAGAGCTAACCGCAGTAAAAACTTTCATCATTTCAAATTGTCTAATAACGGCAGTACCATAAAAGGTTACAGAAGCTCCTATTCTTGGAATGATGGCATCTATATTTGTAATATATTCTCCTTTATAAAATATTTTTGGAGATTTTTTTTCAATTTCGATATTGCATTTTAAATGGTCTACAACAAAAACTTCATGTTTTCTTTTTATTGCAGCTTCCACCAATCTTCTTGTTGAATACAGTTTCGGATTTCTAGATAAAATTACAATTCTCATTTATTTTATATTTTTTAATTTAAAGGATAGATTCTTCTTCGCAGTATCTATCACAAATTTTTTATTTAAAAACTTTCTACCTAAAAGTATAGGGAAAGTCATGTCTTTACGCTCGCTTAATGTTAAGTGAATAGGGAAGGTTTCATTGAAAATTATAATTTCGGTTTGTACTAAAAACCTTTCTACTGAAATTCCATTAGAACTTTTTACCATTTTTGATGAATAGTTTTTAGTTGAAAATTCTTTATTATTGTAAAAATCATGTTCTGGGTCTAATAATGTAAACCTAATTAAACTTTCACCGTTAATCTCAATTTCTTCAATATTAGAGCAATGTATAGACGAAGTGTATGCACCAGAATCTATTTTAATATCAATATCTAGTAGATGTAACTCAGGAAAATCAGCTTTATCACTTCTACCAATGGTAGTTTTCATGTATGTAAATTAAATGGCCGTAAAATTAGTTATAGTTTTTGACTTAACATCCAAAGTATCAATAAATATTTATAAGCTTGCAATTGCAGCCTCAGCACAACGTTCTCCATCCATTGCTGCAGAAACAATACCACCAGCATAACCACCGCCTTCTCCACAAGGAAATAATCCTTCAATTTCTGGATGTTCTAAATTTTCTTTTCTTGGGATGTTGATTGGGGACGAAGTTCTAGATTCTACACCAATAATATTTGCTTCGTTTGTATAATATCCATGCATTTTTTGACCAAATGCAGCAAAACCTTTTCGCAATCTGCCACCTATTATTTTTGGTAATAAAGAATGAAGCGGAGCAGAAATTAAGCCTGGTTGATAAGAACAATCATTTAAATCTGATGAAATTTTACCATCAACAAAATCTACCAATCTTTGGGCTGGTGCAGCTTGCGTTCTTCCGCCAGCTAAAAAAGAAATTCTTTCTAAATCTTTTTGAAATTCTAATCCTTTTAAAGCACCAAATTTTTCGTATTTTTTAAAATCTTTGTCAATGTCTAATTCAACAACAATACCCGAGTTGGCAAATTTATTATTTCTTTTAGAAGGAGACATACCGTTTACCACCACTTCGCCACTTGCCGTTGCAGCAGGGACGATAAACCCTCCAGGACACATGCAAAAAGAATATACGCCTCTATTTTGTACTTGTTGCACTAAACTATAGGCTGCGGCTGGTAATAATTCATCTCTTTCACCAGAACAATGGTATTGAATTTGATCTATAATTTCCTGCGGATGTTCTACACGAACGCCCATTGCAAAAGATTTTGCTTTTAGCGCAATTTTCTTTTTATGTAACAGTTCGTAAATATCTCTAGCAGAATGACCTGTTGCTAAAATAACTGAATTTACAGCCATTTCTGTTCCGTTATGAAGCTGAATTGCTTGTAATTTATTCTTTTTAATTATAAAATCTACTACCCTTGTTTCAAAATGAATTTCGCCACCAAATTTTAAAATGTTTTCACGAATGTTTTCAATTATTTTTGGTAATTTATTAGTACCAATATGAGGATGCGCATCTATTAAAATTTGTTCTGTTGCACCATGAAAAACTAGGTTTTCAAAAATACGTCGCACATCACCACGCTTTAAACTTCTGGTGTAGAGTTTTCCATCAGAATACGTTCCAGCACCGCCTTCACCAAAACAATAATTAGAATCTTCATGAACAATGTGATCTCGATTTATTGCTTTTATATCTCTTCTACGATTTTGAACATTTTTACCTCTTTCTAAAACGATTGGTTTGTAACCTAATTCGATACATCGCAAAGCGGCATACATACCAGCTGGGCCAAAACCAATAATATGAACTTCTTTGGCTTTAGAAACATCTTTGTAATCAAAAATATAATCAGATTTTTCTGGTATTTGCTCGTTTATATAAACTGCTACTTTATAATTAAAGATGATTTCTTTTTTACGTGCATCAATAGATTTTCTTAGAACTTTTACAGCAGAAATTTCTGCGGCATCAACACTAAGTTGTTTAGAAGCTTTGTACAAAAGTATGTTTTCTGTAAGTTCTTCTATTAAATTTACACGAAGTTGTAGGTCTTTAATCATTTGGCAAATTTAGAAAATTAAAGTTCTTCTAAACCATCTAAAATCAATCTATATTCAATAATACTTTCTCTACAAATAGGGAGTACATAATTTAATCTTTCTTTTATAACGTCTTCTGGTTCATTGTTTTGTGCTAGTTTTTCTAGTGTCGCAATTTCGTCTAAACATCTAACACCCATTAAACCTAGAGAAGATTTTAAAAAATGGCAAATAGATTTTACAGAAACATAATCAACTTTAGTTAAACTTTCTTCTAAAATATCAATTCTAGGAGCAGTATCAGATAAATAAACACCAATAAGTTGAATTAATGAATCTTTATCCGAAGCAAAGTATTCTTTTAATGAAGATAAATCAACAACGTTGCTAATTAAAACTTTTTGAATATCCATAT
This sequence comes from Polaribacter glomeratus, assembly GCF_002954665.1. Lineage (GTDB taxonomy): Bacteria > Bacteroidota > Bacteroidia > Flavobacteriales > Flavobacteriaceae > Polaribacter > Polaribacter glomeratus. The sequence goes on along the minus strand of NZ_MSCM01000001.1, from coordinate 1,575,617 downwards.
TTTTTAGTAAATTAGGGGAATAATATTATATTTAAAATTTTTGTAAAGATAAATAAAAACTTGAAGTTACCTTTTGTTTGATATTTTTATTAAATTTGAAATAATAAAAGGTATTTTTTTTAAAAAAATATTTACTCCTTAAATTATTATGATTGAAAAAAAGAAAATTGTTTTAGCAGAAGATAATTCTGTTTTATCGCTTTTGTTAAAATTCCGTTTAGAAAAAGATGGATATGAGCTATTAATGGCTAAAAACGGAATGGAAGCTATTGAGTTAATAGAAGCTGAAAATCCTGATTTAATTTTAACAGATGTAATGATGGATTATGTTAGTGGTCTAGAGGTTATTAGTCATGTTAGAAACAAGCTTAAAAGTAAAATACCAATTTTAGTCTTTTCTTCATCGGGTCAAGAAGAAATGGTTTTAAATGCTTTTAATTTAGGAGCTAATGATTTTATGAGTAAACCTTTAAGTCCTAATGAACTGTCTATTAGAGTTCGAAGAATGTTTCTCTAAATAGTTTTAAAATTCGTATGCAGATGAAACTCCCCCTGATAGAAAATATAATTTGGACACTTGTAGTATTGCTCTCTTTTGTAATCGTAATTCTAATTTTTTATCTTAAAGTTTTAAGAAATGATATAAGAGTTAAAAAAAGCAGGAATATAAAATATACCAATATTATAGAAAAGCTGTTAATTGAATTTCTGTACTCAGAAGAAGAAGCAACAGCGCTAAGTAAAAGTCAAATTAGAATTATTAGACACTTTAAAAAAGGATTATCTAGCAAGTATAAAAGAAAAATAATTATTAAAACTTTTATAAAATTAACCAATGAAATTTCTGGTAATATGATTGGCATAATGCGTAAATTGTATGATGAAATTGGTTTGTTAAAGTTTGCCTACAAAAAATTAAGAAGTAAAAAATGGCATATTGTAGCGCTTGGTATTAGAGATATTAGGCAGTTTAGAGTAAAAAAAGCACAAAATCATATTACTAAATACATTAACCATCCAAGAGAAGAGGTTCGTAGAGAAGCGCATTTGTATTTTATAGAATTGTTTGGATATGAAGGGTTAAATTTTTTGGATGACTTAGAGCTTCCTCTGTCAGAATGGGATCAAATTCAATTACTACGTAAAATAGAAAAAATTGATAACAATGAAATCTTAGACATCACTAAATGGTTGAAATCAGAAAACGATTATGTTGTAATATTTATGTTAACCATTGTAAAATTGTATAATAGATTAGAAACAAAAGAGATACTTTTAGAAAAATTAACCGATGAAAATTTAGATGTTAGGCTAAAGGCAACAGAAGTATTAACACATTTTGAAGTTGCAGAAGCTAAAGAAATTCTTAAAAATAAATTTGATACACTTACATTAAAAGAAAAATTAGCGTTTTTTGATTTACTAGAAAAAACGGCAACAGAAAACGACAGTGTTTTTGTTATTGATCATATAAGTAGCACTAATTTTGAGATTAAGCATAAATCGCTTAGAATTCTAAAAGCCATTAATAAAAATATATACGACAAATTAGAGAAAACCGCGGATGACGATTCTTATAATAAAATAATTCACTTTTTAGATTATAGCCATGGATTATAATCATATTGTAAGAAGTATTTTAGTAGGGTTTCATTATTTTTTCTTGCTATTTACAGTGTTAATCGTTGGGTCTTATATCATATTGGCTTTTTTATCATCAAAAGAAACCAAAAGATATTTAAAAAAAAATAGCTTTGTAAATCATAAAGATTTAATTAGTTCAAGAATCGCTCCATCTATTTCTATTATTGCACCTGCTTACAATGAAAGTCTAAACATTGTTGAAAATGTAAGGTCTCTTTTGTCTACACATTATGTAAATTACGATGTTATTATTGTTAACGATGGCAGCAAAGATGATAGTTTAGAAAAACTTATAATAGCCTATGACTTAGAAAGAGTAGAATATTTAATCGATTATAAAGTGCCCACTCAAGATTTAAGAGCAGGAGTTTTTAAATCTAAAAACCCTGCTTTTGATAAATTAATAGTAGTTGACAAAGAAAATGGCGGCAAGGCCGATGCCTTAAATTGTGGCATAAACATTAGTCAAAGTAGATATATTGCTTGTATAGACGTTGATTGTTTGTTACTAGAAGATTCTTTGCAGCGAATGGTAAAACCGTTTTTAGAATATACCGATAGAAAAGTAATAGCCTCTGGCGGAGTTATTAGAATTGCGAATTCTTGTAAAATTGAAAACGGGAAATTATTACAAGTAAATTTTCCGGATAAATGGTTAGAAAGAGCACAGATACTAGAATACTTGAGGTCTTTTTTATTAGGCAGAATGGCTTGGGCTAGATTAAATGGATTGCTTGTAATTTCTGGTGCTTTTGGTTTGTTTGATAAGGAAATAGCCATACAAGTTGGTGGTTATGACACAAAAACGGTTGGAGAGGATATGGAAATCATTGTTAGAATGAGGAAATATATGGAAGAACAGAATCTAAAATATAAGGTAGCTTACATACCTGATCCGTTATGTTGGACGGAAGCACCCGATAACAGAAAAATCATTATTTCACAAAGAAATAGATGGACAAGAGGAACCATAGAAACGCTTAAAATGCACAGAAAAATAGCGCTAAACCCAAAGTATAGAATTCTAGGTTTATTGAGTTTTCCGTATTGGTTTATTTTTGAAAGAATGGCGCCGTTGATAGAAGTTACAGGCATGCTTTATTTTATTTTTCTTTATTTTTATCAAGAACTAAGTTGGAGCTTTGTAGTTGGTCTTTTTTTACTTGCGTATCTTTTTTCATTACTGTTTTCTTTTGTAGCTATTTTTACAGAAGAATTTACTTATCATCAATACGAGAAAAAAGGAATTGGTATTAAACTCGTTTTAACCGTATTTTTAGAACCTTTAATATTACATCCTCTTGTCTTATATGCAGCTATAAGAGGTAATTATGATTACTATTTTAATAAAAATAAAAAATGGGGAGTCATGGTAAGAAAAGGTTTATCAAAAACAGAATAATCAAAACAATACTTAAAATAGAATAAAAGAAATAATAATAATTTTACCCCTAATTTAAAATGAAAAATTATAATAATAAAATGAATAAGAAGATTAGTAGATATGTGTTAATCTGTTTTTCTTTAATGTTAACTTTTTGGTTGATAAGTTTATATGAATTAAGCGCAACCCTTTTAAGTGGAAAAGAAATCGAAAACATACCTAAATATATAGGTTTAAAGTTTTTAAATCACTTTTTTACAGTACTCTTTATTTTTATCATTTTTTTTCCAGTTTACTATTTAATAGCAAAAAAGAAGAAAAAATTACCAAGAACAATTATAAAAGTCTTTTTTGTTCTTTTAGTTATTATTGAGTTTACGTTAACAAAATATAGCTTAACAACTTTATTAAATCTAGGAGCAGATTTATTAGGCTACTCTTTAAATGATATTTACATAACGGTAACAGCATCAGAAAGTACATCTATCATTTCTTTTTTACCTTTTTTAATTTTTCCTTTATTATTTTTAGCGAGCTGTTTTTTTCTTAGAAAATCGATATTTTTTAAATATTCGGGTAGAATATTTATGGGTGCAACGCTTGCGGTTATCATTGTAAAGTTTGCTTTACCAGGTTTTTCTGATGTTATATATCAAAATAAATTATATTATTTTACTACGGACATTATTCAGTTTCAGTTAGAAAAAACGGAAGTTAAAGCGATGAAAATGGATGGGAATAACGAATATCCGTTTTTAAAACCATCCGAAGCAATACCAGACGTTTTAGGTCCATTATTTAATACAGGAACAGAAAAACCAAATATAGTTGTAATCTTAGTTGAAGGTTTAGGATCTGAGTTTGTTGGTGAAAGAAATTATAGTGGTTTTACCCCTTATTTAAACTCTCTAATACCGAAGTCGCTTTATTGGGATAATTTTTTAAGCAATACTGGTAGAACATTTGGGGCACTTCCGTCTTTATTTGGTTCTTTACCTTTTGGCGAAAAAGGATTTTTAGAAATAGAAGAAACGCCAACACATATTTCATTATTTAGTATTTTAAAAAATAACGGATATTCAACCTCTTTCTTTTCTGGTGATCAATCTAGTTTTGACAAGAAAATAAACTTTTTAGAATACAACGGAGTAGAAAATATTATTGATGAAAATAAATATGATGAATCTTCTTTTCCTAAATCGATTAACGGATCAAATGGTTTTTCATGGGGATATTCCGACTTTGAAATTTTTACAAAAACCTTAGCTACTTTAGATGAAATTAAAACACCAAGGCTCGATTTAATAGCAACATTAACCATCCACGAACCTTTTGATTTTCCGCTTAAAAAAGAGTATTTAATAAAAGTAGATAGCGTTCTAAACGCATCAGAAAAAATAAAAGCTACAGCAAGAGATGTAACCATTAATAAGGATATTTTTGCAAGTATTTTATATGCGGATGCAAGTATTAAAATGTTTATGGAAGCGTATAAAAAACGACCTGAATATAACAATACTATTTTTATAATTACCGGTGATCATCGATTAATTCCTATTGCCCAAAAAGATAAATTATGTAGATTTAATGTTCCTTTTTTCATTTACAGTCCTATGTTAAAAAAGCCAGCAAAAATGAAATCTATCAATTCTCATTTTGATTTTACGCCAACAATGTTAGCTTTTTTGAGTAAGAATTATAATGTTAGTTTGCCAAAAGAAACGGCTTGGATTGGCGAAGGTATTGATACCTCAAAAGCATTCAGAAATATTCATAAAATACCATTAATGCGCTATAAAGGTAGTATAAACGATTTTGTGTACAAAGAATATATGTATTCGGATGGGATACTTTTTAAAATAAAAGAAGACCTTAATACGTATAAAATTTCTGATGATAAGACTTTAGAAGAAATTACAGGGTTTTTTAACGAGTTTAAAAGTTTGAACGCTTATGTTACTAAAAATGATAAAATTTACCCTAAAAATAGAGATGCCGCAGTTGTAGCGCAAATTAAGTTTACACCCGAAGAAATTTCTAAATTAAAAGAATTAATAGCCAACTTAACTCCAGATCAACAGTTTTTGCTGGCAAGAGAAAAGGCATTTAACAACGAAAGAGAAACGGCGAGATTAATTTGTAATTATATTTTAAAAGAATCGCCCAATTATGTAGATGTAAGAATCTTAAAAGGTAGAACTTTTGCTTGGGATGCTAAGTATGACGAATCTGAGAAAGAACTTTTAAGTGCTTTAAAACGATCGCCATATTATGATGATATTTATTTAGCTCTTTTAGACATGTACTGGTGGTCTTCACAAAATGATAAATCTAAAGTAATTGTAGAACAGGCTGTAAAAAATAAAATTAAAAATGATGATGTTGCTTTTAAAATGGCGAGAGCATATAAAACGATGAATAATATAACAAAAGCAACTAAAATATTGGATAGTATTCTTTTAAAGCAGCCTAAAAATGAAGAATATCTTACGTTTAAAAAAGCATTAAAATAATGAAGGTAAAAATAAAACAAGTTGCAATTTTGATGGTATTAACTTTTTATACCAATCAATTTTTTGCACAAGAAAAAGTCTTTAACGCAAACCCAGATACCGCTTTTGAAGTTGCCAGAGATTTAGCTTTTAATGGCAAACGTGCTCAAGCACAAGATTCTTTAAAGTTTATTTTAACTAAATATCCAGATTATTTAGATATCCGTTCATTTTTAGCAAGCACCTATTCTTGGGATGGAAATTATAACGAGGCAAGAAAAGAGTTTAAATATGTTTTAGCCAAAGATGCAAACAGAAAAACAGATTGGATTGCGTATATCAAAAACGAAGTTTATGCAGAAAAATATTACAATGCCTTAGCATTATCTTTAAAGGCACTAAATATTTTTAATAATGATGCAGATTTACTACAGCTAAAAGCAAAATCAGAATTAAATTCTGGCAAAAGTCAAGAAGCCCTTTCTACAATGAAGGAAGCTGTAAAATTACATCCAAATAACGAAGAGGTTTTAAACTATCAAAATTCTATAGAAAACCAATTAAGTTTTAATAGAATAGGAATAAGTTTTTCTACAGATTATTACGATGTTTATAAAGGTAATAATGGTTGGTCTAACGCATACTTTAGTACATTAAGTTATTCTAGACAAACAAAATACGGAAGTGTTATTGCTAAAATGAATTATTTAAATAGGTTTCAAACAGATAATTATCAATTTGAAGTAGATTTATATCCAAGAATAGCAGAAGGTTTGTACGCGTATGTGAGTGGTGGTTTTTCTAACAGTCCATACAATCCTACACAGCGATACGGATTTGAGCTTTTTAAATCATTACCAAAAAGTTTTGAAGCTTCCTTAGGTTTTAGATGGCTAAAGTTTTCAACAGAAACTACTATTTATACAGGTTCTTTAGCTTGGTACACAGGTAACAGTTATTGGGCTTTTAGAGGATATGTAACTCCAGGTTTTCCTGGTACCAGTAAATCTGCAGCCCTTATTTATAGAAAATATAGAAGCGATGCAGAAAATTATTTTGCTATTGAAGCTGGTTTTGGAGCCGCGCCAACGTTAGATCGATTTATTCCTGGTTTTACAGGGAAAGAAATTTTTGATTTAGGTTCTCAAAAAATAGTATTCGGATATTTCTTTTCCTCTAAAAATAAAAAAAATGCTTGGGGCTTTAATGCCAGCGCTTTTAGAGAAGAAAAACCATTTTCTAAAGGAGAATATTTTTTATACACATCTTTAGGTGTTTCTTACGACGTTAGATTTTAAACTATTTTAAAACTAGCTTATTTTCTTTTTTATCATTTTTTGTAAAAAAACGTTGTTAGGCAACGTTACTTCTTCGTTTTCAATAGTTTTTATTTTTACAAAAAAAAGACCTATATCACTTATTCTACCTTCTATATTGTAGTCTTTGTCTATAATTTGAATGGTGTCGTCTAGTTTTGCAGAATGATTAAAAAAGATAATCATACCAGAGGTAAGATTTGATAAATGAGACCATTGGGCAAACAATGCAATACCAATAACGGTTAGCACAGAAGCCATAAACATAAATAATTCTGATTGATCTACACCCCAAACCGATAAAATAAAAATTAAAATAATAGTTATTAGAACTACTTTAAAAACTTTTTTGATAATTTTTCCTCGTGTTTTATGCAATAAACTTTTTAGTACAGTTCTATCAATTAATTTAATGATGATAATTTTAATTATAAAAAATAGTACGATTGAGATTATCGTTTCGTATATTTTAATTTCTATTAACTTCATTTTATTTTTTTTTAATTGGATGTTAGATCCATGTTGATATAAAATTGTGATGCTAAGCGAAATTATATTTTTTATGTTGAAAAGAAACTAAAAATAAAACTAAATATTTGTTATAATTTCTACGGATAAATAAAGTTTAAATGTAATAATTTTGTAAAAATTCAGCATATTTTAAAAAATAATTATTGAATATTTACACTTATTTTATTTGATAATCATCAAGAACACTCTTAATTCCTTCAGGGTAAGTAGTTACTCTAAAACTCGGAAATTTTTTCTTAAACTTACTAGAATCAAAGATATTATCAATAGCATATCTAGGAAGTAATTCTTGCGTTTCCTTTATGTTTTCATTAAAAAAAGAGACTATTTTTAATACCAATGAATTTAATACAGTATACTTTATTTTTCTGCCTAACTGGGTAGAAATTTCAGCGATTATGCCTTTGTAAGTTAGTCGGTTGTCATCACAAGGAAGATGCCAAGTTTGTCCGTAAGCATCTGTTGTATTGCCAATAAGTGCCATTGCTTTACTCGCATCAGGTGTATAAATAAGCGTTCTTAATACAGAGTCGCTTAAAAAAACTTTTGGCTTTTTATCAATTTTTAGGTTTTCAAAAATAAGGGAATTTGTAAGTCCTTTTGTTTTTCCAGGACCATAAAATTCGGGTGCTCTACAAATAACAGCATTAATTTCTTGTTGTTTAATGGCTGCTAATAAAAGTTCTGCTGCTAATTTTTTCGCTTTTCCTTTTTTTCCTTCGGATTTTAAAGGAGTATTTTCTAACTGAATTTTGCTATCTTGAGCATATGCATACGTATTATCAAAGTAAACAAGTTTGCAGTTATTGGCCTTACAAGCAGTTATTACATTGTTCATAATTATTGACCAATCTGTTAACCAAACATCAGATTTATAAGCAAGGCCAACGGTTAAATATGCAATTTCAGCGTTTTCAATAGCTTTAAAAACTTCCTCTAAATTTAGCAAGTCAGCTTTAAATAAAACATCATTCGTATTCACTTTTTTAGGATTTCGTCCAACTAACTTAATTTCAGTTGTGTAATTAGCGTTTAATTCTTTTGCCAATTCCTCACCAATTATTCCGTTTGCTCCTAAAATTACTTGCATATTATTTCTTTAAATAATGTTTGATGTAAAATTGATGTTTTCATTCTTTAAATTGAATCTAGTTCCGTAATATATTTTTTAGAATTCTTTAGCCAAGATCTCTTTTTAAAACTAATAAACAACTTAAATTAAATTTAAGAATAGTTTAATTTCCCTTTTTGAAGTAAAAAAATTAGGACTAACTCTGATGTTTTCACCCTGCAATGTAACCAGAACATTTTTAGTAATAAGCTTTTGATAAAGCATTTTAGTAGTTTCTAGAGAATCGGATTTAAAATGAATAATGGCACTTCGATCTTCTATCCTTTTAATGGGTGATATAATTTGATATCCTTTATTTTTAAGTCCCTCAATAATAACATCCGTGTTTTCGATCGCTTTTTTGTAAATATTTTCAACTCCTATTTTAAGTAGCAATTCTAATCCTGCAGACCAAGCATCAAATAGGGGATAAGCAATTGTACCAGTTTCAAATTTTCTAGAATCTTTATAAAAAGAAAGTTGGTCGTGCATTCTTTCTGCCGCGTACATTCCTGGTAAAACAGGATTAATTATTTTTATAACTCTTTTACTAACATATAAAAATCCTGTTCCGTGCAGCCCTAAAAGCCATTTAAAACCACAACCAGAAAGCACATCAATTTCATCTTTATCAACATCAATAGGAATCATACCAGCGGCTTGCGCTGCATCTACAATAAATAAAGCATCATTTTCGTGTGCAATTTTTGCAATTGCCGTTAAATTTGGTCTAAAACCGCTATTATATCTTACAGCCGCCATAGCCACAACTTTCGTGTTTTTATCAATTAGTTTTTTTATGGCTGATGGTTCAAAACTTTCATCTTTATTTACTTTTGCAAACCTAATTTCAACACCTTCTTTTTCTAAATGTAACCAAGGGTATGTTGTGTTCCAATGTTCGTTTTCAGGAATTATAATATTGTCTCCTTTTTTAAATTTTAATCCTTGTGCTACGATTCCTATACCAACGCCAGTGCTTGTTGTCAAAGCATACTCATCCGCAGAACCACCTAATAATTTTGAAAGTGGAACACGAATATTATCACGATTAAAACTTTTTTTACCAAGAAGTTGTAATTCTGTTTTCAAACAATTTTGAAGTCTATTATAAACCAAAATATTAAGTGGTGATTGTGATGCGCTATTCAAATAAATTGCTTCTTTGGTAACCGGAAAAAGTGATCGAATTTCTTCTATATTCATAATTTTGTAGGAATAATTTTTACTAATAATTATTTATTCAATATCTTCTTTATTCTAGATGCTAATTTGCTATTATTTTCTTCCTAACTGCCAACAGAACGATTTATAATTACTCCTTTTTTGTCAATTACAAAGTTTTAGGAATAGAATTTGTGCCTATTTATTCCAGGTTTTTCGCAAATAGACTATGTACTTTTTTAGTTGCGCCTTTACCATAGAAGTTATAGTACCATTTTTTACAGAAACTTCAAGTTGTTCTTTTGTTATGATTTCATTGTTGAAAATAATTATATACTCAGGCTTTAGCGCACTTGTTTTTTATCCAAAGAAAGAAAATCTTTAAAGCACAAATAATAGAAAAAGAGTTTGCTTTATTTTTTTCTATAAAATGATAGCTAAGTTATACTTTTTTCTGTTTAAAGTGAAAAAGCCGCAAAATGATTTACATTTTACAGCTTTTTAAAAGTTTTATTTCAGCAAAATTGTTTGTACTTTAATTTCTTTCTATAACACTACCAGAACCCACAGATTTAGTATCAATATCTAAAGGATTTCCTTTATAATAAACGCTACCAGAACCTACTATTTTTGCTTTAATTTTGCTTTTAACACTAGCGTTTACACTACCAGAACCAGCAATATTTGCGTTTAAAATATCCGTATTTAAATTGTAGGCTTTTATACTACCAGAACCAGCAATAGAACAAGTTAACTCTTTTGCAGTGCCAGTTAATTCGATGTTTCCAGAACCACCAATATTTGAGCTAATTTCATTGGCATCAACTTTTAAAGTAATGTTTCCAGAACCGCCTAAAGCAACAGCAAAATCTCTACTTTTTATAATTTCAGTACTACGAATGTTTCCAGAACCAGCTAGCGAAACTTTTTCTATATTTTCAAAATAAACAGTAACTAAAAGTTTTTTGGTTGTGTTAATATTTGTGTTTTTCTTAAATTGTATATGCAAAAGATCTCCTTCAATTTCCGTTTCTATAAAAGGGATAATGTTTTCTTCGCCTTCAATAGTAATTTTACCTTCTTTGCCTTTTACCAACAAAACATCAAAAGAACCACCAACAGCAATGCCATCAAAACTAGAAGTTGTTCTATTTACAGTTACTACTTTTCCGTTACCTTTTATTTTTTTACTACTTCCAGACCAATCTTGTGCATTAGCAGTTATTGATACAGTTAAAATAAGTACAGTTAAAACGATTTTTTTAAACATGATTTTATTGTTTTTTGATTGATTTTAATTAATATTCTGTGATGGAAACTCCACCATATTGAGATCTAATTTTTAGTTTAGAATTAGAGTTTCCTTTTCCAAATTTACCTCTATAATAACTTTTTGTTGCTTTTGATGTTTTTTGATAAAATTCCATTTTATCATTCTCGCCTTTAAAACTAGCATATTGCAAATCTACTTCAAAATCGAACACAGCATCACTTTCAACGCCTATTTTAATATCTGCATATTCTGCATCAATTGTTACTTGTTCAAAACCTTTTGTTACTTTTTTTACAGAAATAGATCCGTAATCTGTATCAATAATTAAATTTCTTCTGATAGTACCAAAGCTCATACTTACATAATCAGAATTTCCATTCACATCATCAGCTTCCTCAATACTTATGGATCCATAATCTGCTTTAAAGTTGATGTTACCAACGGTTCCAAGTTTTAAAGTTGAATAATCGGCATTTACTTTTAAATCTCCTGCTTTATCAATACTAATTTTAGAATAATCAACATTTATATTGCCAGTTTTTATAGCACCAATGGTGGATGAATTGCAGTAATCTAAATTAATAGTAGTATAATCTCCAGTTAATTCACCTACCGAAACTTTACCATAATCGCAGTTGATAGAAGCGTTTCCTGATAAATAATCTAAATAAATACTTCCATAATCATTGTCTAAATTTACAGAATTAGATTTTGGCATTTTTATGACGTAATTAATTTGATACGTAATATTGCTGCTTTTTTTCCAGAAAGACCAGCTTTTTTCTTCTTTTTCAAAGTTAGTCTTAGCGGAAACAAAGTTAGAAGAAGCATCAAATTGAATATCAATGGATGCAAGTTTGTCTTCAACACTTTCTAAATCATCACCTTTTACAGTGATTGTAACTTCTATCTCTACTCTGTTTTTATCCCAAGTGGTGATGTTTAAATTTCCATATTTATTATTAATAGACACTTTTGCATCTGCATTTACAGCATATTCTTTTTTGATAATTTTCTTTTTTTCTTGCTTTTTACCATCAACAATAGCCGAGGTAATTAGCGGGAAAAGTAAAAAAAGCAGAGTAATTTTATAGATATATTTCATCTTTTATTAGATTAGGATTTTTAATTTGTTCAAGTTGAATTAATACGTTTTCTAAAATTTCTAAACGTTGCTGGTAATTTTGAATCATCTCACTTATAATTTGTCTTGAGTTTCCTTCAATATTTAATTCTTTTACAAAAGTTTTATAATTGTCTTCTAATTCTTCCAATCGCTCTAAAGCTTCTTCGATAATTATTTCTGTTTCTAAATTTCTATTTTTTTCAAGATTTTTTAATTCTTGATGAATAGTGGATACAAAATAGTTTTGTACTTCTTCCATTTTAGGAGAAACATCGGCTAAATCCATTTGTTTTTTTTGATGATTGCTGCCCAACCAAAAGCCTAAAACTAAAACTACTGATGCCGCTGCACTTAACCATTTCCAAGAAGTTTTACTATTCTTTTTTGGCTGATTTAGTTTGCCTTCAAAACGTTCTAAATGTCCTGATTTCGGCTCTTGGAAATCAAATTTATTTTCAGAAAAGAAATCCTCTAATTTATTTTCCATACGCTTGTATTTGTGTATTTTCTGCAAGTAGTACTTGCTTTAATTTTTTCTTTGCTCTAGAAATTGTGGTTCTCACATTCTCATTTGTGTACTTTAAAATTTGTGCAATTTCTTCATAATCATATCCTTCTATTAAATTTAAAGTAAGTACAACCCTGTAATTTTCTTTTAAATTTTGCAACGTATTTAAAACCTTTTTAGGGTTTAAATCTTTATAATCAATAGCTTCATCATCAATAGTATCATTTGGTATTACTTCCATTTTTACTTCTTCGTATCTATTGTTTTTCTTTAACTGAGTTAAACTTTTATTGATTACAATTCGTTTTAACCAAGCTCCAAATGCAACTTCACCTTTATAGGAGGCTAACTTTGTAAAAGCAGTTAAAAAGGCTTCTTGCATAATATCTTCCGCTTCAAAACTATCTTTTAAAATTCTGTGCGCAGTATTATACATAGCGCTGTAATAGGCTTTGTATAATAGTAACTGCGCGTTTTTATCAAACTTTTTACAGCGTTCTATAAGGTTGGTTATATGTGGTTGATTGGTTTCCAATAAAACGTTACTATTTTAAAGACTAGATGGTTTTTGAGTTGTTACAGTTTACAAAAATAAAAATACTATTTTTTTATAGTTAGAATTTTAAAAGATATACTTTTAACTAAATTCCTTTGGCATAACAATTGACTTATTTATAATAGATAATTGCTGTTTAGTTTTTAAGCATTTAGTTATCAGTATTTTATAATTATAATACTGATGTTGGTTTTTGTTAGTAAAGAAAATCAATGTCACAATGACACATATACAGCACATGAGCAAATCAAAAATTATAAAGTTAGACAGTTTGTCGTTTCAAAATATTATGAACGAAGATTCTGAATTAATTCCTTTAATGACGCCCGAAGATGAAGAAATTATCAATAAAGAAAGCGTTCCAAAAACATTACCAATTCTCCCGTTAAGAAATACAGTTTTATTTCCAGGAGTTGTAATTCCTATTACCGCGGGTAGAGATAAATCGATTCAATTAATTAAAGACGCAAACAAAGGCGATAAAATTATTGGAGTGGTTGCGCAACGTAATGAAGATGAAGAAGAGCCAACGTTAAAAGATATTCATACAACCGGTGTTGTAGCACAAATTTTACGTGTTTTAAAAATGCCTGACGGGAATACAACTGTCATTATCCAAGGAAAAAAACGTTTCGAAATTGAAGAAATTATTCAAGATGAACCATATTTAAAAGCAACCGTAAAAGAAGCGGTTGATGATAAATTTGTGGAAGATAAAAAGGAGTTTGAAGCCATTATAGATTCTATAAAAGAACAAGCTTTAGAGGTAATTAAAGAAAACCCGATGTTGCCTTCGGAAGCTTCTTTTGCAATTAAAAATATTCATTCAGATGCATTTTTGGTCAATTTTATTGCATCAAATATGGATTTGACAGTGATGCAAAAACAAGTTATTTTAGAAAAAGACAATCTAAAAGAACGTGCTTTACTTACTTTGAAAAGTTTAAATAAAGAGCTTCAGAAATTAAAGTTAAGAAATGATATTCAATCTAAAACACGCGAAGATTTAGACCAACAGCAACGTGAATATTATTTAAATCAGCAATTAAAAACAATTCAAGAAGAATTGGGTGGCGTTTCTAATGATCAAGAATTAGACGAAATGCGCGTGCAAGCTAAAACTAAAAAGTGGACCAAAGAAGTTGGTGATACTTTTGAAAAAGAATTAGCACGTTTGCGAAGAATGAATCCGCAAGCTGCAGATTATGGTGTGCAAAGAAGTTATTTAGAATTGTTGTTAGAACTGCCTTGGGGAATTTTCTCGAAGGATAAATTTGATTTAAAACACGCTGTAAAAGTTTTAGATAGAGATCACTTCGGATTAGAAGATGTAAAAGAAAGAATCATTGAACATTTGGCTGTTTTAAAGCTAAGAGGAGATATGAAATCGCCAATTATCTGTTTATACGGACCTCCAGGAGTTGGTAAAACTTCGTTAGGTAAATCGGTTGCAGAAGCTTTAGGACGTAAATATGTAAGAATGTCTTTAGGTGGTTTGCGTGATGAAGCAGAAATTCGCGGACATAGAAAAACATATATCGGTGCAATGCCAGGTAGATTGATTCAGAACTTAAAAAAAGCCGGAACGTCAAATCCTGTTTTTGTATTAGATGAAATTGATAAGTTAAGTAGTAGTCATCAAGGTGATCCATCTTCTGCAATGTTAGAAGTTTTAGATCCTGAGCAAAATGAGGCTTTCTACGATAATTATTTAGAAGTTGGGTACGATTTATCAAAAGTACTTTTTATAGCTACCGCAAACAATTTAGGCCAAATTCCTTGGGCTTTGCGCGATAGAATGGAAATTATAAATGTTACGGGTTATACAATTGAAGAAAAAATAGAAATAGCTAAAAGACATTTGTTGCCAAAACAATTAAAAGAACATGGTTTAACGGTTAAAGAAATAAAACTTGGCAAAAAACAATTAGAACAAATTGTTGAAGGTTATACGCGTGAATCTGGTGTTCGTGGTTTGGAAAAACAAATAGCTAAAGTGGTACGTTTCGCAGCAAAATCGATTGCTTTAGAAGAGGAGTACGATATTGTTTTATCATCAGAAAAAGTAGAAGCAATTTTAGGAACACCAAGATTTAGAGATAAATCTGAAAATAATGATGTTGCAGGTGTCGTTACAGGTTTAGCTTGGACAAGTGTTGGTGGTGATATTTTATTTATAGAATCTATTTTATCAAAAGGAAAAGGAACACTTTCTATTACAGGTAATTTAGGTACTGTAATGAAAGAATCTGCAACAATTGCGTTGCAATACATAAAGTCGAATGCAGAGGAATTTGGAATTAATCCAGAAATTTTAGAAAAGTACAATGTGCATATTCACGTGCCAGAAGGCGCAACGCCAAAAGACGGACCAAGTGCAGGTATTACTATGTTAACTTCTTTAGTTTCTTCGTATACGCAGCGCAAAGTAAAAAATAAGTTAGCAATGACAGGCGAGATTACATTACGTGGAAAAGTATTGCCTGTTGGCGGAATTAAAGAAAAAATATTAGCTGCAAAAAGAGCAAATATTAAGGAAATAATTTTGTGTAAAGACAATGAAAAAGACATTTTAGAAATTAAAGAAAGCTATCTAAAAGGCTTAACTTTTAACTATGTTACAGATATGAAACAAGTAATAGAATTGGCGCTCACAAAACAAAAAGTAACCAATGCTAAAAAATTAATTTAAATTAAAAAGCCTCTTTTCAAAACTTTGAAAAGAGGCTTTTTTTAATTACAATAATCACAATTAGGTAAGTTTAATTGTTGTTGTAATTGCTTGTAATAAGCACATTGTTTTCTCAAGGCCTCCGTTTCTCCATTACATTTGTACGCATAAGCAGCCTGACATTGATAATCATATTGTTTGTCAATATTACTTGGGCCATTGTAACCGTTACAAACAATAGAATCTACAGCAGTATCTGCTTCTTCTTCACCAAATAAATCTTCGCAACTTAAAATTGTAATTGAAAAGATAGCAAAAATCGCTAAAAATAAAAAATTTCTTTTTTTCATGACTAAATCATTTAAGGTTAGGAGTCAAACTTATAAAAAATTGGTGTTTAATTATATACCTATAATTAGGTATATTTCTGATTTTAAAACACTATAAGAGCATCAAATGCTAAAAAATTGATTTAATTAAAAATCGTCTTTTCAAAGTTTTGAAAGGACGATTTTTTTTGTGCTATATAAACGTAAACTTAAAAAAGGTAAAGCGTAGATACTTATTTTAGATATTTAATTGCTTTATTTCCTAGTGGCTTTATATGTGCCATTGGGTTGAATCATCAGTATTGCATTTATTGATGCATCATCAGATGCTACAAATTCAACTTTAAAACCTTCTAAGGTTTTAAAAGTAAACTTATGTTTGTCTGTTGCTAACAATTCATACTCAGGTTGCCCTTTAACAAAAAGATACAACGTACTTTCATTTTTTAGATAAACTTTTATTTCAATTCCTGCTAATTCATAACTTCCTACATACTTTTCTAAGATTGCTTTGTCAACGTTAATAATAGATGGTTTGTGCTTAAATTCAATCGGATGCTCTAAAGCTTCTTCCATTTTCATTTTAACTAAAGAAATATCACCTACATCGTTGGTATTAAAGTTTAATCGCCAAGCACCATCCTCTGTAGTATCAATTCCTTTTTTAGTTACCTCGAATATTTCAAAAACATCATAGTGTACATGCTTTAAATAAAATTTTTTTAACGTAAAACTTGCAAATAATGAGTCATTTTGGTTGGTAATAGTAAATTCGCCGTAACCAAGGTTTGAATACTTACCCGTAAAATCTTGCAAAACATGCGATGGTTTTGTATTTTCTACTTTTGAAGCTAATGTTTTGTCTTTTGCCGCTTTCTCTTCTTTTTTTTCTTTTAATTTTTGATCTGTAAACTTTTTTGACCAATTTGTTTTTTGCGTTTTTAACATTCTATCTGCAACGATATTTCTAACTAAGCTAGGAACTGCTGAACCGTTTTGATTTGCTAAAACTACAATTCCTAAACTATCAGTAGGAAAAAAGGCAACATTAGCAGAAAATCCATCAATGTTTCCTCCATGCTCAACTCGATAATGTCCTTTGTAAGATGATAGAAACCAAGCATACCCATAGTTTGATAAATGCATATCAGGAAACTCTTTATCGGGTTGCCCGCTGCTTGCGACCATTTGAGAACTTGTTGCTTCGTTAATATAGGATTCGGGTATTACTTGCTGTTCGTTAAATTTTCCATTATTTATCCAAGTTATCAACCAGTTCGACATATCATTTACGCTGCTATTAATACTTCCTGCAGGACTCATACCTGCAATATGATAATAGTCCATTTTGCTTATCAAACTGTCTTTTACAAGCTCATAACCGAGTGCTGCATTTAAGCTTTTCTTTAATTCGTCAATAGAAACATTCGACCTATTCATGTCTAAAGGCTTAAAGAAGCGTTCTTTAATATTTTCCTCCCAACTTTTTCCTGTAATTTTTTCTGCAATTACACCTTGCGCCAAAAACATAAAGTTATTATAATACCATTGTTTTCTTACACCAGTAAATGGTTCTTGGTGTTTTACACGAAGTAGTAAGCTATCTTTATTATTGGTAGGAAAAAGATACCATGAATAGTCATTACGAGGTAAACCTGTTCTATGACTCATTAAATCTTTAATAATGATGTTCGTATTCATGTCATCAGTATTAAATTTTAAATTAGGTAAGTATTTTGTAGGACTTTCTTCAAAAGACATTTTATCATCTTGTCTCAATTGACCAAGAATAGCAGATGTAAATGCTTTTGAACTAGAACCAATCGCATACAAAGTATTGGCATCAGCAGGTATTTTATTTTCAAAATCACTATAACCAAAACCTTTAGCGTAAATAATTTTTTTACCTTCAACAATTGCAACAGCAAAACCTGGT
This sequence comes from Polaribacter glomeratus, assembly GCF_002954665.1. Lineage (GTDB taxonomy): Bacteria > Bacteroidota > Bacteroidia > Flavobacteriales > Flavobacteriaceae > Polaribacter > Polaribacter glomeratus. The sequence continues at coordinate 1,557,576 of NZ_MSCM01000001.1, read as the reverse complement.
GCTTTTGTAACTTCAAGAATAGTATTTAATTCCTTTTCAAGACCTTTGAGACGTTTATCGTTTTGAGCAAAAACTGATGAAAATGAAATTATTGTAAAAAGTGCAACTATTATTTTTCTCATGATTTCTTCTATTTATTATAATTTTTTGTCATTTATTTTTACAAATAAAGCGCTTATATAGCGAATGAATAAACACACGATCTGGTGAACTAAAAAAGGCTTTTATTATTAGTTATTGAAACAGATTCAACATTTGTAGCAAGTTAGAGTTTTTTAACGAAAAAATTAACAAAGCATTACACCTTATTTTGTGCATATATTAAAAGAGTTAAAAATAAATTTTAAGCTAACTTTTTGAGCACTATTAGTTTAATAAATAATTTAAAAACAAACTACCGCTAACATTCCTAAAAACCTTTAATAAATTAGTACTGTTTTGTTAGTCAAAATCATCCATTTTAATTAGTACTCATAGTAGTAAAACAAAAAAAGCCCCAAATTGGAGCTTTCTATTTTTGTATAAATCAAATTCAAGGATCTAAGAAATGTCTTCTTTATCGTGATTTTTATAAAATTGCATAACAATAAAAGAGCCAATTACAGAAGATGCAAAACCTTCTATCACTAGCGTTAATACAATCTCTGGTAGCGACAAATCTCCAGCTATTAAAAATGAATTCTGTATAACTTGCATAAAATCAGGATTAATAACTTCTAAATACACAACTACACCAACAATAGATAAAGCGACCGCCAAGGCTGATGTCTGAATTCCAACACCTAGATTGGTAGTAAATGCAGTTACTTTATTTGTGTAAATATTTGTTTTTATTGCTTGATGAATTCCAATTAGAACGAAAACAAGATTAAAAAAACGAAGGAAACCGTTACCTGCAAGTCCTAATAACTTACTTAAAAAGAAAAACCCCCCAATTAAGATTGTAATTAATAATGCATTCGTAATAATTATTTTTTTAGTAGACATAAATTTTATTTAGTTTTACCAAAGATAAGGCTTAACAAATAAAACCACCTTAAATGAAATTTTAATGCCCTTTTAAAAAACCTAAGAATTTATAATACCATTAACTTTCTCTAATTCATCCGCAGAAAAAATAGTGTTATCAATCGCTTTTACACTGTCTAAAATTTGTTCGGTTTTACTTGCACCAATTAAAACAGACGTAATTCTGTCATCCTTTAAAATCCAAGAAATTGCCATTTGTGCTAACGTTTGATTTCTGTTTTTAGCAACTTCATTTAATGAATTAATTTTAGGAAGCATTTCTAAAACTTGATTTGTATTTAAAAAAGGACTGTCTTTAACAGCTCTCGAATCTTTTGGCAAACCATTAATGTATTTATCCGTTAACATTCCTTGTGCTAAAGGCGAAAAACAAATAGCGCCAACTCCAGAATTTCCTAATAAATCTAGCAATCCATTTTCAATCCATCGATCAAACATATTATATTTTGGTTGATGAATTAAACACGGCGTTCCTAAATCTTTTAAAATTTTAAATGCTTTTGCAGCTTCTTCTGGTTGATAATTAGAAATACCAACATACAATGCTTTTCCTTGGCGAACCATCAAATCTAAAGTACCCATAGTTTCTTCTAAAGGTGTGTCATAATCAGGTCTATGATGGTAAAAAATATCCACATAATCCAATTTCATTCTTTGTAAGCTTTGATCTAAACTAGCTACTAAAAACTTTTTAGAACCTAAATCTCCATAAGGTCCTGGCCACATTCCGTAACCAGCTTTTGTAGAAATTACTAATTCGTCTCTATAAGATTTGAAATCTTTTTTTAAGATTTTTCCAAAGTTTTTTTCAGCAGAACCAGGAGGTGGTCCATAATTATTTGCCAAATCAAAATGTGTTATTCCGTTATCGAAAGCACATTTTAATAAATTTCTAGCATTTTTAAAATCGTCATTTTCTCCAAAATTATGCCACAATCCTAAAGAAAGTTCAGGTAATAATAAACCACTATTTCCTGTTCTTCTGTATTTCATTTTCTCGTAGCGATTTTCATCAGCTACATATGCATTTAGTTTTGTCATAATTTATAGTAAAGCTTCTTTTAATAAGGTTATTGGGTGTTTTGCAATCCGTTTTGTACCATCAAAAATTTGATGTCTACAACTTGTTCCTGATGCAGCAATTTCTGTCTCCGAAGTACAATTTCTAAGTTTAGGAAATAATGTGTCTTCACCAACTTGCATGCTCACTTTATAATGTTCTTTTTCATATCCAAAAGAACCTGCCATTCCGCAACAACCAGTATTTAAAATAGTTACAGCATAATTAGTTGGAATGTTTAGCATTTTAAAACTTGCAAAAGTGCCCGATAATGCTTTCTGGTGGCAATGTCCATGAATTTTTATTTCTTTCGTTTCTGATGTAAAAAGAGCACCCGTAATGTTTTCTTTTTCAATTTCTTTTGCTAAAAATTCTTCGAACGTAAACACATTTTTTGCAATTTTTTCTGCGGATGTTTTATCAGTTGCTAAACGAATATATTCGTCTCTAAAAGTTAAAATGGCAGAAGGTTCTACGCCAATTAGCGGAGTCTCATCTGTAATTATACCTTTAAAAACAGCAATATTATTGTTGCAAATTTTCTTCGCTTCTTTTAAAAATCCTTTCGAAATATGACTTCTTCCGCTTTCATCATGCGCAATATTTTTAACTTCGTAGCCTAATTTTTCTAATAAAATAACCGCATCTTTTCCTATATCAGCATCGTAAAAATTAGTGAATTCGTCTTTAAATAAATACACTGCTTTTTTAGATACTTTAGGTTGGTGTTGTTTCATCCAACTTTCTAAAGTTTGATTTGCTAATTTAGGAACCGAACGCTCAACAGCCACCCCTAAAACTTTTTTCATCAAAAGTGAATTGGTAAAAAAGTTTGTAATTCTCGGTAATTTACTGCCTAATTTATTGTATTTGGCATTATTTGCAAATAAGCTATTTCTAAAAGAATAGCCGTTTGCTTCTTGATATTGATACAGAAATTCTGCTTTCATAGTTGCAATATCAACATTACTCGGACATTCTGATGCACAGGCTTTACAACTTAAACAAAGGTCAAAAACTTCTTTTAATTCTTTGTGATCAAATTTATTTACTTTATCAGAATTAGTTAAAAATTCACGCAGCGTATTTGCTCTTGCTCTGGTGGTGTCTTTTTCGTTTTTTGTGGCTCTGTAACTAGGGCACATGGTTCCGCCAGCTTCTGCAGGTTTTCTACAATCTCCAGAACCATTGCATTTTTCTGCTAATTTTAAAATTCCTTCGCTATCAGAAAAATCCTGAAGGGTTTTAATTTCTGGTTCTATTCGGTCAATTTCGTAGCGTAAGTTTTTATCCATCGAAAAAGCATCCGTAATTTTTCCTTGGTTAAAGACATTGTTTGGATCAAATGCTTTTTTAATACGTCTTAATAATTGATAATTTTGCTCGCCAATCATCAACGGAATAAATTCTGCACGCACAATTCCGTCTCCATGTTCACCACTAAAAGAACCTTTGTATTTCTTAACCAATTCGGCAGTTTCTGTCGTTATTTTTCTAAATAAAACAACATCTTCTTTTTTCTTTAAATTCAAAATAGGACGTAAATGCAATTCACCAGCGCCTGCATGAGCGTAATACACAGCACTTTGCTGATATTTATCCATTATTTGGGTGAATTCCTGAATATAATTTGGCAAATCTTCTAAAGCCACAGCAGTATCTTCTATACACGCAACTGCTTTCATATCGCCAACAATATTTCCTAAAAGGCCTAAACCAGCTTTGCGCAAATTATGCACTTTTGCAATATCGCTGCCATAAACTTTTGGGTGATGATAGCCAAAATTGTTTTTCTCTAAATCGGTAATTAAAGTATCTGCTAAAATTTCTGCCTCTTCAAGCGTATTTGCAGAAACTTCTAACATTAAAACGGCTTCTGGATCGCCTTGTAAAAAGAACCTGTTTTTTGCAGCCTCTCTGTTACTTTTTGTACAATCTAAAATGGTTTTATCCATCAATTCACAATTGTATAAATTGTGTTTCATGGCGGTAACAGTAGCCAATAAACTTTCATTAATACTTGTAAAATGAGAACAAACCATGATACTTTCTTTTGGCGGTAAAGCATCTAATTGTAACGTTATAGAGGTTGAAAAAGCCAAGGTACCTTCGCTACCAGAAAGGAATTTTGCAACATTTATAGTTGGTTGTGTTCCTCCAAATAAATCTGAAATTAAAAACTCATCAACGGCATAACCGGTATTTCTTCTATGAATGGTTTCTTTTGGAAACTGTTCTTTAATTTCTTGCTGATTTGCCTTAGAAGAAAGTTCTGTATAAATAGATTTATAAATTTGTCCTTCTAAGGTGTTTTCTTTTGTTTTTCTGATGAACTCTTCGGATGAAATTTCTTTAAAAATAGCGGCACTTCCATCACTTAAAATAGCCTCAATTGCTAGCACTTTATCGCGTGTAACGCCGTATTTTATAGAAGTGCTTCCAGATGAATTATTACCAACCATTCCGCCAATCATACACCTGTTTGATGTTGAGGTGTTTGGTCCAAAAAATAATCCGTAGGGTTGTAAAAAAAGATTTAAAGAATCTCGAACGATTCCAGGTTCTAATGTAATCGTCTTCGCCTTTTCATCAAAAGAAATAATATTCGTAAAATGGGTAGAAACGTCTACTACAATTCCGTCTCCAACACATTGCCCAGCAAGGGATGTTCCTGCGGTTCTAGGTATTAAAGTAACGTTATTTTTGGTAGCAAAATCGATTAAAGTTTTAATGTCTTTTTCATCCTTTGGAAAAGCGACTGCTAACGGAATCTTACGATACACAGAAGCATCTGTAGCGTATAAAGTTTTGTGTAAATTATCAAAAAGAACATCACCAGAAAGTGATTTGTGTAAGGTTTTTAAAGCAGTAGTGTCAATCATTTTTTACAATGGAATTTGAGTGTCTTTTACTACTACAAATATCGCTAAAATTATTTTTATAACGGAATAAACAAAGTTGTAATCTAAAGTTTTATGAGTTATTGCAGATATTGTTTTAGATAAAAGCTTTTATTCTTTTTAGTGCATTTTTTTAACTTAAATCTTTAAATACTGCTAATTAAAAGTACTCTGATTGTTGTTCTATTTGATATGCACATCTAGTTGCGGAAACGGAATGGTTACATTGTTCTCGATAAATTTTTGGTTGATAGTTCTTCTAATATCACTTTTCATTCTATCTGCTCCAAAAATTGTACTACTATAAAAAAGTACTTGAAAATCTAAAGAAGAATTTCCGAAATTTACAAGTCTTGCCTCTATAAATTTAGTGTCATCGACCTCTGGGTGAATTTTAGCGCTTTCTTCAAGAATCCTAATAACGAGTTCTACATCGCTTCCGTAACTTGTGCCAACTTCTATTCTAAATCTATTTTGTCTTGTTTGGTGACTCCAATTAATCACTTTATTTGTTGTGATTAAAGAATTTGGGATGATCGTAGAGATATCATCGGTATTTAATCCTTTAGAAGTTCGCAAACCAATTTCTTGTATTTTTAATATGTTTCCGTCTATTTCTAAAACATCACCAATTTTAATGGATCTTTCTGATAGCAAAATAACGCCAGAAATAACATCGTTAAAAGTCTGTTGCAATCCTAAACCAACGCCAACTAACAAGGCCGCAGAACCAGCCAATAAAATAGATATTTTAATGCCAAAAGTTTCTAGTATAAAACCAAAAGCGATGATCCAAATAATGTATTTTATTATTTGATATAAAGAAGACACGTTTCCCTCATCAAATTTATCTAAATTCCTGTTGCGAAAAATAGATTGTTTAATAACAATTAAAACGACTTTGGTAATAATTACAATTAATAGCACCAAAAATAACGTACTAACTTTTAAGTGATAGGTTCCAATATTTAAAAGTTCAAATTCTAAAAATTTGTTGATCAATTCCATGTTTTATAGGGATGAATATTTTTATCAGTAAACTTTTCTGCGGATGTTTGCCTACTTTATTTAATGATATTTTAAAGTTAAAGCGAATTTAAATATTTTTTAGTTAAAAAATTAGAATAACTACTAATTATCAATATTTTGTATTGACACTTTTTGGAAGATTCAAAATACAATTAATTAAAATTAAACAGTTAAAAAGTATTTGAATTGGTATATTTGTTTACAATCAAATCTTATTTTAAATGAAAAAACTAATAGTATTTTTCCTGTTTATTTCTATTTCAATATCAGCACAAGAAGTTAATTTGTCTTATTACTTGCCAAAAGATGTAACTTACAATAAAAATATTCCAACTCCTAAAGATATTATTGGGCATGAAGTAGGCGAGTGGCACGTTACCCACGATAAATTAGTAGAATACATGAAGGCTTTGGCGGCTTCTTCGGATAGAATTTCTATAGAAGATAGAGGAACCACTTACGAAGGAAGACCTTTGTTATTGTTGACAATTACATCGCCAGAAAATCATAAAAATATAGAAAGTATCAGACAAAAACATATCGATGCAACCGATGATACTTCTGTAGATATTTCTAAAAACCCAATTGTTGTCTACCAAGGATTTTCTATTCATGGTAACGAGCCAAGTGGTTCAAATGCAGCTTTGGCAGTTGCATATTATTTGGCTGCCGCAGAAAATATTGATGCGTTGCTAAGCAATACAATTATTCTTTTTGATCCTTCATTTAATCCTGATGGATTGCAACGTTTTGCCTATTGGGCAAATACAAATAAGAGTAAAAACATTAATCCAGATCCTAACGACAGAGAATATTCTGAGATTTGGCCAGGAGGAAGAACCAATCATTATCAGTTTGATATGAATAGAGATTGGTTGCCAGTTCAATTACCAGAAAGCAAAGCAAGAATTGCAAGTTTTCATAAATGGTTGCCTAATATTTTAACCGATCATCATGAAATGGGAAGTAATTCTAGCTTCTTTTTTCAACCGGGAATTCCGAGTAGAACAAACCCGTTAACACCACAAATGAATCAAGATTTAACCAAAGAAATTGCAACCTATCATGCAAAAGCTTTGGATAAAATTGGCTCTCTATATTATTCTGAAGAAAGTTTTGATGACTTTTATTATGGAAAAGGTTCAACATTTCCAGATATTAACGGTGGTATTGGTATTTTGTTTGAACAAGCAAGTTCTAGAGGGCACGCACAAGAAACAGAAAACGGAATCTTAACATTCCCTTTTACGATTAGAAATCAGTTTACAGCTGCATTATCAACTTTAGAAGCAGCTAAAAATATGCGTGTAAAAATCTTACAATATCAGCAAGATTTTTATAAGGAATCTAGAAGTTCTGGCGATAATAAAGCGGTTGTTTTTGGTGATGAAAAAGATGCCGCAAAAAGTTTTATGTTGGCAGAAGTTTTAAAACGTCATCAAATTAAAATACACGAAGTAAAAGCGGATTTTACAGAAAACGGAAAAATATTTAAAAAAGGCTACAGTTATGTAGTGCCAATGAATCAGAAAAATCAACGTTTGGTAAAAGCAATGTTTGATGTTCGAAAAACATTTACAGATAGCTTGTTTTATGATGTTTCTGCCTGGACTTTTAACCATGCATTTGGCGTTGATTATGCAGAAAATATAGCACTTTCAAAAGCAGGAACTGAAATTACAGATTTAAAAATGAAAACAGGATCGGTATCTTCTCAAAGCGATTACGGTTATTTAATGCCTTGGAATGAATATTACACTCCAAAAGCATTAAACGCAATTTTACAGAAAGAGTTGCGTGCAAAAGTTTCAATGAAAAACTTTAAAAATGCAGGGAATTCTTACGAGTACGGAACGATTTTTATTCCTGTGCAAAATCAGAAATTAGACACCGCAGAACTATTTGAGTTTTTAAATCAAGTAGCAAAAGAAAGTAATGTTTCAATAACAGCAGTTACCACGGGTTTAAATGACGGAATTGATTTAGGAAGCGAAAATTTTAGCGCAATTACAAAACCGAAAGTAGCAATGTTGGTTGGCGAAGGAATAACAAGTTACGATTCTGGTGAAATTTGGCACTTATTCGATCAGCGTTTTGATATGCATTTAACACGTTTAGATATGAGTTATTTTACAAGAACGGATATCAGCAAATACACGCATATTGTAATTCCGAGTAGTAATATAGATGCAGCTGCTATTGAAAAATTAACTACTTGGGTTAAAAATGGCGGAATTTTAGTGGGTTATAAAAACACTGCAAAATGGCTAGCAGCAAACAAAATGATTAATTTAGATTTTGAGGAATCTAAAATGGATACCATTAAAAATGTTTCGTTCGAAGATCGTTCTTTGCAATCTGGTGCACAGTATATTGGTGGTGCTATTTTTGAAGCAACTATAGACAGATCTCATCCAATAAACTTTGGATATAAAAATGAAAAAATAGCATTGTTTAGAAACTCAACCATGTTTATAAAAGCAGATACTAAGAGTTACAATAATCCTATTAAGTATACTTCAAATCCTTTATTAAGTGGTTATATTTCTAAAGAAAACTCAAAGCTAATTAAAAATACAGTTCCGTTTAAGGTACAAAGATTAGGCAGAGGTCGCGTAATCGTTTTTACTGATAATACAAACTTTAGAGCTTTTTGGTTCGGAACAAATAAATTATTAATGAATACGATTTTCTTTGGAGATCTGATGTAATGTAATCAGTTGTCGGTTATCAGTTTTCAGTTGTCGGTTATCAGTTATCGGTTGTAGGTTTTCAATAATCAATTATCAATTATCAGTTATCGGTTATCGGTTATCGGTTGTCAGTTTTAAGTTTGTAGTTTTAGTTGGAAATTGCAATGGTTATATCTTTTTGAGCTCAGTTGAAAGGTTTATACGTAAGTGGCAGATTTAGTTTTTTTTAATTTCACGCTGTCACTTCGAGTAATTCCGTTTTTCGGCGGAATTGTATCGAGAAGTCTTTAAACTCTAAAACTTATTGCAGTAACAAAACAAAAAGTGAATCGTCTTAGGTAAACAACCAACAAATTAACAAAATGAGTTTCTTTAGAGTTTTATTTGCAATAATTTTTCCGCCATTATCAGTTATTGATAAAGGCTGTGGTTCGTTCTTTATTATTTTTTTACTTACACTTTGTGGATGGATTCCTGGTATAATTGGCGCATTGGTAATTTTGAATAATCCGAAGAATTAGAAGAGAGTATTTAATTTTTTTAGTTGATTTAAAAGTTTAAAACTACGAAACTTTTTCCCCATTTTTAACACCTTTAGAGGCTTGCAATAACACAACATTTCCATCCGTATTGTAAACTCCTATAACCAAACATTCGCTCATAAAATTGGCAATTTGTCTCGGTTTAAAGTTGATGATTGCAGAAACTTGTTTGTTTAGTAATTCTTCTTTGGTATACAAATCTGTTATTTGAGCACTCGATTTTTTAATACCTAAAGCACCAAAATCTAAGGTAAGTTGATACGCGGGTTTTCTAGCTTTCGGAAAGTCATTTACTTCAATAATTGTTGCCATTCTAATGTCAACTTTTAAAAAATCTTCGAATGTAATTTCTTCTATCATATTTATTTAAAAAAATTTATGTTTTGATTGTTCTCAATAAGTACACAATTAAACGATTACTTCTTCCCTAATTTCTGAATTACCCATAAAGGGCCAATCAATAAAAACTCTAAATCCTTTAAAAAAGAGGGTTTTGCACCTTCTATTTTATGGCCGTAAAACTGACCAATCCACGCTAAAACAAAAATAATTATGGATGCATATAGTAAGTCTATAAAATTACCTAGCCAGAAGTTTGCAATAATACATATTAAAATTACTAAGAGCATTTCTGTAAAATACCAAAATCCTAGTCTTAGGTAAAAAACAGAAATAACAAGGCCAACAACAACTGCCCAATTTTCTAAAAGCGGATTAGAAGTGTTAAATGTATTTTCTAAAAAAGTGTTTGGTATGCTCATTAACAAACCAATTACACTAAAAAATATAAGTGGAACACAAATATAATGAATCGCTTGGTTGGTTTCATTTTGATGGCTAACAGCGTATTCATCAAAGTATTCTTTGGCAGTTTTCATATCTCTAAATTAAGACTTTAAAGATATAAGAATTTTTATAAAGAGGAAATTAAAAATAAAAGGTTATTATTTCCAACCTCTGCGAATCATTAATTGCTCTATATGTGCAAAATGATGGTTGCAATGCCAAGCATAGATGCCAATATTTTCTTTTAAAGTAACTTTTTCGTTGCTTGCTGGATGTATAAAATAACGATCTAAATCTTCATCCTTTAAATTATTTATGAGATAAATCCACTTTGCATGCAATGCTTTTAATCCGTCAATAGATAAAAAAATAGGAGCAGATTTAGAGTCGTGTAAAGCTGCCCAACGTTCTTCAAAATAGGCTTTAATTACAGGTTTATCTTCGGTTAAAGTCCATTTAAAACGGATGTAAGAATTAAGATGACTGTCATAACAATAATGCACAACTTGCCTAATAGACCAACCATTTTCTCTGTAAGGAGTATCTAATTGATTTTCTGATAATTCGCGCGTTAAAAACTCTAAATTCTGCGGAAAAGTTTCTAAAACATACAACCAATCTTCAATATTTTTTTTTGTGATTTGCGCTGGAATATTCGCTTTTCCTATCGGATATTTAAAGGCTTCTAATTCCATCTTTTATTTAGTGATTTTAGTCAAAAAACGTTGAGCACTTCTGTTCTCCGGATTGATGGACAACGCTTTTTTAAAGTTAATTTCAGCATTTAAAGTATCCTTTTGTAACAAATAAGCTTCACCTAAACTGTCAAAAACATTAGAGTTGTTGGGATATAAAGCTGCATTTATTTTAAAAACTTCTAGCGCAAGATCAAAATTATTTTTTCTGATATACTCATAACCTAACCTGTTCATCTTATTTTCATTAATCACCGGACTTAAAGAATCTTGTTTTTTAATTTCTAAAAAAGCTGCTAAAGCGCTCTTATATTCTTTGTCCATAAAATATTCACTTGGTGTTTTTTCACCTTCTCCCATTTTTCTAAAATGATAGAGAATTCCATCATGTTCTGTTTTAGAAGCCAACTCAATATGCATTTCTGGTTTTTTTACAAATAGTATTTTTTCATTTAATGCTTTCATATAGAATGCAGTATCATTTACCTTTAAGGGTTCTATATCATCATTTCCACGCCATTTTACTTTTAGTATATGCTCTTTAAAATGGACTTCTAATACTTCGTCGGCATTAAACAAATAACGACCAGAAGTAGCGTTTATAAATTCATCAGTATTTTTTTGCGAAGTACAACTACTACATAAAAGAAGCACAAATAATGGATATAAAAAATTTTTCATGGTTGGTTTGCTAAAAGGATTCTATATTTTAGACGACTAATCTAACCGTTTTGTTACAAAATAGTGCAATTATTTCAATTACAAAATGTGATTTTGGGTTAAATTTGAAAATGCTTTAGTTTTGTGTATTCACTATTTAAAATAATGTAGTATGGTTTTATGAATGATAATAAAAATCAAGTAAAAAAAATAAAGAAACCTTGGCCTACTAAAAAAGCCATGGAACAAGTCTATGAAATGAAACTTTGGGGCGATGACACTTCTAATTTTTATTCAGGAGCTGGATCTCACCAACCAGGAATAATAAATCCATACATTGCTGTTTTAAAAACATTTTTAAGCTCTTTTAAAAGTAAGATTACAGTTTGTGATTTAGGTTGCGGCGATTTTAATGTAGGCAAAGAATTGGTGCAATTTTCCAAGAAATTTATTGCAGTTGATATTGTTGCAGATCTTATCAAACACAACAAAGAAAATTTTAAAGCAGAAAATTTAGAGTTTCATTGTTTAGACATTTCAAAAGATAATTTGCCTGATGGCGATTGTGCTTTGGTAAGACAAGTATTGCAACATATATCAAATGCTGAAATTAAAACTATCGTAAAAAAGCTAGAAAACTTTAAATATGTAATCGTTACCGAACACTTGCCTATTGGAAACTTCACTCCTAATAAAGACATTATTTCAGGACAAGGAATTCGGCTTAAAAAACAAAGCGGCGTTAATTTACTTGAATCACCATTTAATTTAAAAGTAAAAGAAGAAAAGCAATTATTGGCTATTAATTTAAAAGAGAACAAAGGTGTAATTGTAACTACTTTATACGAACTTCATATTTATTAACCACATCTTTAACTGTTTTAAATAATGTTGTTTGAATCAAAGAAAATTAAAATAAAAAGGATGGATTTCATTTAGAAATGAGCTTTTTTAAGCGAAAGAGAAATCTCGAATACCTATAACTGAATTCTTTATGAGGCTCGGTTTTTAAAAAATATGATTTAAGGTATCTCTCTCAATAGCTGTAATTAATTTCACAAATTTGTGCTGATCTTCTTCGGATAATCGATTAAAAAGCAAGTCGCCTTCAGTAATCATTTCAAGTCCTACTTCCAGTCCTTTAATTTGACTTTTCGAATAGGTATTTGGATTCTTTTGCATCGCAGTGATAAGAAACTGAATTACTTCTTTAATTTTTTTAATGAGATTTTTATCATGTAAAATTTCAAATAAGGTTTGCGAGCTTTCTATAAACCTTTCAATTTCTTCACGAGATAATAATTTTAATAATGCATCAACCTTTACAGAATCATACGGAGCTTCTATTTTATTTTTGATGGCTTCATCTACCATGGTATTCTCAAAATTTGTTGCAGCCTTAAAGGTTTTCATTGCGTCTAATCCTGCGCTCAATATTTTAGGGAGATGTCTTCCATATTTAAAGATAATTTTAGCAGCTTCGAGTAAGATTCGCAATAATTTTTGCGGATGTTTTATATAATCGTCTAAACTGTCAAAGGCCTTATTTAATTCTGCTCTTTTATCAGGCGTTGGATACATGTATGTCAAAAAATATTCCCGAAGTTGGTTTACAGTTTCTTCATTAATAGTTTCAGGAAGACCATACGTGTTCTTTATTTGCTGATATTGATATCTTTGAGAAACAGTTTTGCGATATCCTTCAATTATTTCTTCTAAAACTTTTTCTCTGGTCATTTAATGATATACGTTATAAATTGGGTGGTTGTGCGTACCATAAAACCTTGAATTTTGATTTTATGAACTGAGATTATTTAATTTAGGTTTGTGAGTTCGCTTGCTAAATTAATGAATAATTTAGCAAGCTTTGGTAAAATAATAGATCTTGTTAGAATATTTTATGATAATTTCACTTTATCAGATACTCAAACCAACGAACCTTTTTTATATTTAAAGCATCATTTAGTGTTCGTTTAATTATGAAAAAATTAAATCACGATTTTAGGAATACTCTAAAATGTCAAAAGGAAAAATACTTTTATTGCAAAATTATGCAATCGGTGTTCTATGAAGAGGCAATTAAGTAGTTGATCAAGACGCGATAAGAGTTGCATCAGAATGCAACTTCACCTTTTGTAATTATCTGTAATTCAGTTGATTTAAGTTTGCTGAGAAACTACTCTTTTTAGGCCTAAAACAACCTTTTTCATCCCTAAAACAATTAATAATTTTTCAAAAAATCGTATCTTTACAATAGAAAATTGAAAAATATGAAAGTAGTTACCTTAACCATAAACCCCGCTTTAGACAAAAGTGCAAAAGTGGCAGAAATGACACCTTTTGATAAATTAGACTGTTTAGATATCACGTATCATCCAGGAGGCGGCGGAATTAATATTTCCAGAGTTTTACACAGATTAGCTATAGAAAGCCATTGTTTATTTCCTTACGGAGGAAAAACAGGAGAGCATTTAATAGAATTATTACAAGAAGAACACGTAGCTGTTTTTTCGACACCAATTTCTATCTGGACAAGAGAAAACTTTGCGGTTTTTGATACAAAAACCAATTTACAGTTCAGATTCGGTATGCCAACAGAATCATTTTCTGAGTCCGAAATGAAAAATGTCGAAAGGTTGATAAATGAGCAAGTAGCCGACAATGATATCTTTGTTATAAGTGGTAGTTTGCCAAAAGGATTACCAACTGATTATTATTCTAAAATCATTAAAAACTTAACCGCAAAAGGAGTAAAAGTTATTGTGGATACTTCGGGCCCTGTTTTTAGTGAAGTTTTAAAAAATGAGTTATATCTGATAAAACCTAATCAAAAAGAATTGGCACGTTTAGCAGGTAAAGAATCGTTAACTAAAGAAGAACGAGAAGCATTTGCGATGCAATTGGTAACTTCAAATATTGCAAAATATGTGGTGGTTTCTTTAGGAAAAGACGGTGCTTTTATGGCGCATAAAAACGGAATTGAGTATGTGGCTGCTCCAGAGATTTTAGTAAAAAGTACTATTGGGGCAGGAGATAGTATGGTTGCAGGTTTAATTTATGCGATTGTAAAAAATGAAAGTCCAAAAAACATGTTACGTTGGGGTGTTGCTTGTGGTGTTTCTGCAACTTTAAGTGAAGGTTCCGATTTAGCACACAAAGTAGCTATTGATCAAATTTTGAAATTGGTGTAAATTGTTTTTATAGAATAAAGTTTAACTGCTTCTCAAAGTAAGACTAGCAATCAATAATTAGTAATAAAAGAATTTAAAATTTTTTTGACAAGCTCAGCAAGACAATGAATCGTTTCAAAGTCTTGCTGAGTTTTTTTTATTTAAATAGTTGAGTCCACTTAAGTTTGACATACTTTTATTTTTAAAAAAAATAAATATTCTATAAAATAAGTAGACATCGTATTTTAAATTGGGTTAATGACTTGTTATACAGCTATGTAAAAGCCTTTTTAACAGTTGGGTATAATGTGGTTAAACGTTTCAATATCAGTAAAACACAATAAAATTGTATTTTTGGTAATTGATTATTAATAGCATCATAAAAGTTACAAAAAATGGCAAAAACATTATTTGACAAAGTATGGGATTCACACGTTGTTCGTCACGTTAAAGACGGACCAGATGTGTTTTTTATTGACCGTCATTTTATCCACGAAGTTACAAGTCCTGTAGCGTTTTTAGGATTAGAAAGTAGAGGAAACAGTGTTGTATATCCTGCGCGTACATTTGCAACGGCAGACCACAATACACCAACTATAAATCAACATTTACCTGTCGCAGATCCTTTGTCTGCAAATCAGTTAGATGCGTTAGAAAGAAATGCGGCTAAACACGGAATTTCACATTGGGGTTTAGGTGATAAAAACAACGGAATTGTGCATGTTGTTGGTCCAGAAAACGGAATTACCTTACCTGGTGCAACAATTGTTTGTGGAGATTCTCACACATCAACACATGGTGCTTTTGGTGCTATTGCCTTTGGTATTGGTACATCAGAAGTAGAAATGGTTTTGTCTACACAATGTATTATGCAACCAAAACCTTTAAAAATGCGTATCAACGTAAACGGTAAATTAGGTTTGGGAGTAACTCCAAAAGATGTGGCTTTGTATATTATTTCTAAGCAAACAACTTCGGGCGCAACGGGTTATTTTGTTGAATATGCAGGAGGTGTTTTTAAAGACATGTCTATGGAAGGCAGAATGACTGTGTGTAATTTATCTATTGAGATGGGTGCACGTGGAGGTATGATTGCTCCGGATGCCAAAACATACGAATATTTAAAAGGGCGTGCTCAAACTCCGAAAGGAGCCGATTGGGACAAAGCCATGAAATATTGGGAAACGTTGCATACTGATGAAGGTGCAGAATTTGATGTTGAATATAATTATGAAGCATCAGATATTGAGCCAATGATTACCTACGGTACAAACCCAGGAATGGGAATGGGCGTAACAAAATCGATTCCAACTGCCGAAAGTTTAGAAGGTGGCGTAGAAACTTACAGAAAATCATTAGGATATATGGCTTTTAACGAGGGTGATTCTATGATTGGTAAAGAAATTGATTTTGTGTTTTTAGGTTCTTGTACAAACGGACGAATTGAAGATTTTAGAGGGTTTTGTTCTATTGTAAAAGGAAGACAAAAAGCGCCGAATGTAACAGCTTGGTTAGTACCGGGTTCTCATAAAGTAGTAGATCAAATAAAAGCAGAAGGGTTAGATAAAGTTATTACAGAAGCAGGTTTTGTTTTAAGAGAACCAGGTTGCTCGGCTTGTTTGGCTATGAATGATGATAAAGTTCCATCAGGAAAATTATCGGTCTCAACATCAAACAGAAATTTTGAAGGAAGACAAGGCCCCGGATCTAGAACCCTATTAGCATCACCTTTAGTTGCTGCAGCATCCGCAGTGCAAGGAGTTGTTACAGATCCTAGAACGCTAATGACTAGTTAGCAGTTTACAGTAGGCAGTTTTCAGTCAAATGATGTTGCTTACCATAAAATATTAAAATAACTAAAAATGACTGCCTACTGAATACTGGCAGACTGAATACTTAAAAACATGGCTTACGATAAATTCAACATATTAACAAGTACAGCATATCCATTACCAACAGAAAATGTAGATACAGATCAAATAATTCCTGCTCGTTTTTTAAAAGCAACAGAGCGTGTAGATTTTGATGTAAACTTTTTTCGCGATTGGAGATACAATTCAGACGGAACACCAAAAGCAGATTTTCCTTTAAACAAAGAAATTTATGCAGGTTCTAAAATTTTAGTAGGAGGTAGAAACTTTGGTTCTGGTTCGTCAAGAGAACACGCAGCTTGGTCTGTGTACGATTTTGGATTGCGTTGTGTAATTTCATCAGCATTTGCAGATATTTTTAAAAATAACTGTTTAAATGTGGGGGTTTTACCGGTTCAGGTTTCGGCTAAATTTGCAGATACGTTATTTGCTGCAATTATGGCAGATCCAAAAACAGAGATTAACGTTGATTTACCAAATCAGAAAGTAACTTTACTGGCAACAGGTGAATCTGAATCTTTTGTAATAAATACCTACAAAAAAGACAATATGTTAAACGGTTTTGATGATATTGATTATTTAAAAAACATCGAAAACGAAATAACTGCTTTTGCCAAAACAAGACCTTTCTAAAAATAATTTTTTAAGATTGACGTATGGCAACTAGAAAGATTGAAATAATGGATACGACACTGCGTGATGGCGAACAAACATCAGGCGTGTCGTTTTCGGTTTCTGAGAAATTAACAATCGCAAAATTACTTTTAGAAGAATTAAAAGTAGACCGTTTAGAAATTGCATCTGCCAGAGTTTCTGATGGCGAATTACAAGCTGTAAAGAAAATTACTTCTTGGGCATCAGAAAATAATTGTTTAGATAAAATAGAGGTGTTAACTTTTGTTGATGGTGGAAAATCTATAGAATGGATGATCGAATCTGGCGCAAAAGTTCAGAATTTATTAACCAAAGGTTCTTTAAATCACTTAACACATCAGCTAAAAAAAACACCAACACAACATTTTGTAGATATCAAAGCTACTATTGAGTTAGCGGCGAAACATACTATTAAAACAAATGTGTATTTAGAAGATTGGTCTAACGGAATGCGTAATTCCAAAACCTACGTTTTTGAATATTTAGATTTCTTAACGACTCAAAATATAGAACGCGTTTTATTACCAGATACTTTAGGTATTTTAACTCCGGATGAAACCTTTGAGTTTATTACTGAAGTTCGTCAAAAATATCCAACTATTCACATCGATTTTCATGGTCATAATGATTATGATTTAGGCGTTGCCAACGTAATGGAAGCTGTAAAAGCGGGTGCAAACGGATTGCATTTAACCATAAATGGGATGGGAGAACGTGCAGGAAATGCACCAATGGCAAGTGTTATTGCAGTAATTAACGACTTTTTAAAGGATGTAAAAATTACTGTAAATGAAAAAGCGCTAAATAAAGTTAGTAAGCTTGTAGAAACATTTTCGGGCTTTAGAATTCCCGTGAATAAACCAGTTGTTGGCGCTAATGTTTTTACACAAACGGCAGGAATTCATGCAGATGGAGACAACAAGCACAACTTATATTTTAACGATTTAATGCCAGAACGATTTGGTAGAAAACGTAAATATGCATTAGGAAAAACATCAGGTAAAGCAAATATCCAAAAGAATTTACAAGATTTAGGAATTAGTTTAAATGATGAAGAACTTAAAAAAGTTACCCAAAGAATTATTGAGTTAGGAGACAAAAAAGAAGTAGTGTCTCAAGAAGATTTACCTTACATAATTTCTGATGTTTTAGACAGTGATACAATTGTAAAACGTGTAATTGTAGAAAATTATGTTTTGGGGCATGCAAAAGGAATGAAACCATCAACTACTTTGCAGTTAAGAGTGGAAGGCGTTTTGTATGAAGCGCATGCACAAGGAGACGGACAATTTGATGCCTTTATGAATGCTTTAAAAAAGTTGTACAAAACACACAGTAAAAAGGAAGTTCCTAAGTTGATTGATTATGCAGTTAGAATTCCGCCAGGAAGTAATTCGGATGCCTTGTGTGAAACGATTATTACTTGGAGAAGAGAAAAACACGAATTTATTACACGAGGTTTAGATTCAGATCAAACAGTATCTGCAATTAAAGCCACAGAGAAAATGTTGAATATTATTTAAAAAATGCCATTTGCTCTTAGCAGTTTGCTATTAGCTAAAAAAAACAGAACCGAATAAATTATCAGCTGTATATTGAGCCAATTGCCAATTGCAAACAGCCAAAAGCTTAAAAATATGAAATTAAAAATCGCAGTATTAGCTGGAGACGGAATTGGTCCGGAAGTTATAGACCAAGCAGTAAAAGTATCCGACGCAATAGCTAAAAAATTTAACCACGAAATAACTTGGAGGCCCGCTTTAACAGGTGCAGCAGCAATTGATGCAGTTGGTGAACCATATCCAGATGAAACTCATGAAATTTGTGCAACTTCGGATGCTGTTTTATTTGGTGCAATTGGTCATCCAAGATATGACAATGATCCGTTAGCAAAAGTTCGTCCGGAGCAAGGATTGTTAAAAATGCGTAAAAAATTAGGCTTATTTGCAAACGTAAGACCAACATTTACGTTTCCTTCTTTGTTAGATAAATCGCCTTTAAAAAGAGAAAGAATAGAAGGAACTGATTTGGTTTTTTTACGTGAATTAACGGGGGGAATTTACTTTGGCGAAAAGGGTAGAAGAGATGGTGGAGAGACTGCTTTTGACAATTGTGTATACACAAGAGCAGAGGTAATTCGTTTGGCTAAAAAAGGGTTTGAATTGGCAATGACACGTTCTAAAAAATTGTGTTGTGTTGATAAAGCCAATGTTTTAGAAACTTCACGTTTATGGAGAGAAACTGTTCAGGCTATGGAAAAGGATTATCCAGAAGTTACGGTTTCTTACGAGTTTGTAGATGCAGTTGCGATGCGTTTGGTACAATGGCCAAATAGTTATGACGTATTAATTACAGAAAATTTATTCGGCGATATTTTAACTGATGAAGCTTCTGTTATTTCTGGTTCTATGGGATTAATGCCAAGTGCATCTTTAGGTTCTAATATTGGTTTATTCGAGCCAATTCACGGTTCTTATCCGCAAGCAACTGGCTTAAATATTGCAAATCCTATGGCTACAATTTTATCTGCAGCAATGATGTTCGAAAACTTTGGTTTACTAGAAGAAGGAAAAGCAATTAGAGAGGCGGTAAACAATGCTTTAAACAAAGGAATTGTTACAGAAGATTTAGCAGATGGAGGAAAAGCTTACGGCACAAAAGAGGTAGGAGCTTGGATTACAGAAAATATATAATACTTAGTTTCTAAATTGAATATATTTTAAAAAGCGCTCTAATTTTGGGCGCTTTTTTTGTTTTAGACCATAAAAAAGTCCTGCATCAAAAGAGTACGTTTTATGCTAGATCTTTTACTCTATGTCTTTTGATCTTTTTATTGAATAACCATCAGTAGAAAAAGCAAACCCTTGATTTGTGCCATTTTCTCCTATCATTATTGCTTGAATTATTGGTTTAACATGTTTGTTTTTACCGCTTAACTCAACAATAAAGTTTGCTCCGGATCCTCCTGTATCATCCTCTTTTTCAATCACATAGTTTATACTGGCCATTGGTGGTAAACTAATAGAATTATGTAGATAGTTTTTTACTAAAACGCCTTCAGTATTAAAATAATCAATTTTGGTTACAAATAGAGAATCAGAATAACTCGTATTTCTAATACTCAAAGTAGCGGCTAAAAGGCATTTTTGATTTACTCTGGTTACATAAATATTAGAATAAATGGGTACATAAATAGTATCATTGTACTTCATTTGATTTTTATCTATTGGATGACCCAATTCCAGAGATTCTAACTCGTCTACTCCTGATTTTATAATATTTGGATTCTTATTTTCGCAAGAAATAAAAATAAAAACTAGCAGTACAGTTTTTAATATTGTTGAGGTATATTTCATTTTTTTCATTTTTTAATTAAACGATTTTTATTCTTTATAGTAGTTTATTATCTGCAAAATTGTAATCTTTAATTTAAATATTAGAATAAGCATTTTTAGTACTAGAAAATTACAAAGCCATAAAGGTTTTTTTAAGTTCCTCTAATGTGAATGGTTTTTGTAGAATAAGGTCAATGTTGTTTTGCTCTTTAACTTTCTCTTCAATATCCCATCCGGTTACGGCAACAATTTTTATTTTTTTTGCAAACTTAGCTCTAATTGCTTCGGCTAACTGCCATCCATCCATTTCTACCATGCCAATATCTGTAAATACAACATCACAATTATTTTCATTAAGATGTGCTAAAGCTTCTTTTCCACTCATTACAAGAGTACATTTATGTCCCATCAAAGCCACTAACATACGTGCAGATTCGGCAATTATAAAATCGTCATCTACCCATAAAACACACAAAGATTCTTTTTCTTTATTTTCTTTCATAACTTTTATTTTAGACACCTCTTGGAAAAATAATTTCGATACATGTTCCTTTATTTATTTTAGAAGATTTAACAACTATATCTCCTCTGTGTTTTTTTATAATTCCGTATGCGCCGCTCATTCCTAAACCTCTGCCTAATTTAAATCCTTTGGTTGAAAAGAAGGGTTGAAATACTTTTAATCTAGTTTCTGTATCCATCCCAATACCGGTATCTGTAAAGGTAGCAAAAACGCCTGTTGCATTTAAGCCTGTTTTAATGTTTAGAACGCCACCTTTTGGCATTGCTTCAATACTATTTTTAATCAAATTAAAGATAACAGATTTTATCTCACCTTTGTTACAGTTAATTTTAGGGATGTTACCAAAATCAGTTGTAATATCGATTTTTAGAAATTTACTATCTAATGTGTTTTTCCATAAAGGATTTGATTCCTTTAAGCTTTCTTCAATTAAGATGTTTAAATCGAATAGTTTAGCGTTTTTATTAATATTTTCGGTATCTCCAAATTTTTGCAAGGCTTTAACTCTACTAGCAACATCAGTAATAATAGTTCCAATAGTATTTAACCGATCAAGAGAACTAGTTGATAATTCATTTTGAATTTTTACAACTTCTAAATTACCCATCATTTGTTGTAGAGAATTATTAAAATCATGAGCAATAGAAGATGACATTTCTCCAATAGCTTTTAATCTTTGGTGTTTGCTTTGCGCTTCTTCAAATAGTTTTTGTGCAGTAATATCTTGGTTAGCCCCTGATAAACTAGTTACTTTATTATTGTTATCAAATACAGGTTGACAAATTGATTTTACTGTTTTTTGCTCATTATTAGAAAGTATAATTCGAAATTCAATATCGTATGGAACACCTAGATTAACAGCCTTGTTAACTGCTTCTTTATACAACTCTAAATCATCAGTATGAATTAGACTTAATGCTGTATCGAATTCAGGTATTGGTTTTGTTATGTCAAAACCCCAAATATGATACATTTCTTCTGACCATTCTTTTTCTTGCGTAGAAAGATTGTATAACCAACTGCCTACTTTTGCTAATTTCTGAGCCTGTATTAATTCATTACTAATATTTTGCAATTTTAATTTAGTATTATATTTCTCTTCTTCTAATAGTTTTTTTAAGGTAATATCTTGTGTTGTTCCGGCCAAGCGAAGTATCTTATTATTTTCATCTAAGATCGTTTGACCAACAGACCTTATCGTTTTTTGTGTGCCATTTTGTAGGCAAATTCTATGCTCTAAATCGTATGGTTTTTTTAAACTGATAGCTTCGCTAACAGCACTTATAAATAACTCTTGGTCTTCTGGATGTATTAGGTTAATTAGTTCTTCTAATTCAGGAGGGTTCTTTTTTGGATCAAACCCCCAGATGTGAAATGTTTCATTAGACCATTCTATATTTTGAGTTGAAAGATTATATAACCAACTACCAATATGTGCTAATTTTTGCGCTTCATTTAATTTTTTTAAAGATTCCTTTTTCGCTAATTTTGCATCTTTTATGTTTTGAATACTTTGAATACTAATTGGCACTGTTTTCTGATTCCCTTCTTTTTGAGGAATAGGAATTGAAAATAAAGCAGCAAATTCATCACCCTCTAATGTTTTATAATTTACTTCGGATGTAAATGTTTTTTCATTATTCCAAATGGCTTCTATAAGATTTATAAAAACTTTTTCTGCTCCATCACCAAATGTAAGCTGTATATTATTTAAAAAATCTTGATTATTTTTTGCTTTAAATAACTTTAAAGTGGCTTTATTTACATTCGTTACCTTTACTTTTGAAAGTAATGAAAATACTATTTCTGGGTTTTGTTCTAAATATATTTTAATATTTGATATCTCTAGTTTTCTAAGTTCATCTAAGTGTTTATATACAAGTGTAAAATCTTCGTTCCAAATAGAGATTGCTGCATTATCAAATAATTCTTTAAAATCCTCTTCTATTCGTCTGTTTTTATCTTCTGCATGTTTTTGTTCGGTTATATCTTTTGTAACCCCAAAAATACTGTCTTGAGAATTTTTTTCGAGTGCCATAATATAAAGCGTTCTAATTTCTCCGCAAGGCCTCTTTATTCTAAACTCAAAAGGGATAAATATTTTATCAATAAGTAAAGCGCTTATACCTTTCTCTACTTTATGTAAATCTTGGGGTACAACGGTTTTAGTTACATTTTCATTAGAAGGGTAAAAGTGTTCTTTTGAAACCCCATAAATATTGTACATTTCATCAGACCATTCTGCTTTATCTGTTGTCATGTTCCATTGCCAACTACCAATATTACTTAGTTTTTGAGCTTGATTTAAGGCATTATTTAGTTGATCAAGTTTTTTATTTTGATGGTCTAACTCTTTTTTAATGGTTTTACTTTGGGTGATGTCTTGCACTGTGCCATTAATTGATACTGCTTTTCCGTTTGCATCAAACGAAGGTTTACCAATACCTAAAATGTATTTAGTACTGCCGTCATTGCAAAGTATTCGATGTTCAAATTCATAACTATTGCCCGTTTTAATGGCTAATCTCACCAAACGGTCTAGCTCAGTTTTCTCGCTTCGATTAATTTTGTTTCGATAAGTTTTATATAACTTCTCTGCAGGTGTATTTTCCATTTCAAAAATACGGTATTGTTCAGGTGACCAATAAATATTAAATGTTAAAAGGTCTAATTCCCAACTACCAATTTTTGCAGTGGCTTGTGCTTCGTTTAAACGTTTTTCACTAAGAACTAGTTCGGTAGCTTTCTTATCTTTTAATTTATTTTGATTTTCTATTTCTAGTTCTGCAATTTTACGTTTATCGATGTCTCTGCATACTTTTACTATTTCAACAACTTTACCTGTATCATTTTTAATAGGATACATGTATTCTGAAAACCATTTTTTTTCTCCTAGCCAATCTAAAAGTACTTCAATAGTTTCGCTTTCGCCTGTTTTTACTACTTTTCTAAATCCGTCTAAAAGTACTTTAGAGGTGTCTTGATCAAAAAGGTCTTTGGGTTTTTTACCAACGATATCTTTTAGAGCTATTGCATAACGTGTTGGTCCATTATAATAAATATATCTACCATTAGTTTTGTGAATGGTAATCATATCATCAGATGCTTTTAATAGCATGTTAATACGATCTTCACTTTTTTTTAGTTTATCATCAGATTTTAATTCTTTAATCTGTTCTTCTAATTCTTTATAAGTGGGTTTTTTCTTTAGCATTAGCTTGTATTAAGGTGTTGGCTTTATACATTTAACAAAATTATTAAATATTTAATAATCTTATTTAGCTAATTTAAATTTTTAAATTGAAAAAATCAAGAGGAAAAACATCCTTTTAATAAAAAAAGCACATTAAAGAATCATTTTAAATAACTGAATAAAAATCAAGAAAAAGGGATTAGGTATTTATTGCATTTTCTATTTGATTTAATAAATCTTCTGGTTCAAATGGTTTAAAGATAAAACCATTCATACCACTTTCTTCCATTTTATCTTTTACCTCCATAAAAACAGAAGCGGATAACGCTAAGATTGGTATTTGTTTATTAAATTTTCTAATTTCTTTAGATGCCGTATAGCCGTCCATAATAGGCATTTGAATATCCATTAAAACAACATCATATTCTTTTTCTTTAACCATATTAACCGCAGTTAAACCATCGTTTGCAATTGCAACTTTTAAATTTACTTTTTCTAAGATTTGTTGCGCAACCATAATATTAATTAAATTGTCTTCTACTAATAAGACAGTTTTTTCTTTAAAATTAAATTCTTTTTTATGGGTAGTTTTATGTAGCTCTTTATCCGAAGCTAATTTTACATCTAGCTGAAAATAAAAACGACTTCCTTTGTTAATTTCGCTTTCAATTTTTACTTGCGATCCCATTGCTTCTATAATACTTTTTACAATTGGTAACCCCAAGCCTGTACCACCATACAAGCGGTTAGTGGTGCTAGATGCCTGTGTAAATACTTCCCAAATAGTTTCGTGTTGGTCTTTTGGAATTCCGATTCCTGTGTCTATAATCTGAGTTAATAAAACGAGTGAATCTTTGGTTTTATGTATACTTTTAATGCTAAGAGTTACAGTTCCTTTATCAGTAAATTTTATAGCATTTGTAACTAAGTTATTAATTACTTGATTAAAACGAACTATATCTAGCCAAATTAGAGGTATATCATCATCAATTTCTAGATTCATGGTAATGCCTTTTCTTAAACAAGCAGCTTCATGAATTTTTTTTATTTGTTTTACGGCTGCAGATAAATCAACAGGAATGTTATCTAGTTGAATATTAGTAGACTGCATTTTACTAAAATCTAACACATTGTTTAGCAGATTTAATAATATTTTACCAGAATAATTGAGCGCTTCTATATTTTGAACTTGGTCTTCTCTAGGATTGTTATCGCCCAAAATATGCGAGAGTCCAATAACGGCGTTTAAAGGCGTTCTAATTTCGTGGCTCATGGTGCTTAAAAACTTAGATTTTGCATTTGATGTTTCTAAGGCTTCTAATTCTTTTGTATGAATTTTATCAAAATAACGTGCATTTAATATTAGATAGTATATTAATTGAAAAATAACTAGTGATATGGTACTAGAAATAGCTATTGGATAAATGACATTTCTTGCAGTTATTGGGTCTAACTTTTTGATCGCAAAAAGATTATAATCAGTGATAAAAAGTAACATCCATAATACTAAAGGAAGTAGTGTAAATAGTAGTACTAAGTAGCGTTCTCGTCTAAAAGAAAATAATATAAAAGGCAAGCCAATGTTAAACATATATACAAACTCTACACTACCATTTTTACCTACAAAAGATGAGATAACGGCAAGACCAATACTGCTTGTAAGTAAATATACTATTCTTGCAGCATTCAGTTTTTCTTTTTTTGCAAGATAGGCGGCCAAAACATATGCAATAATATTTAGCGCGTTGTAATTTCTTAGCCAAATAAAATCGAACTTATGAGAAAGGAATGTACACAGTAAAGCAAACCCAATATTAACTAAGGATAATGTAAATACGAGGTTAAATCTTCTTTGTGAGTGATTAAGCATATGTAGAGATATTAATTGCTGATTGCTTGTTCAATTTTGTCTAGTAAATCTTCAGGATTAAAAGGTTTGTAGATAAAACCGTTCATTCCACTTTCATTTATTTTGTCTTTTACTTCCATGAAAATAGAAGCAGAAAGGGCTAAAATTGGCAGTGTTTTATTAAATTTTCTAATTTCTATAGTAGCTTGATATCCATCCATAATTGGCATTTGAATATCCATTAAAACAATGTCGTAGGTATTTTCTTTTACTTTATTTACGGCAGCTAAACCATCGTTTACAACATCTACATTTAATTTTGCTTTTTCTAGAATTTGCTTACCAACCATTACATTAATTAAGTTGTCTTCTACTAAAAGCACTTTTTTACCATCAAAATTTCTTTCTTTTTTTTGATTTGATTTGTTTAATGAAGTGTTTGAAGCAAGTTTTAGATCAAGATTAAAGTAAAAACGACTTCCTGTGCCATGCATACTTTCTATTTTAACTTTAGAATTCATGGCTTCTACAATACTTTTTACAATAGGTAAACCTAAACCTGTACCGCCATATAACCTATTTGTAGTTGTTGATGCTTGCGTAAATGCTTCCCAAATAGTATCTTGTTTATCTTTTGGGATACCTATTCCGGTATCAATTACTTCTGTAAGTATGTTTATACTGTTAATTGTTTCTTTTTGTTTTTTTATTTTTAGAGTTACGCTGCCTTCATCAGTAAATTTTATTGCATTTGTAACTAAGTTATTTATTACTTGATTGTACCTAACAATGTCTAAATAAACAACAGGAATAGCATCATCTATTTCTAGATTCATAGAAATTCCCTTTTGATTACAAGAGGATTCATGAATTTTTTTAATCTGTTTAATGGCAGCAGAAATATCAGTAGGAATAGCGTCAAGCTCAATTTTAGTAGATTGCATTTTACTAAAATCTAAAACGTTATTTAACAGATTTAATAAAATTTTACCAGAATAATTTAAGGCTTCAATGTTTTGTATTTGGTCTTCTCTAGGTTTATTATCGCCTAAAATATGAGAAAGACCAATAACCGCATTTAAAGGTGTTCTAATTTCATGGCTCATCGTGCTTAAAAATTTAGACTTAGCCTCTGATGCTTCTAAGGCATCTTCGCGACTGCTATGAATAGTATAAGAACTATTATAATTTAAGTATGAAAAATACATTAACTGAAAAGTAACTAAAAAAAGTGTGGTAATAATAGAAACAGGATAAATGAGATTACTCGCAGTTTCTATAGCTATTTTTGAGGTTGTTATTAAGTTAAAATCTGTTACATATAATGCTATCCAAAGAAAAATTGAAGTGAGTGAAAATATAGCAATTAGATATTTTTCATTTCTAAAAGAAAATACCATAAAAGGTAAACTCATTGTAAACATTAACATAAACTCTACACCGCCGTCTTGCCCAATATAAGATGCCGTTGAAACTATACCAGTATTTAAAATAATAAAATATAATAATCTTGCTATTTTTAAATTTCCTTTTTTAGCAAGGTAAGCGCTCGTAAGATATAAAAAAATACATGTTGTATGAACGTATATTAAATCTGTAACATTTAATTTTATTACTATTAGTGTGCAAACCACACTAACAATAATAGCAATTAATGATAATGCAAATATCATTTGAATACGCCTTGGGGAAAAATCTAACATAGTGATTTAAATTACATCATTTAAAATGTAAATTCAATTAAAGATACACCTTCTATGATTATAAAAACGTTATTATCTGTTAATTATAGCATTTTCAATTTGATTTAATAAATCATCTGGATCAAAAGGTTTATAAATAAAACCATTCATGCCACAATCTTCTATTTTACTTTTTACTTGCAAAAAAACAGATGCAGAAAGCGCAAAAATAGGGATGTCTTTGTTAAACTTTCTAATTTCTTTGGATGCTTTATAACCATCCATAATTGGCATTTGAATATCCATTAAAACAATATCAAAATGGTTTTCTTTAACCATGTTTACAGCAGTTAAGCCATCCCTAGCAACCTCGACCTTTAAGTTTACTTTTTCTAGAATTTGTTTTCCAACCATTAAATTAATTAAGTTGTCTTCTACCAATAGAATTTTTTTACCTTTAAAATCGTGTTCTTTTTTATAGGTAGTTTTAAGTAGCTCTTGTTCAGTAGCTAGCTTTAGGTTAAGTTGAAAATAGAAACGGCTTCCTTTTTCTGGTTCGCTTTCAATTAGAACACTTGAACCCATTGCTTCAACAATACTTTTTACAATAGGTAAGCCAAGGCCAGTGCCGCCATACAATCTATTTGTTGTGTTAGATGCTTGTGTAAAAGCTTCCCAAATTGTGTTGTGTTTGTCTTCTGGAATACCGATACCAGTATCAATAATTTCGGTTAATAAATCTAAAGAATCTTTGGTTTGATTTACTTTAGTTATTTTAAGAGTTACACTTCCTTTATCTGTAAATTTAATAGCATTTGTTACTAAATTATTAATAATTTGATTGAATCTAACAATATCTAACCAAACAAAAGGAATGTCAGTATCAATTTCTAAATTCATTACAATTCTTTTTCGCAAACAAGATGCTTCATGAATTTTTTTAATCTGCTTTATAGCTTCGGATATGTCTACAGGTATGTTGTCTAATTCTATAGTAGTAGACTGAATTTTGCTAAAATCTAAAACATTGTTTAGTAAGTTTAATAATATTTTACCAGAATAATTTAGAGCTTCAATATTTTGAACTTGATCTTTTCGAGGATTATTATCTGTTAAAATATGAGATAGCCCAATAACAGCGCTTAAGGGCGTTCTAATTTCATGACTCATAGTGCTTAGAAATCTCGATTTTGCATCTGATGCGTCTATGGCTTCTTGTTTTGTAGAATGTGCACTTTTATTTGCATTAGAATTTATATATGAATAATAAATTAGCTGAATTACAACAAAAAGTAGGGTAGTAGTTATTGAAACATAATAAACGATGTTTCTTGTTTTTACAGGATTATTTAATTCAATATCAATAAAAAGTTTAAAGTTGGTAAAATACAGTAGTACCCAAAATATAAAAGGTAGCAAACAAAAAAGGATAATTTGAATTTTCTCTCTACTAAATGAGAAGAAAACGAAAGGTAGGCCAATTGCAAAAATTAAAAAGAATTCTACACTAGCATCTTTACCTAGGTAAGAAGAGACAAAAGCAATTGAGCAGTTGAACAATAAAAGAAATAAAGCTCTCGCTATCTTTGGATATCCATTTTTAGAGAGTATTGCGCAAGTTAAAAATAAAACAGCAGCTACAAATAGATAATTGCTTAAGGTGTTTATTTTTAATGAAACCGCCATTGCAAGCCAAAGAATTGTCATTGTCATGCATATCATAGAAGTAATAAAAATCATTTTTATTCTTCTTTTTGAAAATGGCCAAGTGCTTATTTCTAACATTTCTTTAAAATTAATTACGTGTAAATTTTTCAATCTGACTCAATAAATCTTCTGGAGTAAATGGTTTAAAAATAAAACCATTCATACCACATTTATCAATTTTATCTTTAACCTCCATAAACACATTTGCAGACAGTGCTAGTATAGGAATATTAGGATTAAATTTTCTAATTTCTTTAGTTGCTTTATATCCATCCATAATTGGCATTTGAATATCCATTAGTACAATATCAAAATTTTCTTCTTTTACTTTTTGTACGGCAATTAGACCATCATTCGCGATACTTACTATTAGTTTTTCTTTTTCAAGAATTTGTTTACCAACCATTACGTTAATAAGGTTATCATCTACTAATAAAACTTTGATACCTGTAAAGTTGAATTTTTCTGCCTCTATTTCCTTTTCGATTGTATTGTATTTTGCAATTTTTAGTTTTAAATTAAAATAAAAACGACTACCTTGATCGTTTACACTTCTAATTCTTGCTTTTGTTTTCATTACATTTAGAATACTTTTTACAATAGGCAAACCTAAACCTGTACCACCATATAAGCGGTTTGTTGTATTAGATTCTTGCGTAAAAGCTTCCCAAATTATTTTTTGTTTAACTTTAGGAATACCAATACCAGTATCTTTTACTTCTACATGAAGCGTAACAAAATCTTTTCTTTGTCTTATTTTTTTTATTATTAAGGTAACACTTCCTTTATCTGTAAATTTAATTGCATTAGAAATTAGATTGTTCAGAACTTGACTAAATCTAATTATATCTAGATATACGTAAGGTATAGTATCGTCAATTTCTAATTTAAGCAAAATGCCTTTTTTTAAACAAGCTGCTTCATGTATTTTTTTTATTTGCTGGGCATCGGCATTAATATTTGTAGGGATATTATCTAGCTCTATAGCAGAAAATTGCATTTTACTAAAATCTAAAACATTATTTAATAAATTTAATAATGTTTTACCAGAATAACTCAGCGCCTCGATATTTTTGATTTGATCTTCTCTTGGTTCGTTATCTCCTAAAATATGAGACAAACCAATTACAGCATTTAAAGGTGTTCTAATTTCATGGCTCATAGTGCTTAAAAATTTAGATTTTGCCAGGGATGCTTCTAATGCTTCTTGTTTTTTAATATGAATTTTTGAATAGTATTTTGTGCCAAGAA
Source organism: Polaribacter glomeratus (assembly GCF_002954665.1). GTDB lineage: Bacteria > Bacteroidota > Bacteroidia > Flavobacteriales > Flavobacteriaceae > Polaribacter > Polaribacter glomeratus. The sequence continues at coordinate 1,526,947 of NZ_MSCM01000001.1, read as the reverse complement.
TAGAAAAATAAATAAGTTGGGTTACCACCATAGTAAACGCACAAATAATAGATATAGGATAAATATATGTGTTTGCAATAACAATATCTATAGGTGTATCCGTAAATAATTTAAAGTCGGTTATAGCAAGGGTTATCCAAAGAAAACCAGAAAGAAGCGAAAAGAAATATACATATAGCTTTTCTGTTCTAAAAGAGAATACAGAAAAAGGCAATGCCAAAGAAAAGATAAACATATATTCTACGCTACCTGCTCTTCCTATAAAGGAAGCTGTACTTGTAATCCCTAAATTTAATAGGATAAAAAAGAGGATTCTAGAATAATAAGTACGTCCATTTTTAGAAAGATAAGCACAGTAAATATAGATAATAACCGTAGCAAAATGATAGTAGCCTAAATTATTTAAACCTAAAAGAAAAGAAACGATACCTGAAAATAGTGCTAAGCAACCAATGAGTAAACTTATGGCATACATTAGCTTATTAAGCCTTCTTGAAGTTGGGTGTTTTTTATCTTCGGACATAGAGTTCTATAATTTTATAAAAACCTGTCCCAAAAAATAAATGAATCTTAGGGGGAAGATTTTTATTTTAAACGCAATTAATCAGTTACATGTAAATAAAATTATGATTTAAAAAAAAAATATAATCATAATAACATCTAATGTAGTAAAAAAAAAGTAATAACCTTTAAAAAAAATAAAAACTCTCGAATTTCGAGAGTTTTTTATTTTTTTTAAAAGTAAAATAATTATTTTACTAACCATTGAAAATTAAAATTTTATAAAGTATCAATTTGTTATAAGTTTATTTTTTATTATTCTTAAATGATTTATTTGGGTATTCAGGAACTGCAGGCACTATTCTAGTATCTTTTTCAATTAATTTTTTTAATAAATTAATTGCTTTTTCTAATTGCGCGTCTTTACCGTTAAAAGTTTCATGCGGTAGATTTTCAACCACGATATCCGGTTCAAAACCATGCCCTTCTATACGCCATTTACCATCGCCATAAACACCAAACATTGGCGCTCTTGCAATTCCGTTATCACTTAAAGTATTGGCGCTATTTAACCAAATTTCACCACCCCAAGTTCTAGTTCCAATAGCAGTTCCTAGATTAAGTCTTTTAAATCCGTCTGCAAAAGCTTCACCATCCGAATAGGTGTTTTCATTAACAAGAATTACAATGTGCCCTGTAAATGCGTAAGGCATATTCCAATATTGTTTTCCACTTCTTCCTTTCCAATACATCCACGCTTTACGAAGTAATTTTTCCAGAATAAAACTATCAATATTTCCGCCCCAATTGTATCGAACATCAATAATTAACCCTTGTCTGTTAAAAACAGGATAGAACTCTCTATAAAACTGATTGATGTCATTTTCGCCCATTGCTCTAAGATGCAAATAACCAATAGCGTCTTCAGATTCTTTTTCAACATGCAATCTGTTTCCGTATTCCCAATCTCCATATCTTAATTTGAAAGAATTTGCAATTGGAGTAACAATGATATCTTTTGAAGTTTTTAAGCTCTTTATGGTTAATCGAACTTGTTTACCTACTTGGTTTCTAATTAATTCGCCAATATCTACAGCTGACAAAGCATTTTTACCATTTACATGTGTAATAATATCGCCTTCTTTTACATCTAAATAAGGATCATCTAAAGGTGATTTTTCATCCGGATAATCTGGGTCAACCTTATAAATGTATTCAATTTTAAATCCTGCATTCGCTTCGTCACGCACTAAAACGGCACCAAGATTTGCTACAGGAATATTTTTAGGATCACTTCTTAAATCGCCACCTCCAACACTGGTGTGCAAGGCTGCTAATTCGCCCACAAAACTTCCTATTAAATCAGAAAGTTCGTCTCTTGTGGTAATACGAGAAATTAAAGGAAGATATTTAGCATGCATGGCATCCCAATCTACACCGTGCATATTTTTATCATAAAAATAATCACGTTCCATTCTCCACGCATCTGTAAACATTTGTTGCCAGTCTTCTATGGGGTTTATTGCAAATTTCCAACCACTTAAATCAATGCTATTTTTATCGCTAACACTAATTTTTTCGGTTGCTGCTTTTACCATGTAAAAACTTTTTCCTTTTGAGATAAGAATTTTTTCACCATCCGCAGTTAGTTGGTAGTTTTTAACATCTTCTAGAATTGTAGTTACACTTACCTCTTTGTTGTCTATTTTAATTGCTGCTAAATGAGTTTTTCCATTTAAACCTATATCTGATGAAAGTACAAATAATGTTGTTTTATTAAGGTCTAAGCTTCTATAATTTCCTGGGCTTACTGGTACTTCTATGATTCTTTCTTTAATACCATCTTCATCAATTAAAACAGTTACTACTTTTTTATCGCAGTCTTTGCATTCTTCTTTAATGTATAACTCATCACTTGGTCTAAAGGGAGATCTCGTACCTTTTTGCAACGCAACATGATATATTTTTTCACTCGCTTCAAAATAAGGTTCAGGCTGTCTTGTTCCCCAAGGACTTCCTACAATTGTGGTAAAACTTCTATCGGATATAAAATAAAGAAACGTACCATCTAGACTCCATTTCGGACTCGTGCTATTTGCTCTATCCGTAGTTAAATCGAAACTTTTTTTAGTCTCTACATTGTAAATTTTAATTTGAGCCATGGTATTTTCTGCAACTTGTACAAAAGAGATCCATTTACTGTCTGGCGACCAAGTGTAATCTCTAATACCTTCTTGGTTTGTAGATATTTTTGAACTTTTACCAGTGGCAATATTTAAAACAAATAGATGTTCACTCAAATCACTGTAAGCCAAAAGTTTACCATCTGGCGAAGGGTTTCCTTCATATCTTAAAATGGATCCGTCTTTGGTGATCGTTTTAGAGTCTCCCATACCGTCTGCAGACATTGTAATAAATTCAAATTCACCACTTTCATCAGACAGCGTAATAATTTCTTTTCCATCCGAAGAGAAAGTTGCATCTCTATATCTTACGTTTGATTTATCAGAAAAAGAAACAGTTCTTCCAGCTTCTACAGGAACTACAAATATTTTACCTCTTGCGGTAATAACAATTTTAGAGCCGTCTTTATTTGTGTTTACATTGCTAATATATTCTGATGGAGTATCGTCCCATTTTTCTCTAAGTTGTTCATGATCAGAAACTAATTTAATGTCAATTTTATTTCCTGTATTTGATGCTAAATTATGCAACCATAAATCTGCACCTAATTGATACACAATATTTCCGTTAGATATATTTGCATAACGTACATCAAATTTATCATGTTTCGTTATTTGCTTTAAGTCGCTTCCATCTTCGTTCATCGACCAAACATTCATAATTCCGTCTCTATCCGTAATAAAATATACTTTATTTTGATACCACATTGGGTGATGACTTTCACCAAGATACTCTGTTGTTAACTTTATAGCTTCTTTTTCACCTTCGGTAAATTTCCAAATTTGTCTTGCTGTACCACCTTTATATCGTTTTGTTACATTTCTGTGAAAAGCAGGTCTTACAAAATAAACGGTTTTACCATCTTTATTAAAACTAGCTTCACTTGCTTGGTCTAATGGGATGAAGCTTTTTACTTTTGATGCTGTATTTATTTTTACTAATTGATAATCAGGTTTTTTGTTATACGCCCAAGTAGCATAGACAATTTCTCCGTTTGGTGCCCAAGTTGTTGCAAGGGATGGCTCACTTTCATAGGTCCAACGAGTTGTTAAACCACCGTTCACGGGAATTGTATAAATTTCCATCGGACCTTCATAATTTGCTGAAAACAAAACGGTTTTTCCATCCGGAGAAATAGAGGGAAAGCGTTCTTCTTCTAAATGTGTGGTTAATCTTCTTGCCAATCCGCCAGAGATAGGAACAGTCCAAAGATCTCCTTCCGCAGAAAAAACGATGGTGTTATCGTGTACATCTGGATATCTGTAATAACCTTCAAAACCTTGAGAGTAGGTTGCTGGGTTTAGTAAAAAGGTAAAAATAAATAAATAGAGGAGTTTTTGAATACTGATGTTTGGTTTGGTAATCATTTGGTTTTTTAGGTTTGTTTGGTTATTTTAAAGGTAATTTTCAACTTAATACGTACTGATATAAAACAAATTAATTTTGATTATTATTTTTATATCCGAAGTATCTTTTTCTACAATAAGTAGTTGCGTTAAATTTACAAAATAAAATCTAATAGTTTATTTTTAAAATATGATCAAAAAAAAACTCTCGAAATTCGAGAGTTTTTATATACAAAAAAGGTAAAAGAGTTATTTTACATTCATCAATTCAACATCAAAGATTAAGGTTGCATTTGGCGGAATTACTCCACCAGCACCAGATTCTCCGTACGCTAAATGAGAAGGAATTACAAAACGTGCCTTATCACCAACTTTTAATAATTGAATTCCTTCATCCCAACCAGCAATTACTTGGCCAACTCCAATAGCAAAATCAATTGGTTCTTTTCTTTTATATGATGAATCAAAAACTGTTCCGTCTAATAATTGACCTTTATAATGTACAGAAACATTAGCGCCTTTTGTAGCTTGTTTACCAGTACCTTTTTGTAAAATTTGGTAACGTAAACCACTTTTAGTTTCTTCGTAACCTGCAGCAACAGAATCTAACAACTCATTTTGTTTTGCTTTTACTTCTGCTTCTCTTTTTTCTCTTGAACCTTCAAAAGTTCTAAAAGCCTCAACAGCATTAAAAGCCTCTGCATCTGCACCAACTCTAATGATTTCTATTTTCATGTCATCACCTTGTGCAACTGCATCTACAATATCTTGGCTGTCTATAACCGTACCAAAAACAGTGTGTTTACCGTCTAACCATGGAGTAGGAACGTGGGTAATATAAAACTGACTACCGTTTGTTGCTGGTCCAGAGTTAGCCATTGCTAATTTTCCCGGAGCATCATGTTTTAAATCTGGATGAAATTCATCATCAAATTTATAACCAGGATTTCCTGTTCCTGTTCCTTGAGGGCATCCTCCTTGAACCATAAACTCAGGTATTACTCTATGGAATTTTAATCCATCATAATAGGGAGTTCCTTGACCTTTTGCAGAGTTTTCTAAATTTCCTTCAGCCAACGCTACAAAGTTACCAACAGTTCCTGGCGCTTTTTCGTGTTCTAATTGTACTAAAATTTCACCTTTAGGAGTGGTGAATTTTGCGAATATTCCGTTATTCATTGTTTTAATTATTTTACTATTTGTATTCTCGAGCGCAGTTGAGATGTTTTGTTCACTTATGAGTTCTTGACTGCGCTCGAACTGACTTTAATTATTATCGTACAAAAATAAGGTATTTTATTGAGGACTTGCAGAAACAAACTCAGCGTACCTTATTTTTTTGAATTTAAAATTGATAAACCATATGTAAAACCTAGGTTTAAATTTGTAGAATTCACATTTCCATAAGGAGTTATAGTTTGTCCGGCCGCAATATTTAAAGAAAAACTATCCGTTAAATGATAATTAACCCCAACTGTTGGTCTTACTAAAACCCCCTCACCAGTATCAACACCTGCGCCACCAGCAACACCACCCATTAATTCAATAAAAGTTGAAAATTTACCATTTAAAAATTGATTGCTTCTAATTCCTAATCCAAATATTCCATGAGCATAACCGCCAGATTTACCTTCATAAGCAAAAGAAGTTTCGCCAACTAAATAAAAGCGTTTATTTAAATCATAGAATATTTTTAGAGAAATCATTTCTAAATCAATTGTTGTATTATCATCTTTTGCCATCTTATAATACGTCTGATTTTGAACACCAACACCAACTCCATGAGTTTTAATTTTTGATGCACTTTCTTCCGAAAAAGGATCTTTTAATCCTCCGGTTAACCCATAATATTTTAAACTTACACCTGCAGTATAAGCTTCAAATGTTCCGCCAATGGCTCTATGATAACCACCATGCGCACTAATTCCTAATTTATCAGTTAAATGAACATCGAAACCAACACTAGGATACATTGTTAAACCACCTTCTGGATAAATTCTTCCTCCTGCAGCACCAACTCCCATTTTTGCAAAGAAGTTAACATTTTTGGTTTCATTAAAATTCTTTCCAACACCAAAAAATAAATCCATAAATCCAGATACTAAGCCGCTATACATCGTATCTACATGAGCATACACAAAGGTGTTTGACGTTAAATATCTTTGATATTCAAAACCAATAATAGATAATGTTTCTGTAAGTGTTTTGTATGAGGGATTTGTGGTGGTATCAGCCCTAGACATTCCGATAGGAAAGAAATAATCTAAAGTTAATTGTTGTACACTTTTCACCGCTGGTTTTGTCCAAAACTCATCAATTGAGTCATCATTTAAAGTAAACGTTTTTTGAGCATCTTTATAAGAACCTGTTCTTAATACACTTGGAATTTCAACAAAAAAAGAAACATTGTCATTTTTCTGAATTCCCGTAAAAAAGTTTACATAACCATATTGAACACCAAAAGAATAGCCATTTTTTTTGTATTGTAAACCAGCGTTAGGATAAATCATTCCACCACCATTTACTAAGCTTCTAAATCCGCCACCGCCACCAAAATGCAGATTTGCATCAAAATATAAATCTTTATAGATGGGCGTATTTAAACCTAAAGTAACACCTAACGTAAATAAACCACCTTGATCTCCTGTAATTGCGGTATGAAAACCAGCGCCCGTGTACAGCCAATCATTTAAAGGAATATTGTAAGTTAAACCAACAAAACCTAATGTAGGCGCTAATTCATAGGGTACTTGTTCAAAAGGCTGATGAACCAAAATATAATTTAATCGAATACTGTTATGTAATTCTTTTCCTTCAAGTTCCGATAAATTATACGTTTGTGAGTAATTTTGCAAACTGATAAAAATAAAAAATAAAAGCACTAACTTTTTCATGATTCCTAACCTTTAAATTCGCTGGTAAAATGCAGTTTTACAGATGGATATTTGCTCTGCGTCATTTGAATTGTAAACTCAGAATCCGCTAAAAAAACCAATTGACCTTCTTTGTCTTTTGCTAAATAGCGTTGCTTAACACGTTTAAATTCTTTAAATTCATCATTTTTAATATCTGCTGGTTCTACCCAACATGCTTTGTGAACACTTAAATTTTCGTAGGTACATTTTGCACCATATTCATGTTCTAACCTGTATTGAATTACCTCGTATTGTAAAGCACCAACGGTACCAACTACTTTACGACCATTCATGTCTAACGTAAATAATTGCGCAACACCTTCATCCATTAATTGATCTAAACCTTTCGCTAATTGCTTAGATTTCATTGGGTCTGCGTTGTTTACGTATCTAAAATGTTCTGGAGAAAAACTCGGAATTCCTTTAAAGTTCAATATTTCACCTTCGGTTAAAGTATCACCAATTTTAAAGTTACCAGTGTCGTGTAAACCAACAATATCTCCTGGATATGATTCTTCTACAATTTCTTTTTTCTCTGCAAAAAAGGCATTCGGACTAGAGAATTTTACTTTTTTACCATTTCTAACATGTAAATAAGGCGAATTTCTTCTAAAAACTCCGGATACAATTTTAACAAACGCTAGTCTGTCTCTATGTTTAGGATCCATATTTGCGTGGATTTTAAACACAAAACCAGTAAGTTCTGTTTCTTTAGAATCTACTAAACGCTCTTCTGCTTTTTTAGGTTGAGGTGAAGGAGCAATTTCTATAAATGCATCTAATAATTCTTTTACGCCAAAATTATTTAAGGCAGAACCAAAAAACACAGGCTGTAGTGCGCCATTTAGGTATTCAGTTCTATCAAACTCTGGATACACCTCCGTAATTAATTCGATGTCTTCACGTAAAGTTCCCGCTGCTTGCGCTCCTATAATTGTATCTAATTTAGGGTTTGCTAAATCATCAAAAACAACTCCTTTAGAAATACTTTGTTTGTTATCACCAGAAAAAAGATTCAATTTCTTTTCCCAAATATTATAGATTCCTTTAAAATCATATCCCATTCCTATAGGGAAACTCATTGGCGTAACGCGTAAGCCTAGTTTTTGTTCTACTTCATCTAATAAATCAAAAGCGTCTTTACCTTCTCTATCCAATTTATTGATAAAAACCAACATTGGTATTTTACGCATTCTACAAACTTCAACTAATTTTTCGGTTTGTGGTTCCACACCTTTTGCAACATCAATTACAACAATAACGCTATCTACGGCAGTTAGAGTTCTAAAAGTATCTTCTGCAAAATCCTTGTGACCAGGCGTATCTAGAATGTTTATTTTTTTGTTTTTGTAGATGAAAGCAAGTACAGAAGTTGCTACAGAAATTCCTCTCTGACGCTCAATTTCCATAAAATCGGAAGTTGCGCCTTTTTTAATTTTATTATTTTTTACAGCACCAGCTTCCTGAATTGCACCACCAAATAATAATAACTTTTCTGTTAAAGTAGTTTTACCAGCATCTGGATGCGAAATGATACCAAATGTTCTTCTACGTTCTATTTCTTTTAAAAAACTCATCTACAAAATTTGAGGTGCAAAGATAGGTTTTATTCTATAATTTTTTGTTCTGATAACGATTTGAAAATTGGAGTCGAATTTCAATTGTTTTAGGGGTTTTAGAGGTGCCTAAAAATTAAAATTGATTATTGCGTCTCTTTCTAATTTATTGCACTTCGAATTAACAAATTCACAAATTCTTTTCAAAGTAAGAATAATATAAATTTAAGTTTTTCTAAATATTTTTTAAATCAGAAAATTTGTATCAAAAAAACACTGTGAATTTCTGAAAAATAACTTTTTTCGAATGATGGTTTTAAAACGTTCACTACAATAGAAACATAAAAAATAGTGATAATTCACAAGTATTTTATTCGAGGAATTACGTGAAATCTATGTCAAAAAGAAAACGCTATGAATCTTCGTAATTTCTTTGCAAATCTCTGCATAATAATTTTACTTTATAATTTCAATCGTCATTTTTATATCCTTAACAGGCCATTCATCAACTCCTACATCAACCTTAGAAATTTTATCCATCGTATCAAAACCAGAAACAACTTCACCAAAAACGGTATGTTGATTGTCTAGATGATGTGCTCCATTTCTGTCATGAACCATATAAAATTCAAACGGACTCGATAACTTATTAGGGTTTTTTTTCCAATCTCTTGCAGCTGCTAATGCGCCATATGCATGCTTTCGGTTATTTTTAAATTCGGGTTGCATTAAATAATTCCCATATTTTCTGCGTTGTTTTTGCGTGTACATATTATCAGAATTACCACCCTGAATTACAAAGTTTTTGGCTACTCTATAAATTACTGTTGTATTAAAATATTTAATTTTTGTAAGAAAAATAAAATTTGCGCGGTGTACAGGTACATCCTCGTATAAACGCAATTTTATATTTCCGAACTTGGTTTTAATAAGAACATTAGTTTCAGGGTTTTGCTTGCCATATTCAGTTAAAAAAGCTTCGGTATTTTCGCTATTTAGGCTATCCCAAGGTTTTATGATTTCTTTTTCTAAAGCATCTTTTTTATTCGTTTTTTTCTTTTCAACTTTTACAGAATTTTCTTTTTCTTTTTTAGCTTTATTACACTGATAAAAGAAAATGATGATTGTTAAGAATATTATTTTGATAAAAATTTTCAATTTTAAGGCTTTAACTTTTGAATCATCAAATATAAATCATCAAAATAAAACAATAGAAAAAACTGATAGTTTTATTCTAAATTTAAGTTTTAAACCTAATTGAATCTAGTATATTTGCAAACATGGAAGAACAAGTGATTTTAGTTGATACAAACGATAATCAAATAGGCGCAATGCCTAAGATGGAAGCGCATGAAAAAGGCGTTTTACACAGAGCTTTTTCTGTGTTTGTTTTTAATAAAAAAGGCGAATTAATGCTACAGCAAAGAGCAGCGCATAAATATCATTCCCCTTTATTATGGACAAATACCTGTTGTTCTCATCAAAGAAATGGAGAAAGTAACATACAAGCAGGTGAAAGAAGGTTACAAGAAGAAATGGGCTTTTCTACAAGTTTAAATGAAGTTTTTTCATTTATTTACAAAGCGCCTTTCGATAATGGCCTAACAGAACACGAATTCGACCATGTATTAATTGGTTATTTTGATGAGGAGCCAAAAATTAATAAAGAAGAAGTAGAAGCTTATAAATGGATGTTGCTTGAAGATGTGAAGTCTGAAATTGAAAATAATTCAGATGAATTTACAGCATGGTTCAGGATAATTTTCAAAGAATCGTATCATAAAATCAAGAATTATAAAATATAGTTTTTCAAAATTAAATAATTTAAAAAATACACTTATGCCTAAAGTTACCGTTCATAGAAAAGCACATTTTAATTCAGCTCACAGATTATATAGAAAAGATTGGTCTGATGAAAAGAACTTTGAAGTTTTTAATAAATGCAGCAATCCTAATTTTCATGGCCATAATTACGAACTGATTGTTTCTTTAACAGGTGCTATTGATAAAGAAACAGGCTATGTATACGATTTAGGTATTTTAAGCAGCTTAATTAAGTTACATATCGAAGAAAACTTTGATCATAAAAATTTAAATATAGAAGTAGAAGAATTTAAAAATTTAAATCCTACTGCAGAAAATATATCTGTTGTTATTTATGATAAACTAAGAAAACACATTCCTAATCATTTAGAACTAGAGATAACTTTGTACGAAACACCTAGAAATTTTGTAACGTATTCGGGTTAATATTTTTCATCTACGTAGGTGTTTTCTGATTTTTGGCTATTAATTTTATAACCTGATAGTGCTTTTTTAAAATAACTGTAATTGTAGTATGTAAAACCATGAAAATTCAAATCTTTAGTAAGGTTTTTGTTTTCTATGTTTAGTTCTTCAAAGAAAATCTTTTCAGCGTTTTTAAAATGATTTTTTCGAAGCCATGAACCCATAAAATCCATTTCAGAAGAAAATATTAATGAAATTTCAATTTTTGATTTTATTTTTGAAAGTAATTTTAGACGATCTTTTACGTATTCAAAACTTCTCGCAGGGTGGTCTACATAAGCAGCAATTAGTAAACGATCTACATTATTACTTATTTTAAAAACTTCTTCGTTTGTATATTGACCAATATAGGCTTCAATTTTTATTGGATGAGATTGCTCTTTTGCAAGTAACTTCATAGTTGTTAACGTACCTAAGTAAAAGTTAAAAGACCCAACTCTATTACAGGGAATTTGTGCCTCTTTTAAATATGTTTCGCAATAATACCCACCATTTAAAGAAGCTTGTTTATTCCAATATTCATACTCTAAATTGTAAACATCAAATTTTTCGATGTCTTTTTTTCTAGATTGATTATAGGGATGTATCGCTTCTACAAAAAACTTTGCATTTTCTCCAGAAGCGCTTATTTTTTTAATATCATATTTCAACTTTGCTCTAGAAATGAAATTGGCTAAGACCTTATTTTTGTTGGAATTTTCTAAAGAGAATCTTTTATGTACTTTATTTAATTCGTAGAGAATTAAAGTATGAATGTTGTTTTTTTTAGAAAACTCTAGAAGTTCTTTCTCTTGATTATAACTACCTAAAATATTATTGAATTCATCTACATATAATTTTCTTTGAAAACCATAAGAATTTAAAATCAAAAACATTAAAATTATGGATATCGGATATCTCATTACATATTGTTTTTACAGATTTTTACACCTAAATTCAACTGTAAGTTAATCTAATTTTTACTCAAAGAATAAGAATTTATTAACTTTCTTAATAATAAGCTGTTAGCATTTGTTACCAGTAGTTTTTATTATACTTTTATAAAATTTTATGCTTTGTTTAGCAGAAGATTCTTTAGTTTTACAAAAGTAACTTTTTTTACCAATTACATTTATTGATAGTTTAACTTTTAAAGAATAAAAGAAAATAACTTCTTAATTAAATGAAGATGTTTTTTTATTTAGTTGTAAAAAAATAAGATTGTTTTATCAGAATAAATATTATTTTACATCTGGCTGTTTTCCAACCAAACCACACTTTTTTAATCTCTGTGTTACTTATATTACCATCCAATTTACCAGCGTATATTTTTATAAGTAGTTATGCCATCGCAAGGACAGTGAAAAAAGACTAGTGTATTTATTAAAGGACATTTTTTGGGTAAATTTTTAAGAGAGTCTCCAAACCATTCAACTCTATTTCCACTGGGCTTTAAAGAACTATATTCCGCAATCATAATTGGTTTATTAAAGAATGTCAAATCTTTGTAATAATGACTAAAAAGTTATTTAAATGTTCAACAATCTCACCAACTTTTGTTAGCACCGTAATTTAAAACACCGGTTGCAACTACTTTTACATAATCTGTTCTTGGATAATATTCTTTAAATTTTCTAAAAGACAAATGTAGACTCCAAACCCATATAATGCAGTAGCTCCTATTTTGTAACCAATAAACTCTTTCTAGAATACCCAAAATTTAACAATCTGTTTTTGGTTAATTTTTGTCTAAAACGAATACCACCAACACAATCTATTTCTCCTGATTTTTTTTAAACACCACCAGTAATATTGCATCAAATTTTAATTTATTAAACTTAAATTGATCAGTTAATTTAAGAATTAATGCTCGTTCTTTTTGTAGTGAAAAATTATAGTTTGATATTTCTAATTGAAGATTTAAAAATCTAGATTTATATTAACTTGATACCATATGTTTATTGAAAAGGCAATCGGTTCAGAATCTGATTGATATTCAAAGTTTGTTTTAAGATAAAACGCACCAGATCCTTCTATTTTCTAATCTAAATTGTTTGTAATTTCTTTATCCAGATAAATTTCTTTAATTCTATCAGGCTTAGTTTGCGACCTTTTTAAACCTCCTTTCCAGAAACTAATATTGCTTGCATCAATAAAAACACATCATTTATAGATTCATCATCTAAAAACTTAGACAAAAAGTAAAAGCATTAAATAATTAACGAGTATAAAGACTAATAGTAAATATTAAAACTTAAAACTTTTTAAAGTGGATGTTTTATCATTCATCACAAAAAAAGATTTTAAAATTAAATTTGAGAGGGTAAGTTTATCAATAATTTTTTTTAATAGTTTTTATAAATTATGAAAATGAAATCTTATCTATTTAAATAGACCTGCCAGTTAGAATAAAAATAACACATTATTTTGTATTTTAGAATTAGTTTTCTTTATCCAAATAGGTGTTTGACATTTTATTAGTGTTACGATCATAATTATTTAATGCATTTTTAAAAAAACTATAATTATAATAGGTAAAACCATCAAAGGTTAAATTGGTAGAGAGCTCTTTGCTTTGCGTGAACAACTTTTTAAAGAATTTTTTTTCTGCCTGTTTGTAATCGTTTATTCTTAACCAAGGTCCCATAAATACCATTTCTGTTGAGAATATAATCGATATTTTAATTTTTGATTTAATATCTGAAAGTAATTTTAATCTTTCTTTTACATATTCAAAACTTTTGTCAGGATTATCAACATAAGCAGCAATTAATAGTTTGTCTGCATGGTTACTTATCTGTAAAACTTCATTTATTGTAAATTTGCCAATATAAGCTTCAATTTTAATTGGATGCGATTCTTCGTTCGCTAATAATCTCATTGCAGTTAAACTACCCAAGTAAAAATTAAAAGAGCCAACTCTATTACAAGGCATTTCTCCGTTTCTTAGATAATTTTCGCAATAATACCCACCTTTTAAAGAAGCTTTTTCATCCCAATATTCATATTCTAAATTATAAGCATCAATTTTTTCTTCGGATTTTTTTCTTGATTTATTATAAGGATGTATGGCATCAACAAAAAAGTCTCCACTTTCTCCAGAGGCACTTATTTGTTTAATATTATATTTTAATTTTGCTCTAGATATAAAATTAGCTAAAGCACTATTTTTTGTAGAATCGTCTAGAGGAAATCTTTTGTGCACTTTATTTAATTCATATAGAATTAACGTATGAATATTGTTTTTTTTAGAAAATTCTAAAAGCTCTAGTTCTAGGTTGTAACTACCAAGAATATTGTTAAATTCATCTACGTATAGCTTTCTTTGAAACCCATAGGAATTAAGAACCAAAATTGTTAAAATTAAGGATAAAAGATATTTCATAATGTTATGGTTAGGTTAGGTTAGGTTTTTTCTGGGCATGATGGCTGAGAGAATTTCGAAGGGAAGTGTACTTGTTGTATCAAAATTTTATAATGGTTAAGAACCAATAATATTGATATTAAGGGTAGAAGATATTTCATTAAGTTGAGGTTAGGTTAATTTTTATTGTAAGAATAGTAACTTATAGATTTTTCTAAAATAGAGTAGGAGTGATAACTAAAACCATCTAAGTTTAATTTCTTTTTTAGGTTGACGTTAAAATTATTCATAGTGTTAAAAAACTTGTTTTCTCCATTATCCAAACTGTCAAACTTTAACCAATAACCTAGTTTATCCATATTGGTAGAAAAAACAATTGAAGCTTTTATATTGCTATTTGTATTGTAGAGATTTTCTAAGTTCTTTTTAGCTGAAGTAAAGCATAATTCTGGGCTTTTACCGTGAGCTTGTATAATTAAACGGTCACAGTATTTATTAATTTCTGCAATTTCGTTTTGAGTGTAATAGCCAACATAAGCATCAACTTTTACATCATGTTTTTGCTTTTTTGCAAGCGACTTAAGTTTTTTTAAATTATCTAAAAAGTAATTAAAAGAACCTTGTCTAGTGCAAGGAACTTTATTTTCTTCTAGATAATTGATGCAATAATAACCATCGATACCAGAAGCCTTTTTAGACCAATATTCGTATTCTAAATTATAAATATCAAACTTTTCTTCGGATTTATTTCTAGTTTTGTTATAAATATCAATTCTAGAGGTAAAGAAGTTTGCAGACTCACCAGAGGCCCCAATATGAGTCATATTATATTTAGTTTTAGCCTTTGATATAAAGGCTGCTAAAATGTTGTTTTTTTTTGGGTCTATTAAAGAGTATTGTTTGTCAACTTTGTTTAATTGATATAAAATTAAGGTATTAAATTTGTTTTCTTTAGCAAAGCTTAGAAGTTTGTTTTCTTTGTTTTCACTGCCCAGTATACTATTAAAATTATCAACGTACAAAGTTCTTTGAAAGCAAAAAGTTTTCGTAAAAAAAAGGAGAAACAAAATTAAGAAAATATCTTTTTTCAATTTTTAAATGATTGTCCCGTTTGGGTGCACAAAGATAAACAAAATATGATATACAGAAACACAAATTTATTGGTAACTAAATAAAATTAGTCCTCTTCTTTCGTTTTATTATAGCCCACAACTAATCTAATTGCTAGTCTTGCAAATAAAATAATCGCAATAACAGTAACGATGTTAAATCCGTCCATAATGTTAAGATAAATAATTTCAACTAACTAAACATCATAATAAGAAGATATTACGAAGTTTTATTTTGTTATATTTATAATAAATAATTTTAAATACATGTTTTTTTGTGTAATTAAATAAGCAGCAATGCAACTAAGCCAGTTAAATTTTTGAAAATGAATTAACCTAGTTTACCATCGCCATCAATATCTTTACCAAGATGATTTTCTAATATTAAAAGGGTTTTTCTTAACAGTTTTTTAGTTTCATACAGTTCTTTTTCAAGAGAATTAACCTTTTCTTCTAGATCATCTGCCTTTTCGCATTGTTCTTCTATTTCACTTTGCTGAATTAAATCCCAAAAAATTCCCATATATTTATACTTAAATTTAGTTATTTCTTCAAAGTTAATTATTTTATATTTAGAATGATTGTTTAGAAGAAGTATTAAGTTTGTAACTTAATATAATGTGTATGAAAATTAATCAGCTTATTAAATTTGAACCTATTTTAAAGGATAAAATTTGGGGAGGAGAAAAGTTAGCAACTTTATTAAATAAACATTCAAAAAGCAAAGATATTGGCGAAAGTTGGGAGATTTCTGATGTTGAAGGCGATACGTCGATTGTAGTTAATGGCGCTTTAAAGGGTAAAAATCTAAAAGAACTAATTCTTAAATATACATCTGATTTAGTTGGCGATAAAATTTACGCTCATTTTGGAGAGAAGTTTCCGCTTTTAATTAAATTTATTGATGCAAAAGAAGCATTAAGTATACAATTACACCCAAATGATCAATTGGCACAAGAGCGTCATAACTCTTTTGGAAAAACAGAAATGTGGTATGTAATGCAAGCTGATAAAAATGCTAATTTAATTGTTGGTTTTCAAAAAGAGGTTTCACCAAAAGAATATATAAAACATTTAGATAACAAATCTTTATTAGATATTTTAAATGTAGATGAAGTGCAAAAAGGCGATGTATATTTTATTCCAACCGGAAGAGTACATGCAATTGGCGCAGGTGTTTTGTTGGCAGAAATTCAGCAAACATCAGATATTACGTACAGAATTTATGATTGGGACAGACCAAATCCAGATGGAACGTTTAGAGATTTGCACACAGAAGAAGCAATTGATGCCATCGATTATTCAGCAAAAGATTCTTACAAAACAGTGTATTCTAAAAATGAAAATGCTTCGTCAGAAATTGTTTCTTGTCAGTATTTTACAACCAATGTATTACCAATAAAAGGCGAGGTTTCTATCAATCATCAAGAAAAAGATAGTTTTGTAATTTATATGTGTGTAGAGGGTAATGTAACTTTTCAGTATGAAAATCAAACCGAAAAATTAAAGACAGGCGAAACTATTTTAGTGCCTGCTTGTATTAAAAACATTAAAATAATTGCTGATGAAGTATCAGAATTATTAGAAGTGTATATCAAATAAACCTTACAGAGTTATTAGGTAAAATAAAATTTTATTTAGATGAAAATAATTGCCATGATACCTGCACGTTATAGTGCAACCCGTTTTCCAGGAAAGTTAATGAAAGATTTAGGAGGAAAACCTGTTATTTTAAGAACTTACGAAGCCGCTCTAAATTCTAATTTGTTTGATGATGTATATATTGTTACAGATTCTGATATTATTTTTAAAACTATTAAAGATGTTGGCGGAAAAGCAATTATGAGCAAAAAAGAACATGAATGTGGTTCTGATAGAATTGCAGAAGCGGTTTTTGATATTGAAGCAGATATTGTAATTAATGTGCAAGGAGACGAACCTTTTATAGACGAAGTTTCGCTTTTTAAATTGATTGATGTTTTTAAAAAAGACAGTAAAAAAGAAATTGATTTGGCTTCTCTAAAAGTGCAAATTACAAACATAGAAGATATAGAGAATCCTAACAATGTAAAGGTAATTACCGATGTAAATAATTTGGCTATTTATTTTTCTAGAAGTGTTATTCCTTTTCATAGAGATCAAAACATTGATGTAAAATATTACAAACATAAGGGTGTTTATGCGTTTAGAAAACAGGCTTTAATTGATTTTTATCATACACCAATTACACCTTTAGAAGCATCAGAAAAAATTGAAGCGATTCGATATCAAGAAATTGGAAAAAAAATAAAAATGGTAGAAACGGATGTAGAAGCTGTAGGAATCGATACGCCAGAAGATTTAGAAAAAGCAATAAAATATTTAAATAAATAATGAATTCTAAAATTAAAGTAATCGCATTTGATGCCGATGATACTTTGTGGGTAAATGAAACCTATTTTAGAGAGGCAGAAAAAGAGTTTGCAAAACTTTTATCGGCATATGAAACCGAAAATAAAATAGATCAAGAGCTTTTTAAAACCGAAATTAAAAATTTATCTATTTATGGCTACGGAATTAAAGGCTTCGTTTTGTCTATGGTTGAATGTGCTTTAGAACTTTCTAATTATCAATTAGATCAAAAATCGTTAGAAAAGATCTTAAATATTGGTAAAGAAATGTTAGAAAAACCAATTGAATTGTTGGTAGGTATAGAAGATGTTTTGCAATCTTTACAAGGTAAATATAAGTTAGTTGTTGCCACAAAAGGCGATTTGTTAGATCAAGAGCGTAAGTTAGAAAAGTCGAATTTACTCAAGTATTTTCATCACATAGAAGTTATGAGTGATAAAAAAGAGAAAGATTATCAGAAATTGATACGACATTTAGATATTCATCCATCAGAATTTTTAATGATTGGTAATTCTTTAAAATCGGACGTATTGCCTTTATTGGCAATTGGTTCATCGGCAATTCATGTTCCTTTTCATACAACTTGGGCACACGAAAACGTGCCAAAAGAACAAGAATCTGCAACCACATATCTTACTGTTCTAAATATTAAGCAAGTATTGCCTTATTTAGAATAAATAGATTACTTTTGCATCGTTAAAATAAAATAAATTATGTCAAGTATAAAAAACTTAAAAAAAGATATCAATTACGTTTTGGGTGATGTTATAGAATATGCAATTGATGTTGCAGCTCTAAAAAATCAACAAAAAGAAGGTAATATAATTATTGATGAAGCTATTGAAACATTTGATGCTCTAATTGTTAGTGTAAATACAAAAAAAGTTCAAAATAAAAAAGCTCATTTCAAAGCGATAAACGCAGATTTAGAAGTTAAAGCTAAAGGTTTAGTAGAAAAAATTAATAGTTTATAAATTTAACAATTTCTAAACAAAATTTTAAGACCAACATTTGTAAAAGATGTTGGTTTTTTTATTAAATTTGATTTATATACTAAAATGATTTAGTTTACGTTCTAATAATAAACAATTTAATTTTTTAAAGATGGCTAGAGCAATGTTTGAGTACACGATAACTGTGCTAAAAAAAGTGAGCTTTAATTCAGATTTATTTTGTAAAGAATTAGGAAAAGCTTTAAAAATGCTGTTACCTTTCGAGATAAAAGAGTTAACAATTTGGTTAAAACAATTTACAGCAAACAAGCCAGAATTGTTTGTTTGTATGAGATTAATAGAATAAAAAAAAGGAGGCAATTATTGCTTCCTTTTTTTTATGTTTTTAAAATATTTGTTTTAATCTTTTTTATGTCTGTATTTAGACATTAATTTTCTACCAAACTCCATTTCTGCAACATGGAGTTGTATTATTTTTTTGAACGAAATTACCTGTTTTACTTTACTAACAAAATCTTTTTGAGATTCGTGTAATTGTCTATCAATAGATAATTTTAGCATTACTAATTTTTCGGCATCCGTTTCATTTAAAGCTTCAACTTCATCACTATTTTTTAGAGATTTTTTTAGTTCAGATCTTTGTTTGCTTCTTAACGCTTGCTGCTCTTGATCATAAGCATTGTAAATTGGCCAAAACTTTTGTGCCTCTTCTGGTGTTAAGTTTAATTTCTCTGTTAAGTAAGATATTTTAAGAGCTTTAATTTTTTCTCTAGCGGCTTCGTTATGCTGAGCAGAAATAGAAAGCATACAAAAAAAGCTAATACATATAAAGGTTATTAAATTTTTCATGGTCTAAATTTTTAATTTATTTCATTAAATAAAGCGATGTTATCTATAGAGTTTATATAATCTTCTATAGTCTCATCTTTAATTGTAGTAAAATAGAAGTCATTTTCTTCTAAAAGATCATCTTCTAAAACAATACTTATATCGTTTGTAAAAAGTGTATTAGAATCAAGCCAATATTCAATCTCAACATCAGAGAGTGAATCCATAGTAAGTTCTTCATCAGTCTTAAAGACAAAAGAATTTAAGCCTATAAATAAAATAATAGAAGCAGCGGCTGCGTAAGGAATCAATTTTAAAACTCTGTCTTTAAAAGAAATAATTTTAACTTCTTTTGCTGATGGTAAAACTTTTGATAAAACACTGTTTTCTATTGTGTTAAAATAGTTATCAGGCGTTTTAAAACCATTTTCTTTAGGAAGTTTTTTTTCTGATAATTTTGCGTCAATAACAGCTTCTAATTTATTAAAATAATCTGCAGGAGTTGAAAAACCAGTATTTATGCAAGTTTTTTTACTGATGTAATTTACGCTATTTTTAATTTCTTTATCCATTATTACTTAGACCTTTACTTTATATAAAGGTTTAATTTGTTTGTGTTTTTATATAATTTTCAATTTTTTTAACTGCATGAAAATAAGAAGCTTTTAATGCTCCAACAGAAGTTTCTAAAATTTCTGACATTTCATTATATTTTATTTCATCAAAATATTTCATGTTAAAAACCAATTGCTGTTTTTGAGGTAGCGTTGCGATGGCTTTTTGTAAAATAACTTGAATTTCATTGCCTGTAAAGTAGATGTCACTTTCTAAAGTAGATGCAAGTTGTTGATGATAATCAGAGATATCAACACTTCTATCTTTTGCTCTTTTGTTGATAAAGGTAATAGATTCGTTCGTAGCAATTCTATACATCCAAGAATAGAGTTTACTTTGCTCGTTAAATTTATCTATATTTTTAAATATTTTGATAAAAGTATTTTGCAAGACATCATCTGCATCGTCATGACTAATGACAATTTTACGAATGTGCCAATATAAGCGTTCTTTGTATTTCGAAATTAGTAATCGAAACGCTTTTTCTTTGGTTTTATTGTTTTTAAGTTCTGCTATAAAAGTAATCTCGTCAGTCAAAAAACATTGTTTTAAGTTAGACAGAAAAAAAGTATAAAGGTTTAATTAAAGTTTTGTTTTAACTATTGTTTTTAGTTCTAGTTCTAGAGTATCCAAACAAACGTTTTTGTTTAATTGTATCAGCAATTCCGGCTGGCAACATTTCTTCCCATCCTTTTTCGCCATCCATAATCATTTTTAAAACAGTTCTAGAAAAGATGTCTAAAATATCTTTATCAAAATCTTTAATGTCTAAAAGTTTTCCATTATTTTTAAAGTACTTATAAAGTTCCTTCATTCTTGGATGTACTTTTAAGTTTTCGCTATTTATATATTCGCCAGAAGCTTGGTTAAGATAAGGATACATGTATACCTTTAGGTCTCGATAAAATAATTTACCAAAAGCTTCTAATACGCCACCGCTTAAGTCTCTATAATATTTTTCGTCAAAAATCTGAATGAGGTTATAGACTCCCATTGCTAAAGCCATTCTTTCTTTAGTAAATTCACTAAAATATTCTACCAATTTAAAGTATTGTTGAAAACTGGTAATCAGTACATTCTGACCTAAAGAACACAGTAACTCTGCTCTATCAAGAAAATCTCTTTCATTAATTTTACCTTCATTGGTTAAATTACTTAAAGTGATTTCGAATATAATTTGAGTATTTTTCTCTTCTACTTTATTTTCTGCTAAAAACATTTTTTTAGACAGTTCAAACATATCCATATTAACCTTTGTAACGGGTCTAAAACTACCACGTAAGGCTAAAATATTTTTTTTATACAGTACTTGTGCAGGTAATAAATTGTTTCCGTCCGGACCGAACATTACGGCATTTGTCATTCCATTTTTAAGTAATTGTAGACTCATTAATCTGTTGTCTACATACATAAAACGTGGGCCAGAGAAATTAACCATATCAATCTCTATTTGATGATTTCCTAAGTTATCATAAAAAGATTTTACCAATTCTTTTGGACTATCATTTAAATAAAAAGCGCCATAAATAAGATTTACACCCAGAGCACCAAGCGTTTCTTGTTGTAAACGAGCATCCGTTTCTTTAAAACGCAAGTGTAAAACAATTTCATTATAGCCTTCTAAAGGATCTAATTGAAAGCGAATACCAACCCAACCATGACCTTTAAATTGTCTAGCAAAATCGATCGTAGTTACCGTATTTGCATAACTAAAGAATAATTTATCTGGATGTTTTTGTCTGCTTAATCTATCTTCAATTAAATCAATTTCGTGGCGTAACATGGTCTGTAAACGCGGTTGTGTAACATAACGTTTGTCTTCTTCCATACCATAAATAGCATCAGAAAAATCTTTATCATAAGCACTCATTGCTTTTGCAATTGTACCAGAAGCAGCACCAGATCTAAAAAAATTACGTGCAGTTTCTTGACCTGCACCAATTTCTGCAAAAGTTCCGTAAATATCTGTGTTTAAATTTATTCTTAATGCTTTACTCTTAATAGTTGGTACGCTACTAATTTCTTGATCTCCTCTTAAAGAAATTGCCATATATGGATGTTTTAAATCTTAACAAATGTAAGGAATTACAATACTATCAGTCAATTTTTATCTTACTTTTGTTTTAATGAAAAATGATAAAAAACTCTTAAAGATTACTTTTTTAGGCACAGGCACTTCGCAAGGAATACCAATGATAGCGAGTAAAGACCCTGTTTGCCTGTCTAAAGACCAAAAAGACAAACGTTTACGTTCTTCTATTTTAATTTCTTGGGATGAAGTTTCTTATATAATTGATTGTGGTCCAGATTTTAGACAACAAATGTTGCGAGAAAATGTAGAATTAGTGAATGGCGTTTTATTTACGCACGAGCACTCAGATCATACAGCAGGTATCGATGATTTGCGACCTTTTTGTTATAAAATTGGTGAGATGCCTATTTATTTAAATCAGAAAACATTGCAAAGTCTAGAAAAGCGTTTCGAGTACATTTTTAGCAAAGAAAATAGATATCCAGGAGCGCCAAGTGTACAACCTACAATTGTAAATAACTTACCTTTTACAATTGATGGAGTTCAAGTTATCCCTATTGACGTAATGCATGGTAATTTACCTGTAGTAGCTTATAGGTTTCAAGATTTTGCATATTTAACAGATGTAAAATCGATTGTAAAATCAGAAAAAGAAAAACTTAAAAACTTAGATGTTTTAGTCATAAATGCATTGCGCCAAGAGGCGCATCCAACCCACTTTAATTTAGAAGAAGCATTAGAATTTGTAAAAGAAATTAAACCTAAAAAAGCATATTTTACCCATATTAGTCATAAATTAGGTTTTCATTCTCATGTTTCTAAAACACTACCTAAAAATGTTTTTTTAGCCTATGATGGCTTAAAATTAAGTATTTAGATTTGATAAATTATTTTTTAATGTATATTTGTCTGTAACACTAGCTTTTTTAGCTCAAAAAATTTACTAGCACTAATTAAAAATTGATTCCCTATGGCCAAAGACCCTCAACAAGAAAACGAAGGAGAAATAAAACAACAGCAACAAGTTGATACTAGAATAGCAGCAGTAAGAGACCTTATTTTTGGTGAAAATATTTTACAATATAATACGGAATTTGCAGATGTTTACGATAAATTAAAAGCATTAGAAAATCAAACAAAAAGTAATTTAGCAGAATCTGTTTCTCAACTTGAAAACAAATTAGCAGATTTAGAAAGCTTAATGGATCATAAATTTCAAGATTTAAGCGAAGATCTAGACAGAAGATTGGCAGATTTAGATGACGAAAAAGCAGATAGAAGAAAACTTGGTAAAGCCTTAGAGAAAATAGCATTGATGTTGCAAGAATAGATGGAGAAAACGACTGTAGATCATAAAGACAATCGTTTTGAGTTACTCAAAGAACTTCTTTTAGCTGATGACAGAAAAGACTTTAATATATTAAGAGATGAATACCTTGAACGTGAAAAGTTTAAGGTTAAAGTTGCTCCTGTAGTCGACGAAAAAATAGAAGATTTAAAAGAGAATTTTCCTAAATATTTTGGTAAAACCATTACAGAAACTATTAAAATTCAAATTAGAGATTCTCAAGACGAAGTAGTAGAAGCACTTTACCCAATTATGGGTAAGTTGGTTAAGAAATTTATTATTGCAGAAATCACTAAACTTACAGAAAGTATCAATCAAACAATTAACGATAAGTTTTCTATTTCACAAATTATAAAACGCTTATTTAAAGGTAAAAGAACCGATGCAGATGATGTTTTGCAAGAAGTTTTTGAGCCAATTATAGAAGAAGTTTTTGTCATCAATAAAGATTCTGGTTTATTAGCAGGTAATTATTCTAGAGGTAATATTGCCGAT
The DNA here is from genome assembly GCF_002954665.1 of Polaribacter glomeratus. GTDB lineage: Bacteria > Bacteroidota > Bacteroidia > Flavobacteriales > Flavobacteriaceae > Polaribacter > Polaribacter glomeratus. Next base: position 1,503,042 of record NZ_MSCM01000001.1, on the reverse strand, counting down.
AAAGACATGGTTTCGGGCATGTTAACAGCTATTAAGTCTTTTGCAAAAGACTCTTTTTCTAAAGACGGTCAAGATATAGAAGATATTAAATTTGAAAACTTCCAATTATCTATTCAAAATTTTAAAACAATTTATATTGCAATTGCTACATCCGGAGTAATAAGTTCAGATTTTGAAGAAGAGCTACTCGATAATATTAATAATTTAGCAGAAATTATTTTAAGAGATAGAAGTTACCTCACAGATGAAGAAAAACTAAATAGTATCATTCAAAAAACACTAATTAAAACCGAATAAAGTTTATTCAAACTCACTTAATGATTGCAAAAAAAGTTTTATTGGTAGGAAATTTTGGAGTCGGGAAAACTTCGTTAATAAGAAGGTTTGTTCTCAATGAATTTTCTGAAGAATATATTAGTACAATAGGCGTAAGAGTTAGTTCAAAAATTATAAAAATTGATACCGAAGAAATTAAGCTATTAATTTGGGATGTTGCAGGCACAAGTGCCGATGAAAAAGTACCCAAAGCTTATTTTTTAGGATCAAGTGCTGCAATGTTCGTTTTTGACTTAAGCAGAGAGGAAACTTATAATAATATAAAAAACCAAGTAGATATTGTTAAGCAGTTATCTGGTTTAGGTACTATTACAGTTGTTGGAAATAAGAAAGATTTAGTTACTTTCAAAGAAATTGAACAACTTAAAAAGACGATTTCTATTTCTATAGACCTTATTACAAGTGCAAAAGATGATGAAAATGTAGAGGATGCATTTAAAGAACTTGCAAAACAATCCCTAAACTAAAATCAATTGACAATTTCAAAAATAGAACATTTTTTTATTGAAGTAACAACAAATCATGCAGCAGTTGTTACTAAAATTGTATCAGGAAAATTTGCTTTTAATGAATTTGAGTTGCATCAATCCATATACGCTGTCTGCCCTTTTTTAGAAGGTACTTTAGAAGCACTTAAAATAAATGACCCTTTTTTAATGGAGGCAATGGTTGTTGTTTCTGATAATAAAGAATATAATGTTGATGTTGAATTATTGAAATCTGATAAAGAAGTTTTTGTATTAATTCATAACAGAACTAATGTTTATAAATATGCCTCACAATTAAACCAAAATAGAAATGATCTTTTTTTCTTAAAAAGAGAACTAAATGAAAAAAATATTGAGCTTGACAAATTAAGAAAAATAGCAGACAAAGCAAATGAAGAAAAATCGCGTTTTTTGGCGATGATGAGTCACGAAGTTAGAAATCCTTTAAATGTTATTCTTGGCTATACAGAGTTAATTAATGAAGAAGAAGTTTCTAAAAAGGTAAAAGAGCATTTAAAATATTTAACAATTTCTGGTAAAAATTTAAAAGTAATTGTTGATGATATTTTAGATTTATCAAGAGTAGAAGCGGGTAAATTGCAGTTAAGTAATTCGCCTATAGAATTGATTGCCATTATAGAACAGCTTAAAAATAATTATAAAAGTAGCCATAGAGACTTAGACATAAACTTAATGTTTTCTTGCTCAAAAAAATTACCAAAATTTGTTTTAGGTGATGATGTTAGACTTCTTCAAATACTAACTAATTTAATAAATAATTCTATTAAATTTACCCAAAAAGGAACTGTTTCAACATTTGTTGATCTAATTTCTTTGGATAAAAAAAATGTAAAAATTTCTTTTAAAGTTACGGATACAGGAAGAGGAATGACAAAAAGTCAAGCAGCTTCTGTTTTTGAAGAGTACCAACAAAACGAATTGGATGATAATCGAATTCATAAAGGCGCAGGTTTAGGTTTGGCAATTGTAAAACGTTTGGTTTCTGCCATGAACGGTACAATTTCTGTAACTAGTAAAATTGATGTTGGTACTACTTTTCAAATTGATATTCCTTTTCAAATTGATGATTCAATTTTTGATGAAGAAAATCTATCAGAAGAAATTATCGAAAAAAATTATATAGTAGGCAGTAAAATTTTAGTTGCTGATGATAATTTCTTAAATAGAACCATTGTTGCTCATATTTTAAAAAAGGAAAAAGCTAATTATACACTGGTAAAAGATGGGTTAGAAGCGCTTTTAGAAATGCAAAAAGAAACTTTTGATCTTGTTTTGTTAGATATTAATATGCCAAACCTTTCTGGGGAAGATTTAATAAAACAGAAACTAGCGTATCAAAAATCGAATTCTAAAACGCCAATTTTGGCTTTAACAGGCAATAGTTCTGTGCAAGATATTAAAGGGTATCTCAAAATTGGTTTTAAAGATGTTATTCCTAAACCATTTACTAGCGTTCAATTTGTGTCGTTGTTAAATAAAAATTTAAGTTCTAAAGTTTAGTAGCTGAAGTTTATTATTTTAAGTTTCACTAAAGTAAACTATTGTTAAATTTTATGGTTATTACTAATCATCAATACTTTGACCCACTAAAATTGAGAACTTCCAACTAGTATCATCAGATTTAATATTTTGAGTTTGTTTTAATAATACTCCAATAGTTTGCTCTTTTGGATCCGCAAAATATTGAGTGTTAAAATAACCACCCCAACTAAATGTTCCGCTGCTCCCATTTCCACCTAAACCTTCACCTTTATCACTTTGAACCATAAAAGCTAAGCCATAAAATTCTTTTGGATCTTTTCCCCACAATTCACCAATTTGATTAGACATAATCATTTCTATGGTTGTTCTGCTTAGTAATCTAATTCCGTTTAATTCGCCATTATTCAAATACATTTGTAAAAACTTAGCATAGTCTTCTGCCGTGCTTGAAAGGCCAGCTCCACCAGAAAAAAATGTTCTAGCACCTTTAATTGGGTAGTTTGGGTCATAAAATGTAGTTGGATAATTTATCCATTTACCGTCCTTTTTCGTTTGCACCGAAACGAGTCTGTCTTCTTTAGATTTTGGTAAATAAAAAGCGGTATTAGTCATTTTAAGTGGTTCAAAAATGTGTGTTTGTAAGTAAGCATCAAAAGTTTCACCTGATATTATTTCTATAAAATATCCAAGTACATCATAGCTTTCGCTATACGTAAATTCATCGCCTGGATTATGATGAAGAGGAAGTAATGCCAATTTTTTGATATTGTCGGCAATACTAATTTTTTCTGTAGTAAATAAATCGATGATTCCTGCATCTTTATATATTTTTTTAAATCGATCATCGCCATCAATTACTCCATAACCAATGCCCGAAGTATGTGTAAGAAGATGTCTAATACTTATTTCTCTAATAGCTGGTTTAGTGGTAAAAGTTCCATCAGCTAATACAGAATCTAAAACTTGCGGATTTTTAAATTCAGGGATATATTTTGAAATTGGGTCATCTAATTTAAATCTACCTTCTTCCCACAGCATCATTACGGCTGTTGCTGTGATCGCTTTAGATTGTGATGCTAAACGAAAAATAGCATCTTTTTTTAGCGTTTGTTGTGTTTTAGCATCTGCTGTTCCAAAAGCTTTGTGGTATATAATTTTACCGTTTCTTGCTACTAAAGCTACAACACCGGGTAAATTGCCGTCTTTAATAGCCTTTAAACACATGCTGTCAATTCTAGCCAATCTTTCTTCTGATACACCAACCTCTGATGCATTTCCATACGTTAACGCATGAGGATTTTGAATTGATTTTGTTTGTGCTTGTGATAAAAAACAACTTAGTACTAAAATTATAATAAATAAAATTCGGTGTGTGTATTTTAGTTTCATGGTTGTTTTTAGCGGTTATGACGAACGTCAAATTTGGTTAATTTATACTTTTATCTAATTTTTTGCTAACGCGGTACTTCTTAATTTATCATTAAAAATGTTGAAGTAAGAATTTAGACATTAACAGAGGTTACTTCATTTAAACAGGGAGTTTAAATTTATATAACTGTTATAAAATCATTTTTGTATTGAATCTAGTTCAGTATTAGTGATTTATATCAGCATTTAGCGAAGTTAAATTTTTTAAAAGTAATAACCTAAAAAGAATATTTTTTTTTACAAACGTTTTTCAATCCAAGTTTTAAAACTATAAAAGTTTTGTGGCGCTACTCCATGACCAACAGGATATTCTGAATATTCATTTTGGAAACCTAATTTATCTAAAAAAGGTCTACTTTTTCTCGCCCATTCTATTGGTAAAACTTGATCAACAGAACCATGAGAGCAATAGTAATTGGTTTGTATTTCTTTTGAAATTTCTTTTGGAAGTAATTCAGTGTTTATGTAACCACTTAAAGCAATTACATTTTTAACTTTATTAGGGTAAAAGAAGCTTAAAGAATAGCTTAAAATAGCGCCTTGACTAAAACCTAGTAAAAAAGTTTTATTAGGATCTGTTTTGTATTTCTGTTTTATTTCATCAATAAAAACAGCAATGATGTCAAGCGAAGTTTTGGCTTGTTTTAAATCAGAAAATTTACCTTTTACATCATCAAAATTAATTGCATACCAGGCATAACCGCCGTAACCCATCTCGTAAGGTGCTTGTGCGCTTACAATTAATAACTCATCTGGCAATTCTTCGGCAAAAGAAAACAAATCTTCTTTATTGCTTCCGTAGCCATGCAATAAAATTAATAAAGGCGGATTTTGAGTTTTATTTTTAGGTTCTCGTACAATATATTCTAACTTCATAAATGCTTTTATATCAATAAATTAAAAATTTTTAAACCAATTTTGAAATTGTTGACCAACATAAGGTACTAATTTTTCTTCGCCTTTTACCGCTCCAATAAAACCAATTACCCATAATATCGCTATTAAAATAAAAGCAACATAACTAGCAGTTGTTCCCAAAAAATCATACACAATATATTTATTTATCATTGTTAAAAGAAAAATACCAATCATTTGTCTAATGTGAAAACTAGTAAAAGAATTTTTCTTACTATTATTCATGAAAAATGCAATAATAGTTCCAAAAACGGTAATATAACTAATAATTGCAGCTGTTTTACCTTCTTTAACTGTATAATTTTCCATTGGTCTTTAGTTTATAATTAATTGATTATTGGCAAATATACCATATACTTTTCCTTTTAATCTTTTGTTGATAAAAGCGCTATTCTTAGAGGTTGATAAAATGTCTTTACTTGCAAAAATCACTTCAGTTTCTGGATTAAAAAGTGTAATATCAGCAAAATTTCCTTCTTTAATCGAATGATTTTCAATTTTAAAAATTGCTTTTGGTTTCGTTGTAAAACAATCAATGAAATCCGCTAAATCTAGCACAGAATTTACCGCACCAAATGCAGATTCTAATCCGATTACACCATCTTTAGCTTCGCTGAATTCTACTTTTTTATGTTCAATGTCAATAGGATTATGATCTGAGGTTATAATATCGATAACACCAGTTTCAACACCTTTTTGCAACGCTTTTAGATCCTCTTTCGTTCTTAAAGGCGGATTTGTTTTAAAGTTACTATCAAAAGCATGTAATTCATCATCTGTTAAAACCAAATGATGCGCCGCAACGCTACATGTAACTTTTAATCCTTTCTTTTTAGCTTCTTTAATTAAGTTTACAGATTTTGTTGTTGAAATTGTTGGGATATGTAACTTTCCTCCAGTGTATTCTAATAAAAATAAATCTCTAGAAATTTGAATGTGTTCTGCTAACGCAGGATTTCCTTTCAATCCTAATTTTGTGCTATTAATTCCTTCATTTGCAATTCCATCGCCAGCAATTGCGTTGTTTTTTGGAAAACTTAACACCAAGCCATCAAAATTTTGGGCGTACAAGAGGGCAATTTTCATCAAATTATCATTTTCGATGGGTTTGTTGTAATCTCCAAAAGCAATTGCTCCAGATTGTTGCATGTCATACATTTCTGAAATCTCTAATCCGTCGCTATTCTTTGTTAAGGCTGCAATTGGATATAGTTTTGTAGCAGAATTGAATGCTTTGCTGATTAAAAACTCAACATCAGATTTAGAATCAATAACAGGGTTTGTGTTTGAGTTTACGGCGATTGATGTAAATCCGCTTTTTGCGGCAACTTGCAAACCATGTTTTATAGTTTCTCTCTCTTCAAAACCAGGTTCTCCAAGAGAAACACTCGTGTCAAACCAGCCGCAAGAAACATGTAGGTTTTCAAGTTCAATAACTGTATAAGTATCTTTGTTTTGAATAGAATCGGCTATTTTTTCAAGCTTTCCATCACTAATTAAAATATCCTTTTTTTGGTTGTGATAAGGACTCGTTGCATCTATAATCGTTGCGTTTTTAAGAAGTGTACTCATGGTTTATAGAATTTTAAAATCAAAATTTCTAAGAGCAAAGATACAATTGCCAACGACAAAAACCATTTCCATAGCCAATGAACTTCGTTATTTTCGTTCAAATCTTCAAAAACAGTTGCAATAGAAGTAGAAATATTCATATTCTCGTTGGTTTCTTTTAATGAATTTAAGTCCATAAAATTGAGTAAACTTTCCTCTTTTGGAGTGTTAAAAGCAAGTGTTTGAATCGTGTCTTTTTTTCTTAGGATGTAATAAAAACCAGCATTATTGGGTTGGTCTTTAGTACTAATTGTTACTTTATTTTGAAATGTTTGTTGATCAGGAATAAAGTAAGATTCCGAATTTGAGATGTTTAAAATTTCATCTTTTTCCAAATTCGTTTCAATATCAATTTTATTTTCGGCATCTAAATAATAGTATAATTTAGAATGTTTAAAGCTCATTTTCCCGAAATTATAGAAAACAGGCACAATTAAAGGCGAATTAAGGAAGTTGCTATTGTTTTTGTTAATAGCACTTGAAAATAAATAAATACTATTTTCAGAGGCTTTAATTTGACTAATAAAAGGCAAGTTATTATCGAAAGAAACAATTTTACTGCTGTTTTTTGATGAGATAGGATAGTGGCTTTGTGTTTTTGGATATTGAAAATTACTTACTTTATTCTGAAAAACATTTTTAAATAAGGGATGCTCATAATTAATCGTTGTGATTTTTAAAGTGTCCAAAATTTTAGATTCTATTTTTGAGCTGCCAATCTTTTTAAGAAAATTATTATAAGATTTTATCTCAGAATTCTCATTCGGAATGATAACAATATTGCCACCTTTAGTAGAGAAGTTTAAAATGCTTTTTGATAAAGTTTCTGGTATTTTTTCTAATTCATTTAAGACAATTAATTGCTGTTTTTGAATGGAATTATAATTCACATTTTGTAGTGAAGATTGTGTAAAATTAAACTCATCTTCTGTGTAAATTTTTGACAAGAAATTAGCCTCATTTCCAATACTTAAAACACTTACTTTTTTAGTAGTATTTAAGCTAAAGTAAAAAGTATTATCAAACGAAAAAGTGTCGTTAAAAGTGATTTGTATTTTACCCAAAAAATCAGTTTGATTCTCAATAATAAAAGGCACCGTTTCTAGAGCGTCTTTTTTAATAGAGTAGGACTGTTTACTAATTAATTTTGTATTGTTAAAAAGGGCAATAGGAATATTTTTTTTCGCTTCACCTTGGTTTTTAACGATAACATTTATAGTAAAATTATTGGTATTTCTATTGCTGATAAAAACACTGTCTATAGAAATATTGGTTTTTGTGCTTGGTGTTAGTTTTATAGCAGAAAAAACAGGTGTTACATTTGTAAACTTATCATTGTAATAACATTGGTAATCAGATATTAATATGTTTTTAATTAAAGTATTTGTTTCATTAAATGTAAGGTTGTTTATTTTTAAGAAAATGCTATTAAAATCTAGTTTTTTAGAAGTATTTCTAACTTTTAGCAATTCGTTTTTTAATTCAGAATAGGAAATATCTTTATAGAAATCTGTATTCGTTTGTAAAGAATAGATATCTTTTTTAGAAGCATTTTTAATAATTTCTTGGGCTGCTATTTGTAATAAATTTCCTTTTTCACCTTCCGTATTAGTGCTTAAAGAATTGTCTAAATAGATAAAAGTGTGCTGGTTTTTAGATGTGTTTTTATTGCTGAAATAAGGTTGTGAGAACGCGAATAGTATCGCAGAAAATAAAAGCATTCTGGTGCACAGAATTAACCATTTTTTTATACGAGAACTCTTACGGGTTTCTTGCACTAATTTCTGCAAAAAAGCAACGTTTGTAAACGGTACTTTTACAAATTTTTGTAATTGAAAAAGGTGTACTAAAATTGGTATAATTAGTAGTGCTAAAAAGTATAATACCTCTGGGTTTTTAAATTGCATTAAATAGTAAAATTAGTATTTAGCAGGTCCAATATTTTCTGAACTTTTTTTGATAAAAACACGTAAATCTTCGTTTGATTTTTCTAAATCTACTTTACGCAAATACATCATATGGCCGCTTCTATATCCTTTAAAAGTCATTCTATTTTTCATTTTTCCACTAGGATCAATTTTCCCCATTGTGTATTTTGCAACAGAATATGTAGTTGCTCCATCATAATATCCAGACTGCACCAAAACTTGTAAATATGGATTTTGCGCCATGGCTTGACGTAGATTTTCACGAGCATCTTCGTTTTCGAAATCCCAATTGCCAACAGGACCAAACATGTTGTATTTTACATCCGTTTTAAAGTTTAAGATATTTTGTGTGTAGTAATTCATAGCTGGTGTAAACGAATGCAACCAAGAGGTTAATTCTGGGCTGTAATCCGGACTTGTCCCTATTTCCTCTCTATCAATTCCTAAATACCTGCTATCTAAACGGCCAATCGTTTTTCCGTTTGTATCACGTAAAAGTTCTTTCCAGAAAAAACTTGGTTTCATTTCTAAATTTTGCTGTAACAAAACGCTTTTTTTAATTCCCGTGAAGCGCGCCATTTTATCAGCAACACGATTCCGTTCTTCCGCAGTGATATTTCCTCCTTTTGAGATGGCTGGAAGTAATTCATTATAAGAAAAAAGCTCTGCTTCTGGTAAAATTTCTTCTAAATCTTTTTGTTGTAAATCTGCTGGCAACATTTTATGATACCACGCAGTTGCTGTAAAATAAGGTAAATTCATTGCCAAATCTTCTGAAGCACCAGACCTTATAATTTTATAATCAGCAGGCGAAACCATAATTACGCCATTTAAATACATCCACTGTCTGCTTTGCAATTCGTTTGCTAATTGCATTACACGTGTTCCACCATAACTTTCACCAATAATATATTTTGGAGATAACCAACGATTATTTCGAGTCATAAAGGTTGTTAACCAATCTGCTAAATACTTTGCATCCGCATTAACACCGAAGAAATATTTTTCATCTACTTTTTGTCCTTTTTCTACAACAGGACGCGAATACCCTGTATTTACTGGATTTATAAAAACAATATCTGCAACATCTAACACAGAATACGGATTGTCTTGAATTCCGTAAGGCTGAATTGGATTTCCTTCTTCATCAATCTTTAAAATTTTTGGACCTGTGTAGGCAATGTGCATCCAAACCGATGCAGAACCAGGACCTCCATTAAAAGACATGATTAAAGGTCTTTTAGAGCTGTCTTTAACATCTGTTCTCGTATAATACGTGTAATATAAGGACGCAACAACTTTTCCGTTGCTGTCCCAAACGGGTTGCATACCTGTTTTAGCTTTATAAGGTACGGTTACTCCTTTAATAACTACTGAATTCGTGGTTACTACGGTTGTGTCAATCGGAATTCTGCTGTCTTGTGCAATAAACGTGTAACTTATAAAGACGATGATAAAAAAGATATATTTTTTCATTTGATAAAAGTTTGGAAAGACCAATTTATTACAATTAACGCAATTAAAAAAAAGTTGTTCATTTCTAATTAAAACTTTTCAAAAACTCCTAATCCAAATAAAGCAAAATCATATTTTACAGGATCTTTTTTATCTAATTTACGCAAGTTTTTATCTAATTCAGAAAGTGCTTTCCAGTCATTTTGTGTTCTTAAAAGCAGTTTTAATTTTCTTGCAACATTGCCAGAATGCACATCTAAAGGGCAGGATAAGTTTGCAGGATTATGCGTTTGCCAAAGTCCAAAATCAACACCAGCTTTGTCATTTCTAACCATCCATCTTAAAAACATGTTTATGCGTTTTGCCGCCGAGTTTTTTAACGGATCAGAAATATGTTTTTGAGTTCTTTGTTGATGTTCAACCTCAAAAAAAACAGCTTTAAATTGGTGAATTGCTGTTTGATACGTTGTTGATTTGTCTTTGATAGCGAGTGCGTTTTCTAAACCACCGTGATTTAGATAAACATGTTGCAGCGATTTAATAAACTGTTGAAAATCGATATAATTAAAAGTTCTATGTACAAAATTTTGGAATGCTTTTAAATCTTTTTCTTGATGATTTAAAATAAAATCGTGAGGAGAATTGTCGAGCAATTCCATCATTTTGTAAGAATTTTTAATAATCATCGTTCTATTTCCCCAAGAAATAGTAGCTGTTAAAAAAGCAGCAATTTCAATATCTTCTTTTTTAGAAAATTGATGTGGAATTTGAATAGGGTCGGACTCAATAAATTTTGGATTATTGTATAAAATTACCTTTTCATCTAAAAATTCTTTGAGTTCTTTTTGTTTCATTAAAAATTAAATTATTTTGCCGTCAATCATGGTTAGTTTTCTATCAGCCATTGCTGCAAGTTCTTCGTTATGAGTAACCAAAACAAAAGTTTGACCAAATTCATCACGTAATTTAAAAAATAGTTCGTGTAAATTTTTGGCTGATTCGCTGTCTAAATTTCCACTAGGTTCATCCGCTAAAATAACAGATGGATTGTTAATCAACGCTCTTGCAACGGCAACTCGCTGTTGTTCACCTCCAGAAAGCTCATTGGGTTTATGATGTATTCTGTGCGATAATCCTAAAAATTCTAAAAGTTCTTTAGCTTTTGTTTCTGCTTCTTTTTTAGATTTTTTTCCTATAAATGCAGGAATACAAACATTTTCTAAAGCAGAAAATTCTGGTAATAATTGATGAAATTGAAAGATAAAACCAATATGATTATTTCTAAAGTTCGATAATTCTTTATCAGAAAGATTTTTAAGAGAAATATCATTAATTGATAACTCAAAATCTTGCTCTTTTAATGGCTTGTCTAAAGTGCCCAATATTTGTAGTAAAGTTGTTTTTCCTGCTCCAGAAGGACCAACAATAGCCACGATTTCACCTTTTTTGATGTGTAAATCAAGGCCTTTTAAAACTTGAACATCACCATAATATTTATGGATATTTTTTGTAGTAATCATAAGAAATATATCTAACTACGAAAGTATAAAAAAACAAATATACTTAGGGAAGTATATGTATTAATATTAAAAAGTGGGTTAATAATTAAGGTAATAAAATGTATTTTCTCTACTTTATGTAGCACAACGATATTGAAAGTATTCAATATTTTTAGCAAAGAAAAATATATTAAAATTCACTAACAATGATTTTTTAAAGATGAAACCGCTTCATTTATAGTTTATTAACTTTTTTTTAGAATCCATTTCACTAAGATTAATTATTAAATAATCTCAATTAACAAGAAAAAGTATTAACTATTTAAGCGCTTAAATTATTTTATGAAATAATGTGTAAATTTTTGCCTTTGAATTTGTATTTTTGAACGTTTTTAAAAGAGATACTGATGAATTTACACGAATATCAAGGAAAAGAAATTTTAAACAGCTTTGGAGTTAGAATTCAAAGAGGAATTGTAGCAAGTAGCCATAAAGAAGCTGTAGATGCGGCAAAACAGTTAACTGCAGAAACTGGTACAAGTTGGTACGTAGTTAAAGCCCAAGTTCACGCAGGTGGTCGTGGAAAAGGAGGTGGAGTTAAGTTGGCAAAAAACTTAGCGGAAGTAGAAAAAATCTCTAACGAGATTATTGGCATGATGTTAATTACGCCTCAAACTTCTGCAGAAGGTAAAAAAGTAAATCAGGTTTTAATTTGTGAGGATGTATATTATCCTGGAGATTCTGAACCAGAAGAATATTATATGTCTGTGCTTTTAAACAGAGCAACAGGTAAAAATATGATTATGTATTCTACGGAAGGTGGAATGGATATCGAAACGGTGGCAGAAAATACTCCGCATTTAATTTTTACAGAAGAAATTGATCCTTTATTAGGTATCATGCCTTTTCAAGCGCGTAAAATAGCTTTTAATTTAGGCTTATCAGGAACTGCTTTTAAAGAAATGACAAAGTTTGTTACCAATTTATACCAAGCATACATTGGTTCAGATTCTTCAATGTTTGAGATTAATCCTGTATTAAAAACTTCGGATGATAAAATTATGGCAGTTGATGCTAAGGTTTCTTTGGATGAAAACGCATTATATAGACACAGAGATTACGCAGCAATGCGTGATTTACGTGAAGAAAACCCAATTGAGGTTGAAGCAAAAGCGGCTGGTTTAAACTATGTAGATTTAGACGGAAACGTTGGTTGTATGGTTAACGGAGCTGGTTTAGCAATGGGAACAATGGATTTAATTAAAGAATCTGGAGGAGAACCTGCTAACTTCTTAGACGTTGGTGGTACTGCAGATGCAGCTAGAGTTGAAACTGCTTTTGGTATTATCTTAAAAGACCCAAATGTTAAAGCAATTTTAGTAAATATTTTTGGAGGTATTGTACGTTGTGATAGAGTTGCACAAGGTGTTGTAGATGCTTACAAAAGTATGGGAGACAAAATTAATGTGCCAATTATTTGTAGATTACAAGGTACAAATGCTAAAGAAGCAAAAGAATTAATAGATAATTCTGGAATGAAAATTATTTCTGCAACAGAATTTCAAGAAGCTGCAGATAAAGTTCAAGCAGTTTTAGAAGCGTCTTAGTTTTTGTCTATATATATTTAAAAACGCCTTACATCTGTAAGGCGTTTTTTTATGGAGTTTTTTTAGTATTCAATATTATAAAAAAGTAACAACTTCTTTAATAAACGTTATTCTGATGCATAAGAATGAAGAGAATACTAAATTATAAAAACTTTATATACTGTATTAAATAAACAATAACAACACTTATAGCTAAACCAAAGGATACTTTGCTTAAATCTTTAAAGATTAGTTTGGATGAGTTTTTAACATTCTTCTTATTTAAAAGATAGTTAATAGCCATTTCACGACCTGCTAAAACTCCAATAAACGTCCAAGTTGTGCTCATTGGTATCGAGTTATAATTACCGTAAATAAATAGAATAATACCGTAACATAAATCAATTAAAGTTGCTGAACGTATGTTACCTGCATTCACTTTTTTATTTACAATTTCTTGTATTTTTCCACCTTTGCTTTTAAATATATAAGCCATAATAGATAGAATTAAAGCAAGTGCTAATAACAATTCTGTCAAAGATAATTTTCTAGGTAAGAACACAAAGATATTTGCAAAATCCTGAATTAACCATTGAGACCAAAGAAAAGCAGTAGAAACCCACTGAGCAGCTACCCAAAATTTTATGTTTTTACTTGCCTCTAAATTGGCAATCGATTTTTTAGATTCAAAACTCTTTGCAATTACCAAGTAAATAAGAAATGCAGAAATAACGGCAATTCCGTATCCATAAACAGATTTAATAATCATTTTTTCAATGATTTGTTGGCTCGAAAAAATGCTAAGAATCATAAAAGTAGTACTCACAGGAATCCCAAAACGTGTAATAATTAACAAAGCCAGCGGCGCAATTAAATGCCACCACATTATTTTTTCTGGCAACGGAATATTACCTAATCTTTGGTAAGAAACATCGCCATTGTAAAAATACCAGCCATACACTAAAGTTGCAGTTAGAATCACAGATGCAAACGTCCATAAAATGGCCCAATGTGTTTTTTTATTTGAAGTTAAGAAGGTTCCCAGCGTCTGAATAACATCATTCCCTATTACAGAATAGACTGCAAATAAAAATCCAACATACATTATTAATACTTCCATAGTGGTAATCGAATAATTTTGGGCGCAAAAATACCTACTTTTCAAGGTATTTAATATTATCTAATTGTTATTTTTTTTAATCGTGTACTCTTAACTATTTAGAGTGTAATATACAGCAACGCCTGCCAAATAGCCTATAATTGCTAACCAAGAAATCCTTTTTAAGTACCAAATAAAATTAATTTTCAAAATTCCCATAATGGCAACACCAGCAGCCGAACCAATAATTAAGGCACTTCCTCCGGTACCAGCACAATAAGCTAGCATTTCCCAGAAAATATGATCTTGCGGATACATATCCATCGAGTACATACCCATTGCACCAGCAACTAAAGGTACATTATCTACTATTGAAGACAAGAAACCTATAAAAATGTTTGTCATATAAATATTTTGAAAAGTTTCATTTAAAGTAACCGCCAGTTGTTCTAAATGACCCGCTGTTTGTAAACTTGCAACCGCTAATAAAATTCCTAAAAAGAATAATACACTTGGGGTATCTACTTTGCGTATAATTGTAGAAACTGAAAGTTTATTTTTGTGTACCTCTGATTTTTTTCTGTGTAAAATTTCGGTAAGTACCCAAATAACACCTAAGCTAAATAGCATTCCCATAAACGGAGGTAGATGGGTTATCGTTTTAAAAACAGGTACAAATAACAAACCTAATACACCAGCAGCTAAAACTAAATTGCTCTCTTTGGTTGAAATTGTATGAGAACCTTCTTCTAAATTTTCTTTAACTTCTGGTCTATTTATATTCTTTTCACCCATAAAAGAAGCGATGATTAGTGGCACTAATAGACACACTATACTCGGTAAAAAAACTTTAGAGATGATATTAACCGCTGTAACTTGTCCGCCAATCCATAACATAATAGTAGTAACATCACCAATAGGAGACCACGCGCCACCTGCATTAGCTGCAATAACGACCATTCCTGCAAAAAACCACAAATCTTCTTTATCACTAATTATTTTTCTTAGTAAAGTAGCCATTACAATTGCTGTTGTTAGGTTATCTAATACAGACGAAAAAAAGAACGTGGTAATACAGATAATCCATAAGAGTTTAACTCGGTTTATCGTTTTTATTTTAGAGGTTATAAGTTCAAAACCATTGTGTGTATCAATGAGTTCTACAATAGTCATAGCACCTAAAAGAAAGAATAAAATCTCAGCAATTTCACCAATGTGATGCAGAATTTCTTGGTCAATAAAGTTAATATCAACAGTACTCGAGAAGATAACATCTCTACCAAAAATGACTAAAACCCAACAAATTACACCTGTTAGAATGGCTGTTGCCGCTTTATCTATTTTTATAGTATGCTCTAAAGCTATAAAAAGATATCCAACAATAAAAGTAAGAGCGATTAGTATATACATTTTTAAATTTTGTTTTAAATTTAAGATAAAGATATTATAAAATTAGTTTCCTAAATTATTTTTTTTCGGCATTAAATATAATTTTTTGATCTAAAAAGTAATTTAATTTTAGCATTATAATTAATAATAAACCTTAAATACTTTTAGTGTTCTTTTAGCTGTTAACGAAAGGTCTTTTTGTTTATTATGGTTTTATAGCTTGTTATTAGTAGCTTTTTTATCTATAAAATACAGCTAATTTTTACTAAAATAAGTAAGGTTTTATCGCTAGGTAAGCATAGTTGGTGTTTAAAGTGATTCGCTTGTTTTCAGGGAATCAACATTTAAAGTTTAGAAAGTTGTTTTATTTTTAAGGAGGTAAAGAGTAAGCCTAAGGAATACTGCTTTATCCGTAAGGAGGTTAAGAGTAAGTCTAAGGAACGCAACTTTATCCGAAAGGAAGTGAAGAGTAAGTCTAAGGAACGCAACTTCATCCGTAAGGAAGTAAAAAGTGTCACTTAGAAATATAGTTCAATACTTAAGGAAGTACAAAAGAAGTTTAAGGCAACTTACGCTGTCCTTAAGTTAAGAAGATTTATGATTGTATGCTTTCGTTTTTATGGTTGATAAACTAACTAAACTTAGTGGATGACTAACATCTATTAAAAAAATATTAATAGTGTTTGTTTTTTAAACTGATCTATACTTTTTTAGTACTTAAAAATAATTACGGATTGCAATAATCGCAATACATAGGGTCTTCGGATGTTTTTTGATGAGGATATAGTTCCTCTTTTTTGAAATCGCATTTTTTACAACTATAAATAAAACTCAGCGTTGAGTTTGTAGGAGAACCACACAAATCGCATTCTAATCCTTTTTTTACATCGGTAACATCAAAACCGGGAGCGTTGCATTGTGGGCAGCAAGAATTTATTTTAGTTACTAATTTCTTAGTGGTGGTTTCAATTACAGACATCCGAGTTGGATTGTACATGGCTCTCATGTCGGTTTCTACATAAATAGAATCGTAACTTTTAATCATTTTTTGAAAAGTTTCTTTTAATTGACTTGTTTTTGTTATTCCTTTAATTATATGGCTAGTATCCTCTTTTGATGCACGAATAATTAAGCCATGAGAAGGAAACTTCACTAACTCAGCAAATGCTAACAAGTCGTTTTCTGTTTTAATTTCTTTACCATTAAAATTGGTCTCTAAACTCAATTCTCTGGCTACAATCTCTAAGTTGTTTTTTTTATCAATAAAAATCAAAAATTCATCGTCCGCATTTACAAAAAATAACGATGGATGGGAGCCAAAAGAGCCTTCACTTGCAATTCCTAAATCGCAGTTAGCAAGTTTCATTGCCAGTAAACATTTTTTTCTTGCCGTTGCGATTGGGTCTAGTTTTCTCTCAATTTCGCCTGTAAAAGTTCCTAAAGTATCTGTATCAAAATCATCTTTTACAAAACAGCATACACCTAAAGCCTCTTCTAATAATGGAGCAATGACCTTTTCTTTTTCGTGCTTTGTTGCAATTATTAAACTTCTACCTTTAAACATTACTTATGAGTGTTGTCTAATTTCATGATATTTCTAGGTGAATGGTCGCCATAATAATTTTCTTTTCTTGCGGATGTTTTAAAACCTAGCTTTTCATAAATATGAATTGCACCACTATTATCAGGATGAACAGTTAAAAGAATGCAGTCTATGTTTATTAAGTTTAATAAACTTTTGCATAATTTTGTGCCAATTCCGTGACCTCTATATTCGCTTTTTGTAGCTAAAGAAAGAATCCAGCCTTCGCTATTATTGGTGCCTCCAATTATGTATCCTAAAATATCCTTGTTTTCATTTTCAGCAACAAGAAATAATTCTGAAAATAAATCATAATATTGTTTAAGTACAAACAGCGGGTAATTCATTGGTTCGAACTCTTTTTTATCTATTTCAAAGATTTCATTAATTTCATAGACTTCTATTTTTCGAGTTGTTATAATCATTTTATTAAAATTGATGTTTTATTGCTTAGTAACAGTTGCTATCTAGATACGGGAATGTCACGTTTTAATTAACCGCAATCAAAGTTAATAAAGTTGATTGAATATAAATGTATAAAACCAAATTAGGTGATACACATTTTCTGATTTGAGAAAATATACATCACCTAACATGGTGTTCGTTTTTTAATGCCTAAAAAATCAAACTTTTTACATCGATTTTTATTTATTATTTAAAAATTAACTGCGCACAGTACCATCACCATAAATATAATATTTATTGGTTACTAATTTCTTTAATCCTAAAGGACCTCTGTGGTGTAATTTGTCTGTACTAATAGCCAATTCTGCACCAACGCCTAATTGTCCGCCATCTGTAAACCGTGTGGATGCATTTTTATAGACAGCCGCGCAATCTACTTGTTGCATAAAATTGCTTGCATTTTCATCGTTTTTTGTCATAATCGCTGCAGAATGTCCGCCTGAGTTTTTATTAATTATCTCGATAGCTTCGTTTAGATTATTTACAGCACCAATACAACATTTTAATGATAAAAATTCCTCTTTCCAAACACTAGCTTCCAGAATTAAAGTTTCGTCTGTTAATATTATTTTTACGTCTTCATCCACTAAAATAGTTACGTTTCGTTCTTTTAGAACCGTTTGTAACTGTAATAATTTAGTTTCATAAGCATCAATGTTTTTACTAATTAAAATTTTATCCAACGCATTACATGCAGAAATTTTATCAGTTTTAGCATTGATAATTACAGATAAGGTTTTGTTCCAATCTGCGCTATCATCAATATATAAAAAGTTATTACCTCTTCCGCTGATTAAAACGGCACACTTTGCGTGTTCTTTAACAAAGTTGATTAAACGTTCGCCACCTCTTGGCACAATTAAATCTAATTGCTCAGTTGGGTTTTTTAAAAATGCTTGCGTTTCTGCTCTGTTCATTTGCAGTAACTTTATATAATCTGTGCTTAGATTATTTTCAGTTAATGCTTTGTGCCAAAGATTTACCAATACCTTATTACTGTAAATGGCTTCTTTACCACCTTTTAATAAAATCCTATTATTGGCTTTAAAGGCTAAAACAGCGGCTTCAATAGTTACGTCTGGTCTTGATTCATAAATAATCATGATGGTTCCAAATGGCGCTGTTTTATTGGTAACTTGCAACCCGTTTTCTAAATTTAAATCACTAATAAGTTGATTTACAGGATCTTCTTGTGCTTTTACCTCGTTGATGGCTTTTATCATTCCATCAATTTTTTGATCGGTTAAAATCAAACGATCAAACATAGCCTGATCTTCTTTATGAAAAGCGTCTAAATCTTTTTTATTTGCTGTTAATATGAGCTCTCGATTTTCATCAAGAATTTTTGCCATACTTTTTAAAACGTTATTTTTTATGTTTGTTTCTATTAATTTCATGGTGTAAATTTTAAAGTGCCACTTTTGTACCCACAGATTTTCCGTCGATAATATCAATAATGGTGTTGTCTCTTTTTCCGTTTGCGATGTAGGTTGGTATGTTATTAGCCGCCGCTTCTTGTGCGTAGTCTAATTTAGAGCCCATTCCGCCACGACCTTCACCAGGTTTTTTAGTACTGTCTTTAATGTATTTATCTAAATCCTCATTTGGATTCACATTTTTAATTAAAGCGCTATTTTCTGCTGCCGGATCTCCTGTATACAAACCGTCTATATCTGTTAAAATAATTAATTTATCAGCATTCATTAATTGTGCAATTAAACTTGCCAACTCATCATTATCAGAAAACATAGACATAGTTACAGAAACCGCATCATCTTCATTTGCAATAGGAATAACACCTTCGGCCAATAAACCTTCGCAACAATTAATCATATTTTGTCTGTGTATACCAGGAGTAAAATCTCTTTTTGTAGGCAATACTTGCGCACATTTCATTCCGTAATCATTAAAAATATTGTAATAATGACGCATCATTCTAGGTTGTCCAATTGCGGAATAGACCTGTCTTCTTTGTGTTTCATTCTTAATATTTGATTCACCTAAGACTTCTTTTCCAGCAATTACAGACCCAGAGGAAACCAAAATACAAATAATACCTCGTTCATAAAGTTCTGCAACTTGTTTTACTAAGCGTCTTAAAACAGGTCTAACAATTCTGTTATCTCTGTTTGTCATTACATTTGTACCTACTTTTATTACTATTCTTTCTTTATACATTTTAATGTTCTTTACCTAATTCTACAGCCCTATTAAAAGCAGCAAAAGCGGCGTCTTTAATTAATTCGTTTACATTATTATCTTGCATAGAATCAAGTGCAGCACGAGTTGTACCGCCTTTAGAAGCTACTTTTTCCATCCAAGAAGTTGGCGATAAGTTAGATTGATTGAAGAGCTCTACGGCACCAATAAAGGTTTGACTCACTAAAACGGTAGAGTCATTTTTTGAAAAGCCCATTTTTAACGCAGCTTCCATCATGCTTTGCATAAAATAGAACACATACGCGGGTCCGCTACCAGAAATCCCAGTCGAGGCATCAATCAATTTTTCACTGCTCACTTCCATCGATTTTCCTGTAGTATCTAACAAACTTTCAACCGTTAGTTTTTCTATTCTAGACACTTCTTCGGATGTTACATAAGAGGTTAAGCCTTTACCAATCTGTGCTGGTAGATTTGGCATTGCTCTTACTATTTTTGTTAAGCCAGAATATTTTTTAATATTATCAATATTTACACCAGCCATAATAGATACAATTACTTGACCTGGTTTTGTAAATGGTTTTAGCGCTTTAAATAAGTTTTCTGCATGATATGGTTTTACGGCAATAAATATAATGTCTGCTTTTGGCACACAGTCTTCTAATTCTTCAAAAGCATCAAAGTGAGACATGCCATTTAGCTCTTCTAATTTTTCTGCAGATTTATCTAAAACCATGATGTTTCTTTTCTTTAACAATCTTGATTTAGACATTCCTTGCGCATATGTTAAACCCATATTACCTGCGCCAATTACTAAAATTTTCATTTTATTTTTATTAATTATTAATACTATTATTTTTATTTAATTTTATCTAAAGTCATTTGAATTTTTTCGGATGTAAACCCTCTTTTTTCAAATAAATTAATTGCATTATTTTCTTTATTTATATTTAATGCAATGTTACCAGTACAATAAGGAATCGCTTTTTCAATTAGTTTTGTTGCTATTCCTTTATTTCTATGTTCCTTGTGCACGGCTACGTAAGCTAAAAGGTTTTCTGATTGGTATTCACTCATTCCTGTTTTATTAATAACCGTAGCGCCAATAATGACCTCTTTTTCTTCCATTACAAATACGTAACCTCCTAAACTGGGAATTTCTTTTGCTGAGTATAATAGCGATTTTCGTATGGCACTTGCAGACTCGTCAGAATCTTCTAAATGTTTATGCAAAAAATTTGTAATTCTGTTAATATTTAAAAAGGACATCCTTGTAAAGGCGTCGAAGGTTTTAATATGCATTATTTATGTTGATTTTATTTATCTGGATACGATAAAATTAGAGGCTAGACTGCTATAGATATCTTTTGGATAAAAGATAAATTCTTCAGTTTAAAAAAAGCGAACTATTTTTGGTAAGTTAATTAAGGAAAAAGGCTAGGAGGTGTAGTTGTTTCTAGATTTATTTCTAAAAACTATAAAACTAAAATTGAATACTATAAAGTTGCGCGGTTCGTGCATGCTTACATTCATAATGCAAATTTACAAAAATGCTTGCCGGTAAGGGTGGTTTTGAAACCCAAATAGTTAATTATTATGATAAACTTAGTATGAGGCGTGTTTTCTTATCGCACTGATAATTTTAGACTAAAATTAGTGTAGAAAGCAAAATTTGATACATCTTTATTTTAAGTAATTAACGTACTTTTTGAAAAATTAACCATAAAAAACTTCAAAATTTAGAGTATTTGTTACAATTAAGCGCTTATGATGTTTTTTTTAAGTTTAAAAAGAATTAAGTTAATTTATAAACTCTCTCTTAAAACCGCAATCTCATCACGCAGTTTTGCGGCCACAATAAAGTCTAAATCTTTTGCAGCGGCCTCCATATGTTTGCGTTTTTCACGGATGCGTTTTTCAATTTCTTCTTTTGGTAAATATTGTAAATCTTGCTCTGCAGCTACTTGTTTTGCATTGTCATAATGATAACTAGAAACAGCGCTTCTAGATAAAGTATCATCAATTTTTTTGTTGATTTGAGTAGGAGTGATGTTGTGTTTTGTGTTGTATGCAATCTGTTTTTCACGTCTTCTATCTGTTTCGTCGATGGTTTTTTGCATACTATTGGTCATTTTATCAGCATATAAAATTGCCAAACCATTTACGTTTCTTGCTGCTCTACCAATAGTTTGGGTAATAGATCTATGACTTCTTAAAAAACCTTCTTTATCAGCATCTAAAATTGCTACCAAAGAAACTTCGGGTAAATCTAAACCTTCTCTTAAAAGATTTACACCTATTAAAACATCAAACAAACCTTTACGCAAGTCTTGCATGATTTCTACACGCTCTAAAGTATCAACATCAGAATGAATGTATCTACAACGAATATCAACTCTGGTTAGGTATTTTGTGAGTTCTTCTGCCATTCTTTTGGTTAAAGTAGTCACCAAAGTACGTTCGTCTTTTTCTACACGAATCTGTATTTCTTCAATTAAATCATCAATCTGATTTAAACTTGGTCTAATTTCAATAATAGGATCTAATAAACCTGTAGGTCTAATTACTTGCTCTACAAAAACACCTTCTGTTTTTTGCAATTCGTAATCTGCGGGAGTTGCAGAAACAAAAATAGTTTGATTCTGAATTGCTTCAAACTCTTCAAACTTTAATGGGCGATTGTCCATTGCAGCAGGCAAACGAAAACCATATTCTACCAAATTTTCTTTTCTACTTCTATCACCACCATACATTGCGTGGGTTTGCGGAACCGTTACGTGGCTTTCATCAATAATTGTTAAATAATCATCAGGAAAATAATCTAACAAACAGAAAGGTCTTGTGCCAGGTTCGCGGCCGTCTAAATAACGAGAATAGTTTTCAATTCCTGAACAATATCCTAGTTCACGAATCATTTCTAGATCGAATTCAGTTCTTTCTTTTAAACGTTTTGCTTCTAAGTGTTTGCCTATTTCATTGAAATAATCAACCTGTTTTACCATGTCTTCCTGAATTAGATGGATGGCATTTTGCAAAACATCTGGCGAAGTAACAAACAAGTTTGCAGGATAAATTGTAAGCTCTTGAAAGCTTTCGATAACAGTATTGTTTTCTAAATCGAAAGATTCAATTTCCTCTATTTCATCACCAAAAAAGTGTACTCTATATCCATGATCTCCATAACTAGGATAAATGGTAACCACATCACCTTTTACTTTAAAGGTTCCGCTTTTAATTTCTACTTCGGTTCTAGAATATAAACTTTGAACCAATTGATGTAAAAATTTAGTTCTCGCAATTTGCTGATTTATTTGAATAGGTATTACGTTTTTCTTAAATTCTACGGGATTTCCAATTCCGTATAAACAAGAAACAGATGCTACAATTAAAACGTCCCGTCTTCCAGAAAGTAGTGAAGAAGTGGCTCTAATTCGCAAGCGTTCAATATCATCGTTGATGGATAAATCTTTTTCTATATAAGTTCCTGTAACAGGGATGTAAGCTTCTGGTTGATAATAATCATAGTAAGAAACAAAATATTCTACAGCATTTTGAGGAAAAAACTGCTTAAACTCTGAGTATAATTGTGCAGCTAGCGTTTTATTATGCGCTAAAACTAAGGTCGGTTTTTGTACTTCTTTTACAAGATTTGCTACCGTAAATGTTTTACCTGAGCCTGTTACACCTAATAGCGTTTGAAATTTTTCACCAGATAAAACCCCTTCTGTAAGTTGTCTTATTGCTTCTGGTTGATCTCCTGTTGGAGAGAATTCTGATACTAACTTAAATTCCATTATGCAAAAATACGGATACTTTCTAAAAAAGTATCCGTATTTTATGATGTTTTAAAACAGTATTTCTATTTTCTAATCAAAGAAAAATTTCCTTTTTTGTTGATGGTTGGTTTTGTGATATCCGCAGGAATTAATGTAATATTAAACCAATAATCATCAGAAGAAAGTGTTTTTCCGCCATAGGTTCCGTCCCAACCTTGACCGTCTATAGGCAGTTGTGCAACTAGTTTTCCGTATCGATTAAAAATATTAATACTACTATTAGGGTAAAAAGTTTTGTTAGCACCTTTTACAATCCAAGTATCATTATCTCCATCTGCATTTGGTGTAAAGAATTTTGGAAACTGAATTACAGAAACCAACAAAGTGGTATCTGGCGAGCAGCCATTTTTATCGTTTACAATTATTTTGTAAATTCCGCCTTCTAAGTTTTCAAAAAGAGGTTCATTTTGAAAGCCTGCAAAAGGAGTTCTAGAGTTATCATCTGTGTTTACAATTGCGAACTGATAGTCGCCTGGTCCTAAATCATTATCAATTGTATTGATGGAAATTGATAAATTATTCTCGCTACCAATATTACTTGATTCATCTATGATTGTAATAAAACTTCTTTCTAAAGTTGCAATATTAGATTCGTTTACATCAATCGTTTCTGTTCTAGAACAGAATGTTCCATTTGTAGTTGTTGCTGTAACAGTGTAGATTCCTCCTGTAGTAATATTAATATTGTCTGTAGAAACGGTGTTTAAAGTTGTTCCGTTTGTATTTTTCCATTCATAAGTGTAAATACCTCGAGGATTTTCTACTCTAATATTTAATGGTAAATTATTTAAACATATAATTTGAGGCGTTGTTACCATAAAATCTGGAAGCGAATTTACGATGACATCAAAAAATGCATCGTCGTTAATACAGCTCGTTTTTTTGTTTTGAATACGAACAAAAATAGTTTCTTTTGATGTTGAATTTTCATAAGGTGTTGAAATAGCAGCAGTGCCAAGAGTTGCATTTGCTTTGGATGCATGAAAGGTTACAATAAAATCGTCTGGATCTTGAGAAGCTCCTAAAATTTCAGGAATTTTGCCGTCTAAATCGATAGTTTGAATAATCCCATTTGCGTCATCAAAATCATCATTGTTATCGCATTCCGAAAGATTAGAAATCGTTTCGAAAGTTGGCTCTGGATTTACAACGACATCAAAATTAGAGATTCCGTTTGCACACTGCGTATCAGCATTAAAAACACGAACATAAATAGTTTGTCTGTTTGCAGTTGTGTTGCTAAAAGGAGAACCTAACGGATTTACTCCATTTTGCGCTTCAGTTAAATTACGATGATAGGTTACTTTATTAATAGTAGCATCTTGGGTTCCTAAAATCCCTGAAGTTTGACTCTCTAAATCTATAGTTTGAGAAAATCCGTTTCTAGCAGAACCATCCGTATTGTCATCACAAACCTCTAAATCATCTACAAAATTTGCAATTGGTAGCGGATTTACAGTTAAATTAAAAGTAGTATGATCTGTAAAACAACCTGTTGAATTATTAGTAACTCTTACAAAAATGGTTTGCAAATCGCGAATTGTATTTGTAAAAAGAGATGCCTGAGGACTGTTTCCTGAATTTGCATCCACAGCAGAAAGATGATAGCTAACTGTAAAATTTGAGTTACTTTGTGTGCCTAAAATAGTTGAAGTCTGACTTTCTAAATTAAAGGTTTGCACAATTCCGTTTTTTCCATCGCCATCATTAGCATCATCACATAATTCTAAACCATTAACATTTGTTGCTGTTGGGGTTGTATTTATTTGCAGATAAAACTCACCTAAACCTTGGCAATTGTTATTGATGGTACTTAAAATTTTATAATAAATAGGAAATTGAATTCCGCCAGAAATAGTTGTAATATCAATTTTATTACTATTATTTCTATAATTTGTAATGTCAATCTCGTTTAAAGTATTGTTTCTGTCATCTGCATTTTCATAGAAAAAAACATTAGTATTTGCAGGTGGATTAATACTCGTAATAATAGCGTCTTTATCTAAATAAAAATTTGTTATATTATCTGTGTCAGAATTATTAACAGTATCATTTCCATCCGCATCTAAAAAATCATCACACGCAGGTGGTTGAATGTCATTGTAATCGTTGTCTGGAGTTTGACCTACTTTTATTTTTAATTCTATAATTTCTCTATCACAATTTTTATCAGAAGTAACTATTACAAAAACAGATTGTGTAGTATTTACTTGAACAGGATAAGAAGTTACATTCGTAATTTGGGCAGTCGCAGCTGCATCTTCATAATATTTGAAAGTAGCATTTACAGTTTCAGAAATACTTTTTTGAGCAGTTGTTAAATTTACGCTAGGGTTACTGTCGTTAGCACTTATACATTGCTCTAATTCTGGGTTATTTTTTAATACAGGCAAAGGATCTACAAATAAATCTAATATTTTGTTGGCATCATAACATGCTATATTGTCCTTGTTTTCAACTCTAATAAAAACCTGTTTACTGTTTGTTACAGAAAGATTATTACTTTTATCAATTACAGTTGAAACATCATTATTTTCTGCACCAATTTTAGTCGTATGATAAGTAATATTATATTGATTTGGATCTAAATCTCCTAATATTTCTGAATCTTTAGTATTTAATAAAAAGGTGTTTATTTTTCCGTCTGTATCGAAACCACTTTCTAAATCATCACAAATTCTATAAGGTATTGGTTGTTTGGGTTCAGGGAAATCTGTTATTGCCAAGTTAAAATTAGTAATTGCGAAACATGCTTTTGGAGCATTTCTGTTCTCTACCCTTGCAAATATTGTTTGTGAACTAAATTTAGTAGTATTTGTATATGGATTTGATAAAGAATTAATGTTAGAATTTGCATCATTAACATTTAAAAAATAGGAAACTTTAAAAACAGCTGTATCTAAACCATTTAAAATTTCAGTGTTTTTATTTGTTTGCAAATCAAAAGCATTAAAGCCATCTCGATCTGTATCACAAAAAATAATATTTTCTGGTTTTTCTTTAGCTGATGCTGCTTCAAAAACATCGATGTTAAAGGTAGCATTGTACTCAACATTATTTCCACAATCATCTTCTAGAGTTATTACGAGTGCATAAATTCCAGCATTATTTAAGCTAATATTAGTTAGCTCTAGTTTTCGTTGAGTTGAAGAAGACGATAACGTAGTTGATGTAGTTCCATTATTAAAAATCCAAGTATAATTTACGTTTGTGCCCGCTATAGTTGCAGGAGTTATAGTTTTATCTTGACCAATACAATATTGTAAATTTTCATTATTAACAACACTGTTGGTGTCTTCGTCTTTTATTTCAATTGGTAGTAAAAGAGAGGCAAGAAAAGGAGGTAATCCTTGTACAGTTCTTCCTGTTATTAAGTCTATTGCATCTTCAGTATAGATTATGTCATTAGCAGGATTATTAGGGTTTTCTATAACATCTAAAAAACTAGATTCTGGTATAGAGGCATAAATCTTACCGTCTGGGCCCAATTGTAATGCTCCTCTAAAACCTCTTTTAGTTATAATTTCGGCTCTACTAGAAGCAATATTTGGACTCTCTAGGTCAAATTGAAATACTGTAAAATTATCATTAAAGGTGGATGTGTATAGTTTGTTAGATTGTTGAGAAAAAGCAACACCGTATGGAGATTGTCCAGAACCTCTTGGTATTAATACTTGTGAAGAATTTTGTTTTACAATACCTGAGCTAGCATCAAAATCAAACAAAATTAAACTTCCTTCCATATCGCTTCCAACTGCATTATAATCTGCAAATGCAATTTTTGCTCCATTTGGAGATACTTGTAAATACCCTCTTTTATCTGAAGCGGTAAAATCAACAACACTTGTAACAACACCAGCAACATCTACGCCAGCGGCATTAACTCTGTATGCGTAAAAAGTGTTTTGTACAAAAGAAAGCACCCAAACTTCATCGCAATTAGACCCTTTAACGGCAGTTACTTTTTCTGACCAAACATCACCTAAATCACTCTTTGTAATTGGGTTTATTGCCAGATTTACTGGGCCGGCTGTTATTTCTCCTAAAGGGTTCGCAGAAAAGTCAATAGTATAATAGTTAAAACCAGGATTAGGATTAACTCCTCTTGGTACAAAGTCTGTACCAACTGTAAATAAATAATAAACTGATGTTGAACCAGGTTTAGGTATAATCATACCCGATTGTGTACTTGATGGATTTCCTTTTAAATCATTTGCTAATCGACCATCGGAATAAGTCATAAGCGCGTGGTCTTTATTAAAAACTTCTATTCCGTCAGAATAAAATAATAATTCTCCCGTTGGTGACGAAAAAGAAGAACAGCCTTCGGTAGTATTTAGCTTGCCATTTGTTAAAGCTGTTGGCGGACTTGTGCTAAAATCTATACCAGCATTTTCACCAAAATACCAAAAATTAGCTTCTTTTTGCGAAAATACATTTAATGTAAATATTAGTAATAAAAAGGGAAATAATTTTTTCATTTATCAATGTTTGTTATTTAAACATCAAATATATTTAAAAAGTATTACAAATCCCTCTTTTTTAACAGTGCAAAAGACAAGTAAATAAAGGCAAAAGTCCAGAAAGAAACAATTAAAATGGTTGTGAATTCTACCGCATAACTTTTTGTAAAAGTTTCACCCATAGTATTGGCAGCAGATCTTACGGCTCCTAATCTAGAAAAAGGCTCTTTTATTAAATTTGTCATAGATTCTAATGGTAAAAATTGCATTACCGCATCTACTTTTTCTCCTGTATTTTCAGCACCATTAAAAGTCCAATATAAATAGCCTTTAAACATACTTTCTATAATTAACCATACAAACATTGCGCCTACAGCAAATGCAGAGCGTTTTACAAGGATTCCTAAAAACAATCCAAAAGAGAAAAAACCAACTAACTTTATAAAAAACGCTAACAAATAATCTAAATCAGAAAAAATAATTGCAAGCTCATTATAATCAGAATATACCATACCTAGAACTAAAGAAACTAGAAAAACAAAAATTGTAGAAACAAATGCAAAAGCAATTACCGTGTAAAATTTTGACAAGATAAATTCCTTTTTACTAAGTCCGTCAATTAAGTTTTGTTTTAAGGTTTTATAGCTGTATTCGTTAGACATCATGGAGACAATTACCAACAGTAAAAAGAATTTTAAAATGGCTGCAATATAAGTGTTAAAGTGCCATATGTATGGAAAATTGAAAATACCGGCATCAGCTAAATGCAGTTTAAAATTACCAAATTCAAATTTTATGGCAGCAATTAATGCAATAGAAGTTAGCAAACCAAAGTAAATAATTATTAATATTTTACTTGCTTTGTTGTATTTTAATTTATGAAATTCTATAGTTAGGAGTCTTAACATGACGTTTTTGTTATTTTGTGAATTTGTTCTCGATAAAATTTCGCGGAAAAACGAAATCACTCGAACTGACATTCTGTTGATTAGTTGCTGTTGGTTAAATCTAAAAATTGCTGTTCTAAGCTAGGTTTTCGTTTTACCAAATGTGATAAAACAAAACCTTTATTGAACAAATAGGTGTTGATTTCTGCGGATGAAATTTCCTTTTTTAAAGTAGCAATTAAAGTCTCGTGATCTTTGGTGATTTTACCAATTGCTTCATGGTTTTCTAATAATTGGATTAATTCATCTTCTTTTTCATCTACTTTTAACTCCAATAAACCATTAGATGCAGTCATTTCATCAACGCGGCCACTGTACAATTTTATACCTTTTCTAATAACTATAACATGCGAACATACTTTTTCAACTTCATCTAAAAGGTGCGAAGCCAGTAAGATCGTTGTTCCGTTTGCGGCAATAGTTTTAATTATTTGTCTAATTTCATGAATTCCTTGAGGGTCTAAACCGTTTGTAGGTTCGTCTAAAATTAGAATTTCTGGATCATTTAATAATGCAGATGCAATTGCCAAACGTTGTTTCATTCCTAAAGAAAACGTGCTAAATTTGCTATGTCTTCTCTCAAAAAGATTTACAGTTGTTAATTTTTCGTCGATTTTTTCTGTTGATATTCCCTTTATTTTACAAATCAGAGCTAAATTTTGAGTTGCCGTCATGTAAGGATAAAAGTTTGGTCGCTCTATAATTGCACCAACTTTTTTTAAGGCTTCATGAGTTGTTAATTTGCCGTTAAACCAAGAGAATTCGCCAGAAGTTCTATTTACAACATTTAAAATAATACCTAAGGTGGTAGATTTCCCGCTGCCGTTTGGACCTAAAATTCCGTAAACATTTCCTTTTAAAATATCAAAAGAAAGGTTGTTTACAGCATGAACAGCTCCGTATTTTTTATCGAGATTTTTGAGAGATAAGATTGTTTCCAAAGAAATTGTTTTAGTCGGTTATAGCATTTAGACGACCAATTTACAATTTTGTTACGAAAAAACAAGTAGGCAGTTTTCAGTTTGCAGTAATCAGTTATTTTTTGGATGAAATTTTTTACTAATTTTTGATTTTTGACAGCTCACTTATTCAGTATTCTACTGAAAACTGTTACTCTAAACTGAATACTAAACTAATATTCATTAAAATCGTAATCATCAAAATGACCATAATTTTCATCTAAATCATCAATATTTTCATCATCAAACTCATCATTTAAGTTTTCTGCAACAAATTCTTTTTTAGGTTCTTTTTCAGGAATTTCGCCAAAGGATAAAATTGTTTCGGGTAAGTTTTCTTTTATTTCTGATGAGATTTCTACAACATCCACATAAAAAGTCCACATTTTTAAGAAATCGTAGACATAAATTAGTTTACTATTTTCTTCTGGTAAAATTTCATTTACAAAACAAGTTTGCATAGAAATATCTTCGCCAGCTTCTGCCATGTTAAATAGAGGGATTTCTTCACCTTGATTCCATTCATCATCTGTTCTATAAAAAGAGGCCATTTGTTGCCCCTCAAAACCAAAAGATGCCGCAATAGTTGTGTGCAAATTTTCTAAACTAACGCTCTCATCAACCAAAATAGTTCTAATAACATCTTCTTTGGTATCTAAAATAATCCGTATTTTATACATAAAATTCAATCAAAATATTGGCGCAAAAATACAAAAAATAATGCGTATTTTTAACCTTTTAAACTTGTTGTTAATGGATAAAATAAAAACGCTAGAAATTTTAAACAATCTTAATAAAAACACATTAATGGAAACGCTACAAATTGAGTTTGTAGATGTTGGTATTGATTATGTTACAGCAAAAATGCCTGTAAATTCTAAGGTGCATCAACCGTATGGGATTTTACATGGTGGTGCAACTGCAGCTTTAGCTGAAACCGTTGGTAGCTGTGCATCTGCGCTTTTTGTGGATACAAAAACCAAGATTGTTAAAGGAATTGAGTTAAGTATTAACCATTTAAAAAGCAAAAAAGAAGGTGTTGTTTATGGTATTGCAAAACCAATTCATCAAGGCAAAACAACGCATTTATGGGAAATTAGAATTGTTGATGAAGAAGATAATTTAATTTCTATTTGTAAACTTACCAATATTATTTTAGACAAAAAATAGCTTGAAAATTTTTAAAAAAATTACTACTTTTTACCAAGAAGACAGACCTTTTGTTGTGTATAGAAAACCAAATTCAGAGTATGTTTCTGGTTTGTTTATGAAAAACGATACGCTACTGTTTACTAATGATTTTTCTGAATCTGGTTTTGTATTTGCACCTTTTGATAGTGAACAAAAAGCAATTTTATTTCCTCTAGAAAATTCTGAATTTATAACAGAAAAACTTTTTTTGGATGCTTTTATTGACCAAGAAAAAACTTTTTTTGCTGATGAAGCCGCTAAAGAAAATCATATAAAACTGGTAGATAAAACAATTAAGGAAATTAAAAAAAACGATTTAAAGAAAGTGGTTGTTTCTAGAACGGAACAACTAGAAATTACAGATTTTAGTTTGTTGGCGGTTTATCAGAAATTATTACAGAATTACACTAATGCTTTTGTGTATGTTTGGTTTCATCCAAAAGTTGGTCTATGGCTTGGTGCAACGCCCGAAACGCTATTAGAAATTGAAAATTCAGTTTTTACAACTATGTCTTTAGCAGGAACGCAATTGTATAAAGATACAGTTGATGTTGTTTGGAAAAGCAAGGAGTTAAATGAACAGCAGTTAGTTACCGACTTTATAGAAAATCAATTATCTGGTATTTCATCACAATTAAAAATTGATAAAACAGAAACGGCAAGAGCAGGTAGCTTGTTGCATTTAAAAACGAAAGTTACGGGTGTTTTAAATCAAAAATCAACCTTAAAAACCTTGGTAAGCGCATTGCACCCAACTCCGGCTGTTTGTGGTATGCCAAGAGAAAAGGCGAAAAAGTTTATTTTAGAAAACGAATATTATAAAAGAAGTTTTTACACGGGTTTTTTAGGCGAAATAAACATCAAAAGTTTAAAGTTTAAAACTCAAAGTTCTTCGTTGTTTGTGAATTTAAGATGTATGAACATCAATAAAAACAACGCTTCTATATTTATTGGCGGCGGAATTACAAAAGATAGCAATGCAGCAAAAGAGTGGGAGGAAACCGTTTCTAAAAGTAATGTTATGAAACGTGTTTTGTAAAAAAAAAATCGCAAACAATAAAGTTTGCGATTTTTTAGATTTAAATTAAACTTGAATTTAAAATTGTTTGGTTGGCTTTGTTTTTTAGAACAAAATCAATTTTAAAAGTTTCTTAAATTTTAAATATCGTCAAAAGAAACATCTGTAAAACTATCTGTAGATTTTGTCTCTTCTGTTTCATTTTCTTCTTTCTTAAAATCTTTTTGATGGCGTTCGCTAATAACTTCATTCCCTTTTTCATTAAGAATGTAATCTGTAGCTTTCCCTAACATTTCATGAAAATCGGTAAAATCTTCTTTGTATAAGTATATTTTATGTTTCTGATAATGAAAAGTACCATCATCATGTGTAAATTTTTTACTTTCTGTAACAGTTAAATAATAGTCATCTGCTTTTGTTGCTCTAACGTCAAAAAAATAGGTTCTTCTTCCTGCTCTTAATACCTGTGAAAAAATTTCTTCCTGTTCAACTCTCTCTGCCATATATTCTTTTAAATAGTTGTTATAAATTATTTGTTATGCTTACAAATCTAATAAAATATTTTACGTAGCAATGTTAAAGATTAATTTTCTTTTTCTAAAAGTTGCTGATCGTACAAATCTTTATAGTAACCTGCTGCTGTTATTAATTGATTGTGAGTTCCTTGTTGTATTATTTTACCTGCATCTAACACAATAATCTTATCGGCATTTTTTGCTGATGAAACTCTATGACTAATAATAAAGGTGGTTTTATTTTTAGAAACTTTTTCTAGATTTGATAGTATTTTTTCTTCAGTTTCGGTGTCAACTGCTGATAAACAGTCATCAAAAATTAAAATTTTAGGATTTTTAATAATCGCTCTTGCAATAGATACACGTTGCTTTTGACCACCAGATAAAGTTACGCCACGTTCGCCCAAAATGGTTTTATATCCGTTGGTAAAATCAATAATATTATCATGCACTACTGCATTTTTAGCGGCTTCTATAATTTCTTGTTCTGTTGCATCTTCTTTTCCGAATTTTATATTATTCTCAATTGTGTCAGAAAACAAAAAAGGATCTTGTGGTACAAAACCAATTTGATTTCTTACGTCATTTAAATTAGCCTCTTTAATAGGTTTATCATCCAGTAAAATAACCCCATCTTGAGTGTCGTATAATCTTGCAAGCAATTCAATAATAGTAGATTTACCAGAACCTGTTTTACCTAAAATGGCTATTGTTTCACCAGAATTTACTGTAAAGTTGATATTTTTTAATGCCGTAATATTTGTATCATCATAGGTAAAAGTGACGTCTTTAAAAGTTACTTTACCAAAAATTTCTGTGGATGATTTATTGGCGTTTGTAATTTCTGGAACCTGATCTAAAAATTCATTTATTCTTGCTTGAGACGCATCAGCTTGTTGAATCATAGAGGTTACCCAACCAACGATTGCCACTGGCCATGTAAGATAATTTACATATAGTAAAAACTGAAGAATGGTTCCTGATTTAATCTCTCCATTTATGTATTGCAAACCTCCAACATAGACAACAATTAAATTACTAATTCCGATTAACAAGATTATTGAAGGATAAAAGAGTGCATTTGCTTTTTCTAAATGGATGTTTTTGTCTTTATTATCGTCAGAAATTTCATCAAAATCTTTGGTCATAGAAGGTTCTATTCCGTAAGATTTTACAACATCAATACCCGAAAAAAGTTCTTGTGTAAAGGTTGTTAATTTTGATAGATTTTGTTGAACAATTGTACTTCTATGATGTATAATTTTACTTAAAAAAAACACAGAAACAGAGAGCAAAGGAAAAGGTAATAAGGTATATAAAGTAAGTTTTAAATCTATTTTAACCATTTCTGCAAAGCAGACTACAAAAAGTACAACCATGTTGGTTGTGTACATTACAGTTGGGCCAACATACATTCTAACTTTTGTAACGTCTTCGCTAATTCTATTCATTAAATCGCCCGTTCTATTTTTTTTGTAAAAATTAAGCGATAGTTTTTGGTATTGCTGATAGATTTCGTTTTTTAAATCGAACTCAATTAAACGAGAAGTTACAATAATGGTTTGTCTCATTAAAAAAGTTAAAAAACCACTAAATAGTGCAACACCAATAATAAGGAGAATGTTTATAAAGAGTTGGTGTTTTACGTCGTCTATGTTTGTAGTAATACCTTTTAAATAATCTTCAACAATATTTAAAGAATCACCAACAAGTTTAGGAACCTTTAAAGCGATAATTTTGGATAGAACTGTGATTAAAATTCCTATTAAAAATCGCCATTTGTATTTATAAAAATATTTGTTTAAATATTGTAATGCTTTCAAAGAAAATTGGATTAAAAAATAATCTACGAATATACGAGATTCAAAGCGAATCTTTTTCTTAAAAAAGTATTAAAAAGACGCAGCCACAAACTAAAATAATAGTACTTTTGCACCGCAATAAAAACGCAAATTATTTAAGTTCTTTACAATGATTAATAGAAGACATATTAGAGTTAAAGTAATGCAATCTGTATACGCAATGCAGCAATCTAGTAATGACGACATTATTAGAGAAGACAAATTTTTAAAACATAGTATTTTAAAAATGTTCGATTTGTACGTTTTAAACATTCAGCTTTTGGTTGAAGTTCAAAAACTAGCGGCAAAAAGAATTGCGCTTTCAAAAAAGAAAATTCTTGTTACAAAAGAAGAATTAAATCCGAACACCAAATTTTTAGACAATAAAGTAATTAACGCAATTGCAGAAAGCATAAGTGTGGAGAGCTATATTGAGATGAATAATCTTAAAAACTGGGAATTAGATACGGAGTACGTGAAAATTATTTTAGATGAACTGCTAAAGAGTGATGTTTACCAAAAATACATCAATACAGCAGAAAATTCTTTTAAAATAGACAAGGATTTTGTAGTTGATTTCTTTAAAGAAATTATTGCTCCTAATGAAAAATTAGCAGAGTATTACGAAGACAAAATGATTTCTTGGGTAGATGATATTCCTTTTGTTAACACTTGGGTTGTAAAATCTTTGAGTAAGTTTAAAGAAGTTGGGATTTTTGTAGTGGGTAGTTTGTATAAAGACAAAGATGATGAAGATTTTGTATCCGCATTATTTAAGAAAACAGTTTTAAAGCAAAAAACTTACGAGGCAGATATTGCAGAAAAAACACCAAATTGGGAAACGGATAGAATTGCAGATGTAGATATGATTTTGATAAAAATGGCTATTACAGAGTTTATCAACTTCCCTTCTATACCAACAAGAGTAACGATTAACGAGTATATAGAGATTTCTAAAGATTACTCTACTGAAAAGAGTAGTTACTTTATAAATGGAGTTTTAGATAAAATTTCAAAAGAATTTATAACTAATAAAAGAATAGTTAAAATAGGAAGAGGCCTGCTTTAAACTATTGTTTTAGACAATTAATTTAGTATTTTTACAAAAATTTTAAATATCATGAGAAAAATAACAATTTTATTTGCTTTTATTTTAGCAGCAAGTTTTTTTACGTCTTGTAAAAACGGAGGTGATGCAACTACAAAAATCAATAAAGAAAATATAGATGATGCAACATCTAGAGATTTAGAAATTAAAAAAGGTACAGCATCTATCTCTTTTGATAAATCAGAATATGATTTTGGTACTGTAAATGAAGGTGATATTGTAGAAACAGTTTTTAAAGTTACAAATTCTGGTAAAACAGATTTAATAATTACAAATGCACAGGCAACTTGTGGTTGTACAATTCCTGTTTGGCCAAAAGCACCAATTAAGCCAGGAGAAACTGGCGATATAGAAGTTAAATTTAATACAAACGGTAAACCAAACAGACAACAAAAATCTGTTACTTTAACTACAAATACAGAATCTGGTAGAGAGATTTTAACGATTAAAGGAATGGTTACACCAAAAGCAATTCAATAATATGTTTATAACAATAGGATTACAATTAGGTATGGAAAATTTAGCATCAATGTTACCATTTGTAGCAATGATTGGGGTTTTATATTTTTTTATGATAAGACCACAAATGAATCGCCAAAAGAAAGAAAAATCTTTTCAGGCAGAAATTAAAAAAGGATCAAAAGTAGTTACCTCTAGCGGTATACATGGTAAAATAGCAGAAATTAATTCTACAGAAAATACAGTAACTATAGAAACTGCAGCAGGAAAAATTGTTTTTGAACGTTCTGCAATTTCTATGGAATTAAGTAAAAAATATTTAACACCAGCTGTTAAATAATACTTTATTCTTAAACTTAATTAAAGTGAGCTTTTTCTATTTATTGAAAGCTCACTTTTTTGTTTTATATCTTTTTACTAGATTGCATTAAAAATTAGAATTAGAGTGAAAACTTCAAGAAAAATACCAAAAACATTTATCGGTTTTTTAATAGCCTCTTTTTTTATCTGGCTAATGATAACCTTTTCTAAAGAGTACTCTGAGGTTATCTCATATCCTGTAGTTTATAAAAATATTCAACAAGATAAGTTGCTACAAGAAGCGCCAATTAAGCAAATAGATATTGCAGTAAAAGCAACTGGTTTTAAGCTTTTACGCGCTAATTTTACAAATAAAACAATCTATTTAGAATCTTCGGTTTTACAACGAAAAAAGAAATCTAAGTTTTATTTATTAGTTAAAAATCAATTTACAAAAATTCAAAAACAACTACCTTCAGGTATTGAATTACAAGAAATTCTCTTAGATACTATTTACTTAGATTTAGGACTCTTAAAATCTAAAAAAGTAGCTTTAAAACCTAATTTAGATATTAAATACCAAGTTGGTTATGATCTTTTAGGTGATATAAAAGTAGTACCAGATTCTATTGTTGTTTCTGGTCCAGAAGAACAGATAAAAAGAATAACACATCTTAATTTAAAGAAAACTAAATTAGATAATTTAAAAGAAAATTTTTCTGAAAATACAACCATTATTCAGCCAGCTACATTTAAAAATCTCAAGTTTACTGTTTCAAAAGCAACAGTTTCTGGAACCATAGAAAGGTTTACAGAAGGCACACTAAGTATACCTTTTACTACAAAAAACCTTCCTGAAGGCGTAAATTTAACAACACTTTCTGAAAATGTTGAAGTGGTTTTTATTGTTGCTTTATCTAATTTTGGAAAAGTTTCTGAAGCCTCTTTTAAAGTAGAATGCGATTTTGAAATATCAGAAAAAAATAATCTTTCTTATTTAATACCTAAAGTAATTATTAAACCAGATTTTATAAAAAGCTTTAAAATTATACCCTTAAAAATAGATTTTTTAATTCAAAAATAACAGATGATTATTGGTTTAACAGGCGGTATTGGTAGTGGTAAAACTACAGTTGCAAATTTTTTTTCAGCATTTAATAATGTTGCTATTTATATTGCTGATGTTGAAGCTAAAAATTTAATGAATTCATCAGAAATTATTAAAGAAAAGTTGCTACATGAATTTGGAGAAAACTCTTTTGTAGATCAAAAATTAAATAGAAAATATATTTCTGAAATTGTATTTAACAACAAAGAAAAATTAGCGGTTTTAAATGCAATTGTTCATCCAGAAGTAAAAAAGCACTTTAAAGAGTTTGTAGAAAATAATAGCGATAAAACCTATATTATTTATGAAAATGCAATCCTTTTTGAAAGTAAAAGCAATCTAGTTTGCGACTATATTATTAGTGTGTATGCTGATATTAATACTAGAGTTAAACGTGTAACTTTAAGAGATACATCTGCAAAAGAGGATGTGTTTAAAAGAATACAAAATCAATGGAATGACGATAAAAAGCTATTACAATCTAATTATATCATCCGTAATGAAAACCTTGAGGAATCAAAAAATCAAGTACACAGTATTCATAATATTTTAACAGAAAAATTTAAATACATTTAAAGATTTTCAACGAAACTGTTAAAACATTCTTAAAGTTGCAGTAAATTAGTTAATTTTCTTTAAAAATCTTAATTGCAATTTTAGAATAGCTTATTTTTGAATGATGGGCAAAAAAATGTTTGTTCTTATTGTTTTTCTGATGAGCGTTTCCCTAATAGGAATTATCGCTGTGCAGCTGTATTGGATTAATAATGCGGTAGAAAGTAAGAAGGAACAATTTAAAAATGATGTTCAAAAATCGCTAGGTAGTGTTGCTGAACGCATAAATGAAAAAGAAAGAACTCTTTTTGATAAAAAGTTTGAAAATATTATAGAAAATGCTGTTTTAGCTAATGAAGCTCAAATTAAAAGCCTTTTTTTTCAGGAGATTGACACTACAAATAATCAAAAAATATCTTTTGGATCAACAATTTTAGAAGAAAATTTTGAAATACCAGCAGATTTTTTAGGAAATGATTCCGTTATTTTTAAACGAGTTACGGGTAAAAAAGATTTTTTTCAATCAAGATTAATTAAAGGTCCAGATAATTTATTTTCTTCTGTAGACGAACATAGATATTCATTTACAAAAAGACTAACGAATATAGAAAAAAGTCAGTTCTCAGAATGGTTTAAAGATTACAATAGAATAAATCCTATTCACAAAAGATTAAGTAATAGAGAGCTTAATGAAACAATAAAAGACGAGCTAAAAAAAAGAAATATACATTTAGATTTTAAATATGGTGTGTATAGTATAGACGGTTTAGCTACAAAACTAAAATCGGGTTATTATACAATTAACAAAAAAGATAGTTATTCATTTCCATTATTTTTTGATTCAGAAGATGAACCAGAATATTTATTATTTGTAACCTTTCCTGCCAAAAATGATCATATTTTATCAGGTATTTCAAATATATTATTATTGTCTATATTTTTTATTTTTATCATTATTGTGGCTTTTTCTAGCTCATTATATCAATTAATTCAACAGAAAAAAATATCAGAAATAAAAACAGATTTCATTAATAATATGACGCACGAGTTTAAAACTCCAATTGCAACTATCAATTTAGCATTAGATTCTATCAAGAATCCTAAAATTATAAATGATAATGAAAAGGTTTTGCGTTATGTACAAATGATTCGTGACGAAAACAAAAGAATGCATACTCAAGTAGAAAATGTATTGCGTATTTCTAGATTAGAAAAAAATCAATTAGATATTAGTAAGGAAATAGTAGATATTCACGACATAATAGAAGACGCAATTAGTCATGTTAGTTTGTTAATTAACGATAAAAATGGAACTGTAGACACACATTTTGAGGCAATTACTGCAGAAATTTCTGGAAATGAATTTCATTTAACAAATGTTATTGTTAATATGTTGGAAAATGCAATTAAATATTCTTCGGAAAGAAGCCCTAAAATTGATGTGTACACAGAAAGTACAAATAAGTTTTTTATCTTTAAGATAAAAGACAACGGAATTGGAATGACCAAAAGCGTTCAGAAACTTGTTTTTGACAAGTTTTATAGAGAACAAAAAGGAAATATACATGATGTAAAAGGTCACGGTTTGGGTTTAGCATATGTAAAAGAAATTGTAGAAAAACATCACGGAACAGTTTTTGTTGAAAGTGAAAAAGGAGAAGGAAGTATATTCACAGTAAAATTACCTTTAATTTAAAAGTATATAAAATGGGAAGTAAAAAGATTCTATTAGTAGAAGACGATCCAAATTTCGGAACCGTTTTAAAAGATTATTTAGCATTAAACGATTATAATGTTACGCATGCAAAAGATGGTATAGAAGGTTTAATCATGTTTAAAAATAGTGATTATGACTTATGTATTTTAGATGTAATGATGCCAAGAAAAGATGGTTTTTCTTTAGCGCAAGATATTAGAGGAACAAATAAAGAAGTGCCAATAATCTTTTTAACAGCAAAAACTTTAAAAGAAGATGTTTTAAAAGGATATTCTGTAGGTGCAGACGATTATTTAAACAAACCTTTTGATTCTGAGGTATTATTGCACAAAATTAAAGCAATTTTACAAAGAAAAGAAAGCGATCAATCTAAAGAATCAGAAGAATTTGAATTTAATATTGGTTCTCTTTTCTTTAATTCTAAATTACGTCATTTATCTATTGGTAAAGATGCAGAGCCCGTTAAATTATCACCTAAAGAAAGCAAACTGTTACGCATGTTGGCAATTCATAAAAATGATTTAATGCCAAGAGAATTAGCGCTTACTAAAATTTGGAGAGACGATAACTACTTTACTTCTAGAAGTATGGATGTTTACATTGCAAAACTAAGAAAGTATTTAAAGGTAGATGAGAATGTTGAGATTTTAAACATTCATGGAGAAGGATTTAGGTTAGTAGATAAGACTTAAAAAAAGAATTTCCCTATAAAATATAACTCAACTTGTATATTTCAAGTTGAGTTTTTTTGTATTTTTATACTATGGCAGAATTTATTAAATTATATAATGACAATCCAAATCAAAAACAAATTGACCAGGTTGTTAAAATTTTAAAAAATGGAGGATTAATTATTTATCCTACAGATACGGTCTATGGTTTAGGTTGCGATATTACAAACACTAAAGCCCTAGAAAAGATAGCGCAGATAAAAGGCATTAAATTAGACAAAGCTAATTTCTCTTTTGTTTGTAATGATTTAAGCCACTTATCAGACTATGTTAAGCAGTTAGATTCGCCAACTTTTAAGCTTTTAAAACGTGCGTTGCCTGGTCCTTATACTTTTATTTTACCAGGTAGCAATAACCTTCCAAAAGCCTTTAAAAATAAAAAAACGGTAGGTATTCGTATACCTGATAATAATATAGCGAGAGCTCTAGTTTCTAGTTTAGGAAACCCAATTGTGTCTACATCGATAAGAGATGATGATGATGTTTTAGAATACACAACAGATCCAGAATTGATTTTCGAAAAATGGAATCATTTAGTGGATGTTGTAATTGATGGTGGTTACGGCGATAACTATGCTTCTACAATTATAGATTTAACAGACGGTTACCCTGTTGTAATTAGAGAAGGTAAAGGAAGTTTAGAGATACTTTAGGATTAAATTTTTAAAGTTCAAAACTTAGGTTTTAACGTTTTTATATTAGTTAGCGCTTTTTTGATTTTTTTTATTGGAAAATCAACTATTTAAGATCCTTAAATTTTTTTCTACCAAGAATAAAATATTGCCAAACAATACTTGTGTGCAGATTATAATCTAATTTTTTTTGCAATACTTTGCGTTTTTTTAAAAATTTATAAAAATTTCTATAAAAACTAAAATGTGCTTTTAGAATTGCGAATGTATGAATTGGCCTTAGTTCAAGAATAAACTTGAGTCCTGCAATCCCGTCTAAAATTAAACGAGAAAAAATTACAAATAAGAACCATTTTTTAGGAACATTTTTGACTACATTTAGTAAACTATTTCTAAAATTTAAGTAAGTTTTCTGCGGATCTGTTTCTTTTAAAGTAGCACCGCCAACATGATAAACAGTTGATAAGCCTACGTATTTTACTTGATAACCAATATTTTGAGTTCGCCAACACAAATCAATTTCTTCTTGATGAGCAAAATAATCTTCGTCAAAACCATTTAATTCGTGGTATACGTTTGCCCTAATAAATAAACAAGCACCAGACGCCCAAAATATTTCTGAGACATCATTAAATTGTTTTCTATCTTTTTCTAGGTGATTAAAAACGCGTCCTCTGCAATAAGGATAGCCGTACAGATCTATAAAACCTCCAGCAGCACCTGCATATTCAAAAGTTGTTTTGTCTTTAAATGCTAGTATTTTAGGTTGAATAATTGCGGTGTTTTCATCCGAAGTAAAAACATCTAGAATAGGAGAGAGCCAATTTTGAGTAACCTCTACATCCGAATTTATGAGGCAGTAAATGTCTGCTTCAATTTTTTGCAAAGCATCATTATACCCTTTTGCATAGCCACCGTTTTCTAAGTTTTTTACAATTTTTACAGACGGAAAATTAGTTTTTATGTAGGAGATAGAAGTATCTTCTGATGCATTATCAGCCACGTAAATTTCTGCTTCATTTGAGCTGAATTTTACGATAGATGGTAAAAATTGTTCTAACAATTTTTTTCCGTTCCAATTTAATATGACTATAGCTATTTTCAAGTGTGCGAATTTACATTTTAAAAATTAGTTTTCTAATAAATTTCTCCTAATAAAAAGGGGAATATTCCTATTTATCTTATCCTTTTTAAGATAAAGGAATATGGTTCTATTTAAAATGATTTTGAAACTATTATACATATTAAAATTTGTATAAATTTATTTAAAATGAGTGAATTTACTTGTAATTAGGAACTTCTTTTAAAAAAATATAGGTTTCATTTTCAAAGTCCATTTTGCAATAAAAATGTTCTAAACCGTTGGTTACAATTAAGAAGTTAGCTTTTAACTTTAAATTATAACGTGCAATTTGATCAAAAGTATCTTGTGTAATTTTAATAGAGGGCGCTTTACATTCAACAATAATCTCAGGGTTACCTTTACTATTAAAAACTAAAATATCTGTTCTTTTTTTGCGATTATTAATTGTTAGTTGTTTTTCTAAAGCAATTAATGATGCTGGGTAGTTTTTTTTATCAATTAAAAAACGTACAAAATGCTGACGAACCCATTCTTCTGGAGTTAAAACCATATATTTTTTTCTCAATTTATCAAAAATAAGCGTCTTATTTTCTTTACTTTTGAGTCGGAAATTATAAGTTGGTAGATTGAGTTTTATCATCAATCAAAAGTAAATAAAAATCAGTTATGATACATTTATTAGTAGGTAATACTGGTGCAGGCAAATCTACCTACGCAAATAGAATGAAGGCCGAATCAAATGGTGTTATTTTTACGATAGATAAATGGAATAAAATATTGTTTTTTCCTGATAAAACAGAAAAAGATGGTTTAGATTGGTTTTTAGAACGCATTGAAAGGGCTGAATTATTGATGCAGAATTTAATTTTACAATTAGAAAACGCAAAAGTCGATAGTATTTTAGATGTTGGGCTTTCTAAATTTTTACACAGAGAAAAATATAGAAATTTTGCTAAGAAACATAACATTGAAGTTAGAATTCATTTTTTAAATATTCCGAAAGAAATACGAAAAGAGAGAGTTCTAAAAAGAAATGTTGAAAAAGGAGAAACCTTTGACTTTGTAGTAACTGAAAAGGATTTTGAATTTATGGAAACTTGGTTTGAAACTCTTACAGAAGCAGAGTTACTAACTGCTATAATCATAAAAGAATAAATGAACGAAATAAGAAACATTGTTTTAGATATTAAAAACGGAAACATAAAACCTATTTATTTTTTAATGGGAGAAGAACCTTATTATATTGATAAAATTTCTGATTATATTGAAGAAAATATTTTAGAAGAAACAGAAAAAGGCTTTAATCAACAAGTAATGTATGGACGTGATTCTACAATAGAAGATATTGTATCGGCAGCAAAGCGTTACCCTATGATGGCAGAAAGGCAAGTTATAATTGTTAAAGAAGCACAAGATTTAAGTAAAAACATAGAGAAATTGGTTTCTTATGCAGAAAATCCGCAACCAACAACTGTTTTAGTTTTAAATTATAAATATAAAAAGCTTGATAAACGTAAAAAACTGCACAAAGCCATTGCTAAATTTGGTTT
This sequence comes from Polaribacter glomeratus, assembly GCF_002954665.1. Lineage (GTDB taxonomy): Bacteria > Bacteroidota > Bacteroidia > Flavobacteriales > Flavobacteriaceae > Polaribacter > Polaribacter glomeratus. The sequence goes on along the minus strand of NZ_MSCM01000001.1, from coordinate 1,459,584 downwards.
AATTTATGAAAGTAAAAAGTTATATGAAAATCAGGTTTCTGACTGGATTAGAAGAGTTTTAAGTGGCAAAAAATACCAGATTGAGCCCAAAGCTTCACAAATGTTGGTAGAGTTTTTAGGAACTGATTTAAGTAAAATATCGAACGAGTTAGATAAATTAATGATTATTCTGCCAAAAGAAACGGTTATTAATGATAAACATATTGAGGATAATATAGGTATTTCTAAAGATTTTAATAATTTTGAGTTGCGCAAAGCAGTAGGCGAGAAGAACATTTTAAAAGCGAACAGAATTATTAATTATTTTTCCGAAAATCCGAAGAACAACCCAACAGTGATGACTATTTCCTTGTTGAATAGTTTTTTTACACAACTCTTATTGTTTCATGGTTTACAAGATAAGTCTAAAAGTTCTGTTGCTAGAGCTTTAGGCGTAAGCCCTTATTTTATAGATGAATATTTTTTAGCAGGTAGAAATTATCCAATGCGTAAAGTTGCCCAAGTAATTGCATTTTTAAGAGATGCTGATGTTAAAAGTAAAGGTGTTGGAGCAAATCAAACTCAAGAAGATATCTTAAAAGAATTGTTGTTTAAAATATTACATTAAATTTATTTTAGACACCTATTAATTTTTTTCAGCATTATAAACTAAACTGTTGTTTATTTCTATAAATTCTTTGATAGTTCCATTGGCGTCTTTAACAGGAATAATTGTTGTGTTTACTGTATATACTTTACCTTTTTTTGATTTATTTTTAATTTCTCCTTTCCAGATTTCTCCAGAATTAATAGTATTCCATATTTTTTTAAATAAATTATTTTCTTGATACCTAGCATTTAGATAAGGATGAGAATTACCAATAAGTTCTTCTTTTGAAAAGTTTGAAATTTCACAAAATGAATTATTTGCATACATCATATTTCCATTAATATCTGTTATCGAGAATATTGCAGTTTTATTTAGAGCTTGTTCGTAGCTTTTTAACTTTTTATTTTGTTGCACTAAATTATTTTCTAATCTGTGTCTATTTTTTTCTGTATTATTTAATTTCATTGCAATTCGTGATATATATAAAAGCCCAAGTGGTATCATTATAACAGTAAAAAGAAGGATACTAAAGTCTATACTAATCCAATTTTCGCTAATTCCAAGTAATAATAAGTTTGCAATTACCACAGGGAAAATAATTATTAAAGGAAGCGTTCTTTTAAAAATTTCGCTACCTAGATACCTGCTAGAAAAGAGTTTATGAAATAGTGATATCTTTCTTTTTAAAATTAAATCTAGAGAAATACCAAAAAATAATATAGCTGTCTGTAAAGACATTGTTTTAAAGATATAAATTTTATTTTCTGTTGGTATAATTAAAATATATGCTATCAACGCCGTTAATGAAATTATAAAAACTACTAATGCAGTGTTTTGACTAAACCTTAAAAAAACCATATTTTTAGATTTGGAACCTAAAAAACCTACCCCTAATAGTACGGAACAAATTGCCGTGGCAGGAGACATTCTTCCAGGATTGGTTTCTGAAAAAACATCTTTGATAAAATAATTGTCGATTTCAAAATAAGAAAAGTTTGTATATTCAACTAAAGTCAATAAACCAATTAAAATAATTAAAAAGGAGAGTGTATTATAAATTGAGTTTAATACTGGTTTTTTTTTATTAATGATAAATAAGTTTACACCAGCAAAAAGAAAAACCAAAGCAGTGTTAAACTTCATTGTTGCAGTGCCTGTTAATAACGTTAAAGCTTTTTCGGACTCTATATACCATAAAAAAATAACAGATAAACTTAATAAGGTTGAGACAGTAATAATAAAATTAGCTAAAAATTTATTAGGAAATAGTGTAAAAATGTTTGCAGAACTTAATTTTTTGGGTAAGTATTTCATAGGGATAATACATAAATGATGAATATAAAAATTAAATTAATAGTTTTTATAAAATCTAATTTTTTGTTAGTTGCGTTTTAATAAATTTAATTCGGTTTTAAATTATTGACAAGAAATTTATTTAATTAAATTGTTTGCTGTTTTTTAAAATTTCCCTTAAGGTTATTCACAGTTATTAGTTTTAAGAAATCATATTATTAGGTTTAGTTTCGGTTGATGTTTCTTGTATTATGTGGATATAGCCTGTTATCTCTTTTTTACGATTTTTAAAAGGTATTATTTTAGCATCAACCCAATAAAAAGAATTGTCTTTAGCTTTGTTTTTTATTTGACCAGACCATATTTCTCCTGTTTTCATAGTTTCTTGCATCTTTTTAAAAAAAGCTGGTTCGTGATATCCAGAGTGTATTATTTTAAAAGTAGATCCAATTAATTCTTTTTTAGAATATTGTGAGATTTCACAAAAGGAATCATTTACATAGGTTATAACTCCCTGTTTATTAGTTACTGCCATGGTTGCTATTAAATCTAAAGCTTTATTAAAATTATTTAGGTTTAAATTATGAGCTTCTAATTTCATGTCAAGAATTTTTCTTTCTTTTTCAATAAAATTTATATTTAATGCAAATCTAGAAACATAAAGAATAGCAACAGGAATAATGATTACGGTATAAATAAGAATACCTGCGTCTGCACTAATCCAATTTTCAGCAAAACCAAGTAATAATAGGTTAGAAATTACAATAGGATAAATTATAATTAGTGGAAGTGCACTTCTAAAGTTTTTACTTCCTAAATATGTGCTGAAAAATAATTTGTTAAAAATAGATTTTTTTCTTCTAAACATTAATTCTAAAGAGATTACAAAGAATAATATAGAAGTATGCAAAGACATTGTTTTAAATATAGGTATTTTATTTTCTTGCGGTATAATTAGAATATAAGAAATTAAGGATATCAGCGAAATTATGGAAGCTATTTTAGAGGTATGGTTGCTAAGTTTTAAGAAAACTGTATTGTTAGATTTAAAACGTAAAAAGCTAATACCAATTAATACTGCACAAATAGATGATGTTGGAGACATTCTACCTGGGTTAATTTCATGAAAAACATCATTAATTAAAAAATTGTCTATATCAAAAAAATAGAAACCTGCATTCGCAAATAAGGTAATTAAACCAATGAGAATGGTTGTAATTGAAAGAAGTTTATATATTTTAATGTAAATTTTATCTTCAAAATTAAAAATAATTAAATTAATACCAGCAAAAAGTAAAACGAACGCAGTGTTTAACTTCATTGAAGGATTACCTGTAAATAGTATTAAAATTTTTTGGGAGTTAATGCTCCAACCCAGAATTACAATTAGACTTATTAAAAGACAAGAAGTTATAATTATTTTAGAAGTATAACTTGCTAAATTTAACTCTTTGACTTCAGTAGGGGGACTTATCTTCATTTAAATAAATTTTATCATTACATTTTATTCTTCTAATATTTGAAGAAAAATTTTATTGTGCTATAATAAATAATGTGTTCTACTTTTTATTTGGAATTCAATTCTCGATCTGGTTTTAGAGTTTCAGATATGATTTTGGAAGTTTCAGGTGTATTTGATATAGAATTATATATCTGTACTGCAATTTTTTTCATGAGGGAGGGTTTTAATACAATTATGTATTTTAATAATACATAATGTAGATCATAAAAATATATTTTTTTTTCCAAAATTCCAAAAGTTATGTACTTTTTTTTATAAAAAGTTTAACACCAGTATGTGTTTACTGCTTAAAAAGTGTTACAAAAGGCACTTAAAAAGGCCTTTTTTTCTATTTAAAGTTGTGTTAAAACTTTAAATTTATTTAACAACAATGTGTTTTGCCATTCTTAAAAACATATCTGTAGCTTCGGTTTGGAGGTCGTTGTTTTTAGAGAAAAAATCAATATTATTAATAAATTGATTAATATCTGACTCTTTATTAATAGATTCATGAAAAGCCATACTCCAGCCCGGAAACATTCTTTCTGGTACATCATGTTCCACCAAAAGTGTAACCTCATAATGCCTTGTATCTCTTTTTATTTTTTCGTATAATTCTTGAACAGCCTCTTTTTCGCCCTCTAATAACTGCAAGTATACCTTATTATAAAAAAGTAAACATCCTGTAATATTTTTTTTAGCGTTAGTTGCTCGAGATTTTTTAAGAATATCGTTAACGATCTCAGTAGTTATTTCTGTGTTAGAAATTGAATAATATACTAGTTCAAACATTTTTTTTAGATTTAAGTTCAAAAGACTTATCAGGGAGCAATCTTATTTACACGTAATATAAGCTAAGTTATCTTTATTTTTTAAAAACTAAAGAAGAATAACCTTTTTTTCGATAAAAAAACTCCCAAAGCGGGAGTTAAATCGTTTTTTTATTAGGTTCTATAAGCTTGGTAAGATTCTAATACATATCTTCAGTTTTTGTTGTTAGGTCATTATTTTTTAAAAGAAAGTCAATATTTTTAATAAATTGATTTGTATTGTTAAATTTATGAAATTCCATGCTTCAGCACGGAAACATTCTTTCTTTTATAATCTCTTCAAATACGAATGTAATATTTGTGTGTTTTTTAACTTTTTTTATTTTACGATGCAAATTACGAACCTCTTCTCTCTGCCTTCAGGTAACTGTAAAAAAATCATATTATGAAAAAATAAACATACTGTAATGTTTTTTGAGGCATTATATCCTCGAGCTGGTAAAAGAATATTTGATACATTTTCTTCGGATAGTTCTACCTCTTAAACAGAATAATAAATAAGTTCAATTATCTTTTTTATGTTGAATTTCTTGGCAAAATTTTATATCTTATTTATTGATTAGTAGGTAATTGTGAAAGTATTCTTTTAATCTAAACCTTTTTTAGATAAAAAAAAACTCCCAAAAGTGGGAGTTAAATTAAATTTGATTTTTAAACTATTTATAAATCTTATCATATAAATTTTGATACATTTTTAAAATTATTGCACGCTTCATTTTCATCGTAGGAGTTAAGTGCCCATCATCAATTGTCCATTCATCAGCAGTTAATTCAAAACGTTTAATTTGTTCCCAATTACCAAAATTACAATTACAAGTGTCTACAGCATCTTGTATTTTTTTAATCACTTTTGGGTTTGCTATTAACTCATCATTTGAATTAAAAGGAATATTATGATCTTTTGCCCAACCTTTTAAATATTCGAAATTTGGCTGAATAATAGCTGCTGGCATTTTTTCGTTTTCACCAATAACCATTACTTGCTCTATAAATAAAGATTGTTTTAATTCGCCTTCTAATAATGGCGGAATCACATATTTACCTCCAGAAGTTTTAAACATTTCTTTGGTTCTACCTGTAATTTTTAAGAAACCATCTTTGTCAAATTCTCCTTTATCACCTGTATAAAAATAACCGTCTTTAATAACTTCGGCTGTTTTTTCTGGGTCTTTATAATACCCTAACATTATGTTTGGTCCTTTTGCTAAAATTTCACCTGTTGCAGCAATTATTACTTCTACACCTTCAATAACTTTACCAACAGTACCTACTCTAAAGCCACCGTTTGTAACATCATTTACTGTAATTACAGGCGAGCTTTCGGTTAAACCATAACCTTCCATTATTGGCATTCCTGCAGCTGCAAAAACACGCGTTAATCTTGGCTGTAAAGCTGCACTTCCAGAAACCATTAATTTTAACTCGCCACCTAAAGCAGCTTGCCATTTAGAAAAAATAAGTTTACGAGCTAACCCTAATTGCTTTTCGTACCACCAACCATTTGCGCCATAAGGTTCGTATTTTAAACCTAGGTTTAAAGCCCAGAAAAATAATTTTTTCTTGATACCAGCAAGATCTTCACCTTTTAAAACGATTTTGTCATAGATTTTTTCGTACAATCTAGGAACAGCAGTCATTACTTCTGGCTTAATTTCTTGAGCATTTTCTGTTAATTTCTCAATAGATTCTGCATAATAAATATCAACGCCACAATATTGATATAAATATAAAATCATACGTTCAAAAATGTGACAAACGGGTAAAAAACTTAAGGCTTTAGAATTACCGTAATCTAAAGGAACTCTTTTTTTAGCAGATAAAACGTTAGAAACAATGTTGTTATGAGATAACATAACACCTTTTGGTCTTCCTGTTGTGCCCGAAGTGTAAATTAATGTAGCTAAATCTTGTGCTTTTACAGCATCTTTTCTTGCTTCAACTTCATTTTGGTTGCTTTCATCTTCACCTAATGATAAGATTTCGTTCCAACTTTTTTCTCCTTTGATATCATCAAAAGTAAAAACAGCTATTAATTTTGTGTTACTTTTAATTTGATTTAATTTTTCAAGTATTGTGGTATCAGAAACAAAACAGTAAGTGGCTTCAGAATGATTTAAAACATACTCATAATCTTCTTTACAAATAGTTGGATATATTGGTACAGTTTGCGCACCAGTTTGTAAAACACCAATATCACAAATATTCCATTCAGTTCTATTGGATGTTGAAATAATAGCTATTTTATCATTAGGTTTTATACCTAATTTTAGTAGACCTCTACTAAATTGATTCGATCGATCTACATATTCTTGCGAAGAAATAGATTCCCATTTTCCATCGTATTTTGTGGAAAACGCTTTCTTAAGATTGTAAGTTTCTAATTGATAATAGGGAAAATCAAATAATCTACTAATTTGTGTCGGCATAAGGTCTTTCTAATTTATACATTGCAAAGTAATAAATATACTTGTATTTTACAAATACTTATTAAAAGACTTTATATTTTAAGAATTTTATATTTTTTAATGTAAATAGTTGTGTTTTTCTTTAATTAACTTTCGTTTTATTTTCATTGTCGGATTGGGTGGTTTTAATTCTAAAAATCATTTAGTAGGTATAATTTCAAACTCTTTAATTTGTTTCTATTTTCTAAATTACTAATTGTAAAAATCTAGATCTTTTTAAGTACTACGAATCAGCCTCTTGTTTCAATTAACAACTTTAAACTACTTGTTTAATCAATAATTGTTAAAGAACCTTTTGTATTAATTTTAGCGATAGAAGTAATGTTCAAGTTTTTGAAATTTTCATTTTTATCTGTAAATGCTATATTTTGTAATAAGTAAACATAGTATTCTTACTATTAAATTTCGTTATCAATGGCAATATTTAAGCATTTTTAAGAAATTTAAGTGCTTTAAGGTTATCTGTTTTCTAGTAAATATTTGTCGAAGCTTTGACCATTAATTTTTGTGTATTTAGAGTCTATATCGTAGCCAACTTTCATATTAGTAATATTAAAATCACCAGAAACATTCATATATTTAATATTTAAATCTTGCTTAAATTGTGCGTTTTTAAAGGAAACCCCGTTATTAAACTTTGTGTATTTAAAAATTGCAGCATCTTTAAACGCAGCGCCATAAAAGCTCACATTTCTGCTAAAATCAGCATATTTAAAAGTTGCTATTTCATTAAATGTTGAGTTAGTAAAATTAATATCACTGTCAAACTTTGCATATTTAAAAGTACTGTCATCATTAAATGCAGCGCCAGAAAAATCAGTATTTCTTTCAAAACGAGAGTATTTAAACATTGCTTTTCTCTCAAAAACACAACTTTTAAAGATAGCCTGTTCTTCAAAATTTGCAGTAAATGTGTAGCCAGAATCTTCGTCTGGTATATATGCTAATACATCATCTTTAAAAATACAGTTTACAAAAGAAATTTTTACATCAATTATTTTTTTTATCACGTTTGTAGTGTTTCCGCTACTCCACCAACTACTTTTCTTTTTGCTTGGTAAATTTTTTAGTGCTTCATCCATATAGGTAAAATCTAAAACACCGGTAATTGTTGCATTTTGATAAGAAACAGATTTACCGTCTTTTATATCTTTTAAAATATCGGATGCCTTCACTGTTTTTTGTGCAAAAGAAAAAGTGGATGCTAAAAGAAAGCAAATGATAAAATTGATTTTGATTTTCATTTCGTGTATTTTTATAGTTATTCTATTAAAAGACAAGAATGAAACTAAATTGTGACAGTTTTAAACAAAAAATAGCTAATTAGAAAATAGTTGTTAAGTTACACTGCAAGTAGGTTTATCTAAAAATGATATAATAGTTACAATTGTATTAAATTATTACCGATTCTATTTTGTAAACTTCATCTATTTTTAAAAAGCAGGTACTCTTCTAATAAAATTTAAAAAATGTGTCACAAACTAAAAATTGCGCAGTCTTTTGAATAGTCTAACGATTGTTTAAACTAAATAACTGCAAATAAAAACTAATTTTAAAATTGATATTATGAAATTTAAATTGATTATTCTCCTTACTTCCTTACTTTTTATAAACAGTAAGATAAATGCACAAAAAGCAATAAAATTAGATGCTAATTTTGATAAAGTTATTGTAAGCCCGCACATAGAAGCTATTTTTAAAAAGGGCAACGAGGCAAGTATTGTTATAGAAGACATTAATGTGCCTATAGAAAAGTTTACCTACGAACTAGAAAACGGAACGCTACAAGTTTACCTAGAAGGTGCCAAAACCTACACTAAAAATAAAAAAATAGTTACTAGAAATACCGAAATGAAAGTGCCTTTATATAATGGGCGAGTAGCTAAATTAATTATTACTTATATAGATGTAAATACTTTTTCTTTAAGAGGAGAAGAGAAAATCACGTTTCAAACGCCTATAATTCAACAAGAATGTAAATTACTAATTTACGGTAAATCCGAAGTTACAATTAACAGCATCGAAGTTAATCAATTAACAGTCGCTATTTATGGCGAAAGCTATTTAAAGATAGATAGCGGGAAGGTTAAAAAGCAAAAAATTACCGCTTACGGCGCAAGTAAAGTAATGGCTTCTAATCTAATTACAGAAGAAACCAAACTAACCGCTTATGGAGACGGAACCTTTAAATTAAATGTTTCTAATAAATTTAAAGTAACTGCATATGGCGAAGCTACGGTGCTTTATAAAGGTGATGCTACCTTAAAAAAAGGAATTGTTATTGGCGAATCTACCATAAAAAAAGTGCAATAGCTTTTGTTTTTGGGCGTTACCAAGGTCGGGCTTTACGTTGCAATCTTTTTGCTTAAAAAAGCAAAAAGGATTTTCACTGCAATCCCTAACGCAAATAAAAAAAATCAGCCTTTAGAGTTTTCTAAAGGCTGATTTTTTTTATTTAGAGATGTTGATTCTTTTTTGTTTTCGATCCACAATCTAGCATTTACAAAAGCATCTAACAAAGGCAAAACTTTTTTCTTTTTTTAATACAAATAGTTTTTCTACAGTACCCTTTTCTTTAAAAACTTTCATTAAAAATTATTTTAATTTTAGTACTTTTTACTATTTCTTTTATGTATTAAAAACTAATCTTTAAAATATTTTAGATGTATTAAAATACCACTTAATATGATACTTTCTATCGTATTTGTTTTTTTAGGTTTAAATTTTTTATTTGCGATTTCATATTTTTTTGTGTTATAATCGTACGTAAGTGGGTATCCTTTTCTTGCAGTGTCATTAAGATGTAGATATAACATATTACCATTCCAAATTTGAACCTCGAAGTCGTGGCTTTTAATTAATTTTCCTTTTTTAAAAATTTCATAATTTCCAAAATATTCTACTATTTTGTGTTTTGTATCATAAACCTCTCGAGTATAACTTCTTGTTTTTAAATCGCTTATACGTGTAGTAAACTTTCCAGAACTAATACTTTGCGCCTGAGTTGTTGGAAATATAAAAAACAAAAAGAATGCAAGAATTAAGATCTTATTTATACTATTTAATGTGTTTTTCATGTTGTTAGCTTTTAAAGATTAATTAAAAATTGGTTTCTCACCAGTAGGATCAGAGGTGTTTAAATAAATAGCACAATTTGGCATGCGTTCTTTTAAAATAAATGCGTTCTCCAATATGTTTTCTTCATTTTCTTCCGAATCCAAAAATACTTCCTTTAGACTTTGATTGTTCAACTGCTCAGATAAATCGGTTAAGGTAATTTTAGTTTTAGTGATGTTTAAACTTTCTAAATTATTCATTTTATTTATAAACGGAATACTTGCTTTAGTTATGTTTTCATGTCTTCTTAAATAGAGGTTTTGAAGTTTTTTAAATTTAGTCATGTATTCAACGGCTTTATCTGTAATTAATGTCTCTTTTAGGTGAACTTCAATAATGCTGGTAACGCGTAAAGTGAAAAAATAAAAGAAATCATCTTTTTCAACTCCGTGCATAGACCAAATTTGTTGCCAATCTCCATGAAGTTGAGAAGGTTTATCAAAATGATAATGGGTTTGCCAGAATTGTTTTTCCTTTTTGGAGAATTTCATATTTTGAGTTTCATTTTACACCATATTATTTGTAGAAAAGACATTTATTTTCATTCATAAAAAATAGAGCATTACATTATTTTAATTTTTGAAATAATAGCTCTGTAGTAGTTGTGTTTTTCCCTGTTACTTTCCCTAACTTAATTGCTATTTCTGCATATATACGTGCATTGTTTTTATCTCCTAGCTTGTAATATAAATTGGCAACAGTGTCATTGTTATGAAAATTGCTGGATTTTGAGACAGATTCAATGGCCCATTTTAAAGCTTTCTCTAGAGATTCAATATTAATACTATGCTCAAAAAAACGCCAAGCTGTATCGTTTAAAAAGCCCATACTTTGGTTTTTGTAATTTTTATCCAAATAGGCAAGCGTATATTTTTCAAACAATGCATGGTCATTCGTGTCCGTAGAAATTTGCATACCAAAACGATTTTTTAGTTCAAATGCTTTTTGTGGCCTAAATTTTAGAATTGTTTTTTCAACCGCTAAAACCATATTTTGAGTGGTTATTGTTTTTGGCTGGTTTTCTTTATTTACAGTTATAGCATATTCTAAAACTACCAAATCTAACTTATCTGAAATTGAATTTTCTTGATATAACTTTTCGGCTTCAACTTCGTTTTTTTGTAAAAAAATAAATTCATCGGATAATGGATTCTCTATATATTGATACATTAAATCGATTGTTTTAGCTGTCATTAAATTCTTTTGCGTTTTGTAGTAAGCCTTAACATAATCGCTTGCATCTTTTTTATTAACTCTTATGGCATTGATGGATAAATCATATAAAAAATCAGGATCTCTTTTACCTCCATTAAACTCTTCAATTTTTGGTTGCAACATAAATGCATCAATATATTCCATGCCAATAAAGGATAAACTAGATCCAGCATCTTGTTTTTCTTTTATTTTTTCGATTAGTTTTTCGGTTGCAGTAATATCCAGCTTCTCTTTTTTGCCTAGTACAAGGGATTCTTCAGCCATTTCCAAAGCCAAGGTATAAAAACCTGTTTTGTATAGCAATGCAGCATAAGTGTCTGTATTATAACTGTCTTTATTTAGTTTAATGGCTCTTTTTACCCAAATAATAGCGTTATTTAATTCAGTAGTAGTACTATTTGTTTTCTCATAAACTCCCCAAGCGAAGCTATTTAAATAATATGCGTTGTCCCAAAAAGGAAGAATACTAAAAGTATCCTCCTTCATTTCTCCATTTATATATTCAATTTTGTTTATTAATAAGCCTTGATAATATTCGTTTACAAAGCCATTTCCATTTTGTAAAGTTTCCTGATTCAGGGCAGTACCATTAACATCAAAATAAGAACTTATGTACATCAGTTTACCGTTTTTTAGGTTTTCAATTTTTTCTAATTGCCCGTTTTCGTAGTAGTGTTTCCAGTCTCCTATTACTATTCCATTTTCCATTTTTCCAATAGAACTTAATTGCCCATTTTCATGATAAAATTTCCATTCACCAGCAGGTTTTACATTTGCGTATTTTCCTATCATCTTTAATTGCCCATTTTTATAATAGAATTTCCATTCTCCTACTACTTGTCCATTTTCTAAATTTCCAATCGATTTTAATTTTCCATTATCGAAATAAAACGTCCATTTTCCTGTTGCTATTTTATTTTCAAACTTTCCAACCCTTTCTAGCTGTCCGTTTTTATAATAGAATTTCCATTCTCCTATAGCTTCACCATTTTCATACTTTCCAATCGATTCTAATTGTCCGTTTTCGTGATAGTGTTTCCATTCTCCTATTGCTTTTCCGGTTGAGTCATATTCACCTATTTCTTTTATATTACCATTTTCAAAGTGTATTTTTTCTACTTGTGCGTTTAAACTTTGAATATAAAATATAAATAAGACTAAAATGATTCGGTTGGCTTTCATAGTTTTAAGTTTTCTAGGTGTTTTTTTTTGAAAAATTTAGTAGGTTACTTGGGGTCTCCAATCTTATTTTTATCTACTATTTGATCTTTATATACTAATGGAATTGCTGCAGCGGTTCCTCCCAGAATCATGAAAACATATGCTCTATTTGTTCTTTTGTCAAAATTATGAAGATCTATTACACTGTTAAATCCAGCTTCTTCTGCTTTATAAATTGAATTTAATAAGTTAAAAGTTGCTTTGCTTCGATGTTTTTCATGCATTTTTATAACAAATTGAGAAGCAGTTACTTTACTTCCAGTTTTTAAATAACCTTGGTAGGTTTTTGATATAGAAAGTGAATCTCCATTTAACGCATTAGTAAAATTTTCTTTTATCAATTTTTGACCTAAATTAAATTGTTCTGTTTGCATTTTCTGTAAATATTCTCTCTCTTTTGCCTCTCTAGCTAATTTTTCGGGTGAAGGTGCAAATAAATCAAAAACACCTTTTACTAAATCTTGATATGCTTTTTCTTCTTGTTGCTTTCTTGCATCTTCTGCCAAAAACATGTTATTATAAACAGTTGCGTCACTAGATAAGGAAGAACTATTTAATGTTGAAGGCGAACTATTAGCAGGTTTGTCAGAAGATGATTCTCCAGAAACGATTAGACCAGGCATTTTGTAACTAGAAGCTGGAATACTTTTGTAATTGGATAAATTCTTAATTAAACTTGGTATGTAAACATCAATAATCAATGGAGATAATTTTTCTACTTGATCAACTGCTAATTTATGATGTTCTTCTGTCCATAGGCTTCCATAAGAATCTCGTGGTTCATAAAATTCATTAAATTCAACCTGAAAGACATAGTAGCCTTCCGCTCTTTTTGAACTGATTAAACGATTCCTACAATCTGCGGAAAATGTTCTTGTACTTGAGTGTTGCGGCATATTTAACTGTTCTCTGGAGGTGATAGGACAGTAGCCATCTGCTTTAACAATAGAATAAAATGATTCTGCAATATTAGAATCAAAAACAATATCTTTTGCAACTCCTGAAACAAATACTCTTTCATTTGTTGTAATTTCATCTAATTTCTTATTAAAGTAATTTATAATATTACCATAATAATTTGTGCTTGCATTTGAAAGCTTATCGGATGCATCTGTGTCTTTGTATTTTTTTCTATAAACATATGAACTTACAATTAGAATTTTAACATTTGGATTTACTGGCGATTCTGCATATGCGTATGCAAAACAAGATTCCCTTTCTGATTCAGCTAAAATTATGCCTTTCTTTTGAGCTTTTACAGTAACAATTATTGATATTAAAAAGCAAATGGTTAGTAGTTTTTTCATTTTATTTTTAATTATGTGCTTGGATTCCTAACGTGTAGGTTTTTTAAGATTTGAACTACCAAAATTATTAAGAAAACCATTATATTAAAAGTGGGGCAATTGCTTCAGTAATTGTTGTAACAGTCTAGAGAAAAGAATTTTGTATTTTGTTTTTTTTCTAAATATCAAACTGTCTGTTTTTTTTATCGGTTTTTTTAGTCTTCATTATTTTTAATAAAAGAACAACCATTTTTTTACTATCACAATACCCATAAATGGGTATTTTTAAACTTTCTATAAGCTTATAGGAAGCGTAATCTGTAGTGTAGTGCCTTCAGATTCTATACTGTTAATTTCAAATTTACCATTGTAAAACAATATTCGTTTTTCAATGTTTTCTATGCCAAAACCTTTTGTTTGTTTAGAAATAGTAAAACCAATACCATTGTCATAATATTGAAAATGATAGGTATCTGAGTGTTTGTAAAGTTCAATAATTATTTCACTAGCATTGCTGTGCTTTAAAGCATTGTTTATAATTTCTAGTGTAATTAAATAGAGGTCAAAAACCCATTCTTCATTTATTTTTTCAGGAAAATCGTACGTGTAAATTTCTATTTTTGTTTTTTTAAGTCCTAAGTTTAAACTGGCTATTTGACTTTTTAAATTAGACATTAAAGCGCCTTCATCTAAAGATTTGGGTAATATTTTATGTGATATTTCTCTAATATCAGAAGAAAGTTCATGTATTGTTTCGGATGCTTGTTTTGAGTTTCCCATATCAAGTAAATGCAATACATGCGCTATTTTACTACCTAAATTATCATGGATAATGTTAGCGATAGCTCTTCTTTCTTTAATTTGAGTTTTTGTAATCGATCGAATAGTTTTTTCTTTTTCCGCAACAATTTCTTTTAATAATAATTTGTTCTCTAAAAATGTAGCCAAATAGTTTTTCGACAAAATATAACCAAAAAGTAAAATTTCAAAAACACTGAATATTGGCAACCAATCTGCTTCAATTTTTTTCGGAATTAATTGAAATGCGTTTAATATCAATGAAAAAACCCAAATTAAATTAGGTAAAAAGGAGAATAACACATAAAAAGCATCTGTTTTATTAATTTTTAAATGGCGCATTGCAGCAAAACAAATAAGAACAATAATTAAACTTAATGCACTATAATTAATGATAAAAAATATTTTTAGTAAACTTAAAAACCCTAGTTTTAAGAACAAAATAGAAAACAATATTAATAACAGATTTATAAAGTTTAGCGTTATTATTATTTTGTTTGTTAAAGGATTATATTGTTTAAAGTTTAAAAAATAAGATAAAAACCAAGTTAAACTGATAAAAGAAAGAACACCAATATAAATTCTAAGTTCACTAAAATATAGGTAATCAGGAAATAGTAAATGCTTTGCATAATTGGTAGAAATGAGAATGTAAATACAGGAAAGTAAAGAATAGATTACAAATAAGAGGTTTTCCTTTTTTTTATTAATCAGAAATAGCAATCCATTAAATAAAACTAACAACGTTATAAAACCTAAAAAAAAGGATAACAATGCAATTTTTTGACCTGATTGCTTATTTAAGTTGTAACTATTAAAAACACTTATTGAAAAATCCAGATAAGAAATTCCCTTTTTAACTCTAGTAATAAATAATTTTTTCTCATTTGGTAACAACTCAATCTCAAAAGCTTGTGTGGTAATAAAAGGGCTAGAATTGGTTGTTCGATCTCCAAGTAATTTTGTCGTTTTACTATCAAAAAAAGTGATACTATCTAGATGATTATTATTAAAACATAACCAAGCTTTAAACTTTTTATTCTCCTTGTTTGTAATATTTATAAGGCACCAAACCGCATCGTTTTTGTTATAACCTACATTTAAACGCTCTTCAAAATCAATAAACGGATACTTGTTTATGTCCTTTAATTTCCAAGAAGAATTGATGTCAATTGCATATTTAGCATCGACAAATACTTGTTTAGATGATTGTGTAAATGTAAAGTTGAAAATTAATAGAAAGCTAATTAAACAAATTGTTTTCATTCGCGAATTTAATAAGTGAACTACTATTTGAAACTTCCAATTTCTTGTTGATATTTTTACGATGTGTATCTACAGTTAACTTGCTAATAAATAATTTTTCTGATATTTCTGCGCTTTTTTTTCCTTCGATGATGAATTTAATAATTTTTATTTCCTGTTTAGATAATCGATATTTATTTACAAAAGTTCCATCAATCGCAGTGTACCTATTCTTATCTGCATTTTTGATTTTATTTGTATAAAAAGGGGCGTTGAGTTCTCTATTTATGACAAGGATAAGTTCATCTACTGTTGTTTCTTTTTTTAAAAAGGCATGAATTCTATTTTTTTTTGCTTTTTGAATCAGAAAGTCTTCATAATAAGCAGACAGAATAATTATTTTGATATTTTGTAGTTGGCTTTTTAATTCTACTAACAAGTCAAAACCATCAAAACTATTAATATTTAAATCACAGATAAACACATCTATTTGTTCAAAGTGATGTTGTATATATATTTTACAAGATTCAACATCACTAAATAAAGTTATCTCAAACGTATTACTTCTTTTTTTTAATATTTCTGATACTCCATTTAAAAACAGCGTGTGGTCATCACAAATAACAATTTTTTTCGTCATAAGTTTTAATTATAAAAATAAAATGGGAACCTTTTCATAATTAGAAGTTGTAAAGCTAAGTTACACAAGTAATTTTTATTTTCAATTTTTAACGTAAAAAAAAATCAGCCTTTAGAATTTTCTAAAGGCTGATTTTTTTAATATAAAAAAAGTAAATTACTTTTTGTTTTCAATCCATAATCTAGCATTCACAAACGCTTCTAACCAAGGCGAAACTTCAT
This sequence comes from Polaribacter glomeratus, assembly GCF_002954665.1. Lineage (GTDB taxonomy): Bacteria > Bacteroidota > Bacteroidia > Flavobacteriales > Flavobacteriaceae > Polaribacter > Polaribacter glomeratus. Next base: position 1,443,163 of record NZ_MSCM01000001.1, on the reverse strand, counting down.
CTTTTCTTCCTTTTGGATAATTTGCCCAATTCCATTGAAAAGTAGAACGCTCAATATGTGGCATCGTAACTAAATGTCTTCCTCTTTTATCACATAGCATTGCGGTGTTAAAATCAGAACCATTTGGGTTATTAGGATAGCCTTCATACCCGTATTTTGCAACGATATGGTAATTTTCTTCAACTTCTGGTAAGTTGAATTTACCTTCTCCGTGAGAAATCCATACTCCTAATTCCGTTCCGGCCAAAGAAGCCAACATTACAGAATTGTTTTCTTGAATTTTTACAGAGGTAAAAGAACTTTCGTGTTTATGAGAGTCGTTATGAACTAATTTTCCGTGTACTTTATGCTCCGGATTTATCAAATCTAATTCCATCCATAATTGTGCACCATTACAAATTCCAACAGACAAGGTGTCTTCTCTTTTAAAGAAATTTTTTAATGCTTTTTTAGCTTTTGCATTGTATAAAAATGCGCCAGCCCAACCTTTTGCAGAACCTAATACATCAGAATTTGAAAAACCACCAACTGCACCAATAAATTGGATATCTTCCAATGTTTCACGACCAGAAATTAAATCGGTCATGTGTACATCTTTTACATCAAAACCAGCTAAATACATAGCATTTGCCATTTCACGTTCTGAGTTAGAACCTTTTTCACGGATAATGGCAGCTTTTGGTCTCTTTCCGTCATTTCGAGGCGATTTAGCCGAAGCAATCTCTTCATTTACAGGAAGTTTACCCGTAAAATTGGCTGGGAATTTATACGTTAACGGCTGCTTTTTATAATTGTCAAATCGGTTTTGTGCCAAACCATTTGCAGTTTGTTTTTGATCTAGTAAGAAAGAAGTTTTATACCAAACATCTCTCATTTTAGCAACATCAAAAGAGAAAGTTTCTTCGTTATTCTTGATGTTTACTTTTCCTGAGGTATTAGCAGAGCCAATATTAAAAAAGGCAATTTTATTTTCTGATAAAATACTTTCTACAGCTGCATCCGCTTGAAAAACAATTCCTGAATTTTCTGCAAATAATACTTTAATAGCATCTTCTTCATTTAAAGCAGAAATATTAAAATCTGCACCTAAATTCATATCAGCAAAACAAAGTTCTAGTAAAGTAGTAATCAATCCACCAGAAGCAACATCGTGCCCAGCAACAATTTTATCCGCTTTAATTAAATCCTGAATCGTGTTAAATGTATCTTTTACAAAAGCACTATTTTTAACATCAGGCGCTTCATTTCCAATCGCATTTAAAACTTGATGAAAAGAACTTCCGCCTAACTTAAACTCATCCTGAGAAATATTAATATAGTAGATATTTCCACCATCAACTTGTAAAACAGGTTCAACCACTTTACTTATTTCAGTACAATTTCCGGCTGCAGAAATTATCACAGTTCCCGGAGAAATTACTTCATCATCCGCATATTTTTGCTTCATTGATAAAGAATCTTTTCCAGTAGGAACGTTAATTCCTAAATCAATTGCAAATTCAGAAACCGCTTTTACAGCTTTGTACAAACGTGCATCTTCACCTTCATTTTTACAAGGCCACATCCAATTTGCAGAGAGCGACACGCTCTTTAAGTTTTCTTTTAATGGTGCCCAAATAAGGTTTGTAAGAGATTCTGTAATTGCATTCCTACTTCCGGCTGCAGGATCAATTAAACCAGCAATAGGAGCATGGCCAATAGAAGTTGCAACGCCTTCTCTTCCGTTATAATCTAGTGCCATCACACCCACATTATTTAACGGAATTTGCAAAGAACCCACACATTGTTGTTTGGCAACTTTACCACCAACACAACGGTCTACTTTATTCGTTAACCAATCTTTACAAGCCACAGCTTCTAACTGTAAAACTTGTTCTAAATAGATGTGTAAATTCTTTGTTTTATAACGCGGATTTTTATAATTTCTGATAACAGTTTTGTCAGTCATAACCGTTTTTGGCGAGGATCCAAACATGTCTTCTAAAGCTAAATCCATAGGTTTTTCTCCAGTAGATTTAGACTCAAAAGTAAAACGGTCATTTCCTGTAACTTCACCAACCGTATACATTGGTGAGCGTTCACGATCTGCAATTCTTTGTAAAGTATCTATATGTTTTTCAGCAATTACTAATCCCATTCTTTCTTGAGATTCGTTACCAATAATTTCTTTTGCTGATAAAGTTGGGTCACCAATTGGCAATGAATCTAAATTGATTTTACCACCTGTATCTTCAACCAATTCTGATAAACAATTTAAATGTCCGCCGGCTCCGTGATCGTGAATAGAAACAATAAAGTTTTCTTCGCTTTCTACCATTCCACGAACTGCATTTGCAGCACGTTTTTGCATTTCTGGATTCGAACGTTGCACCGCGTTTAATTCAATCCCGGATGCAAATTCTCCAGTATCCGAAGATGAAACAGCAGCGCCACCCATTCCTATTCTGTAGTTCTCACCACCCAAAATCACAATTTTATCACCTTCTTTTGGTGTGTCTTTTAACGCTTGATCTGCTTTTCCGTATCCAATTCCGCCAGCTTGCATAATCACTTTGTCATACCCAAGTTTTCTGGCTTTAGCAGTACTTACAGCCGAATTTTCTTCGTGTTCAAAAGTTAATACAGAACCAGTAATTAAAGGTTGTCCAAATTTGTTTCCAAAATCAGATGCGCCATTTGATGCTTTAATCAAAATATCCATCGGTGTTTGATACAACCAATCTCTTGCTTCAAATTTATTTTCCCAATACCTTGTGTTTTTAACTGAATCTATAGAAGCTTCTAAACGAGAATATGAAGTCATATAAACCGCTGTTCCTGCTAAAGGTAAAGAACCTTTTCCGCCTGCAAGTCTATCTCTAATTTCTCCTCCAGAACCTGTTGCTGCTCCGTTAAAAGGCTCAACAGTTGTAGGAAAATTATGTGTTTCTGCTTTTAAAGAAATCACAGATTCAAAATCTGATGTTTGATAAAAGTCTGGTTTGTCTGCCGTTTTTGGTGCAAACTGCTCCACTTTTGGTCCTTTTACAAAAGCAACATTGTCTTTATATGCGGATACGATATCATTTGGGAATTGCTTCGCCGTTTCTTTTATCAACTTAAATAAGGAAGTTGGCATTTCTTCCTCATCAATCACAAAAGTTCCGTTAAATATTTTATGTCTACAGTGTTCTGAGTTTACTTGGCTAAATCCAAAAACTTCTGAATCTGTTAATTTTCTTCCAATTTTAGTAGCAACACTTTCTAAATACGCAACTTCTTCATCACTTAAAGACAAACCTTCTTGTGTATTATACGCAGCAATGTCTTCAATATTTAAAATAGCTTCTGGCTTAATTTCAATTGTAAAGCTATCTTGATGTAAACCCTTAAACTTCTCAGAAATCATTGGATCAAAATCAGAAAAATCTTCTGTAACAGCTGTAAACTCTTCAATTCTGATGATGTCTTTGATGCCCATATTCTGAGTGATTTCAACTGCATTTGTGCTCCAAGGCGTAATCATCGCTGCTCTTGGGCCAACAAAAAAAGTATCTAATGATGCTTCTTCTATTTTTGGTTGATTGGCAAAAAGCCAAGTCAATTTAGATATGGTTGTGACAGTTAATTTTTTTGTGGTTTGAACAGCGTATACTTTACTGTCTATATTTCCAAAGAAATGAATCATTATAGTGTTTATTTGGGTATTGATTTAAAAATGCAAATTTACTTTTTTCATCTTAATTCTGATGAATTATTTTTATAGAAATAAAGCTATTCTTCCAGGTATTCTGAATCATAAAAAAGACTGCCTTTGAGAGACAGTCTTTAATATAATTATTTATAAATATGCTTAGTTTCTTAGTAGTTTTTTAGAAATATAAGATTTATCAATATTCATTTTTATAATAAAAACTCCTTTTGATAAATCAGAGATGTCAATACTGTTCTTACTTTCGGTAATTTTTGCTGATTTCACCAATTGACCTAGCACATTGTATATTGTTACAGTAGTGTTTTCATTCGTTTTAAAGTAAATAATATTTCCATTTGTTGGATTTGGATAAAATGTAATCGTATCCATTAAATAAGCGGAAACACTTGCTGTGTTTCTATGAAAACCAATACCATCAAATGTGTTTTGGGAAAATTCATCCCATTCACTAGCTGTATAGGTCGTATTAGGTTTTGTAATGCTATTTTTTCTTCTTAACGTAACATTTTCAGCAAATGTTGTTGTTCCATTTAAATCACCAATAATATCGATTAAAACATCATTTTTAAACAAGCCAATTCTGTCATCACCATTAAAAGTCATCGGAGTTGAATTAGCAATTTGTAAATCTGCTTCTGCAAGTAATGTTGGTTCTATTGCATCTCCTACACCGCTGTTTATGATTACATAAACATCACCAGCAGCAATTATACCACTTAAAACTAGTGGAGTTTCCCAGTTACCTCTAGATTGTCTTTGAATAGAATATGCAGATAAGTCAATAGCATTTTCTGTAATATTTGCAATTTCTAAAGCTTTATTATAGCTACTACCTTCAACGTATTCAGAGAAAAATAATTCAATAATATTATTACTACCATCTGTTGTAGTTGCAGTAACTGCTGTAGATTGTGATGAAGTATTATTTACTTTATCTTTTGCTGAAACTCGAATACTATAAGATGTAGAAGCCGTTAAACCAGTAACACTGTACGTTGTATTTGCGGATGATCCATTAAGAGAACCATCAATAAAAACGTCATAAGCAGTTACGCCTGTATTATCTGAAGAGGCTGTCCAAGTTACTTTAAAGCTTGTTCCTGTTATGCTAGAAACTGTAACATCCGTAGGAACCGATGGAGCGCTATTATCTGCTAAAGTTGTTCCGTTTGCGGCTGCAGATTGTGCAGATTTGTTGTTTGCAATATCTTTTGCTAAAACTGTTATAGCATAAGCTGCATTTGAGTTTAAGCCAGTTATTGTGTAATTTGTGTTTTCAGTTTCTCCGTTTAAAGCTCCATTTGCATATACTTCATATTTTGTAACTGCAATATTATCTGTGGAAACATTCCAAGAAACGCTCATAGTAGAAGTTGTAATATTACTAACTGTAACATTTGTTGGCACAGTTGGCGCTTCATTGTCATTAGAAGTATAAATTCCCCAAGAATCTGCCGCAGGATTTCCACCCCAAATTCTTGTTGCTAAATAAGCATTATCAATAAATGGATTTCTATTACCTTGTGAAGAACTTTGATTTGATTCGTGATACGTATTTCTTTGTCTTTCAAAATCTGAAACAGGATCTTCTACATTCCATTCTAGAAATAAATCAATCATATCATCAGGAGTAGAAGCGGTGCTTCCTAAACCAACACCATTTGGTTTACATTGGTCGCCATAACGTATATACATATACATCATCATTCTTGCAACATCACCTTTCCATTCATCACCAGGATACCATCCGCCAGAAACGCTACCAGAATTTCCAGAACCATTCGCAAATTTTAAATTTCCTCTTTGACTGTTATAGCTTACATCCGAAGGTCTTAAATGATGTGCATCTGCTCCAGGACCTGTATCTCCTAAATTAGGGCTTCCTAGAGATCTTGCGTAGGTATGTTCTCTATTCCAATCTCCTTGACCACCACCATTTAGGTCCTTGTTTCTTGATCTAGCAGTTGCGCCAGACGCAGCATAACCATATACCAATAAAACCTCAGAACTATTTTCTGGGTTTAAATCTGTTACTTTTAAAGCGTCCCAAACACCAGGTGTATAACTAAGAAAATTAGTGTGCGCACTGATTGTTTTTGCTGATAAATTATTTTTTAATTCTAAACCTTCCGCAGTTAAGTCTACACCATTGTAGTAGGATTCTTGAGCTGAAACTACAAATGTTAAAAATAAAGATAATAAGAGTAATTTTTTTTTCATTTTTTTAGGATTAAAGAAACGATTCAAAATTTTGAATCGTTTCTTGTTAAAGTATAATTTTAGTATTAATTTTTAATTAATTTTTTGGTAATAAATTGCTTACCAGAGTTTATTTTTAAAAGATACATACCAGTTGCGAATTTTGAAATATCAACACTGTTCTTACTTTTTGTAACCTTAGATGTTTGTACTAATTTTCCTAATACCGTGTAGATTTGAATAGTAGCATCTTCTGTAACACTAAAATAAATTTGATCTCCATTTGTAGGATTCGGAAACATTTTAAAAGCTTCAAAAGCATTATTTTTTGTACTTAAAGTGGATGTATGGCTACCAATGCCATCAAAAGTGTTTTCAGAAAAAGAAGTCCATTCACCTTGTTTATCAAAAGTAGTATTTGGGCTACTAATATTTCCGTTTCGTCTTAATGTTACGTTTGCAGCAAAAACTGCTCCGTTACCAAAAACACCAATAATATCAATTAATACGTCGTCTTTAAACAAACCAACGGCATCGTCTCCATTAAAATTTACAGGTTGACCATAACTAGTGGCCTCAATATTAGGTTGAACTAAATCTACCTGCCCAACCGTATTATTATTTGAATAAGGTTGTAATATAGGATCTGAATTATCTCCATTACCAATTACAAATACATCACCAGGTACAATGTTTTTAACAGTTCCGCTGTTTAATGCTAGTGGTGTAGTCCAAACTCCTGCACCATTCCTTTCTAATTTTACCACGTAACCAACAAGACTTACTGTAGCGCCTGTTAAATTATAAATTTCTAATGCTTTATTTGTACCGCCATTACCTTCAACATATTCAGAGAAAAATAATTCTGAAGCAGCTCCAGCTGTCGAACCATTGGTTGTAACGCTTACATTGCTGCTTTTTGCAGATTTGTTATCATCTTTATCTTTTGCTAAAACAGCCGCAGTAAAAGTTGTAGATGAAGTTAGACCTATTACCGTATAAGAAGTTGATGTAGTAGAAGCTACTAAAAGGCCATCAACAAAAACATCGTAACCTGCAACTTCGTTATTGTCTGAAGAAGCAGACCAATTTATGTTAAACGAACTATCTGTAATAGTCGATATAGTTACATTTAACGGTACCGATGGTGGCGTAGTATCCTGTAACGTTTTTGCATTTACAGCAGTACTTGCAGCAGAAAAATTGTTTATAAGATCTTTAGCGATTACAGTAAACCTGTAGGTTGTGTTTGTATTAAGATTAGAAATTGTTGTATTTGTATTCGAAGTTTGTGCTGTTAAAACATCATTAACATAAACGTTATAGCCAGTTACACCAAAATTATCGCTAGAAGTATCCCAAGAAACATCCATTGAAGTTAAACCTATGTTAGTTAATGTTACGTTAGTTGGACTCGTAGGAGCTTCAGTATCGCTAGTTGTGTAAATTCCCCATCTATCTTCTGCAGAGGTTCCTCCCCAAATTCTCGTTGCTAAATATGGATTGTCTATAAACGGATTTCTATTTCCTTGGGCATAGGTGTTAGAGGTGTTTTCATGGTAGGTATTTCTCGCTATTTCAATAGCTGAAACTGGGTCTTCTGCATTCCATTGTAAAAATAAATCAATCATCTCATCAGATGTAAATTCACTGCTACCAACACCAACATTGTTAGGTGTACATTGTGTTTTACTAACGGAAGTTCCATCTCCATTATAGTGTAAATACATATACATTATAATCCTTGCTACATCTCCTTTCCATTCATCTCCAGGATACCAACCTCTTGTATTTGGACCATCTGGACCATTATAGGTAACGGAAGAACGACCGGAATTACCAGTGCCAGGCGCGAATTTAAAATTATTTCTTTCAGAGTTTCTACTTCTATCAGCAGGTCTTAAATTATGAGCATCAGTTCCAGACCCTGGGTCATTCGTTTCTAAACTAGGTATAGCTAAAGATTTAGAAAAAACATGTTCTCTATTCCATCTAAAAGATTCACCATTTCCACTATCTTGTAAAGTGTTATTTCTAGTTCTGTCGTTTGTAATGTCTTGATCAGTACCATCTTCCCAACCATAAATTAAAACAACTTCTGACGTATTTGATACGTTAGCATCCGTTATTTTAGATGCTTCCCAAACGCCAGGAGTATACGTTAACAACTTTGTATGTGTTGTAATAATTTTAGTAGCTAAAGCGTTTTTTAAATCTGCACCTGTTAAGTTCAGGTTTACATCACTATAATAAGATTCTGCTTGTGAAAAAGTAAATGTGCAAGTAGTTATTGCAATTAAAAATAGTAGTTTTTTTATCATGTTTTTTATTTAAAATGAAACAAAATTTTACTTTCTTTTTCTGCAATTATTACACTATATCAGCAATAAATATAGGGTTTTATTTTCTTTCTAAAAGCGCCATGTAAAATCCGTCGAAACCAGAAATATGCGCTAACACTTTTTTATCGGATACAAATGTAAAATCTTTTCCTGATTCTGATGTTAAGAAAGTCTTAACTTGTTCTTGATTTTCTGATGGTAAAATAGAACACGTTGCATATACCATTTTTCCGCCTGGTTTAACCATTTTAGAATATTGTTGTAAAACTTCTTGTTGTACTTTTTTAATATTTTCTATAAACTCAGGCTGTAGTTTCCATTTAGAATCTGGGTTTCTTCGGATAACACCTAAACCAGAACAAGGAGCGTCAATTAAAACTCTGTCGGCTTTTTCATGTAATTTTTTAATCACTTTTGTAGAATCAATTACACGCATGTCTATGTTATGTGCACCATTTCTGCGAGCTCTAACTTTTAGTTTTCTAAGTTTACTTTCGTAAATATCCATGGCAATTATTTGCCCTTTATTTTCCATTAAAGCAGATAAATGCAATGTTTTTCCTCCTGCACCAGCACAAGTATCAATCACTTTCATTCCTGGTTTTACGTCTAAATATGCTGCAACTAATTGCGATGAAGCATCTTGAACTTCAAAAAAACCTTTATGAAAAGCTTCACTTTTAAATACATTTGCTCTTTCTGGCAATAGCAATGCATCTGGATGATTTGGAACAAATTCAGTAATAATATCTTCTGCCTTTAATTTCTTTTGAAGAATTTCTTTAGAAATGTTTAAGGTATTTGTTCTTAAAATTACTTTTGCTTGCTCGTTTAAAGCCGCAATTTCTTTGGTCCAAACTTCTTCTCCCAATTCAGAAACACAAAGCTCATCCATCCAATCAGGAATAGATTCTCTATATTTTCTTGTTCTTGATAATTCTGCAAAACGACCTTTAATTCTTCGTTCTGGCACATCACCAACTTGGTTCCAATCTGGTAAAGCGATTCCTCTTAAAATACACCAAACAGAAAATAATCTCCAAATATTATCTCTGTCATATGGTACTTTTACTTCTGCAATTTCTGCATATAGTCGGTTCCAGCGAACAATATCATAAATCGTTTCAGCAACAAATTTACGGTCTCTTGCGCCCCAACGTTTATCTCTCTTTAAGGCTTTTTCTACCGCTTTATCTGCGTAAACACCTTCATTAAATATATCTCGAATGCTGTCTATAACGGCAAAAGTTAAGTTTCTGTGTAATCTCATTTTTTCATTATAATAGTGTGCAAAGGTACGTTAAATAAAAGGTATTTTGTATTTTCGTTTTTTATATCTTTTTAAATTGAATTTAAGTTATCCTATAACATATATAAACGGAATTAGTGTACAAAGAGCAACGCTTTTGTACACAGAATTGGGCATTAAATCTTGTAATGATTTGCTCAATTTTTTCCCTTTTCGATATATTGATAAAACCGCTTTTTACGCCATAAAAGAGTTACAGCCAAACACATCCGAAGTACAAATTGTTGGTAAAATAACGAGTATTAAATCTGTTGCACAAAAAAGAGGCAGTAGGTTAGTGGCAACTTTTCAAGATGCTACAGGAACCATGGAATTGGTCTGGTTTAAAGGCCATAAATGGATTAAAGAATCCTTGAAGCCAAATGAATCGTATGTAGTTTATGGAAAACTGAATCATTATAATGGTAGCTTTAGCATTCCGCATCCAGAAATAGAATTGGTTACAGAATATAAACAAAAGCTGCAATCTAAGATGCAACCTGTATATCCATCCACAGAAAAATTAACGAATTCTGGCGTTTCTAATAAATTGATGCGAACGTACATTCAGAATTTACTAAAACAGTTTTTCGACGGAATTCAAGAAAGTTTATCACAAGAAATTATTGATGATTTTAAGTTGATGCATAAAAGAGATGCTTTTTTAAATGTGCACTTTCCTAAAAGTCAAGAAAATTTAGCCAAAGCAGAATACCGTTTAAAGTTTGAAGAATTATTTTTTATTCAGTTGCAATTATTGCGTAAAAAACTCATCAACAAAACCAAAATAAAAGGATTTATCTTTGAAAATGTAAGCGATAATTTTAATGATTTTTATAACAATCATTTGCCTTTCGATTTAACAAATGCTCAAAAAAGAGTACTTAAAGAAATAAGAAAAGATGTAGGTTCTGGTGCGCATATGAACCGCCTTTTGCAAGGTGATGTTGGCTCAGGAAAAACAATTGTGGCCTTATTAACCATGCTTTTAGCAATTGATAATGGCTTTCAAGCCACCATAATGGCGCCTACAGAAATCTTAGCATCACAACATTATAAAGCAATTTCTGAATATTTAAAAAACACGAAGCTAAAAGTAGATGTATTAACAGGTTCTGTAAAAATAAAAAAACGAAGAGAAATTCATAAAAATTTAGAAAACGGAACGTTACATATTTTAATTGGCACACACGCTTTGCTAGAAGATAAAGTACAATTCCAAAATTTAGGTGTTGCAATTATTGATGAGCAACATCGCTTTGGAGTTGCACAAAGATCTAAATTATGGTCTAAAGGTGGAGGATCCGTTTTAACCATTGCCAAAGGAACGGGAATTGAAGTACGCAATCGTTACGAAACTGCGCATCCATCAGTATATAAGTTGATGAAAGAATTGCAAAAAGAAAGAAAAAAACAATCCGCAGAAGCAGAAAAAAATCTTTGGGAGCAATTAAAAACAAATAAATTAGAATTTAAATTTAGACGACAGCATATTATTGACGAATTTACGGTTGATTTTGCTTGTATTTCAAAACCGTTACTAGTTGAAATTGATGTAGAATATGACAGTACCGCAGAACAGCAAGAAGCAGACGCGATAAGAATTAAAATTCTTGAAGAATTTGGGTATAAAGTTATCAGATTTACAAGCGAAGAAGTTCTCGAAAATATAGACAATGTAATCGAAAAACTTGCGCAAGAATTAAAAAATATTCCCTTTAAAAAAGCTGAAGTTACGTCTCCGCCACATATTTTAGTAATGACGGCAACGCCAATTCCTAGAACGTTGGCAATGTCTGTGTATGGCGATTTAGATATTTCTGTTATTGATGAATTGCCTCCTGGAAGAAAAGAAGTAAAAACGGTGCATCGATTTGATAGCAATCGATTGTCGGTTTTTAAATTTATGAAGGATGAAATAGCAAAAGGTAGACAAGTATATATTGTGTATCCATTGATTCAGGAATCTGAAACGATGGATTATAAAGATTTAATGGATGGTTATGAAAGTGTTTCGCGCGAATTTCCAAACCCAAAATATCAAATAAGTATTGTTCATGGACAAATGAAACCTGCGGATAAAGAATTTGAAATGCAGCGTTTTGTAAAAGGCGAAACTCAAATTATGGTAGCAACAACGGTTATTGAAGTTGGTGTAAATGTGCCAAATGCGAGTGTTATGATTATTGAAAGTTCAGAACGATTTGGTTTAAGTCAATTACATCAATTAAGAGGTAGAGTTGGTAGAGGTGCAGATCAAAGTTATTGTATTTTATTGTCGAGTTATAAATTATCCGAAGAAGGTAAAACACGTTTAAAAACCATGGTTGAAACTTCCGACGGATTTAAAATTGCTGAGGTTGATTTAAAATTACGTGGACCAGGAAACTTAATGGGAACGCAACAAAGTGGTGTCTTAAATCTTAAAATTGCTGATATTGTAAAGGATACTAAAATTTTAGTGAATGCCAGAAATACGGCAATTTCAGTATTACAAGAGGATTCTAATTTATCAAAACCAGAAAATGCAAATATTAGAAAAACCTATTTAGAAGTGTCTAAAACTTCTAAGATTTGGTCTAATATTAGTTGATATTTTAACCAAACAAAATGAGTTAAAAAACAAAACACTTGCATTTTAAAATGCAAGTGTTTTGAGAACAATAATCTAAAAGGATTATTTAATAAAATGTTGTTTTAATCCCAACCACCACCTAAAGCCTGGTATAATTTTACGTTCGCTAATAGTTGATTTCTTTTTGTTTCTATGATTTCAATTTTAGAATCTAAAGCCTCTCTTTGGGTTAGTAGAACTTCTGTATATTCTGCTCTCGCTGATTTAAAAAGCTGAATAGAAAGACCAATAGATTCTGTAAGCGCTTCAACTTGCCCTTCTTTTAATCGGTAGCTTTCTTTAAGGTTTTGTGCATTAGAAAGCTGATTTTGCACTTCAATATACGCGTTTAAAATCGTTTTCTCATATTCAAAAATTGCAGCTAACTGTCTATTATTTGCAGTGCTATATTCAGCTTTAATAGCATTTCTGTTAATTAAAGGAGCAACTACATCTCCAATTAAATTATAAGTTAAAGATTCTGGCGTGTTTATTAAAAATTTTGGTTTAAAAGCTTCTAAACCAAGACCAGCTCGAACTCCAATTGATGGATAAAAATTAGCTTTGGCAACACTTACATTTAATTTAGCCGCTGCTAATTCAAGTTCCGCTTTTTTAATATCTGTTCTGTTTGCTAGTAAATCCGAAGGAATTCCGGATTTTATTACATCCATAGATTTGCTAATAAAAGTGTCTGAACTTCTGATTATTTGTTGCGGATATCTACCTACTAAAAAATTTAATAAATTTTCGGTTTCAACGATCTGCTGCGAAACGATAAATTTATTACTTTGATTTTTAAGTAGTTCTGCTTCAAATCTTCTAACGGCTAATTGCGTAACTCTAGCAGCTTCTTTTTGAAGCTTCACCATTCTTAATGCGTTTGTTTGAAGTTCTAAATTCTGCTCAATAATTAACAATTGATTATCCAAAGCCATCAACTCATAATATGTGCTCGCAATTTCAGAAACTAACTGCGTAACCATAAAATTCTTACCTTCTACGGAAGCTAAATATTCTAACACAGCTATTTTTTTTCCGTTTCTTAGTTTTTTCCAAATATCTAACTCCCAAGAAGCAGAAAGACCTGCAGAAAAGTTTGATAATGGTTCTGGGAATTTTTCATCTTCACGAATACTAAGGTTTTTTTCTACAGCACCATTGCGTGTAAATTCGCCTACTTTTTCAATTTCAGCACCTGCATTAATACTTACAAAAGGTAAATATTCTCCTGTTCTTGCTTTAATTTCATTTTTAGACATTTCTACCCTTTGCAACATAATTTTTAATTCTTGATTGTTAGCAATGGCAATATCAATTAGTGTAACTAAATTAGTGTCAGAAAAAAAGTCTTTCCATTTTACGTTTGCAGAATTAATACTGTCTTCTACTTGATTTTTATACGCATCAGGTAGCGTTTTATCAGCTTCTCTTATTGCTGTTTTTGTTGGCACACAAGAGAAAAGAATAAGCGTTGTTAAAAAAACGATAAGTGTACGTTTTACTATTTTTATATTATTCATTTTTATCGCTTTTACTAAGTTTTTTTAATAGTCTTTTTAGTTTGCTAATTTTATCAGCATTTACTTTTGCTTGACTTTCTGATTCACTATTTCTAATAACTTCTTCCGAAAGAGGTTCGTGCGTTTCATCTTTAATAAGACTTCTTCCTTCTTCTAGCTTCGCAAAAATGTAGAATAATCCGGGAATAATTATAACTCCGAATAGTGTACCTATCAACATTCCTCCTAAAGAAGAACCACCAATAGTTCTGTTACCAATTGCACCGGCACCTGTTGCCATCACTAACGGAATTAAACCAGCTATAAAAGCAAACGAAGTCATTAAAATTGGTCTAAATCTTGCTCTTGCTCCTTCAATTGCTGCTTCTAAAATTGTAGCGCCTTTGTTTTGTTTTTGAACTGCAAATTCTACGATTAACACCGCATTTTTACCCAGTAACCCAACAAGCATTATAATGCCGATTTGTGCATACACATCGTTTGCTAATCCCATCGCCTTTAAGAGGATGAAAGATCCGAAGACACCAACAGGTAACGATAAAATTACCACAAACGGTAATAAAAAGCTCTCGTATTGTGCGGCAAGAACGAAGTAAACGAAGATTAATACAATAATAAAAACGTAAATGGATTCATTTCCTCTACTAGCTTCATCATAAGACAAACCTTCCCAAGCGATATCGTAACCTCTTGGTAATTCTTTAGCAGCTACTTCTTTAATAGCATTAATTGCTTCACCACTCGTAAAACCTGAACCTGGTAAACCTCTTATGGATGCCGAATTGTAAAGGTTATATCGTGTAATTTCATTAGGACCCAATTTTTTTTCAACAGACATAAATGCCGAATATGGTACCATTTCTCCTGATTCATTTTTAACGAAAAGTTTCTCAAGATCTGATGGCAATCTTCGATATTCTGGAGCTGCTTGTGTATACACTTTAAAGAATCTACCAAAACGAATAAACCCTTGTTCATAAGTACTACCAATTAAAATATTTAAATTTTCCATGGCTTTACCAATTGTCACACCTTTTTGCATGGCAATTTTATTGTTGATTTTTAACTCATATTGAGGATAATTTGCCGAAAAGAAGGTAAATAAACCTGTAAGTTCTTTACGTTTTGACATCGCCTCCATAAAATTATTATTAATTTTTTCAAATTCATGATAATCCGTTGAGTTTGTTTTATCTAATAAACGCAATGCAAATCCTCCAGAAGAACCAAAACCAGGAACAGCAGGTGGTTCAAAATATTCAATAATAGCACCAAGGTTTTTTGTTTTTTCTTCTAACTCTTCCATTATTTCATGAACAGAATGTTCTCTTTCTGACCATGTTTTTAGGTTGATTAAACACGTACCCGCATTAGATCCTCGACCTTCTGTCATAATTTCGTAACCCGCTAAAGAAGAAACAGATTCTACACCTGCTGTTTTTTCACAAATTTCTTGAAGTTTTTTAGCAACATCATTTGTGCGCTCTAAAGTAGCACCAGGTGGAGTTTGAATAATAGCGTAAATCATTCCTTGGTCTTCGTTTGGAATAAAACCAGCTGGTAACACTTTATTTGTAAAGTAAATTCCCGCACAGAATGCTATCAATATTCCGAATGTTACAATACGTCTCGCTACAATTTTATTTAAGATTGCTACATACGTTCCTGTTAATCTCTCAAAACCTTTATTAAACCAATTGATAAATTTATCTACTGTTGATTTTTTAATTTTTCCGTGATTATTTTTAAGCAACATTGCACATAATACAGGTGTTAACGTTAAAGCTACAATTGCAGAAATAACTATTGCACCCGCCATTGTAATCGAAAACTGACGGTAGAAAACCCCAATAGGACCAGTCATAAACGAAATAGGAATAAACACCGAAACCATAACTAATGTAATTGCTATAATTGCGCCTCCAATTTCGCCTAATACTTCTGTTGAAGCTTTATAAGGCGATAAATTTTGTTCTTCCATTTTAACATGGACGGCCTCTACAACAACAATTGCATTATCTACCACAATACCAATAGCAAGTACCAAAGCAAAAAGGGTAATTAAGTTGATGGATAAACCGAATAACTGCATTACAAAAAAGGCACCTATTAAGGAAACAGGAACCGCAATAATCGGAATTAAAGTAGAACGCCAATCTCCTAAAAATAAGAATACTACAATCGCAACCAGAATAAATGCATCTCTAAGTGTGTGTAATACTTGCTCAATAGAAGCATCTAAAAAGTTAGAAACATCATAACTTATTTGAAAATCTACATTTGGAGGTAAATCAACTTCTAGTTCTTTTAATTTTTCTTTTACAGCTTTTATTACATCGCTACCATTACTTCCAAAAGTTTGTTTTAGTACAATAGAAGCAGAAGGTTTACCATCTAAATTAGAGTAAATATCATAAAACTCACTTCCTAATTGTACATCAGCAATATCAGATAACTTAATAATTTCGCCTTCTTTATTAGCACGAATAATTATCTCTTTGTATTGTTCTGGCTCATTATAGCGATCTTGATACGTTAATACATATTCTAAAGATTGCGATTTTATACCCGAGCTACTGCCTAAACGTCCTGGTCTTGCCAAAACACTTTGGTCTAACATGGATTCTAAAACTTCTTCTGCAGAAATGTTATAAGCACGCATACGGTCTGGTTTTAACCAAACTCTCATTGCGTATTTTCTACTTCCTAATATTTGAGCATTTGCAATTCCGTTAATACGCTGAATTTCTGGAATAACTTTCGTGTAAGCGTAATTGTACAAAAACTTTTCGTCGTTGTTTTTATCAGAACTAGAAAGGTTTACATACATTAACATACTTGGTTGAACCGGCGTAATAATAACACCTTCACGCTGCACCAATTCTGGTAATAAAGGCATTACTTGGTCTACACGCGTTTTAACCCGAACTACCGCTTGATCTGGATCTGTGCCAGGTTCAAAAATAATTCGAATCGTAGCTTCACCAGCACTTGTAGCATCCGAAGCGATGTAACGCATTCCTTGTACACCATTAATAGCCGTTTCTATAGGGATTAAAGTAGAATTTACTAAAACTTCTGCACTAGAACCTGGATACGCAATAAATATGTTTACTGTGGTTGGTGCTATTTCAGGAAACTGTGAAATAGGCAATTGTTTGATAGCAAGTGTACCAATAAAAATGATGATGACCGATATGACGATTGCCAATACGGGTCTTTTTATAAATTTTTTAAACATGTCTTTTTAGATTATTTATGAAAATTATTCAGCATATAAGTCTAATGAAGACATCACTTTGTTGGCATCCAAAAACTTGGTATTTATTTTTTGATTGTTTTTTACCATTCGAATACCTTCTAATAAAATGGTTTCTTTTTCATTCAATCCTTTAGATACCACAAACAAGTTTGGCAATTCTGCGCCAATCTTTATTTCTCTTTGTTTTACAATATTATCTTTGGTAATTACAAACACATAGGTTTTATCTAAGATTTCGAAAGTTGCTTTTTGAGGAATTATAACTACATTTTTAAAAGGAACTGTCATTAAGATACTTCCGGTTTCTCCATGTCTTAAAATAGCATCAGGGTTTTGAAAAGTTGCTCTAAAAGCAATATTCCCTGTTTCGCTATTGAACTCTCCTTCAATGGTTTCAACAATTCCTTTTTGGTTAAAAACTTTGTTGTTCGCCATTAAAAGCGCTACTTCTTTTTTAGAGTTTTTGTCTGAACTCATAATGTAATCAAGATATTCTGCCTCTGGAACATTAAAGTACACCCACATTTTACTATTGTCGGATAGTTTGGTTAGTAACTCACCTTCTTCTAAAAAACTACCTTCTCTAGCCTCAAGATGATCCATAATACCATCAAAAGGAGCTTTAATTTTTGTAAAACTTAAATGAGTTTCTGCAAGCATAACTTCTGCATTTGCTTTGTCTAATTTCGCTTTTGCTAATGCTAGTTCATTTGGCGAAACCACATTTCCATCAGCTAAAAGTTTTGTGTTTTTTAGTTCTATGGATGCAGCATTTGCCTCAGCTTTTGCTTTTTGTAATTCAGCTTGATAAATATTTGGCATAATTTGGAACATCGCTTGTCCCATTTTAACATGCTGACCTTCATCAACAGATATCTGTTTTAAATATCCTTTTTCTAAAGCTCTGATTTCTATATGTCTAAAAGAATGAATTTGACTCACATAATCTTTTGTAATAGCAGTGTCTTTTTTTATTGGATTTGTAACAAGAAAAGCTGGTAGCTCTTTTGTTTCTTCTTTTTTAGTTTGACAACTTGTGTAAAATAATACCACAAGCGCACCAATTAAAATTTTCTTCATGGAAATGTTATTCTTAAATTTGTTTGGTATAAATAGGTAAACAACCAGTTTACCCTTAAAAATTAATTGTTTTTTAAAAGTATCTTGAGAAATATTAAACAGCTTAAGCAAACTGTTTTAAATTATTATCAAATTTTGTAAACCTGAAACCGCTTATAAAGGCGAATAAATGAAGATGTTGTTATGAAGTTTTTAAAAAGTACTTCTTCTTTAATACTAAGTAAGTTGTTTTCTACTAAGTTTTTATAAAAAAAGGAAGTCTTATTTTTTACAAAAAAATACTTGCTTTTGTTACTTAAAAGGTTTTCCTCAAACTCTTCAACTTCTTCAATCTTTATTTCTTGAAGAAATAAAAGCGAACTATTCGATTCTGTTGTAGATTTTACACTAGCAGTTTTTAAATGCTGCATGTTATTACTAAGCTTAACAAGATAAGACTGCTTAGTTGCGTTCTTTAAGTTGCTTTTAGAATTTACATTTAAATTAGTAAAGCAAACAAGCACAAGCGATAAAAGTAGAAATAAAAATAAATGTACTCTTTTATTCAATTTTTTATTTATTTGAGCGCAAAATTATAGCAAACAAATAATTTCACAAAATAAATTTCATATTAAATAATGTAACTATTAAATTTTTATGAAAAACGTGAATTTAGTATTTTCAAAATGTTAAATCCGTAAAATTTTAGGAGTTTTTAATTTAAAATTAATAGTTTTATCAGTAAAAACGTTAATTTATTAAAAATATTTTATTTCTGTTTTAACGGATTTTAATTTTTTAGATAAAATTTTGCTTTCGTTCTATCAAAAAGAGAAAGTAATAAGCACCATTTAAAATTTTTCATCTTTTCTTAATGATGAGGTTTTACAGGTTAGAGGTTTAAAATTTAAATCAAACTATTTCAACAAGTTGTTTTTAACAAATACCATACAGTGTTGCCAAGGTAAATTCGTGCTATTTTTCTCAAGTTTAAAACCAACCGCTTTCATTTCTTTGACGGCTTGTTTTTCGCTCATTTTATGAATCATTTTTATAGGCACAGAAATGTCTTCACTTTTGTATTCAATTAAATATATTTTTCCGTTTTCTTTTAACGATTTTTTGATAGACAGCATCATTTCTTTGGGGAAATTAAATTCGTGATATACATCCACCATCAACACTTTATCAAAGGTGTTTTCTGGCAGCTTTACACTTTTTTCATCACCTTGTATAAGTTCTATATTTGTATACTTTTTATATTGATTATTTTCTAAAATAGCTTGCAACATTTCTGGTTGAATGTCAACAGCATACACAGCTCCTTTATAAGCAATTGGCGCCATTTTAAATACATGATATCCAGAACCTGCCCCAATATCGGCAATAATATCTGTAGGTTGTATGTGCATGTTTTCGATAAGTTTCGAAGTGTTTTCTTCTTTTTCTCTAGAAGAACGTTCTAGCCAATTAATACCTTCATAACCCATAACGTATGCAATTTCACGGTCTAAATACCATTTTCCAATTCCGTTTTTATCTCCTTCTTTAAAGATATAAGTTTCTTCGGATGTTTTTTGTACCTGTGCTTTGCATGAAAGCAAGGGAATTAACAAGAGTAAAAAAAGTTTAAAAAGAATGGATTTTTTCATTTGTTTAATTTTAAAGAAAACTTTTAGCAATTAAATTTATATCTTTCAAGAACAAAAATAAATAGAACTACAATTCTAACAATCTCTTAGCAGCATTAAAAGGAGTCGTTTTTCCGTTTTTTAAATCTTTAATTTCTTGATGTAACGCATTTTTAATTTTCGGATTTTGATAAAATCGATCTTTTAATTGTTGATTGATTGTAGAAAGTAACCAATACTCATTTTGCTCATTTCTTTTGATATCGAAATACTTGTTTTTTTTCGTTAAAGAAATATAATCAGTAATCATTTTATCAATTTTTGCAATTCCCAAATTCTGCAAAGCACTTGCTGTTAAAACTTTTGGCTGCCAAGTACTTTCTTTTATTGGGTACAAATGCAAAGCTCTGTTAAATTCAATTTTGGCAATAGTTGCGTTTTTTTGATTATCGCCATCGGCTTTGTTAATGACAATTGCATCTGCCATTTCTATAATTCCGCGTTTAATTCCTTGTAATTCATCGCCTGCGCCAGCCAATTTTAGCAACAAAAAGAAGTCAACCATAGAATGCACCACAGTTTCCGATTGTCCAACTCCAACAGTTTCAATAATTATCGTATCAAAACCAGCAGCTTCGCAAAGAATAATACTTTCGCGTGTTTTTTGTGCAACGCCGCCTAAAGAAGTTCCGGAAGGTGAAGGTCTAATAAAAGCATTTGGATCTGTAACCAATTCTTCCATTCGCGTTTTATCACCTAAAATAGAACCCTTGTTTACAGAGCTACTTGGGTCAACAGCTAAAACAGCAACTTTTTTTCCTTGCGCCGTTAAGTGTTTTCCAAAAGATTCAATAAAAGTACTTTTTCCGACACCTGGCACACCCGTAATTCCTATTCTCACAGATTTATTTGCGTGTGGCAAACAACGATCTAAAATTTCATTTGCTTTTTGCTGATGTTTTGCATTTGTGCTTTCTACCAAAGTAATTGCTCTGCTTAAAAAAGTAATGTTTCCTGCTAAAATATTGGACACAAAATCATCAACAGAATTCTGTTTTGCTCTGCTGATTTTTATTTTTTCTGCACTCGATTTACTCGTTGTTTCTGGTTGAGAAACACCTTCATTTTCATGTATAGCAGATTTTTTTTTATCCATGGTAAAAACTTAAATGTAAATTTAGATATAAATATTGAGATTTTTTAGTTTATCAATCTAATAGATTTCTATAAATTTAATCTGATAAATAGGTTTATTAATTAAAAAACTACCACAAAACGAGTCTTTGCAAATCAGTTCTAAAATGCTCTGTGAATTTCTGTAAAACTTTTTTCATGTGTTTTACAGCTAATTTAAATAAGTAACATAAACGTGTAACATCATAAAATCAAGTACTTACAGCAGCTTCAGTTTTCACTAAATTTCTAATAAATTCCATTTCGATATTCTTTTTAAAGTTCCTATCTTTATCGACTGTAAATAGTAACTTTTTTAATGGAACTCTACAAAGAAAATAAACTTAAAGTATACAACTCTCTTAGCAAACAAAAAGAGGATTTTAAAACCTTAACAGACGGATATGTAGGTATGTACGTTTGTGGACCAACCGTATATAGCAATGCGCATTTGGGTAATGTAAGAACCTTTATGTTCTTTGATGTGGTGTATAGATATTTGTTGCATTTGGGGTATAAAGTACGTTATGTGCGTAATATTACAGATGCTGGTCATTTAGAAAACGATGCGGATGAAGGTGAAGACAGAATTTCTAAAAAAGCACGTTTAGAGCAAATAGAACCAATGGAAGTTGTTCAGCGTTATACGGTTGACTTTCATGATGTGTTAAAAAATTACAATTTTTTACCGCCAAGTATCGAGCCTACGGCAACCGGTCATATTGTAGAGCAGATTGAAATGATTAAAGAAATCATAGAAAAAGGGTTTGCCTATGAGGTAAATGGTTCTGTTTATTTTGATGTTTTGGAATATAATAAAAATAGTCATTACGGAATTTTATCTGGCAGAAAAGTAGAAGATTTAATTCATAATACGCGTTCTTTAGACGGGCAATCGGATAAGAAAAACCCGCAAGATTTTGCGCTTTGGAAAAAAGCGGATGAAAGACATATTATGCGTTGGCCTTCGCCTTGGAGCGATGGTTTTCCTGGTTGGCATTTAGAATGTTCTGTAATGAGTACCAAATATTTAGGAGAACAGTTTGATATTCATGGAGGCGGAATGGATTTAAAATTCCCACATCACGAATGTGAAATTGCGCAGTCTCAAACTTGTAGCGGCAAAACGCCTGTAAGTTATTGGATGCACACAAATATGCTGTTGTTAAACAGTCAAAAAATGGCAAAATCTACAGGGAATTTTATTTTACCAAATGAAATTTTATCTGGGAAAAATAATATTCTACCAAAAGCATTTTCAGCAAGTGTAGTGCGCTTTTTTAATATGCAAGCCAATTATAGAAGCATTTTAGATTTCTCTGGTGAAGCTTTAGAAGCATCAGAAAAAGGACATTCTAAATTAATGGAAGCCGTTAATTTTCTTGATAAAATAGAGACAAGTAAAACATCTACTTTTGATGTTCAGAAATGGAAGAAAGGTTGTTATACAGCAATGAACGACGATTTTAATACACCCATTTTAATTGCGCATTTGTTTGAAGCTGTAAAGGTAATTAATCAAGTTAAAGAACAAAAAGCGAGTTTAACTGCTGCTGATTTATCAGAATTAAAACAAATGATACATGCATTCGTTTTTGATGTATTAGGTTTGATGAATGAAAATTCTCAAGACAATTCAGAAAAAATAAATGGAGTAGTGGAGCTGCTTATCAAATTAAGAAAAGAAGCAAGAGAAAATAAAGATTGGGCATTGTCTGATCAAATAAGAGACGAATTAATTGAATTGGGAATTCAGTTAAAAGATGGGAAAGAAGGCACAACGTTTTCAATAAATTAAGGGTTAATTTGGATTCCTTAAAGATGAATAAAAAATACGCAAGTTCGTGTTATTTTGGTTTTTCATCGAAATTGTAACGAGAACTCTTTAAAAATAAAAAGTTTAATTTTTGAAAAAAATACTTTCATATCCATTTATTTTGCTGGTTCGTTTTTATCAAACAGCAATATCGCCTTACACGCCGTCAACTTGTAGATACAGTCCTACGTGTTCACATTACACCATAGAGGCGCTGCAAAAGCACGGTTTGTTTTCTGGCGGATGGTTGGCTTTGAGAAGAATATTTAGTTGTCATCCTTGGGGAGGAAGTGGTTACGATCCTGTGCCAGAGAAAAAAGAGTAACGAAGTTAGAAAAAAGAAGTACGACTTTATTAAGAAAGACGTACGATTTTAACTTTGAAATATAAATTTTGAATAAAAGAATATGAATTTTTTAGCAATAGAATGGAATCCATCATTAGGAATTGATTTAGGATTTTTTGTGATACGTTGGTACAGTTTAATGTTTGTTGCCGCATTTTTATTGGGTTTGCACCTAATGAAAAAGGTATATATAAATGACGAAATTCCTGAAGAAAAGTTAGACACTTTATTTATGTATGTTTTTATATCAATGCTAGTTGGTATGCGTTTGGGTGATGTTTTCTTTTACAGTTGGGATTACTATCAAAACCATTTATTAGAAATAATTATACCGTTTAAACAAATTAACGGTACTTGGAAGTTTACAGGTTTTACTGGTTTTGCAAGTCACGGAGCCGCAATTTCTATTATTATAACGATGTATTTTTATGCTAAAAAACATTTAAACAAACCTTGGCTGTTTATTTTGGATAGATTGGCAATTATGGTTGCTTTAGCAGGATTTTTTATAAGAATGGGTAATTTTTTCAATTCAGAAATTTACGGAAAAGAAACAGGTTCTAATTTTGGAGTTATTTTTAAAGCAAACGGAGAGGATTTTGCAAGACATCCAACGCAATTGTATGAAGCATTTAGCTATTTAGCACTGTTTTTTGTACTTTGGTTTTTATACTGGAAAACAGATAAGAAAAAACAACTTGGTTTCTTATTTGGTCTGTTTATGGTTGTTTTATGGTCTTTACGTTTTATAATAGAATTTTTAAAAGTAGAACAAGCAGAAGGTAGAGAAGATGGTTTCTTTAATTTATTAAATACAGGTCAAGTATTAAGTATTCCTTTAATTTTAATTGGTCTTTGGTTAATGTTTAAAAAAACTAAAAAAGCACTATAATTTTGATGGAAAAATTAAAACAACGTTGGAATATTGATAATAATTGGTCTATAATTGCCATTATATTGGTTTTTTCAATTAATGGTTCTTTTGCTACTTGGGTTGCAAAACCAATTACTATTTTCTTCGGATTGACATTAGAAACAGTTTCGCCTTTTATTTTTTGGCCATTAAGAATATTGCTAATATTTCCTATTTATCAATTGACATTGCCAATTGTGGGTTGGTTTTTTGGGCAGTTTAAATTCTTTTGGGCTTTCGAAAAAAAGTTTTTAACAAGATTAGGTTTGGGTTTTTTGTTTAAAGAATCTTCTAAACCTCAATAATAGTTATTTCTTTTTTATCCTCTTTATTAATTAAATAAGTATAAATCCACATAATTGTAAAAGTTGGAATTACATCTAAAAAAGGAATTATTTCCTCTAAAAAACTGATAACACCAGCTATTTTTCCTTTATTTCCTTTGTACATTTTTGTCATTAAATAACCAGAAATTGGCGCCCAAACTACATCAAAAGGAATTATTGTAAAAAAGCCAATGATATCTAACACAATACTTAAAATTAATTTTTGATATTTTTTATTCATCATTTTATTTGCTTACTGTAAATCAAAATTCTTGCCAAAAAATATTGTTTTGCTGCAGAAAATTATAAGTTTGTTAAAAGTAACTATTCAGAATGAATTTTAAAGACTTCACCCAAAAAATTGAAGAACTAAAAAGTAAGGAATTAGGAGGTTTACAAGCTCAATTTAAAATGGCTCCCAAACTCCGTTTACAATACGATCAAGATAAAATAGCAGCTAATAAGCCCAGAAAAGCGGCCGTTTTAGTATTATTTTATCCAAATAAAGAAAATGAAACTTGTTTTTTATTAACGCAAAGAGCAAGTTATAAAGGCACACATTCTGCTCAAATTAGTTTCCCTGGCGGAAAAACAGAAAAGGCTGATAAAAATTTAGAACAAACTGCTTTAAGAGAAACATTAGAAGAAGTTGGGGTTTTACCTTCAACTGTAAAAATTATAAGAGAATTAACGGATGTGTACATTCCGCCTAGTAATTTTTTAGCAACGCCATTTTTAGGTTTTGTTGATGAGCGGCCTAATTTTGTGTTAAATCATGAAGTTGCCTTAGAAATTGAAGTATTAGTGAGCGATTTATTAGATGATAAAACAATGACTACCGTTACTTTAGATACTTCATATATGAAAAAAATAGCAGTTCCTTGTTTTAAAATTAACAATCATATCGTTTGGGGAGCAACAGGAATGATGCTTTCTGAAATTAAAGAACTCTTAAAATAGGAAGTTATTAAATTGTTTTTGTAATTTTGTGGAGTAACCAATAAAAAAAAGTACAAATGCCCCTATTTAAAAGGAATCCTTTTGGACATTATTTATTTATAAAAAAGTGGATTATTCGCTTTTTTGGCGTTATTTCTCATAGTAGATACCGTAAATTTAATAGCCTTCAAATAGAAGGCTCTCAAATATTAAGAGATTTACCAGACAGCGGAGTTTTGTTTATCTCTAATCATCAAACTTATTTTGCAGACGTAGCAGCAATGTTTCATGTTTTTAATGCCGCTCTAAAAGGTAGAGATGATTCTATTAAAAATATTGGTTACATATGGCAACCTAAATTAAATTTTTATTTTGTTGCTGCTGGTGAAACCATGAGAGCAGGATTACTGCCAAAAATATTTGCGTATGCTGGTTCTATTTCTATAGACAGAACTTGGAGAAGCGAAGGCAAAGATGTAAACAGACAAGTAAAAAATTCTGATATTTCTAATATTGGTAAAGCTATAGATGATGGTTGGGTTGTTACCTTTCCGCAAGGAACCACAACACCTTTTAAACCAATTAGAAGAGGAACAGCGCATATTATTAAAACGTTTAAACCTATAGTTGTACCTATAGTAATTGATGGTTTTAGACGTTCTTTTGATAAAAAAGGTTTACGTATTAAACGAAAAAATGTGTTACAATCTATGGTTATTAAAGAACCTTTAGATATTGATTATGAAAATGAAGACGTTTCTGATATTATCACAAAGATTGAATATGCAATTGAGCAACATCCTTCATTTTTAAAAGTTTTATCTGTAAAAGAATTAGAAGAAATCCAAAAAGAAGAAGACGAACTAAACGAACAACGTAAATTTTGGAGGTCTTAACTTTTAAGATTCTAAATTGTAAAGTACGTAAGTTAAAATCATATAATTATAAAGCATCCATTTTTTATAGATATGGATGCTTTTTTTGTTAGTTAACTTAACTAAGATTTAGTATTGTTCTTAATTATTTGTACGAGAAGTTGTTTAGGTGATATTTTTACAAAAAAAACAATAGTACAAATCTACTTTTTTGATAAAAGAATTTCACAAGTAGGTAAGGTTACTTTAAATTATGGATGTATTTTTCCTCTAAATAGATCGTTTTTTGATATTTAAAAATATTTAGTAATCGTTAACAATTTAGAAGTAACACTGCTTTAAAACCCATTTTTTTGGAGTTTTTTAATTTACTTTTAGTAACTTAAATGTATTGTTTACTATAAAGCCATTTACTTTTTTATCAAATAAAAATTCAATAACAGTACCATTTTCTGGTTCTATGAATTTGGTTGCTGATATAGGAATCATATTTAAGTCACCAAGAGGTGTGTTTGTTATTAAAAGTTGGCTTTCTTTTAATTGAACTTCAAGAATTAAATTTTCTTCCTTAAGTTCGTATTTTCCTAAGTATTTTTTTAAATCAGTCTCTGATAATTTGATA
The DNA here is from genome assembly GCF_002954665.1 of Polaribacter glomeratus. Taxonomy (GTDB): domain Bacteria; phylum Bacteroidota; class Bacteroidia; order Flavobacteriales; family Flavobacteriaceae; genus Polaribacter; species Polaribacter glomeratus. The sequence continues at coordinate 1,416,541 of NZ_MSCM01000001.1, read as the reverse complement.
ACTTCAATAATTTTCGTTTTGCTTATTGACCAATTATAATATTTTGATACTGAGTTTTCTATTTCTGATATTAATTTACTGCCATTATCAGCATTAGTCATCACTATAATAGCATTTCCTTGATATGCATATGCTTTCATATCATTTGTAAATCCTGCATTTTTACCACCGTGACCAAAAATTAAAGAATCTTTTTCGTTTTGTAAAGAAGGTCCTAGTCCCCAATCATTTTTATGTTTTGTTAGCATTTTTTCAACCGTCGCTTTTGTTAAAATACCTACTTTTTTACTATTTAAGATTTCTTGCATTTCTATACAATACTTTGCTAAATCTGAAGGAGTTGTCCATAAACCCGCCGCAGCTTGTTCAGGATAATTGTTCCATAAGCCTTTAATTAGTTTTCCATTTTCATCGTAAGCCGAACTAATATTTTTTTGAAATTTTTTAGCTATAGGTTGTTGATAAGTACTATTTTTCATGCCCATTGGCTGCAGAATATTTTTATGCATATAGTCCTCTAGAGTTAAACCACTAATATCCTCTACCACTTTTTCCATAATAGTATAACCACCTCCAGAATATCGCCAAATACTACCTGGTATCATATTAACCACTATTTTTGCGGTATTTCCATTACCATTTAAAACATCAATAATATCAGGGAAATTATCAGACTGTTGATAACCAGGAAAACCATGAACGGTTATTCCTGCAGTGTGTGTTAATAGTCTTTCAATTGTTACTTTTTCAGTTTTAGTAAACTTGTTATCAGGAATCTGCCAATTTTTTAAATAATAATTTACATTCTTATCTAACTCTAAACTATCATTTTCAAATAGTTTTAACGCAGATAAAGCAGCAAGAGGTTTACTTATCGAACCAGCTTGAAAAAGGGTTTCCGTATCTATTTTAGTTCCAGTTTCAGTATTTGCGTACCCGTATCCTTTTGCCCATTTTATCTTTCTGTTTTGTACAATTGCAATGCTAACTCCCGGAACTTTATAAAAATCCATCCTTTCTAAAATAGTATATTTTTTAATGGAATCTCCTTTTATTTGAACCATTTTACTTAAACTATTTTCAATAGTATTTATTTCTAGTAAGAGTTGGTCTTCATCTTGGGCATAACAATTACTGATTAAACTTAAAGAGAAAATAATGAAATAGATTTTTTTCATATCGATGTTTTTTAATTATATAAAATTTTAAACTAATACTATAGCGCTTTAATTTTTTATTAAATACAATATTATTAGCTAATTTACTCTTTTTCAATTAAATAGATTGTATGTGGAAGTCTTTTTTTAAAGAATAAAAAAAATATTGATTTACAGTAAACTGTGTAACTTTTTTTGTGAAGCTATTGTTTTTTGATTGTGTATCTGCCAATAAATTATTAAAATAGAAGTAGTTTTTACTTTAGTTGTTAAGTGTTATAATTACTGATAGGTTGGGTTTATAAAGTAAGCAATAATTTTTCAAGTTTCTCAACTGTATAAGGTTTTTGTAGCACAAAATCAATAGTATGTTCTTCTTTTGTTTTGGCATCAATGCTCCATCCAGATACTGTTACAATTTTTATTTCGTTTCCAAAATCTTTTCTAATTGCGGCTATTAATTCCCATCCATTCATGCCAACCATTCCAATATCAGTAAATACAATATCACAGTCGTTTTTGTCAAGATATGCTAAGGCATTTTTTCCATTATTTGCAATATCACAATTATGCCCCATCAATTCCATTAAATCACTAACATCTTCTGTAATTGATGTATCATCATCTACCCATAAAACATTAAATGAAGTTTTATCTTTTTGTTTAGTAGTTTCTAATTCTGTTGCTTCTTTTTCATTACTTACTGGAAAAACAATTTCAAAAGTAGTTCCTTTGGATATGCCAGAGGATGTAATAGTAATATCTCCGTTGTATTTTTTTATGGTATTGTAAACGCCACTCATTCCCAAACCACGCCCTAATTCGAAACCTTTTGTAGTAAAAAAGGGCTCAAATACTTTTATTTTTGTTTCTTCATCCATTCCAATACCTGTGTCGGTAAAAGTAGCATAAACACGTTTCTCTTTTGTAAACGTTTTAATCACAATAGCTCCACCTTTTGGCATGGCTTCAATACTATTTTTAATTAAATTAAAGAAAACTGATTTTAACTCTCCTCTATTACCTAGAAACCTTGGAATATTTTCGAAATCAGTTGTAATAGTTACGCTTAACCCTTTTTTTTCCATATCATCTTTCCATAAAGGGCGAGATTGATTCAAGCCTTCTTCAATCAATGTATTAAAGTCGATTAATTGTACATTTTTGTTTTCATTTTCTGTATCACCAAGTTTTTGAAGTGCACTTACTCGATCTGCAACATCATCTATAATGTCTTCAATATTATTTAAACGTTCAATAGTAGTATTTGAAAATCCTTTTTGAAACTTTATGATTTCTAAATTTCCTGTCATTTGTTGCAACGAATTATTAAAATCATGCGCAATAGAAGAAGACATTTGTCCCATTGCTTTTAATCTTTCATGTTTTACTTGCGCTTTTTCTAATTGTTTTTGTAAAGTAATGTCTTGAATAGTTCCAGTTAGACTAATAACTTTACCGTAATCATCTAATTCTGGTGTACAAATTGCTTTTATTGATTTTTCTTCACCGTTGGGAAGACAAATTCTACATTCAATATCGTATGGAGTTCCGGCTTTAATAATTTTAATAAAAGAGCTACTAAATAACTCTTGGTCATCTATGTGAACTCGTTTATATAGCGCATCATATTCAGGAGCATCTTTCTTTGAATCAAAACCCCAAATACGAAATGTTTCTTCAGACCATACTCGCTTATCATTTGAAAGGTCTAAGAACCAGCTTCCAACTTGTGCTAGTTTCTGAGCCTCTTTTAATTTAGTATCACTGTCTTTTAATTGTAAAATAGCCAACAATTTTTCTTCTTCAACTTCTACTTGTTCAGTAATATCTATAAAACTAATTACAATTTCTGTTAGTTCGTTGTTGTCGTTAAGTGCTGGATATCCATTAACAGATACCCAAACAATATCTTCTTTATCCGATGAGGAGATACCTAAAATTTCATTTTTTATTGATTTCTTACAGGTTACAATTTTGTTAACAGGATACTCTTTTAAAGGTAGCAGCGTTTTATCTGATTTTAGAAATTTCCAACTAGGGTCGATGGCTTTTTTCCCTCTCAACTGGTCGTTGGATAGTTTTAATATCTTTGAAGCTCTAATATTATTTATTATAATAGATGTATCGGGTGCATGCACAACAATACCTGCTTCCATATTACGCATTAAAAGACTAAACCTTTCTTCTATTTCTTCCGTTTGTTCTTCAGCAACAATTATTCTTGTGGCTTGCTTTTCTTCAAAATTTTCCTTTACAATTATTTCTTTATTTGCACTTATTAATTTTTGGCGCGTACTATTTTGTTTTGTTATATCCCTAATTATAGAAGTTATTTTTATTATTTTTTTATCTTTTCGATGAACATTTACAGACCATTCTGTTTCAAGTACAATGCCAAGAACACTTATTTGTTTATTTTCAAAATCAAAATTATTATTCTCTGAAGTTTCCCATTCTATAAATTTAGTTTGCGTGTATTCCTTATCCTCAGGATGTGTAAAGTCAATAATTAATTTACCAAGACATTCATTTGGCGGTAAACCGTAGAATTTTTTTGAAGCATGATTTACAAATACTATTTTTCCAGTTCCGTCAACAACAGTTATAAGATCGTTGCTGGCTTCTACCACGCCTCTATAAGCTTTCTCGCTTTCTAATAATGCTTTATTTTGAATTTCTATTTCTTGTTCTGCAAGTTTACGTGTATGAATATTCTTGCATATTTTAACCATTTCGGTAACCTCACCAGCCGTGTTTTTAATAGGGTATATGTATTGAGAAACCCATCTTTCTTTGCCTAACCAATCTAAAAGTATTTCTACGGTTTCACCTTCACCTGTTTTGGTAACTTTTTTAAACGTAGCAAGAAGAGTATCGGAAACGTCTTTTTTAAAAAGTTCACTAGGTGTTTTACCCACAATATCTTCTGGGCTTTTAACATAATAGGTTGGGCCACTATAATAAAGATATTTGCCGTTTAGATTATGGATGCTAATCATATCTTCGGGTGCTTTTAATAGCGTTTTAAAGCGATCTTCACTTCTTTTTAGTCTATCATTTAATTCTAATTTATCAATTAGTTTTTCCAACTCTTCGTATGTTGGTTTTTTAGTTGATTTCATTTTGTAGGGCTTTAATGATAAATTAATACTGATATGATTACAGTATAGTATTTAAAGTGTAGTGCTTTTACTTAGCTAAGTTAGGCTTTTTTTAATCAACGTGTAAAAGCTATTTTTTTAAAATAAAAAAACCTCACAGATTTGTGAGGTTTCTTATAATAATAGAATTTGTTAAAAATAGTTAATCTTTAATTTTTTCTTTAAATTGATCAAATTTATCAGCATCTTTTTTAGGCCAGCTGTTATTCGATGTATCAACATCTGCCGTTTCTAAATCTGGATCTACGGTAATATTTGTAATTTCTTGTGTAGAAGCAAAAACTCTTTTTACAGAAGTATCATCTTGCATCCAAATTTGAGCAGGGAACGTTTGTTTTACTTTAGAACCGTCTGCATAGGTTAATTCAACAATAATTGGCATTACTAAACCTCCTGGTTTTTCAAACTCAACCGAATAAATAAAAGAAGGTACTTCTTTACCGGCTGCATACATATCCATCGCTTTCGAATTTGCTTCTTCTTTGTTATCTGTAATGTACACTAAGTCTCCTAAACCATCAAAATATTGTTTGTATTGCTCTTTTAACTTAGTAACTCTTTCACTTGGCTTATCCGTTAAATATAAAGGTTTTACTTCCTTAATACCTATATCTGTTACATCCGTAGTATAAAACCATCCTCTAAAAAACCAATCTAAATCCATACTAGATGCATCTTCCATAGTTCTAAAGAAATCTTCTGGTGTTGGGTGTTTAAACATCCATCTTTTTGCATAGGTTCTAAAAGCATGGTCAAATAATTCTGGACCCATAATTGTTTGGCGCAACATATACAAACCAGCTGCTGGCTTAGAATATGCATTTGGGCCAAATTGTTTTACGTAATCTCCTTGAGACATAATAGGAGAGATGTTACTTTGATCTCCGCCCATATATCTTGTAATTTCATTTGTAGGGTTTGTTGCAAATAATTCTGGATCGTAGGTTAATTCAGCTAAAATTTCTACAAAAGAATTTAAGCCTTCATCCATCCAAGTCCATTGTCTTTCATCAGAATTTACAATCATAGGGAAAAAGTTGTGACCAACTTCATGAATAATTACACCTAACATTCCTTTTTTGGTTCTGTCAGAATACGTTCCATCAGCATCTGGTCTACCAAAGTTGAAACATATCATTGGGTACTCCATTCCTTGTCTTTCAGAGTGTACAGAAATCGCTTTTGGATACGGATAATCGAATGTTAATTTAGAATATTCAATTAATGTATGCGCAACTGCTTTTGTAGAATGCTCTTCCCATAAAGGGTTTCCTTCTTTTGGATACAAAGAAACAGCCATTACCGTTTTACCGTTTACATTGGTGGCCATTGCATCCCAAATATATTTTCTAGACGTTGCAAAAGCAAAATCTCTAACTTGCTCTGCTTTAAATTTCCAAGTTTTAGAAGTTGTAACTCGCCCCTTTTCTGCAATTTCAGCTTCTTGTTGTGTTACAATTAAAACAGGATCTTTAAAAGATTTTCTAGCTTTTTCCCAACGATTACGTTGTTCTTTGGTTAAAACATCTTTTTCATTTTGTAAAACCCCAGTTGCATCAACAATATGATCTGCGGGTACCGTTAAGTTTACTTCATAATCTCCAAATTCTAGAGCAAATTCACTTCTGCCCCAGAATTGCATATTTTGCCATCCTTGTACATTGTCATACACACATAATCTTGGAAAAAACTGTGCAATTGTATAGTTATTGTTTCCATCGGGAAAAGTTTCTAAACCAGAACGACCACCATCAATATTGATGTCATTTATTTTATAATTCCATTTAATACTAAATTTAAATGTTTCACCAGGCGCTAATGCTTTTGGCAAATTAATACGCATCATGGTACTATTAATAGTATGTGATAATGGTTTACCATCACTTTCTACTTTTTCTATTTTAAAACCAAAACCTTTACCTTCTTTCATAAAAGAAGTTTTAAAGTTGTCTGGGGTTAAAAAAGCAGCAGCAGCATTAGAAGATGCTAACGGAGTTTTAGAATCATCTGCTCTCATGTTTTGGTCTAATTGCAACCATAAATAATCTAAATTATCTTTAGAATTATTGTGATAGGTAATGTTTTCGTCACCATAAATTTTGTTAGTACTTTCTTCTAAACGAATGTTCATCACATAATCCACCTTTTGTTGTGTATATTGATGACCAGGAGCTCCAGAAGCAGTGTGTTGATCATTAGCTGTTGCCAAAACATCTTTCATTTGTCGAAATTTGTTTTGATCCGTGTGTCCTTGTTGCGTTTTCTTTGCTTCTTGTTTTTCTTGCGCAATATTTGATGCAACTACAAAGAATAAAGAAAATACTACTAAATAGATTTTTTTCATTTGATTTGATTTGAATTTTTAATTGTCCACTAAATTAGCAATATCTCAGTAAATAAGTTAAAGAATGTTAAAATTTTAACAAACCTTTATCATAAAAAAAGGCAATCTGTATAAAGATTGCCTTTTTATGTATTCTTCTGCTAAATTTTAACCCTTAATTTTGTTTTTAAATTGATCAAATTTATCTGTTTTATCTTGCGGCCAATTGTTATTTGTTGTGTCAACATCTGCCGTTTCTAAATCTGGATCAATAGTAATATTTTCTATTTCTTTTGATGAAGAAAATACTTTAGTAACTTCTTTGTCATTTAATCTCCAAATTTGTGCAGGATATGTTTTTCGTTCTTTAGTGCCATCTTTATATGTAAATTCTACAATAATTGGCATTACTAAACCGCCTGGTTTGTTGTATGTAATTTCGTAATGGTATTTTTTATGTTTTTTAGAAAACCCTAATCCTTCGGATGCATCTTCTGTAAATACTACTTCATCGTCACCTTGTGTGGTATAGAATTTTTTTACACCTTTTACACCGATATCTGTTACATCCGTAGTATAAAACCAACCTCTCCAAAACCAATCTAAATCAACGCCTGAAGCGTCTTCCATTGTTCTAAAAAAATCTTCAGGTGACGGATGTTTAAACATCCATCTTTGAGAATAGGTTTTAAAAGCATGGTCAAATAATTCTTTACCCATAATGGTTTCACGCAAAATCCACAGCGCAGTTGCAGGTTTGCCATATGCATTATTACCAAATTCATATACATTGTCTCCTTTGGTCATAATTGGTGCAATTAAAGATTGATCGCCATTCATATACCCAACTATGTTTTTAGGATAGCCTCTTGTTATAGGGAAATCTTTGTCATAATCTAATTCGGCTTGCATTTCCATGTATGAGTTTAATCCTTCATCCATCCAAGTCCATTGTCTTTCATCAGAGTTTACAATCATCGGAAAAAAGTTATGTCCTACTTCGTGTATTGTAACTTTAATCATTCTGTATTTTACTTTATCAGAATAACCACCATCAGCAAGATCTGGTCTTCCTGGATTAAAACAAATTTGCGGATATTCCATACCCATTTGTCCGTCTACAGAAATTGCTTTGTGATACGGATACTCGAACGTGAATTTAGAATATGTTTTTAAAGTTTGTGCAACTGCTCTTGTAGAATGGTCGCCGTACAAAGGGTTTGCTTCTTTAGAATATAAAGAATATGCCATAACCGTTTTGCCATTAATATCTACCGCCATTGCATCCCAAATAAATTTTCTTGAAGTTGCAAAAGCATAATCTCTAACATTTTCTGCGAAGAATTTCCAAGTTTTTGTTTTCTTAGAATTTCCTTTTTCAATTTGTTCTGCTTCTTCTTGACTTCTAATAAGAACAGGCTTGTCGAAGGTTTTTTTAGCAATTGCTAACCTTTCTTGCTCTTTTTTTGATAAAACAATAGTTTCATTTTTTAAAACTCCAGTTGCGCCTAACATATGATCTTCTGGAACGGTAATATTTACGGTAAAATCTCCAAACTCTAACGCAAATTCACTTCTTCCCCAAAATTGGTCATTTTGCCAACCTTCTACATTATCATATACACACAATCTTGGGTAAAATTGGGCAATTACATAGTTATTATTTCCGTCTTCAAAATGTTCAAAACCAGATCTTCCTCCTTGCGTTATATGATTGTTGATGTAATACCACCATTTAACATTAAATTTAAAAGTAGCGCCAGATGCTAATGGTTTTGGCAAATTAATACGCATCATGGTTTGATTAATGGTGTATGATAAAGAACTACCATCAATATTTGTTACGCTCATAATTTTAAATCCACCATCAAAAACTACATCAGGATACGATTGATTAAATTTAGCTTGGCTTAATTTTTCTGGAATTGCAGCTGTTTCAATATCTGGTGATTTAGAATCTGCAGCTCTCATGTTTTGATCTAATTGCAACCATAAATACGTTAATTCATCTCTAGAATTATTATGATATGTAATTGTTTCTGCACCTGTAATTTTTTGTTTTTCGTCATCTAAAACAATATCCATTACATAATCTACTTTCTGTTGGGTGTAATTTTTTCCAGGAGCACCAGAAGCAGTTCTTTGGTCATTTGGTGTTGCAAACTCATCTTTTAACTGTTTAAATTTGTTTTGATTTGTGTGTCCTTGTTGTACTTCTTTTTTCTGTGCAAACGTATTTGCTATAAAAAAAAGAGATAAAAGGAGGATTCCAAGTTTTTTCATAAGTGATTGATTTTGATTTGAATAAATATTAATAAGTAAATTTTGCTGAATTCTCTTCTTTTGTTAAAAGCAAACTTTTATGCTTTTCGCCAAGTTTACATTTTGTTAAATTTTGTTGTTGCGGAAAATGTTCAATTAGTATATTATTCTCAACTTCAATAGTTTTAAATTGATTGATGTTTGGTATTTCTAAATAAAAATAAACTAAATCACCTTCATATTCTTTGCCTACAAAAGTGAATTCTTTGGCAATTCCGTCTATTTTAAAATGTAACTTTTCTTTTAAATACTTTTTAAAGTAAATAGTGTTGTCTTTTAATTCTTTTTTTGTGCTTAGTTTTAAATCGATATTATAATCTTTATTTAAAGCAGTTTCTATATCATCCATAAAAACATTGATAATAATTTGAACGGATTTTGCTTCTGACTTATATTTAATTTGAGTTAAACTCAAATAGTATTTGTGTGCAGAAAAAGAGAGTAAGGGAATAATAAAGAGTAGTAAAAAAGTTTTGTTTAATTTCATACACTGTAAGAATCAAATAGTAGGCCAATTTAATCATTTTTTATGATTTCATGGTACGAGATACTTTCTGTTCTTAATATTTTAATGATTTCTAATAATTTGCCGTCTTTATGCATTTTTTCTATACCTAACGGATTGCAATACTCTAAGAAATGAAAGTATTTTTCAACAGGAATTTTAAGTTCATCAAAAAAGAATTTTTCGCCTAATTCTGAAAGTATTTTAAAAGGAAAAGCTTTCTTTAAAGCCAGCTCTCTTCTTAAAGCCCACAAACGCTCAGAATCTTTAAAAGGTATAGTAGCAGATGCACCCGCACCAACAAATCTACTATTTGGATCTGTATTGTTTACAGGCGGTTTTGCTCTAATATTTGCATCAATTGTTTGATCTTTTTGCTTAAAATTAACGTTTGAAAAATCTAATACTTTCGCTAACAAAGAATCTTTTTTATTATTAGGAACTGCTTTTGTGTCAATACCCAATCGTCCGCTTAAATGATGTCTTTTTAGCTCAAATGTATCTAATGTATAAATATTCGATTTTAATAAAATTTGCATATTTTTTTCTTTGATAATTTTTCTTGTGATAAGAAATAATCTAGGAATATGCTGCACAGACGATACTCTTAAAGAATCACCTTCGGAAACAAAAATTCGAAACAAGCCTTCATCACTAGAAAAAGTACCTTGTTTTGTTTTTAGGTTGATAATATTTGCGTTTTTAATAATACCAAGAGAATCTGAAACTTGACCGCTAATAATCTTGTTTTTTTCTTGAGAAAAGGAGTTGATACAATAGATAAAAAAGAAAGATGCAAAAAGTAATTTTTTTATCATAAGTAAGTTTTAGCTTTTTACAAATTAAGCAAATTTAATTCTTATTTTTAATAAATTTAATTCTAAACTTCTGTTAAATTCTTATTTTTTAAAAACTATTAATGTGTCTGTATTTACAATCTGAGGAAAAGTTTTGCTTTGATCCATTAAAATTTTAGTAACCTTTATATTTTCGTTTCTATTAAAGTAAGCAACAATATTACTTTTGAAACAGTAATTTAAAAACGGATTGATTTGCTCTCTTTTAATATGCAAATCTGTTATAAAAAAGTCATCAGTAAAATGTTTTCTAATTTTTGAAAGTCCGTTATCTTCTAACAAAATTTTTTGTAGTTCTTTTTTACGTTTGTTATTCCCGTTTAAAGTATTAAATAAATTATCTAAACTTACAACGCCACCAGATCTAAATTTTAAAACAGAAAGGTCTTTTTTTGCAATGGTATTTGCATACGGTAAATTAAGTGTGTTAGCATTTACTATTGGTGGCGGCATCATTTGCGGGTCTACATAAAAAATACTTCTAGGTTTTTTAAGAGTAATTTCATTTAAAGAATATGTTTTTTCTTCTAATGTAAGTTCTATTTTTTTTGTAGTTAAGATTTCTTTTGTAATTAGTAACTGTTTTTCCTGTAAATTAACATGTGTAAATTGTAAACTATCACCAATGTAAACAGGTATTTCAAACCAACCTTCGTCATTTGTAATTGTTCCTTGTTTAGTATTTTTATTGATAATATGAACATCAGAAACAACAGCTTTACCAAAAAAGATTTTGCCAATTATAAGTTTTCTGTTTTCTTGACTAAAGCCTAAAATTGAAAAAAAGAGTAAGCAGCAAATTAGATGTTTTTTCATGTTCACAAAGAACAGCCCTGTTTCTCTTAAAAATCTACTAATAAAATTGTAAACTTTTGTTAAACAAAAAAAGCATCCTAGTTATTAGGATGCTTTTAAGATTTTAGCTTCAAATTATTATTTTTCTAAAGTTATAAATGCTTTTCCAACTATTTCTGCATTCACGTTATTGATTGTAATAGTTTGATTAATTTTAGTTTCTACAACTATTTTAGAACCCGTATACTCCATAATTTCAATATTTATAATTTCTCCAGATTTAATTAAACTAAGGATATTATTGTCAATTTGCCAAGAACTAGATGAAGAACCAAAAGTGTTGTTTAAAAGAATAGCATCTAGGTAAAAGTTTTTTGTATAGGTTTGACCGTTTGTATAGGTAAGTTCAAAATTAAAGTTTCCATCTACAGAAACTTGGTTTGGGTTTTCATCAAAAGTAATAGAGGCATTGTAATTTTTACCAAATCCGCTTGCGGTAATAGTTAGTGGATCTGGAGAAGTTATATTTAATATTGCTGAATCAATTCTTAAATTTGTTAAACTCCACGTGCCAACTAGGTCACCACTTGTAATATCTGGTTTGGAACTTGTATTTACTTCACAAGCAAATAAAAGAGGAATTGCAATAAAAAGGAATAATAGCTTCATTTTCATGAGTTTTTTTTAGATTTTTAAATATACGAAAATTAATTATTTCTTTTTGTTATTTTTGAAGGATGAAAAAATTACTGATTGCAAGTACATCAACCATCCACGGAACTGGATATTTAGAATATTTGTTACCAACGTTAACTGTTTTTTTTGCGGATGTAAAAAAACTACTCTTTATTCCGTATGCCAGACCAAGCGGTATTTCTTACGATGCTTATACTAAAATTGCACAAAAAGCATTTGCTAAAATACATATTGAAGTTGTAGGAATTCACGAATTTGATAATCCGAAAGAAGCAGTTTTAAATGCTGAGGCAATTTTTACAGGTGGCGGAAATACTTTTGAGTTGGTATATCAATTGTATAAAAACGATGTTCTTGCTACTTTAAAGCAAGTTTTAGAAAACGGAACTAAGTATTTAGGTACAAGTGCCGGGAGCAATATTTGTGGTGTTTCTATGAAGAATACAAACGATATGCCAATTGTGTATCCACCAAGTTTTACCACTTTAGGATTGCTTCCTTTTAACATTAATGCACATTATTTAGATCCTTTAAAAAACTCAAAACACATGGGTGAAACTAGAGAAACTAGAATTAAAGAGTTTCATGTTTTTAATGAAACGGCCGTTTTAGGTTTGCGTGAAGGAAGTTGGTTAGAAGTTTTAGGGGATTCTATTACTTTAAAAGGCACTGAAACTGGTCGATTATTTGAAAAAGATAAAATTGCAAAAGAGTTAGAGTTGGGTCTTTTGATTATAAAATAGAGTTTACCAATTAATTTTAGTAACAATAGGGAAGTGGTCAGAATTTTTTTCTGAAAATGAACTAAACTGGTTAATAATAGCAGTTTCATCTGTAAATATAAAATCAATTCTCATAGGAAACCAATAATTAAATGTTTTTCCAAAACCTTTTCCTGCTTCTACAAAAGCATCTTTTTTGTTTTTTGAAATTTGATTATAAACCCAAGAATAACAAGTGTTGTTAAAATCGCCAGCTACAATTTTTTTACCTTTAAATTCTTTTTCGTGTGCTAGAAAAATTTCGGTTTGGTCGGCTTGTTTTTTAAATCGCTCTTTTAAACGTGCTACTAATTTTTCTGAGTTTGCTTGACCAAAATTTTCTTTACTTGTATTTAATTGTAAAGATTGTAAATGCAAATTATAAACTCTAATCGTATCTTTTTTTCTTAAAATGTCTGCAAAAATGATGTTGTTAGAAGTATGTTCTAAATTTAATGAACCAGTATTTAGAATAGGGAATTTAGAATAAATAGCCAAGCCAATCTTATCTTGTTTATTTTTTGTTTTAATATATTTATACGGATAATTAAATAGCGGCTTTTCTAAATTATAATATTCTTGAAAAAGTATAATGTCTGGCGATTGTTCGGTTATAAAAGTTTTAATGTTTTTAGAGATTTTATCATCATCTATCCATTTCCAATGGTTAAACATTCTTACATTATAACTCATTACTTTTATATCATCATTTAAAGAAGAGTTGCTTTCTGTTATTTTATAAAATGGCGTAGAAAAAACCCAGCCAATACCTAAAATAATAGCAGATAGCATAAATTGTTTCTTAAATTGTAGCAGCCAATAAAGCGCAAAAACCATGTTAATAATGATTAAAAAAGGAACAAATAAACTTAAAATAGCAAATACTGGTATCGTTTTTGGCGAAATATATGGCAGTAAAAATGACAGCAAAAGTATAGTTGCAATAAGCGAGTTTAGCATGTAAACTAACTTATTAAAGATGGATAAATTTTTCAAGTATTTTTATTTTTTTCCTTGTCTAAACAAGAATTCTTTTTCATTTTTTGTTAATGTATCATAGCCAGATTTACTTATTTTGTCTAAAATAGCATCAATCTGTTGTTGCGTAAGATCTGTATTTTTTTCTGAATTTGTTGTTTTTTTAGCCGATTTATAAACTGTTTTTAAAGGCTTTCTTTTTGTCTTAAACAGCGATAATATTCCGTTAAAGATATTAATTTCTTTATTGTTCGCTTTTGTAACATATAAAAAGCCAAAAAGACTTCCTCCTAAATGCGCAAAATGCCCGCCAGCATTGTTACCATCTAAAGCAATAACATCTAAAGCAAGCCAAAATGCAGCTAAATACCAAAGTTTTACAAAGCCAATAAATCGTAATTTTAATTGATAATTTGGCATGTAAGTGGCAATACCAATAAATATTGCTGAAATTCCTGCAGAGGCTCCAACCAATAAAGATGATTTACCTTCAAATAATGGAAAATAATTCTGACTAAAAATAAACAACAATCCGCCAAAAAAAGTTCCTAAAATATAGAAGCTAAGTAGTTGTTTCTCTGTAAAAAAAGCGATGAATAAATTACCAATAAAATGTAAAACTAAAACATTCATTAAAATGTGTAAAAAGTCTGCATGTAAAAATCCGTAAGTAATAATAGACCACGGTTTTTTAAATAAAGAACTGTAATCGTCATCCAAAGAAAACCATGCTACTAACCAATTTATTTCTCCTTTATACAATCCTTGTAAAACACTAATTAAAAGCGTTATAACAAACACAGCAATATTTATATAGATTAATTTATCTACAATGTTTCCGTTAAAATAGCGTTTTTTAAGATTGTCTATGAAGCTCATTAGTTTGCTTTAAATTCATTTTTTTTCCAATACCAAGCAATTATAAACCCTATTAAAGCACCACCAATGTGTGCAAAATGTGCAACATTACCAACAGAATATTTTGTCATTCCAAAAAATAAATCTCCCAAGATCATTACGGGAATAAAATATTTTGCTGCAATAGGAACTGGGAAAAATATCAAAGCTAATTTTGCATCTTTAAAGAACAGACCAAATGCAACTAAAACTCCATAAATTGCACCAGAAGCACCAACTGCTGGCGTATTATATAAAGATGTTATTTCGTTAAATTGTTCTTGACTAATAGCGCCTACAACTCTTGCATCATTTGTGCTACCACTTTTTAAAATGGATACTACCTCAGAGTTATTTAAACCTGCATTTATAAAGAGTTCATAAAGGTTATTAAACTGGTAATAATTTACTAAAGTATAAATTAAACCTGCTCCGATACCTGCAGAAAAATAGAAGAAAATAAATTTCTTTTTCCCCCACATTTGTTCTAAAGGCGTTCCAAAAGCCCATAAACCGTACATATTAAATAAAATGTGTGCAAAACTGCCGTGCATAAACATGTGCGTAACATACTGCCAAAGTCCAAAATTTTCGTTCATTGGAAAATGGAGCGCAAGCATGTTAGTAAAATCTAATTGTAACAATTGCGGTGCAACAAATACAATTACATTTATAATAATTAGGTGTTTTATAGCGTCTGTTAGATTGTTCATTTTTAACTATTAAATAAATTGTCTATCTCGTTTAAAGTAAGTGTTTTAAAGGTAGCTTTTCCGAAAGGAGAGATAGAAGGTTCTTTGCAAGAAAATAAATTATTTACCAAGCTTTCTCGTTCTTTTTCTGATAGTTGCGTACCTGTTTTTATGCATAATGTTTTTGCAAATGATTTTGCCATTACATCAAAATGACTAAAACTTGCATCTGGTACTTCTAGATTCATGTCGTTTAAAAGCGCTTCTAAAATGATGGTAATTTTACTTTCTATAACAGAAACTGGGATCCCTTTAATTGTTACACTGTCTTTAGTAAATTCATCAAAAGAAAAACCAGCATTTTCTAATTCGGTTTTTATTGTGTAAATCATTTCTATTTCTTGTGATGAAAAAGATATTTTTACAGGAAATAATAATTGCTGACTATTTGCCTCTTTTACTGTTATGCTTTCTAAAAATTCTTCATATAAAATTCTTTGATGTGCCAAAGATTGATGAATTAAAACCACCCCTGATTTTATCAAACTCATGACATATTTACGCTGAATTTGAAATGTTTTTTGGGTTTTTGATTCTTGCTGATGTTCAAATAAATCAGATTGACTTCCTTCATCAGAAAAAGCGGTAGACGTATATAAAGACTCCCAACTTTGTGTACTTTGTTCTCTTTTGTACGGAAAATTAATTTCTTTTTGTTTGGCTTCCCTAAAAGGATTAAAATCTGGATCAACAGTTATTTTGGGTACAGAGCCGTTTACTGCGTTTTTGTTTAAATGATACGAAGTATCTAAATTAGAATCTCGGTTAAAATCCAAGACTGGTGCTACATTATATTGGCCTAAACTGTGTTTTACAGTTGCTCTTAACATCGCATACAATGCCTTTTCATTGTCAAACTTTATTTCTGTTTTTGTAGGATGAATGTTGATGTCAATACTACTTGCAGGCACCGTTAAATATAGAAAATAGGAGGGATGTGCGCCATATTCTAACAAACCATCAAAAGCATTAACAACGGCATGATTTAAATACGAACTTTTTATAAAACGATCGTTCACAAAAAAGAATTGTTCGCCACGTTTTCTCTTAGAAAACTCAGGTTTTGCAACAAAACCTTCAATAGTAAGAATATCTGTATGTTCGCTAATTGGTACTAACTTTTCGTTCATTTTAGAACCAAAAACAGCTACAATTCGCTTTCTTAAATTACCACCTTTTAAATGATACACTTCATTGTTATTGTGGTGCATTAAAAATGAAATGGTAGGATGTGCTAATGCAACTCTTTGAAATTCATCAATAGAATGTCTGGTTTCTACCGTATCCGATTTCAGAAAATTTCTTCTAGCCGGGATGTTGTAAAATAAGTTTTTTACAGCAATGCTTGTACCTTTAGAAGTAGAAATAAAATCTTGAGAAACAATCTTACTTCCTTCAATTTTAATAGAAGTTCCTAATTCTTCACTTTCTTGTTTTGTTTTTAGCTCAACATGTGCAATAGCAGCAATAGATGCTAAAGCTTCGCCTCTAAAACCTTTTGTGCACAAATTAAATAGGTCTTCTGCTTTTTTAATTTTAGAAGTTGCGTGCCTTTCAAAACACATTCTAGCATCTGTAGCGCTCATTCCTTTACCATCGTCGATAACCTGAATAAGTGTTTTGCCAGCATCTTTTAAAAGTAGCGTTATATTTGTTGCACCAGCATCAATAGCATTTTCTAATAATTCTTTTACCACAGAAGCGGGTCTTTGAACTACTTCTCCTGCAGCAATTTGATTAGCCACATGATCTGGTAAAAGTTGAATAATATCTGACATTATTTTGTAAAAAATATAGACAAATCAAAATCTATGATGTACAAGAAAATAAGAACTAATACTAAAATGATATAGACAACCGTTTTGTTTGATCCTTTTTCTGCGTTTTTAAGTTCATTAATTGCACTGGTGAATTTAGTCTTTAAACCTTTATTTTTTCCTGTGGTGTTTCTAAACTTATCTAATTTGTGTTCTATTTTATAAGGACTTCCTTCGCCTTTGTAGTAGCGAGGTTGGTAATCAAATTTTTTGTTTGTTCTTTTTAAAAATCCCATAATGCTAAAAGTAATTGGTTCTTATTGCTCTATAAAAGAGCAATTACTATACCAATTTTAAGTGTTCCAAATTTAAAGAATTAAAAGGAATACATCAAGAAATGATGTTAAAAGTATTCTTAAATGTTTTTACTGATTTTTGCAAAATTTATGACCATTTTTATAATTCTATATAAAATTTATTTCATGCGTTTTTTCAATTAATTCCATCCCAGATTTTAGAAAAATCTTAACTGTAAAAAAGGTAGTTTTTGGAATATTATCAGCACTACTCATGTCAATTTGAAAATAATCATCAGCGTAATACTCATAATTTATGTCAAGTTCTCTATTTTCTAAATACTCTTTTATTGTAATTTGAGTACCAATATTTTGATAGGTGGTAAAATTATCTGTAACATCTAAAATTTCTGCGGTAACAGAATTGGTTGCTAAAATTTGGATAGAAGAAATAGGATTATTGTTAATGTATTTGTCAGGCAGGCAGCTACAAGCATACGCTGCAGAAAAACCCATAGAGCTTAAATTTATTTTAGACCTGTTTAAAGAAATTTGTTTCAGTTCAGATTCAATAAAAATGGATAATCCGAAGGAATTTTTATTAACTGGTGCTGTTATTTCTTCATTTTTAAAACCAGAAGTATCCCAAGCTTTTATATTCAGTATTTTGTTTATTCTTTCATACGTATTAACAGATCCGCAGCCACAAAAGTCGCAAGATGTTACTAAAAACTGAAAAATAAATAGTAGAGAAAGACAAATTACATTTTTGTTCATAGCAATTACGGTATATGTTTCCCTAATTTAAATAATTATATCAAGAATTGATGTTATAAATATTTTAAAATTCTAGATGCTATTTTAATCAAATAAAATGTATGCTTTGCCGCAAAGTTGGTTAGGACTATTTTTAGTATGAAAAAACTATTAACTTTATTTAAAACAATATGTGGTTATGCTTTATTAAAAATGTCTAAAAACCGATACTTTCAGACTTTGCATTTAAGTTTTTTAGAGCCGCCATTTTAATAGCAGCAACAGCACATTCTGTGCCTTTATTACCTAATTTACCACCAGATCTGTCTAAAGATTGTTGTTTAGTATTGTCTGTTAACACACAGAAAATTACAGGAACATCATGTTTTACATTTAAGTCTACAATACCTTGTGTAACTCCTTCACAAACAAAATCGAAATGTTTTGTTTCTCCTTGAATTACGTTTCCAATAGCAATAATTGCATCTACTTTTTGAGATTGAATCATTTTTTTGCAACCATAAACAAGTTCAAAACTTCCAGGAACATCCCAAGAAATAATGTTTTCTTTTGTTGCGCCACAATCTAATAAAGCTTCAATTGCACCTTTTTTAAGGTTTTGTGTAATTTCTGGATTCCATTCAGAAACAACAATCCCAAATCGAAAATTCTTCGCATTTGGGATTGTTGCTTTATCGTAAACTGATAAATTTGTTGTAGCCATTTTTTAGTTTTAAGTGATTAGTCTTTAGTTTTTAGTTGCAATTAACTGCTAACTGCGACTGTTTACTAAAAACTATTGAGCGTATTTAGCTGCATTTATAAATTTATCAATATCTAAACCTTGGTCAGATTTTGAATACTTTTCTTTTATTTGCGTAAATAATTTTGCTGCTTTATCGTATTCTTTTAAAGACATTGCAGTTTGACCAGCTTTGTATAAAAATAGTGGAGTTGTAAACTCATTCGATTTTTTATTTGCTGCTTTTTCATAATATTCTAAAGCATCTTCTGGTTGATTGATATCAGAAAAGGCATCGCCAATTGCTCCTAAAGAAACTGGACCTAACATTTCGTCATCAGAATTAAATTTACTTAAAAATTCGATTCCTTTTTGATATTGTTTCATCTGCAAGTAAGAAACACCTGCATAATAATTTGCTAAATTACCAGCATCCGTTCCGCTAAAAGATTCTGCAATATCTAAAAAACCATATTTACCATCTGCGCCTTCTAAACCTAAATTTAGCAAAGAATCAATTCCTGAACCCGCAAGTGCAGCTTCATCAAAATGTTTTCTTGGAAAAGCTAATTCATTAGAAGCTTCTATTTCATTTGGCTGAACGATATATTTATGATATCCTAAAAAAGCTAAGAAAATAACCACGATTCCTATTAAAGAATAGAATAAAGGTTTGCTGTTTTTTTCAATCCATTTTTCAGATCTTGTAGCAGTTTCTTCTAAAGTATGAAATACTTCAGCAGTTTCAAACTTTGAATCATCTAACTGATTTTGTTCGTTTTTATCTTTTGCTTTAAATCCTTTTTTCTTGTAAGTTGACATATTTCCTTAAAAATTAGTGGCGACAAAAATAGTTTTTTTAATTGGATTTTAAAAGAGGTTATTTCGCTAAATTTTCAATAATTTGCAATTCATTTTCAAACTTGTTTCTAATTCATGTATTTACAGAAAATTTCTCTAGTCAATTTTAAGAATATCGAATCGCAAACTTTTGATTTTCAGCAGAAAATAAATTGCTTTGTAGGTGATAATGGTGTTGGTAAAACCAATGTTTTAGACGCTATTTATTATTTGTCTTTTGCAAAAAGTTACTTTAATTCTGTTGCAATTCAGAATATAAAACACAATGAGCCTTTTTTTATGATCGAAGGCGAGTACAGTTTAAACAACAGAACAGAGCAAATTGTTTGTAGTTTAAAACGCGGACAAAAAAAAGTGTTAAAAAGAAATGGTAAAAATTACGATAAGTTTTCTGAGCATATTGGGCAGATTCCGTTGGTAATAATTTCGCCAGCGGATAGAGATTTAGTAACTGAAGGCAGTGATACCAGAAGAAAATTTATTGACGGAGTTATTTCTCAACAAAATAAAACGTATTTACAAGATTTAATTGCCTACAATAAAGTGTTAAGTCAGCGAAATGCATTGTTAAAATATTTTGCAGCAAATAGAACGTTTGATGCCTTAAATTTAAGTGTTTATAATGAACAATTAGCAGCTTATGGAACTAAAATTTATGAGGTTAGAAAAGACTTTTTAGAAAAATTTATTCCTATTTTTAATGAAAAATATCAAATAATTTCTGGTGATAAAGAAAGTGTAAACCTTCTTTATAAAAGTCAGTTGCAAGAGTATTCGATGCTAGAGGTTTTAAAAAAATCATTAGAAAAAGATAAAATTTTACAATATACAACATCAGGTATACATAAAGATGATTTAAGTTTTGAGATTGAAGAGTATCCTATTAAAAAGTTTGGTTCTCAGGGACAACAAAAATCGTATTTAATTGCGTTAAAATTGGCGCAGTTTGAGTTTATTAAGCAACAATCGAACATAATTCCTATTTTATTGTTTGATGATATTTTTGATAAATTGGATGAAAACAGAGTTTTACAGCTTATAGAATTGGTTAATAATGATGAATTCGGACAGATATTTATTACAGACACACATCAAGAAAGAACAGAAAATATTGTAAAACAGAGTAACAAACCGTATAAGATATTTAAACTATAATTTTTATTATTACTTTAGATGAACTTGTTTCAGTAAGAATAATAAAGCGTTCTTAACATTAATAATGAGATTGCCACATCAAACAAAAAAAGCTTGATTCGCAATAACAAATAACACAAATGGCAAAAAGAGAAAACGATTCATTTTCAATTCAGGATTTAATGCAAAGTTTTATCAAGGAAAATAACTTGACTAAAGGAATGCATAAAATTAAAGTAGAAGAAACTTGGACTAAAATGATGGGGCCAGGAATTGCAACACATACAACTTCTGTAAAACTGCAAAATAAAACATTGATTATTCAATTAAATTCATCCGTTCTAAGAGAAGAATTAAGTTACGGAAAAGATAAAATTATAAAAATGATGAATGAAGAATTGGGGGATGAGTTGGTTACTAAGTTGATGCTGGTTTAACTAATAGTTTTAAGTTATTAAGAAAAGTGTTCTTTATTCTGCTGTTTTAAAATCAATCAAAAAAGGGTTTAACGGAATTTCATCTTCAGTTCTACACCCGTTTTCTAGTAAAATTTGATATCTTTTATTCGGTTTTAATGTTATTTTATAAGGTATAGAAAGTCCGTCTTTTGAAAAATTAACTCCTATTAATGTAGGAAAATGTTCCTTACCTAATTCTCCAAATCCGCTTGATTTTATTCTGATATCCATTTTTTTAGAGAAAACTAACGTAATTTCAGTTGTTTTTGAGGAAACAGTTTGACTGTCATTTTTAAACTGTTTTATAGCAGTTACCATCGGTCTTTTTGCTTCAAATTTTTGATAAAGATTTTCTAAAGTATCCGAAAAATAACCAGCATTATTAACGAATTTTTCAATTTGAGATTCATTGTTATAATCCAATTCAATCATTTCTTTTATTGCTGCTTTTTTATCCAAAGACATGTTGTAATTTTTTTTTGCAATTCGGTATCCAATAAAATAGATTAAATCTCTAGTGTTGAATTGGTTGTTTTCATTCCACATCCAATCGCCCATTTTTCTAATATTAAACATTTCATTTCCGTATGCTTTTTTAAGCGCTACTTCGTTTTGTAAGCCGAATTCGAAATATTTAAAAGGTGCATTTTTGTTGGTTACCTTACTTGCTATAAAATCTGCAATGCCTTCAAATAAACTTTGAGATAGCGTATTATTTAAAGTAGGTTTTTGTTACGTGTGTAAATATTCATGAATATTTAAAAAATCTATATATTTTGTCGGATTTATTTTAAAGTAGTTTTTAATGGGGACTTAGATTCTCGTCAAATTCATCTGTAACCGTATTTTTATCACCTATAACAAATTCACATCTTATTAGCTAAATTGTCAAAACCAGTTCCTGCAGATTTAAAAACAACTATGGTATAGTAAAGAGTAGCAGGTTTTAAATTTGAATATAATTCTTTAAAATTTGCAATTCCTTCTCTAATTTTTAGATTGTACTTCTTGCTTTCTAAGGTTTTTTTTTTAATAGAATTCCAAAACTTAGGATACGTATTAATAGCATTAACACATTCTTTTGGTGTATAATTCCGAGCTTCAAACATCCGCTTTTAACCAATAGGGGCTTTGTCAATAAAAAGTTCATTGATCTATTTTAATTGAAGAATTGTATTTTTTGTAGTGGTAACTTTATCAAAAGCATCCCAAAAATTAAGTACATCTGTATTTATAATTTCTTGTGTTATTTTTGGTTACAGTTGAAAAATAGGAAAGTTTTCAATAGAAGTGTGACAGTTTTTTTTACTTCTAGTTAATTTCACAATTTATAATAAAACGTATAATTTCTCTTGTTATCACAAAAAAAATTCACAATAATTACGTTTTGAGTTTTAAATATATTAACGTATGGATTACTTAAAATTTTTTAAAAAGTCCAGCAAGAACTTCGGGACTTGTAGCTTGTGCTTTTTGTAGATTAAGAATTAGATAGGTGCCCAAAGCTTTTAATGCAGCATGTTTACCATAATTTCCTATCTTTTTAATGGCATCTTTACGTGTAATTTTTTCTTTAGACTTTGGTGTTTTTATTTGTTTTTTATGAAGCTTCGCCTTTCTAAATGGAGGTTGTTTATTCTAAGATTATTTTCTTGCTCAATGTACCCGCTTCGGTTTCTATCTGAATGATATAAACACCCTTTGCTAGTTTGGGTAACGCAAGATCTTTTGTTCCGTTAGTTACGAAAGTAGTAAGCAGCACTTGTTGGCCAGCTGCATTGTATCCCTTAATTGTTGTATTTCCTTGTGGTAAACCATCAAATCTTAAGGTAGTATTCGCTGTTTTATAAATGCTAATAGTGTTTAATGTAGCATTTTCTAGCACATTTAAAACATTTTGTGACGTATGTAAATAGAATCTTCCAATATCACTAATAGCTTCTGCTAAAGTAATTTTGTAGGTGGTATTTACTTGGTCTAATTGCGTAAATGTATTGTTCTCTCTATCTTCTAAATACACTTTAAGACCTTCTGGTAAGTTTAAAGTTTCTATAGAGAAAGTAATTTCTATATCGGCGGCAGTTTTTATACCAATGGGAATTACCATGCTTTCATAATCTGAGTTTGGCAACGATTGAATTCCTAGTTTTCTACCCGTACTATTTGCAACAGCATGCGTGTATAGGCTAAAGTTTTGATTGGCTCCCCCAAAAATAGAACTGTCATATCCGTTATCAAAACTGGTTGTGGTTCCTGCTATATAATAGATTTCTGAATGTTTAAAAACGGTGCCGTTTGTGAGTGATATTTTTATTTCTGGTCTGTTGTTGTTTGTTTTTAGGAAGGTATCTGTGCCTTGATGGCTTTGCATTGCTTCTGTAAAACTAAACGTTTTATCGCCATTCGCACTTACAAAAAAACCTTGCCCAGGCGCAATAAAGAAAGCTGCAGAAGCTAAGTTTTTGGTTGTGTAAGATTCGTTAGATTGGTCCCAAAACCACAATGTAGCTTCAGTTAAAAAATCATTGTCTACATCATTTATCGTTAAAAGATTGTTAACTGCATCTGCACCTGTATTTGCAGCAATATAAGAAGGATACGGGTTGCCAATTAAGTTAAAGCCGTTTGTGTTTGATGTTATTGCAATGTCTACTTTTTCAGTAGAAAGAGTGCCTGTAAAAGTAATGTCTTCGGTTTCTGATAGTTTAATTGCGCGCCCATCGCCTAAAACAAAATTTCCAGAATTGGTAGTTCCTGCTTGCCAAAAAGTAAAAGCTTCTGTAGTATTGTTATAATCTGATAAACCTCTATTGTCATCAGTACCAACAGCCATACTTTGCGCTCCTATAAAAGCGTCAATATCTTGCCCGCTAACAGGTGAAGAAATGAATTGCCAATTGGTACTTTCTATATTTCTTTTATAGTTGATTTCTCCAGTCGCATTGCCTGCTACAATAATAGAACTCCCAGAATTAAGTGTTGTAGTACCAGTATTTGTAAAATTTGTTGCAATTGATAATCCTGCACTGTTGCCTGATTCGGTAAAAGAGGCATCTGAATTTACAGTGATACTTTTTACACTTGCAGCCGTTGTAAGCACTGGCGCCGAACCTACATTTTCTATTGTTACATCAGAATTTGTATTAGGTACGCCATTAGACCAATTATCCGCAGTAGCCCAAGCATTACTTTCGCTTCCATCCCAAGTGGTGGCTGTGCTATTTTTATACCAAGATATCTCGCTATCATCAAACGACGTAGCAAGAATATCCATATCGCCATCACCATCCATGTCAGCGGCAGAAATAGACCTTATGTCGTCTGTACCATTTCTAAATGTAGCAGCGGTCCAAGACGGATTTGTATTCCCATCATTTAGATACCAAGATTTAGCTGAAAGAATGTCCATATAACCATCATTATTAATATCTGCTGCAGAAATAGCTATTGGACCAAGCCCTCCAAAAATACCAGTTTGATTTGGACCTGGGCCCGATGTAGCAACATTTTCAGCTGTAAAGGTTGGGTCTGCACTACCATCATTCTCAAACCACTTAATACCATTTTGTTTAACTGCAATAATGTCTATATCACCGTCATTATCCATATCTGCAGCAAAAATAGCTTGCGCAGCAGTTGCACCTGCTATGCCTATTTCAGTAAAAGTTGGATTTGCACTGCCATCATTTTCATACCACGCAATTTTACTATCACCTGATGATGCTGAAATAATATCCATATCACCGTCGTTATCCATATCGGCGGCAAAAATAGATCTTACCGCACTTGCACTGTTTGTAATGATTTCCCCATTTGAAAAAGAACCAGCACCGTCTGTACTTTCGTACCAAGCGATTCTGCTATTACCCCAACCTGACCCAATAATATCCATATCTCCATCGTTGTCCATATCAGCTACAAAAACAGAAGGTTTACCTTCTAAAAGCACACTCTTTCGTCTGTGAGTAAAACCCCTTGTAGACCAAGTAGAACCATCCCCATTATCATTGATATAAATTCTTATAGTGGCCTTAGAGTCTGATCCATCACCACTATCTCCTTCAATAATATCTAAATCGCCATCTCCATCGATATCGGCTGCAAAAAGCGCATATGGTTTAGTTGCCACAGAAGTAGTTCCTATATTTGTAGAGGTAAAGCTAGGGTTTGCATTGCCATCATTTCTATGTAAAGTGATCGTATAGAGCCAAAAGTTACAAGATATAATGTCAATATCTCCATCTCCGTCTATATCAGCTGGTATACTGAAAGTTGTAGCTTCCTGACGTGAACTATATTTAGGAACATCTGCAACATAGTTATCGGTCCAAGAAGGTGTAAAAGCATTCAGCGCGCTTTTGGAGGTAAAACTAAAACTTGTTGGGTTTGTTAAAACTTCATCTGCCGTGTTTAGTACAGCAGCAGTAAGTGTTAGGGTAATTACTTCGCCGGGTTTAAAGTTAGTTGTAGGGTTAAAGACAACAGTTTTGGTGCCACCACCAGAAAAGTCGCCCGCAATACTACCGGTATATCTTCCAGTAATCACAATGTTTGCAGCGGTAATGCTAGCAGTCTTCGTATTGTCACTAAAATTTAAGGTAATGTTCGCATCTAAAGCGATACTATTTGCTACTGCTGCAGGTGAGCTGGAGTCGAATGTAAATTGTGCTTGTAAAGATAGTGTGCACAAAAAGGTTAGAATAAGGGTGTGTTTAAACATAAATTTATAGTTTTTCTTTATTATGTGTACATCTCAAAAAAATAAAAATTTCAAGAATTTAGGATGCAATCAAATTTAAAAGTCTTTTCCAGGAGCTTCGGGGCTTGTAGCTTGTGCTTTTTGTGGATTAAGAATTAGATAAGTACCCAAAGCAGTTAATGCAGCATATTTGCCATAATTACCTATTTTTTTAATGGCGTGTTTACGTGTAATTTCTTCCACATTATTTTCTGACTGTCTTATTTTTTTCTTCATGATGGTTTGTATGTAAGTCTTGGGTTTTATTCTAAGATTATCTTTTTAATCAGTTTACTTGCTTCATTTTCAATTTGAATGATATAAACTCCAGCAGTTCTTTTAGGTAAAGTCGCATTGTAAGATCCGTTGGACATAAAAGAAGTATTTAAAACGTGTTTACCAAGAAGGTTAAATAGTTTTATAGAAGATTTACCTATTGGCAACCCAGTTATTCTTAAAGTATCAGGATTCAAATTATAAACTGTAATATTTTTTAAGACACTCGTTTCGTTAACACTTAAAGCACCATTTGAAGTGTGCAGATAAAATCTACCAGTTCCGTTTAAAGTGATTTTTGGAGTAAAAGAATAGTTAGTACCAACTTGATCTAAACGTGTAAATGTGTTCATTTCTTTGTCTTCTAAGAATAATTTAATACCATTAGGAAGGTTCAAAGATTTCGAAGAAAAGGTAACTTTTTTTCCAGCATCGGCTTTTAAGCCTAAAGGAATAAGCATGTTTTCATAATCTGAGTTTGGCAACACTTGTACACCTAACTTTTGGCCGCTATTATTTGCTACTAATTGGGTGTATAGTTGAAAAGAATTATTGCTATTGCCAAAAATAGTTCCATCATACCCATTGTCAAAACTAGTAGTAGTTCCTTCTATATAGAAAACACGTGTGTATTTGGTGTTCTTGCCTTCTTTTACAAATAATTTAATTTGAGGTCTTGTATCCGCTTGTTTTTGAAAGTTATCTGTTTTTTGATGTGTGATGTCTGCAATATCAAAAGTTGTATTTGTAGATGCACTACCCGCATTTAAAAAGAATGCTTGTGCTGGTGCAATTTCAAAATTGCCATCTACTCCTGAAGTTTTTGTCTCGTATTCACGAGAACTTTGATCCCAAAACCAGGCAGAAGCTTCGGATAAAATACCATCAGTAACATTATCGGCAAAGAAATCACCAAGATTTAAATAGGCAGTAAACGGATTTCCAACTAAATTAAAATTACTTGATGCTTGCGTTATTGTACTTATTTTGCTAACCGTATTTAGAGTTCCTGAAAAAGAAAGATTACCCGCGGTTGCTAATTTTACAGAATATCCTTGCCCAACATTTATGTTACCTGTAGAAGACGTATTTTGATATATCCATCTATTAGAGTTTAATGTATTATTATAACTTGCTAAACCAATATTAGTATCACTACCAGGAGCAAGACTATTATTCGTTCTTAATTTTTCTATAGTTTCGCCCGCAAAAGGGGAAGCCACTAAGTACCAATTTGTAGTTGATAAATTTCTATTATAAATTACAGTTCCTGTAGAAGTTCCGTTTACTTTAAGAGAACCACCAGAATTTATAGTAAAAGTTCCGTTTTGATTAAGGTTACCACTTATAGTAAGGCCGCCAGGAGAATTAACTGTTAATGTTGCCTCTTTTAGGATGGTTAGATCTTTGGATAACGCAATAGTATTTGCATCGATTACAGGTTTTTTTGTCGTATTAGGAATTACAACAGCGTTTGCAGCTGAAGGGGTTGCGCCCGAACTCCAGTTTGTCGTTGTTGCCCAATTTGTATCTGTTGCGCCTGACCAAGTATTACAGTTTGTAGACAAACCTCCATCACCAATAGTCCAACCTTTTGCCTCTAATGCTATTTTAGCATCAGCTCCAGCACAATGTTTTAAGGAAGATAGATCACCTAGATTTTGATTTGCAGGCAAAGAAGCAGCTGAAGCAGCCCATGCGATTAAAAGGTTGTCATAATTTATTGTTGATAAACTTGTTGTCCCATCAAGAAAAAAATCTAGACTTGTAACAGCAGTGCTAAAATCCCAATCAGAAAGATTTGCATTAAATGCTCTAGCATTTCTAAACACACTTTGCATATTGGTAACATTGCTTACATTCCAAGCAGAAACATCTGCATCAAATGCGTATGCATCCCGAAACATATTGTTCATATTGTTAACACTGCTCACATTCCAAGAAGAAATATCTTGATTAAATACTATAGCTCTGATAAACATATGTTTCATGTTTGTAACATTACTTACATTCCAAGAAGAAACATCTCCATTAAATGCGTTAGCATATCTAAACATATACCCCATATCGGTAACATTACTCACAACCCAAGAATTAAGATTTGCATTAAATGCGCCAGCATGTCTAAACATATTTTGCATATTGGTAACATTGCTTACATTCCAAGCAGAAACATCTGCATCAAATACGGATGCACCCCGAAACATCGCTTGCATACTGGTAACACTGCTCACATTCCAAAAAGAAATATCTTGATTAAATACGAAAGCGTTGCCAAACATGGATGTCATATTTGTTACGTTACTAACATTCCATTCAGAAATATCACCATTAAACATTGAAGCTGTATGAAACATGTAATGCATTGTATTAACATTACTCACATCCCAAGAATTAAGATTTGCATTTAATGTTGAAGCACCCATAAACATAAAAGATAAATTAGTGGTATTGGATAAGTCAGGTGCATCTGAGGCAGTTATATTTAATTGCGTACAATATTTAAAAGCATTACTTAAATCAGTTCCCCAAGTAATATCTCCCCATTGTGTAACTGTTTTTATCTTATCTTTTGAGTCAGTGATGCTACTGAAATTTATTCTTGTAGCACCAACACCAATACTAACTGTATAGGTTGCTGCACTTGCGTAACTATGTGTTGCAGTGCCTGTAATGGATTCTATTGTGCCATCTCCCCAGTCTATAGAGTAAGTACCAGACATAGGTATATTTATAGTTTCGTTTGCAGTGGTAGTTTCCCAAGTTGTAATGAATGCGGAAGAAGTAGTGCAATCTAACCCAGCATCATTAATCGTCCAGTTTTTTTTACCTTCTAGTGTTGCTTTCGCCTTTGCACCTGTACAATGCTTTAAAGTTGAGACATTTCCTATATTTACATCCGAAGGTAAAGAAAGAGCAATCGCATCCCAGGCTCTTAAAAGTTTATCATAATTTCTTGTTGATACGCTTGTTGCGTCTTCAAGGAAAAGGAAGAGATTGGTAACAGCACTAAAATCCCAAGAAGATATATCTTGATTGAATACGGTGGCTTTAAAAAACATAAATGGCATATTGGTAACGCTACTAACATCCCAAGAAAAAATATCGGAATTGAAGGTTGAAGCTCCATAAAACATAGCAGACATGCTGGTAACGCTGCCTACATTCCAAGAAGAAATATCTGAATTAAATAGAAAGGCATCGTAAAACATACCATTCATATTGGTAACATTACTTACATCCCAAGACGATAGATCTCCATTAAATGCGGAAGCAGCGTTAAACATACCTTCCATATTTGTAACATTATTTAAATTAGGCGCGTCTGTTGCTGTACTATTTAATTTGGTACATGCCTGGAAAGCAAAACTTAAGTTTGCTTCCCAAACAGTACCTCCCCATTGTTTAATGTCTTTTATTTTATCTTTGGAATGTGGTACACTTTTAAAATCTATTTTAGTGGCGGCGCCATTAATAGAAACATCGTAGCTTCCTACTGCTGTATAGGTGTGTTCTGCTGTATTAGTTAAAGATTCAGTTGTTCCGTCTCCCCAGTCTATAGTATAAGAACCAGATAAGGGTATTTTTACCACTTCGTTTGGGGAAGTTGTTTCCCAATTTGTAATAAATGGCAATGCTATTAAAATAGAAGTTTCTTTTGCTTCATCAATTTTAATAGACTCACTTTCTAGATGGTAAAACTTGTTTTCTTTGGTAAAACTTAAAGTTTTTGAAACTGTTGTTTTTGCATTTAAGGTTGAATTAATTAAAATAGCAACTAGAAATAGTAGTTGAAGTATTCTTTTCATGATGAGGGCTTTTTGCTAAACTAGCGGGATTTAAGCCCTAAAAAAAATACTTTATGTGCACTATTGGGTTTTCAAAAGATATATTGAGTTTTCAACAAGTATAAAAAGAGATAAAAAAAGAAATGGATAGCATTCACTTATTTTATACTGCTAAAAAATTTTGAAATTCTTGTGTTATAGAAATGAATATAGAAAAAATGCTGCTAAATATTAAGTGGTTTTGTTTTATTCTATCTATTAAAGTTAAAAATTGCTTCGATAACAAGTATATAATTATTTGATAGCAGAAAAAGCAAACGAATTAATTGACTTAATTTGAATTTTTATATAAGCTCTATTTTGTTTAAACGTGCATATTCGCTTGGAGTTAATGATGTGTGTACTTTAAAGGAATTGAAAAAAGTGCTATAAGACTCAAACCCTACTTCTACAGATAAAGATTCAAAAGTTCCTTTGACCAAATAACTATTCTCAATTAATCTAACGGCAACTTCAATTCTTGAATAATTTTTAAATTTTGTAAAACTAGTACTAGTAATATGAAACTTTAACAAATAAAAACAATGCGTTAGTGGAACACCTGTTATCCTTGAAAACTCTTTAACGTTAACTCCTTTTTTTTCAAATATATTATCTTTAAATATGTTTTGCTCAAATAGATGAAACACTTTAATTATTTCATTTTTATTGTAACGCTCGGATATTTTTGCTTCAATTTCTGATAAATCAGTATTCAAAGGTTTAATAGACCATGTATCTGTTAAAATTAAATCACTAAAAACATACCGGCTATTTTTTTTATATTTTGATAATATGTTTTTTCGAAATAGATAAAGAATACTAATTATAAGGATGAAGACATATATTAAAATATAGTTGAGATATTCTTTAAAAATTAGCTTGGTACTTCCTTTATTTAAATTTTCTCCTTTGTATGGAAAAAGATTGTTATTTACTTCCTTATTTCTAACCCTTTTCATGTCCCAACTTTTAGAAACTATCTCAAGTTTTTCTTTAAAGGCTTTGGCTCCATAAAACATCAGTTCCATGTCGGTAACTTTAGCGGTATTCCAGTTTGTTATATCTCCATTAAAAGCTTCCGCATAATAAAACATCCATTTCATATTAGTTACTTCGGCCGTATTCCAAATATCTCCATCTCTTCGGATATTTTGGTTAAAAGTAAAGGCATTTTCAAACATGGACTCTGTATTAAGTAAAGAAGTCGTATTCCAATTTGTTATATCTCCATTAAATGAGTGGGCGCTATAAAACATTCTATACATATTAGTTACCGCAGCTGTATTCCAGGAATTACCGTTTCTATTAATATTTTTATTGAATGCCGACGCCTCAAAAAACATGTATGACATATCCGTTACTTTCTGAGTACTCCAATTACTGATGTCACAATTAAATGCCGCTCTACCCTGAAACATAGCCATCATATTAGTAACGTTAGCTGTATTCCAGCTTGAAACATTTACTTTAAATAAAACATCTATAACATCAACTGAAAACATAAATTGCATATCAGTAACCGCAGCAGTATTCCAATTATTTAAACTTTGAGTTCCACCAACATCAAAGGCGATGCAGTTACCAAACATTCCGCGCATATTGGCAACATTGGCGGTGTTCCAGCCAGAAACATCTCCGTTAAAAATCATAAAATTATTAATATTCTTGTATTTACTGCCACCTGCAAATAGATACCTCATGTTTGTTATGGTGCTTACGTCCCAATTCTTAAAAGTTGTTCCTACTAAAGAAGAACAATTTTGGAATGCTCTAAACATCGAAGTGGTTTTA
Organism: Polaribacter glomeratus; assembly: GCF_002954665.1. Taxonomy (GTDB): domain Bacteria; phylum Bacteroidota; class Bacteroidia; order Flavobacteriales; family Flavobacteriaceae; genus Polaribacter; species Polaribacter glomeratus. Next base: position 1,384,695 of record NZ_MSCM01000001.1, on the reverse strand, counting down.
GAAAGGTTTGGTTCATCTGTTGCGGATACTGTTAAGTAGTTGGCTCCAAAAAAAGCGCCAAAAAAAGAACTCCATATTCCTTCGCCCCAATTAGAAATATCTAAAAGCATCGTTCTAGAAGGATGATTCCCGTTCAGAAACATGCTTCCAATATTTTTGGCTGCATCATTTACATCAATTTCGATGTTATAGCTGCCAGATACATTGTAAGTGTGTGTTGGAAATATACCGTTTTTATGGGTTGTAGCGCTGCCGTCTCCCCAATAAACTGTAATGTTTGCGTACTCTTTTAGAGGTAGCTCAAAAGTGCCATTTGGTATTTTCCATGAAGAAGTAAAGTTGTTATTTTGTGCATTGGTAAAAAAAAGGGAGAAACTATAGACGACTATAAATATTAAGTTTCTTAGGGGCATAAATTTTAATAGGAAAAATAATTATTGAATTTCTTGAAACAAACCTAAGGCGAATATTCTTTATATGCCTTAAAAATTGGATAACTTTTTATAATTCTAAAAGACAAATTATCTTTTTAAAAGATGAAATAGTAATAAAGTAATAAAAAGGAATGCTAAATAGAATTTGTAAATTTTACTTTTTAGCACAAAAAAACTCACAACAATTACGTTGTGAGTTTTTTAAATATGTTGTAAACTAAGAATTAAAAATCCTTAAAATTGCTCTCTTCCAGAAAAGTGAAAGTTTCCTTCAATTTGAGCATTTTCATCAGAATCAGAACCATGTACAGCATTTTCTCCCATAGAAGTAGCGTATAATTTTCTAATTGTTCCTTCTGCAGCATCCGCAGGATTTGTAGCACCAATTAAGGTTCTAAAATCTTCTACTGCATTTTCTTTTTCTAAGATTGCAGCAACTACTGGTCCACGTGTCATAAATTCAACTAATTCTCCAAAAAACGGACGCTCATTATGCACAGCATAAAAAGTTTCAGCATCAGCTTTTGTCATTTGTGTTTTCTTTAAAGCTACAATTCTAAATCCTGCAGCATTTATTTTTTCTAATATTGCGCCAGTATGTCCGTTTTCTACAGCATCTGGTTTAAGCATTGTAAATGTTCTATTTGTTGCCATTCTGTTTTTTAATTTTTTGCAAAAGTAGGTCTTTTATTATAAATGACAAATTATGGATAAACTTGATTAATTTCTTGCAGTATTTTGTTGTTTTTTCCTCTCATTTGCATACGAACAGATTTCGATTGAAAATTAAATTGCAACAACCCAAAACTAATTTCTGAAACTACATTTTGCACTCTATATTGATTGGGTTCTGAAACAAAAGTAGCATAAGCATGTGTTAATCCGCTAGACGTAAAATCGATTAAAGGATATTCTAGGTTGTTTACAGTTGTTTTTGAAAACTCAGAAATATGTCGATCTCCCGATAACATAAAAACTCCTTTTGCCTTACTTTTAACGATACTATTTTTTAGTCTTTCAACATCATTTGGGAAATTTCCCCAAGTTTCAAAGCCGTGTTCCGAAGATAAAATTTGAATACTACTTACAATAATATTAAAATCTGCTGTAGAGGTATCTAGTTCATTTTTAAGCCAATTCCATTGCGCAGCTCCTAAAACCGAACTGTCTGGATCTGTATTTGGAATGTATCTCTTTTTTGATCCTTCGGATGCTTTTAAAAGTTCAGTTCTAAAATAGCGAGTATCTAAAATAATCACCTTAATAGTTCCTTTTGCTGTTTTAAAATCTTTGCTTGTATAAATTCCTTCTTGTTTTCTAAGTGGACTATTTTCATCCACCTTAAAAAAATCTAAAAATAATTTTTGAGCTTCCTTTTTTTTATAAAATTCGACTCCGCTATCGTTAAATCCGTAATCGTGATCATCCCAAGTAGCCATTACAGGTAAATTTGCTACAAGTTCTAAATACCCTTTTTGTTTATTTAAAAGGTCATAGTCTTTTTGCATTTTAGACATATCATCTGTATCCGAATAAATATTATCTCCGCCCCAAATCCATAAATCTGGTTTATTTTTTTTAATTTCTTGCCATAAAATATTTGGTTTGTATTGTTTATTACAAGAGCCAAACGCAATTGCAAAATCAACTAGATCATTAGAAATTGCTATATCTTTTTTAGATATTGTTTTGCAAGAAAAGAAGCTGAGAAGTAAAAGAGCACATACTGTAAGTGTCGTATTTTTCATTAATTAGAATAAGTATTGGAAACAAAGGTATCATAAAATTTATTTTGAACACTATTAATAAATTGTATCTTCGCTGCGTATGATTTTAAAAGGAATTGAAGAGTTAAAAACCTTTCTTGAAAAACCAAGAAATATTGTAATCGTTGGACATAGAAATCCTGACGGTGATGCGATGGGTTCTACATTAGCTTTAAAGCATTACTTTGTTAAAAAAGGTCATATTGCAACAGTAGTTGTGCCCAATGAGTATCCAGAATTTTTGCATTGGCTGCCAGGTTCTAACGACACATATCGTTTTGATTGGCAAAACAATCAGTCTCAAAAAGCAATAAATGCATCAGATATAATTTTTCTTTTAGATTTTAATGCGTTGCACAGAGTAGGTTCTGATATGCAGCATACTTTAGAAAAATACCCAAATAATTTTGCAATGATTGATCATCATCAGCAACCAGATGACGTAAAATATATGTTTTCTGATGTTGAAATTTGTTCTACAAGTCAAATGATTTATCAATTTATTGAAATGAATAATGACTTAGATTTAATAGATGCTGATATTGCAACCTGTATCTACACAGGTATTATGACAGATACTGGCTCTTTTAGATTTAGATCTACAACCAGCACAACGCACAGAATTATTGCCGATTTAATTGATAAAGGTGCTAAAAACGACCGAATTCATAATAATGTATATGATGCAAATTCATACAACAGATTGTTATTACTAGGGAAGGCTTTAAGTAATTTGCAAATTTTACCAACTTATAAAACAGCATATATTACTTTAACGGATGAAGATAAAAAACGGTTCGATTTTCAAAAAGGAGATACAGAAGGCATTGTAAATTATGCATTGTCTTTAAAAGGAATTATTTTTGCGGCTATTTTTATTGAAGACGAAGAACAACGAATTATAAAAATATCCTTTAGATCGAAAGGAAACTTTTCTGTAAATCAATTTTCTAGAAATCATTTTGAAGGTGGAGGTCATGATAACGCAGCAGGAGGAAAATCTAATTTATCACTAGCAGAAACCGTCACTAAATTTAAAACATTAGTAGCAACTTATAAAACTGAATTAGAAACCTCTTATGAAGATTAGGTATTTGTTTTTTTTGATGCTTTTTTGTTATTCTTGTTCAAAAAATGAACCTAGAAAACCTATAAACCCAAAACCATCCACAACATTATATAAAGAAACGATTAAAGAAGCAATTTCTTTAAACAAGATTGAAGACGCTAAAATTCTTCAATTAATAAAAAATGATTCTACCAAAATATATTTGCAATCTTCGCAAGGATTTTGGTACACTTACATCAATAAAATTGAAGAAAATTTGCCAACTCCTGTAAACGGAAACGAAGTAATTTTTGAATATGAGATCAGAAATTTGAACGATTCTTTAATATATAGCAAAGAAAATTTAGGTATTAAAAGCTATGTAATTGATAAAGAGGATTTTATTTCTGGATTACAAAAAGGAATAAAGTTGATGAAAATAGGAGAAACCATTACATTTGTACTTCCTTCTTACAGCGCTTTTGGCATTACTGGAGACGGAAACAAAATAGGAATAAATCAATCGATAATTAGTACAGTAACATTAACAAACATTAAATAAATAGAAAAATGAAAATACTAAAAGGTTTAGTAATTATGGTAGCAGTGGCATCTTTGACTTCTTGTAAAGGACAAAAAGCAGATGTAAAATCTTTAGAGACAGAAATTGATTCTGCGAGTTATGCTCTAGGAATGGATATGGCAATTAAAGTAAAAGCAAATTTTGATGAAGCTAGTACAGATTTATTTTTACAAGGGTATAGAAATGGAATGGATTCTACAAACCTATTAATCTCAGAAAAAGATTTAAATACTTTTTTAAGAGATTTCTTTCAAAAACAACAAGTAGTTAAGCAAAAAGAAGCGCAAGAAAAAGCGGCCAAAGATGCAGAAGCAAAGTTTGCTGATGTAAAAAAAGCAGGTGAAGATTTTTTAGCTGTTAATAAAACAAAAGAAGGTGTTGTTACTACTGCAAGTGGATTGCAATACATTATTTTAAAAGCAGGAGCTGGAGAGAAAACTATGCCAACTTCAAAAATTAAAATTCACTATCATGGTACAACGATTGATGGTCAAGTTTTTGATAGTTCTGTAGATAGAAAAGAACCAATGGAGTCTGTTGCAAATCAGTTTATACCAGGTTTTAACGAAGGTTTAGCTTTAATGAATTCTGGAGCAAAATATAGATTCTTTATTCCTCAAGATTTAGCTTACGGTGTTCAACAAAGAGGCGAATTAATTAAGCCGTTTTCAGCATTAATTTTTGAAGTAGAATTATTAGAGATTATAAAAGAGTAAATGAAAAACGGTATTTACATTTTCTTTGCTTTAGTTGTTGCATCGAGTTGTACCTCAGAAAAATATAAGAATTTAAATGATGGTTTGTATGCAGAAATACAAACCAACAAAGGCAATATTTTTTTAGAGTTGTATGCAACTGATGCACCAATGACAGTTGCTAACTTTATTTCTTTAGCAGAAGGAACTAATACAAAAGTGTTAGATTCTTTTAAAGGAAAAAAATATTATGATGGATTAACTTTTCATAGAGTTGTACCAAACTTTATTATTCAAGGAGGAGACCCAACAGCATTAGGTACAGGAACTGCTGGTTATAGATTTGGAGACGAATTTATAAAAGATGAAAATGGTAAATTATTGCATTCTCATAATGATGCAGGTATGTTATCTATGGCAAATAGTGGCCCTGAAAGAAATAGTAGTCAGTTTTTTATAACACATAGAGCAATACCTCATTTAAATGGCAAGCACACTGTTTTTGGAAAAGTAATACTAGACAACGCACAATTAAATTCCGTTAAAAAGCAAGCAAAAGATTCTAAAAAGCTTAAAAATGCTATTGATTCTATTAGGATGGTTGTTGTAAACAGTATACAGCAAGCAGACACAATACTTTCTATAAAAATAATTAGATTAGGTGATAAAGCTGCATCTTTTGATGCGCCTACAATTTTTGAAAATGAGCTAATTAAATATACAAAAAGTAAAAAAGATCGAGCGCAAAAAGAGATAGAAGCAGATATTGCAAGATATGCTAAATACCTAGAAAATAAAGCTATGTTTTCATCAGAAATGAATGAATCAAAGGCTGTAAAAACAGATTCTGGTTTAGGTATTTTAATGTTAAAGAGAAACCCAAAAGGAGAAAAAGTGGTTGATTATAAACCAATAAAAACTCATTTTACAATTTATACTGCGGATGGTAAAAAAATACAATCTACAGAAGATAGTGGAGAGCCATTTGTGTTTCAATTAAACGATGCCTCAAAACCAATGATTACAGGTTTTGAAGAGGGGGTTTCAACTTTAAAAGTAGGAGAAAAAGCAAGGCTTTTTATACCTTATTACATAGGTTATGGAGAAGCTAAATATGGACCATTTCCTGCAAAATCAGATTTAGTTTTTGAAGTAGAAATTTTAGAAATAAATAAATAATTTGTTCGACTCAATTATACAAAAAGACAAAGAATTACTAATTTTCTTAAATAATTTAGGAAGTGAACAATGGGATTCATTTTGGTTGTTAATTACCAACCAATTTTCTTGGACTCCATTGTTCCTTTTTATTTTTTATTTAATTTTTAAGACCTTCGGATTAAAAAAAGGAGGTTTTGTAATTGTATCACTCATTGTTTTAGTTACATTTTCAGATCAGTTTGTAAACCTTATTAAAGACTCGGTAGAAAGGTTAAGGCCTAATAATGATCCAGAGATTCAGCATTTATTAAGACATTTAAATAATCCTCAAAGTTTTAGTTTTATTTCTGGTCACGCTACAACATCTACTTTTTTCTCTGTATTTATGATTCTTTTATTAAGAGAAAAGTATAAATATATTTATCTTATTTTACTATTTCCTTTCGTATTTGCTTACAGTAGATTGTATTTAGGAGTTCATTATCCAATAGATATTTCATTGGGTATTTTAATGGGCGTTTTACTCGCAAACGGATATTATTTTCTCTTTCAAAAAGTTTGTAACAAACTATTTGTCTAGCTTTTTATTATTAAAATACAAATACTTTGTAGCATTGTAATAAGCAGATAATAAACTATCCATTTCTGCTGCTTTCTTAGGATATTGATCCTTCAAATCAATTAAAATTTCACTATTCAAATTGTATAAACCTTTGGTTTTAGTAACAATTGTGCTAGAATAATATAAACTATCTTGCAGCAAACCAACAGCGGGTTCTCCATTAATTTGCAAATAGACAAAAGAGGCTGTTTGTTTGTTATCTAAAAGGTTATTACCTAAAGTATAATTTGTGTGATTCATTTTTAGTAAACTGATTACCGTAGGAAACATATCAATTAATTTTCCGTTTTTAGAAATTTCTCTTGGTTTTACAAATTGTGGCGCATGAATAATAAAAGGGACATGTTGCAATTGAATATTTAAATCATATTCGTTGGTGTATTTATCGGTTCTGTTCATAGCTGTATTATGATCACCAAAAAACACAAAAATAGTATTATCATAATAACCAGATTTTTTTGCTCGTTCTAAAAATTTGCCAATGTTAAAATCCAAATAACGCAAAGCATTTAATTGAGCTACAGATTTAAAACCAGATTTTTCTAATAATGCTTCAGAAATAGAAGCTTCAGAAATAGGAGTGTAGCTTTCTTTTTTGTCTGGTACTGTAAAAGGCATGTGGTTAGAAGCCGTTTGAATATAAGCAACAAATGGTTTATTTTGATCGTGTAATTTTTTAAGTTCTTTGTCAGATTCATTAAATAACTCATAATCATCAATTCCCCAAACATCTGCTCTGTTTTCAGTATCATAACTGCCTTCTTCAAAGATTCTTAACCCTTTAATATTTGATTGAAAAATTCCCCTAATGTTTGCCCAATTTGCGCTTCCTCCTAAAAAATAAAGTTTTTCATAGCCATTAAATTGATCAAATAAAATTCTTTGATCAATAATCATTGGATTTCTGGAAGCTGTATTTACATCATCAATATCTGGTAAGCCAGTAACACTTGCAAAAACGCTTGCTGCTGTTCCTGATTTATGAACGTAAAAGTTAGAAAAACTTAAACTCTTTGTAATTAAAGAATCGATGATAGGAGAACTATTTATTGCATTACCATAGTAACTTAAAGGCTTAACACCAACAGATTCTAACATTACAAAAACTACATTAGGTTTTGTAGTTAAAGAGTCTGTAAAAACCACTTTTCTTTCAAACGAAATAGTATCTAGAGATAGGTTTAATCTTTTGGCAATTACAGGATAATATTTTTTAAATTCATCCATATTTACAGCTTCACTTCTAAAAGCAAAACTGTCAAAAAAGTATAAAACTGGGTTTAAAGCAAACTGATTTACCTTGTTGTTTTTTGAGAAAAAAGCTTCACTCCAGCGCAATGGGTAATGGTTAAAACTATTATAAATACTAAAGGCTAATAGTAAAAATGTTGTTATAAAATAAATTGCTTTTCTCTTTTTAGAAATAATACTTTCATCGTTTTTAAATTTGTAATAGAGAAATATACACATCTTGAAAATTAAAAAACCAAGAACCAAAAATCCTATTAAACCTTTAAAAACAGGGTAACTTTCTAGTAAAACTTGAGAAGAAATTTTTAAATCCTCTAAAAACCTTAGCGAAGCTGCATCTAATCTAATTGATAAATAATCATAATATCCAAAATCAATGGCGTAAAATACTGTTAATATAATGTAGGTTATTACAAAGTAAATGTTAGCAAATTTCCTCCAAAAAGAACTTTTAAAAAAACGTTTGTTTGTAATTAAAACTAATAAAGTAAATGGGAAAATTGCAATAGCAGCTAGTTTAATATCAAATCTAAAACCCAACCAAAAAGCATTTTGAACTTCTAATAATGTTGCATTGTCTAATTCAGCAAAAAAGGAATAGAAGAGTATCCTAAAAATTGAATTAAAGACAATTAGTAAAATAAAATTACTGAAAATATATTTTATGTAATTAGGTGTTTTATTTAACATTGCTTTAAATTATAATACAAAGATATTTATTTTGAGCTTGGTAAAATCAATAATTATTGATTATAAGATTATTTGCACTTAAAAATAGGAGTTTATGGTAATTTTAAATTTATTGAGTTTGAGTATCGCTAATATTTTATTACACACTTATTAATAGAATAAAACTTTTTTTAAAATATAAATATTTATCGGATGATTATTTAAGTATGAACTCCTCATTTTATCAGAAAGAACTATTGAAACTATTTTAGTTTAATAAACTTCATTAAAAGGTTCTTTTTAGGGATCTTTTTTTTTACAACAATTTATCAATGAAAATAGGCCAACTTATTTTAAGTTTTTTTTGTTACAAAGTTAGGGTTTTGTCTTGTTTTTTATTTTTTCAGGTTGAGCAGATTTTTTCTTCTATTGGTTAATAAAGATCAAAAAAATAGGATTCTTAGATTTTAAAAAGACATTTATTATTTTTTTAATAATTTTTAGATATACAATCTATCATAAACAGTTTTAAATGGTACTTTGTGTTAATTAAGTTGATAAAAAACTTTAAATTTGCAGCAATAAAATGTTTAAAAAAACAAATGAAAATATCATATAATTGGTTACAACAATTTTTGCAAGTTAACTGGGAAGCTATTAAAGTAGGTGAACTATTAACTGATTTAGGTTTAGAAGTAGAAGGTATAGAAACTAAAGAATCTATTAAAGGTAGCTTAAAAGGTATCGTTGTTGGTAAAGTTTTAACTTGTATACAACACCCAAATGCAGATAGGCTAAAAATTACTACGGTAGATTTAGGTGATGGTAATCCTGTACAAATTGTTTGTGGAGCTCCAAATGTTGCTGTCGGTCAAAAAGTACCTATTGCAACGATTGGTACTACTTTATATGATGATAAAGGTGAAGGTTTTATAATTAAAAAAGGAAAAATTAGAGGAGAAGAAAGCCATGGAATGATTTGTGCAGAAGATGAATTAGGTCTTGGAACAGGTCACGACGGTATTCTAGTTTTAGACGAAAACATAAAAGAAGGAACTACGGCTGCAGAAGTTTTTAATATAGAAACAGATTATGTTTTCGAAATTGGTTTAACACCAAATAGATCTGACGCAATGAGCCATTTTGGTGTTGCTAGAGATCTAAGAGCAGGATTAATTCAAAAAGGTAATAAGCTAGAATTTATTTCTCCGTCTGTTAGTAATTTTCATGTGGATGAAAGAACGCTGCGTTTTGATGTAGAAATAGAAAATAAAGAATTAGTGCCCCGTTATTGCGGAATTTCAATTACAGATATTACTGTAAAAGATTCTCCAGAATGGATTCAAAATAGATTAAAAGCAATCGGTATTACCCCAAAAAACAATATTGTAGATATAACAAATTATGTATTACATGAGTTGGGGCAACCCCTTCATGCTTTTGATGCGCAAAAGGTTAAAGGAAATAAAATTATAGTAAAAACGTTAAAGGAGGGGACTAAATTTACAACTCTAGACAACGTAGAAAGAAAACTTTCTGCAGAGGATATTATGATTTGTGATGCAGATTCTAATCCTCTGTGTTTAGGTGGTGTTTTTGGCGGATTAAAATCTGGAGTTACAGAAAACACTACTTCTATCTTTTTAGAAAGTGCTTATTTTAACCCTGTTTCTATCAGAAAAACGGCAAAAAGACATGCTTTAAATACAGATGCTTCTTTTCGTTTTGAACGCGGAATTGACATCAACAGTACCGAATATGCTTTAAAAAGAGCTGCTTTGTTAATTGAAGAATATGCAGGTGGTAAGTTAGCTTCTGATGTTTCTGATTTTTATCCTGTTAAAGTTGAAGATTTTCAAGTATTTTTCTCTTACGAAAATGCCTATCGATTAATTGGGCAGGAGATTGAGAAAGATACGATCAAGAATATTTTGGCTTCTTTAGAAATTAAGATTAATAGTGAAACAGAAAGTGGTTTAGGGTTAACAATACCTTCTTATAGAACAGATGTGCAGCGTGAAGCTGATATTATTGAAGAAATTTTACGTGTTTATGGATACAATAATATTGAGTTTTCTCATAAATTAAATACTTCTATTTCTTTTGATTCTAATAATACTACGAAGATCGAAAATGTAGTTGCAAACCAATTAAGTTCTTTAGGATTTAATGAAACCATGGCAAATTCTTTAACAAAAGCAACGTATACAGCCCTATCAGAAAATTTAAATGAAGAGGCAAATGTTGTGATGTTAAACCCTTTAAGTGCTGATTTAGCAGTTATGCGTCAATCACTGTTGTTCAGTGGTTTAGAATCTGTTTCGTACAATTTAAATAGAAAGAATAATTCATTAAAATTTTATGAATTTGGTAAAACGTATCATAAATACAATGATAAATACCAAGAAGATAAACATCTAACACTTTTTGTTACTGGTAATAGAACAAAAGAATCATGGAATACAAAGGCTGCAACTTCTGATTTCTTTTATTTAAAAGGAATTATTATTTCAGTTTTAAGTAGATTAGGTATTGATAATTTAAAAACAACACCAACTAAAGAAGATGTTTTTTCAGAAGGAATTACTTTAAGTTTAGGTAAAATTAAATTAGTAGATTTTGGGGTTGTAAAACGTTCTTTATTAAAAGAATTCGGTATAAAACAAGAAGTATTATTTGCTGATTTTAATTGGGAAAATGTTTTAAAATTATCAAGTAAGAAAAATACTAAGGTTTCTGAATTGTCTAAATTTCAATCTGTAAAAAGAGACTTAGCGTTGTTAATAGATAGTAAAATTGAATTTAAAGAAGTGTATAATTTAGCTTTTCAATCAGAAAAAAGTTTGTTAAAAGAAGTTGATTTATTTGATGTATATGAGGGGGATAAATTACCTGAAGGGAAAAAATCGTATGCAGTTAGTTTTGTTTTACAAGATGAAACTAAAACTTTAGAAGATAAGCAAATAGATAAAATAATGCAAAAATTACAGCAAACTTTCGAAAAGAATTTAGAGGCTGTTTTAAGATAATTAATAAGCTCCTTTTTGGGGCTTTTTTTATAGTTGATAAATAGCAAATGTTGCCTAAAACAGCTCTGCTAGCTTTATTAAAATTCATACTATTTAGATCTCGCTATAACAACTAAATTAGAATTATGTACAAAATATTTATACGACCAATATTCTTTCTTTTCGACCCAGAGAAAATACATTATTTTACATTTTCTTTAATTCGGTTTTTATGTAAAATTCCGTTTATTCCTGCTATTTTTAGAAGTATGTATCAAGTAAATGATAAAAAGTTAGAACGTACTTTATTTGGATTAACTTTTAAAAATCCGGTTGGTTTGGCTGCCGGTTTTGATAAAAATGCGGTTTTGTATAACGAATTGGCAAATTTTGGTTTTGGTTTTATAGAAATTGGTACTGTAACGCCGAAAGGTCAGGTTGGTAATCCGAAGAAAAGATTATTTCGTTTAAAAGATGATCAAGGAATTATTAATAGAATGGGTTTTAATAACGAAGGGTTACAAACAGCCATTCAGCAATTAAAAAAGAATAAAGGTAAAGTTATTATTGGTGGAAATATTGGCAAAAACACGCAAACCTCACCAGAAAATTACACAGCAGATTATCTTGAATGTTTTAAAGGTTTGCATCCTCATGTAGATTATTTTGTATTGAATGTAAGTTGCCCAAACGTTGGTAGCCATGCAAAACTAAATGATAAAGAGTATTTATTAGAGCTAATTTTTGCTTGCCAAAAGTTAAACACTCAACTTTCTTTGACTGATAAAATAAAGTCGAAACCAATACTTCTTAAAATTGCTCCAGATTTAAATAATCTACAATTAGATGAAATTATAGCGTTAGTTGCAGAAACAAAAATAGATGGTGTAATAGCTTCTAATACGTCAACAAATAGAGCTAATTTAAAAGTATCTAAAGAGCGTTTAGAAGAAATTGGTAATGGAGGTGTTAGTGGTCAGCCAATTAAAAATCAGAGTACAAAGGTTATTAAATATTTGTCAGAGAAATCTAATAAATCTTTTCCAATAATTGGAGTAGGAGGTATTCACTCAGAAAATGATGCTTTAGAAAAAATAAAAGCTGGCGCTGATTTAGTTCAAATTTATACTGGTTTCATTTATGAAGGTCCTGGTTTGGTAAAAAGAATAAACAAAGCAATTTTAGAAAACATATAATTGTTAACTTTAATTACACCTAAAATAGAACGTAGTTTTTAAAATATCTATTAAAGCACAAAATTTAAAACTCCGAAAAACACAATCTGTGATCCAATAATGATCAAGCTAATTTTAGTGTTTATTTTAGGACGAAAAAAGTGAATTAATCCATGAATAAAGATGCTTGTCACAAACCACATTACATAATTTTGTAATGGAATGGTATCATTTTCCCAACTCCAAAAGTCTAATTTCATAGCTACAGGTTCCACCAAAAAATCTAAACATGTCATTAATAATGGGGGAAGAATAATAAGCCAGAATGTTTTTTTAGTAAAAAATTGTACAATTCCGTAAGTGCTAAGTGCTAGAAAAAGCCAATTTACACCAATAACTATTGGAGTTTCAAAAACTTTGAATCCAAGAGAATTTCCATAAGCATAATTTCCGAAGAGAACACCTGTAGCAATTCCGATTACTTCTACTGTATATCCGATAAAAAAAACAATACATGAAAGCAGTATAAAATTGCTGCTAAAATCTTTGTTAACTTTATAAAAAACTAGTAAAGTAAGTAGTAAGTTTAGTGGTGTAAACGGTAAAAAGAAATCTCGAAATTGCGGTAAAGACATGCCTAGTAACCCAAAAAAATAGAACAAAAGCAAAAGCCCGATCCATCTATTTTCAGTGGAGATTTTTTTCATCATTTTATAAATTTATCAATTATTTTTGCTGAAGAAAGTGCCAATGGAATTCCGCCACCAGGATGTACACTTCCACCACAGAAAAAGAGATTTTTATATTCATTAGAGAAATTTTTGTGACGAAAAAATGCCGAAAACCGATTATTACTAGACGTTCCGTACAAAGAACCTTTAAATGAATTTGTTTTATCTTGGATAAGTTGAGGCGTTAATTGTTCTTCAAATTCGATAAGACTTTCAATATCTTGGTTTAAAATTCTAGAAATTTTAATTAAAATATTTTTTCTTGCTTCTGCAATCATATTTTCCCAATCTTGTTCATAAACCGATGGTACGTTTATCATTACAAACCAATTTTCTTTATGTTTGGGTGCATCACCTTTTATCTGTTTACTAGTTATATTGATGTAAATAGTGGGGTCTTTGTATATCGTCTTGGATTCAAAAAGATAATCAAATTCAGTTTTATAATCTTCTGTAAATAAAATATTATGCACATCTAATTCAGCAAATTCTTTGCCAATTCCCCAATAAAAAATAAGTGCAGAGCTAGATCGTTCTTGTTTATCAACTTCTGCTAGTTTTTTTGCTGATGGAATTAATTTTTCATACACAGTATGAATATCTGCATTGCATACAACAATATCACCAGCATAGGAGCCTGATTTTGTAACAACGCTTTGCGCCAAATTATTTTTTGTTTCAATGGCAGTTACTTCTTCATTAAAGTGGAATTGCACTCCGATTTCTTTTGCCAGTTTTACCAAGCTATTTGTAATTTCGTGCATGCCTCCTTTTGGTAAATATGCGCCTAATCCAAACTCTAAATGAGGAATAATATTTAAAATGCCAGGAGCTTTGTATGGATTAGAACCATTATAAGTGGCATATCTATTAAAGATTCGTATTGTTTTAGAATCTTTAAATGCTTTTTGATTTACTTGATTCATCGAACTAAAAATATTCAAAAAAGGAAGTTTAAAAAGAGAAAGCAATGTAGAGAAGGATAGAAATGAGCTTATCTTATGAAGCGATTTACTTAAAAATTGTGCTTCGGTAGCTTTATAAATAAATGCACTTTTTTCGAGGTGTTTTTTTACTTGTTTAGCAGAATCAGTTGTTTTAGTTTCAATTTCATTAGCAAAAGTATTTATATCTGCATTTGCAGAAATACGTGTTCCGTCTTCATAAAAATAATTACAAAGTATATCAAGTTTTTCATACTTAAAATAATCAGAGGGATTTTTACCAGAAATTTCAAAAAGTTCGGTAACTAAATTTGGCATTGTAAAAAGCGAAGGACCAGCATCAAATCTAAATCCGTTACCATGAAGTTGCGTGAGTTTTCCGCCAGGATACGAATTTTTTTCAAGAACTTTAACTGCGTATCCTTTGTTTTGTAATCGAATTGCTGTTGCAATTCCTGCAATTCCAGAACCAACAATAATTGCTTTTTTCATTAAGCACTTGTTTTTTTAAGTTCTTGTTTTAAGTATTTAAAAGGTACAATTAGCATCCCAAAACATTCTCCTTCTTCTTTACCCATATGCTTGTGGTGTATTTTGTGTGCTCTACGGATTGCTCTTAAATAGGTGTTGTCACTATTTCTAAACCACTTTAATCGTTGATGAATAAATACTTCATGCACTAAAAAATAAGCGATACCGTACGATAAAATTCCAAAACCGATATACATAATTGTCCATGCGGCAAACATTGAACCTAGCATAATACACAACCAAGACGGAATGGCATAAATTAAGAAAAAGGCATCATTTTTCTCAAAAAATGTTTCTCTATTTGGCACGTGATGATCTAAATGTAAATTCCATAGAAAACCATGCATTACATATTTATGCGTAAACCAAGCCATAAATTCCATTCCCCAGAAAGTAGCAAAAATGATTAAAAAACTCATCAATATTAAATTTTTAAAAGTTAAATAAAAAAAATATTTTTTACTAATTAACAAATATTCTTAGCTTTTAAGTTTCTCTATTTTACGCTAATCATCTTATTTTAAAAGGATTTTTAGAAAAAAAATAGATGAAATAAAAAATATTAATTTGCTAATTACTTTGTGCTTTTACCAGATTAATTAGCTATCAAATTTCTTTACAAATATAAGAAATTTACAAGGGAAGAATCAATTTTTTGTTTAATTTTTAACTATTTACACTAAACAATATTTTTATTGAATACTTGTTTTGATTAAAATAATCAATAGAAAATTTTGGATTTTATGATTTAAATACATAAAAAAATCAGCAAATAAGGATAGCTTTTTTATCAACCTAAATAATCGAAAATGTCTACTTTTACAATGATGATAGAAACCCTTTTGTCTTTTGCTTTTGCAACTGTTATTTTAGCAATTTCACCTGGACCAGACAATATTTTTGTGTTAACACAAAGTATTGTAAATGGCAAAAAATTTGGCTTAGCAACTGTTTACGGCTTAATCTCTGGTTGTTTACTTCATACAACTTTGTTAGCTTTTGGAGTTTCTGCAATTATAAATGAATCTAAAAATTTATTTTTTGCAGTTAAATTATTTGGTTCAATTTATTTGGTATACTTGGCTTTTAAAGTTTATAAATCGGATGCTTCTATTATTTTGTCTGAAGAAAATATAGCGCAAAAAACTACGCTACAACTATTTAAACAAGGATTTATTATGAATGTTCTAAATCCGAAGGTGTCAATTTTCTTTTTAGCTTTTTTTCCAGGATTTCTGTTTTCGGATAGTCTTTCTACCGTAATTCAGTTTTATGTTTTAGGGTTGCTTTTTATGTTGGTTTCACTCATTATTTTTTCTATAATTGCTATTTTAGCAGGAGTTATATCAGCAAAAATTAAAGAGAATAAAAACATTGGTTTGTATTTAAAATGGACTCAAATTGTTGTTTTTATGCTGATAGCAGTTTATATATTGTTTTAATATTCTATTTGGTTACTAATTATTTTTACTTTTATTTGGCCTTTAAATTTAAATTTACTTGTTAAAATTCGTTTATAAAATTGGTTGTTTTACTTATTTTTTAGCGTTTCAAATTTGTACTTTTGCAGACCGAAATAAAAAATAAAAGTGAATATTACTCAATATACATCAGAATTTAAATACAATTGGAAACTTGCAGCACCTGTAATGTTAGGAATGTTAGGTCATACTTTTGTGGTTTTTATTGATAATATTATGGTTGGGCAATTAGGAACTGCAGAATTAGCAGCGGTTTCTCTGGGAAACAGCTTTATGTTTATCGCCATGTCTATAGGAATCGGTTTTTCTACAGCAATTACTCCTTTAATTGCAGAAGCAGATTCGTCCGATAATATTCAGCAAGCCAGATCTACCTATAAAAACGGATTGTTTTTATGCACCGTTTTAGGAATTGCCTTGTTTTTAGGAATTTATTTTTCGAAACCATTAATGTATTTAATGAAACAGCCAAAAGAAGTGGTGGAATTAGCAATTCCGTATTTAGATTTGGTAGCATTTTCTCTAATTCCGTTAGTTATTTTTCAAGCAATAAAGCAATTTAGTGACGGTATGTCTATGACAAAATACCCAATGTATGCAGCTTTACTGGCCAATATTATAAACATATTTTTAAATTACGTTTTAATATTTGGTAAGTTAGGTTTTCCAGAAATGGGCATTGTTGGTGCAGCTTATGGTACACTTGTATCTAGAATAGTAATGGTTTTTTATCTATGGTTTTTATTGCGTTATAAAGAGCGATCTGCACAAATTGTAAAAAACATTAAATTCTTTGTTTTAGATACTTTAACGATAAAAAAAATTGTTAATTTAGGTTCTTTAAGTGCAATGCAGATGTTCTTTGAAGTAGCTATTTTTACATCAGCAATTTGGTTAAGTGGTCTATTAGGTAAAAATCCGCAAGCAGCAAATCAAATAGCATTAAATTTATCTTCCATGACATTTATGGTTGCTATGGGTTTAAGTGTTGCTTCTATGATTAGAGTTGGCAATCAAAAAGGATTGCAAAATTTTAAAGAATTACGTAGAATTGCATTCTCAATTTTTTTTCTCGGATTGATTTTAGCGACAGTTTTTGCAATTCTGTTTTTTGTTTTCCACAAAAGCTTACCAAGTATTTATGTAGATTTAAATGATAAGGTTAACTATGAAGACAATATGGAAGTTATTTCGATAGCTTCAAAATTATTAATTGCAGCTGCATTTTTTCAAATATCAGATAGCATACAAGTTGTAGTTTTAGGAGCTTTACGAGGTTTACAAGACGTTAAAATACCAACAATTCTTACGTTTATTTCTTATTGGGTTGTAGGTTTTCCTATTTCTTACTTTCTTGGAAAAGAAGAAATGTACGGTAGTTTTGGTATTTGGTTAGGTGTATTAGCAGGATTAACAATGGCGTCTATTTTATTGTTTATCAGATTTAATTATTTAACTTTAAGGTTGATAAAAGAGAATGGCGAATAACGCCAAGTTTTTAGTAGTGTGCAAAAAATAATAGTACAAAAAAGTATCGAATTCAAGAACTCTAACAGATTAAAACTCCTGAATTCGTGTTAAAAATTAACAAATAAATAAAATGGACTTACCTAAATTTTTACTAGCTGATAACAGCAATTTCCCTGAAGATGTTTTTGTGTTACACACAGAGTTCCCTCGTTTTTTAATCAACTTAAAAGATGATGAAATAGAATGGTTTGAAGATTTAACAGGAGAAAACGAAGAAGATATTGCAACTGAACTAGCTGATTTAATGAACAAAGCAGGTGAGTTTTATGACGAAGAAATGAAACAGCTTGACTAGTTTTTTAGAAAAGCATAAATAATAAATATATGTTAATTCTTTTCTTAAATAAGTATTTTGTCTAATATTTATTTAAGTTTGTTAGACAATTATAAACCAAACCTATGAAAACTTTCTATTTTACACTTAGCTTTTTATTTTTATCATTAATTATTAAGAATAATGATCAGCCTAAAAACACACCTAATTTAAGTAAAGAATTTCAAGGAAAAGCTACTTATATTTCTAAAACAAAAATGGATTTAGGTAATTGGGGCGCAAAATTAACTGAAGTTCAAAAAAAGCAAATTGAAGCTAGGATGAAAAATAGGTTAGAAAAAACCTATACTCTTACCTTTAACAGTCAAGAATCTTTTTTTAAAGAAGATGATAAAATAGATGCAATTTCTGGGGCTACAGATTCTTGGGGTAAATATTTTACTCCAGGTGATCAATATAAAAATATAGCAACAGATACCCAAATTCAGAGTCAAGAATTTTACGGTAAAGATTTCTTAGTTAAAGACAAATTACAGCCAATAGATTGGAAGTTAGGAGACGATACAAAAATGATAGGCGATTATGTTTGCTTAAAAGCGACTGCTATGATACCTATGGAAGAGTTAACTTGGTATTCTTTTTCTTGGGATAAACTTAGTAGTAGAGAAAAAAAGGAAGGAGATACAGCCAATTCTATAATTTACACTGCAATAGAAGCTTGGTATTCTATACAAATTCCTGTTAGTCATGGCCCACAAGAGTTCTGGGGTCTTCCTGGTTTAATTTTAGAAGTAAGTTATGATAAGACTACTTTTCTATGTTCCGAATTGGTATTAAATACCTCTGGTAAAATAAAAATCGATATTCCATCAAAAGGAAAAGAGGTTACTAAAACCGCATATCAAGATATTATTTCTGATAAAATGGTAGAGTTTCGTGAAATGCGTTCAGGAAGAGGCGGAAGGTAAGTTTATCTTTTTTACCAACACATTTTATACAGTATACATTACACAATTTTAGTTTTATTACCATTTAACCTTTTAGTTAAAACGTACTCTAAATTATTTTTCAGTTCTACTTTATAATGGCTTTTACTTCTGTAACTGGCTATAATTATTTTTTGTTAACTTAGTTGAAAATCAAATAGAGTTCAATAAAATAGGATGGTTAAATTGGTTTCTCTATTTAAGTTCAGCTCTATTAATAGTTAACTGTATTTTAAGCAGTTTATTAAGATAAAAAAACCTCACATTTGTGAGGTTTTTAAATATTGTAATATTAGTAATTTATTATTCAGTTTCTTTTTTAACTACAGCTTTATCAGCAATAATTCTCGTTTCTCTATTTGCAACTTCCCAAGCCGTATAAAAAACCAAGCGTGTTCTGTTTTCTAGTAAATCATATTCAATTTTTTCAGGCGTATCCGTTGGTTTATGATAATCGTCATGGGTACCATTAAAATAGAAAATAATAGGAATGTTGTGTTTTGCAAAGTTGTAATGATCAGATCTGTAATAGAATCTGTTAGGATCATTTTCATCATTATACGTATAATCTAATTCTATATTTGTGTATTTTTTATTGACTTCTTCAGAAATAGTATGTAATTCGGTACTTAATTTATCACTACCAATTAAATAAATATAGTTTCTGTTTTCGCTTTTTCTTTTAGGATCTGTTCTACCAACCATATCAATATTTAAGTCGCAAACAGTATTTGCAAGCGGAAATAAAGGGTTTTCTGTATAATATTTAGAACCTAATAAACCTTTTTCTTCACCAGTAACATGTAAAAATAAGATAGAACGTTTTGGACCTTTACCTTCATCAGCGGCCATTTTAAATGCTTGTGCAATTTCTAAAAGTGCAACAGTACCAGAACCATCATCATCAGCGCCATTATAAATTTTACCATCTTTAATACCTTCATGATCTAAATGTGCAGAAATTACTACAATTTCATCAGGTTTTTCTGTTCCTTTTATAAAAGCAACAACATTTTCTGAGTCTTTTAAGTTTCCGCGTCGTGTATTTTTGTTTAACCATTCTGCTGGTACTTCTTGAAAATAATCATCACCACCAATAGCAGACTCAATTTTTTGAGTTACATAAAAGTTTTTTAAATATTCAACTGCCTTTTTTTGTCCAGGTTCACCTGTATTTCTTCCTTCAAATTCATCCGAAGCATAAATAAATAAGTGAGTTTTTAAGTCTTCCGCAGTAATAGAAGCTCCATATTTAGTAGCTTGATCTACGTTTACATCGTTTTCTTTAGACGCTAATTTGCTAGAACCACAAGCTATAAAAGCCAAGGCACTCGCTACATAAAGTATTTTTTTCATTTATTTAAATGTATTTAATAGTTGTTAGAAGTTACTATTTGTTCAAAATTACTTATAGTTTAGAGCAAAAAACTCTAAATTTTTGTTAAAGTTAATTTATTTATAAAGTAAAAACCTCACTAATTGTGAGGTTTTTAATCTATTTATAACGTTTTATTATTCCTTTTTTTCTGCTTTATCTACAACAATTCTATTTTCTCTGTTAGCTAATTCCCAAGCTGTATGAAAAACTAAACGTGTTCTATTTTCTAATAAATCATATTCAATTTTATCTGGTGTATCACTTGGTTGATGATAATCATCGTGTGTGCCATTAAAATAAAATATTACAGGAACATTATTTTTTGCAAAGTTATAATGGTCAGATCTGTAGTAAAATCGGTTAGGATCATTTTCGTCATTATATGTATAATCTAATTCTATATTGGTATATTTTTTATTAACTTCTTCAGATACAGTATGTAATTCTGTGCTTAATTTATCGCTACCAATTAAATAAATATAGTTTCTGTTTTCGCTTTTTCTTTCAGGATCAGTTCTACCAATCATATCAACATTAAGATCTGCTATTGTATTTTCTAGAGGAAAAATAGGATCAATATCTGTATAGTGGCTAGAACCTAAAAGACCTTTTTCTTCACCTGTTACATGTAAAAATAAGATAGAACGTTTTGGTCCTTTACCCGCATTTGAAGCCATTTTAAATGCTTCTGCAATTTCTAATAAAGCTACAGTTCCAGAACCATCATCATCTGCACCATTATAAATTTCACCATCTTTAATGCCTTCATGATCTAAATGTGCAGAAATTACAAGAATTTCGTCTGGTTTTTCTGTTCCTTTTATAAATGCAACCACATTTTCTGATGTAAATTCTTTAGATCTTTCTTTATATGTAAAACTAATAGGTGTTTTTATTGCTTTAGATTCAGAATCTGTATCTATAGTAGGTAAAATAGTTTTAGCCATGGATGCGTTAACAAAAAAGTAAAACATTTTATCACTCTCTTTATTATTCTTTAACGACATTCTACTACTACTTTTACCATATTGTTCAGAAATCATTGGGTAAATCTCTGGACTAAAGAATAAAATTGCTTTTGCTCCTTTAGCAATTGCAACCTCTCTTTTTGCACCGTATTGCTCTCTTGTAGACCATTTAGAACTTTCATTTGTTCCAGATATCATATAAGAATCTCCAATTTTTGGTTCTCCTTCTTTAATTAAAACAACTTTGTCTTTAACATCAATATCTTTATAGTTAGAGTATTTTTCGTTTTCAATACCAAAACCAACATAAATAATCTCACTCTCGGTTATTGTAGCATCACTACCATCTAAAACGGAAACTAAATCATCACCTATTTTAAAACTTTTATCACCAACAGTAAAGTTGATTTCTGGATTTTCTTGCTTCATTAACGGAACTTCTTGAAAGTAATCATCTTTTGAAATAGGAGAAGGAATTTTTAATGAAACATATTGTTTTTTTAAATATTCAATAGCTTTTTTTTGTCCTGGCTCACCAGTTTCTCTACCCTCAAACTCATCCGAAGCATAAATGTATAAATGCTCACTTAACTCTTTGGCTGTAATTGTAGCAGCATATTTAGCTGCTTGATCTACATTTGCATCTTCTTTTGATGCATCTTTACTAGCACCACAGGCTATAAAAGCCAATGCACTAGCAATATAAAGTATTTTTTTCATCGATTAATAAAGTGTTTAATTTGGTTTTACTGATAATTTAAAAGTAAGAAAATTTACTATATCCTCAAAATTACTTTTTGTTTATTATAAACTGTTGTAAATTTCTGTTAAAATTAACAATTTCTTTAGGAAATAAGTTGTCGAAAGCATTTTTTTTAATTAGTTCTAACGGAGATCCATTACATATTTTAAGATCCGTAAAAAGAATAATCTCATCTGCAAATTTAATTGACAAATTAACTTCATGAGAAGACATGATAATTGTTTTGGAAGTTTTTGCAACCAAATTTTTAAGCAAAGAAAAAATTTTGATGGTATGATGTAGATCTAAATGTGCCGTTGGCTCATCTAAAATAATAATTTCTGTATCTTGTGCTAAAGCTCTTGCAATTAATACTCTTTGCAACTGACCATCACTAAGTTCATAAAAACGTTTGTTTTTTAGGTGATTTATTTCAGTTTCATCAATAGCCCAAGTTATTTTTTCTAAATCAACAGCAGATAATTTATCAATCCAATTTGTGTAAGGTTGTCTGCCAAACGCAACAAGTTCAAAAACGGTTAATTGACTTTCTGGAAGTCTTTCTGTTAAAACCATGCTTAAACAAGTTGCTAATTCTTGATGCTTATAGGTTTCTAAACTTTTATTTTTGATAAAAATTGTTCCGTTTAAAGGTTCTTGAACTTTGGCTATAGTTCTTAATAATGTTGATTTTCCAATTCCGTTTTTACCTAAAACAATAACTAATTTTCCTTTTTCAATAGATATATCAATGCTAGAAGCCACAATGTTTTGTGCTTTTTTTGACTGATAACCTATCGATAAGTTATCGGTTTTAAGAACGATATTTTTGTTTGACTGTTTAATCGGGTGCTTGTTTATTTGTGTAAATATTATATTGTTTGTCTTGTAACTTTATCTTGCTAAATAAATATCTTCTTTTTTCTGATGAGCAACCATATAACAACAGGAGCGCCAAAAAGAGATGTAATTGCGTTTATTGGTAATGTAAATTCGCTGGTTGGTAATTGAGCAATCGAATCACAAATTAACAATACGATTGCGCCAATAATTGCTGTTGCAGGTAGTAATATTTTATGATTAGAAGTTGTAAAAAGCATACGTGCAATATGAGGCACAGCCAAACCAACAAAAGCAATTGGACCAGAAAAAGCAGTAATTACACCTGTTAATAAACTTGTAATTAGCAAAATAATATTTCTACTTTTTTTAATATTGATTCCTAAGCTTTTTGCATAATTTTCACCTAATAAAAAACTATTTAATGGTTTAATAACTACTATTGTTCCTGTAATTCCTATAAAATAAATGATAGCAAAAATGCTAATTTCATTCCAACTTAAATTACCCAAACTTCCAAAACTCCAAAATAAATATTGTTGAATTTGAGCCGCTTCAGAAAAATAAGCTAAAACACTTATAATTGCAGATGTTAAACTACCAAACATTAAACCAATAATTAAAATTGACATGGTGTTTCTAACTTTGTTTGCCGCTAT
Source organism: Polaribacter glomeratus (assembly GCF_002954665.1). Lineage (GTDB taxonomy): Bacteria > Bacteroidota > Bacteroidia > Flavobacteriales > Flavobacteriaceae > Polaribacter > Polaribacter glomeratus. Next base: position 1,361,219 of record NZ_MSCM01000001.1, on the reverse strand, counting down.
AATTACTGCCGATAATACTAAAAAAGCACCTAAACTTGCTGCGATAGGCAATGATAAGCTTGCCGCTGATGCACTTAGTAAAAAGCCGCCAAAAATGGATGAACCTAAAATTAACAAGGCAACGCCTAAACTTGCTCCAGACGAAATACCCAAAACAAATGGCCCTGCCAAAGGATTTCTAAAAAGTGTTTGCATTAATAAACCACAAATAGACAAACCAGAACCCACTAAAACTGCCGTAATTGCTTTTGGCAATCTAAAATTTATAATAATTGTTTCCCAACTTTCTTTGGCAGGAATTCCGCCAGTTAGTGAGGTAAATATATCTTTAAACGGAATTGAAACAGAACCCAAACTTACATTTACAAAAAACAAAATCACCGTGAAAACGGATAAAATAATAAAGTGTTTTGTGTAATTTGTTTGTTTCATAAATAATTATTAGGTTTTGTAAAACCAGCACCTAACTTTAATATTTATTCAAAAATTCAACTAATTTCTGAATTGCAATTCCTCTATGAGAAATTTTATTTTTTTCTAAGGATGACATTTCTGCAAAAGAAATTTTATATCCTTCAGGTTCAAAAATAGGATCATAGCCAAAGCCTTTTTTACCTTGTTTTTTTGTTAAAATTTCTCCTTTACAGACTCCTTCAAATAAATATTGATTCTCACCTATATTTAAACAAATAGCAGTTCTAAATTGTGCTTTTCTGTTGGTTTTGTGTTCTAATTCACACATTAATTTCTGCATATTATTTTCAGAATTACTAGGTTCACCAGCAAAACGTGCAGAATAAACACCTGGTTTCCCATCTAAACTTTCTACTTCTAAACCAGTATCATCAGCAAAACAATTGTAACCAAATTTTTGTGAAATGTAATTGGCTTTTAGTTTTGCATTTCCTTCTAAAGTTATTTCGGTTTCCTCAACTTCATCAAAACAATTAATGTCATTTAAACTAAGTAATTCAATTGAGCTTGGTAGCATTTTTTGCACTTCTGCAAGTTTATTAAGATTATTGGTAGCAAAAACAAGTTTCATTTTTTTTTGTTGATAATTTAACGATTCAAAGTTACAAAAGATAAGACACGAATTTCATAGATTTTTAAGAATTTAAAAATTCTAACTTTTTTAATAATCTAAGTAAGCGTAATAAATTTTTAGAACAACAATAAGTTACTCATTTTACTATAAATTAAAAGGGAATTCACTTTAAAAGATTCAAAGTAATAAGAAGTCGTTTTTGTGTAATTTGAGTTATCTTTAAGATCGAGTGATTTCGCTTTTCAGAAATATTTTATTTAGAACTCAATTAAAGTATAGTTTTAAAGAACCATTTTAAGAAATTAAAACTGATTAAAAAATATGATTAAAGCCTTTAAGACAGAAAAGAAAAACTTTTTAATCAAAATATAACCTGTCAATATTAGTTTTAATGAAAATTTAAGTAAGTTTATTTTAGCTTCCCCCAAAGTTAAATAGTTACTATTTTATTTTTACTAAAATTTTATATTAACAGGTATATTAAAAAAATGTAATTTGGTTAGTTGTTATTAAATAAAAAAATAATTTTTATTATTAATCTAATATAAAAAAAATAATGTTACGTTGTTGTATGCGAACATGTGTATTGTTGCTTTTTTAGTTAAATCAGTAAGAGTTTTAATGATTCAGTGAGTTATTTTTAAAGAAAACAATCAATTTTAATTATATTTGAGTTTAAGTAATGAAACTATTTTGATAGAAACATTCATATTTTTAATTACCGCTATTATAGGTTTCGTTACGTTGGCTTTATTGCTAAGGTCTTACAGATCAAATCCTTTTTGTAATTTTTTTTTAATAATAATTATAGGTGTAATTTCTTATCGTTTTTTCGTTCATGGTACTTATTATTTAGGTTTGCAATCTATTTTAAAACCAGTAACTGGTTCTTATTCAATATTTTATTTAGTATTAATTCCTTGTTTTTATTTGTATTATAAATACTTAACAATACAAGTTAAATCTTTTAGCTTCAAAGATTTAAAGCATCTTATTTTTATTGTATTTCTATTTCTTATTAATTCAATTGAAACCTTAGATAACACTGTTATCTTTCATTTTGGACCCATGACCAATTTCTTTTTTGTAGCAATATTTATACTATTTTACTTAATAATAACTTTTAAATTACTTATTAAGAAAATATGGTTCAGAAAAAATTTACTTTTAAATACTGAGCATTTTAATTTAATAAAAAATTGGACAATATATTTTTCTATTATTAATGCACTTTGTGCTCTATCGCTACTTGCCTCTATCTATAAAGAATTTAATAACGGAATTAGTGTTTCAGGAAAATCGTTGGCTATTTTTGGATTACTTTTTTGGGTATTTATCTTTTTTAAAATTTTAATTTCTCCAGAAATATTATATGGATTGCCAATATTGAATAGTACCTTATTAAAATTTAATGGCCCTTTAATTGAAGAAAAAGTGCCTGTGTTAGTTCAAAATAATAATTGGGTATTTGAAACGAACACTACTAAAAGCGATCAAGATCAAAGATTACAAGAAAATATTAGAGCCAATATAGAGAGTTATAGTAAAGAAGTCGATTTATTAAGTAAAGAAAAACTAATTTTTCGTAATCCAAAAATGTCACAAAGTGACGTTGCCGAAAAATTAGGAGTTCCTACAAGCCATATTGTGTATTTATTTAAATACCATTCAAAAATTTCTTTTTCAGAATACAGAACAAATGCTAGAATACAAGATGCTATTTTGATGATAAAAGAAAATTTTTTAAATACAGAAACACTAGAGTCTTTGGCATATAAATCAGGTTTTGCTTCTTACAATCCGTTTTATATCGCTTTTAAAAAAGTAACCACATATTCGCCTCAAGAGTATTTAAAGAGAAAAAACACTTAAAAAATATTTTTGCTTATTCGTGATGATAAGGCTCATTCTTTAAAATAGTAAAACCTCTGTACAATTGTTCAACAATAAAAAGACGAATCATTTGATGCGAAAATGTCATTTTTGATAAGGAAATTTTTCCTTGAGATTTACTATAAACTGCATCAGAAAAACCATAAGGACCGCCAATTACCAAAACTAATTGTTTTATTCCTGAGTTCATTTTTTTTTGTAAATAGGTAGAAAACTCAATAGATGTGTAGTGTTTGCCTTTATCATCTAACAAAATTAATTCATCTGTATTTTGTAGTTTTGATAAAATCAATTCACCTTCTTTTTCTTTTTGCTGTATTTCGCTTAAATTCTTAACATTTTTAATATCAGGAATAATTTCTAACTCAAACTTTATATAATGTTTTAAACGATTTTGATATTCATCAATTAATTTAATTAACTGTTTGTTATCCGTTTTTCCTATGGTAAGTAATTTAATTTTCATTTTTTTATGTCTGTTCTAGCGCAGTTGAGAACTAATTGTTTTCTCGATTATACTATCTTTAAGCATTACAAATTTATCAGTTTTTAAAACATAAATTAGCTTGAACGGACAAAAAGTTGAAAATCATCCCTATTTTTACATCAGAATAAAAAAACATGATATCAAAAGAACAATTTAACAACGAATTAGACCTAATTATAAAAAATGCTATTAGAGAAGATGTTGGTAATGGCGATCATACATCACTTTCATGTATTCCTGCGGATGCAAAAGGTACAGCAAAATTATTGGTAAAAGATAATGGAATTATTGCCGGAGTTGAATTTGCAAAACAAGTTTTTAAATATGTGGATGCAGGTTTACAAGTAGAAACTTTTATAAATGATGGCGAAAAAGTAAAATATGGTGATATTGTTTTTCATGTTTCTGGTAAATCTCAATCCATTTTAATGGCAGAGCGATTGGTTTTAAATGCGATGCAAAGAATGAGTGCAATTGCAACGAAAACTGCTTTTTTTGCTGATTTGTTAAAAGGAACCAAAACCAAAGTTTTAGATACTAGAAAAACAACGCCAGGAATTAGAGCTTTAGAAAAATGGGCAGTTAGAATTGGAGGTGGAGAAAATCACCGTTTTGCCTTGTATGATATGGTGATGATTAAAGATAATCATATCGATTTTGCAGGCGGAATTACAGCTGCAATTACAAAAACTAAAAAGTATTTAACAGAAAAAAATCTTGATATTAAGATAATTGTAGAAGCCAGAAGTTTAGCAGAAATTAAGGAAATCTTAACCAATAAAGGTGTTTATAGAATTTTGATTGATAATTTTAATTATGAAGACACAAAAAAAGCAGTTGCGTTAATTGGTGATGCGTGTTTAACAGAATCTTCTGGCGGAATTAACGAAGAAACCATTAGAAAATATGCAGAGTGTGGTGTTGATTTTATTTCATCGGGTGCATTAACACATTCCGTTTACAATATGGATTTGAGTTTGAAAGCGCTATAAAATTTCATGTTTAAAATTTAGAATAAAAAATATGGACGATTATTTTGAAAGCGAAGAATTCATAAAGATAGATTTTAGAAAAACAAAAATCAAAAAAGGAGAGTATGATAATTGTACATTTACAAACTGTAATTTTGAATTAATTAACACTTTAAACATCCAGTTTGTATCGTGTATATTTAAAGATTGTAATTTAAGCAATGCTATTGTAAAACATACTGCTTTTAAAGATGTACAGTTTGTTAATTGTAAATTATTGGGTGTAAAATTTAATGAATGTGATGCATTTTTATTACAGTTTTCGTTTAAAGATTGTCAGTTAAATTTCTCATCATTTTATCAATTAAAAATAAAAAACACAAAATTTACAAATTGCAATTTAGAAGCAGTCGATTTTACAGAAACTGTTTTATTTGGTTCAATTTTTGATAATTGTGATTTAAAACAAGCCGTTTTTGATAATAGTAATCTGGACAAATCAGATTTTAGAACAGCTTTTAATTTTAATCTTCATCCAGAGAAAAATAGTTTAAAAGGAGCAAGGTTTAGTAAAGAAAATATTACAGGACTTTTAGTAGCTTATAAAATAAATATAGAATGAAAAGTATAAAATTTTGTTTGATTTTAGTGGTATGTATTATTTTTTCTTGTCAAAGTGAGCAAAATAATATTTCAGTTTTTAGGTATTCTTTACAAAATGATAGCATTCAAAAATTAAAATTGAATACCAATAAAATAGCTGATTTACAGATTTTTAAATATCAAGACTCTCAAGATGCTATTAAAAGTATAGATTTGAAGTATAATCTTAATCGTGATTTTCTAATAACCGATATGGATACTTTTTTGGTTCAAGAAAACACGTATAAATCTAAAAGCTTAGAGTTTAAAATGTATCAAACTAAAAAAGTTACAAGCCATAATAGAACCTTAGTTTTTAATGAGAATTATGGTCTTTTGGCAAGCTTAGCGGTTGGTGCAGATTTTATATTTTTAAAAGATTCTTTAGCAAATAAGGATCGAAATATAATTTTTAAAGAAATATTTTTAAATTTAAATAAAGTTAATATTGATTAACTATGCCACTTAATTAATGACAAAAGAAATAGAAAAAAACATCTCTAAAGTACCAATTTTAAATTTATTGGTAAAATTTGGAAAACAAATAAAAATACCAGGTTTAGAAGGAATGTCTCTGTATGACGTTCTAGAAATGTATGGTATTGGTATCATTAGAGGCGCTTTAACATCGCGAGCTGGCGGAATTGCTTTTAGCTTTTTTATGGCAATTTTCCCTTTTATGCTATTTATTTTAACGTTAATTCCGTACATCCCAATAGACGGTTTTCCCGAAGGATTATTTTCATTTATCAAAGATGTTTTGCCGCCTCAAACCTTTGAATCTGTTGATTCTGTTTTAATTGATATTACAAATAACCAATACGGTGGTTTGTTATCCTTCGGATTTTTAGGCTCTATTTTTTTAATGACAAACGGTATCAATGCTATTTTTGGAGGTTTCGAATACTCGTATCATGTTAGCGATAATCGTAATGTTTTTAGAGCGTATTTAATTTCATTAGCAGTTTCTTTATTAATATCATTTTTTTTAATTATAACAGTAACTTTAGTAATTTTATATGAAGTAGCCCTCGTAAAAATGAACGATAAAGGTTGGCTAAATAACGAAGATTTAAATTTCTTTTTCTACGGTAAAAATATTTTATTTTTAATCATGATTTTTACTACAGTTGCAATATTATTTAGATTTGGAACAAAACAAGTAAAAGCGATTAAATTCTTTTCTGCTGGCGCAATTCTAACTACTATTTTATCACTATTTACCTTTTACTTATTTGGTATTTACGTTGTTAAATTTGCACAATACAATCAACTTTATGGTTCTATTGGTACCTTATTAATTTTAATGTTATTTGTTTGGTTAAATGCAATTATTTTGTTGCTTGGGTTTGAGTTAAATGCAACATTATTCATGCTAAAGCGGATAAATAAAAAAGATTCTACTCAGTAATTTCATCTCATTTTCACGATATTTGCACGCGCAATTTAAAATTGCAAGTGTTAAATTTTAAGTGATTAGCTTTAAGTGTAAGTACTAAAACTAAAAACTAAAAACTAAAAACCAATAAATGAAACCAAGCATACCTAAAGGAACAAGAGATTTTTCGCCAACAGAAGTAGCAAACAGAACGTATATCATGAATGCGATTAAAGCTTCTTTTGAAACTTTCGGATTTCAACCAATAGAAACTCCTAGTTTTGAAAATTCAGAAACTTTAATGGGTAAATATGGCGAAGAAGGTGATCGATTGATTTTTAAGATTTTAAATTCTGGAGATTATTTAGCCAAGGCTGATGAAAAATTATTATCAGAAAAAGATAGTTTAAAAGTAACGTCTCAAATATCAGAAAAAGCACTTCGTTACGATTTAACGGTGCCTTTTGCAAGATACGTTGTACAACATCAAAACGAAATTACGTTTCCTTTTAAACGCTATCAAGTGCAGCCCGTTTGGAGAGCAGACAGACCGCAAAAAGGACGTTTTAGAGAATTTTTTCAATGCGATGCAGATGTTGTTGGTAGTACATCTTTGTGGCAAGAAGTAGAATTTATTCAATTATACGATACTGTTTTTACTAAACTAGGTTTACATAAAACTACAATCAAAATTAATAATAGAAAAATCTTATCAGGAATTGCAGAAGTTATTGGCGCTCAAGATAAATTAATCGATTTTACAGTTGCTTTAGATAAGCTAGATAAAATAGGGAAAGATGGCGTTGTAAAAGAAATGTTATCAAAAGGAATTACAGAAGAAGCGATTGAAAAAGTGCAACCTCTATTTAATTTTACGGGTTCAAATTTAGATAAACTAGCTTCTTTAGAAGGAATGTTGCAAACATCCGAAGAAGGAAAAAATGGAGTAGAAGAGTTACGTTTTGTAATAAATGCGGTTGATTCTTTGGGCTTAACATCTGCTAATTTAGAGGTTGATGTAACACTTGCAAGAGGCTTAAATTATTATACAGGCGCAATTTTTGAAGTATCAGCGCCAAAAGGTGTAAATATGGGCTCAATTGGTGGTGGTGGAAGATATGATGATTTAACAGGTATCTTTGGTTTAAATGATGTTTCTGGAGTGGGTATTTCTTTTGGATTAGACAGAATTTATTTAGTTTTAGAAGAATTAGGCTTGTTTAAAGCTGTCGATAACCCAAAACCAAAAGTTATTTTCTTAAATTTTGACGCTTCAACAGATTTATTTAAAATGAAGGCCTTAAAAGCGTTAAGAGAAAATAATATAAAATCAGAGTTTTATCCTGATTTAGGTGAAAGTAACAAGCAGCAAAAGCGACAATGGAAATACGTTACGAGCAGAGAAATAGAATTTGTAGTTTCTAGCTTAGAAAATGACGTTTTCACCTTAAAAAACATGATTTCTGGAGATCAGATAGAATGTTCGTTATCAGAATTAGTAAATAAGTTAAACTGATATTAAGTTATAGTTTTATAATTTTTATTGATTGGTAAATTAAAATAATACGTTGCAAACTCGTAAATTTGCACTTTAATAACGAATGAAATGTTTGAATTGAGTAGCAAAATGAATGACGAAAGAATTAACGAAATAGGAGAAAACCATGTGGGAACTTCGGCACAAAACCCGATAAGACCAGATGCTTTTGATATTTCTGATGAACAAAAAATTAAAAAAATCGAAGAAAGTGTTAGAGATATTTTAAACACTTTAGGGATGGATTTAACAGACGATAGTTTACAAGGAACTCCAAAAAGAGTTGCAAAAGCATTTGTAAATGAAATATTTATGGGATTGAATCCTAAAAATATGCCAAAACCATCAACTTTTGAAAACAACTACAGCTATGGCGAAATGTTGGTAGAAAAAAACATTGTTGTGTATTCTACTTGCGAACATCACTTATTGCCAATTATTGGTAGAGCACACGTTGCCTATATTTCTGATGGAAAAGTAATTGGTTTATCAAAAATGAACAGAATTGTAGAGTATTTTTCTAAAAGACCTCAAGTTCAAGAGCGTTTAACCATGCAAGTTGTGCAAGCAATGCAAGAAGCTTTGGGTACACAAGATGTTGCTTGTGTAATTGATGCCAAACATTTGTGTGTAAATTCAAGAGGAATTAAAGATATTGAAAGTTCTACGGTTACCGCAGAATTTGGAGGTAAATTCAAAGAAAAAGACACAAAAAGAGAGTTTTTAGATTACTTAAAAATGAATACTAAATTCGATTAAATTTTAAATTCTGAGTAGTCAGAAATCAATATAAATTGTAAATATCCGTTTAGAAATTTCTAAACGGATTTCTTTTATTCATTTCTTTAAAGAATAGTTATTTTTTACATTGTATTGTTCTTGTATTGGTCGGTTTTTACTTTAAATCGGTTAATAATTATATTTTTATCAAAAAACATATTTTGATAAAACAAAAATTTAAAGTCTCTGTCCTAAGTTTTCTTTTTCTTGCTTTTTCAATAGCAATAACTTCTCAAACTACACAAGTTGGTAGTGGTAGTTTTACAAATACTTTTCCTGGTTCAGATTCTGCCGGAAGAAATGGATATCCTTCAGGTACACCTCAATTAAGTGGTAATGCTTTAGGAAAACCAGTACCAACAAATGATTGGTGGTCTAAGTTAGTCAAAGAAAATCATGCAGATAATTTGTTTAATTATCCGATGACTTTAAAAACTACAAATACAGGTTTAATTGTTACCTATATTCCTTGGGGAGTTATTGGTGATTCTGCGCCAATTGAAATAAAACTATCAGGTTTATCAACCACAAAAACAACTGTTTCTGATTATTCAGATTGGACAGTAACCATGAACTGGAAAGACAGTACACACGAATTAAAAGCTACAGCAGGTATCGGAATGCCTTTTTTATATTTTGAAAAAGATGCCGATGATATTGTTGAGATTAAGGTAAACGCGGGTTCAGCAAGCATAAATAACGAGCTTTTAATTATAGAAAATGCTGCTAGTGGAGCCGATTTTGTTTTTTATGCACCAACAGGAAGTTCTTGGGTAAAATCAGGTAACATATATACATCAGCCTTAAATGGCAAAGACTATTGGTCTATGGCAATGTTGCCAATACATACAAGTAATGTTAGTTCTACGGCTCAAGACTTAAAAAAATATGCGTATGTATTTCCTGCAAATACAACAACATCTTGGAGTTACAACGAAAGTAACGCTAAAGTTATAACTACTTTTTTGGTGGATACAAATGTAAAAGAAGGTGCAAATTCAAATATGTTAATAGGTTTGTTGCCGCATCAATGGTCTAATTTAGCTTCTAATTCAGCTACGCCAAGTAATTTATCTTATAGTTCTGTTAGAGGAGAATTAAAAATGTTAGAGGGCAATAGTTTTATAGTAGAAAACACGTACAAAGGTATTTTACCTACAATTCCTTATTTAGCAAATTACAGTGCTGGTTTTAGTCCATCTGAATTAGATACTAAAATTTCTCAAATTGAAAATGATGGCTTAGCAACTTGGACCGATTCTTATAATGAAGGTCAAGTTATGAATCGCTTAATTCAAACTGCCAGAATTGCAGATCAAACAGGTGATGTTGAAGCAAGAAATAAAATGATTGCAACGGTAAAAAAAAGATTAGAAGATTGGTTAACCCATGAATCAGGAGAAGTTGCTTTCTTGTTTTATTATAATAGTACTTGGTCTGCAATGTTGGGATATCCCGCAGGTCACGGACAAGATAGTAACTTAAACGATCATCATTTTCATTGGGGATATTTTATTCATGCCGCTGCTTTTATGGAACAATTTGAACCAGGTTGGGCATTAAAATGGGGCGAAATGATTAATACTTTAATTCGTGATGCCGCTTCTTATGATAGAAATGACACACAATTTCCTTTTCTAAGAAATTTTAGTCCGTATGCTGGTCATAGTTGGGCGAATGGTTTTGCAACTTTTCCACAAGGAAATGATCAAGAATCAACATCAGAAAGTATGCAATTTGCCTCTTCATTAATTCATTGGGGAACAATAACCGAGAATAATACGATTAGAGATTTAGGAATTTACATTTATACCACAGAACAAACTGCTGTTGAAGAATATTGGTTTGATGTCTATGATCGTAATTTTAGAGCAAACCAACAATACAGTTTAGTTTCTAGAGTTTGGGGTAATTCTTCGGATAATGGTACATTCTGGACTTCGGATATTGCAGCTTCTTATGGAATCGAAATGTATCCTATTCACGCAGGATCTTTTTATTTAGGACACAATCAAGAATATTCTAAAAAACTTTGGAGCGAAATTTCCTCAAATACAGGTGTTTTGAGCAGAGAGGATAATGATAATTTATGGCATGATACATATTGGAAATATTTATCCTTCACAAATCCACAAGAAGCGGTTAATTTATACAACGCATATCCAGAGAGAAATTTAAAGTTTGGTATTTCTGATGCACAAACCTATCATTGGTTGCATTCAGTAAATGCAATGGGGGTTATTGATGCAACAATTACGGCAAATTATCCTATTACTGCTGTATTTAAACAAAATGGAGAAACTACGTATGTTGCGCATAATTATTCCGATGTAGAAATTACGGTAACTTTTTCTGATGGATTTCAATTAGTAGTGCCTGCTAATCAAATGAAAACCAATAGAGATATCGATGCTTCTGGTGTTTTATCTTCGGATTTTACGCAGGCTTTTCCAAACGGAAGTGTAAATTTATCTGCGGCAATATCAGGAAATAGTAGTACTAAAGTAGCATTTTATGATGGTTCCACTTTAATTGGTGAAGATGCAACTGCTCCTTATCAGTTAAAAGCAGCGAATCTTACTTTAGGGGTGCATGGTTTTTATGCAAAAATATTTATTGATGAACAATTTAATGTAACAAATATTGTGAATGTTCAAATTGGTGAGCAAGTATCTTATTCAGGAATACCAATTGCTATTCCAGGAACTTTCGATGCTGGATTTTACGATAAATTTGAAGGAGGAAAGGGTCAAAACATAGCATATATAGACAACTCTGTTGGAAATAATGGAGATTTTAGGATAGAAGAAAATGTGGATGCTATTATCGTAAATGGCGAAGGAGCCACTGTTGGATGGACAGGCGCTGGAGAATGGATGGAGTATACAATTAATGCTGAAACGGCTGGTTTGTATGATTTGAGTTATAGAGCAGCTTCGGGAAATTCTAGTGGAGGAGGACCTTTCTATTTTGAAATAGAAGGAAAAAAAATAAGTCCAAGTATAGTTGTACCAAATTCGAATGGCTGGGAAAATTGGAGTACAAATACTGCTGCGGATATTGAATTAACAAAAGGAGAACATGTTTTAAGATTGTTTATCGAAAGTGGAGAATTTAATTTAGGAAGAATCACTTTTTCTTACAAAAGTCCGTTGAGTTTTACGCCACCTGTTGCAAATGCAGGAGAAAATGTTTCTGTAGTTTTACCAGCAACAGTAGCAACTTTAAATGGTTCTTTAAGTAATGATCCAGAAGGCGAGACGATTACTTATAATTGGATGCAGATATACGGACCGTCAATTATAAACTTTGATAGTAAAACAATCGCATCACCAAATGTTTCTAACCTTGAAGATGGTGTTTATAAGTGTAAATTAACGGTCAGTGATGGTACTTATAGCGATTTTGATGAAGTTTTAATTTTGGTTTCAGAATCAGGAAATCTAAGTCCAACAATTTCAATTACTTCGCCTAGCGATGGTTCATCAATTAAAGAAGGAGTTGCCATTACCATAAATACAATTGCAAGTGATCTAGATGGTTCTGTTACAGTAGTCGAATTTTTTGATGGAGCAACAAAATTAGGGGAAGATATAACTGCACCATTTAATTTTGTTTGGAACGGAGCAAGTATTGGAAATCATCAACTTACAGCAGAAGCAACAGATAATTTGGGTGCTAAAAGCACTTCTGCAGTAGTTGCTGTTTCAGTAATGGAAGAAAAGCGATGTTCAGAAATATCAACGGATGCGCAGCAAGGAAGTTTTTCAGAAGGCTATGAAGTAACTTTTGAAACTGTAGGCACAAGTGTAACCATTACATTTAAATTATTAGACACCAATAAAGCCGGAGTGATTGCTTATTTATGGAAACAAACTCCATTTTCTGAAATCCAAATGGATCAAGTATCTGGTTTAACTTTTTCTAAAACCATTAGTGGTTTAACAGCGGGTACAACAATTAGTTATGCTTGTAAATTTGCTTATTCAGGTGGTTTGGCTGTTACAAAATATTTTAGTTACGTTGTAGGAACAGGTTGTACTGGTAGTAATTCTGATGAAGCAGCGCCAGAAAATTTTACTGCTTCTCTTGGAAATATAACTTCCTCTAGTGTTGAGTTTTTATTAAATGCTACAGATGATTCTGGTAAAGTAATGTATGATATATCATATGGTACAACTTCAAAAGTTGTAAACGGAGATTCGGGACTTCAAAAATCGTATATTTTAAGTGGCTTAACTCCAGAAACTTTATATTCATTTTCGATAACGGCTAGAGATCTTTCTGGAAATTTAGCTTCAAATAATCCAGTAACATTGCAAGCGACCACTTTAGCAAATACGAATTCAGAATGCGCTGGTTTAGAAAGTGCCGCTACACAAGGCTCTTTTTCGGTAGGGTATACCTATGGATTTGTGACGAATGGAACAGATGTTACAATTACGTTTGAGCTTTTAGATGCAGATAAAACGAGTGTAGTCGCTTATTTATGGAGACAAACTCCGTTTTCTGAAGCATCAATGAGTGTCGTTTCAGGAAAAAAGTTTTCTAAAACAATTAGTGGTGTAACCAACTGGCAAACCATAAGTTACGCTTGTAAGTTCGCTTTTGCAGGAGGTTTAGCCGTGACAAAATATTTTTCTTATACGGTAGGAAATAATTGCACTTTGCAAGCTGAGAAGTATGATTTTGCACAGTTTGTTCAAATTTTACCAAATCCTGCTAAAAAGAGTTTAAAGATAAATTCCCCTTTATTAACGGTTAAAAAAGTAGAAATTTATTCAGTGTTAGGAAAAAGGATAGGTAATTTTAATACAAGTTTTGAAAGTTTACATATTGAAGATTTATCTAGTGGACTTTATATTATTAGAATATTTTTTCAAGAAGGAATTTATACTACAAAATTTGTGAAAGAGTAGAATCGTAACTAATTATAAAACTAAAAAATCCGTTTAGAAATTTCTAAACGGATTTTTTTATTTTTAGAGAATTTATCAGTTCAAATAATTTTTCTTTTTTTTGAAAAATTGTATCGAGAACTCTTTACTATTATGAAGATTAATTGTTAACAATTACCCATTCCCCTTTTTCAATTAAAGGAATCGCTTGTTTAAATTTCACATCTTTTTGCTCTCCACTCATTACGTTCTTGATACTAACTTTTTCATTTCTACCAATTTTAGGCTGGTCTCTAACAATAGTTTCAACAGGTTCTTGCTGTTGTTTTCTAGAGTTTTGAATCGCTTGTTCTGTAGAGTTTTGAACATCAGCTTTGCTGGTATTTAAACGTTCTCTTTTTTGACTTCTAGCTTCAGAAATTTGATTTCTATCTTGTGCAGGCAATTCACCTTTAAACAAGAATGATAAAACCTCTTTATTAATTTCATCAACAGTTTTCTTAAACAATTCGAAAGCTTCAAATTTATAAACCAATAAAGGATCTTTTTGCTCATAAGATGCATTTTGCACCGAATGTTTTAATTCATCCATTTTACGTAAATGATCTTTCCAGTTTTCATCAATAATTGCTAATGTAATGTTCTTTTCAAAATCTGTAACTAAGCTCTTTCCTTCACTTTCATACGCCTCTTTTAAGTTGGTTACAACTTGTAATGATTTTGTACCATCTGTAAAAGGAACTACAATCCGTTCATATTTATCGCCTTCATTTTCAAATACATCCTTAATTACTGGGAAAGCTAAAACAGCATTTCTTTCAATTTTAGTTTTGTAATGTTTAGATACAATATCATATAATTTATCAGCTAATTCTCTTTCTGATAATTTTTCAAATTCCTCTTTGGTAAAAGGAGAAGTCATTGAAGAAAAACGGATCAATTCAAATTCAAAATTCTGAAAATCTTTTGCACCTTTATTACCGTTGATGATAGATTCACAAGTGTCAAAAATCATATTTGCAATATCAACTTGTAAACGTTTACCATCTAAAGCATTACGTCTTCTTTTATATACAAAAGAACGTTGTGCATTCATGATATCATCATATTCTAATAAACGTTTTCTGATACCAAAGTTGTTTTCTTCAACTTTCTTTTGCGCTCTTTCAATAGATTTTGTAATCATAGAATGCTGAATTACTTCACCTTCTTTTAAACCCATTCTATCCATCATTTTGGCAATTCTTTCAGAACCAAAAAGACGCATTAAGTTATCATCTAAACCAACATAAAATTGCGTTGACCCAACATCACCTTGTCTTCCTGCACGTCCTCTTAACTGTCTGTCTACACGTCTAGAATCATGTCTTTCTGTACCAATAATTGCTAAACCACCTGCTTTTTTAACTTCTTCGGTTAACTTAATATCCGTTCCACGTCCTGCCATGTTTGTTGCAATGGTAACAACACCAGGTTTACCAGCTTCTGCAACAACATCAGCTTCACGTTTGTGTAATTTTGCATTTAAAATATTATGTGGAATTTTACGCATTTGTAACATTCTACCTAATAATTCTGATATTTCTACAGAAGTTGTACCGACTAAAACTGGTCTTTTTTGTTCAACCAATTTTACAATATTTTCAATAACAGCATTGTATTTTTCACGAGCCGTTTTATAAACTAAATCCTCTTGATCATCTCTTTGGATAGGTTTATTAGTAGGAATTTCTACAACATCTAATTTGTAAATTTCCCATAATTCACCCGCTTCTGTAACTGCAGTTCCTGTCATTCCAGAAAGCTTTCTGTACATTCTAAAGTAATTCTGTAAAGTTACCGTAGCAAAAGTTTGAGTAGCATCTTCAATTTTACAATTTTCTTTTGCTTCAATTGCTTGGTGTAAACCATCAGAATAACGACGACCATCCATGATACGTCCTGTTTGTTCATCAACAATCATTACTTTATTATCCATCACCACATATTCAACATCTTTTTCAAAAACAGTATATGCTTTTAAAAGTTGATTCATAGTGTGAATACGCTCACTTTTGATACTAAAATCGTTGTAAAGTTCTTGCTTTTGAGAAGCTTTTTCTTCGGATGTAGTATCAGCAGTATCAATTTCCCCTATTTTTACACCAATATCTGGTAATACAAAGAAATTATCGTTTTCTGTTTTTTCTGATAAATGAGCAATTCCTTTATCAGTTAAATCAATTTGATTATTTTTTTCTTCAACAACAAACAGTAAATCTTCGTCTACTTCTGGCATCAACTTGTTGTTGTCTGCCATATAATAATTTTCTGTTTTTTGTAAAATTTGTTTGTTACCTTCTTGCGATAAAAATTTAATTAAGGCTTTGTTTTTTGGTAAACCTCTGTAAACTCTTAACAATTGGAAACCACCATCTTTCGTATTTCCGTCTGCAATTAACTTTTTAGCTTCTGCTAAAACACTTATTAAATGTTTGCTTTGTAGTAAAACTAAATCTGCAACTAAGGGTTTTAACTCGTTAAATTCGTGTCTGTCTCCTTGAGGTACAGGTCCTGAAATTATTAACGGAGTTCTAGCATCGTCAATTAAAACAGAATCTACTTCATCAATAATTGCATAATTTGGTGGTCTTTGAACTAAATCGTCTTTAGAACTAGCCATATTATCACGCAAATAATCAAATCCGAATTCGTTATTTGTTCCGTATGTAATATCTGCATTGTATGCTTTTCTACGCGCATCAGAATTTGGTTGATGATAATCGATACAATCTGTAGATAAACCATGAAACTCAAAAATAGGTCCCATCCAAGCTTTATCACGTTTTGCCAAATAATCATTTACTGTAACTAGGTGAACTCCATTTCCTGTTAAAGCATTTAAATAAACGGGTAGCGTAGAAACCAAGGTTTTACCTTCACCAGTCATCATTTCTGCAATTTTACCTTGATGTAAAACAGAACCACCAATTAATTGAACATCGTAAGGAACCATGTCCCAAACAACTGGCTTACCGGCAGCATCCCAAGAATTGGCCCAAAAAGCCTTTTCGCCTTCTAAAGAAACATGGTCTCTTTCTCCAGAAATTTCTCTATCAAATGGAGTGGCAGTAACCTCAATTTCTTTATTTTCTACAAAACGTTTTTCTGTTTCCTTGATTACAGCAAATGCTTCTGGCATTATTTTTAATAAGGTCTCTTCAGAAACTTTGTATGCTTCATCTTTTAAAGTATCGATTTCTGCGTAAATATCTTCTTGTCTATCAATATCCGCATTTTTAGCTTCTATTTCTAAAGCTGTGATTTTATCATCAAATACTTTTGTAGCCGCTTTAATTTTGTTTTTAAACTCTTGCGTTTTTGCCCTTAATTCATCGTGAGAAAGTTTAGAAATTTCTGACTCAAATTTTCTTACAGCTTCAACTATTGGTTGTAAAATTTTTAAATCTTTTTGTTGTTTATCACCCACAAAAAGTTTTATAACTGAATTTAAAATGCTCATTGTATTAAATGGTTTAGAAGCTAAATTGATTAGCTTTATTATTTTACTGTATATCAAGTTTTTAAAAAGCTTGAAAAAAATATCTTTTACTTTCTAAAAAGAAAACAAAAAAAAAAGCCCCCTTAGAGACTTTTTATATTTTTATTTAGTATTCATCCTCGTTCCAAAGGTAATCATCTTCGGTAGGATAATCTGGCCAAATTTCAACAATTGAATCATATGCATCACCTTCATCTTCCATATCTTGTAGGTTTTCTACTACTTCTAATGGAGAACCAGTTCTAATTGCATAATCTATTAATTCGTCTTTGGTTGCTGGCCAAGGTGCATCTGCTAAATAAGATGCTAATTCTAATGTCCAATACATTTCTTATTGTTTAATTTTGTGCAAAAATAATTTTTTTACTCAATTACGCAAGTCTTTTTTAAGAAATATAATATCAATAAAAAAAGAACTTCATTATTTTTTCTCAGGAATCCACTTGATTTCCTCCATTAGTAGGTCTTTAGACAACTTTCGTGCCAACACAAAAAGAAAGTCAGAAAGGCGGTTTAAATATTTTAAAATGTCATTATTCAAAGTTTCGTGGTCATTTAGTTCTACAGATAAACGTTCTGCTCGTCTGCAAACGCATCTTGCAATGTGACAAAATGACACAGCTTGATGTCCTCCAGGCAAAATAAAATGAGTCATTTGAGGAAGTTCTGCATCCATTTTATCAATTTCATTTTCTAAATAAAGAATAGAATTTTCATCAACTTTAGGGATGTTTAATCGCTCTTTTCCGTTTTTTAAGGTTTCTTTATCTGGCGGAGTTGCTAACATACTGCCTAATGTGAACAATTCATTCTGAATTTTCAACAAAGAATCTTTTATCGTATTGCTAATTTCTTGATCTTTAATTAAACCGATATATGAGTTTAATTCATCTACTGTACCGTAACTTTCTATGCGTAAATTGTATTTTTTTACTCTCGTACCACCAAATAGTGCGGTTGTTCCTGCATCACCAGTTTTTGTGTATATTTTCATTTAAATAAGTTTCAAAGTTTGTAAAGTAGCAAAGTTACAAAGTTTTAAACTCTTATATTAAAATGTTCTTTAACTTGTTCTTTTCTAAAGAAAACTAAACCAAAATAAAATAGATCAATTGTTACTGTTGCTTTTTTGTTTCTAATTAGTTTGCGCCAAATTGAATTAACATTTTTATTTTTATGAATCTTATTTATAACTACAAAATAGTTAGAATCATTTTTTAAAAAGATATTGTAGTTTAATTCACTTATATATAGTAATTTAAAATCGATATTTGAATCATTTTCTAATGAGTTAAAATCAAAATAAACTGCATTAATCTTAAAATATGCTATAATTTTTGAGAATACTTTTTGCTCTTTTTTAGAGAGTTTTTTAAGTTCAGCGTATTCACTAATATTGTTGTTATTAATTTCTTTTGAATACAATCCTTTGGTAATAAAATTGTAGACAAAAGGCGAATGAACTCCATGTTGATTTGAAGATCTTAAAAGAAATTTGATTTTTGAGATTGTTTTAAAAAGCATTAAAATTTATTTCCGTTAATATAAATTTCATCAATTAAATTAGATCCAAAACTGTAGGGAATAAATCCGTAAGAAGGTATTTCTTTAGTAATGATAAAATTTGCTAGTTTTCCCTTTGTAATACTTCCAACTTCGTTGGATACATTCATTGCAAAAGCGCCGTTAATTGTTGCTGCATTGATAGCCTCTTCTGGTGTCATTTTCATTTTTATACACGCAGTTGCAACTACAAAGTTCATGTTTCCAGATGGTGTAGAACCAGGATTGTAATCTGTTGCCAAAGCCAACGGTAAATTCGCTGCTATAATTTTACGTACTGATGTATACGGAATTCCCAAAAAAAAAGAACAGGAGGGAAGCGCAACAGGCATGGTTTCGGATGCTTTTAAATCTGTTAAATCTTCATCCGTTAAAACCTCTAAATGATCCACAGATAGCGCTTTGTGTTTTGTAGAAATAGCAATGCCGCCAATACTATTAAATTGATTAACATGTACTTTAGGAATTAAATGATATTTTTTAGCAGCAGTTAATATTCGATCTGTATCATCCACAGAAAAATAACCGACTTCACAAAAAGCATCTACAAAATCAGCCAAATTTTCAGCAGCAATTTTGGGCAACATTTCATCAATAATTAAGTTGATGTATCCTTCTTTATTGTTTTTAAATTCAGACGGAATTGCATGTGCTCCTAAAAAAGTTGCTTTGATAGGAATGTTGTAATTTTCTTTAAGTTTTTTGATAACTCGTAACATTTTAAGTTCCGCATCCAACGTTAAGCCATAACCAGATTTTATCTCAATAGCGCCCGTTCCTAAGGCAATAACTTCTTCCAATCTTTTAGCAGATTGAGTGTATAAATCGGCTTCTGAAGTTGCTTGTAATTTTTTAGCTGAATTTAAAATTCCACCTCCATTATTAGCAATTTCTTCATAAGACAAACCATTAATTCTATCTACAAACTCTTGTTCTCTATTGCCAGCAAATACAATGTGCGTATGAGAATCGCACCAAGTTGGCAAGATCATTTTACCAGCACAATCAATCGTTTCATCCGAAGTAAAAGTTGGCATTTTTTGCATCAAACCAAAATCTTTAATCAAACCGTTTTCAATCAATAAAAATGCATTTTTTAAAGTTGGTAAAACGCCCATTTCTTTTCCAGAAACTTTCTGAATAGAAGCATCCCTAATTTGAATTAATTCTTTTATATTGGTAAATAATTTGGTCATAAAAAATGATTAAATTAATTTTAACAAACATACATAAATCTATTTAAATGATTCCAGAAAACGAATACGCACCTTATTATAAACAATATATTAAAGGTATTGAAGAAAATAAAAAATCGATTATTGATAATTTAATTGATTCTCAAAAAGAGTTTGAAAACGTTTTAAATAATATTCCTTTAGAAAAACAAAATTTCGCATATGCTGAAGGCAAATGGACAATAAAAGAAGTGATTCAGCATGTTATTGATACCGAACGTGTTTTTAATTACAGAGCGATGTGTTTTGCAAGAAATGATAAGACTTCTTTACCCGGTTTTGATCATGATCTTTTTGTGGAGAATGCAAATATGGATGACAGAGATTATACCGATTTGTTATACGAAATGGAAGTTTTAAGAAAAAGTACTATATTGCTTTTTAGAAGTTTTTCGGAAGAAGCATTGTTAAGAATAGGTATGGGTTCTGGAAATAAAATGTCTGTTAGAGCTTTGGGCTATTTATTTTCTGGACATCAAATACATCATTTAAATGTTGTAAAAGAACGCTATTTATAACATTTTTTAGTGACTTGCAATTGTAAAAAATTAAGTTTTTAAATTTTATTATTTTTTATCTAAATCATTGAAATTGTGTAATTTTGCGCTTTAAAAATTTTGAAATTAATTTAATATTTATAGATTGAAAGAAGATTATAATAAATGGTATTCACCAACATTAGGCAAAGATA
The DNA here is from genome assembly GCF_002954665.1 of Polaribacter glomeratus. Classification (GTDB taxonomy): domain Bacteria; phylum Bacteroidota; class Bacteroidia; order Flavobacteriales; family Flavobacteriaceae; genus Polaribacter; species Polaribacter glomeratus. Next base: position 1,340,555 of record NZ_MSCM01000001.1, on the reverse strand, counting down.
TTGAAATGTTGGTTTTTGGTCATGCAGGCTATCCTTTAGTTTTATTTCCAACAACGATGGGGCGTTTTTTTGAATGTAAAAACATGAAACTAATTGAATCTGCAAAATGGTTTTTGGAGGAAGGTTTAGTGCAAATATATTGTCCGGATTCTATCAACGAATTAAGTTGGTATGATAAAGGAATTCATCCTGCAGATCGTGTTAAAAATCATATGTGGTATGATCAATTTATTATGGATGAAGTAGTAAATCCTATTTGCCATGATAGAGGAATCCAAAAAGTAGCAATTGCTGGCGTAAGTTTTGGTGGTTATCATGCAGCAAATTTTGCATTTAAACATCCAGAAAGAGTAAGCCACATGTTTAGTTTAAGCGGTTCTTTTGATATAAAATCTTTTCTAGACGGCTATTATGATGACAATGTATTTTTTAACAATCCTGTAGATTTTTTACCAGGAAGCAATCATCCAGATTTATGGAATATGAAAATTATTTTAGGAACAAGTGATTGGGATATTTGCTTAGAAGCAAACCAAATATTAGCTAAAATACTGACGGATAAAAATATACCTTTTTGGTTTGATGAGCGCAAATGGGCAGAACACGATTGGCCAATTTGGAGAGAAATGTTTCCTCATTATTTATCACAAATTTAAAACAACAACAACAACAACAACAACAACAAAAATCAAATAATTATTATGAGAAAAATAGGAATTTTATTTGGACAAGAAAACACTTTTCCACAAGCTTTTATAGACAGAGTTAATCAAAAAATAGCAGCAGAAGGCATCAAAGATATGATGGCTGAAGCAGTATTAATTGAAACTGTAGAGCAAGCAAAATCTGATGAGTATGCGGTTATTATAGATAGAATATCGCAAGATGTGCCATTTTACAGAGCTTTTTTAAAGAATGCTGCAATTACAGGAACAGCGGTTATAAACAACCCGTTTTGGTGGAGTGCCGATGAGAAGTTTTTTAATAATGCATTGGCAGAAAAAGTAGGAGTACCTGTACCAAAAACTTTTATTTTGCCATCATCACAAAGACCACCAGACACAGACGAAAATTCTTTTAGAAATATGAAATTCCCTTTTAATTGGGATAAAATGTTCGATACAGTTGGTTTTCCAGCATATATGAAACCTCACGATGGTGGTGGATGGAAAAGTGTTTATAGAGTTGAGAATCCTGAAGATTTATGGCAAAAACATGGTGAAACGGAACATTTAGTAATGATGTTACAAGAAGAAATTAACTTTAAAGAGTACTTTAGATGTTATGTTTTAGGAACTGATAATGTACATATTATGCAATATGAGCCTAGAAATCCTCATCATTTGCGTTATGTTTTAGACGGCGAACCTGTAGATCAAAAAATATTAGATACTGTGCATGAGTATTGTATCCGTTTAAATAAAGCTTTAGGTTATGATTTTAATACGGTAGAATTTGCTGTAAAAGATGGTATTCCTTATGCAATTGATTTTTGCAACCCTGCACCAGATGCAGATATCAATTCTGTTGGAGCAGAAAACTTTGAATGGATTGTAGAAAATGCTGCGAACATGGCAATTGAAAAAGCGAAACAATACAAAAAAGGGCAAATGAACCTTACTTGGGGTTCTTTTGTTACAGATCAAATTGTTACAGAAAAGCCAGTTGTAAAAAAAGTAGCTGCTAAGAAAGTAGTAGTTAAAAAGGCTCCTGTTAAAAAAGCCGAAGTAAAGAAAACAACAGCTAAAAAAGTAGTTGAAAAAACTAAATCGACTAAAAAGTAAATTTTAAAAATTAAATTGCGAATCTTTTAATTAGTTAAATTAACCTTTTCACTATGAAATTTACATTAGGTATAGAAGAAGAATATCAAGTAATTGACCCTATTACAAGGGAGTTGGTATCTCACGATCAACAAATTGTAATGAATGCATCAAAAGTTCTAAATGACCAAGTTAAGGCAGAAATGCATCAAGCGGTTGTAGAAGTTGGTACAAATATTTGTAACGACATTCAAGATGCTAGAGAACAAATAACTCATTTACGTAAATCTATTTCAACGTTTGCAGGCGAATTGGGATATAAAATCGGAGCTGCAGGAACACATCCATTTTCTAAATGGGAAACCCAATTGATTACTCCAAATCCACGTTACCATGAAATTATTGATGAATTGCAAGACACCGCAAGATCTAATTTAATTTTTGGTTTGCATGTTCATGTGGGTATGGAAGATAAAAATATGGCGATGCACTTAGTAAATGCGATGCGTTATTTTTTACCACATTTGTATGCTTTGTCTACAAATTCACCTTTTTGGGAAGGTAGAAATACTGGTTTTAAATCTTTTAGATCTAAAGTTTTTGATAAGTTTCCAAGAACGGGCATTCCAGGAGTTTTTAATAGTTATGCCCAATATGAAAATTATGTAAACCTTTTAGTGAAGACGAAATGTATTGATAATCCTAAAAAAATATGGTGGGATATTCGTATTCATCCAGTTTTTCCAACGATAGAAGTACGAATTTGTGACGTTCCACTAACGGTAGATGAAACTATTTGTATTGCAGCATTAATTCAAGCTTTAGTTGCTAAATTACACAAACTAAGATCTCAAAATCTTAACTTTATGAATTATCATAGAGCGCTAATTAATGAAAATAAATGGCGAGCTGGGCGTTATGGAATTGACGGAAAAATGATTGATTTTGGTTTAGAAAAAGAGGTTGAAACAAAATTGTTGATGCGCGAATTTGTTGACTTTGTGGATGATGTTTTAGATGAATTAGGTTCAAGAAAAGAAGTTGAATACGTTTTTGAAATATTAAAAAACGGAACAGGAGCAGACAGACAATTAAAAGTTTTTGAAGAAACAAACGACTTAATAAAAGTAGTAGATTTTATTACAGAACAAACCATTTTAGGTTTATAATTATTCGATTAAATGATGAAAGAAAAATTAAAATTAGCTATTTTAGACATGAACAACGATGAGCCAAATCAAGGCTTGCGTTGCATTAAAGAAATTGCTAATTTTTTTATTAAAAAAGTCGATATTACGGTATTTAATGTTAGAGCTAAACTAGAAATACCAGATACTTCTTTTGATATTTATATTTCAAGCGGTGGTCCTGGAAGTCCTTTAGAAGAGGGGATTTGGAGAAATCCCTATTTGGAATTAATGCAAAATATTTGGGATTATAATTCCTCTAATTCTGAAACTAAAAAGCACGTGTTTTTTATCTGTTATTCTTTTCAGGTAATGTGTCATTATTTTAAATTGGGAGAAATAAAACCTAGAAAAAGTACTTCTTTTGGTATTTTACCAATTCATAAAACTAAAAAAGGAATTAAAGATCCACTTTTAGAAGGATTAAATGATCCTTTTTATGCCGTAGATTCTAGAGATTGGCAATTGGTACAACCAAGGTTAAAAGTTTTTAAAGAACAAGGTGCATCCATTTTAAGTTTAGAAAAAATTAGAACTCATGTAGAATTAGAGCGTGCAATTATGGCGGTTCGTTTTTCTAATGAATTTGTTGGTACGCAGTTTCATCCAGAAGCAGATCCAATAAGTATGGAAGTTTATTTTTCTTTGGAAGAAACAAAGCAAAAAATAGTTACTAATTTTGGGGAAGCAAAATACAGCCAAATGATGGAAAGATTGGATGATCCCGATAAAATTAGTATGACCTATGCAACGATTTTACCAAAATTTATTTCTTCAGCAATCAGCAGTATTCAAGAACCAATATTTTCTTAATTTAAGATGATCGATAAAAATAGAAAACTTTATAATGAGCAATTTTCTGATGAAAAATACCAAGTTTTTCTTCAAGATATCATTAATGAATTTAAATATGTGCCTAAGTTCAAAATATCTGAAACACCAGCTTTTATCCCAAAACAGTTAAAAAATAAATTGATTGAAGCTTGTGCTGAAATTATGGCTACTATTAATCAGCCTAATTTTAAAGAATTAACAAATGGTGCTTTTTTTGATAAGAATACAATTGTGCCAAATGAAGACGAAAATGCGAAGTTTATTCAGTTAGATTTTGGTATTTGTAAAGATGAAAAGGGTAATTTAGTTCCTAAACTAATTGAATTGCAGGGTTTTCCTTCTTTATATTTCTTTCAAGAATTATTAGGAAGAAAGTACCGCGAGCATTTTGGAAATGTAATTCCGGAAAATTATTCTCAGCATATAAACGGAATGACCAACCTCGATTATATTGAATTATTACGTCAAGAAATTGTTGGTGAAACAGATCCGAAGCAAGTAATTTTATTAGAAATAGAACCAGAAAAACAAGCTACAGCTGTTGATTTCTATGCAACAGAAGCTAAATTAGGGATTAAAATTTTATGTATTTCTAAACTGATTAAAAGAGGAAGTGAACTTTTTTATTTGGATGATGAAGGCAAAGAAGTAAAAGTATTAAAAATTTACAATCGAATTATTTTTGATGAGTTATTTCAAAGAGATGATTTAAAAAGGGAATTCGATTTCTTAGATGAAGTTGATATCACTTGGATTGGGCATCCAAATTGGTTTTACAGAATTAGCAAATACACAATGCCTTTATTAAAAGGAGAATTTGTACCAAAATCATTTTATTTAAATGAGTTAAAAACGATTCCTGAAGATTTAGAAAATTATGTTTTAAAACCATTGTATTCTTTTGCTGGTGCAGGAGTTCAAATACATGTAACGCGTAAAATGATTGATGATATTACGAATAAATCAAACTATTTATTACAAGAAAAAGTAGCGTACGCTCCAATTATAGAAACAATGGACGAGCCTGCAAAATGTGAAATTAGAATGATGTTATTACATAACTCTAAAACGAACAAAACAGAAATTATTAGCAATTTAATGCGTTTGAGTAAAGGAGAAATGGTTGGTGTAAAATATAATAAAGACAAAACTTGGGTAGGAGGTAGCACTGGTTTTTTTGAGAGTTAATAAGAATCTTGCTTTCTGATTATAAGCTGAGAATTACAAAATATAAAAACCTTCAAATTTTAAAATTTGAAGGTTTTTTACTGATATAATTTTATATGGTTCTAAAAACCTTGTATTTTTTATATGTAATTTACAAAGACTTATCCGGAGCAGGAATACTCGCATGAAATTCTGAGGCAATTCTCTCAGTATACGTATCTAATAATTCCAAAACACGCTCGCTAGAATCAGAAACAACAATAATACCTATATGCCATTCTTTATCCATTTTCCAAACAATTTCAGCATCCGTAAAACTAGAAGTATCAGGATGTTCAAATCTGCTGAGAGAAACTACAATTCCTGCATATTTATTATGAATAGTAGGTAGCTCATAGGTTTTTTTTCTAATTTTTGCATTTTCTATTTTTGCCCATTCACCCCAAAGATTTACACCTGAAGCAAACTCAACCATTTCAGCTAAATTTGCTCCACCAACTCGAGAAGAAGTTTCTAAAAAAAATAATTCCCCAGTTGCTTTCGATTGAATGAACTCTGTATGTGAAGCACCAGATTGCATTCCGAAAGCTTTCATTACGTCAACATTCATTTTTTGCAAGCCTTTTTCAACTTCAGAACCAATTTTAGAGGTTGCAGATCTAAAAATTCCACCTCCATGAGCAACATCAAAAGGCGTTGCTAAATATTTACTAACTCTGGCAAATACTACTTTTCCGTCTACATTTAAACCATCGACATGAAAAACATCACCAGGAGCAAATTTTTCTATTAAGTAATTATCTCTTTCATCACCTAAAGCATGCACAACTTGCCATAATTCCTCTTTAGAATTCAGTTTTTTAATTCCGGTTGCAGAAGCTTCCATTCTTGGTTTTAACAACCAAGGAGCGGCCACAGATTCTGCAAAATCATTAATTTCATCATTATAAAATAACCCTGTAAACTCAGGTACATTTACACCTTCGCTTTTAGCCTTCATTCTCATTGCTAACTTATCTCTAAAATAATGAGCAGTCGTGCGTCCCATTCCAGGAACTCGAAAGTGTTCTCTTAAAAGTGCTACTTTTTCTACATCAAAATCATCTAAAGCAACAAAATGATCAAATTTTATGGTTCTAAATTTATAGGCAATTCCTTTCACTACATCTTTATGATTCCATTCATCAATATAAAAAACGTCATCAATAGCTTCCCAAGGCCAGGCTTCATTTTCTAAATCCTTTTTAGTCAAAAGATATACATTATTTCCATCAGCTTTGCAGCTTTCTATAAAAGGTTCGCCTTTAAAATAAGTGGTAATGCAAAGAAAATTTAAGGGTTTTTGAGACATCATAAAATTGTTAGTTTTTATAAATTTACAAAAAATCAATTTTATTTACAAGGAAAATATATTTTTAAATTTTGCTTTGAATACACGAAGTATGAAGTTCAAAATCATTTAATAAATTTGAACGATTTTCCAAATATATAAAAGTCAAAAATGAATTTTAGATTCATGAATTCAAAGCTAAATTACAGCGAGTTTATTTCTCGGCTTTTTCTTTTACAAAATTTGTAATTAATTGAATTCCGTATCCAGAAGCACTTTTCATTTTTGCATAAGGAGATGCTCCAAAAGAAACACCTGCAATATCTAAATGCATCCATTTTTCGTGATTTTCTGTAAAAGCTTCTAAAAATTTAGCGGCATTTATGGCGCCTTCAATAGGTTTGCCGTTATAATTTTTTATATCAGCAATATCAGATTGCAAGTCCGCTTCATAATCTTCAAACATCGGCAATTGCCAAACACGTTCATGCACTTTAAAACCAATAACAGACATTGTGGTTGCCATTTCTTGGTTTTTTGTAAACATTCCTGCAGCCGAATATCCTAAAGTTCTAACGACACTTCCTGTTAAAGTTGCTAAATCAATTAAATATTCTGGATTGTATTTTTTGATAGCATAATTAATACCATCGGCTAAAACCAAACGACCTTCTGCATCTGTGTCTATAATCTCTATCGTTTTTCCAGAATACGAATTAATCACATCTCCAGGTCTATAACTATTTGCATCTACAGCATTTTCTGCGGATGCAACAATACCAACGATATTGATGTTTAATTCTAATTTCGCAACCAATTCTATAACACCTAAAACAACTGCAGCACCACCCATATCGCTTTTCATGTAGTGCAAATTTGTAGATGGTTTGATGGATAAACCTCCAGAATCGAACGTAATTCCTTTTCCTACCAAAGCAATATCGAACTTATCTGTTTTTTTAGCTTTGTATTCATTGATGATTACAACTGGTGGATGTACGCTTCCTTTACCAACGGCCAAAACAGCATCAAAACCCTGTTTTTCTAAGTCTTTTTGTTTTAAAACGGTACACTTATAAGAAGCTTCTTTCGATGATTTTTTTGCCCATTCACCTAAATATTCTGGTGTTTTAATATTTGGTGGTGCATCTACTAATGCTTTTATTTTATTGATCGCTTCACCAGTAAACCTTCCTTCCTCAAGAATTTTATCCGTATTTTTTGGGGATGAAAATGAGATAGTTGTAATTTTCTTTTGGTCTACATTTGTTGATTTAAATGCAGCAATAACATATTGCGCCATTTCTAAACCAATAACAGTTTTTAAAATAGCATCATCATTTAAATCATTAGAAAAAACCTGAATTTCTTCACCCCAATATTTCTGAGTTTCAAACGCAAATTTTTGAAAGGTATTTTCTAAATGGGATGCATTTTTTTCATCACCTAAACCAACTAGGTAAATCCTATTTCCGGTTTTACCATATAATAATTGATAGGTTAAAAAACTCCCATCAAAATCTGGTTTTTCAATTGGCAGAAATTGTTGAATTAATTTTAAATCGCCTTTTTTACAAGGCAGGATAAAATCTTTGGTAGTGTCTATATTTTGGATGTGTTTATACGTCATAATGATGGTTGTTAAAAAGCCATTTTATAGCTTTCGGGAATTCTTTTCTCCAATGAATTTCGGAATGATTTCCTTCTTCTTTGATGGAAAAATGAAAATCTATGTGATATCCTTTGATCATTTTCTCTTTAATAATGCCTCCTAATTTTTGTGCATTTGGTAAATGTTCTTCACTTTCTTGTCCTCCAGCATACAAATAGATTTTTGCCTCTTTTAAGGGGGTAAATGATTTTGTATTATCAAATATTTTTTTTGAAATCCATAAACTTGGCGAGAAAATCATCAATTTACCAAAAACACCAGGATTTGATAAACCAGCATGCAAGCTAATTAAGCCTCCCATAGAGCTTCCGCCAATGCCAGTATTTTCAAAATTAGTTAAGGTTCTGTATTTATTGTTGATATAAGGTATTAATTTTTCTATCATAAATTGGATATAAAAATTTCCTTTTCCCTCTCCAAAACGAGGGTGATAATAAGGTAAATATTCATTGATACGTTCTTCTTCACCATGATTAATGGCAATAATAATAATATCAGCTAAGCCTTTTGTAGCTAATTTACCTAAAGACTTGTCTATAGCCCAATCGCCATATTGTGCCATCGGATTAAATAAATTCTGACCATCTTGCAGGTATAGAACAGGATAACGTTTATCAGTTAAATGGTAATCATGCGGTAATAATGCCGAAATTCGTCTAGTTGCATTTAAATGCGGAATCTCATACGCTTCTTCAATAGTTTCAATAATGGGATTAAAATCCGTCAAGGTCATATGCTATATTTTGAGAGTTCAAAAATACAGTTTTATGAATTCATAGTATATAAAATTGTAAATATAAATTGATGAATTAGCAACTATTTTTAAAAAGAAAATCCGAAGTTTTACCTTCGGATTTCATTTTTAATATTCAATTTTATCTTGCTTTTCAGACCATTTAATAAAAGGTTCTAAAGCAATTTCTCTACCCACTTGTTCAAAAGGAATGCTTCTTTTTTCGTAAGGAAGCGGAATTTCTTTATAAATAAATTCGTCATCAAAACCAATATCGGCAGCATCTTGTTGATTACTACCATAATACACTTTGTCTGGTCTTGCCCAATAAATTGCGCCTAAACACATAGGGCAAGGCTCGCAAGAAGTATAAATAATACAGCCGTCTAATTGAAAAGAACCAACGTTTTTACAAGCATCTCTAATTGCAGTAACCTCTGCATGCGCCGTAGGATCATTTGTAGAAGTTACTTTGTTATTTCCTCTACCAATAATTTCCCCATTTTTTACAACAATACATCCAAAAGGACCTCCTTCATTATTGCTCATTCCTTTTAAAGCTGCTTTTACAGCTTCACTCATAAATTCTTCGTGATTGTTCATTTTTTATATTTTTTGGTTTCTCGCAAAGACGCAAAGTGAAAATAAAGTTTGCCACTGCGACTACGAACTGTAGACTAAAACACTACTTAATTACTTACTTAAGCCCTCCAATCATTTCTTCTGGTTTTACCCATTCATCATATTGTTCTGGAGTCACATACCCTAAACGTACCGCTTCTACTTTTAAAGTTGTTCCGTTTTCATGCGCTGTGTTTGCAATTTCTGCAGCTTTATAGTATCCAATTTTTGTATTTAAAGCTGTTACTAGCATTAAAGAATTGTTCAATAATTCTTTAATTCTTGTATAATTTGGTTCAATTCCTGCCGCACAATTTTCATCAAAAGAAACACAAGCATCCCCAATTAATTGAGCTGATTGTAAAACATTTGCTGCCATCATTGGTTTAAAAACGTTTAGTTCATAATGACCTTGAGTTCCGCCAATGGTCACCGCAACATCATTACCCATAACTTGAGCACAAACCATCGTTAATGCTTCGCATTGTGTAGGATTTACTTTACCTGGCATAATTGAAGAACCTGGTTCGTTAGCAGGAATCATGATTTCTCCAATTCCGGATCTTGGTCCAGAAGCCATCATTCTAATATCGTTTGCAATTTTATTTAAAGAAACTGCTACTTGCTTTAAAGCGCCATGCGTTTCTACAAAAGCATCGTGTGCTGCTAAAGCTTCAAATTTATTTTCTGCAGTAATAAAAGGTAAACCCGTAAATTGTGCAATATATTTTGCAACTAAAACGTCGTAACCTGCAGGTGTATTTAAACCTGTACCAACTGCGGTTCCTCCTAAAGCTAATTGACTTAAATGCTCTAAAGTATTTTTTAAAGCTTTAACTCCAAAGTTTAATTGTGCCACATAACCAGAAAATTCCTGACCTAAAGTTAGTGGAGTCGCATCCATTAAATGTGTACGTCCAATTTTTACAACATCTTTAAAGGCCTCTGATTTTGCTTTTAAGGTATCTCTTAATTGCTCAATACCCGGAATTGTGTTTTCTACTATTTTTTTATAAGCAGCAATATGCATTCCCGTTGGAAATGTGTCATTTGATGATTGCGATTTATTTACATCATCATTTGGTTGAATCGTTTTTTCTCCTTCACCAATAATTTTACCAGAAATTTCATGCGCTCTGTTTGCAATTACTTCATTTGCATTCATGTTAGATTGTGTGCCAGAACCAGTTTGCCAAATTACTAAAGGAAATTGATCGTCATGTTTACCAGCTAAAATTTCATCACAGACTTCGGCAATTAAATCTCTTTTTTCGGATGTTAAAACACCTAACTCACAATTTGTAAAGGCAGCTGCTTTTTTAAGATATGCAAACCCATAAATTACTTCTAAAGGCATAGAGCCCGCAGCACCAATTTTAAAGTTATTTCTAGAGCGTTCTGTTTGAGCTCCCCAATATTTATCAGCAGGCACATTAACTTGGCCCATTGTATCTTTTTCGATTCTGTATTTTGTCATTTTTAATGTAATTTTAGGATTACAAATTTACAAAAAGAAAGCCAAAAACAGCGCGAACCAGAGGTGAATTTGAGACGTAAATAGTAGTTTAATTAGAAATATAGGTTGTTAATGTTTTTATAAATTAAACACTATTGGTGAAAAATAATTAGTTTTGATAGTTAAATTTAAAAATAAATATTATTTTTGCGAGAGTAACAAAACTATTATAAAAACAAACAAATGTTAGATTTCTCAGAATTTTCAGGATTAGTTTTATTTATGTTTATTTTTACAGCTGGTTTTTGGTTGTTAATTTTTTTATTAACATTCGTAGTACCTTACTGGATTGGTGGTACAATTTGGGAAAACATGAAGCTGAAAAAAGAAGCAAAAAAAGCTGCTGAAGGAAAGTAGTTTTAAACAAAATATAAAAGAAAATGCTCGCGATTTGCGAGCATTTTTTTTGAACATATTTCATAAATTCTTTACCGATTAAATCTTTTTGACTTTTTTTATTTTTATTACAACGCAACTATCTTAGGCAAGTTTGTTTAAAACTGCATTATTTTACTTGTAAATAATTATCCTTCAAAACCATCACCACCATTATATTCTCCGCCACTTTTTTGTATTTTCTTTTTCTGATTGAAACGATATATAAAACTTGCTGAAATTTGCGGTTCTCTCCATTGAAATTCTGAATATTGTTCTAAAAAACCAGGAAGAGTAGTAGTTCTTCTACTGATGCTGCTATTAAAAACATCACTAAAATTTAAACTTAGAGAAGCTTTTTCATTAAATAAATCTTTACTAGCTGCTATATCCATACTAAAAACACCTTGGCTTTTAGTTTGCACATTTTGCGATGGACCTCTGTAATTTGTGTTGATTTGCAGATCTGTTTTTCCTGGCAGCGTAATTTTTTGGTTTAATCGGATGAAATAAGAGATGTTTTCAAAATCAAAGTTTTGAGTAGTATTTGTTTTTGGATTGGTGTAGTCTCCATCACTTTTAACCTTGTATAAATTAAAGTCACTGTTAATATTCCACACTTTAAAAGGTTTGTAATTTAGTGTAAATTCTAAACCATATTTTTCTTCTGTAGATAAATTTATAGGAAATCTATTTGTAATAGGGTCGCCATTATCTGTGATTTCTCCGGTATCTTCTTGTATTCTCTCCCAATTATCTTTACTTGTATTGTAATAAAGTGAGGTGCTAAATGTAAATTTATTCCAACGTTTTAGATAACCAAGATCAAAAGCATCTGTAATTACAGGGTTTAAATTTATATTACCACTATACAGGTTGCTTTCGCTTGAACGACTTGGAAAAGGATTTAAACTTCTACCTCGTGGTCTGCTTATTCTACGATTATAGCCTAACGTCATGTTCTCGCCATCTTTTAATTCTAAACCAAGATTTAATGTAGGAAATAAGTTTCCATAGCTTCTTTTATCTTTGGTTATTTCAGTTTGTTGCGCTATTTCAATTGAAGTGTATTCATAACGCAAACCACCCAAAATAGATATTTTATCTAACTGCTGACCATATTGTAAATACGCTGCGTTCACAAATTCCTTGTAGTTAAATGAATTATTTAAACCAACGTCTGGCACTAAAGGGCCATTATTTACAAAATCTTTTCTTTCTGCTAGATAAAAACTATTAAAAATATCTCTGTAATTACCTCTGTAACCAGCTTCGTATTGAATGTTTTTGCCCAAAGGGTGCACATAATCAATTTGGAATAAACCACTGTTTTCATCCTGATTTTCAATAACTTGTTCTAAATCGTTTAGAATATTTACTTGCGTATCTACTTCTGTAATATTATTTAATGCATCTTGCACTTCTGTAGAATATTGAGTATTGATAGATAGTTTTCGTCCATTACCATCAAAATTATTTACATAATCAATAGTATATTGCACACGTTGTTCATTTTGGTCTTCACTCTCAGTTCTTAAGGTTGCTTCATTTATACTGCCTTGAGTATCATACCTACTGATGTCATTTGTATTTACATCATCGTCATTACCAGTGTTAAAGACAATATTTCCAATAATACTTGAATTTTTTGAAATATAATATTCGGCACCAAAACTTGTAAATAGAGACCTGCCTTGTCTTCCAAACTTTCTACTTTCAACAACATTCGCATTTTGTGCGCTGGTAGATAGAAAATTAGAATCGCTAAAAGCATTTCCCGGAGTAGAATTGTAACGAAAACCTGTATTTGTAAAAAAGTTCCATTTTTCAGTTCTCCAGTTAGAATTAAAAGCAGTTCCTGCTCTTTCAGGAATCCCTAAATCTAATTGCAGCGAACCATTAAAACCAGTAAGTTTATTTTTTCTTAAAATAATGTTTAGAATTCCTGCAGTACCTTCGGCATCATACCTAGCAGACGGCGAAGTTATTACTTCTACTTTTTCGATCGCTTCTGCAGGAATTTGTCTTAAAGCTTCTGCACCATTCATGCCAACTAAAGCACTTGGTCTTCCATCAATTAAAATAGTTACATTTTCATTTCCACGTAAACTTACAGTTCCTTCAACATCAACTTGCACAGACGGTACATTTCCTAAAACATCACTTGCGTTACCACCTCTAATAGAAAGGTCTTTACCAATATTAAACACTTTTTTATCTAAACGGATGTCAACCGTTGTTTTTTCGGCTATAATTACAATTTCATCTAAAGATTTTAAATCTTCTGAAAGAATTATAGTTCCTAAATCTAGATTTTTTTTAATTTCTTGTTTTGGATATTTTTTAGACTGAAAAGAAATAAATTCTACACTTATTTCATAAACACCTATCGGACTTTGAATGCTAAACATTCCTTTTTCATCCGTAATACCTCCAGAAATTTTACTAGTTTCTGTGTTAGTAATAACAACCGTTGCATATTCTAACGGTTGTTTTGATATTGCGTCAATTACTTTTCCTGAAATTGAAATTTCAGATTTTGAATTTTGAGCATTAGTAAGTGAAACAAATAAAATAAGGCTCAGTAATACTAGAATATTTTTAGTCAAAACGTTTTATTTTTTAGTAGGACTACAAATTTCAGTATTAGTTTAGTTTAAACTCGTTAAATAAAAGTTAAACAAATATATTTAAAAAGAGATTCTAAAGAATAGTAAGAATATTTTCTGATGGTCTACCAATAATAGCGCTATTTTTATTGATGACAATTGGGCGCTCAATTAACTTCGGATTTTGAATCATAGCAGCAATAATGTCTTTGTCTGATAACTCTTTTCCTTTATAATTTTCTTTCCAGATTTTTTCGTTTTTGCGAACTAAATCAATAGGAGCAATGTTTAATAATTTGATAATTTCTGTCAATTCTTTTTCTGACGGAATTTCATCTAAATATTTAACAATTTCAAACTCTTTTCCTGAATTTTCTAGAATTGCTAAACCTTGTCTCGATTTAGTACAACGTGGATTGTGGTATATTTTTATCATTTTATTTCAGTTTTAAGGTTCAAAATTTTTAGTTTTGCTTACTGCTTACTGCTTACTGCTTACTGCTTACTGCTTACTGCTTACTGCTTACTGCTTACTGCTTACTGCTTACTGCTTACTGCTTACTGCTCACTGCTCACTGCTCACTGCTTACTGCTTACTGCTTACTGCTCACTGCTCACTGCTCACTGCTCACTGCTCACTGCTCACTGCTCACTGCTCACTGCTTACTAATTTTCTGCCCGTTCAACATCAAGTAGGCTTTTAAAAACGAGTTGATATTTCCGTCCATTACAGCATCTACATTTCCTGTTTCGTGCGCAGTTCTTACATCTTTTACTAATTTATAAGGATGCATTACGTAATTTCTTATCTGACTTCCCCATTCATTTTTCATTTTTCCGGCTTCAATATCATCTCTTGCAGCTTGTTGTTTTTGCAACTCAATTTCATATAATTGCGACTTTAACATCTGCAAAGCGGTTGCTCTATTTTCGTGTTGCGAACGTGAATTTGAACACGAAATCTGAATTCCGGATGGCTTGTGAGTCAACTGAACTTTCGTTTCTACTTTGTTAACATTTTGACCACCAGCACCGCTAGAACGCGCTGTAACGATTTCTATATCCGCAGGATTAATATCAATCTCAATAGAATCGTCAGCAACGGGATACACATATACAGATGCAAAACTTGTGTGGCGTTTTGCATTGGAATCAAAAGGAGATATTCTTACCAATCTGTGAACGCCATTTTCTCCTTTTAACCACCCAAAAGCATAATCGCCCTCAATTTCTACCGTAATTGTTTTTATACCTACAGAATCTCCCGCTTGGTAATTAAGTGTTTTTAATTTAAAACCTTGTTTTTCAGACCACATCGAGTACATTCTAAACAACATTTCTGCCCAATCACAACTTTCTGTTCCGCCTGCACCCGCAGTAATTTGAATAACCGCAGAAAGAGAATCCCCTTCTTCAGAAAGCATATTTTTGAATTCAATATCTTCTAAAAATGAACTTACTTTTTCAAATTGCTCGTTCATTTCAACTTCTTCAACGTCGCCTTCTTTATAGAATTCAAACAAAACAATGGTGTCTTCATTTAAAGTGATGGCTTTTCTGTAATCTTCAACCCATTTCTTTTTGAAACGAAGTTCTTTCATAAAAATTTCCGCTTCTTTTGGATTGTTCCAAAAATCAGGATTGATTGTTTTTTCTTCTTCATTAGCAATTTCAATGAGCTTTTTATCAATCTCTAAATAAGATTTTAATTTCTCAATTCGTGTTGCTATATCTTTAAGTTGGTCTAGTGTAATCATAAGTTTCACAAAAATAAATGAATTTTTAGGATTTTATGTTTTTATAGCTAAGAGATATTAAAAGGATTACACAAAGATTCGCTGAGAAAAACACAGAGATCCACGGAGTTTAATTTTAATTCTCTGTGCAACTCTGTGTAACTCCGTGAAATAATTGATAAATGAATTTTTAGGATTTCAAATTGTTAAAGTTCATAGTTATTTTATAGCTTTATAGAAAATATAATTATCATGAAAAAATTACTACTTTTTATTTGTATCACTTCTTTTTCTTTCAGCGGATTTTCTCAATTCTTTAACGAAAAAACAGGTAAAAATCTCGAAAAAGGAATTACTAAGTATGAAGGATATGTTACTTTTTATTATGATGATAAAACGGATAAAATCTTTCTTCAAATTGATGCGTTAGATGCAGGTTTTCTTTATGTGCATTCGTTATCCGAAGGAATTGGCTCTAACGATATTGGTTTAGATCGCGGCCAATTAGGCGACGGAGTGGTAGTGTATTTTAAAAAGGCTGGGAATAAAATTTTATTGATTCAGCCAAACCAAAACTTTAGAGCAATTACAGAAAATATAGAAGAAGTAAAATCTGTAAAAGAAGCATTTGCAAAATCGGTTTTACATGGTTTTGTTATCAAAGAAGAAAAAAACGGAATGTATTTAGTAGATGCAACAGATTTTTTGATGCGAGATGCACACGGTGTTGCCTCAACTTTAGCAAATAATAATCAAGGAAATTATAGTTTAGATAAAAGTAAATCTGCTTTTAACATAGAAAGAACAAAAGCGTTTCCTAAAAATGTTGAGTTCGATGTTATGCTAACTTTTAGTGGTTCTCCAAAAGGATATAATATAAGGAGTGTAACGCCAGATGCAAGTTTGGTTACTGTGCATCAACATCATTCTTTTGTAGAATTGCCCGATAATAAGTACAAACCAAGAAAGTTCGATACACGTTCTGGAAGTTACGGAATGTCTTATTTAGATTATGCAACACCCGTAAACGAACCAATTACAAAACGTTTTATTTATAGACATCGACTAGAAAAAGTGAATCCGAATGAACCTATTTCTGAAGTAAAAGAACCTATTATTTATTATCTAGACAGAGGAACTCCCGAGCCAATTAGAACTGCATTATTAGATGGTGGTCGTTGGTGGAATCAAGCTTTTGAAGCCGCGGGTTACAAAGATGCTTTTCAAATGAAAATGTTGCCAGAAGACGCAGATCCTTTAGATGTTCGTTATAATATGGTGCAATGGGTGCATCGATCTACAAGAGGTTGGAGTTATGGCGGTAGTATTTCTGATCCTCGAACAGGAGAAATTATTAAAGGTCATGTTAGTTTAGGAAGTTTAAGAATACGTCAAGATTTTTTAATCGCGCAAGCGTTGCAAGCACCTTATAAAAATAATTCTGCGGATGATGATTTTGCTTTGCAAATGGCTTTGGCAAGAATTAGACAATTGTCTGCACATGAAATTGGGCATACGTTAGGCTTCGCTCATAATTTTGCGGCAAGTACTGTAAACAGAAGTTCTGTGATGGATTATCCGCATCCGAAGTTTACTTTAAAGGACGATAAAATTGATTTTTCTGATGCGTATGATACTAAAATTGGTGCTTGGGATAAAGTTATTGTAGCCTATTCTTATCAAGATTTTACAGATGATATAAATGAAGAAGAACAATTAAATAAAATTTTGTTGGATGCCTTTGCAAGCGGATTAAAATATTTATCAGATTCGGATGCAAGACCTGAAGGAAGTGCAAGTGTTTCTGCCCATTTATGGGATAATGGAGAGAACATTTATGATGAATTAAACAACCTTTTAAAAATCAGAAAAACAGCAATTAATTATTTTTCTACGGATAATATAAAAACAAATGAACCGTATTCAGTTTTAGAAGATGTGTTTGTTCCGTTGTATTTTTTACATCGCTTTCAAACGGAAGCTGCTGTAAAAATTATCGGTGGATTAGAGTATAATTATGCCGTAAAAGGCGGAAATCAAACTGTTGTGAAAAGCGTGTCTGGCGAAATAGAAAGAAAAGCTTTACAAGCAGTTTTAAAAACAATATCTGTGGATGAAATTGCAATTCCGAGAAAAAAACTAGCACTATTTCCGCCAAGAGCTCTTGGTTACGGTAGAACTCGTGAATCTTTTAAAAGTAAACTAGGAGTGGAGTTTGATGCTTTTTCAGCCGTAGAAACTGCCACAGAAATGACGTTGAATTTACTGTTAAATCCGCAAAGAGCATCAAGATTAATTGCGCATAAAAGCTTAGAGAAAAATCAATTGGGATTAATAGAGTTGATAGATGAATTGATTACTAAAACTGTAAAAATAAGCTACAAAGATTCCTATTATCAAGAATTACAAAATGTAATAAATAACCAAGTTTTAGAACAATTATTTAATTTAGCGGCTACTGAAAATCAGTATAAACAAGTAAATACCATTGTGTTTTTTAAATTGGATGAAATAAAGTTATTTTTACAAAATAAAAAATCCGAAGGAAATCAGAAAATATATGATGCTGCAATGATTAAAATGATTGAAGATTTTGAGAAAAATCCTACTTCATTTAAAAAATCAGCAGCACCTCAAATCCCCGATGGTTCGCCAATTGGGAATTAATTAGACACATAGATTTACATTAAAAAGAATCTTAGAGAAACTTTGTGCTGCTCAATGCAGCAATAATAACAACAACTTATAACAAATGATAATTGACTTAATTTCAGATACAGTAACCAGGCCAACAAAAGGAATGTTAGATGCAATGATGCATGCAAAAGTTGGTGACGACGTTTTTAAAAGCGATCCAACAGTAAATGCTTTGCAAGAAAAAGCGGCTGCTATGTTCGGAATGGAAGATGCGTTGTTTTTTCCATCCGGAACGATGGCAAACCAGACTGCTATAAAGTTACACACACAGCCAGGCGATAAATTAATTTGTGATAAATACGCACACGTTTATAATTATGAAGGTGGCGGAGCGGCTTTTAATTCTGGTGTAACCTGTAAATTAATTGACGGACATAGAGGAATGTTTACAGCAAAACAGTTAGAAGAAGCTGTTTCTGGTCGATCGGATATTCATGTACCTTATTCAAGATTGGTTTGTATAGAAAACACTACAAATAAAGGCGGTGGTGCTTGTTGGGATTTTTCTGAATTAGAAAAACTTCAAAAAATATCAAAAGAAAATAACTTGGCTTTTCATTTAGATGGTGCTCGTTTATTTAATGCTTTGGTAGAAAAAGAGGAAACTCCAAAACAATACGGTCAGTTGTTTGATACCATTTCTATTTGTTTATCGAAAGGTTTAGGCGCGCCAGTTGGTTCTATTTTATTAGGATCAAAAGAGCATATTGCAAAAGCATTAAGAATTAGAAAATTATTTGGAGGCGCTATGAGACAAATCGGTTTTTTAGCTGCTGCAGGTATTTATGCTTTAGATAATCATGTTGCCCGTTTGGCAGACGATCACCAAAAAGCAAAAGAAATTGGCGTTGTATTAGCGTCTCTTTCTTATGTTACAAAAGTAGAACCGATAGAGACAAATATTGTTATTTTTTATGTAGACGAAGTTATTGGAGATACAAATTTTATCAACAAAATGAAAGAAAAAAACATTTTGTTAACGCCAATGGGCGAAGGTAAAATTAGAATTGTTACGCATTTAGATTATACAAATGAGATGCATGAAATTCTTTTAAATGAATTGAAAAGTTTTTAAAAATAAAAACGAACTATTGGCGAAAAAGCGGATGCATACACACTCTTATTTTCATCATATAAAACATCGTACCTTATTCCAAACGCAAATCTTCCGCTATTGTAGGCTGCACCTATGTATAGTGCAGGAAAATTGGTGTTTATAGTTCCAAAACTATTTGTTTGTTTTGCAAAAGAGTATTCATATTCTCCAGAAAGCTGAATTCCTATAGTTGGAATTTGATATAAAGAAATAATACTTCCACCATAAACGTTGGTAGTAAAGTCGTTAATTTCACTATAAATATAGGTTAAGCCTGTTCCTAAAGCAAAGCCATTTTGAAAATCATAAATAGCACTAGGAGAAATACCAATGGTAGTTTGTGTGCCAAAACCTAAGGTAAAAGCACCTCCAAAACGAACGTTATCCCAAAAATTAGATTTTTGTTGAGCAGCAATTGTAAGTGAGCAACTTAAAAATAAAAAGACTATAAATTTTTTCATAAAACGCTTAATTTAAGTTGTCTAATTTAGTTAATTCTTTATAGTTGGTGTTTAACTTTCTAAGTAATATGCCATATAATAATTTGTAAAATAACCAAAGAAATACTAAAACAACGATTAATACAATAATCTGGGTGATAATAGTTATGGTTAAAACTTGGCTAATATCCATAGTCAAATTATTAGGATTCATAGTTTTAAGTAATTTATCAGAATCAGAAAACATTGTAATATTCACAATAATACTTATTAAAAAGACCATTGCTAAGTTATAAATTACATAATATTTTACCGTTTTTCTAATTCCTAAAATGCTTTTTATCAATCTCTTTGTATTATCGATAAGAGAAATTCTTTTGTAATTTTTATAAAATAAAAAAAGAAAAGCTACAATTATTAAATAATGAAAAATTGTAAAAATATTAATAAAGTGCATTAGATTTAAGTCTCTGTATATTTTATAAAAATCTTCGGGCATAAGTAAATTTAGAGAAGACCAAAGTACAAACTCTAAAAGCGCAATAATAAAAATCCATTTTACTACGGATGACGATTTAGAGTGCGCAAGTTTATAAATTTCTAAAGCCGAAAACGTATCCGTTTCCTTTGGTTGATTATTCCATGCTTTTTTATATTTGTCTAATAAATCCATCTTTATGGGTTTAAAATATTTTTTAACTTTTCTTTTGCTCTGGTCATTTTTACTCTTGCATTTACTGATGAAATACCTAAAGTATCAGCAATTTCTTTGTAGGGTTTGTCTTCTAAGTATAAAAAAATTAACGCTTTTTCAATATCGTTTAATTGATGAATTGCTTTATATAATGCTTCTAGTTGTTTTTCTTCTGTATCATCGTAATCGGTAGCTTTTATTTTGTAAGCAAAATCGCTAAAATCTTGCGTTTTTACAGTTCTGGTCGATTTTCGATACAAAGAAATTGCGGTATTCAAAGCAACTCGATACATCCATGTGCTAAACTTAGAATCACCTCTAAACTTTGAATAGTTTTTCCAGAGCTGAATGGTAATTTCTTGAAACAAATCTTTATGAGCGTTTGTATTTGTAGTGTATATTCTACAAATTTTATGCGCAATATTTTGATTTTTTTCAAAGTCCGTTAAAAATTTAGTTTCTAAATCTTTTTGCACTCTCTAACTTGTTATTTTAAGTAATTAGTAGCGCAAAAGTAAAAAATGTTACATTTTTTTAAAAATTTAATTGTAGTAAATTTTGTAGTAAATTAAATTCAGTAAATTTGTTGAACACTAAAAGAGTTAAATTGAACAATATTAAGCAGGATTTTACAATAAAAGACCTAGAGAATATTTCAGGAATTAAAGCACATACCATTAGAATATGGGAAAAACGTTATAATTTACTAGAACCTAAAAGAACTGAAACAAATATTAGATATTACACTCCAGAAGACCTAACGAAACTTTTAAATATTGTTTTATTAAATACAAATAATTATAAAATTTCTAAAATTGCAGAAATGTCTGAAGAAGACATAATACTAAAGTCTAGAGAATTAGCTTTTGAAACAGCAACAGACAATGAAGCAATAAATACGTTTAAGTTATCAATGTTTCAATTTGATAAAATTCTTTTTAATAATTCTTATCATACATTATTACACAAAAAAACATTTAGAGAAATTTTTAAAGACGTTTTTATTCCATTTTTAGAACATATAGGTTTACTATGGCATACCGATACTTTATTACCTGCACATGAGCATTTTATATCAAATTTAATTGCACAAAAAATACAAATAAATACAGAAAAATTACAATACAATATCAACGATACAAATAAAACCTATGTTTTATTTTTACCAGAAAATGAAATCCATGAATTGGGTCTCTTATATTTAAATTATGAATTGGTTTTAAGGGGATTTCACACCGTTTATCTTGGACAAAGTTTACCTTTAAATAATTTAAATTATTTTTTAGAAAGTAAAAGAGAAATATGTTTTATTACAGCATTAACTATTCAGCCTTACGATGATAAAATTGATGATTATTTTAAAGAAATTGATACAATCATGGCAAATACAAATAATCAATTTATTGCAACAGGAAGAAAGGTAGAAAAAGTTAGACATCTTAAATTAAATCAGAATATTCAATTGTATGATTCTATTCGCGATTTGTTAAAAGTCTTATAAAATTGGACTCATTTTTTTTAGTTGTTCAATTAATATCTATATTTGTTAGACAAAATAAATAATGAACAAAAATATTCATATAATTGGTTCTGGTTTCTCTGCTTTATCAGCCTCTTGTTATTTAGCAAAGCAAGGCTACAAAGTAACTGTTTTAGAGAAAAATGATACTCTCGGTGGGCGAGCAAGGCAATATCAAAAAGATGGTTTTACTTTTGATTTAGGACCTTCTTGGTATTGGATGCCAGATGTTTTTGAACGCTTTTTTGCAGATTTTGGCAAAAAGCCTTCAGACTACTACACTTTAGATAAATTAAGCCCTGGTTACGAAGTATACTTTGGTGAAAACTCCTCTTTAAAAATTTCTGAAAATTTAGAAGACATTTATAAAATGTTCGAATCAGAAGAAAAAGGAAGTGCAAAACACTTAAAATCTTTCTTAGACTCAGCAAAATCAAATTACGATACAGCGATAAAAGATTTAGTTTATAAACCCGGAATTTCGCCACTAGAATTAGTGACTACAACTACTGTAGCTAGAGTTACTCAATTTTTTTCGACGATAAGAAAACAGGTTAGAAAAAATATAAAGAGTCCTAAATTAATTAAAATTTTAGAATTTCCCGTTTTATTTTTGGGTGCAAAACCGAGTAATACGCCAGCATTCTATAATTTTATGAATTATGCAGATTTTGGTCTTGGTACTTGGCATCCCAGAGGAGGAATGTACAAAGTGGTTGAAGGTATGGTTTCATTAGCAGAAAGTTTAGGTGTAAATTTTATACTGAACGCTAATGTTGAAAAAATTAATACCGACGCAGCTAATAATGTTATTGGTTTGCATGTAAACGGTGAGAATATTGAAACAAGTTTAGTTTTAAGCGGTGCTGATTATCATCACACAGAAACTTTGTTAGCTCAAAATTTAAGACAGTATTCAGAAAATTATTGGGACAAGAAGACATTTGCGCCTTCTTCATTATTGTTTTATGTAGGTTTTGATAAAAAGATAGAAAATGTTTGTCACCATACGTTGTTTTTTGACACGGATTTTGACTTACATGCTAAAGAAATCTATGATGATCCAAAATGGCCAACGGATCCACTTTTTTATGCTAACTTTACATCAATAACAGATAAAACTTCTGCTCCTGAAGGAAAAGAAGCAGGTTTTTTCTTAATTCCGTTAGCTCCAGGAATTGAAGATACTGAAGCGTTAAGAGAAGAATATTTTCATAAAATTTTGGACAGATTTGAGAAATTAACAAATCAAAAAGTTAAAGAGCATGTGTTGTTTAAAAAATCGTTTTGTGTAAATGATTTTAAAGAAGAATATAACTCTTATAAAGGAAATGCTTACGGAATGGCAAATACACTTTTACAAACGGCTTTTTTAAGGCCTAAAATAAAAAGTAGTAAAGTAAAAAACTTGTTTTTTACTGGTCAATTAACAGTTCCTGGTCCAGGAGTTCCACCTGCATTAATTTCAGGTAAAATTGCATCAGAATTAATTATAAAAAATCAGAATTAGTATGAAAGAATTATTTGATAGAGTCTCTAATGACTGTAGCAAACTAGTTACAAAAAGCTATAGCACATCTTTTTCTTTAGCTGTAAACATGTTGTCTACTAAAATTAGAAAAGACATCTATAATATTTATGGTTTTGTTCGCTTTGCGGATGAAATTGTAGATACTTTTCATGATTACGACAAGCAGCAATTAATGGAACATTTTGAAAGTGATTATTATCTTTCAAAAAAGTTAGGTATCAGTTTAAATCCTATTTTAAATTCATTTCAGCAAACTGTAAGTAGATACAATATTCCTGATACAATGGTGCAAGCTTTCTTAAAAAGTATGAAAGCCGATTTGTATAAAACTGAATATGATACACAAGCCGAATATGATGAATATATCTATGGCTCTGCGGATGTTGTTGGTTTAATGTGTTTAAAAGTTTTTGTTGATGGTGATGATGCAAAGTATGAAGAACTAAAAGATGCCGCAATGCGTTTGGGTTCTGCTTTTCAGAAAGTAAATTTTTTAAGAGATTTAAAAGATGATTATGAAGTTTTAAATCGATCTTATTTCCCAAACATAAATTTAGGAGAATTAGATGCTGCTTCAAAACAAATTATTATCGATGATATTGAATCAGATTTTGATTTTGCTTATAAAAACGGAATTCTAAAATTACCCGTTGAAGCAAAATTTGGAGTTTATATGGCTTACAGATATTACAAAAGATTATTGCTGAAGTTAAAATCTGTGCCTTCAGAAAAAATTATGGATACTAGAATCCGAATTTCAGACCCAATGAAATTAAATTTATTGGCTAGAAGTTATGTAAAATATAAATTAAATATTATAAAATAATGTTTTTATTTATTACTCTTGGCGTTTTTTTACTGATGGAAGGTGTGTCTTGGTTTACGCATAAATTTATAATGCATGGTTTTGGATGGTATTTACATGAAGATCATCATCAGCCAAAATACCAAGGTTTTGAAAAAAATGATGCTTTCTTTGTTGTTTTTGCAATACCAAGTATGCTCTTAATCTATTTTGGATCAAATACAGAATATACCTATTTACTGTATATAGGTCTTGGAATTTTATGTTATGGAATTGCTTATTTCTTGGTACACGATGTATTAATTCACCAACGCTTTAAATGGTTTAAAAACACTAATAACAATTATTTAAGAGGACTTAGAAAGGCACATAAAATTCATCATAAAAACATGGGCAAAGAAGATAGCCAATGTTTTGGAATGTTATTTGTACCTTTTAAGTACTTTCAAAAACCTAAATTATAACTTTTTAATTATTCTAAAAATCAGACCTATTTGAATAAAATTAAATAGCTATTTTATTTTTATTAAATTTACCCCATTACAACTATAATGAATTATTACGACTACATAATTGTTGGTGGAGGTGCATCTGGTTTAATGATGGCTTATAGAATGTCAAAAGATACTTTTTTTGATGATAAGACGATACTGATATTAGATAAAGAAAAGAAAACTTTAAACGACAGAACTTGGTGTTATTGGGAAGATAAAAATGATGAATGGAATGATGTTGTAACTATTTCTTGGAATACAATTATTTTTAAAAGTGATGTGTATAAAACCGAACAGGTTATTGCTCCTTATCAATATAAAATGATTCAAAGTAAAGATTTTTACCTTAAAATCTGGAATCATTTAGAACAGAAAACAAACTTTACTTTTCAGTCTAAAAATGTTACCAGTATTCATCAACTTAAAGGCGAAGCAGAAGTAATAACAAGTAATCAAGTCTTTAAAACAAAGAAACTTATTAATAGTATTCTTTTTAATAATGAATATAAAGAACAAACTAAATATCCAGTTTTACAACAACATTTTGTAGGTTTTTTTATCAAAACTAAAGAAGATACCTTCGACGATAATGCTGCAACCTTCATGGATTTTACAGTTGCTCAAAATGGAAATACTCGTTTTATGTACATCTTACCTTACAAAAAAAATGAAGCTTTATTTGAATATACCTTATTTTCGGAAGATTTATTGAAGTACGAAGAATATAAACTAGCAATAGAAAAATACTTAGAAAGTAAAAATATTACCGACTACGAAATTGTAGATAAAGAACAAGGTTCAATACCGATGACGTGTTATAAATTTTGGGAACAAAATTCAGAAAATATTATACATATAGGTACAGCTGGCGGTTGGTCTAAGGCAAGTACAGGATTTACTTTTAAAAATACAACTAAAAAAACTGCCGAACTTATTGTACATTTAAAACAAAATAAATCTTTAGAGCGTTTTCATAAAATTAATAAATTTTGGTTTTACGACTTACTTTTACTAGATATTTTACATGAAAAAAATCATTTAGGTGCTGTTCTTTTTTCTGATTTATTTAAAAGAACTCCTTCTAAAAGAATACTAAAATTCTTAGATGAAGAAACTTCATTATTTGAGGATTTACAGGTTATTTTAAAAATGCCTCCTAAAAATTTTATTCGAGCTATTTACAGAAGAATTTTTTAAAACACACTATTGGTTAATTTATAAAAACTATTTAAACGCAGTTTCTTTCATAAAATGAAATAAAACAGACCAAACACTCAACTTAGGATTTGGCAATTCGCCTTTACCCATTAGCTTCATTTGTTGAGAAAAATAAGAGATATCTAAAAATCCCATTTTGTCAATAAAATTCAAACCTGTTTTTACTGGTGGAATATTGACTTCTGTTTTTGTCCCTTCAAAAAACTCTTTAGAAAGGTAAGGGAAAACCGCAAAAGGTCTAGCCAAACCAACAAAATCTAGTTCGTTATTTTCAATAGCTTTAGCCATCACATTAACCGTTCTAAAACCACCTGTTAATAATAAAGGCGCTTCTGTTTTTGCTCTAGCTTTTACAATAAAATCGGCAAAATAAGCTTCTCGTTTTTGTGTACTTTCTTTTACTTTTTTACCTGCTCCCATCATCGCCGCTTTTTCATACGTTCCGCCAGAAACTTCTATCATATCCATTCCTTCTGCAGAAAGCATGTCAATTACTTCTAAAGATTCTTCTTCTGTAAATGCGCCTCGCTGAAAATCTGCTGAGTTTATTTTAATTCCGATTGGATACTCTGGCCCAACCTTCTTTCTGATATTTCTATAAATTTCTAAAGCAAATCGAGCTCTGTTTTCTAAAGAACCGCCCCATTTATCTGTGCGTAAATTGGTTAGTGTAGATAAAAACTGACTTACCAAATACCCATGAGCACCATGTATTTGCACCCCTTTCCAACCGGCTTTTTTAGCAATCAAAGCACAATCTCCAAAACCATCTATGGCTTTCCAAATTTCATCTTCTGTCATTGGTCGAGGTTTAGGAAACAATGATTTCATTGGCAATTGAACATCTGAAGCACTTACAACATCTTTATTAAATTTTGGAGATTGTCTTCCTGGATGATTAATTTGCATCCAAAGATGGCTGCCATGTTTTTGAGCAACTTCTGCCCATTCTTTTAGTTCAGCCAAATGTTTTTCGTCTTCTACAATCACATTTCTAGGCTCATTTAATGCTTTGCTATCCATCATTACATTACCAGAAATCAAAATTCCAGTACCACCTTCTCCCCAAGTTTTATAAAGTTTTATAATACGTTCAGAAGGTTTACCACCTTTATCTGCATTATTTTCACTCATAGCAGATTTTACAATTCTATTAGGAATTGTTACACCACAAGGTAAAGTAAAAGGTTGTTGAAGAATTTCTGCTGATTTCATTAGGAAGTTTTATTATTTGTAAATGGAATTTATGAGATTGCAAATTACTTTTTATTATTGAATTTTATAGGGTGTTTGTTTTGGAAAGTAATATAGAAAGGGTGTTTTTCCTCTTGGGTTTGTGGTTTAAAAAGCCGAACTTCGCTAACGTCTGGTAGTTGGCATTAAAACGGACGTCATATCAGTTAACAGTTAGCAGTAATTTAAACATACCGATTGCATTTAAACAAAATTTAAGAAAATGTCGCCACTTACAAAATATAGAGTAAAGCTTAACTTAACACAAGAAGAGTTGGCAACAATATCAGGTATCTCTGTAAGAACTATACAAAGGATTGAGTCAGGAACAAAACCTAAAGGATATACTTTAGAAGCCTTATCTAAAGCTTTAGGAATAAGTAAGAATGATTTATTAACAGAACAAAATGAATCAACAACAATCAATAAACACTTCATTAAATACATTAACTTATCCTCAATTTTATTAATGATAGTTCCTTTTGGGAGTATCATAATGCCTTTAATAATTATGTATTGGAAAAAAGAAGTCAATAATTTATCTAAACAAATAGTTAACATTCAAATTTTATGGACTTTAATTGTTATTATTCTAATTTTGGCGAGTTCATTTTTAAAAAATCTGCTTTCTTTAAGTAATCAAATAACTACATTAACAATTCTCATTTTATTAGTGATAAACCTGTATATAATTCTTCGAAATACTTTAGAAATAGAGAAAAACGACAAACTACATATAAAGCTGAATTTCAACTTTATATAAACGCGCCATTTTATTGTCGGGAATTTGTCGGGCTACATTTTCGCTTTCTTTGCGGAAAAAAAGTGAATTTTACATCAAACTTAAAATTCAAATAATGAAAAAACATTTCATAATAATTCCTATATTATTACTTACAACATTAGTAAATGCTCAAGTTAAAAAATCTTCTGAACTATATAAAACAATAAAAGAAAAAGACAGCCTTCTTTTTAATATTGGTTTTAATAATTGTGACATCAAACAATTTAAAAAACTAGTATGTTATAATTTTGAGTTTTATCACGACCAAGGAGGTATTACAACTTCAAAATCTGAATTTATTCAAAGTATAGAGAACGGACTTTGTAAGTTAGATTATAAACCAAAAAGAGTTTTAGATGTAAAATCATTAGAAATTTTTCCATTAAAGAAAAATGGAGTTTTATATGGAGCAATAGAAACTGGCATACATAGTTTTTATGCTATTGAAAAAAATAAAGAAGAATACTTAACGAGTATTGCAAAATTTACTTATTTATGGATTCTTGAAAAAGGTAATTGGAAATTAAGTAAAGGTTTAAGTTATGACCATAAAGATGTTGACAGACCAATTGACAGCAAATTATTATTTAGGGACCAAGAAGAAACAGAAAGATGGTTAAAACAAAAAAGCGTTTCAGCAGTAGGAATAGGATATATAGAAGAAGGTACAATTAAACAAATTAGCGTTTTTGGAGAATTAGAAAAAGGAAAAAAAGCACCAAAAAATACGATTTGGAATGTTGCCTCACTTACAAAGCCAATTACAGCATTAATAGCTTTGAAATTAATCAATTCAGGTCATTTAAGTTTAGACGAACCAGTATATAAATACTATATAGACCAAGATATTATTAATGACCCAAATACGATGAAGCTTACTACAAGAATTATTTTAAGTCATGGAACAGGCTTTATAAATAATAGAGATAGTTATGAAAATGGAATATTAAAATTTGAATTTGAACCAGGAACACAATATCAATATTCAGGAGAAGGTTATGACTATTTAAGAAAAGTTATTGAACATAAATTTGAGACTACAATTGAAGAATTAGCAGATTCACTCATCTTCAAGCCTTTGAAAATGAAAGACACTAAGTTTTATTGGAATAACAACACAGATGAATTAAGATTTGCTAAATGGCACACAGAAAAGGGAGAGACATATCAAGATAAAAAGCACACAACCGCTTCTGGAGCAGATGATTTATTAACGACTATTGAAGATTACAGTAAGTTTATGGTTTATATTTTGAGTGGTGCTGATTTATCAAAAGAATTACAACGAGAAATGCTGAAAAATCAATCAAGAATTAATAAAAATCAATATTTCGGTTTAGGTTGGTATATTGACGAAAACATAAATGCAAATAATGACTTTGCCATAATTCACGGAGGAGATGATATTGGAGTTCATACTATTGCTTTTATAATTCCAAAAACAAAGCAAGGACTTTTAATATTTACCAATAGTGATAATGGAACAAATGCTTTTCAAGAAATTTTACTAAATTATTTAGGGGAAAATGGACAAGGAATACTTGAGGTAGAAATGAAATTGAGATAAAAACTGCTGTTAACAATCGCTAAAATTTTTTCTATATTATGCTAAGCACAAAAATTCGACTAACTTTTTACTACCCAATAAGCAGCGGAAAAATTACAGTTACAAAGCCGCAACTTTCCCTAACCTAAACCATTAGCAAAATCTTTAATTATCAGGATACTTCCCACGAATCTTATCCAAACTCAAATTATGAATACTACCAACATGAGAATGCTGTTTTCCTAAATCTGGTTTGTAAGTTCCTGCTTTTACTAGACCTCCAATTTTGGTAAGCTTCTCTAAAAGACATTCTTTTAAAAACTAAACTATACTCAACAAATAAGAATACAGAAATAATGTATTTGTACTTGTTGTTTTTTGAAAAGCTTGTTTACTTACTATTTATTAAAGTTTAAAAAATTTTAGAATTACTTGTTTTATCGCTTCTCAAGTTCCAAATAAGCATTATTTGGTTTTAATGTGATTAGTGGAGTAATACCAATAGTTGCAAATTGAGGCTTAATTTTATAATTTAAAACCATTTCTCTAACAGCAATAATCATTTCAAACATTGCAAAATTATTTCCAATACATTTTCTTGGACCTGCACCAAAAGGAAAGTATTGTGATGAATATTCGCGGCTACCATTTTCAAAACGTTCTGGTTGAAATTGCTCTGGATTTTTCCAAAGCTTTGGATGACGATGAATTTCGTAAATAGAAAATAATAAGTCTGATTGTGGCTTTATTATAATACCATTGTATTCATCAGTTTTATAATTTAAACGATCAATAAAATATGCAGGTGGATACAAACGCATTGATTCTTCAATTACTTGTTGGCAAATTTTTGATTGACCAACAATTTCCATTAAATCATCATTATTTTCGTTTAGAGTTTTAGCTTCTTTAAAAATTCGTTCTTGCCATTCGGGATGTTGTGCTAACAACTGACTCGTAAAAGTAAGTGAGTTAGAAGTGGTTTCATGACCTGCAACAAAAAGAATCAATATTTCATCCATCAATTGTTTTTCTTCCATTGCACTACCATCCTCATATTTTGAATCTAACAGTAAATCTAATAAGTCGTTAAAACGAGCGTTAGATTTTTTGCGTTGCTCTACAATTTTCTTCAATATTTGCCTGGCATCTTCTGTAAGATTTTTATACTCCTGAATTTTACCACTTAATGAAAACCACCATCCCAAATAAGGTTGTCTTAATTCTTTAACCAACATTCGTTGAGAATCTTCTGTAATCTGTTGAAGTTGTGCAATATCTTTTTTCTCTGAAGTACTACTAAATAAGGCTTTAGCGACTACTTGAAATGCTAAATCATTGAATATTGGGAAAACATCAAACTTATTATTAGTTTTTAGCTGACTATAATTATCCCTAATTTGTTCTTGAATTGTAGTTAATAGTCCTTTTATTTTCTGCTTATGAAATGCAGGCTGAATTAATTTACGTTGTTTTTTCCAATGTTCACCTTCTGCAGTTAGCAAGCCTTTACCCAAATATTTAGCAACTTCTTTGGTTTGTATTTTTGACTTTGTGTAATTTTTTTGATTTTTCTGGAGTACATATTCTAAAAGTTTAGCATCCCTAGAGAAAAAAATATGAGTTTTAAATCCTACATTTAGTTGAAAAGTATCTCCTAAATTTTCAAAGTTTTTTCGATGAAATGGAAGTGGGTTTTTAAGAATCTCAAGACTATGCTTTATAAAACTTGTTAAGGGAACTATTGGAAATTCATTAGCGTTATTCATAAATCAATTTTTAATCAGTTGGTATTTTTATTTCGGATATTTCTCACGAATCTTATCTAAACTCAAATTATGAATACTTCCCACATGGGTATGTTGTTTTCCTAAATCTGGTTTGTAAGTTCCTGCTTGTACTTGTCCTCCAATTTTTTGGTAGGCTTCTCTAAAAGACATACCTTCAATTACTAAATTATTGATGCTATCAACCGTAAATAAATACTGATATTTTTCATCATTCAAATCAATGTCTTTTACAATTACTTGCTGAATAGAATAATTAAAGATGTCTAAAATATCTTTCACATCTTCAAAAGCATTGATAATATTTTCTTTTAACAATTGAAAATCTCTGTGATAACCCGTTGGTAAATTATTGGTAATCATCACCATTTCTGTGTGTAAAGCCTGAATTTTATTACATTTTCCACGGATTAATTCAAAAACATCCGGATTTTTCTTGTGAGGCATTATGCTACTTCCTGTTGTTAATTCATCAGGAAAAGAAATAAAATTAAAATTCTGACTCATATATAAGCAAACATCCATTGCAAAACGAGACATCGTGTTACACAATCCGCCTAAAGCAGATGCGATTGATCTTTCACTTTTTCCACGGCTTAATTGTGCAGCAACCACATTGTATTTTAGTGTTGCAAAATGTAACTCTTTGGTGGTTAATTCCCTGTCAATAGGGAAGGAGCTTCCATAACCAGCAGCAGAACCTAGAGGATTTTGGTCAACAACTTTAGAAACTGCATTTAACATATACACATCATCAATTAGCAACTCAGCATACGCAGAAAACCACAATCCGAAGGAGGAAGGCATCGCAACTTGCAAATGTGTATAACCGGGTAATAATGCTTCTTTGTGAGTTTCAGCCAAACCTAAAAGTGTGTCAAAAAGTGTTTTGGTTTTATTATTAATTACTGATAAATTTTCCTTGTAATACAGCTGAAGAGCAACTAAAACTTGATCATTTCTAGAACGTGCTGTGTGAATTTTCTTACCAACTTCACCTAATTTATTCGTTAATTCCCATTCAATTTTAGAATGTACATCTTCAAAAGATGCTTCAATAATAAATGTTCCGTTTTCAATATCAGCAGCTAATTCTTGCAAACCTCTTTTTAAATCTTTTAATTCATCAGCAGTAATAATACCAATAGATTGTAACATTATTGCGTGTGCTAAAGAAGCTTGAACATCATATTTTGCAATATGCATGTCAATTTCTCTATCATTACCAACTGTAAATTTTTCAATTTGTTTGTCTATTGAAAATCCTTTATCCCACAACTTCATATTTCTTGGTTTTTGGTTTTTGGTTTTTGGTTTTTGGTTGAAGGCGCTTTTACCATCAACTAACAACCATCAACCAACAACTATTTTATAATTACTCGATTCAATAATTCTACATAAATTTTAATTCCCTCTTCAATTTCTGCAAGATAAATAAATTCATTGGCAGAATGAGAACGAGTGCTATCTCCAGGTCCTAATTTTAAAGATTTACACGTTAAAACCGCTTGATCTGACAATGTTGGTGATCCGTAAGTTTCTCTTCCCATGGCAATTCCTGCTTTTACTAAATCGTGATCTATAGGAATAGCTGAGGAGTTTAATCGCAAACTTCTGGGAGTTATTTTTGTACAAGGTGATTTTTCTTGTAAAATGTCTGCAATTTCTTGATTAGAATAGGCATCATTTACACGAACATCAACTACCAAGTCTACATGAGCAGGCACCACATTGTGTTGAGAACCCGCAGCAATTTGAGTTACCGTCATTTTTACATCACCTAAAGCATCCGAAGTTTTTTCAAACTTAAAATCTTTAAACCATTGTAAAACTTCAATCGTATTGTAAATTGAATTGTTAGTATTTGGATGCGCAGCATGACTTGGAGTTCCCGCTACAACTGCATCAAAAACAACCAATCCTTTTTCTGCAACGGCTAAATTCATTAACGTAGGTTCGCCAACAATGGCAACATCAATATGCGGAATAATTGGCAACATAGAATTTAATCCGTTTTTACCACTATTTTCTTCTTCTGCGGATGCAACAATGACTAAATTGTATTTTAAATTTTCTTGGGCGTAAAAATTAGTAAAAGTTGCAATTAAAGAAACTAAACAACCACCAGCGTCATTGCTTCCTAAACCGTATAATTTTCCGTCTTCTACAATCGCTTTAAAAGGATTTTTTGTGTAGGCAGAATTTGGTTTTACCGTATCGTGGTGCGAGTTTAACAACAATGTTGGTTTACTTTCATCAAAATACTTGTTGGTTGCCCAAATATTATTTTTTGTTCTTTTAAACGGAATTTCATTTTCCAAAAACCATCCTTCAATAAGTTTGGCGGTCTTTTCTTCTTCTTGTGAAAATGATTGTGTTTCAATCAAATTTTTTAAAAGAGAAATTGCGTTTTCTGTTAATTTTTCGATTGTCATATTATAAAGTTATAGTTGTAAAATTATTGTTTTCTTTTGTTAACATAGAAGTATTTCCCATTTTTACTTGATGAACTCCGTTTTTTAAAGCGTCGAAACAATTTTCTAGTTTTGGTAACATCCCGTCAGCAATAATACCGTCATTTAATAATTCTTGATACTTTTTGGAATTAATATTTTTTATCACTGAATTCTTATCACTAAAATCTTGTAAAACACCATTCAGTTCAAAACAGTAGTAAATGGATGTTTCGTAAATTTTGCTCATTCCAATTGCAACTTGACTTGTAATGGTATCGGCATTTGTGTTTAATAATTGCCCTTTTCCATCATGTGTAATCGCACAAAAAACAGGTGTAAAATCAGCTTTAATTAATTTATCAATCGAATTAGAAGCAACTTCTTTTACATCACCAACAAAACCAAAATCAATTTCTTTTATTGGGCGTTTATCAGATTTAATACTGTTGATATCCGCACCCGTTAAACCGATTGCATCAATTTGTAAAGCTTGTAATTTTGCAACTATATTTTTATTTACTAAACCACCATAAACCATGGTTATTACTTCTAAAGTTTCAGCATCTGTAACTCTTCTGCCATGCACCATTTTAGATTCAATTCCTAATTTAGAAGCCATTGCAGTTGCACGTTTTCCGCCTCCATGCACAAGAATTTTCTTTCCTTTTAATGCAGAAAACAATTTTAGAAAATCATGTAAAGAAGTTTCATCTTCAATAATATTTCCGCCAATTTTTATGATTGATAATTTTTCCATATATGTTGTATTCGTCATTGCTAGGTACGAAGCAATCTGTTAATTATTCATAAGATTGCCTCGTAAACTCGCAATGACGTTAGTTGTTTTCTAAAATCTTCTTCAAAACTAATTGTGCAGCAAAAGTTCTATTATTTGCTTGTTCAATAACCAAAGAATTATCAGAATCTAAAACAGCATCTTCTACAACCACATTTCTTCGCACGGGCAAACAATGCATAAATTTAGCATTGCCAATTTTCTCTTTGGTAATCATCCAAGTAGGATCTGTGCTTAGTACTTTTCCGTAGTCATCATAAGAGCTCCAGTTTTTTGTATATACAAAATCAGCATCTTTAAAAGCTTCTTCCTGATTGTGTAAAATAGGCGTGTTTTTAGTGATTTCTGAGCTTAAATTATAACCTTCAGGATTTGCAATTACAAACTCTACATCCATTTTTTGCATTGCTTGTACAAAACTATTTGCAACTGCATGTGGCAATGCTTTTACATGTGGCGCCCAACTTAAAACAACTTTTGGTCTCTTTTTCGGGCTGTTTTCAGAAATTGTAATGGCATCTGTTAAACCTTGTAAAGGATGACCAGTAGCACTTTCCATGCTAATAATCGGCACAGAAGCAAATTTTACGAATGATGTTAGAACATGCTCAGATTCGTCTTTTTCTTTGTCTGTTAAAGTAGGGAAAGCTCTCACTGCAATAACATCACAATATTGAGAAACTACCGCAGCAGCCTCTTTAATATGCTCTGCAGTAGTGCCGTTCATGATGGTTCCGTCTTCAAATTCTATTCCCCAAGCATCACCAGAAACATTCATTACAATCGGATTCATTCCTAAATTTAAAGCTGCTTTTTGTGTACTTAAACGCGTACGTAAACTTGAATTAAAAAAAAGTAAACCAATGGTTTTATTTTTGCCTAATTCTATATTTTTTAAAGGATTTGCTTTGATTTCTTTGGCTTCTTCAATCCAAGAATTGATATCGTCAATGTCATTAATCGATGTGTACTGTTTCATTATATTCTGTTTTTGTCCCTTCAAAGTTTTCAAAACCTTGCTAGAAAAATTATTTTATTTTGGTAAACGGCACTTTATTTTCAAAAGCATTTGTAATAAAATGATCTTCCAAACCGTTTACAATCCAAGTTTCTATGTTTGCTTTTTTACTTAAAGCTGCAGCCTCAATTTTAGATTGCATTCCGCCACTGCCGTGCGTAGATTTTGAGTTCACAACTTCTTCTAATAAATCATCAAAATTCGTGACTTCTAAAATGGTTTTAGGATCATTATTTTCGATGGATTCTTTTGTGTAAATTCCAAATGTATTGGTAGCAATTATTAACAAATCAACCTCTAATAAAGTCGCCGTTAAAGCCGCTAATTTATCATTATCACCAAACTGAATTTCATCCGTAGCAACGGTATCATTTTCGTTGATAATAGGAATGTAATTATTCTGAACCAACACATTAATCGTGTTGACAATATTAACTTTACTTTGTTCTCTCTCAAAATCTGAGTAGGAGAGTAGACATTGCGAAGTTAACAAACCATATTCTCTAAAAATTTCTTGATAAATTCTAATTAAATGCGGCTGACCAATAGAAGCAAGTGCTTGTTTTACAAATACTTCTTCATGTTTACTTTCTAATTTTACAAACTGTTTTGCAACAGCAATTGCGCCAGAACTTACAATAACAAATTCGCAGGTATCTTTCAATTTTGCAATCTGATTTGCAATATCTTCAATTTTTCCTCTAGAAATATTATTCGTTTCTTTTGTAAGGGTATTAGAACCTATTTTTAGTAAAATGCGTTTCTTTTTTTGCATTGTGTTTAATTAGGAGTTTTACTTCTTAATTTTCTATTTATATTTTCTTAATAATTTGCGAATGGTAAAAGTTTTTACTGCCAACTGCCACTGTAAAACTGTTAACTTCTTACTTGTCCATTTCCGTGAACATACCATTTATTAGTTACCAAATGTTGCAAACCAATCGGTCCACGTTGGTGTAATTTATCTGTACTTATTGCCAATTCTCCGCCTAAACCTAATTGCCCACCGTCTGTAAAACGAGTGGAAGCATTATGATACACAGCGGCATTATCTACATTTTCCATAAATATTTTTGCAATAGCATCATTTTTTGTGATGATTACAGATGAATGCCCGCCAGAATAGTTGTTAATCATTTTAATTGCAGCTTCGCTGGATGAAATTTCTCCAATTACTATTTTGTAATCTAAAAACTCTTCAGACCAAACTTCGTTGGATGAAATTTGCTCTAAATTATAATTTTTTGATACAATTTCATCAGCCATAACCTGAATTTTAAATTCCCTCAATTTTGATATTAATTTGTTAATGAATTCCTTTTTATTCGGAAGATTTTTAGCAATCAAAACTTTATCAACGGCATTACAAGCAGATATTTTCGATTTACCATTGATGATAATAGCTATTGCAATGTCTACATCTGCTTCTGTATGAACATACACAAAATTATTTCCACGTCCGCTAATAATTACCGGACAAGTAGCGTGTTCTTTAACAAAAGCAATTAATTTTTCGCCACCTCTTGGTACAATTAAGTCTACTTTCTGAGTTGGTTTTTCTAAAAACGCTTGTGTTTCTGTTCTGTTAAATTGTAAATATTCTACCCAATCAAACGAAGCATTATGTTTTTCTAAAGCTTGATGCCACAATTCAACAATTTTTAAATTTAAATTTAAAGACTCTTTTCCGCCTTTTAATAAAATTTTATTTCCAGATTTAAAAGCAATTCCCGCAGCTTCTACCGTAACATCTGGTCTAGATTCATAAATGATTAAAATCGTGCCAAAAGACGCTGTTTTATTATACACTTGCATTCCGTTTTCATGCTTAAAACTAAAACGCTCAACACCAACAGGATCTTCTTGAGAAGCTAAGTGTGTAGCCGCCGCAATCATTTCATCAACTTTTGCATCATCAACTTTTAAGCGATCAAACATAGAAATATCGTCACCTTTGTACGCGTTCAAATCCTTTTTATTGATGCTGATAAGTGCGGCTCTATTTATTTCTAAAAGTGCCGCCATTGTTTGCAAAACATTATTTCTAGTTTCTATGGATAAAAGCGTGTTCATTTTTTTAGTTTTCAGTTTTCAGTTGCAGTTTTCAGAAAAGCTTTGCGAGTTTAGCTATAACATTTGCGTTTTCGCGCTTAATTATTTTTACGCATCCAAAGCATTTACCAAAGCTTCAAAAAACTGATTGATATGTTTTTTTTGAACCGTTAACGGAGGTAAAATTCTCAATACTTTTTTGTTTGATGCTCCTCCAGTAAAAATTTGATATTCGTAAATTAGTTTTTTTCTTAAATCGCTCACTTCAAAATCGAATTCTAAACCAAGCATTAATCCTTTTCCTTTAATCTTTTTAATTTGAGGAATGGTTTCTGCTATTTTGAAAAAGTATTCAGAAATTGTTTGAACATTATCCATTAAAAAATCATCATGAATCACATTTAAAACGGATAAACCAGCAGCACATGCTAAATGATTTCCGCCAAAAGTGGTGCCTAACATCCCAAATTTCGCCTCAATACTTGGATGAATTAAAATTCCGCCAATAGGAAATCCATTTCCCATACCTTTTGCAATCGAAATAATATCCGGAGTTACATTATAATGTTGAAAAGCAAAAAACTTTCCAGAACGACCATAACCAGACTGCACTTCATCAGCAAGAAAAAGCGTATTATTTGCTTTACAAAGCACATCCACTTGCTCAAAAAATTCTTTTGTTGCCTGATCTAAACCACCAACACCTTGAATAAATTCGATAATTACAGCACAAACATCTCCTTTTTCAAGTTCAGTTTTTACGCTTTCAATATCATTTAAATCAAGAATAGTAACTTTTTGTTGTGCGTTAATTGGTGCAATAATACTTTTACTATCAGTTACCGCAACAGCTGCAGAGGTTCGCCCGTGAAATCCATTTTTGAACGCAATTACTCTTGATTTTTCAGTTTTAAAAGAAGCTAATTTTAATGCATTTTCATTTGCTTCTGCGCCAGAATTGCATAAAAAAAGCTGATAATCTTTACAACCAGAAACAGCTTCTAATCGGTCCGCTAATTCCTCTTGCAAAGGATTCCGAATCGCATTTGAATAAAAACCTAACTTTGCAACTTGACTGGTAATTGCTTCTACATATTTTGGATGCGCATGACCGATAGAAATTACAGCATGACCTCCATATAAATCTAAGTATTCTATTCCTTTTTCATCATAAACATATACATCTTTTGCTGAAACCGGAGTGATATTATATAGCGGATAAACGTTAAATAATGACATTTTTTTATTTTTTAATTTGATTGATTTTATCAAATGATTTATTAATTCCTTTAATTAAAGAAGAGCTTAAACCTTGGTGTTCCATTTCGTTTAAACCCTCTATAGTGCAGCCTCCAGGAGTTGTAACTCTGTCTATTTCTGCCTCCGGATGATTGCCAGATTCCTTTAATAAACTCGCAGCACCAAAGCATGTTTGCATTGCTAAAACATGTGCTTCATGCGCTTCAAAACCTAATTGAATTGCGCCCTGAGTTGTTGCACGAATTAAACGCATCCAAAAAGCAATTCCGCTTGCACAAATAACCGTTGCAGCTTGCAATTGTTCTTCGGGTATTTCCATAGTTTGTCCTAAACTATTAAAAATAGTTTTTGCCAATTCTATCTTTTCTTTCCCTTTTTCATTTGCAGAAATACAGGTCATCGATTGCCCAACAGAAGCAGCCGTATTTGGCATAGAGCGAATAATAAATTGGTCTTTACCAACAATAGCTTCAATTTTTGCGATAGAAAAACCAGTGATTACAGAAATTAACACATGATTTTTAGTTAGAAATGGTT
Source organism: Polaribacter glomeratus (assembly GCF_002954665.1). Lineage (GTDB taxonomy): Bacteria > Bacteroidota > Bacteroidia > Flavobacteriales > Flavobacteriaceae > Polaribacter > Polaribacter glomeratus. Next base: position 1,301,049 of record NZ_MSCM01000001.1, on the reverse strand, counting down.
TTACATTTTCTAAAATACTTTCAAAATGCCTTGGCTGAACAGCAAAAATTAAAATATCAGCATTTTTAACAGCTTCTGCATTATCCGAAGTTAAAAGTACTTCCTTAGAATCTTCAAAACTTTTGATAGAACTTGTATTTCTCTTTGTTAAATAAAGCGATTTTACAACTTTATTTTTCAAAAGACCTTTTGCGATCGATTGTCCTAAACTTCCGGCACCAATTATTGCTACTTTCATAATTTATTATTTTTGGGCGTTACCTAAAGGTCGCGCTTTACACTATATCTTTTTTTTTAACTTCGTTAGGTGCGCTTCATAAAAATTCCTTTTTATGAAACCCAATCTCTAAAAAAAGGATGTCGTTTCAATCGCTAACGCAAGCCAAGCTAGTAAATAATCAACAACATACTTCTAATTATAATTACGAGGAATCCTTTGGGAAATAAATCTTTGGCTATCGCCCTGCGGTTAAAAATAATTAGCTTTTAAATTCAATCCCAATGTTTCTTCAAAGCCGTACATTAAATTCATATTCTGAATTGCTTGACCAGAAGCTCCTTTTAATAAATTATCTATTGTGCTTGTAATCAATAATTTGTTATTATGTTTTGCTAAATGAATCAAACATTTATTGGTGTTTACCACTTGTTTCATATGAATATCAACATCAGAAACAAACGTAAAAGCAGCATCTTTATAATATTCTTTATACATTTTAGTAGCCGCTTCAATTGAACCATTAAACTTTGTGTATGTAGTTGCAAAAATTCCTCTTGAAAAATTCCCTCTATTCGGAACAAAATTAATTTCGGATTTAAAATCTGCTTGCAATTGATGTATCGTCTGATTAATTTCTCCTAAATGCTGATGGTTAAATGCTTTATAATGAGAAAAATTATTATCTCTCCACGTAAAATGAGTCGTTTCAGACAAAGAAGTTCCAGCGCCAGTTGCACCAGTTACAGCATTAATATGAACATCATTTTGTAACAAACCATTTGCTGCTAAAGGTAAAATTGCCAATTGCAAGGCAGTTGCAAAACAACCAGGATTAGCAATATATTTGGCTGCTTTTATACCTTCTTTATCCAATTCTGGTAAACCATAAACAAACTCTTTTCCTTCGAAATTTTTATCAGCAGTTAATCTAAAATCATTACTTAAATCAATGATTTTTGTAGTTGATGAAAAACTATTTTTAGCTAAAAAGGCAGTCGAATTTCCATGACCTAAACACAAGAATAAAACATCAACTTCAGTGTTAATTTCATTTGTAAAGCTAATTTCTGTATCACCAATTAAATCTTGATGCACTTTATAAACTTTGTTGCCAGCATTAGACGTGCTATACACAAAATTAATATTCGTTTCAGGATGGTTTAGCAATAATCTAATTAATTCTCCTGCTGTATAACCTGCGCCACCGATAATTCCTATTTCTAAATTCTTCATATTTAAAAAGTGTAAAAGTATAAATGTGTAATTGTTTCGATGTGTAATCGTTTTGAAAATAAACAGTTAAAGAATTACACAATTGCACATTTTTTCAACATTATTTATTTACTTGCTGGTATATTTTATTCTGATTTCCTAAAATTTTGATAAATCCTTTTGCATCATCCGCGGTCCAAGCTTTGTTTTCTTCGCCATATGTACTAAATGCACTCGACATTAAATCGTGTTTAGAAACAATGCCATCCAAAGAAAAATGATACGGTTTTAAAGTAACAGTTACATCGCCAGAAACCATTTTTTGAGAACTTTGTAAAAAAGCCTCTGTATCTCTCATCACAGGATCTAAATATTGGCCTTCGTGCAAATGCATTCCGTAAAAACTAGACAAATACTCTTTGTGTTGCAATTGCCATTTGGTTAACGTGTGCTTTTCTAACAAATGATGTGCTTTTATCGTAATTAATGCAGCAGCAGCTTCAAAACCAACTCTTCCTTTTGTACCAACAATGGTATCTCCAACATGGATATCTCTACCAATTGCATATTTTGATGCACTGTCATTTAGTTTTTCAATATTAATTTCAGGCGTATCTTGTACGCCATTAAAAGCAACAAATTCACCTTGTTTAAAAGTCAAGGTTACTTTTTCTTCACCTTCTTTTACTAATTGAGAAGGATATGCTTCGCTAGGTAAAGGTAATTCTGATTTTAAGGTTTCAACACCACCAACGCTCGTTCCCCACAAACCTTTGTTTACAGAATATTTAGATTTCTCCCAAGACATGTCAATTCCTTCAGACTTTAAATACTCAATTTCTTCTTGTCGGGTTAGCTTTTGATCTCTAATTGGCGTAATGATTTTAATATTTGGTGCTAAGGTTTGAAAAATCATATCAAAACGAACTTGATCATTTCCTGCACCTGTGCTTCCGTGCGCAATATATTCTGCATCAATACTTTTTGCGTATTCTACAATTTCAATAGCCTGAATAATTCTTTCTGCGCTTACAGAAAGAGGGTACGAATTATTTTTTAAAACATTACCAAAAATTAAATACTTTACAACTTTTTGATAAAAAGTGGTAATGGCATCAATGTTTTTGTAGGTGGAAACGCCCATTTTGTAAGCGTTACTTTCAATATTTTTTATTTCATCTTTAGAGAATCCGCCTGTGTTAACGCTAACTGCGTGCACTTCATATTCTTTTGATAAACTTACGGCACAATAAGAGGTGTCTAAGCCTCCGCTATAGGCAATTACTAATTTTTTCATTCTTTATCTTTTTTTACAAATAAGTTTTGTTTCATGTTTTTTAATCTGTGAAAAACGCTGTCTTTAACTTCTTTAGACGCCGCTTTATTATTGTTTTTTGGATCAAACAACATACCAGTACACAAACACATTTTACGTTCTGTTCTCGTTAAAATATCGTAATTTCTGCAGGTTTGGCAGCCGTCCCAAAAAGTTGGGTCGTCTGTTAATTCAGAAAAAGTTACCGGTTTATAGCCTAAATCGCTATTAAGTTTCATTACTGCTAAGCCTGTTGTGATACTAAATACTTTTGCATCAGGAAATTTTGTTCTAGAATGATTAAAAATAACTTTTTTAATTTCTTTTGCAAGTCCTACATTTCTATAATCTGGATGCACAATTAAACCTGAATTGGCAACAAATTTTCCATGTCCCCATTTTTCGATGTAGCAAAAACCTGCAAATTTATCGCCATCTAAAGCAATAACTGCATTGCCATTTTCCATTTTGGTGGCAATATATTCAGGCTTTCGTTTTGCAATTCCTGTTCCTCTTACTTGCGCAGCATCTTCAATTGTTTTACAAATTATTTCTGCGTAAGCGATGTGTGATATATTAGCAATTACAATTTCCATTGCATTGATTTTTTATGTTATAAAATTAATTTTGGTTGATTGACTTGAGAACCGGACTCACCTAAATTCTTTAAATAATAAAACACCCCAAAGGGCGAAAAGATAAAGTCCTTCGTACATTTTTAGGGTTATTTTTTAAAATAACTAAAGATGGTAAGTAAGATTTTTTTGGAAGATTCACAATGAAAAAATAAATGGTTAAATACTGAAATAGATTGTTTTACAGTTAATTTAAAATATTAACAACGTCGGTTGCGCAATCGTAAAATAGCAACTATTGTAGTATATAATTTATTTTCTTTTGAAGTAAACATATGGCTAAAGTATGTGTTTTTTAAAACTTATAGTCAAAAATAGAATCTTTTTTAAAAGTTTTATTAATTTTAAACAAAATAGGAACCTGAGTTGAAAATTAATCAAAATAAGGCCTAAATACTACTTTTATGATAATTTTAGCGAACATCTTTAAAGATAGAAGCTAGTATTTTACTTGTTAATTTAAGTTAAACCTACAATTCAGTAATAAAAAAATACAGTTGGGTTGTTTTAAATTTTAAAATCTGCCGTTCTGTTGCAAATTTGTACCATAATTAATCATAAAAAATAAACATCATGAAATTTTTAGTAGCAAGTTTAGTAACGGCAGTTTTATTTATTTCGAATACAATTACTGCCCAAGAAAATGTAAGTATTACCACAACAGTTGTAAATGTAACTTCGGATGAAGGAAAAGTAAGTTTTGCTTTATATGATAAAGAGAACTTTAGAATGAAACCTTTACAAGGCGTTTCATCAGAAATTAAAGATGGAAAAAGCGTAGTTACTTTTATTGATATTCCGTCTGGTGAATACGCTATTATTTGTTTTCATGATAAAAATGAAAATAATAAAATGGATTTTGCACCAAATGGAATGCCTTTAGAAAATTATGGAGCATCGAATAATGTGATGAATTATGGCCCGCCAAATTACGAAGACGCAAAATTTGTAGTTGTAGATAAAAGCGTTCGTTTAGAGATTAGATTTTAGTAAATTGCAAATAATTTTTACAAAATAAGAACATTAAAGATGGAGGATCAAGAAGTTTATACCTTAAAAAGCATGAAGAAAGGAGTATTATTATGCCTAAAGCTTACAATTATTTTCGGGATACTTTTTAGCATCATTTTTGGTCAAAGAACAATAGAAGGTATTGTTTGGTCTTTCATTATTTCTGGTATGTATTCTTTTGGTCTTGGCTTAGGTAATGGAGTTATTAATAAATTTTTATCAAAAAAATGGGATTGGATAACGCAAACAAATCAGAGAGTTTGGTCGGGAATTATATGCACTTTATTATATACTATTCCGTTAGTTTTATTAATTGATTATGTAGTGTTTGTCTTTATAAATAACAGTAATCCCGTAAATTTTTTTAAAGGAAGCTATCTGTTGACTCACTTTTTTTATATCATTCTCTCTTTAGGAATCTCTACTTTTTTACATGCAAAGGATTTTATGATCAACTGGAAATCTGCAATGACCCAAGAATCTACAAAACAAGAAATTGTTGCGAAAACAGAAACAGCGAAGTTTGAGTCTTTAAAAAGTCAGATTGATCCACATTTTTTGTTTAATAGCTTAAATGTATTAACCAGTTTGATTGGCGAAAATCCTGCGCAAGCAGAAAAATTTACCACAAAATTATCTAAAATTTACAGATATGTTTTAGAGCAAAGAAACAAAGATTTAACAACGCTTACAGAAGAATTAAATTTCGCAAAAACTTATATGGAGTTGCTTGGAATGCGTTTTGAAGACGCTGTACAATTTAATATTCCGGATACTGTAAGCAACATCGATTTAAAGATTGTGCCGCTTTCTTTGCAACTATTATTAGAGAATGCTGTAAAACACAATGTGGTGTCATCGTCTAAACCATTAACGATTCATATTTATGAAAAAGAGGATTATTTAATTATAGAAAACAATGTAAATCCGAAAGAAGCAATTGGTAAAAGCACCAAAGTTGGCCTACAAAATATTGCTGATAGATATGGTTTAATAACGCCTAAAGGTGTTAAAATAGAAAATAATAACAAAACGTTTAAGGTGAGTTTACCTCTCTTAATTAAAATGGAAAACAGCATGTATCAAGATAATTTAGAAAATAGTAAGTACGTCAAAGCAGTTGAAAGAGTAGAAAAATTAAAAGAATTTTATCAGAATTTAGCATCGTACTGTTTGGTAATCCCCTTTTTGATTTTTATAAATTTAAGATTTTCTCCAGGTTTTTACTGGTTTTGGTTTCCAATTTTTGGATGGGGAATAGGGTTAACTTTCCATTTTTTAGAAGTAAATAATTACAATGTTTTCTTGGGTAAAAACTGGGAAGAAAGAAAGATTAAAGCAATGATGGATAAAGAGAATCAACATAAAAATTACAGATAATGGAAACCGATTTCACAAAAGAACAAAGATATATTCTTGCTAAAAAAAGAGTTGAAAAAGTAAGTAAATTTTATAAGCATTTAGCCGTGTATGTTGTGGTAAATATCTTTTTAACTGCCGTTTTTATTGTAGGTGATTTAAATGATGGCGATACTTTTAAGGAAGCAGTTTTTAATTATCATAATTATAAGATTTGGTTTTTTTGGGGATTAGGAATTTTATACCAAGCATTAAATGTTTTGGGTGTTAATATGATTTTTAATAAATCGTGGGAAGAAAGAAAGATTAAAGAATTCATGAATGAAAACAAGTCATAAAATGGAGGCTAGCAATATGCAACAAGAGCGCTATTTTAAAGCTCAAAAGAAGGTAAAAGATATTAGAGGTTTTTATACACATTTACTAATTTATTGTTTGGTAATACCTGTTATCATTTATATAAACCTAACCTTTGAACCTCATTTTCATTGGTTCTGGTTTTCTGCTTTAGGTTGGGGAACAGGTCTTTTTTTTCATTGGATGAGCATTTTTGGTTTCAATTTATTAGGAATCGGAAAAGATTGGGAAGAGAAGAAAATTAAAGAATATATGAATCAAAATAAGTAAGAAAATGGAAGTAGATTTTATGCAAGAACAAAGCTATTTAAGAGCTAAAAAGAGAGTAAAAGTAATAAAAGGGTTTTACGTTCATTTAATTGTGTACGTTTTGGTAAACATTTTTATTAGCGGAGTAATTGTCTTCGGCTTAATGCAAAGTGACTATTCTTTTGCGGATGCAATAACAAATTTTGGAGTAATTTCTACTTGGCTTTTCTGGGGAATAGGAATGTTTTTTCATTGGATGGGAGTTTTTGGTTTTAAATCTTTAGGTTTAGGAAGCGACTGGGAAGAACGAAAAATTAAAGAAATGATGGAAAAAGATGATCAAAGAACTAAAAATTTTTAAGAATATGAAAAGCTTGAATGATAAAAAATTAGCAAGAGCAAAGAGAAAAATTGAAGAAATTAAAAAATTCTATAAACATGTAGTTGCTTATATTTTAATAAATTTATTTTTAGCTTTTGTCTGGAAATTTTCTTTTAAAATCGTTGGAAATTTTACGGTAAGCAATCAATTTGATGGCGACGGATTTACACATATTCCTATTTGGCTCATTTGGGGAATTTTCTTAGCACTTGATGCTTTAAAAACTTTTGGTTTTCTTAATTTACACGGAAAAGATTGGGAAGAAAGAAAAATTGAAGAATTCATGAAAGATTAAAAAAGGGTTTCGCAGATATTCACAGAGAAAATTACAGCGTTTTAATTTGTCTTCAAATTTTTTAACAACAAAACCAGCAACTAAGTATAAATAACTAACAAACAGTAAAATGAACGTATTAATTATTGAGGATGAAAAACCCGCAGCAAGAAGATTAAATAGAATGTTGGCAGCTTTAAATATAGAAGTTAAACAAATGTTGCACTCTGTCGAAGAGTCTTTAAATTGGTTGCAAAACAACGAACATCCTGATTTAATATTTTTAGATATTCAACTTTCCGATGGATTATCTTTTGAGATTTTTGAAGAAATTGAAGTTAAATCTGCCATTATTTTTACAACTGCTTATGATGAATATGCGTTAAAAGCTTTTAAATTAAATAGTGTAGATTATTTACTAAAACCTTTGGATGAAGATGAATTAAAAGTTGCTTTAGATAAGTTTAAAGAAAACAGACCAAAGCAATCTAATGTTCAGGTAAATATAGAGGATATTAAAAAATTATTGATCAATCCGGTAGATCGAAAATTTAAAAAACGCTTGTCTATTAAAGTTGGTCAGCATATTAAAATTATTTCTATAGATGATATTGAGTGTTTTTTTAGTGAAAATAAATCAACCTACATACATACTTTAGAAAAGCGAAATCACTTGTTAGATAACTCTTTAGAATATTGGGAAGAACAATTAAATCCAGAACATTTTTTTAGAGTAAATAGAACCTTTATTGTGCATATAAATGCAATAAAGGATATTATTTCGTATGCAAATTCGAGACTTCAATTAATTTTAAACTCGTATTCTGAATCAGAAATTATTGTGAGTAGAGAGCGTGTTAAAGATTTTAAGAATTGGATTGAGTAACACAATTAGCTTTAGTGTTTTAGTTTGTTTATCAATTTATTTTCAGAAAACTAGTCTAATTTTACTGATTTTTTAGAAATTATTAAAATATATGTGATTTTATTTTTTTATTTCTAATCAAGTGATTAGTTTTGTGCTTTAATATATTTTTATGCCTAGAGAAAAACAATACAATGAAGCAGAAGTAATAGAACGTGCTATGGTTTTATTCTGGAAGAATGGCTATAAAAGTACTTCTTTGCGTATGTTATCCAAAGAAATGGGCATTAATCAATTTTCTATAAATGCTAGTTTTGGTAATAAGAAAAACCTTTTTTTAGAAAGTTTAAAATTATATAAAAGTAAACTACAGCAAGTATTGAAAAAATTTGAAGATTCTTCTAATGGTAAAGATAGTATCAAGAATTTCTTTTATGCATTTGCTGCATTTTCAAATCAAGATAATAATAAAAGAGGTTGTTTAATGGTCAATACAATGTCAGAATTTGGCCTAGAAATAGACGAACAAGTTGGAGCTGTTATTTCTAATTACGGCGAAAAATTAAGAGGTTTATTTAAAAAAAACCTTGAATTTAATACTGCAATAGATAGCGTTACTTTAAATAAGCAAATAAATTTTCTAGTTTTGGCTATTGGTGGGTTAGGTTTGGCAGGTAAAATACAAAATAATACTGTTATTGAAGATTATATAGAAATGACATTTAAAAACCTATAACATTTTTTTTATCCTAAAACTAATCGATTGATTAGTTAAAATTAAACACATTTAAATTATAATAATTATGGAAAACAATATACAGAAACAAGAAATATACAACAAAGATAAAACGAACAAAAAGCAGAGACCATTTATTGTTGACAAGGTTGAATATCCTTTTAGAAGTAATTGGTTTGAAAAAGACGGAATTTCAATGCATTATATTGATGAGGGTGAAGGAATTCCAATTGTACTAACACACGGAAATCCGGATTGGTCTTTTTTAAATAGAAATATAATTAAACAACTTTCTGGTGAAGCCAGAGTAATAGCCTACGATTTACCTGGTTTTGGTTTTTCTGATACTCCTAAGGATTTTGGTTTTACACCACAAGAGCATGTAACATGGATTAGTGCACTTCTTTTTGATCATTTAAAGTTAGACAAGTTTATTATCGTTGTTCAAGATTGGGGCGGACCAACAGGATTATCTGTAGCAACAAGTAATCCTGATAAAGTTTTAGGTGTTGTAATTAGCAATACTTGGGCTTGGAAAGCAGAAGGCAAGTTAGAAGGTTTTTCTATGCAAATGAGCTCTAAAGAAATGGAAAACAAAATTTTAGAAGAGAACTTTTTTGTAACAGGAATCATGCGTGGTTCTATCAACAAAAAGTCTAGCAGTAATAAAGCAATTATGGATGCTTATGAAATGCCTTTTCCTACCAAAGAATCTAGAAAAGGAACTGCCATATTTCCACAACAAATTACATTGGCAACAGATTGGTTGGTAGATTTAGAGCGTAAACTAAATACACTACAAGACAAACAAGTAGAGTTTATTTTCGGTTTAAAAGATGTTGCAGTCGCTTCGCAAGAGATTCAAGACAAATGGCGTTCTATTTTTCCTAATGCGCCAGTAGAATTACTTCCTGATGCAGGTCATTTTACACAAGAAGATAGTCCAGAAAGTTTTGTTATTTCATTAAGAAGAATACTGAAAAATATAGAAGTAAAAGAATAGATTAAATTAAATGGCTGCCTCAACTGATTATTTAGACTTTATTCTTGACCAATTATCAAACTGGAAAACGGTTAACACAAAACGAATGTTTGGTTGTGTAGGTCTTTATGCAGACGGTTTAATGTTCGGTATTATAGCAAAAGAAACTATTTTCTTTAAAGTAGACCAAACGAATAAGGAGCAATATCTAAATGCCGGTTCAGAAACTTTAAAGCTTTTTAAAAATAACAGTATAGTAGCTTCTTTTTATGAGGTTCCTATCGAAATTATCGAAAATGCTGATCAATTTGTTCTTTGGGCAGAAGCGTCATTAAATATTCAAAAAAATAAAATAAAATAATAAAAATGAAAAACACAACTAACATATTTAAAAAATTCGTTCTAATCACAAGTATATTAAACTTCCCGATAGGTATAGGAATGATTATACAAGCTATTGCTAGTAAAACGGGAGAAGCTTTAATAACCAACTCTATAGCGGGAGCGTTTATAATATTTGCTGGCGCATCACTTATTTGGGCAATTCAAGAGATTGAAACTAGGTCGTCTATTGTCCTTTGGAATGGTTTAGTGCGTTTATTTAATGTATTTCTAGTTTCTTATGCAACAACTGTTGGCGATGTTCCACAAGAAATGATTATAACCACAGGAATGGATTTATTATTAGCAATTGTCTTTATTGTAGGAAGTGTGAAAATTACGGGTATACCATTTTCAAAATTAGTTATAGGGAAAATTAAATAACTTAAAATAGTAGTCTTATTTATTTTGTTTCTAAACTCACCTATATTCAGGTAGTTGGCTTTAAAATGACCTCATATCAGCATTAACGGTAGTAAAGTCTCTATCATATAATTTTCAACTAAAACAATCAATAATCCCTAGTAATTAAACTTTAATAACTTCCTTCCTCACTTCAATAATAAACCTAACTTCGCATCCTCAAAAAAACACATACAATTGCACACTATACGCAATTGAAAAAACACAATCCATGAATATTTACAAACAAATTGAAGCAGAAATTCAAGCTGCGTCAAATATCGTTATTACGGCACACAAATCTGCAGATGGAGATTCTATTGGCTCATCTTTAGGATTACTTTATTTTATAGAAAAATTAGGTAAAAAAGCAGTGGTTTGTCATCCGGATAAAGCACCCGATTTTTTAGATTGGTTAGATACTTCTTCAATTGTTTTGATGGATGAAAATCCAGAAGAAGTAACAACACAAATGCAAAATGCAGATTTAATTTTCTGTTTAGATTACAATGCTACCAATAGAGTAGGACCAGAAATGCAAGTTTTGTTGGAAGCTGTAACTTGTAAAAAAATAATGATCGATCATCATTTACATCCGGAAGAATTTCCTACAATAACGGTTTCAGAAACAACAGCTTCGTCAACCTCTCAATTAATTGTAGATTTAATAGAAGAATCTGGACATTTAGAGTTGTTGGATGAAAAAATAGGAACGCCTTTGTATTTGGGTATTTTAACAGATACAGGTAGTTTTAGATTCAATTCTGTAAAGCCAAGAACACACGAAGTTTTAGCAAAAATTTTAGAAGCAGGAGTAGCGCATCATTTAATTCATGAAAAATTAAGCGATACTAACACCGAAAATCGTTTGCGATTACAGGGATTTGCAATGAGCGAAAAGCTAGAAATTTTATACGATTACAATGTTGCTATTATTTCTTTATCAAAAGAAGAATTGGCAAAATACAACTATAAAAAAGGAGATACAGATAGTTTAGCAAACTTGGTTTTATCAATAAAAGGAATGAAAGCGGCGATTGTTTTTACCGAAAGAGACGGAATTATGAAAATTTCTTTCCGTTCTAAAGGTGCAGAAAATCCTGTAAATATTTTGGCAAAAGAACATTTTAACGGTGGAGGACATGCTAATGCTTCTGGAGGAATGAGCGATTTAACCGTTGATGAAACTTTAGAGAAATTAAAAAGATTGATTCCTGAATATTTTCCAAAAGGATAGGAAGTGTATTTTTAAAATCGCTGATGTCTGATAAAAAACTATAAATAGCTTCGCTTTAATAAGCCAGAAAAAATAAAAACGACTTGTTTCTAACTATTTGACAAATAGCGGTTATTTAAAATAAAAAAGGTGCTAACTTTTCATAAAGTCAGCACCTTTTTTTATTAATTTATGTTTTTAGCAAAACTAATCTTCCTTCTTTTTTGGATCTCTTTTCACTTCTTTTAGCGCCTGCATCAACATCCATTCTATTTGTCCGTTTGTAGAACGAAATTCATCCGAAGCCCATTTTTCGATGGCTTTCATCATGTCTTCGTTTATGCGCAATGCAAAAGCTTTTTTCTTTGTCATATTCTTACAAAAATGAAATAACTAAGTTTATTATATATATAATTAGAAATAAAAATATTCTTAACATATTTATGCTATTTTATGTTGATAGGTTTCTAAAACACTTTCTGCTTCAGCTTTTTTTTGTGTTCCTATTAATAATTTTTTTCCGTTTTTAAATTCAAGCTGAATGCCAACATCACCAGAAATATTTATAGCTTTTCCTTTAGATTTGTTCCAAAGAAAACCACTTCTAAAACCCCAACCACCATATTCGCCTATTGGATTATATGTCCTTACTTTAACCTCTTTTAATTCTGACCATAAAATTGTTTTTAAGGAAAAATGAATAGGATAAAACTGATAATGAATTCCCACTTCATCTATTTTAGTATCTAATTTCAAAGTAAAAATTAATATAACAGGCAAAATAGTAATACTAATAATTGTAATTATGCTTGATGAATTAAAATCAGTATTTCCATCAGAAAATTCTTTTAAGATAAAACATATGGGCACTATTGTGCTAATTGCTATAATTACAATTAACCATAATTGTCTAAAACGTTGTTCTTCTACAAATACTTTCATTTACCTGTTTTTGTCTTTTTCTAAAACGGCATATACGCCACCATTTGAGTTTGCATATACACTAATTACCCGCCAACCTTGTTTGGCATGCGAATTAATTTCCTCTTCAAAATTATTTTGGCTATTAGACCAAGACATTTTTTGTTTCAAAAATTTATACTCTTTCATTTATCTATTTTTTTCTCTTTCAAAAACGATGGTTGTGTAAGATTCATTAATTTTTACAACACTCCAACCTTCTCTAGCATATTGATTTAATACATCCTCAAAATTTTGCATCCTATTTCTAAAACCTAATTTTGGTGTAACTATTTTATACTCTTTCATTTTTAATATAAGTTTTAATGTTTTAAAGTCGCAGAGTTTTCATTTTTGCTAACTGCTAACTGCTAACTGCTAACTGCTAACTATATTACTAATGACTTAAAGTTCCTGCATTTACAACAGGCGAAGCTTCTTTGTCACCACATAAAATAACTAATAAATTACTAACCATTGCTGCTTTTCGTTCATCATCTAACTCAACAATTTTTCTTTTATTTAATTCATTTAAAGCCATTTCAACCATTTCTACAGCACCTTGTACAATTTTATGTCTTGCAGCTACAATTGCAGTTGCTTGTTGTCTTTTAAGCATGGCACTTGCAATTTCTTGCGCGTAGGCTAAATATCCAATTCTTGCTTCTAAAACTTCAATTCCGGCAATCGATAGACGTTCGTCAATTTCTTTTTCTAAAGCTTCAGAAACTTCATTTACACTTGAACGCAAGGTAATATCTTCATCAGAACCTTCATCAGCAAAATTATCATAAGGATACATACTTGCTAACTTTCTAACAGCAGCATCGGTTTGTACTCGTACAAAATTTTCATAGTTATCAACATCAAAGGCCGCTTTATACGTGTCTGTAACTCTCCAAACTAAAATGGTAGAAATCATAATAGGATTTCCAAGTTTGTCATTTACTTTTAAACGCTCACTATCAAAGTTACTTGCTCTTAAAGAAATTGCTTTTTTTCTGTATAAAGGATTTGCCCAATACAAGCCGTTGTCCTTTATGGTTCCTACATATTTACCAAAAAGTAAAATTACTTTTGATGTATTTGGATTTACTAAAATAAAGCCAAAAAACCCAAAAAAACCGATTGCTGAGGCTAAAAGAAAAATAGGAGTTTCATTTAGTATAGACAAAGTTAATCCGCCAAAGAATAATAGTAAAACTACTAATAACATTAAATAACCGTTTGCGGGTTTAATAATTTTTTCTGCTTTCATGTAAGTTAAGTTTAAATTTATATTAAATTGATATCACAAAGATATAATATTATTTTTAATATTAACAAATTTGTACGTATTTTTTTTTATACTTTAGCTGAAAATTAATTTTAAAATATTCAAATGAATTTCAAAATCCTTTTATTGATTCCTTTTTTCTTTTTTACAAAATCATCTTCGGATGATGCTGTTTTCTGGGGTAAAAACGGACATAGAGTTACTGGTAAAATAGCTGAAAAACACCTTAGTAGAAAAGCTAAAAAATGTATTGATAAAATACTTAAAGGTCAAAGTTTAGCTTTTGTATCTACCTACGCAGATGAAATAAAATCTGATAGAAAATACAGTAAATATTATCCTTGGCATTATGTAAATATGGATTTAGACCAAACGTATGAGCAAGCAGAAAAGAACCCTGAAGGAGATTTAGTAACAGGAATCAACACCTGTATTGCTGTTTTAAAGGATAAAAAAAGTACAGACGAAGAGCAGAATTTTCATCTAAAAATGCTAGTTCATTTTATTGGCGATTTACATCAACCAATGCATATTGGTCAAAAAGAAGACAAAGGCGGTAATAGCATACAAGTGGAATGGTTTGGAAGTGGCACAAACTTGCACAGTGTTTGGGATAGCAAAATGATTGACGATTGGGAAATGAGTTATATAGAATTGGCTGATAATGCAGATGATTTATCAAAAAAACAACTAGAAGCTATTGAAAAAGGTTCTATTATTGATTGGGTAAATGAAGTACATGTTGTTACCAAAGAAGTCTATAATTCAGTAAAAGTTGGCGAGAATTTACGCTATAATTATTCGTATGATCATTTTGGTACGGTAAGAACTCAATTGCAAAAAGGCGGAATTCGTTTGGCAAAAGTATTAAATGATATTTACAACTAAATACTTGTAAAACAGCATAATGTAATCTCGTAAATTAATATTTACGAGATTTTTTTTGTTAAGAATCAGTTAATTATTTAAAAGTTACTAATAAATAATGTAATTTTATAAAATGATTAAAAAATCGATATGTGTTCTTTTGCTTTTTGTAGGAATTATTTCTTGCAAAAAAGAGGTTGTTAAAGAAACTATTAAAGAAGAAACAACCCAAATTTCATCAGTTAAAACATATAATTACAATGAGTTAAAGCCTTTGTTAGAAAAGAGTGATGATAAAATTTATATCATTAATTTTTGGGCAACTTGGTGCGCACCTTGTGTAAAAGAATTGCCTTATTTCGAGAAAATTAAACAAGATTATGCAAACAAAAATGTAGAAGTTTTGTTGGTAAGTTTAGATTTTCCTAAACAAGTAAATAAAAAATTAATCCCTTTTATGAACAAGCATAAAATACAATCGAAAGTTGTTTTATTAGACGACATTAATGAAGATGTTTGGATAAAAGCAATAAACGAAAGTTGGAGTGGAGCAATACCTGCAACTTTAATTTACAGCAAAAAAAATAGAAAGTTTTATGAGCAATCTTTTGAATATGAAGCTTTAGAAAAAGAAGTATTAACATTTTTAAATTAACAAATTATGAAAACATTAAAAACAGCTACAATATTAGCTATTTTATCTTTTTTTACCTTAGCTTTTACTGTTAAAACGGATGGTTATAAAGTAGGTGATAAAATTGAGAATTTTAAATTAAAGAATATTGATGATAAAATGGTTTCTTTATCTGATTATAAAGCAGCAAAAGGATTTATTATCATTTTTACTTGTAATATGTGTCCATATTCTGTTGCAAATGAAGACAGAATTATTGCTCTAGATGCAAAATATAAAACAAAAGGATATCCTGTAATTGCAATTAATCCAAACGATCCAAATGTTTCTACAGGTGATGGTTTTGAAGATATGAAAGTGAGAGCTGCCGAAAAAAGATTTACGTTCCCGTATTTATTTGATGCAAAGCAAGATGTGTTTCCAAAATTTGGGGCTTTAAAAACACCACATGTTTATATTGTAACTAAAAACACCATGAAAGTTGAATATATTGGCGCTATTGACAACAGTTCTAAAAACGCAGATGCAGTTACAGAAAAATATGTAGAAGATGCAGTAGATGCATTATTAGTAGGTAAAAAGCCAGAAAAAACAGAAACAAGAGCAATTGGTTGTTCTATAAAAGTTGATGAAAAGACATATAAATAAATTATATTTTTTATAAAAAAATTAAATTCCCAAGTTAGTAGCTTGGGAATTTTTTTATAAATCTTTTTTTAATTCTGTTTAAACAACCTAATGTACTTTAGTAAAAAAGCAGGAATACTATTTAAATTATTTCTTTAGTTTGTAATCTTTTAGAATAGCTAATAAACCTTATTAACATTGCTTTTTTCATGTATCCAATCTAAAACTAGTGGATACAATTCTTTTTGCGAATTTCTTGAAAGTATTATTCTACTGTGATTGTAATCTTCTAAATTGCCGTTCTCTTTTGAGCAAAAATATAATTTGTTTTCAGTATTATTAAAAGCGTTAAGAAAATCTTCACAACCTTTTCTAGGTGCAACAAAATCATCTCCTTTTGCACATATTGATAGTATTGGTATTTTAATTGTTTGCATTTTTTCTAGATAATCAAAATTATTTTCTCCAACAAAATTTTGATTCAAGTTCCAATCAAACCATTGTTTTAGTGTGTAATAATTTTCACTATCTTCAATAGAACCAGCTCTTTTTGCAGGAACTTTTCCTATTAAAGCTGAAATATATTTTCCCATTAAAATTTTTATTTTGCTTTTAACATCAGTGCCCGCTCCAAAAGCTTGCACAGCAAACAGCGTAATACTGTTTATTTTAGATTTATAGGTTGGGTTATGAATTAGAAACATAGTTAATGTAATACCACCACCACTATGAGTTAAACAATCAATATTTTTTAAGCCTATGGTGTTAAATAGAAAATTAAATGTAGAGATTAAATCATACTTAGCAACGGTTTCTAGATTGAATTTTTTTACACTTTTAGAACTTTCACCGTGGTTTCTCCATTCCATTATCCAACAAGTAAATCCTTTATCACATAAAAAAGAAGCGATTCCTATAAATGTTTTTTTGTTAGAGAATGCGCCATGCGTTAAGAAAATATGCTTACCCAAATCAATCTTTGAACTTAGTTTCCAAAGTGCAATGTTTTCATTATCGGCTGTTTTTATAGTATAAAGTTGTTCTTTCAAGATGTCGATTTTAAATTATTTTCAAATGTAAAGCTTCGATACTTTTTGATTTCAGAAGCAAAAACTAGCAAAGGTATTTTGTGTAAACTACTATTATTTTGTGACTTTTTTTAAAGTAAAAAAGCTTTGTAAATCAATTAAGAAAAGCATAGCTAGCTATGTTAAAGTTTTTAAGTTGATAAACTCACAAAATTATTTTCGTTTCAAAAAATCAGCATACGAATTTTGAGTAATCGCTTTTCCTAAAGAATCTAGTTTTTTTGTGTTTTTACCCGTTTCTAAAAGTGCTTTTTTACTTGTATAATCATATAAAAAAAGTCCATCTTTAGTAAGTGTGCCAAAGCCTTTATTAAAGGTATAGTGTGCAAATTGCTCTGGCGAATTATTAAAAATATGTTTACTAAAAACAAAATCGGTATTGTCTGCTTTTAATAAATCGAGCAATGTGTAAGGGAAATCAACTTGACTACTAACAGTATTAATTTCTTTGATGTTTTTATTTATGGCGCCGCCCAACCATAACATAGGAATTTTAAATTTTTTAGGAGAAAAATAAAGTCCTTGATGCTTTGGAGAACTATGACCATGATCTGCCATAATTACAATTAAGGTGTTTTTATACCAATCTTGTTGTTTGGCAAACGCAATAAAATCGCCAATTACTTGGTCTGTATAATGATGTGCACTTCTAAATTTATTGTCTTGTGTATCGTTGCCAAATACATATTCGCCTTTTATTTCATAGGGTTCGTGGCTTGTTAAAGTAAGTGCTATTTTAAAAAAAGGTTCATTTTGTTTTGCTGATAAATCTTTTGCAAAACGTTTCATAAAAACATCGTCATACGCACCCCATTTTGAGTTCCAGTCTTTTTTATCAAACTCACTTCCGTCTACAATATCTGTAATCCCTGCATTTCGAATATACGTATTCATGTTTCCGAAATTTAAATCTCCACCATAATAAAAGGAAGTTTTATAACCTAAATCTTCCATTTTTTTTGGCAACATTGGCAAACTCCTAGTTTTATTAGGCATGCGCATAATTCTTTTAAAAGGCAAAGGATAATAACCGCTTAAAATAGCAGGAATCCCTTTGTCTGTTCTGTCGCCATTACCGTAAAAGTTTGTAAATAAAATTCCTTCTTTAGAAAGTCTGTTTAAATTAGGTGTTACATTTGCTTCGCCACCCAAAGAACCTACAATTTTTGCAGGCAAACTTTCCCAAAGAATTAAAATCACGTTAGGTCTAGAAGTAGTTAAAACTGAATCTTTTATAGTAGCATACAAAAGTTTATCTCTAGTTTTATTTATGATATTAATGGCTGTTTCATCATCAAAAGATGTGTATGGATTTGTACCATCCGTTACGAAAGTAAGCGTGTTAAAAAAGTTCCAGATAAAATTGATAGCTGCATGATTTGCAAACATTTTATCAGAGAAATAAACGTTGCTTTGATTTACAGGTATTGTTTGAAAGCCGCCTCTAACCGGAATTATTAAAGCTGCTGTTATAAACAGAAAAATAGGAATTTCTAACCAACTCCCAAAATTGAGTCTTTCATTATTTTTCTGATGAATTTTGTTATAAAGTTTAACAAACAAATACGCAATTAACCACCAAGCTAAAACACCTAGAACAAACTGATATGTTGATGCCGAAGAAACCATTAGTAATGGTGTGTTTAAATAGGGTAGAAGTGATGTATCTAAACGAACACCCCAAGGTTGATACAAACCTGCGTCAATCATTAGCATTAAACTAATAAAAAATAGAATAGGAATTGTGTACCATTTTATAACTTTTACAATAATTTTTGGGTTGATGAAAGTTGAGAAAATCATCAGTAAAAAAGGAATAAAAGAAATATATGCAGTAAAAGAAATGTCTAATTGAATGCCATATAAAAATGTTTTTAAAATGGTGTAAAAATCTAGTTCTTTCGTTTTTTCAACATAATAAATAAGAAAAAATAAACGTGCAAAAACAAAGTAAACAATCCAAAATAGAAAGTAATACACATTAAATAAAAGTCTGTTTTTAAAGTTTTTCACGTAGTTAAAGTTCTAGTTTATATTTTTTAATCGTCTTAGAGGTCTAATCTGTTACTTTTAAACGTGCTTTTGCTGAAACAGAAATAGCTGCATACGTGTGGTCTAAATATTTTAAGTATCCAGTAACAGCAATCATTGCGGCATTGTCTGTAGTATATTCAAACTTTGGAACAAAGGTAGTCCAACCAAAATGTTTTTCTGCTAATTGTAAACGGTTTCTAATTTCTGAATTTGCAGAAACGCCACCCGCAATTGCAATTTGTTTAATTCCGGTTAGTTTAACTGCTTTTTTTAATTTGTCCATTAATATTTCTGCAATTGTATATTGAATAGAGGCACAAATATCATTTAAATTTTCTTCTATAAACTTAGGATTAATTCTCTGCTGTTTCTGAATAAAGTATAAAATTCCGGTTTTTAGTCCGCTAAAACTAAACTCTAAATCGCCTACTTTTGGTTTGGTAAATTGAAATGCTTTTTCGTTTCCTAATTGCGCATATTTATCAATTAATGGCCCGCCAGGATATGGTAAGCCTAAAATTTTTGCAGATTTATCAAAAGCTTCACCAACAGCGTCATCAATTGTTTCGCCTAAAATTTCCATTTTAAAATAATCAGAAACTTTCACAATTTGGGTGTGTCCGCCGCTAATAGTTAAACAAATAAAAGGAAAAGTTGGTTTTTTACTTTTTTCATCATCAATAAAATGCGCTAAAATGTGTGCTTGCATATGGTTTACATCAATTAACGGAATTTGTAAACCCAAAGCCAATGATTTTGCAAAAGAAGTACCTACTAATAAAGAACCCATTAAACCCGGTCCTTTTGTAAAAGCAATGGCAGATAATTGTTCTTTGGTTATATTTGCCTGTGAAAGTGCTTGTTGCACCACAGGCACAATGTTTTGCTGGTGCGCTCTTGAAGCTAATTCTGGCACAACTCCGCCATATTTTGAATGCACTTCTTGGTTGGCAACTACATTGCTTAGCACTTTTGCATCACAAATAACAGCAGCACTTGTATCATCACAAGAAGATTCGATTCCTAAAATATAAACTGGTTTATCCATCAAAAGAAAGTTAAATTCCTGCAAAATTAAGTATAATTTTAAAGATGCCTTATTTTTTTAAGAATAGTTATTAAATTCTTTGTTAAATTTGAACGTTCTTTGTAATAAATGGCAACATTTTTGGTTGTTATTCATAAAAGTTTACAATCACTTTAAAAAGGCAGATCATCAAAAAAGTAGGAAATAAAATAGTAAAAGGGTTAGGGTATTTTATGCTCCTTTTGCTGTTGATTAGTATGCTACTTTCTATACCAGCTATTCAAACAAAATTAGGTAGTTACGTTACAAATAAACTTAATAAAGACTTTGGTATCGATTTAAATATAGAAAGAGTCGATTTTTCTTTTTTGGGTAGTGTGCAATTAAATGGAGTTCAAATTAGAGATCATCATAAAGACACTTTAATTTTTGCAAAAAATGTAAGTACATCAATTTTAAATGCAAAAAGATTTTTAGACAAAGAGTTTAATTTTAAAAGCATTTCGTTGGACGGAGTAGATTTTATAATGAAAACTTATAAGGGCGAAGAAAACGATAACATGTCTATTTTTATTGCTTCTTTTGATGATGGCACTGCGGTAGATTCTTTAAATCCATTTATTTTAAGAACTGCTAATCTTTATGTAAATGATTTAAATTTTACGTTAATTAATGCAAATAAAAAAGATTCTATAAATTACGCTGTTAAAAATGCAGGTGGAAACTTACAAGAATTGGCTATTGTAGGATCAGATTTTTCTGCAAACATAAGAGGTTTGTATTTTGTTGATGAGTTTGGCTTAAAAATAACTAATTTAACTACAGATTTTTCCTATTCCAAAACTGCAATGCACTTCATAAACACAACGCTGCAAACTCAGAAAACAGATATAAAAGGCGATATTGACTTTACATACAAAAGAGAAGATTTATCAAATTTTAATGATAAAGTAAAGATTAAGGCAAAATTTAACGAAAGTAAAATTGCAATTCAAGACATAAAGAAGTTTTATAACGAATTAAACGGCACTGATGTTCTCGACTTTAAAGGCAATTTAGAGGGTACTATTAATAGTTTTGATTTAAATAAATTAAAACTCTCTTCTAAAGAAGGTATAAGAATTGAAGGAGATTTGTCATTTGTAAATGCTGTAAGTCAAGAAAGAGGTTTTGTTTTTGAAGGAAATTTAAAGACTTTATCAGCAACGTATCAAGATTTAAAAAACATTTTACCCAACGTTTTAGGGAATAATTTGCCTTCTGAATTTCATAAATTGGGAACCTTTAATTTAAAAGGATATATTAGGGTTACTCCAGATCAAATGCAGGCAGAGATTGATATTAAATCAGAAATAGGTTCTGCAATTTCAGACTTACAAATAACGAATATAGATAATATCGATTATGCGGTTTATGAGGGTGTAATTCAATTAAGTGATTTTAATATTGGTGCTTTTTTTAATGATCCATTATTTGGAACAGTATCCTTGAAAGGTAAGGTAAAAGGAAGCGGGTTTAAGTTAGATAATATAAATACCGCTTTTAATGGAAAAATTGCTAGAATAAAATTTAAAGGATATCCTTATAAAAATATTGTAGCGAATGGGCAATATCAAAACAATAAATTTGATGGTGATATTAGCATTGATGACGAAAATTTTAAAATGAATTTTAATGGATTGGCAGATTTATCATCTGAAGTAAGAAAGTTTGATTTTAAAACAAATATTACGTATTTAAATCTAAAAAAAACCAACTTATTTGTAAGAGATAGCATTGCAGAATTAAAAGGAAATATAGAACTAGATATTGAAGGGAATAATTTTGACGATATTATTGGACAAGCAATTTTTAAAGATGTTTTTTATACCAACCAAAAAAAACAATATCGATTCGAAGAGTTTAAAATTTCGTCCTCGGTAAAAGATAGTATTAAAAGAATTGATTTAGAATCTAAAGATATTGCCAATGGCTATTTAACGGGTAAATTTATTTTTTCTGAAGTTTCACAAGTTGCACAAAATGCATTAGGGAGCATTTACACCAATTATAAGCCCTATAAAGTTACACCAAATCAGTTTTTAGATTTTAATTTTACGGTATATAATCAAATTGTAAATGTGTTTTTTCCAGAAATTTTTATTGATGATAATACAAAGATAAAAGGAAAAATAGCGTCGGATAAAAACTTACTAAAACTTACACTATCGTCTTTAAGAATTGATGCTTATGGTAATGAGTTAAAAGATATTTTATTAAGAACAGATAATCAAAATCCTTTATACAACTCTCATATTACAGCATCCGAAGTAAATACTAAGTACTACAATATTTCAAAATTAAACTTATTAAATTTAACACAAAACGATACACTTTTTTTTAAGTCAGAATTTATTGGTGGAATTAATAAAAATGAGAATTTTAATTTAGATTTTTATTATACCATAAATAAGGAAACTAAATCTATAGTTGGTTTTGAAAAATCGACCTTTGTTTTTAAAAATACTGCTTGGGACATTAACCCGAATGAAAAAAATACAGATAAAATTACCTTCGATTTAAAAAATGATGAGTTTAACTTTAGTCAATTTGAATTTGTTTCTGGAGAACAAAAAATTGAGTTTAGTGGTGATTTAAAAGGAACTTCAGAAAAAAGACTTCAAGCGGATTTTACCAAAGTTAAATTACAGAGTTTTTTGCCAGACATAGATAGTTTAGCATTGCGAGGTAGAGTTTCTGGTAACTTAGATTTTGTGCAAAAAGGAAATGATTATAGCCCTCAAGCAGTGCTAATAATAAATGATTTTCAAGTTAATAAATTTAAACAAGGAGATTTAGCAATTAATATTAAAGGAGATAATTCTTATGAAAAATATACTGTAGATTTATCAATAGACAACGAAAAAGTAAAAAGTATTGCAGCCATTGGTTCTGTAGATTTTTCTAACTCAAGACCTATTATAGATTTAGAAGTCTTTTTAGAAGATTATGTTTTAGACGCATTTAGCCCGTTGGGACAAGATGTAATATCGGCTCTACGAGGCAGTGTATCTGGTAATTTTAACCTAAGAGGTTTTCTAGGGAACCCTGATATGGACGGAACCTTATATCTTAAAAAAGCAGGTTTAGGATTCCCGTATTTAAATGTAGATTATGATTTTGAAGGTGAATCTACTATTTCATTATTGCAACAATCATTTATTTTAGAAGACATTAAAATATTAGATACAAAATACAAAACTAGAGGTAAATTGTTAGGTAGTATTTCTCATCAAAATTTTGATAAATGGTTTTTAGATTTAGAAATCAACACCAATAATTTATTAGTTTTAGACACAAAAAATACAGACGAGGCTGTTTATTACGGTACTGCTTTTATGGATGGAAGTGCAAATATTTCTGGTTTAACAGATCAATTAACAATAGATATTAATGCAAAAACAAAAGCAGGTACTAAATTTGTTGTGCCGTTAAAAGATATAGAAACAGTAGATAATTTTAAGTTAATTCATTTTAAATCTGATGAAATAAGGGTTGAGGATAGGCAAAGAAGATTAGCGCAGGAAGCTATTAAGGGCTTGTCTTTAAATATTGACGTAGAAGTAACAAAAGATGCCGAAGCGCAGGTAGTTATAGATGAAGTTAATGGCAGCCAATTAACAGGTCGCGGGGCAGGAAACCTTCAAATAAGAATTAACACAAGAGGTAAATTTAATATGTTTGGAGATTATACTATTGATAATGGTGTGTATGATTTTAAATATGGAGGCTTTATTAGTAAACCATTTTTAATACAAAAAGGAGGAACTGTATCTTGGAGTGGAAATCCTTACGAAGCAAATTTAGATGTAATTGCTATTTACAAAGCAAAAGCAAACCCTGCGGTTTTATTAGAAAACTTTAATTCTAACAGAAAAGAGCAAATCGATTTAGTAACCAGAATTACAGGAGGTTTATTTAATTCTAAACAGGAGTTAGATATTCAATTAACCAATGTAGACCCAACAATAGCAAGTGAGTTAGAGTTTATTTTAAACGATAACAACATAAATGAAAAGACAACACAATTTATTTCTCTGTTAGCATTCGGAACTTTTAGAAACCCAGATAAAGTAAGTTTTGATGTAAACAATACGCTTACAAGTACTGCTTCTAGTGCTATTTCATCAGCTTTTTCTAGTCTATTAAATAGCCCAGAAAGTAAGTTTCAATTAGGTTTTGATTATCAGCAAGGTGAAAGAGGAAACGATATAGACCGATTAAATATTGATAACCAAGTAGATTTATCTGTTAGTACACAGGTAAGTGACCGTGTAATTATTAATGGTAAAGTTGGTGTTCCTGTTGGCACACAAACGCAAGCGAGTGTTATTGGAGAAGTAAAAGTTGAAGTTTTATTAAATAAACAAGGTAATTTTAGAGGCACTATTTTTAACCGCCAAAATGAAATACAATATTCTACAGAAGAAGAAGGGTACACGCAAGGTGTAGGTTTGTCTTATCAAGTAAACTTCAATAAATTATCAGACTTATTTAAAAAAGCACTTTTTAAAAGTAAGGCGATAAATAAAAATAAAGAAGCGATTAAAAATGACACTTTAAAAGTCAAAAAAAATGAGCTAATTAATTTTGAAGGAAATTAATTTTAAAGAATTTTAAAGTTTATTGATTATTAAACGATTGAGGTAAAAAGCGATACTGTTTTCAAGTAAATAACTCAATTTTCCTTTTAAAATAAGGCTTTAAGACTAAAACGATTTCGTAATTTTTTTATTTTAAATCATTAAAAAGCAGTAATTTTGTTTAAAGAAGTATGGAAAAAATCAAGAAAATAGGAGTAATGACTTCTGGAGGCGATTCTCCAGGAATGAACGCTGCAATAAGAGCAGTGGTAAGAACTTGTGCCTATTATGAAATAGAATGTGCAGGTATTTACCGCGGTTATGAAGGCATGATAGAAGGTGATTTTATTGAACTAAATGCGCGTAGTGTTAAAGGAATTATCAATAAAGGAGGTACTTTTTTAAAGTCTGCAAGATCAAAAGGTTTTAGAACTGCAGAAGGAAGACAAGAAGCTTACAATCAATTAAAAAAGGCAAATATAGATGCTTTGGTAGTTATTGGTGGTGATGGTAGTTTTACTGGTGCTTTGGTCTTTAATCAAGAATTTGGTTTCCCTGTTATGGGAATTCCAGGAACGATAGATAATGATATTGCAGGAACATCGCACACTTTAGGCTATGATACTGCTTTAAATAATGCAGTAGAAGTTATTGATAAAATTAGAGATACAGCATCTTCTCACAATAGATTATTTTTTATTGAAGTAATGGGTAGAGATGTTGGTCATATTGCTTTAAATGTTGGTGTTGGAGCAGGAGCAGAAGAAATTCTAATTCCTGAAGAAGATTTAGGGTTAGAGCGATTGTTAGAATCATTAAAGAAAAGTAAAGAATCTGGTAAATCTTCTAGTATTGTAATTGTTGCAGAAGGCGATAAAACAGGTAAAAATGTTTTTGAATTAAAAGACTATGTAAATGAGCATTTACCAGAATATGATGTTCGAGTTTCTGTTCTTGGTCATATGCAAAGAGGTGGTTCGCCATCTTGTTTTGATAGGGTTCTTGCAAGTAGAATGGGTGTAAAAGCTGTAGAAAGTTTATTAAACGGTAAATCTAATTTAATGGTAGGTTTAATGAATGATAAAATTACGGTAACTCCGTTAGAAAAAGCAATAAAAGGACAATCAAAAATAAATAAAGAGTTAATTAGAGTTGCAGACATAATGTCTACATAAAAAAATTAAAATTAAATACAATGATAAAAATAGGAATAAACGGTTTTGGTAGAATTGGAAGATTAGCATTTAGATCTACAGTAAATAGAAAAAACGTACAAGTAGTAGCAATCAATGATTTATTAGACGTAGATTATTTAGCGTATATGTTAAAGTACGATTCAGTTCACGGAGCATTTGACGGAACTGTAGAAGTAAAAGACGGCAAATTAATTGTAAATGGAAATACAATTAGAATTACAGCAGAAAGAGACCCAGCTAATTTAAAGTGGGATGAAGTTGGAGCAGATTATGTGATTGAATCTACTGGATTTTTCTTAACAGAAGAAACTGCTGGAAAACATTTATTAGCTGGTGCTAAAAAAGTAGTTTTATCTGCACCTTCTAAAGACGATACACCAATGTTTGTAATGGGTGTAAACAATACAGAATTAAAAGCAGACCAAAAGATTTTTTCTAATGCATCTTGTACAACAAACTGTTTAGCGCCAATTACAAAAGTACTGAATGATAATTTTGGTATTGTTGAAGGTTTAATGACTACTGTTCATGCTGCAACTGCAACTCAAAAAACGGTTGATGGTCCTTCTATGAAAGACTGGAGAGGTGGTCGTTCTGCAATTCATAATGTTATTCCTTCTTCTACCGGAGCTGCAAAAGCTGTAGGAAAAGTAATACCTGCAATGAATGGTAAATTAACGGGTATGGCTTTTAGAGTTCCTACAATGGATGTTTCTGTAGTAGATTTAACAGTTAGATTAGAAAAGCCAGCAACATATGCACAAATTTGTGCAGCAATGAAAGCAGCATCAGAAAGCGGACCGATGAAAGGTGTTTTAGGATATACTGAAGATTTAGTAGTTTCTCAAGATTTTGTTGGTGATACTCGTACTTCTATCTTTGATGCTAATGCAGGTATTGCATTAAACGATAACTTTGTAAAAGTTGTTTCTTGGTATGATAATGAAATGGGATACTCAACAAAAATTGTTGATTTAATTGAATATGCTGCTACTTTATAGTAAAAGTATATTCCATATAAAATTAAAAACCTGATAGAATTATTTTCTATCAGGTTTTTTATTTTAAAAGAGACATAAGAAAATAGAGCTTAAAAAAAATAAGAAAAAAAAAGTATTAGATTTTTTTATTATTGCACAATTTTTTATTTTTTGCTTACTGCTTACTGCTTACTGCTTACTGCTTACTGCTTACTGCTTACTGCTTACTGCTTATTTCACAGCAATCATACTAATTTCTACATTCACAAATTTTGGAAGATTTGCTACTTCTACAGTTTCTCTTGCGGGTGCAGTTTCTTCATTAAAATAGCTACCATATACTTTATTAATTTCTGCAAACTGATTCATATCAGAAATAAAAATGGATGTTTTTATAACGTTTTCGAAAGTCATTTCAGCAGCAGCTAAAACCTCTTTCATATTATTCATTACTTGCGTAGTTTCTGCTTGTATAGTATCTAAAACAAGCGAACCAGTTTCTGGGTTTATTGCAATTTGGCCAGAAGTGTATAAAGTATTTCCGCTTAAAATTGCTTGATTATAAGGTCCGATTGGAGCAGGTGCTTTTGTGGTTGTGATTATTTTTTTCATTATATTTATGTTTCAAAGGTTTAAATGTTCAAAGGTTCAAAGTTGAGATTTTGTTTAAATCTGTCGCTTTGAGTGATTTCAATTTTTTGTCGAAGTTTTATCTAGAAGTTAATTAAAGCTCAAATGACAAATTTATTTAATTTTGATAAATGGAAGTTATAAAGTTCATGAATTATTATTATCACTAACAGCTAACAATTAAAAAAGCCTTCTATCTGGTGGTTTGTTTTTATCCCATTTTAAATCTGATAAAGTAGAGGATTTTACACCAATAAAGAAAGTATAAGAAGAAATCGAACCGAAAGGAACCCAATTAAAATTGAATTGCCAGCTATCTAAATCTCTAGAAAAGTTAAACCGTGAAAAGGAGAACGCTCCATTTTTAACATCATAACCAGAAGAATACCCAACTTTCCATTTTGGAGATAATTCTAAATTACCACTAAAACCTAATGTATGCACGCCAACACTTCCTGGCAAAACGCCGTTATTACTATAATTTGCAGAATACACTAAATTTAAAGTCCAAGGAATTTTTGATTGATACAATTCGGTTTTTGTAGTTTTATTTTTATCGTTATTTTCTCTTCTTCCTTGATTGTTAGTAGGATCAATATTGGCTCCCATAGTATCAACAGGATTATTAGCACCATTTCCGTTTTTATTATCATTCTGATTATCCTTTTTACTTTTATCAAAATCTGCACTTGAAATAGAATAGTTTGCCGTTAGATTTGCGTTTTGTAGTCTAAAAATATTAGGATTAAATTTATTAATATTTCTACCTTGATCATTTACTTGATATGGATCTAAAGAACCATTAAAGTTTAAGGCTAGTTTATCTTTAAATAAACGTGTTCCTGCAGAAAAGCTAACAGAAGACCAGCGCAAACTATCTGCCGCTATGTTGTATGATGAGCTAAAATTTAAGTTATTTAAAAGTGTAATTTTTTCATCCTCTTCATCACTATCAGGATCTTTAGGCGCCATTTTTGCTTCTAAAACATTGTTTAACGAAATACCAATAGAATTGCTTAATCCAGACGATGGCCCGCCATATATTCCTTGATCAAAAACGGTATATTGTTGCAAATCTGTTGCGAGTGCACTTTGTTGTACTTCTTGAATGTATTTGTCTTTAAAATCTGGTCTATAAGAATAAGAGACCGTTGGTCTAAAAGTATGTCTTATGGCTTTTAATCTTCCTTTTTTAAAGTTGAACGTTCCGTAAATATTGGTAGATAAACCTACACCCATATTATATTCTCTATAGGTTTTAAAGCCTCTTAACGTGTCTGTAACAACAACGTTATCTGTAATATCGTATTCTTTATTAATGTAATCAAACTGCCAAGTTTCTTCATAATTTGCACTAGGCGATAACGTAAAATACTTAAATGCTTTAATATTTGTATTTGTACCCGTTTTGTGCTGAACACCAGATCTTGCTGTTTCAAACATTTTACTTGTAAAAAAATCAGCATCTGTGGTATTAATTAGATATTGACCAAGCATGTTGTAGTTAAATCCTAATTTCTGTATTGGGTTATTTTTAACGCCTCCTTTACCCGCAAAAGGATAAATTCTATCCATATTTAAGGTTAAAGAAGGCAGCGTCATCGAAATAGTTTCTGTATTTGTATTTTGTTGATGAGATGCAGTTACTGCCATGTTAAACGGAGTGTCCACAAAAGTTTTACTGTAATTTACGGATGAGTTAAGGGTATTGTTTTGTGTTTGAGAAACATTAAATTGATTTAAAGATTCTCTAAAAAAACGACTACTTCCTAAGTTTACAGAAGCGGTAAATCTTGAATTTGGACTTGCTTTTGCGTCTTGGTTGTGAGACCATCTAACATTAAAATTATTGGCTTTGCTATAATCATCAAAACCTCTAATTCCGTTTATGATATTTTCAAAATTAAAACTAAAGAGGCCACTAAATCTGTATCGTTTTCTATAGTTTGATGAAATTCGTGTTCCCCAACTTCCGTTGGAATACACATCACCTAAAACGGTTAAATCTGCATAGTCGCTCATAGCAAAATAATATCCGCCATTTTGAAAACCAATTCCTCTATTACTACTTCCTGTATCAAAAGCCGGAATTAAGAACCCAGAGACACTTGTTTCTGTCATCGGGAAATAGGCAAAAGGTAAAAATAAGGGTGTTGGCACATCAGCAATAACCAAATTACTTACGCCTACGATAATTTTTTTTCCAGGAACTAATTTTGCTTTATCCGTAGAAATATAATAATCAGGTATTTTTTTATCCGAAGTTGTAAATCTTATTTTTCTGATGTATACCGTAGAATCATTTACACGTTTTGTTTTTTCGCCATAAGTAAACATTTCGCCTTGTTTGGTTTTTAAGCCATATATTAAGGCGCGTTTACTTTTAAAATTATAAAGCATAGAATCTTGTTCTGATTCTTGATTACCTTGTTTAAAAACAGGTTTTTGAACGTATCCTGTGCTGTCTTTTATTCCTTTAGCAAAAAGCGAGTTTTTTTTGTAATCGATAACTATAATTCCTGCTTTTAAATCAATATCTGTATAGGTTATATTAGCTTCATTATAGAGCGTTACTGTTTTATCTTTAGCGTTTTGTATTGTATAATCTTTGGCTATGTGAATTATAACATCTTCTAGAGTTTCTCTAGGTTTTAAAGAATCAACAGAAATTGTATCTTTAGTTTTTAAGAGCAAACTATCACTTTTAATATTTAATAAAGAATCTTTTTTAGTAGATAGTATTGTATCCTTTTTTACAAAAGGAATTTCTACTTTTTTAGTAGACTTAATATCTTGCGCAACACTTGTCTTTATAAAAAAGAGGCAGCAAAATAAAAGAATGAATGATAGGTTTGTTTGCAACGCTTTAAATACTATTTTTGTATGAAAGTAAAAGTATGGCTCAATAATTGGAACACCAAATTAATGTTGCCAAAATTAGTTAAATTTTATCGATGAATTTTCTACAAATCCACAAATTTATTATCAAATTGAAAAAGCTGTTTTATATATTAATTTTTAGTACAATTTTAGGTGCACCATCAACGGTAGTTTTTGCGCAAAAAAGCTATACAGTTGTATTAGATGCAGGCCATGGCGGTAAAGACCCTGGAAATTTAGGAAACGGGTTTAAGGAAAAAGATATTGCATTAAAAGTAGTGCAAATTGTTGGTAAAAACTTAGAAAAGCATAGCGACATTAACGTTATTTATACCAGAAATGAAGATATTTTTATAGATCTTTGGAAAAGAGGCGATATTGCTAACACGGCAAAAGCAGATTTATTTGTGTCAATTCATTGCGATTCTCATACCTCTAATGCGTATGGTGCAGGAACTTTTGTTTTAGGTTTAAGAGGAAATAAAAAAAACTTAGAAATTGCTAAAAGAGAGAACGCTGTTATTCTTCTAGAAGACAACTACAGAGAAAAATATGTAGGTTTTGATCCAAATTCAGCCGAATCTGTGATTGGTTTATCTCTTTTGCAAGAAGAAAATTTAGATAAGAGTTTAGAAATAGCTAGTATTATTCAAAATAACTTTACAAATGATCTAAAAAGATTAGATAGAAAAGTAAAACAAGATAATTTTCAAGTTTTAAGAGAAACTATAATGCCTAGTGTTTTAATTGAGTTAGGTTTTTTAACCAATAGAAATGAAGGTGCTTTTTTAGATTCTTATTCAGGGCAGCATCAAATGGGTAGTTCAATTGCAGCAGCCATAGAAAGTTTTATTGATCATTTAAAGTTAAATACAGTAAAAGCATCAAACGGAACAAGAACAATTTCTAAAGAAGTAAAAGCTACTATTGAAAACAATGTTGGTATTGAATATAAAGTTCAAATTGCATCTGGTAAAAGTTTAATTTCTACAGAAGCGTATAATTTTAAAGGATTAAGAGATGTTCAAAGAATTGAAGTTGGGCGTTTTTACAAGTATTATTATGGTATTAGCACTAAATATAGAGACGTTTTAGAATCGTTAAAAGAAGCAAAACAAAAAGGATATACGTCGGCTTTTATCGTGGCATTTAAAAATGGAGAAAAAATATCGGTAACAGAAGCTAATAAAATGGACTAGTTTTGGTAGCTTCAACCAAAAATTATCAGTAATTTTGTTATTAAATTTTTATTCATGAGTAAAGAATTAAAAACAGGTATTGTACTAATAGTAATTATAGTCGCATTTATTTGGGGTTTTAATTTTCTTAAAGGGCAAAATTTATTTCAGCCAAATAGTAGATTTTATCAAGTAGAATACCCAAACATAGCAGGTTTAACAAAAGCGAGTTTGGTTACTATAAACGGATTAAAAGTAGGTAAAGTTGATGATATCGATTTTAATGAAAGTCCAGAAAAAATGGGTCAATTAATAGTTAAATTCTCTATGAATAACGACTTTAAATTCTCTAAAAATAGCGTTGTTAAAATTTATTCACCAAACCCATTATCTGGCTCAAATTTAGCCATAATACCAAGTTATGAAGGTGCAAATGCAGTTTCTGGAGATTTTTTAAAAGGAGAAATAGAGTCTAGTTTATTTACATCAATTGGTGAGCGATTAGATCCTATACAAGCTAAACTAGAAAGAGTACTAGTTGGTGCAGATACCCTTTTTCAAAGGGTAAACCATGTTTTAGACCAAAAAACTTCTGAGAGTCTTAGAAGATCTGTTCATGAATTAGA
Source organism: Polaribacter glomeratus (assembly GCF_002954665.1). Lineage (GTDB taxonomy): Bacteria > Bacteroidota > Bacteroidia > Flavobacteriales > Flavobacteriaceae > Polaribacter > Polaribacter glomeratus. The sequence continues at coordinate 1,268,828 of NZ_MSCM01000001.1, read as the reverse complement.
ACTTACAATGGTAGATTTTAGAACAACTTTAGGTTCTGTAAATTCTTTGATGGATGGAAGTGCTAAAGATTTTAAAGAATCTATAAAGAATACAAAAAAAATTACTGCAAATTTATCTAAAGTAACAGATACCATAGCGAACTCTAATATTGGCGAGATTATGAGAAAAGCAGAAATTACCTTATCTTCTGTTAATTCTTTATTAGAAGGAATGGATCAAGGTAAAGGAACTTTTGGTAAATTGGTTAATGATGAAACTTTATATAATAATCTAGCAACGATGTCTAAAGAGCTCGAGGAATTATTGCAAGAAATGAAGTTAAACCCTAAAAGGTTTGTACACTTTTCTTTATTTGGTAAACGCGCAAAACCATTTAATGAAGAAAATAATAAGGTTAACAAAACAACACAATAACACATATAATAAATTATGCAATACGTACCAAATCTAATTTTTGCACTGGCATTAATTGCTGGGATTGGTTTTTTTGTGATGAATATTCGCAAAATATCTAGAAATATCAACTTAGGAAAAGATGTAAACAGAACAGATAAAAAGCCTGAACGTTTAAAAAATATGATGAAGATTGCGCTTGGGCAATCTAAAATGGTAAGAAGACCGCTTTCTGGTTTTTTACACATTATTGTATATGTTGGTTTCGTTATTATAAACATCGAAGTTTTAGAAATAATTATTGACGGTTTACTTGGAACTCATAGAATTTTTCTGGACTTTTTGGGCTTAGGTATCTATGGTTTTTTAATTGGTACTTTCGAAATTTTAGCAGCATTAGTTTTTGCTGCTGTTATTATCTTTTGGTTGCGAAGAAATGTGTCAAATATAAAACGTTTTTTAAGTAAAGAAATGAAAGGTTGGCCTAAAAATGATGGTAATATTATCCTTTATTTCGAAATGGTTTTAATGACCTTATTTTTAGTTATGAACGCAACAGATCCTGCTTTTCAAGAAGCTGGGTCTGGTAATATAATTAGTCAGTTTATTGCACCTTTATTTGATGGGTTTTCGCCAGAAGCAGTTCATACAATTGAAAGAACAAGCTGGTGGATTCATATTTTAGGAATTTTAGTTTTCTTAAACTATTTATATTATTCAAAGCATTTGCACATTTTACTTGCTTTCCCAAATACATACTTCGCAAATTTAAATCCGAAAGGTCAATTTACAAATTTAGAATCGGTTACGAACGAAGTTAAATTAATGATGGATCCAGATGCAGATCCTTATGCATCTCCAGAAGAAGGAGCAGAAGAAACTGTACCAGAAAAATTTGGTGCTTCGGATGTTGCAGATCTTAGTTGGGTACAATTATTAAATGCATATACCTGTACAGAATGTGGTAGATGTACATCCGCTTGTCCTGCAAATTTAACAGGTAAAGAATTATCGCCAAGAAAAATAATGATGGATACTCGTGATCGATTAGAAGAAGTTGGTAGAAATATAGACGCTAACAAAGGTGTTTTTGTGGATGATGGAAAGCAATTACTAAACGATTATATTACGCCAGAAGAATTGTGGGCTTGTACAAGTTGCAACGCTTGTGTAGAAGAATGCCCTGTTAATATCGATCCATTATCAATAATTATGGATATGAGAAGGTATTTAGTGATGGAAGAAAGTGCTGCGCCTCAAGAATTAAATATGATGATGACAAACATCGAAAATAACGGTGCGCCTTGGCAATACAATCAACAGGATAGATTGAACTGGGCAAACGAAGAATAAAGTTTAGTTTTATTTATATAGTTGTCTTTAGCAGTAAAGCACACAGCTAAATATTTTAAATTAAACTGTTTTAAAATTAAAAAAACGAACAATAATTACACTAAATAATTATCAAAAATATGAACGTACCAACAATGGCAGATATGATGGCTCAAGGCAAGCAACCAGAAGTGTTGTTTTGGGTTGGGGCAGCAGGAAGTTATGACGATAGAGCAAAAAAAATATCTAGAGCTTTCGTTAAAATATTACATCAAGCAAATGTTGATTTTGCAGTTTTAGGAACCGAAGAATCATCTACAGGTGATGCCGCAAAAAGAGCAGGAAATGAGTTCTTGTTTCAAATGCAAGCCATGATGAATATTGAAGTTTTAAACGGTTATGAAGTTAAGAAAATTGTTACTTGCGATCCTCATTCTTTTAATACTTTAAAAAATGAATATCCTTCTTTAGGAGGAAAATATGAAGTATATCATCATACACAATTTATACAAAACTTAATTAAAGAAGGTCGTTTAACAATTAATGACACTACTTTAAAAGGTAAAAGAGTTACTTTTCATGATCCTTGTTACTTAGGTAGAGCAAATGAAGTATATGAATCTCCTAGAGATTTAATTAAAAGATTAGGTGTTAATTTAACAGAAATGAAACGCAATAAATCTACAGCTTTATGTTGTGGAGCAGGCGGCGCACAAATGTTTAAAGATGCAGAAAAAGGAGATAAAGAAATTAATATTTTAAGAACAGAAGATGCTTTAGAGACAAGTCCGCAAATTATAGCAACAGGTTGTCCTTATTGTAATACAATGATGACGGATGGTATCAAGTTTAAAGAAAAAGAAGCTGAAGTAGTTGTAAAAGATATCGCTGAATTAATTGCAGAAGCTAATAATTTATAAAAATAATGACTATTTTTAGTAACGATTTGGTTTTAGAATTACCCGATATTAAAAAGCTAGAATTTATAAAAATAAATAAGAACTATTTAAAAGTAATTTTAATTAATGCTTTTTTGTTCTTTACGCCACTTTTTATAGGATTAATTGTAATGCATCAATATGTCTTTACAGCAGAAATCAATGAGTTTATAGTTCCTATCTATGGCATTTTTATAGCTTTTTTTGGGTTCATTATTTGGTATTTATTGCTAAGTTTTACAAAGCGAAAATATGCGTTAAGAGAAAAGGATATTTCTTACAAATCTGGTTTGTTGGTTAGAAAAATAACAACGGTTCCGTTTTCTAGAATTCAGCATGTAGAGACCGATGAAAAATTAATTTCAAGAGTTTTTGGTTTATCTTCTATAAGTGTTTACACAGCAGGTGATAGTAGTGATGATTTGGTAATTAAAGGTATCACAAAAAAAACAGCATTAAAAATTAAGGAATTTATTACCACAAAAATTAATGAATAATTCTTTTGATTTTTCTAACTTTTCGAGACAATCACCAAAAGGAATTTTAGTTATTTATATACATCTAATATATAAATTAATTAAAGTAAGTTGGTTATTGCTTTTATTACTTATTAAAGATTTTTCTAAACTATCTAATCTAGGTGCAAATTACTTGTATCTAAGTTTAACACTGCTATTACTTTTGTTATTAGCTAGAGCGTATTTAACATATAAAAATTTTCAGTTTAAAATAGCCAACGAACATTTTATTTTAAAGCAAGGAATTTTAAAAAAAACCAACACATCCATCCCTTTTCATAGAATTCAGAATATCAATTTTAAACAGAATATTATTCAGCAAATAATAGGTGTATTTGAAGTTAGTATCGAAACTGCGGGGTCAAAAGATACAGAAATTGCAATTAAAGCATTGCCTTTATTAAAAGCAGAAGCTTTAAAAGAATTTGTATCAAAAAAAGCTCAATTTGGGGCAACTGAAATTATTGACTCAGATAAAAAACCATTGGTTAAGATTGGTGTAAAAGAGCTTTTAAAAGTGAGTCTTACTGAAAATCACCTTCAGAATTTAATGATTTTTTTAGCCATTATTATTGGTTTTTTTCAGCAAATAGAGCAAATTGTAGGTAGTTTAGGTAGAACAGAAGCTTTAGACGGTTTAATAGTAGAAAGTAAAAATGCGCTCTCTGCAAGTTTTTTCTTTATACTTATTTTGTTCATTTTTTTAACAATAGTAGCTTTACTAAGTTCTTTTGTTAAAGTGTTTTTAGTACATTTTAATTTAACAGCTTATTTAACAGATGATTCTTTTGAAATTAGTCAAGGACTATTTACAAAAAAATCAATTGTTTTAAAAAAACAAAAAATTCAAAATATTACCATTTCTACTAATCCATTAAAAAAACTCATTGGTATTTCTTTCATCACATTTAAACAAGTCCTTAGCGGAAGGGTTAACGTAAAAAAAGATAAATTAATACGCTTAGTGGGATGTAAGAAAGCACAAATTGCTAGTATAAAAGCAAGTCTTTTTAATGTAACTGAACTAGAAAATGGAGAAAGAAAATATCCTAATTCTTATTACAAACGTAGAATTTTCACATTTTCTTTTTTGTTTACAATTGGCATGTATGCAGTTTTATTTCTGATCTCCTCTCAAGTAGAAATTTTTTACTCTACTATTTTAGTTTTTCCTATTATCACGTTTTTAGTCCTTAAAAAAGTAAAAAAACGCTTTTATAAAATAACAGATACTATGTTATTAGTTGGCAGCGGATTATTAGAAACACACTTAACTTATTTAGAAATTTTTAAAGTTCAAAATATAAAAATGAAGCAAACTTTTTTTCAAAAAAAAAGTGATGTTGCAGATATTGTTTTGCAAACTGCATCAGGAAAAATTAATATTCCTTGTATTCGTTTTGAGGATGCCATTAAAATTTATAACCACACTTTATATAAAGTAGAAAATAGTAAGACTTCATGGATGTAAAGAGTTTTATAAATGCGGCACGCTTACGAACGTTGCCTTTGTCTGTATCTGGAATTATTGTTGGTAGTATTTTAGGAAATCAAGTATCTGAAAATACGGCAGCTATCAATAATCAGCCAAGCATTTTAGCATCAAGTATTTTTTGGTTAGCAATTTTTACCACAATTGGTTTTCAAGTGCTTTCAAATTTTGCAAATGATTATGGAGACGGCATAAAAGGTTCCGATAAGAATAGAACAGGCGAAGCAAGAATGGTTTCATCCGGCTTAATTACGCCTAAACAAATGAAATTAGCTATGATTATAACTACAATAATTACGTTAATAATTGCTTTGTTATTAATTTATGTTGCTTTTGGCAGTGAGAATTTTGGCTATTCTTTTTTATTCTTCGGATTAGGAATTGCTTCAATTGCAGCAGCAATTAAATATACGGTTGGCAATTCAGCTTATGGTTATAGCGGCTTTGGTGATGTTTTTGTTTTTGTATTCTTCGGATTGTTAAGTGTTGTTGGTAGCTATTTTTTGTATACTAAAAACATCAATTTCGAAATATTTTTACCCGCAATTTCTATCGGATTGTTAAGCACAGCTGTTTTAAATTTAAATAATTTAAGAGATCAAACAGAAGATCAAAAAAATAATAAAAATACTTTAGTTGTTAAACTAGGGAACGAAAAAGCTAAAAAATATCATTATTTTTTAATTTTTGGCGCATTAGTTATGGCGTTAATTTTTGTTTTTTTAGATTTTACATCGGTTTACCAACTTGTTTTTTTAGTTGCTTTTATTCCGTTGATTAAAAATATGAAAACGGTTGCTCAAAATAAAATTCCAGCAGAATTAGACAGCGAATTAAAAAAAGTGGCTTTAAGTACTTTTTTGTTTGCAATTCTTTTTGGAATAGGTCAAATTTTTTAAATATCATTTATGAAAACAATAAAAATAATTTTAGGAATTATAACGGCTATTGTAGTTGTTTTTTTTGCAACGGGTTTGTTGATAAAAGAAACTAGTTACACAACACAAGTTACTGTAAATAAACCTGTAAAAGAAGTATTTGAAACATTTAGCAATTCAGAAAACATAAAAGAATGGATTCCAGAAATAAAATCTTTCGAAGTTATTAACGAAAATATTGGAAAAATAGGAAGCAGTTATAAAATGGTGATTGAAAATCAAGGTCAAGAAATTGCAATGACGCAAAAAGTAATTGCCTACGTTAAAAATGAAAAGTTAACCTTGTTTTTTGATGCTGAAAATATGCTAAAAAGAGACGATTATATTTTTACAGAAAAAGAAGGAAATACTATCATCACTTTAAATACGAGTTGCCAAAGTGAATCTTTTTTAATGGCTTGTATGTTTCCTTATTTTAAAGGCACTTTCGAAAAACAAGACCAATCGTATTTGAATAATTTAAAAGCGTTTATTGAAGAAAATAAGTCTTCAGTTGACAGTTTTCAATAATCGTTTTTGTTCTTTTTATTTTCAAAAAAAGTTTTAAAAATTAACTTTTACTTCGGTCAATTATTAAAACTATATAAATTTAAAACACCTTTTTAAAGTGATACAAGCTACTTATAAAAAATACACTCTTAATTTTAAAAATCCAAGCGGAACATCGCGTGGAGTTTTGAAAACAAAAGAAACTTGGTTTATCCTTTTAGAAGAAAATGATAAAAATGGAATTGGAGAAACTGGTTTGTTTCGAGGTTTAAGTATAGACGACGTTCCTAACTACGAAGAAAAATTAAGCTGGGTTTGTAAGAATATTAATCTTGGTTTAGAAAATTTAGTGTCAGAAGTTATTGACTTTCCGTCAATTCAATTTGGTTTAGAACAAGCATTTTTATCACTCAAAAGTGATGATAAATTTGAGTTATTTCCATCAGAATTTACAAAAGGAAACGAGGCTATTGCTATAAATGGTTTAATTTGGATGGGCGAGAAGCAGTTTATGAAAGATCAAATAAAAGAAAAACTAAAAACAGGTTTTTCTTGCATCAAAATGAAAATTGGTGCTATTGATTTTGATGCAGAAATTGAGTTGTTAAAATCCATCAGAAAAGAATTTTCATCCAACGAAATCGAATTAAGAGTGGATGCAAATGGTGCTTTTAATCCGAAGAATGCGCTAGAAAAATTAGAACGACTATCGGCATTAGAAATCCATTCTATAGAACAACCCATAAAACAAGGGCAAGTTCAAGAAATGGCAGCATTGTGTGCAAAAACACCATTGCCAATTGCGTTAGATGAAGAATTAATAGGGGTTTTTAAATCGGAAGAAAAAAAGGAATTATTACAAACTATACAACCGCAATTTATCATTTTAAAACCAAGTTTAATTGGTGGTTTTGCAGGCAGCCAAGAATGGATTAATTTAGCAAAACAAAATTGTTGTGATTGGTGGATTACATCTGCATTAGAAAGCAATATTGGGCTGAATGCAATTGCACAATTTACCTATACTTTAAAAAGTAATTTACCACAAGGTTTAGGAACTGGCGGTTTGTTTACAAACAATTTTGAAAGCCCTTTACAGGTTAAAAACGGAACATTAATTTATAATAGAACGTTAAATTGGAACTTTAATTTAAAGTAGTTTTTGTTTAAATTAATATTAGATAAAAGAAAAAATGAATTATATACAACAAGCTTTTAAAGGAAATAATGAATGGTATCATTGGATATTTACTATCATCATAGTTTTTATAGGATGGCAAATTTTAGGGGTAATTCCTTTAGTAATGACGGCTTTTGCTTCTACAGAAAATATGACTGAGTTTGCAAATGCTGCTGCAGATAATTTTATGACCCTAGGCATCAACAAAAATTTATTTTTATTTTTAATGCTTTTTATGTTTGCTGTAGGATTGGTTTTTTTACTAATTGGTATTAAATATATTCATAAAAGAACCATAACATCTTTAGTAACTAGTAGAAAAAAAATTGATTGGAAACGGTTTTTGTTTGGATTTTTAAGCTGGGGTATTTTGGTTGTAGTGCTCTCTGTAATTGGTATTTATTTAGCTCTAGAAAATTATACGTTTAATTTTAACGCAAAACCATTTTTTATTTTAGTAGCAATTTCCATAGTATTTATTCCCTTGCAAACAAGTTTAGAGGAGTTGTTGTTTAGAGGCTATTTTATGCAAGGTTTAGGCGTTTTAGCAAAAAATAAATGGGTTCCTTTAGTTATAACTTCGGTTTGTTTTGGTTTATTACATGGCGCAAATCCTGAGGTTCAAAAATTGGGAAGCATACTTATGGTTTTTTATATTGGAACAGGTTTTTTTTACGGAATTACAACTTTAATGGACGAAGGCACAGAGTTAGCGCTTGGTTTACACGCAGCAAATAATATGATTGCAGCATTTTTAGTAACTACAGATTGGATGGTTTTTCAAACAGATGCGTTATTTATTGATACATCAGAACCTTCGGTAACTTGGGAAATGTTTATTCCGGTTTTTGTTCTATATCCTTTAATTTTATGGATGTTTTCCAAAAAATATGGCTGGAATAATTGGATAGAAAAATTAACAGGTAAAGTTGAAAAACCTTTAAGTTTAAAAGAAAATTATAGAGTTTTAGATGAAATCGGATCAGATTAAATTTCATAAAAGTTTTCAATTAAATGGATATTCATTTACTTCTGTAGCTGAAATATTAGCGTATACAAAAGGTTTTTCTGATGAAATTCATCAATTTTTAGAAAGTTGGTTTTCTTCGGATAAATGCATATCAGTGCAAACTTCTGGTTCTACAGGAACACCAAAATCAATTTTATTAAAAAAAGAGTTTGTAGTAAATTCTGCGGTTGCAACAGGACTTTATTTTGATTTACAAGAAAATACAACTGCTTTACTGTGTTTGCCAACAGTATATATTGCTGGTAAATTAATGCTGATAAGAGCCATTACTTTAGGTTGGCATTTAGATGTTGTAGCACCAAATTCTTATCCTTTAGAAAAAGTTGATAAAATGTACGATTTTTCTGCGATGGTGCCGTTACAATTAGAAAATTCCATTTCTAAACTCTCTAAAATAAAGACATTGATAGTTGGTGGAGGAGTAGTTTCAAAAGAATTGAAAACTAAAATTCAAGATGTTTCTACTGTCATTTTTGCAACCTATGGAATGACAGAAACCATTACTCATATTGCAGTCAAAAAATTAAATAATTTTTCATCATCGAAGCGAATAATCACGAAACAGTCATTTTATAAAACGTTGCCAAATGTAACAATTTACATAGATGATAGAAATTGTTTGGTTATTAACGCGCCAAAAGTTTCGGATGAAATTATTTTTACAAATGATGTAGTTCAGTTGATTTCCGACACGCAATTTGAATGGTTAGGCCGTTTTGATACTGTTATTAATTCTGGCGGAATTAAATTACATCCAGAGAAAATAGAGGAGAAGTTATCCGAAATAATTACACGTCGTTTTTTTGTTGCCGGAATTCCTGACCAAAAATTAGGCGAAAAATTAGTTTTGATTATTGAGGCAGATAATTACAATAACTTTGATTTTCAATTGTTTATAAAAAAAGAAATTTTAAATTTAAAATCAATATCAAAATTTGAAACTCCGAAAGAAATTTATTTTGTAACTCATTTTATAGAAACAGGCACAAAAAAAATCCAACGAAATAAAACATTAGATTTATTAAAATTATAAGAGATTGTTTTTTACTGAAACATGAATTCTAGCGTCAAAACGTCTATAAAACCATCGGCTAAAAGATCATTCTTTTCTTCAAATTTTTTAATTGCTTCTAAGGTTTCTATTCTATAAACACCATCTTTCTGTATTTTGTAACCGAGTACTATTAATCGTTTTTGAACTTCATAAATAATGGCATTTTTTTCGCCTTTGTATAAATTAACTTTAGGATCAAAGAGGTTTTTTATTTTATCGAAATTCAATTTTTTATTATATGAGTCTAAATCGAGACCATTTTCTTCTATAAATTGTACCTCTTTATTAGAGAGTCCTTTTTCTTTTAATTGTAAAGAATTTTCAAGTATCGTTTCGTAATACTTTATTTTTGCTAATTTTTTAGCGTACCCATCAACCGCAATTTTAGTTTTATTCGTATCCTCTTCTGGCGTTCTTACATCAATTTCATTTGCAGACCATTGCAACATTACGTAACCGTCTAAATTTGAGACAGCTTGATAATAATTTAAAACAAGTTCTTGATTGTAATAAGCTACATCTAAATTTTTGGCTGTTTTGTAATTTATTTCAGGAGAATTATATCTTTTGTATTGACTGTATTTTACATAACCAACTAAGCCAGCTATAATTAAAAGTATAAAAATTATTAGTTGTTTCATGTTATAGTTAGGGTTAATTATTAGCACAAATGTAGTAAAAGTTTATAAACTGTTGTTTGCTAAAATTTCACGGTAAATAAAAATATATTTTAATTTAACAAAGAATATTAAAAGCCTTGAGCAATTTTTTCAAGTTCTTTTTTATTTAAAATGGTAATATCTTTACCAATAAAATCAATAATTTTTTCTTTTTTTAATTCAGATAGTAAACGAATAGCAGACGCGGTTGCTGTGCCAATTATATTTGCAATATCTTCTCTAGAAAGTTGAATATTTATAGCGGCATCTGTATTTAAGCCAAATCTTTCTAATAAATGTAAAAGTGTATCCGCTAATCTTTGTTTTACACTTTTTTGAGCCATATCAACAATAAGGTTATCAGCATTTTTTAATGAATTTGCCATTGTTTTTAAAACATCTAATGTAAAATTAGGGTTTTTTTCAAGGTCTTTTATAATTTCTTCTTTTGGGATAAAACACACTTCCATGTCACTTAAAGCAGTTGCTGTAAGGTTAGAAATCTCATCAGAAATTAAACTTCTTTCGCCTAACATGCTTCCTTGTTGTATTAAACTTATAATCTGGTTTCTACCGTTTTCACTCATTTTAGAAACTTTACATACACCATCTCTAATACAAAAAACACCGTTTAAATATTCTCCTTCCTTAAAAATAACTTCTCCTTTTTTAATAATTTTAGAAGTTTTACATGCAGATATCTTTATCAATTCGTCTTTAGTAAGTGTTTTTAAAGAATTAAATTGACGTACAATACATTGTTCACATTTGTTCATTTTCGGGAATATTTGATTTTCAAATGTATAATAAAGCTGATAAATATCATATTTTAAAACCAATTCTTATTGGAGATTTGTTGTAGGCAAACGAGTAAATATGAAAACTACACATTGTTATCACTGTGGGGATTCTTGTAATGATACAAATATAAAGGTAGAAGAGAAATTTTTCTGCTGTAATGGTTGTAAAACAGTTTTTGAAATTTTTTCTGAAAATGATTTAACATGTTATTATGATTTTCAAGAAAATCCAGGAGCAATTCCGATAGAAATTCAGGGCAAATATGATTTTTTAAATAATAAACAAATCATTGAAAAACTATTAGATTTTAATGACGGAAACATCCAAATAGCTACTTTTTATATTCCGCACATCCATTGTAGTTCTTGCATTTGGATTTTAGAGAATTTACATAAATTAAATGCAAAAATTACGGCATCACAAGTTGATTTTCCTAAAAAAACAGTAAGAATTACATTTAATTCAGAAACCATTTCTTTAAAGGATATTGTGTTGTTATTAAGTTCAATTGGGTATGAGCCATATATAAGTTTAGAAGATTATGAAACGGGCAAAAAGAAAGTTGATAGAAGTTTAATTTATAAACTAGGAATTGCAGGTTTTGCTTTTGGTAATGTTATGTTTTTGTCGTTTCCAGAATATTTTGAAGTTTCAGAATTTTGGTTAGAGCAGTATAAATATATTTTTAGAGGATTGATGTTTTTCTTTTCATTACCAGTTGTTTTTTATGCTGCAAATGATTACTTTATATCTGCTTATAAAGGTTTACGTTCAAAGATTTTAAATATTGATGTGCCAATTGCACTGGGCGTTTCAGTACTTTTTATTAGAAGTACTGTTGAAATTATTCTTGATTTAGGAACTGGTTTTTTTGACAGTTTAACCGGTTTGGTTTTCTTTTTACTTTTAGGAAAATACTTTCAACAAAAAACATACAATTTCTTGTCTTTTGAAAGGGATTATAAATCGTACTTTCCTATTGCAGTTACTAGAATTGTAGCAAATCAAAAAGAGGAAAATGTACAAATTTATGAAGTTGAAAAAGGAGACCGATTATTAATAAGAAATCAAGAATTAATTCCGGTTGATGGAATCCTTATCAACGGAAATGCGCAAATTGATTACAGTTTTGTAACCGGTGAAGCCGCGCCGGTTGCTAAAAAATCTGGGGATAAATTATTCGCTGGCGGTAAACAACTTTCTGGTGTACTAGAGATGGAGGTTTTGTCTTCGGTTTCTCAAAGTTATTTAACGCAGCTTTGGAGTAACGATGTTTTTGCAAAAGACAAAGCATCATACTTTAAAACAGCAACCGATACAATTAGTAAAAATTTTACCCTATTTGTGTTATCCGTTGCATTTTTAGCAACTGCCTATTGGCTGTATTTTGATTCATCAAAAGCACTGAATGTCTTTACAGCTGTGCTAATTATTGCTTGTCCGTGTGCAATTGCATTGGCCGCTCCTTTTGCTTTAGGAAACCTTTTAAGAATTTTTGGAAAGAAAAAATTCTACTTAAAAAATGCTACGGTAATAGAAAAACTAGCCAGTATAGATTCAATTATTTTTGATAAAACAGGCACATTAACAACTAATAAAGAAAACACAGTTTCTTATGCGGGAATTGAGTTAAACAATCAAGAAAAAATAATTTTAAAAAGTTCTTTAAGAGCTTCCAACCATCCTTTAAGTAGAAGTATCTACAATAGTTTTGCCGAAGTAGAAACGTTAGAAGTTTCTAATTATAATGAAATTATTGGACAAGGAATAGAAGCAGGTTATAAAGAGCAAAAATTAAAATTAGGTTCGGCTTCGTTTGTTAAAAATGATCAAGATATATTTTCTTTAGATACTTCTGTTCACATCAGTTTTAACGATGCGTATAAAGGTAAATTCACATTCAAAAACACCTATAGAAAAGGAGTGAAGCCGCTTTTTAATTCATTAAAGAACAACTACGACTTGGCAGTGGTTTCTGGTGACAACGAAGGTGAAAAAGAATTTCTACAAGAAAATCTTCCAAAGGAAACAGTCTTAATATTCAATCAAAAACCCGAAGATAAATTAGAGGTTGTTGCTAGTTTTCAAAAAGAAAATAAAAAAGTTGCGATGATTGGCGATGGTTTAAATGATGCCGGAGCGCTTGCAAAAAGTGATGTTGGTATTTCCTTATCAGAAAATATTAACGTGTTTTCTCCTGCTTGCGATGCTATTTTAGATGCTTCTCAGTTTCATCAAATTGAAGAATTTTTAAAAGCATCTAAAAAAGGAATTACCATTATAAAACAGAGCTTTTTACTATCACTTTGTTACAATATTGTTGGCTTATATTTTGCTGTAGTTGGTGATTTAATGCCTGTAATTGCAGCAATATTAATGCCTTTAAGTTCAATAAGTATCGTGATTTTTACAACAATTTCAACCAATTTAATCGGTAAAAAAATAAAATAAATAGTATGAAAGTAGCCTCATTTTTAGAAGACATTAAATTTAATACATTAAAACCAGCTGTTACATTGCTGTTAGATACAGATTTTTCGAAAGAAATAAGAGTTGTATTTAAAAAAGGTCAAGTAATGGAAGATCATCAAGCGCCATTTGCAATTGTTGTTCAGGTGATAAAAGGAAACATCGATTTTGGTGTAAATGATGAAATAAAACAACTTAAGACAGGCGATTTAGTTGCTTTAAAACCACATATAGTTCATAATTTAACAGCAACAGAAGATAGTGTTGTACGATTAACTTTGTCAAAATCAGATTCTGTAAAAAGAGTAAAAAACGTATAATAAATTTTTTGGAAAGACTGTTTTTTCTTAATTGTAGAAACGACTTTAAAAAAGCGGAACTAGAAAAAATCAATTAATATGAGTGTACATATTGGAGCAAAAAAAGGAGAAATAGCAGAAACTGTTTTATTGCCAGGAGATCCTATGAGAGCAAAATGGATTGCAGATACTTTTTTAAAAGATGTTTTTTTGTATAATGATGTACGCGGAATGTTAGGTTTTACAGGCACTTATAAAGGTAAAAGTATTTCTGTACAAGGAACGGGAATGGGCATTCCTTCTACGTTAATCTACTGCCACGAACTTATTAATGAATACGGAGTAAAAAATTTAATTAGAGTGGGTTCTGCAGGTTCATATCAAAAAGAAGTAAAAATTAGAGATATTATTTTAGCGATGTCGGCTTCCACAAATTCTGGGTTAAATACCATCCGTTTTAACGGTGCAGATTATGCGCCAACGGCAAGTTTTACTTTATTTCAAAAAGCAATTGAAGTAGCAAAAGAGAAGAAAATTCCTTTAAAAGCAGGTGGAATTTTAAGTTCTGATGAGTTTTATGCAGACGATTTTGAAAGCTATAAAAAATGGGCAGAATACGGTGTTTTGTGTGTAGAGATGGAAACTTCTGGCTTGTACACACTTGCTGCAAAATACAATGTAAATGCATTATCAATCTTAACAATTTCTGATAGTTTGGTAACTAAAGAAAGAACCACAACCGAAGAAAGAGAGCAAACCTTTAAAGAAATGATAGAAATTGCTTTAGAATTGGCATAATTGGCTATCAGTTTTAGCAATTTTATTAAAGAATAAAACAAAATTGTACCCAGAACATATGAAATCACTAGTACAGAAATATAATATTCCCGGACCAAGATATACCAGTTATCCAACAGTTCCTTTTTGGGATAAAGCAACTTTTACAAAAGAAAAATGGATTCAAACTTTTAAAAACTCGTTTACAGAAAGCAATCGTACAGAAGGCATAAGTGTATATATTCATTTACCGTTTTGTGAAAGTTTGTGTACATTTTGTGCATGCCATAAACACATTACAAAACGTCATGAAGTTGAAGAAGAATATATTAAAACTGTTTTAAAAGAATGGCAATTATATACAAATTTGGTCGATGAAAAACCAATTATAAAAGAATTACACTTAGGTGGGGGAACGCCTACTTTTTTTTCGAAAGAAAATTTAAAATTTTTAATTGATGGCTTGTTAAAATATGCAAAAAAACATCAAGCATCCGAATTTAGTTTTGAAGGCCATCCAAATAATACAACCAAAGAACAATTACAAACGTTGTTTGATGTAGGTTTTACAAGAGTAAGTTTTGGGGTGCAAGATTACAACGAAAAAGTTCAGGAAGCTATTCATAGAATTCAACCTTTTGAAGCAGTAAAAAACGTTACAAATTGGGCTAGAGAAATTGGTTACACTTCTGTAAGTCACGATTTAATTTTCGGGCTGCCACATCAAACTAAAGAAAACGTAATTTATAGTATTAATAAAACTAAAGAATTACAACCAGACAGAATATCTTTTTACAGTTATGCGCATGTTCCTTGGATAAAAGGTGTAGGTCAAAGAGGTTTTAATGAAAAAGATTTGCCCAAAAATGAAGAAAAAAGAGAACTCTATGAAATAGGAAAAGAACTTTTTTATGAATTAGGATACGAAGAAATTGGTATGGATCATTTTGCATTGAAAACAGATAGTTTGTATTTGGCAACGATTAACAAAACATTGCATAGAAATTTCATGGGGTACACAGCTAACAAAACCAAATTAATGATTGGTTTAGGAATGTCTGCAATTTCTGATTCTTGGTACGGATTTGCCCAAAATGTAAAGACGGTAAAGGAATATCAGCAGCTTGTAAATTTGGGAGAAATTCCTGTTTTTAGAGGTCATGTTTTATCCGAAGAAGATAAAATTATAAGAAAGCATATTTTAAACATTATGTGCAATTTTTACACTTCGTGGGAAGAAGAATCAACTAAAATAAAAAATATTGATGCTCATTTAAGCTTATTACAAGAAATGCAAAATGACGGTTTGGTAATAATTGAGGGCGCTTCCTTGTCAGTTCCAGATTCAGCGAGAGCTTATGTTAGAAATATATGCATGGCTTTTGATAAAAAATTGCAACAAAAACAACCAGAAACGAAGTTGTTTTCAATGACAATCTAGTTATATTTAAACGTGGTTTTTAAGTAATTTAGATTATGATTTATATCATATTTAGTCTCTAATACATTGATTATATTTGAAGTATAAAATTATAAAAAAAATATTTAAAATAAAATTATGACTATTTTACACTATTAAATTTTAGAAAAAGAAAGCGTAAAGTTTAAGTATCTCTCCCTATT
>NZ_MSCM01000001.1:1179713-1252762 GCF_002954665.1 Polaribacter glomeratus | reverse complement strand
AATTCTCCCGATTATAATGAATTAGAAGACCCCAGTGATTACAATGATGGAAACGATTATAATAATTCAAAAATTAATTTTTTAGACATTTGTTCAATAATTATTCTTTTAATTAGCATCGTTTTTTTAATAGAATCTATTATTTTTTAGACAATTTTTTTAAAAATATACATTAAGACCAAGACCTTAAAAATCTTGGTCTTTTTTGTTGTTATTTTTTTAATAAAAAGTCTAAACATGACAAATGTCATATTTTAATACGCCTATCAGAATTATTTTTGAGGTATCAAATTATCAGGCAAGATATGAGCGTAATATACCTTCTACTAACTATTAGTATTATAGTAGCAATCTTATTTTTTATCGCATTTATATATTCAGTAAAAACTGGACAATTTGACGATTCTTACACACCATCTGTGCGCATGCTGTTTGATGACGAATTAGTAAAAGATAAAAAAGAAAAATCAACTAAAATTAAAAATTAAATTATGGAAATGCAACAATTTTATTACGATAATAAAATCGTAAAGAAATTTATCTATGCCACGTTATTGTGGGGTATAGTAGGGTTTACAGTAGGTCTTATGCTTGCTTTTATGTTTTTGTTTCCATATTATACAGAAGGAATTCCTTGGTTAAGTTTTGGTCGATTAAGACCTTTACATACCAATGCTGTAATTTTTGCATTTGTAGGAAATGCAATTTTTGCAGGTGTTTATTATTCCCTTCAAAGATTACTAAAGGCTAGAATGGCGAGTAATTTTTTAAGTAATTTTAATTTTTGGGGATGGCAAATTATTATTGTTGCAGCAGCAATAACTTTACCTTTAGGATATTCATCATCTAAAGAATATGCAGAATTAGAATGGCCAATAGATATTGCGATAGCGCTTGTATGGGTTGCATTTGGTGTAAATATGATTTGGACTATCTTACAAAGAAGACAACGTCATTTATATGTGGCAATTTGGTTTTACTTAGCAACATTTGTAACTGTAGCTGTACTTCACATTTTTAATAGTTTAGCATTACCAGTTAGTTTCTTTAAAAGTTACTCTGTTTACGCTGGTGTGCAAGATGCGCTAGTACAATGGTGGTATGGCCATAATGCAGTTGCATTTTTCTTAACAACTCCGTTTTTAGGTTTAATGTATTATTTTGTACCTAAAGCGGCAAACAGGCCAGTTTATTCCTATAGATTATCAATTGTACACTTCTGGTCTTTAATCTTTATTTATATATGGGCAGGACCACACCACTTATTATACACTTCATTACCAGAGTGGGCTCAAAATTTAGGGGTTGCATTTTCTATCATGTTGTTAGCGCCTTCTTGGGGAGGAATGATCAACGGACTTTTAACTTTGAGAGGTGCTTGGGATAAGGTGAGAACAGATCCTGTTTTAAAATTTATGGTAGTTGCAATTACGGGTTATGGTATGGCAACTTTTGAAGGTCCCATGTTATCGCTTAAAAACGTAAATGCAATTGCACACTATAGTGATTGGATTATTGCGCATGTACATGTTGGTGCATTAGCTTGGAATGGTTTTTTTACCTTTGGGATGCTATATTGGTTAATACCAAGAATGTTTAAAACAAAATTATACTCTATTGCCTTAGCAAACTTTCACTTTTGGATAGGAACTTTAGGAATTATTTTATACACCTTACCAATGTATGTTGCTGGTTTTGTGCAAGCTTCTATGTGGAAACAGTTTAATCCTGATGGATCTTTAACGTATGGAAACTTCCTAGAAACCGTAAACGAAATAATCCCAATGTATTGGATGCGCGCAATTGGAGGAACCATGTTTATTATTGGAGCAATTGTAATGTTATACAATGTTGTAAAAACGGTAAAAGCAGGAAGCGGAGTAGAAGATGAATTAGCAGAGGTTGCAGCCTTAACTAAAGTTTCTAAATACAGAACAAAAGGCGAAGGCTGGCACACTTGGTTAGAAAGAAAACCTATTAAACTAACCATTTTTGCAACCATAGCAATTTTAATTGGAGGTGCTATTCAAATTATTCCAACTTTATTAATAAAATCTAACATTCCAACTATCAGCACAGTAAAACCTTATACACCTTTAGAATTAGAAGGTAGAGATTTATACATAAGAGAGGGTTGTGTAGGTTGTCACTCACAAATGATTCGTCCGTTTAGAAGCGAAGTTGAGCGTTATGGAGAGTACTCTAAAGCAGGAGAATTTGTTTATGACCATCCATTTTTATGGGGATCTAAACGTACAGGACCAGATTTACATAGAATTGGAGCTAAATATTCTGATAGCTGGCATTTAAACCACATGTACGATCCTCAAAGTACTTCCCCAGGTTCAATTATGCCATCTTATAAATGGTTGATAAACGACAAACTTGATAAGTCTGATACTCAAGATAAAATGAAAGCTATGGTTACTTTGGGCGTGCCGTATTCTAATGAAGAAATTGCAAATGCGCAAGCTTTAATGGATGCTCAAGGACAACAAATTGAAGATAACTTATATCAAGACCCAGACTTTGCAAAAAATTATGAAGCTGATAAAAAGTATGCGAAAGAAAATGGACAAGACTTTATAGAAATGAAAGACAGAGAAATTGTTGCAATCATTGCTTACATCCAAAGACTTGGAACTGATATTAAAGTAAAAGACGAACAAAAAATCACTAAAAACTAGAAACGATGTTGAAATTTATAAAAGGACACATGGAGAGTATTATTGGTATAGAAATTTATCCTTTAATTTCTTTAATTATATTTTTTACTTTTTTTGTAGCCTTATTTTGGTGGGTTTTTACAGCAAAAAAAGAGTATATAAATACCGTAAGTAATTTACCATTAGATCATTAAAAATAAATTAAAATGAAAAAATATTTTCAATCAACAGTATATATCCTTTTTGTTCTTGTTACATTTTTTGCATTGGCAAAATCATTTATGGTTTATAAAAATCCGCTTAATTTTTATGAAAACCCATTAGTCTGGTTAGCGTTAATAGGTTTTGTTTTAGTAGTGGTAGCCAAAGAAATGGTAAATGTTTTAGCTACTACAAAAGCGAAAGAATTACAAAATGAAAAAGACGGTGTTGTACCAGAACCACCAAAAGACTGGATTAAGCTATTATTAAAATCTTGGACAGACTCTAAAGATATAGAAAATGAGCAAGAAATAATTTTAGATCATAACTATGACGGAATTAAAGAATTAGACAATTCTCTTCCTCCTTGGTGGAAGTATATGTTTTATGCTTCTATTGTATTTGCTATAGTCTATTTAATACGTTTTGAAGTTTTAGACGGCGATAGCCAAATTGTAGAATACGATAAAGCGGTTGCAGAAGCAAAAGCAGCATTAAATACCTATAAAGCAACAGCAACAGATTTAATAACTGCCGATAATATTATACTTTTAACAGATGCTACTGATTTAAATAGAGGTAGAGCTGTGTTTAATTTAAACTGTGCATCTTGTCACTTATCCGACGGAGGAGGTTCTATTGGTCCTAATTTAACTGATGAATATTGGATTTTAGGTGGTGGAATAAAAAACGTGTTTAACACCCTTTTAAATGGTGGTAGAGATGGTAAAGGAATGATATCTTGGAAAAATACTTTAAAGCCTGCAGATATGGCAAAAGTTGCTAGTTATGTAATTTCGCTTCAAGGAACAACACCAGCAGTAGGCAAAGATCCGCAAGGCGAAAAGTGGGAAACAACGGCGGTAGAGACTACAGAAACTAAAGAAGTAATAGAATAGCTTAATGTATGGAAAACCAAGAAAAAGAGCAATTTAGAGATAGTATTGGTACGATTGATAAATCGGGTAATCGTTCTTGGATTTTCCCTAAAAAACCGAGTGGAATATTTTATAAGTATAGAACCTACGTTAGTTACTTTTTACTTGCTTTCTTATTATCTGCTCCATTTATAAAAATTAACGGAAATCAGTTATTGTTATTTAATATTTTAGAGCGTAAGTTTAATATTTTCGGATTTCCATTTTGGCCACAAGATTTTTATTTATTGGTAATTTCAATGATAATTGGGGTCGTTTTTATTATCCTTTTTACAGTAATTTTTGGTCGTATTTTCTGCGGATGGATTTGTCCGCAAACTATATTTCTAGAAATGGTTTTTAGAAAAATAGAATATTTAATTGATGGTGATAGAGGAAAACAAATACGATTAAGCAAACAACCATGGAATGCAGAGAAGATTCGTAAACGAGTTTTAAAATGGATTATTTTCTTTATCATATCGTTTATAATTGCAAATGTGTTTTTGGCCTATTTAATTGGTGGCGATACGCTTATAAGTTATATAACTGGTAACCCTTTTGACAATGTTAGAACACTTATTTCACTTACTATTTTTACCTGTGTTTTCTATTTTGTGTTTGCTTGGTTTAGAGAGCAAGTTTGCATTATAGCCTGTCCTTATGGAAGATTACAAGGAGTTTTATTAGACAATAAAACAATAAATGTAGCTTACGATTATGTTCGTGGAGAACGAGAAACAGGCAGAGCTAAATTTAAAAAAGATGAAGATAGAGCTTCTGTTGGTAAGGGTGATTGTATAGATTGTAAACAGTGCGTTGTTGTTTGCCCAACAGGAATAGATATTAGAAATGGTACGCAATTAGAGTGTGTAAATTGCACCGCTTGTATTGATGAATGTGATCATATAATGGAAAGTGTTGGCTATCCAAAAGGATTAATTAGATACGCTAGTGAAGAGAATATTGTAAAAAAGAAACCATTTGAATTTTCACCAAGAATTAAAGGATATTCTGCTGTTTTATTAATTTTGATAGGCGTTTTAGTAGGCATGTTATTTTTAAGAAATGAAGTAGAAGCAAATATTTTAAGATTACCAGGACAATTGTATCAGCACAAAGCAAATAATATTATTAGTAATGTGTATACATACAAAGTAATTAATAAAACAACCGAAGATATTACAGATGTTAGTTATAAAATTTTGTCTCACAAAGGAACCATTAAATTAGTTTCAAATCATAATTTTATAGTTCCAAAACAAGGTTTAGCAGAAGGTACTTTATTTATAGAAATGAATGCATCAGCAATGAAAAAAGATAAGATTGATTTAGAAATTGGTGTTTTTAGTGGCGATAAATTAATAGAAACTACGATTACTAATTTTCTAGGACCAAGAAGTTATAGGTAGTTATCAGTTTGCAGTTACTACTTTTATAAAAGAAGCATACGGGTTTTTATAACTAGGTATTTAATATAAAAAGTTTAATTAAAAATAATTATGAAAATAAATTGGGGCGCGGGTATTACAATTGCTATTATCGGGTTTATGAGCTTTATAATGTATTTTGTAATTAAAATGAGTACAGATAAAAAATATAGCTACGATTTGGTTACTGAAAAATATTATCAGCAAGAATTAAAATTTCAAAATCAAATAAATGCAGAAAAAAATGCATCAGAATTAAGTGAAAATATAAATATAGAGCAATCAATTCAAGGATTGATTGTTAATTTTCCAGAGGGTTTAGAGTATTCTAAAATTGAAGGGAAAGTGTTCCTTTACAGACCATCTAATAAGCAGTTAGATTTTGAGATCCCTATTTCAATTTCTACAAAATATTTGCTCGTGCCTGAGAAAAGTTTATTAGGTGGTCGTTGGAACATAATGGTTATTTGGTCTTATAAAAATAAAGAGTATTTATTTAAAAAAGAATTAAATTTATAATGTTTTTATCTGCAATATTATTTGGTTTATTGGGTAGTTTTCACTGCATAGGTATGTGCGGACCAATAGCTTTTATGTTGCCTGTAGATAGACACAAACCCGTAAAAAAATTCTTTCAAATACTTAGTTATCATTTTGGTAGATTATTTACTTACAGCTTAATAGGATTATTATTTGGTTTTTTAGGCAAAGGTTTTTATTTCTTCGGATTTCAGCAACAGTTATCTATACTTGTTGGAATTACCATGGTTTTAGTAATTTTATTTCCAAAAATATTTCAAAAATTAAGCTTTGCTAAAAGCATTAGTAAAATCATTTTTAAAGTAAAAAATAACTTAGGTAAAGAACTAAAAAAGAAAGGAAATGATACTTTTTTTACTATCGGATTTTTAAATGGTTTTTTACCTTGCGGATTGGTTTATATGGCCATTTTTGGTGCTTTAGCTACTTCTAATGCATTTGCAGGAAGTTTGTATATGTTTCTGTTTGGTTTGGGCACAATCCCTTTAATGACTGCAGTTGTTTATGCAGGAAGTTTTGCAAAAGGAAATGCTAGAAAAAATATTCAAAAAGCAATTCCTGTTTTGGTTATTTGTATCGGTTTACTTTTTATTTTAAGAGGCTTAGGCTTGGGGATTCCTTTTGTATCGCCTTTGGAACCCGTTTTAAATGCTACCGAAATTACGGTAAATGGTTGTCATTAACAATGCTGTTTTTTATTTCACCCTTATTTAAAAGAAGTTCAACTAAACATCAGACGTGTTCAGCAATTTAGAGTAAAAAATTATTTCTTTTTAATTTACATTTGATTCAATTTTATAATCAGTTTTAAATGTTACAGAAAAAATTAAAAATTTTATTAATTGAAAACAATAAAATAGAAATAATTAAATTTAAAAGAGCAATCTCATCAGATTTTAGTGACTTCACAATTTTTGTAGCAAACAACGGCAGTGAAGCAGTTTCTTTATTAGAAAATAGTTTCCCTGATATTATTTTGTTAGATTTGAATATGCCAGAAACAAATGGAATCGAATTTTTAAAAATGGTTAAAAATAATTCCAATTTAAACCACATTCCCATAGTTGTTTTAACAACTTCTAGTAATATTAAAGATATCCAAGAATGTTATAAATTAGGCGTTGCGAGCTACGTTTTAAAGTCTTTAAAATATGAAGATTATAAGCTAGAAGTAAATGCAATTATAAAATATTGGAGTTTAAATGAATTTATAGAAAAATAATGAAAGGAATCGTTTTTACAGAGTTTTTAGATTTAGTTGAAAAAAAATTTGGAATTGAAATGGTCGATAGTATTATCGAGAATTCTAAATTGGCATCGGGCGGAGTTTACACCTCTATTGGTACCTATAGTTTTTCTGAAATGCTGCAGCTTTTGCAACACTTAAGTAGTAAATCGGGTATCTCTATAGACAACCTTTTGTTAATTTATGGTGAGCATTTTTTTAGTGTTGTAGAAAAAAGTTACCCAGGGCTTTTAGCTACTTATAAAGATCCTATAGAGATGTTGTCTTCTATTGAAAATCATATTCATGTAGAAGTTAGAAAAATATATCCAGATGCAGAATTGCCAACTTTTATTGTTGAGGAGAAAAAAATAAATTCATTAATTATGGTGTATAAATCTAGCAGATCAATGCATCATTTTGGTCTAGGTTTAATGAATAAAACCTTTGAGCATTTTAAAAGTTCTGCAGAAATAGTTTTAGAAAAAATTAAAGAAGACGGCACAGAAGTAAGATTTATTATAAACAAAAATTAATGAATCAAGATAAAGTTGACATTTTAGAGAGAGCTTTAGAACGACAAAAAAAAGCTAGAAAACAGGCTGAAGAAATTTTAGAACAAAAATCTTTAGCATTATTTTATGCGTCTCAAGAATTAAATAAAGCAAACATAAAGTTAGCTTCACTTTTAGATGAAAAAACATCTCAATTAAAAGGTGTTTTTGAAAACATCAATGATTCTTATGTAGTAATAGATATTGATGGTAATGTTATGAAGATGAATGACGTTGCAGAAAACTTTTTTGGATACGATCTTAATTTAGAAAAAGTAAACGTCGTTAACCTTATTTATAACGAAGACTATTCGTATGCAATGAAATCCTTTTCAGAGCTTATGGAATCAGGAAAATTCACAGACTATACTGCAAGAATCATTACTAAAAATAAAGAGATTAAATGGGTGCACATTAATGCAAGTCTTATTTATGACTCATTAAAAAAACCAATAGCGGCGCAAGGTATTATTAGAGATATTACGGTTGAAAGAGAGAAAAGGTTAATTTTTGATATGATTAACAATATCATGAAATCAATTTTAGGTAAAGAAAATATTTATGATATTGCTTGGGAAATATCTAGCAGTATTGCTAATTATCTAAGTACAGACGACTGCGTTATTTATTTGGTTGATAACAAAGCAAAAACACTAGAGCAAATTGCAGCATACAATAAAAAGGCAATTCAAGGTAAGCAAGTTTTAAATAAAGTTGTAATACCTTTTGGAAAAGGGATCGTTGGTAATGTTGCAAAAAAAGGAACATCAGAAATAGTTATAAATACAAGCGAGGACGTACGATATATTTTAGATGATGAAAGAAGATTATCAGAAATAACTGTACCAATAATGAATGAAGGTAAAGTAATTGCTGTTATCGACGCAGAGCATAAAAACAAAAATTATTTTATACAAGAGCATATAAATACTATAGAAAACATTGCAAGTTTAGTATCTCTTCAATTAAAAAGTGCTATAAATATTAGAGAGAGAAATAAAACAGAATCTATAAATAAAGAGCTTTTAAGAAAATTAGAAAAAAGTAACGAGGAGTTACATGAGTATGCACACATTGTTTCTCATGATTTAAAATCGCCACTTAGAAGTTTAGCAGCTTTAACATCTTGGGTTAAAACAGATAATATTGATGCTTTTGATGCTGCAAGTCTTCAAAATTTTGAAGATATTGATATTACTTTAGAAACCATGGAAAATTTAATTTCAGATATTTTAAAATATTCGAGTTTAGATGCAGTTGTTTCAGAAGATGAGGTTGTAGAATTAGATTTGTTGATAAAGAATTTAATTCATGTTTTGTATGTACCTGATACAATTTCTATCAATATTTTAAATAAATTACCTACTGTTAAAGGAGATAAAACTAAGTTTCAACAATTATTTCAAAATTTAATTGGCAATGCTATTAAGTTTAATAATAAAGAAAATGGATTTATAGATATTGATGTAGAAAGCTATAATTCATTTTATAAGTTCTCAATTAAAGACAATGGTATTGGCATTCAAAAAAGACATTTTGATAGTATTTTTAAAATATTCCAATCATTAAAAAAAGAAAAAAATTCATCTGGAATAGGGTTGTCTATCGTAAAAAAGATTGTAGATATTTATAAAGGTGAAGTTTGGCTTGAATCAGAAATAAATAAAGGAACTACTTTTTATTTTACCATAAAAAAATAAAGCATTATAATTCATTTAAAAACAAACAACTTACCTAAGTTATTCTTCATTAAATTACTACTTTGCACTTTATAAAAAGAATTAATATCTTAATACAATTAATTTATGAAATGCATTATTGTAGATGACGAGAAAATGGCAAGAGTTATTATTAAAACACTAGCCAAAGAAAACGAAGATTTAACTATTGTTGAAGAATTTTCTAGCGCAATTGAAGCAATGAAATTTTTGAATGAAAATAAAGTCGACTTAATTTTTTTAGATATTCATATGCCAGGTTTTAATGGTTTAGATTTTATAAAATCGTTAAAAAATCCTCCTAAAATAATATTAACAACATCAGATGCTAAATTTGCTATCGAAGCTTTTGAATATGACTTTATTATTGATTATTTATTAAAACCAGTAGAATTATCTCGTTTTAAGAAAGCAGTCGCTAAGGCGCAAAATAAGAACATTCAAGTAGCATCTTCTACTACAAAAGCAAAAGATACGTCTAATGATTTTTATGTAAACATAGATAGACGTTTAATTAAAATAGATTTACCAAGTATTTATTTAGTTGAAGCAAAAGGAGATTACATTCATATAAAAACTGAGGATAAAAATTACATAGTGCATTCAACTTTAAAAAAGATTGAAGAAAAACTACCCGAAGAATTATTTTTAAAAATACACCGTTCTTTTATTATCAATATAAAAAAAATAATAGATATAGAAGACAATAGTGTGCTTATTAAAAAAGACGTAATACCAGTTAGTAGGTCTAAAAGACCAGAATTGATGAAACGGTTAGATTTACTTTAAGTTTTGGTCTAATGTAATTGGCATTTCTATCGACAGTTAAATTCTATAGAGCGAAAACAAATAAAATAAACTTAATTGGGGTCTATTTTTGTACTAGAGATTTAATAGTATAAAAATAATACTTTTAATTTTTTATTATGACGGCGGTAACTTCTACAGGTCGATCAAAATAAATATATTGTAGCACAAACTTTTAACAAAACATCGTTAAATTTAGAGTAAAAAAAAGAAAATTATGATTTAGGTATTTTGATTGTAATTGCATAAAAAAAATTATTTAAATAATGCTTTACCTATTTTAAGATTATAATTTATAAAATAAGATTCATTAAAATTAGCTCAAGTACTCTGAGATTATATAAAAAGAAGTACAATTAATACAATAAGTTTGCACTCCCTAAAATAACTAATAATAAACACAAAATATTAATTAATGAATTCAGGAGTAATTATTGTTTTCTCAAACGACGAGAGTGAAATTATTGATTTTGATCAAAAATATTTATCAAATATTAGTACAAATAAAATTTGTTTTGTTAATAATGCAAGCACAGATAATACTTTAAATTTATTAAAAGATATTCAATTTAAATCTAAAAAAAATATTTCTATAGTAGATATAAAACATGATAAGGGTTTAAAGTCAGCTATAAAATCGGGTGCTAGATTATTGTCTAGTGAATCAGAATTTGATTTTATTGTGTATTTAAAATCAAATATGCTAGAGTCATTATCATCATTAACAGTCTTTCTTAAAAACTTTAAAGAAAATAAACAGGATTATAAAGCTTTACCAACAAGATCTAACAGAAATGTGTTATTTGATGTTTTTTCTATTTGTGAATTACTAAATAAAGAGTGTCTAAATTAGAAAACTAGCCTACTTTTATAAAGACCAAATCAATTTCCTAAACACCTCACAAAATAATATTTATATTACTTTAGATAATATAGTTTTTATTAATTTTAATTTAAAACAAAAAAACCGAACATTTAGTTCGGTTTTTTTGTTTCAAGATTTCAACTTGCATTTAAGACATTAACCTTATTAAATCTAAAATCTAAAGTCAAAACCGGCATAAACTCCAAAAGGATGTCCTGGTCTTAAACCTGCTGGTACTCTAGAAACTGCATAGGTAGTATCTAATAAATTAATAATATTTGCAGTGAGTATTAAGTTTTTATTTAAAAAATATTTACCTGACACATCTATTATAAAATTGGAATCTACTCTTTCATTATTTGGGATAGTTCCAGTACCTGCTAAAGTTCTAAATGCTCCATTAAGTCTAGCGTTTAAATTAATTTCGAACAATTTATGTTCTAAAGATAAAGCTGCATTTAATTGGTGTTTAGGTATGTAAGGTAATTCGTCACCAATAGTAACAACGCCCCATAAACCATCAGAACTGCCAAAACTATTTTGAAATTTAGTATTTGTAAATGTATATCCAAAAGAAACAGGCCAAGAAAATTTAGCATTTTCAGTAGTAAAATTATAGTTTAAAAGTAACTCAATTCCGTTTACGTTTACCTCACCAGCATTAAATTGATCTAAAGAACCTGTTCCGCCAGTGGCAGCTAAATCGCTACCTAAAAGATTAGAATAATCGTTAAAGAAACCAACAAATTCAGCTTTCAGTTTCCCTAAATTAAAACGTGTGCCTAATTCGTAATTAATACTTTCTTCTGGTTCTTGTCCTTCTTGATTTCCCGGAGGTGAAAAACCTTTATGCACGCCACCAAATAACGAAAAATCATTATTAAATTTATAATTTGCACCAATGCCTGGTATAAAAACACCTACAGTATTTTCTCTAGAAGCAAGGTTTACACCAGTTCTTGTTACATCACTTTTACCAAAATCATCTCTTTTTAATGTGATGTTTTCATAGCGAGCACCAGGAGTAATTACCCAATTATTATATTTTAATTTGTAGGTTATATAAGTAGCAAAAGCTTTTGCACTGGTAATTCTATTTGCATCTGTTCCAGGCAACCCAGCAGTTGTTAACGACATTTTACCCGTATTGCTAATACTGTAATTATCAACCCATTGAAAACGATCTTCTTCGTCATAATGATAACGAGCACCAATTTCTAAATCATGAAAAGTATCGCCTTTAAACCAATGGTATTCTAATTTTGTTTGTAAACCTTGTGCATAGTACTTTCTATTATTTGCTTTAACTCCGATGGCATTAAGATCAGAATTAACACTTCCGTTAACAATATTAAAATGATTAGATAAATTTGTTGGATTTTCTAAAATAGTTGCAATAGATTGTTTGTCTCCGCTAAAAGTAACATCATTTAATTTATACCAATTTCTTGCAAAATTATTCTGATAAGCTGTCGTTGTTAGTCTGGTGTTTTTATTAAAATCTACTTTATAAGTTAACATGTATTGCGTATGATCTGTAGTCATTTTATCTTCATTTGAAGATGCATATCTAGAAAACGGATTGTCATTAAAATCATTTTCTGATAAACCTAAATACGTTTCATTACCTACTTCATCTGCATATTGAAATTTAAACTCTACAGATTGTTGCACAATTGCATCCGGGAATAAATTAATAGCAATTTTAGCAACGATATCATTTTTATTAAAACCAGTATTTTTGCCGCTTGGTAGAGTTTTAAATCCGTTAGAACCATAGTTTACGTATTGCACCATATAGCCAATTCTTTTAGTACTACCACCAATTTTTGCTTGTAGTTGATTTGAATTAAAACTACCGTAACTCGCTCTAACTTGACCGCTAAATTCGGATGGAATTTGAGCCGATATCATATTAATAGCTCCACCCGTTGTAAAAGGACCAAATTGAACCTGACTACTACCTTTTAAAATCTCAACAGCTTCCATTCTAGCAATTGTTGGAAAGTAATACGCTGCAGAAGCACTATAAGGGGCAGGAGATATTAAAACTCCGTCTTCCATTAAAGTTATTTTAGAACTTCTTTCTGGTGATGTTCCTCGCAAACTAATATTTGGTCTTAAACCAAATCCATCTTCTTCATAAATTGTAACTCCGGGTACTGCTCTTAATGCTCTATTAATATCAGTAAAACCAAATTTTTCTAATTCTTTTGGTGATAAATAATAGGCAGAACCTGTTCTATTTTTTGCCATATACTTGTTGCCAAAAATAGCATTACTTGAGATAAATACTTCATCTAATTTTTGGATAGAGTCTAAGGATTTATCCTTTTTTTTCTTTTCTTGTGCGCTTAAAGTGATTGTAAATAAGACTATTAAGGCAATAATACTGGTTCTCATTTTATTTAGATTAATTAAAAATAGTATTTAGATTAAAGGCCCAAAGGTACAACCTCGTAACACATATTCAAACTTTATTTAGAATAATTATGTACAAATATTAGATTTTTTCTTAAAACTATTTAAAAGAATGTTTAGGAAATAGAGACTTAGAATAGTCTTAACTTATTAAAAAATACTGAAGTTTTAAGAACTATCGTCGAAGTTTTTAAATTTAGAAATCATTTAAAATCAAAAATAAATAACAGACTGTAAATCATAATAAAAAGTAGGCTGTATAACTATTTTCATTGGTATATAAAATGGTGAAATTTAATGAGTTTATATGTTTTAATTCAGTCGATGTTAACCAAGAAAAGGAAATTTTGATTTGATTGATGCATATAAATTTAAGGTATTTGGCGAACCTATGTAGTTTTATTTTAGAATCCGTTTTAAATGGATTTAAATATCTTTCAAAGCGATTTAAAACTGTAAAACATCCTCTTTTTATTTATATAAATAACAAAATTATGCCACAGATATTCAATATTTATCATATATATATAGATTAATACACTGATTAATAATTAATTGTGTTTATTATTTTTATTTATTCTAAATAAGCTTTGTAAAATTAGTTTTGAGTATTATATTTGCACAAAAAACAAAACACTATTTTTAATTAATCTAAATAAAATGAAAAAAGTATTATTATCCTTATCAATTGTAACGTTATTAATGTCTTGTAATAACACTACTGAAGAAATTAACACAATAGCTCCTGCAACTTATAATTTTGAAAGAAACGGAACTTCTTCTGTAAGTTTTGACGGCCAAACAACAAGAATTAAAATGGGCGATGAGTTTGCGAAATCTTTATCAAAATCATCCACTGAAACATTGGCTTCTCTAAATGGTAAATTTGATCATACTGCTGGAGAAAATAATTTTGAGAATGCAGCTTTAAACATGTCATCAAAAAACATTAGAAGTAAAGTTGCGGCATCCACAGATTTCTTTTCTTCAAACTCTACAGATGCAGCTGCAATAAAAGCAGATTTTGATTTTTGGATTTCGGCTCAAGTAAATGAAGTTTTTCCTAAATGGAATGACGTAGCTTCTGCAGGAAATGCTGGTCAAATTCAAGAAGCTGGTGGTGGTGCAATAAGATATGTAAATGCAAAAGGCTTAGAATACAATCAAGCAATTGTAAAAGGTTTAATAGGTGGTTTAATGGTAGATCAAATACTAAATAATTACTTAAGTACATCCGTTTTAGATGAAGCAACAAATATTGCAGATAATGACGGAAATGTTTTAGAAAGTGGTAAAAACTATACAGCTATGGAACATAAATGGGATGAAGCTTTTGGTTATCTATATGGCAATGAGGTAGATGCTGCAGCTCCTGTTTTAAACATGGATAATTTTTTAAATAAATATTTAGCAAGAGTAGAGGCAGATTTAGATTTTGTAGAAATTTCGAAAGAAATTTACAATGCATTTAAATTAGGAAGAGCTGCAATTGTAGCAAAAGATTACATCACAAGAGATGCGCAAGCAGAAATATTAAGAGAAAAAATTTCTGAGATCGTTGCTATTAGAGCAGTATATTATTTACAACAAGGTAAAAATAATTTACAAACAGATAAAGGTGGTGCTTTTCATGATTTATCCGAAGGTTTTGGATTTATTTACAGTTTACAATTCACAAGAAAACCAAACTCTAACGCTCCTTATTTCACCAAAACAGAAGTAGATGGTTTTATCAATACTTTAATGACAGGAAACGGTTTTTGGGATGTTTCTTCAACTACTTTAGATGAAATGGCAAACACGATTACTGCGAAGTTTAAGTTTACAGTTGCACAAGCAGGTAGCTAATAAAACACTTTAATTAATTTGCAAAAAGTAATTTAAAATAATTGCTTTTTGCTATTTTTGTAACCTTTTTTAAGAATAAATAGAAATAATATGTTTAGAAGATTTTTACTCCTTTTTGTATCCATAGTTATAATTTCGGCTTGTTCTTCATCCGAAGAAACAGCAACAATTGCAACAGATAATTTTGATAGAAGTGCACTATTGGTAAATATTGCAGATAACATAATTATTCCCGCTTATGAGGATTTTAGTAATAAAATGAGCGCTTTAAAAACCGCTGGAGAAATTTTTACAACAACTCCTAATCAAACTAATTTAAACACTTTAAGAGCATCTTGGTTTGTTGCCTATAAAACATGGCAACAAATAGAGGTGTTTAATATTGGTAAAGCAGAAGAAATTCAGTTTTCATTTTACATGAATATTTATCCTTTAACGGTCAAAGATGTAGAAGATAATATTGCAAACGGAAGCTATGATTTAAATAGCGTAAATAACCAAGATGCACAAGGTTTTCCTGCATTAGACTATTTACTGTATGGCGTTGCAGATACAGATGCTACTATTTTAGAAAAATATACTTCAGCAGCGAATAAAGAGAATTATAAAAAATATATTACAGCTGTTTTAAATCAAATGAACACACTTACAGCAAGTGTTACTAAAGATTTTAAAGCACAAAGAAATACATTTGTTAACAATACCTCTAACACGTTAACGGGTTCTGTTAATGAATTGATCAATGATTATATTTTTTATTTTGAAAAACGAGTAAGAGCGGGTAAGTTTGGTATTCCTGCAGGAATTTTTTCATCAAACCCTTTGCCAGAAAAAGTAGAGGGATTTTATAAAAATGATATTTCTAAAGAATTGTCATTACAAGCTTTAACTGCTGTAAAAAATTTATTTGAAGGTAAATATTATGCTACTGCAACTACTGGTGTAAGTTTTAAAGCCTATTTAATAAAATTAAATAGAGCTGACATTGCAACAAGTATTTCTAGTCAATTTGAAGCTGCAGAAGCAGAAATTAATAAATTAAATAATAGTTTTTCAATACAAATTAATTTGGATAATACAGCAATGACAAAGTCTTACGACGAATTACAAAAAGCAGTTGTATTGTTAAAAGTTGATATGTTGCAAACTTTTAATGTAAGTGTCGATTATGTTGATGCTGATGGAGATTAATACAAAGAATATAAATTAAACAAATACCTGGTTTCTATGGAGAAATCAATAAAAACTAGGTTTTTTTATGTTAGTAAATAAAATAAAATATAATTTTAAAGAACAAACAAGTGCTGCTCCTTTAGCAATATTTCGTTTGTTTTTTGGGCTGATGCTATTTGCAAGTATTATCCGTTTTTGGACTAATGGATGGATAGAAAAACTCTACTTAGCGCCAAGTTTTCATTTTTCTTATTTCGGTTTTAGTTGGATACAACCAATTGGGAATTACACGTATTTATTGTTTATTATTTGTGGTTTATCGGCACTTTTTGTGGCAATTGGTTATAAATATAGAATCGCAATTTGTACCTTTTTTCTATCATTTTTATACATAGAATTAATGGACAAAACCACATATTTAAATCACTACTACTTTATAAGTATTGTTAGTTTTTTGATGTTATTTTTACCTGCAAATGCTTATTTTTCTTTGGATGCAGTTATCAGAAAAAAGCAATACCAGCAAATTCCAAGATGGACAATAGATAGCATAAAATTATTGTTAGTAATTATCTATTTTTATGCAGGTTTAGCGAAACTAAATTCAGATTGGTTGTTTAGAGCGATGCCTTTAAAAATTTGGTTGCCCTCAAAATATGATCTTCCTTTTATTGGCGAAAACCTCATGCAACAAAACTGGTTTCATTTTGCCATGAGTTGGTCTGGCATGTTATATGATTTGGCAATTCCGTTTTTATTGCTGAATAAGAGAACCCGTTTTGTGGCTTTTTTATTCGTAATCTTTTTCCATGTATTTACAAGAGTATTGTTCCCGATAGGTATGTTTCCTTATATAATGATCGTTTCTGCGCTTATTTTCTTTG
Organism: Polaribacter glomeratus; assembly: GCF_002954665.1. Lineage (GTDB taxonomy): Bacteria > Bacteroidota > Bacteroidia > Flavobacteriales > Flavobacteriaceae > Polaribacter > Polaribacter glomeratus. The sequence goes on along the minus strand of NZ_MSCM01000001.1, from coordinate 1,235,513 downwards.
ATGCCAGCCTTCATGATAAAATTATAAACTTCATTAAGAAATACATTCTAAAATCTAAAAAAACTGTTTTAATAGTTACTGATTTTCATTTCTCTAAGGTTAAAAGAAACTTAGTTCTAGCAGTATTTGGTGTATTTTTTGCAATTCAAATCTTGTTGCCTTGGCGTTATTTAATGTATCCTGGAGAGTTGTTTTGGACAGAGGAAGGCTATCGTTTTTCGTGGCGCGTAATGTTAATGGAAAAAGCAGGAAGTACTAATTTTAAAATTGTTGATTTGGAATCTGGTAAATACTTTAGCGTTCATAATACCGATTTTTTAACTTCTTTTCAAGAAAAACAAATGAGTTATCAACCTGATTTTATTTTGGAATATGCACATTTTTTAGGAGATCATTTTACAAAACAAGGACATAAAAATGTGGGCGTTTTTGCAGAGAGTTATGTAGCTTTGAACGGCAGATTAAGCACCGAATTTATTGATAAAAAAGTAGATTTATATCAACAAAAAGCATCTTTTAAACATAAAAAATGGGTTCTACCTTTTCAATCAAAAATAAAAATTAAAGGAATATAAATAATGAAATTTAAAAGACTAACATTTTTTTTAATCTTTATTCAATCTAGTATTTATAGTCAATATAAAATAGCTGGCGTAGTAGTTTCAAAAGACAATCAACCTATTCATAAAGTTCAAATTTATAATGAAACGGGCGGTTTGTTAGCACAAACAGATGTTTTAGGTAAGTTTAGTTTTTCGACGGATAAAAAGGAAGTTCCATTAATTTTTTATGCAGAAGAATATCGACTTAAAAACGTATTTATCCAATTAAAAAATTATGAAAACTTAAATGTAATTTTAGAAATTTTTTCTCAAAATTTATCAGAAATACAAATTAAAGCAAGAAAAGAAAGAGTTTTTGAACTCAAGAGATTACAAGATGTAGAAGGTACCTCGATTTTTGCGGGTAAAAAGACAGAAGTTATTTTAGTAAATCAATCTACGGCAAATTTAGCAACTAACAACGCACGTCAAATTTTTAATCAAATTGCGGGTTTAAATATTTATCAAAATGATGATGCAGGTTTGCAATTAAATATTGGCGGTAGAGGTTTAGACCCAAATAGAACGGCTAATTTTAATACGCGTCAAAACGGATATGATATTAGTGCAGATGTTTTAGGATATCCAGAAAGTTATTATACACCAGCTTCAGAAAGTCTCGAAGAAATTCAGGTAATTAGAGGTGCAGCATCACTTCAATATGGAACTCAGTTTGGTGGTTTGGTGAATTTTGTTACTAAAAAACCAACCAAGGAACAAGAAATAGTTTTTAGAAATACTGCGGGTAGTTTTGGTTTGTTTACCAATTTTACAAGTTTAAGCGACACGCAAGGAAACTGGAGTTATTATACCTTTGTAAATTATAAAAAGGGAGAAGGGTTTAGACCAAATTCTAATTTTGAATCTAAAAATGCTTTTCTACATTTAGAATACCAATTGAATGAAAAAAGTAAACTTTCTTTAGAATTAACAGGTTTAGATTATTTAGCGCAGCAAGCTGGCGGATTAACAGATGCAATGTTTAATGAAAACCCATATCAAAGCAATAGAAAGCGAAATTGGTTTCAAGTAAAATGGTTTTTGTACAACTTAAAATGGGAGCATAAATTCTCTGATAAAACTAATTTTTCTTTTAATTTCTTTGGATTGGATGCGTCTAGAGATGCTCTTGGTTTTAGAACGAATAGAGTAAATCAAGCAGATCCTGGTTCTGAAAGAGATTTAATAAAAGGAACTTTCAAAAATTTTGGGTTTGAATCTAGATTGTTAAGCTCGTATACAATATTCGATAAAAAAGCTACTTTTTTAATTGGTTCAAAGTTTTACAAGGCAAATAACACAAATATGCAAGGTCCAGGTTCTAATGGTTCAGCAGCAGATTTTGAAATGAGATTAGATGAATATCCTAATTATCCAAGACAATCGAATAGTAAATTCCCTAATTTAAATCTTTCTTTATTTGGAGAAAATATTTTTTATATCAATGAAAAACTTTCAATCACTCCTGGTTTTAGAGTAGAATATATCAATACTAAAAGAGACGAAATTATAAAAGATATTGTTACCGATGCTGCTGGTAACGTAATTAATGACAACTTGCGAGATGAAGAAGAAAGCAACGAAAGAAATTTTATACTTTTAGGAATTGGTACAAGTTATAAGTTCAACAACTCGTTAGAATTTTATGGAAATATTTCCCAGAATTATCGTTCTGTAACTTTTTCTGATATTAGCACAGCAAACCCGGCTTTCGAAATTTCACAAGATATAACCGATGAAAATGGATTTACTATCGACGCTGGTTTTAGAGGAAACTTTAAAAATTATTTTTCTTATGATGCCAATGTTTTTGGGGTTTTTTACAACGACAGAATAAATATTTATACCAGAGCAGACGGCAAAGCAGAGAGAGATAATATTGGTGATGCAAGAATTTTAGGAATCGAAAGTTTAATCGATTTTAATGTAAAAAAAATCTTAAACATGAATTCAAATTATGTTTTTAATTATTTCATTAATTTGTCTTTTATTACATCAGAATATACAAAATCAGAAAAAAGTGGGGTGGTTGGCAATGAGGTAGAATTTATACCGAATGTAAATATAAAAACAGGCATTCGTTTTGGCTACAAAAACTTTTTATCAAGCCTACAATATTCGTATTTGTCAAGTCAGTTTTCGGATGCTACAAATGCAAAAGGAGGAAGTCTTAGCGGCGTAACGGGAGAAATTCCTTCCTATGGTATTTTAGATTTTTCAACATCCTATAAATATAAATTTGCTAAATTAGAAGCAGGTGTAAATAATGTATTAGACAATTCTTATTTTACTCGAAGAGCAACAGGATATCCTGGTCCAGGAATTATCCCGTCTGCACCGAGAAATTATTATATAGGTTTAGAACTTAAATTCTAGCGTTGAATTCTCTATAAATTCAATAATAAATCGTAAATTCGCTGGCAATTATACCTTAATTGCAACATGATAGCACATAACAACAAAATTTTAGGAGAAGGCTTAACATACGACGATGTCTTACTCGTACCAGCCTTTTCTAAAGTACTTCCAAGAGAAGTAAATATTCAAACAAAATTTACTAGAAATATAACTATAAACGTTCCTATTGTATCTGCAGCGATGGATACGGTTACCGAATCTGCTTTGGCAATTGCCATGGCTAGAGAAGGCGGAATAGGAGTTTTACATAAAAACATGTCTATAGAGCAACAAGCTCAAGAAGTTAGAAAAGTAAAACGTGCAGAAAGCGGAATGATTCTAGACCCAGTAACGTTGCCCTTAACTGCAGTTGTTTCTGATGCTAAACAAAACATGAAAGAACACGGAATTGGTGGAATTCCAATTGTGGATAAAGACGGAATTTTAAAAGGAATCGTTACCAACAGAGATTTGCGTTTTGAACATGACGGTAATAGACCTATTGTTGAGGTAATGACCAGTGAAAACTTGGTAACTGCTGCAGTTGGAACATCTTTATCAGATGCAGAAAAAATTCTTCAGAATTATAAAATAGAAAAACTTTTAATTGTTGATAAAGATTATAAATTAAAAGGATTAATCACTTTTAGAGATATAACTAAAGTAACTCAAAAGCCAATTGCAAACAAAGATTCTTTTGGTAGATTAAGAGTGGCAGCCGCTTTAGGTGTTACTAGTGATGCTGTGGAAAGAACAGAAGCTTTAGTAAATGCTGGTGTAGACGCCGTAGTAATAGATACAGCTCACGGTCATACAGAAGGAGTTGTAAACGTTTTAATGGCAATTAAAGCTAAATTCCCAAATTTAGACGTTGTTGTTGGGAATATTGCTACTCCAGAAGCCGCACAATTTTTAGTTGCCGCAGGTGCGGATGCTATAAAAGTAGGTATTGGCCCTGGCTCTATTTGTACCACTAGAATTGTTGCAGGTGTTGGATTTCCTCAGTTTTCTGCAGTTTTAGAAGTTGCCGAAGCAATTAAAGGTAGTGGAGTTCCTGTAATTGCGGATGGTGGAATTCGTTACACAGGTGATATTCCAAAAGCAATTGCTGCAGGTGCAGATACAGTAATGTTAGGTTCGTTATTGGCAGGTACTAAAGAATCTCCTGGTGAAACTATTATTTACGAAGGTAGAAAATTTAAATCCTATAGAGGAATGGGCTCTATTGAAGCGATGAAGCAAGGCTCAAAAGATCGTTATTTTCAAGATGTAGAAGATGATATTAAAAAACTAGTTCCGGAAGGAATTGTAGGTCGTGTGCCTTATAAAGGTGAATTGTTTGAAAGCATTCATCAATTTATTGGCGGTTTACGAGCAGGAATGGGATATTGCGGAGCAAAAGATATTGAAACGCTAAAAGAAACAGGTAAATTTATTAGAATTACCGCAAGCGGAATTAATGAAAGTCATCCTCATGATGTAGTAATTACAAAAGAGTCACCAAATTATAGTAGGAGGTAAGTCTAGACTTTTTATAAAAATATAAAACCAAGCAAATTTTGCTTGGTTTTTTTATGGTTTTAGGATTTGTAAAAATAAGTTTCGAAGCCTAAGTCTTAAGGCGAATAAATAAACTACAGACAAAGACTTCGTGATTACTATTATCGATAATCTATATTTATATGCTATTGCTAAACTAATAATTGAGAGCTTAACTTCTGTATCTCTTGCTAAAGTTTAAGGGAATAATTTTATCTTTCAATTTAAACTTTATATAAAACTTAGCAAACCTATTTTTTAAAATCAGAAAGAACTTTAATTTTAAAATAACTGATTTACTAAACAATATTGCACTAATTGAATCGTCGAGTCAAAGTTTAATTTACTTAAAATATTCTTTCGATGCACATTTACGGTATGTGGACTTATAAAAAGTTTTTCGGCAATTTCTGCACTTGTATTATTTAAAGCCAATAAGCGAACCACATCTTTTTCTCTATTTGTTAAAGCAACAGATAATAATTTTTGAGAATAGTTTTTATAAAAAAGAGTCTCATATTCGTTTTCTTCATTCAGTTTCTTAACAGATGCTATAATTGGTCGTTGCTCTCCGCCACCAACAATACTTAAATGAGCAATACCAATAATGGGTTTGCCAGTTTCGTCAAAAATAATAGGTGTTAAATGCTCAAACGTATTTAGGTATTCTCCTTTACTATTTTTTATTCTAAAATTCCAAGAATAACACAATTTAGGTCTATCGATTGTAGGAATTTCGGTCATTGTAAAAAGCATCAAATCTTCTAAAACACGCATCCAAATAGGTAAATCATCAGGATGAAAATGAGAAAACCAATACGGCGCGCCAAGTGTTGCCATTTTCTCTATATCTAAACCAAGTGTGTATTCGAAATTTTTACTAACAAAAGGATATGTTTTAGTACTTGTATTTGTTATGATAAAAAAAGATTGCATTCTTGGTAAGTATGCATCTAGTTCTTTTAATTTTTCAATATGAGTTTCAATTACAGTTCCACTAAACTCTTTATGAGTTTCAAATATTTCAGCAAAGAGGTCGAGGTTGTTTTTTTTCATCTTTTTAATATCTGACACAAAATAAAATTTAAATTTAGAAGAACAACATATTTAAGACTTTAAAATCATTTTAATATTACTAAACGCTGTTTAACAGTTAGTTAAGGTTTTTATAATAAAGATTACTAAATCTGTAATAATCTACTTAATTTTTTCATGTATTAACATTGAATTTTATCATTTCGAAATTCGTCTTAAACTTATAGGTTTATTATAGAAAATATTTATTAAAGAAACACTTCCATCAGCATTTAATTTTATATTTTCCACACGGTTTCTATAAAAAAGATTGTCATTTAAATATCTTAAATTACCATCAATAAAACGGCGCTGAGAATTATATTGAAAATTCTTTTTATCATAAGTACTTTCATATAATTGATTACCTCTTTCCTCAAAGAATAGGGTGTCATTTTTTTTATTTACATAAGTACCTACAACGCTTTTTAAGATTTTTGAACTAGGATTTGTAATTGAAAACTCTTTATCGATATCTCTGTTTAAATTAAATTCTGAATTTATTTTACTGCAAAATTTAATTGCATAATCCTCAAACAAACGCGACGGAATTATTACATTTCGAATCATTTGATTATAATAAACAACAAAATTGCGATAGGTTGGGTTGTATTTGTAATAGTCAAATTCTTCTGGTTTTTTTCTCTTAGTTTTTATATCTTGAGAATACCAGTCATAATTTTTTATTTTTTACATCCTATGCTCTACGAGTAGATTTTCTAAATTTTTATTATAATGATCAATATCAACCCGAACATTTTGATATAAAAAGAACAATTTTTCGATATGATTTTTGTATTTATTATTAAGTTCATTTGTTTGATTTATTAATAGATTAAAACCTCTATCATTTATCGTAAAAGGTACGTTGGTTCTAATCATCTCAGCCAAATTAAAATCGTCAATTTTGTTTTCATCCTGTGATTTCAAGTTTTTAAAATCGGTTTGACTGTACTCCTCAATAATAGAGTCTTTATGCAAATAAAACTTTTAAACATCCTGAATAATCTTTACATCAACAACTAACTCGTTTATTATTTGATTAAAAATAACTTCCGTTTTTTTATGTTGAAGCTTATTTTCATTCCAATTATTAACTTGCAGAGCAATTAAAACACCAATAACGACGAGTATTATTTCACCAATTGCGTAAATAAAATATCTATTAAATTTGCTTTCTTTCAATAGTCTTCGGCGTATTTTTTGAAAGAATTTTATCATTGGTTAGCGGTTTGTTATAATTTACTAAAATATTTTTTTGTTGCAGAAAGTTACGGTTTTCTGAACGAGGAATTTACTAGAGAAATTTAGAAGTAGGTAAAAGAGCAACTAACTTTTGGTTTAGTTAAATACACTAATTTTTTAGATACGGATTAGATAAAGTTTTTTATTCCTTATTCAAAAAATCAGCAACTACGGTGTTTTTATCAGATTCCATTTCACAAGTCCAACTATCTATCCACCATCTTCCATTCTCAAAATGTAGTTGTATGCTATTTAGTCCTCTAATATTGGATTCAGTTTTTGGGTCAGTTCGTATTTCAAAAGCACTCCATACTTGCGCAATATTTCCATACTTACTAACTAGCCTTTTTAGTTCTTTTTCATAAAAATCTTCTTTTGGAGATAATCCCACGGGTATATATTCCGCTTCCAATGAATGAGTTTCTGCTTTTCCATTTTCATCAAATCTTGTAATGAAGGCATTTTTTGAGTGAATAAAATTATCTCTTTCAAACTCCCAAGGTTCGTTACTTGAACCTGAAACAACATCATAATATGCATTTATTATTGAATCTATTGATTTAACATTTTCTGCGTATTTCTCTTCGGTAGTTTGTGCGAAAATTGAATTACAAACAAAAATTAAGCTAATTGATAAATGTATTATTTTATTCATATCTATTGGTTTTGAAATCTTTGAGAACTGTTTTTATCAAAGTAATTTTATAATTACTCGGGTTTATAAACTTCAAGTTCAATTTCTATCATAAAACTTGGTAATGCCAATTCATTAACTCCAAGCCAAGAACCAGTAGGAAACTGTTTTTTATAAATGTAATTTCTATATTCTGCATTTTCAAGAAATAATTGCATGTTGGTCGTAAAAATATTTTCGACAACAACATCATCAAAAGTACAACCATAGTGTTTTAAAATGGCATCCAAATCTGCATAACAGTTTCTCATTTGTTGGGCAAAATCTCCTATTGCTGTTGGGTTACCTTCATCATCCATACTAACAGCTCCAGAAATTTTAATATCGTTTCCTATTTTCACAGCATGTGAATATCCATAGGCTTTTTCAACTTCTGGTCTAAGCGAAAAATACTCTGGTTTTTCTTTTTCGATTATAATTTCTTCTTTTTGCTTCTCATTTTGTTTGCAACTTTGAACAACAAAAGTTAAGGAGAAAAGAACCATTAGAAAAGTTAATTTTTTAGAGTAGTTTTTTAGCTTTTTCATTATATATGTATTTTATGCCTACTTTTTTCGGTTTTCAGCGATCCCGTATCTTAATCAATATTATTTTAAATACTTGAATTTGTATTATTTATAAAAGTAGATGATTTCTGTTATAGATACAAGTTTGTAATAAAAAGTGAAGTTAAATAATTTTAGGAGATAAAAAGCTAAACCAATTCCTCAATAGTTTCAATAATAATAGAACAACCAAGTAGTAATTCCTCATCAGAAATAGTTAACGGAGGCGTAATCCGCATTGCTTTTCCTTCAAATAATAAGAAGAATAAAATCAATCCTTTTTCTAGACATTTTAGAATAATTTTTGCTGCTAATTCAGGCGATTCAACAAGCGCAATTAACATTAATCCTTTTCCTCTAATTTCTTTTATTGCTGGATGTTGTAAGTGTTTTCTGATGATAATTTCTTTTCGTAAACTTTCTGAAAGCAAGTTTTGATCTAGAATCTCTTTTACAGTTGCAGTTGCGGCAGCAGCAATAACAGGATGTCCTGCAAAAGTAGAAATATGGCCTAATTTAGGATTGTCTTTCAACAAACTCATGTGCTCGAAAGACGCAATAAAAGCTCCAATTGGCATGCCGCCGCCCAAACCTTTTCCTGCAACAATAATATCCGGAACGACATTGTAATTTTCAAAGCCCCAAAACTTTCCTGTTCTGCCTATTCCAGATTGTATTTCATCCAAAATTAACAAAGCACCTACTTCTTCGCAACGTTGTTTTACTTTTGTTAAATATCCGTTTAAGGGTTCTATAAATCCTGCTCCTCCTTGAATCGTTTCTAAAATTACAGCGGCAGTTTTGTGCGTTATTTTTTGCAAGCAAAAATCGCAATTAAAAGCAATAAATTTTATACCCGGAATTAAAGGTCTAAAAGCAGCATTCTGTCTTTCAACACCAGAAACACTCATGGCACCTTGTGTATTGCCATGATACGAGTTTTTTGCTGCAATAATTTCTGATCTGTTAGTTACTCTTTTTGCTAGTTTTAAAGCGCCTTCTGTAGCTTCTGTACCTGAGTTTGTAATATATACGGATGCTAAATTTTCTGGTAATGTGGAGGCTAATAATTTGCATAAATCCACTTGTGGTTCTTGAATAAATTCACCGTAAACCATGACATGTGTGTATTTATCAACCTGATTTTTAATAGCTTCAGAAACTTTTGGATGATTATGGCCTAAACTATTTGCAGAAACTCCAGCAACAAAATCTAAATATTTTTTTCCGTGAACATCGTAAATATAACTTCCTTTTGCATGAGAAATTTCTATTGCAAGTGGGTGAGGTGAAGTTTGTGCTTGATATTTAAAAAAATCTGATGTCATTTTTATTGCTTTTTAGTTGAAGCAGACAAATCTTTTTCTTTTTTAGGCTTTTTCTTTTCGAACGCTGCATCCTCCATCATTATTGCCGGTTTTTTTGAACCTTCTTTTTTTATAGGTGCTTTCTTTTCATCAGCATCTATAATAAAAATGTCTTCCATCTTTTTCGGTTGTTCACTTTCTCGCCAAATAAAATCTTTTAATTTTTTTACATCTTCTGGCAACATCGATGGTGGATAGGTTTTTCCTTCGGATGCTTTTAAATATTTTATAGACGCTACAATTCCGTTCTCAAAAGTAAACTCAATATTACTAGAAATTTCCTTAGTAATTGTTTCAATAATGTTAGTTTCTTCGTTTCTATTGTAATAAACAGACTCTGCATTTCCTTTTACTAGGAGCGTTTTTAGCTTGTTTTCTTCAAATCTGCCAAACATATTTCTACCTTTAATTTGATTAAAGTCGTCTAAAGACAATGAATCTTTAGAAATTATAAAGGCATTATTAAACACTTTTAAAGAGTCTAATTTTTCGGTATCAACATTCGATTTTAGATAAATAGTATCACCAGTAATTTGATTTTTATCAGACCAAATAACCGGATTTCTATACATTTTTGTTAAACCAGTAGCTTGATTGGTGTGAATAGAATCGCACTTTCCTTGCAAATCTGATTTGAATATTTTTACATTATGGTAGGTTCTCACAATACGTTTTTTTGCTTTACCAGTAACCAATAAAGTATCACCATGAATAAACATAGAATCCTTTTCTACAATAGAAATCGCGACCGCTTTTTTAATAATAAAAAGAGAATCTTTTAACTCAAAAATTTCTGCATAATTTCCTTTGGTAATAAAATTCTGAATCGTATCAATTACTTGAATATTGTTTGTTGCAGAAGCAAAACCTTTTTTCTTATCATAGTACAAACTATCGCCTTCAACAGTTCTTTCTTTTAAATATAATTTTGCGTTTTTTACAAAGTGAGAAATATCTGTTTTTGTATCGTAAAATCCTTTTTCGCAGTAAATTTTATTGCTATTTTTTGTATTTGTTATGGTCGACGGTCCCCATAAATAGGTAAAACCAGTTTCGGTGTAATAATCTAAATGTTCAGACACTAAATTATGCTCAGGATTTACAACGGTTACTCTTGTAGTGGCAATAAATTTTTTATTTTCTAAATAGTAATTTCCAACTTTACTTTTTAATGTATTTGTAGCATCTTTAATAGTTGCATAGCTTTTATAATATAACTTTTGATTGATTCTGTCAAATTGTAACGTATCTGTGCTTAAAGTCATCGTTGGATCTTTCAAAACAACATTTCCCCAAGATAGCGCTTGTTTAGAATTAGCATCGTAATCTGCATAATCACTAGTTTGGGTAATGGTATCTCCTTGTTTTATAAAAACGTTACCAATCGCTTTAAAGAAGTTTTCTTTTTTGTAGTACAATGCTTTTTGGCAAGTTAAATCGATGCCTTCATGGTTCATTTTTACATTACCAATAAGTATACTTGCGCCTGGATATTTTTCCTCATCAGCTTCCTGAATCTCAGCTTTATAGACAATTCTCCTTTTTTCTTGCGAAAACGAAATTGAAGTAAAAAGGATGAGTATTAAAAAAAAGAATCTTTTCAAGATATTTGTTTTGTCGCAAAAATAACGAAAAGAATATTGTTGGTTACTAAAGAAAAGTGAAAGTTCGTTTTATTTGTAATATCAAGTAATTTTAGCTGTTTAAACCGATAATTAATTTATGAAATTGACAATTTTTCATAAAATGATATTTATTAGCTAAATTGTATTTTACATCTTGTAATTTTACCAAAAAATAATATAATGAAGCCTTTTTTTGATTTATCAGTAGAAGAAATGAAATCGTACGGTTATAAAATTGTTGATTTAATTGTAAGCCATTATGAGCATATAGAAAGTAAAAAACCAGTAAGTACAGCTTCTAGAAAAGAAATGGATACTATTTTTTTACAAGAAGCTCCAGAAAAAGGAATGCCAGCAGATAAAGTTTTAGATTTTGTAATGGAAAACGTAATGCCAAATAGCAACATTTCTAGTCATCCAAAAGCATTTTCTTTTGTGCCAGGACCAAGTAATTTTATTAGCACCATGGCAGATTCTTTAGCAACCGGTTTTAATATTTTTTCTGGCGGATGGATCGTTTCTCCAGCGGCTGCAGAATTAGAAATTGTAACCTTAAATTGGTTATTAAAAATGTTTAATTTTCCAGTTGCACAAGGAGGCGGAATTTTTACAAGCGGTGGCTCTATGGCAAATTTAACAGCTTTGGTTACCGCTAGAAGAATTAAATGCGGAGATGATTTTTCTGATGCAATTATTTATTTATCAGATCAAGCGCATTCATCAAACATAAAAGCAATTAGAGTTTTAGGCTTTAAAAAAGAACAAATTAGAATAATTCCGACGGATATTGAATTTAAATTTAGCATTAATAAGCTTAAAAATGAAATTGCAAAAGATCGCTTAAAAGGGAAAAAACCTTTTTGTATTATCGCATCTGCAGGGACAACAAATACAGGAACAGTTGATCCTTTAGATGTCTTAGCAGACATTTGTGAAAAAGAAAACTTATGGTTTCATATTGACGGCGCTTATGGTGGAGCTGCAATTTTATCCAAAAAAGGGAGCAAAATTTTACAAGGAATTGAACGTGCAGATTCTTTGACTGTAGACCCTCATAAATGGTTTTTTCAACCGTATGAAATTGGTTGTTTGTTGGTTAAAGATGCTTCTTGGTTAAGCAATACTTTTAGCGAAAAACCAGCGTATTTAAGGGATATTGAAGGCAATGAATCCGAAATTAATTTTTATGATTATGGCATTCAATTAACAAGAAGATTTAGAGCTTTAAAGTTTTATATGTCTATAAAAACCTATGGTTTAGAAACATTTAAAGAGGCTATTTCTTACAATATCGATTTAGCAGAAAAAACGGAAGATACCTTAAGAAAAAGTAAGAATTGGGAAATTGTTTCTCCTGCAACTTTAGCGATTATCAATTTTAGATATAATCCTTTAGATTTAAATTTATCCGAAGAAACACTAGACAAATTAAATCAAGAAATTTCTGCTAGGGTAGTAGCATCCAAAGAAGCCCTATTGGTTACGACTATTTTACAAAACCAAATCGTTATAAGAATGTGTTTAATAAACCCAAAAACGACTATTAATCATATTAAAGAGACGCTAGAACAGTGTAATAAATTTGCTATTGAAATTCTTGAGGAGTGGAAAAAATAGCTTTAAAATTCTGAATACATATTCCTAAAACGGCAATGGGAATTAATGCACTTACAGTTACTAAAACTACATAATAATTATTGATGATTGAGAGTTGCTGCCAATTGCAAAAACCTTTGTAAAAAATAAGTATTTCTGATAAAATAAATCCTAAAAGATAAATTCTTATCCAAAATTTTGAGAGATTTAACAAACCAAATTCTTTTAAAAAAATAAACAAACTTAGGCTCACAATTCCTAAAAAAGTAAGGTGTAAATATCCTATCACAAAATCGATAATTTGCGATACTAATTCAGCAAAAAGTGGAATGGCAGTAAATGCTTGTAAAACAATTTTAAATACAAAAAGTATATAAATAAATTGTAATAAATGATAGGTAAAAGGAGCTAATTTATTAGATAAATCAAGTTTAATAGAATTTAGTATTTGTTGAAATTTAAATAACGCAAATAATTGTAATACAGAACCTAAAAAGGCTATTACGTAAATAATAACTGAAGGTTTTATCCATAAAAAAGATAAAAACAAAGTAAGGCAACAACTTAAAACTAAGAGTTTATAAAATAAAGAAATTGCTTTTTTATTAATTAAAATTTTGTGTTTCTCCAACAAGAAAATAAAGAGTCCTAAAAGACAAAAAATAAACCAGCCATTATATTGAAAGTGCAAATAGAAATAGATAGCATTTTTATATAAAGTAGATGTGTTACCAAGTGTTTTCATAATAACTCCTAAAGCCCAAGGCCCAATGCTAGAAATCACCAAAAATAGTAGAGATGTATTTATAAATTGATAAGAATAGCTTTTTTTGCTACAGTGATGATGCTTTCTAAAAAAAGAATAAAACCAATACGTACAAATTAAAAAAAGTGTAGAAAAAATAATTGAAAATAAAGCATATCTTGTAATTGGGAAACTTACAAGCATGCCTAAAATAGTAACTTGTGTAATCCAAAATAAAACTGAATATTTCTTGCTTACATTTTTATTAATAAATAAATGATAAATTAAGCTAGTTAAAGCGATATAAACCCAACCTAAAAGTGCAATATGAGAATGTGTATGTACAATAAATTTATAGGTTGCATCTACATTTGTTACAGGAAATAAACGAAGTAAAACACCTAAAAAAGCAGCTATTAAAAAATAAGTAACACTAATAAAACTTTGAGCTTTTATTTTTAGTAACATTTAATTTAGACTATTGGTGATTGATTACTATTATTATTGATTGCAAACTCTTTAGCCATTTCTAAAATTGTTTTTGTTTTTAGCTTTTTTAGTAATGCATTTTTAAAAGGAGAATATAAATCATGCACTACACAAGGGTTTTCTTTATCACAATCTAATTGGCCTAAATAACATTGGTTAAATTTATCTATATGGTCTACACAAGCTATAATATCATAAATAGTATTCTTTTCGTTTTCTTTTGTTAAATAAAATCCGCCATTTGGACCTTTAACAGATGAAATTATTCCTTTTTTCGTTAATTCTTGTAGATTTTTAGCCAAAAAAGCGGGAGGTATTTCTAATTTTTGAGCAATTTTTTTAGAACCAATTTTATTTTCTTCAGAGGCTGAAATTGTAAGGTATAAAACAGCGGAAATAGCATATTTACTGGCTCTTGATAACATAATATGTTTTTACAAATATAAAAAGATAAAATTATCTTTTTATATGACAAATGTCATGTTTTATATTTTAAAACAGTTATAAATTTGTTTTAATAAAATACTATTTGATCTTTTATTAGAGAACTATTAACTAAAAACAAATTTAAAATGAATTTATTAAAATCACTATGGATATTAATTTTAGTTAGCCTGTTGCTAACAAATTGTAAGAACAAAGAAAGTAATGAGCTAGCAATTTTAGATACCGCAAATATTTATATTAAAGGAACTATGGACGCTGAATTAACTTCACCACCTTTTGTACCTGCGCCTGTAGGCAATAGAACTGCAAAAAAACTGCTCGTAAATATGGAGATTCTTGAAAAAGAAGGAACAATGACAGATGGTGTGCAATATGTGTATTGGACATTTGGCGGATCTGTTCCTGGTAGTTTTATAAGAACTAGAGTAGGTGATTTGGTAGAATTTACATTGTCAAATCATCCAGATAATAAATTACCACATAATATAGATTTACATGCAGTAACGGGTTCTGGTGGTGGTGCAACATCTTCTTTTGTAGCTCCAGGTCACAATAAAACGTTTTCTTTTAAAACTCTAAATCCAGGTTTATATGTATACCACTGCGCAACAGCACCTGTAGGAATGCATATTGCAAACGGAATGTATGGTTTAATTTTAGTAGAACCAGAAGGCGGTTTACCAAAAGTTGATAAAGAATACTATATTATGCAAGGTGATTTTTACACAAAAGGTGAAAATGGAGAAAAAGGATTACAACCTTTTGATATGACAAAAGCTATTAAAGAAGATGCCGATTATGTCGTTTTTAATGGTAAAGTAGGCGCACTAACGGGTGATAATGCAATTACTGCAAATGTTGGCGAAACAGTACGTTTATTTGTTGGTAATGGTGGTCCTAATTTAACTTCTTCTTTTCATGTTATTGGAGAAATTTTTGATAAAGTAAATATAGAAGGTGGAGATATGATAAACACAAATGTACAAACAACATCAATACCTTCTGGTGGCGCTGCAATAGTAGAGTTTAAAGTAGAAGTTCCTGGAACATTTATTTTAGTAGACCATGCAATTTTTAGAGCATTCAATAAAGGAGCTTTAGGAATGTTGAAAGTTATAGGTAAAGAAAATAAAAATATTTACTCGGGCGTAAAACAAGAAGGAATTTATCATCCAGAAGGAGGAACAATTCAAACGATGCCTGTTGATAAAAAAGTAGAAGTTGCCGCTTTAGTTCAAGAAAAACCATTGGCACAAAAAATTGCAGATGGTAAACAAGTTTATATGACTACTTGTTTTGCTTGTCATCAAGAAAAAGGACAAGGAATTCCAAATGCTTTTCCTCCTTTATACAAATCAGATTATTTAAATGCCGATGTAAAAAGAGCTATTGGTATTGTTTTAAACGGAAAAACAGGAGAAATTACGGTTAACGGAAATAAATACAATAGTGTAATGACAAAACAAACTTTAACAGATGTTGAAGTAGCAGATGTAATGACGTATGTGTATAATTCTTGGGGAAACAATAAAACCAACGTGAGCGTAAACACTGTAAAAGAAGTTAAAAACAGTCATTAATTACGATAATTTAAAAAAGATGAAAACTATTTTAAGATTGGTAATTTTTACAATTTTTGCATATGCTACCGCCATAAATTGCCAATCTAAAATGGTAAAAATTAAAGGAAAGGCATACATTCCTTTATACGGCAGAGATTCTATGAAAGTTTCAATAAACGATTTTTTTATGGATGTGTATCCAGTTACAAATAAAGAATTTTTAGCATTTGTAAAGAAATACCCAAAATGGCAAAAATCAAATGCAATAAAATTATTTGTTGATGAAAGCTATTTACGTGATTGGAAGTCGGATACGTTATTAAATTCAAATCAGAAATTAAACTCACCAATTACAAATATTTCTTGGTTTGCAGCAAAGAGTTATTGCGAGTGTTTAGGTAAAAGATTGCCAACTGTTGATGAATGGGAATATGTTGCTATGGCAGATGAAAAAATGGCGGATGCCCGAATACAAAAAAACTATAATGCGTTTATTTTAAGTTGGTATGAAAAACCAAAATCTTTTAATCAGACAATAGGTTCAACATTTAAAAATTACTGGAATGTGTATGATTTACACGGCTTGGTTTGGGAATGGACATCCGATTTTAACTCTGTTTTAATTTCTGGTGAATCTAGAAAAGATGTAGACACAGACAATAACTTATTCTGCGGAAGTGCCGCAATTAACGCAACAGATTTAATGAATTATGCCGCATTTATGCGCTATGCAATTAGAGGAAGTTTAAAAGCAAAATACACCATGAAAAACCTTGGATTTAGATGTGTAAAAGATGATAAAACAAACTAAAATGAAATCGAAATTATGTATACTATTTTTTGGAACGACCTTGTTTTTTGGGTCTTGTAATAAAGCTTCTAAAGCAATTGATAAAACTGAATTTCAATGCCCAATGAAATGCGAGGGTGATAAGGTCTATGCAGAAAAAGGTGTTTGTCCTGTTTGTAAAATGGATTTACAACTAAAATCAAAACCCTCTAAAACAGTTGCAATCGATTTTATTTCTGATGAATCTATTTTCAATTTAACCTCAAAATGGAATACAGAAGAAGGTAAAATAATTACTCTAAAAGAGTTAAAAGGCAAAACGTTGGTAGTTGTAATGATTTACACAACTTGCAAAGCAGCTTGCCCAAGATTAGCCGCAGATATGAGAAATATTGAAGCTAAAATTCCTACAGATTATAAAAATGAAGTGAATTATATTTTGGTAAGCATTGATCCAAAAACAGATACTCCAGAAAAATTAAAAAAGTTTGCAATAGAAAATTATATGGATGATAATCAATGGACTTTTTTGCAAGGAACAGAAATTGGTGTTAGAGAATTTGCAAATGTGTTGGCGGTAAAATATAAAGAAATATCGCCGTTAGATTTTTCGCACTCCAACATTATCAGCGTTTTTGATCCTTTAGGAGAATTAGTGCATCAGCAAGAGGGTTTAGGAGTTGATAATAATGAAACAATTAAAAAAATTATAGAAACAGTTAATAACTAAAATTATGAATATTACTAAAGAAAACACGGTAGCAGAAGTTGTTACAAACAATATAAAAACTGCGGATGTATTTAAAAAACACGGAATAGATTTTTGCTGTGGAGGCGGAATCACCATTAAAAAAGCGTGTGAAAATAACAATATTTCTTTTTCTGATATAGAAAAAGAACTTTTAGATATCCAAAATTCTACTTCTAAAGTATACAATTATGATAGTTGGCAACTAGATTTTCTGGCAGATCATATCGTAAATATACATCATGCTTATGTAGAAGAAAATACGGCAATCTTGCTACAATACGCGGCTAAAGTAGCTAAAGTTCACGGGCATCATTATGCTGAAGTTTTAGAAATAAACAGGTTGTTTAAAGAAGTTGCGCAAGAATTAGCAGCGCATATGAAAAAAGAAGAATTGATTCTATTTCCGTTTATTAAAAAATTAGTAAAAGCAGACAAAGAAGCTGTTAAAGCAACTATTCCACATTTTGGTTCTATAAATAACCCTATAAAAATGATGGAAGAAGAGCATGAAAATGCAGGTGATATTCTTAAAGAAATTAAGAAACTAGCTAATAATTATACGCCACCAAAAGAAGCATGTAATACCTTTAAAGCATTGTATGCAAAATTAGATGAGTTTGAACAAGACTTGCATCAGCATATACATTTAGAAAATAATATTTTGTTTCCGAAAGCAATTGCTTTAGAACAAAAAAATAGCAAATAGCAAAATGAAAAACTCACTTTTTTTAACAATAGGATTTTTATTTTTCACTTTTTATATTGCTGCTCAAAAAGTAGAAATATCATCAGAAATTAGACCACGTTTTGAAAATAGACACGGTTATAAAACGCTTTTAAAAAATGGTGAAGAAGGCGCTAGTTTTATCTCTCAAAGAAGCCGAGTTAATTTTAACTTTCAACAAGAAAATTTAACACTTGGTTTTTCTTTGCAAAATATTAGAGTTTGGGGAGATGTTAGTACTTTGGCTTCTGATGACAATGCAAATTCTTTTCATCAAGCTTGGGCAAATTATCAATTTTCTGATAATTTTTCTATAAAAATGGGAAGACAAGAAATAGATTATGATGATAGTAGAATTTTTGGTAATGTTGATTGGGCCCAGCAAGCAAGAAGTTTTGATGCTATTATTGCACATATAAAAACATCAGAAAATGGAAAACTAGATATTGGTTATTCTTTAAATAATGATTCGGAACAACTCATAAACTCCTTATACACAAATGTAGCAGGCTATAAAACTTTTCAATACGCCTGGTATCATAGAACTATAAGTAATTTAGGTTTAAGCCTTTTAGCCATAAATAACGGTGTTGAGTTTATAAATTCAAATCTAAAAGAAGATTTAAATTATTCTCAAACTTTAGGAAGTAGAGCTACTTATAATAATGGAAAAATGTATTTTGACGCAGCAGTTTATTTTCAAACAGGCGATATTTCTGGCGTCAAAATTAATGCCAACTATTTTGGTGGAAATTTGAATTATAAAGTTTCAAGTGCGTTTAATGTTGGTTTAGGTGTAGAGTATTTGTCCGGTAAAGACATGAATGATTCTAGCACTAAAATTAAATCATTTAATCCTTTGTACGGAACCAATCATAAATTTAACGGTTTAATGGACTATTTTTATGTTGGTAATCATATAAATTCTGTTGGTTTGTTAGATTTGAATGCTACTTTGGGGTATTCTAAAGACAAATTTACAGCAAAAATAATTCCTCATATTTTTTCATCCGCAGCTGACATTTATAGTTTTGGATCAAAAATGAGTAATAGTTTAGGAACAGAGGTTGATCTTGTTTTAGGGTATAAAATTGCCAAAAACGTAAATATAAATGGTGGTTTTTCTAAAATGTATGGAACAAGTTCTTTAGAGGTCTTAAAAGGAGGAGAGCGAACTGCAAATAATTCTTGGACTTGGGTAATGGTTGCTTTTAAACCAACTTTATTTGTATCGAAATAAAATAGTTTTAGTTAGTTTTTTTTAGTAGAAAAGCACCTTTTAAAAATTTAAAAGGTGCTTTTTGATTCTATCAAATACTAAAATTATCTAGTAATTGTTTGTTTTCTATCTGGACCAACAGAAACTATTTTTACAGGAACTCCTGTTTCTTTTTCTATAAAAGCAACATAGTCTAGTAAGTTTTTTGGTAATTGATCTGCAGAAGTCATTTTTGTTAAATCTTCTTGCCAGCCTTTAAATTCGGTATAATTTACAGAAACATTTTCTGGTTCAATGTTATAAGGGAAATGCGTAATCTCGTTTCCTTTGTAGTTGTAAGAAGTACAAACTTTTAAAGTTTCAAAACCAGAAAGAACATCACCTTTCATCATCATTAATTGTGTAACTCCGTTTACATCCACAGCATATTTTAAAGCTACTAAATCTAACCAACCACACCTTCTTGGTCTACCAGTTGTTGCGCCAAACTCATTACCAATTCGTGCCATTTCTACACCATCTTTATCAAATAATTCTGTAGGAAAAGGTCCAGAACCAACTCTGGTTGTGTACGCTTTAAATATTCCAAAAACATCGCCAATTCTGTTTGGAGCAACTCCTAAACCAGTACAAGCACCAGCTGCAGTTGTGTTTGACGAAGTTACAAAAGGATAGGTACCAAAATCAATATCTAATAAAGAACCTTGTGCGCCTTCTGCCAAGATTGTTTTTTTGTTTTTTATTGCTTGGTTTAAAAACTCTTCACTATCAATAAATTCTAAAGTTCTTAATTTGTCAATTCCTTTAATAAATTCAGCTTCTAATTCTTTTAAATTATATTCAACTTGAACATCAAAAAACTCAAGCATTTTAATATGTTTTGCTGTTAAAGCATCATATTTTTCTTTCCAGTTTTCTAATTCTAAATCACCAACACGCATTCCGTTTCTGCCGGTTTTGTCCATATAAGTTGGGCCAATTCCTTTTAAAGTAGAACCAATTTTAGCTTTTCCTTTTGAGGTTTCTGAAGCGGCATCTAACAATCGATGAGTAGGTAAAATTAAATGTGCTTTTCTAGAAATTAATAATGTCTTGGTATAATCTATATTGTGTTTGTCTAAATTTTCAAGTTCTTTTTTAAAAATTACAGGATCTATAACAACGCCGTTACCAACAACATTTAAAGCTGTTTTATGAAAAATTCCTGAAGGAATTGTGTGTAAAACATGTTTAAATCCGTCAAAAATTAAAGTATGTCCAGCATTTGGTCCTCCTTGAAAACGTGCAATGATGTCGTAATTTTTGGTAAGAACGTCTACAATTTTACCTTTACCTTCATCTCCCCATTGCAATCCTAGTAATAAATCTACAGCCATTAGTTGTGTTAATTTGTTGTTTGTCTTTGTTGTATAGTTGTTTGTTACTCTTTTTTCTTTTTAGTTCCGTAAAAATAAAGTGAATGATTTTGAATGTCAATATCAAATATTTCTTCAATTGTTTTTTTGATAACTTGAATTCTTGGATCACAAAACTCTTTAACTTCACCAGAATCTGTAAAAATTACATGATCGTGGTTTTTATCAAAATAACTTTTTTCGTAGCGCGCCATCGATTGCCCATCAAATTGGTGTTTTCTAACCAAATTACAATCTAGCAATAAATCTATGGTGTTATAAAGTGTAGCTCTGCTTACCCTATAATTTTTATTTTTCATTTTAATATATAATGACTCTATATCAAAATGTTCTTTGGCATCATATATTTCTTGAAGTATAGCATAACGCTCAGGAGTTTTTCTGTGCTTGTGCTCTTGCAAATACGAGGTAAAAACTTTTTTAACTACTTCTTGATTTTCAAGAGAATTACTCATGGTTTTATTTTTACTAAAAAACAAATTTACAGCTATTTCTTAATAAAAATAACCTTTTTTAGAAATGATATCTACAAACTGTTAACACGTACTATTTTTTTAACCCCTTCTACTTTTTCAATTTTTTTCATAAGTTTGTTTAATTGAGTACTATTTTTTACACTTAAAGATATTTTTCCGTCAAAAAAACCTTCATCCGCAGCAATATTTATACTGTTAATAAAAACACCCATATTATTAGAAATGATTCTAGTTACATTGTTAACAATGCCTTTATTATCGATACCTGCTATATGCAAAATTGCTTTAAAATCTTGTTTTGTAGAATCAATCCATTTAGCTAGCATAATTCTGTAAGCATAATTAGATTGTAATGAAATAGAATTTGGACAGTTTTTTTTATGAACTTTAATACCATCATTAATAGTCACAAATCCAAAAACTTTATCACCAGCTATAGGATTGCAACATTTAGAAAGTTTATAATCTAGTTTTTCCTCTTCTTTACCAAAAACTAAAGCGTCATATTTATCTGTAACTTCTTCTGCTGTTTCTAAGATCTCTTTAGGGGTGCTATTTCTTCTTAATTTAGATTTTAAGAAACTTACAAAAGCACCATTTCTTTGGGCCACAAAAGCTTTTAGCTGCGAGTTATCTATTGCGCCATTACCAAGTCTATAAAATAAATCGAAACTTGTTCTTAATTTAAAATAAGTAACTAATTCATTAACAACTTGGTCGTTAAAAGTAATTTTTAAATGACGTAATTTACGCATTAAAACAGCTTTACCTTCGTCTGCTACTTGCTTTTCGTCGTCTTTTAATGCAGCTCTAATTTTTGTTTTTGCTCTAGCTGTAATTACAAAATCTAACCATCTAGAGTTGGGTTTGTTTGTAGAACTTGTAATTACTTCTATCTGATCTCCACTTTTTAAAGTATGACTTAACGGAACTAATTTTCCGTTTACTTTTGCGCCTCTACATTTTAAACCAACATCTGTATGAATAGAAAAAGCAAAATCTAATGCAGATGCATCTTTTGGAAGCGATTTTAATTCACCTTTTGGTGTAAAAACATAAATTTCTTTTGAGTATAAATTCAATTTAAAATCTTCAACAAAATCAACTGCATTTAAACTTTGGTTTTCTAAAGTTTCCTTTAATTTATTTAACCAATTTTCTAAACCGCTTTCTTTTTCATCTCCTTGTTTGTATTTAAAATGTGCTGCATATCCTTTTTCTGCAATTTCATTCATCCTTTCCGAACGAATTTGAACTTCTACCCATTCTGCATCCGGCCCAACAACCGTAATGTGCAACGCTTCATAACCTGTAGATTTTGGTTGCGAAATCCAATCTCTTAAACGAGCAGGATTTGGTTTAAAATAATCGGTTACAATTGTGTAAATTTTCCAAGCATCAAATTTATCGTCATTAGAAGAAGGGTAGTAAATAATACGAATTGCATATTTGTCATATACTTCTTCAAAAGTTACGTTTTGATTTCGCATTTTTCTTCGGATGGAATAAATAGATTTAAATCTACCTTTTATTTCATAAGAAAAATTTTCTTTATCTAAACCACTTTTAATAGTGTTGGTAAAACGCTCTAAATAATTTTTTTGATCTTCTTTACTCTCTTTTATTTTATCAATAATTTCTTCAAAAACTTCTGGTTCTGTGTATTTTAAACCTAAATCTTCAAGTTCTGTTTTTATGTTATATAAACCCAGTCTGTGTGCTAAAGGTGCATAAATATATAAAGTTTCTGAAGCAATTTTTAGTTGTTTATCTGGTGGCATTGCATCCATCGTTTGCATATTGTGCAACCTGTCTGCAATTTTTATCAAAATAACTCGAACATCATCATGCAATGTTAAAAGCATTTTTCTAAAATTCTCTGCTTGAATCGATGCGTCTTGCTCTTTGTTTAAACGTGATATTTTAGTTAAACCAAGTACAATCCTTGCAATGGTTTTACCAAACATTTCTTCAATGTCTTCTATGATATATTTTGTATCTTCTACGACATCATGCAACAACGCACAAGCTATAGAAACGGCTCCCAAACCAATTTCTTTCGCTACAATTTTTGCAACAGCAATAGGATGATAAATATAAGGTTCGCCAGTTTTTCTTCGTTGAGAAGAATGTGCTTCTACAGCAAGATCAAAAGCTTTACGTATGAGTTCTTTATCTTCTTTTGATAAAATTTCGTACGTGCCTTTTAGCAAATCTTTGTAACGATTTGCAATTTCTTTATTTTCTTCTTCTACAGTTACCGTATACTCCATAAACTTAGGGACTAAATATTTTAATATCTAAAGTGAAGTTAGGAATAAGAAATTGAACAACCAAGAATTAAAGATTCTAAATTTTATTAAAAAAAGGTGAGATTTTTTTAGGTTTTAATAGATTTTAAATTGAGTTAAATTATGCGGGTAAACCATTAAAATTAGGTGCTATACTATTTCTCTAAATTTTCAATTCTTTCCAACAAAGTTGGATGTGAATAATGCACAAAAACGTAAGATTTATGTGGCGTTAAATTACTTAAGCTATTTTTTGATAATTTTTTAAGAGATGAAATTAAAGGCTTTGCAGCAAAAGTTTCTTTGGCAAAATTATCTGCCTGATATTCAAATACTCTAGATATATAATTCATCAGTAAACCTGTAATTTCTGATATCGGCGAATACAAAATTCCGAATGCAATTAAACCAATATGAAAACTAGGAATGGAAATGCCTAATGCTTCTGATAAAATTGAAGAATTGATAAATAGTGATAAAATAAACAACGTAAAACCTGTGAGTAGGATAGAGGAAGCTAAGTTAAAAACGATGTGTTTTCTTTTATAATGACCAACTTCGTGTGCTAAAACGGCTACAATTTCGTCAGTTTCTAAATCGTTTATTAAAGTATCAAAAAGTGTAATTCGCTTTTGCGAACCAAAACCAGAGAAATAAGCATTTGCTTTTGTTGATCTTTTAGAACCATCAATTACAAAAATATTATTCAATGTAAATCCAACTTTTTGGGCATATTTTTCTATTGCTGATTTTAATTCGCCATCTTCTAAGGGAGTTTGTTTATTAAACAACGGAACAATTAATTTTGCGTAAAATAGGTTGATCAACAAAGAAAAAACAGCTACTAAAACCCAAGCATAAATCCAAAAATTTTCTCCAGCAAATTGATAAAACCAAATAATTAAAGATAAAATTCCACCACCTAAAACAATACTCATCAACCAACCTTTTAGTTTATCAAGCCAAAATATTTTTTTAGTAGATTTATTAAATCCAAATTTTTCTTCAATAACAAATGTTTGATAATACGAAAAAGGCGTTGTTAAAAAATCCGAACCAAACATAATAACACCAAAGAAAATTAAAGCAACCAAAATAGGTTGATCTGTATAGCTTCTTGCAAAATCATCTACATATTTAAATCCGTCAGCAAAAAAGAAAACCAATGTTAATAGTATTGAAAATGTAGATGTTAAATTAGAAAATTTAGAATTTGTCTTTTTATATTCTTGCGATTTTTTATACTCTTGTTCCTCATAAACATCTGCTAGTTTGTCAGGAATTTTGTCATCAAAATGCTTTACATTTAAAGTGTCTAAAATTTTATCAACAATAAAACTGATAACAATTATTGCTATAAAAATATAGAATAGCGTAGTAGGTTGCATTATTTTTTAACTTTTTTACTAGCGTACATTGCAGCACCAATAATACCTGCATTATTTTTAAATTTAGCAACTTTTACTTTCACATCCGAAGTTAAATATTCTTTAAATCCATCATATCGTTTGCTAATTCCACCACCCAAAATAATAAGACTTGGTGAGAAAACAACTCTCGCGTAATTTAATAAAACATCAAAACGCAACGCCCAATTTTTTAGTGTTAATCCTTCTTTTTTTCTAACAGAATCCGCAGTAAAATATTCAATAATCTTTCCATCAGAATGCAACATTTTTCCAATTTCTAAATTAGGAATTAACTTTCCGTTATAAAATAAACCAGAACCAATTCCTGTTCCTATTGTAATTACAATAACAACTCCTTTTTCTCCTTTTCCTGCGCCTAAGTTTACTTCAGCAACTCCTGCTAAATCTGCATCATTACTAACATAAAACGGAATTTTACATTCTTTTTTAAATAATTTATCAACTTTTACATTAAGCCACTTTTCACTTAAATTACCAGTGTGAATACATTTGCCATCAACAATTGTAGTAGGAAAGCTACAGCCAACAACTTTTGTCCATTTAAAATGAGCTACCATTTCTTTTACAACTTTTGCCACAGCTTCTGGTGTTGCTGGTTTTGGAGTATCTATTCTGTGTCTTTCAGAAAGTAATTCTCCTGTTTTTGTATCAACAACAGCTGCTTTAATTCCTGTGCCACCAATATCTATTCCTAATACTTTCATTTTTTATATTTTAAAATCTCTTTGTCTTTTTGCTTCGAAAACAACAATTGCAGCAGCTACAGAAACATTCATAGAATCTATTTTTCCTTGCATTGGTATATTTATATTTTGAGTCGCATTTTCTCGCCAAATATCCGATAAACCAGTTGCTTCCGTTCCAACTACAATCGCTGCGGAATTGGTGTAATTTTCTTTATGATATTCATTTGAATTTTGCAGAGTTGCAGCAAATATATGGATGTTTTTTTCCTTTAAAAAAGTAATTACTTCTTCGGATGTTCCAACCGCAATTTGATTTGTAAAAACACAACCTACACTAGATCGTATAATATTTGAGTTGTACAAATCGCTTTTAGCATCGGCAATAAAAACGGCATCTACATTTGCAGCATCCGCAGTTCTTAAAATTGCGCCCATGTTACCAGGTTTTTCAATACTTTCTGCAACTAAAATTAAAGGATTGGCATTTTTAAATTGGATGTTTTTCAAAGAAAAATCCTTTGCTTTTGCAACTGCAATAATCCCTTCGGTAGAATCTCTGTAGGCTAATTTTTGATAGACCTCTTTTGAGATTTCAATTCTGTTGATGTTTTCATTAAAAAGATGTAAAATTTCATTTTCTGTGATCAAATCAGGATAAAACAGAATCGAATCAAACTGATATTTAGCAGCAATTGCCAATGATATTTCACGTTTACCTTCAATAATAAATAAACTTTGTTTTCTTCGTTCACGAGCTTTTTCTTGCAGTTTTAGCAAGTTTTTTATGTAAGAATTTTGAATGCTAGTAATTTCTTTCATTAGTACAAAGATACCTAATGTTAGGTATTGTTTGATGTTCATTTAATCAGAATCTTTGTAAGATAATAATTAATAGGCTAAATTTTTTGTTATTGATTGGTAGAAAAAAAAATAAACCCAGAAAAAGTTTGTGATTTTATTATTGTTAACTAGTCCAGCTTTAAGGCTCGCAAATTGCGAGCCTTTTTTTTTGAACTTATATAAAACTTATTATAATTAAAGTTTATCTAAATGTTGTTTTAGAAATATAAAATTCTAATTTAATAAAGTGATTAATTTTAGACAGCACAAATTACTTATTTGTAGGTATATTAATTACTTTGATTATGTTTAATATTTGTACTTTATTAATCTTAAAACATAATTTATGAAAAGTTTAAAATTTAATTTATTTCTAGTAATATTTTGTTTGTTTAGTCTTGGGATATTTTCTCAAAGTACAGCAGGATACACTTATCATGGAACAGATGGTGAAGTTTCTTTATATTATAAAGTTAGTGATTATGATGTAATATTTAGAGCTGTTAACCAGAACGAAAGAAGCGTTTACGTTAGAGTTCATAACGTAATTAGTAATTGGTCTAATGGTAAGAAAAAGAAAAAAACAGTAAATATTGGGTTTGTAAGATCTGGAGGAGCATCTAATAGAGGGGGTTTAAATTTAGATAATTATGCCAAATTAAAGAAATGGAGTTTTTCCGGTTGGGAATGGTCAACAAAACCTTTTAATGATTAATTTTATTTACGAATTAAATTTATAAAAAAAGGCTCGTAAATTTCGAGCCTTTTTTATTTAAAATCTATGTAGTTAATATAAATTCTGTGCTAATTGGTTTTATATTTATTGGCATACCGTTTCCAAAGTTTTGTTTGATGCGTTTCTAAGCTAATTTTTCTTCCTTGTATAAAAGCATCCGTTAAAATATTTGTTCTCATATCCAAAGCATCTCCTTCAGAAATAAATAACGTTGCATCTTTACCAACTTCTAAGGTTCCAACAAAATCATCGATTCCTAGAATCTTTGCTGTGTTTAATGTTAGCAACTGTAAAGCAACTTCTTTATCTAAACCATGGGCAGCAAATGTGCCTGCATAAAAAGGTAAATTTCTAGTATTCATACGCTCCATTTGTCCTTCCATTCCTAAACTTACTAAAATACCTTTATCAGTTAAAACTTTTGCAATTGTATAGGTATAATCATACGCATCGTCTTCTTGATTAGGATTTCTATGAGGTCTGTCTAAAATTACAGGAATGTTATTTTTTAGTAGCAAATCTGAAATCTTATCAGCTTCTTCACCATGAACTACTACAATATTTTCAATTCCTAGTTCTTTAGCAATTGTAATCGCATCCGTTATTTCTCGTTGTCCGCTTACATGAATAAATAACTTTTGAGAGCCATTAAATAAACCTTTAGTAGCTTCATAAGGCAAATGTTTCTTTATTTTTTCGCCTGCTAAATAATTTTTTGCATTTGAAAAATACAGCTTTATATTGTCAATTTTTTCAGTATATTTTTCATCAACTTTTAAAGCAGGATCTTCTCCCAACCACCATCGTCCAGTTTTAAAACTTGTAGGCCAATCCATATGAATTGCATCATCAACTTTAATAGCTGCGTCTTCCCAGTTCCAAGCATCTAATTGTACAATGGATGAAGTACCAGAAATTGTACCGCCTCTTGGTACAATTTGCGCCATTAAAACACCATTTGGTCTCATAGATTCTACAACTTTACTTTCTGCATTATAAGCTATTAAACTTCTAATATGTGGGTTGTTAGCACCTATTTCGTCTTCATCATCACTTGCTTTTACCGCATCAATTTCTACTAAACCTAAGGTTGCGTTTGCAGCAATAAAACCAGGATACACATGTTTACCAGTTGCGTTTATAACCGTTCCTCTTCTTGCAATTTTTACGTTTGCATTTCCTACAAAAACAATTTTACCTTCGCTAAACATAATCAAAGAATTTTCTATGACTTTTCCGTTTCCTAAATGCGCAGTTGCGCCTTCAATAGCATAATCGGTACTTTGTTTATCTGCTGGAGTTTGCTGTGCTGCGATGTTTCCTACTAAAAAGAAAAATAGCAAACTATATATTATTTTTTTCATCATTTTTAGTTTTTAAGTTCTTCTAAAGTATCACATTGAAAGTTGATGTCTTCTTTTTTCTTAGGTGCTTGTGTTTTTCCACCACTTAATTTTTCTTTTAACATCATGGTAACTAATTTACTTTTTTCTAGTGTGATTGCTTCACGTTTTTTGATGTCTTCATTTCTATCAAAAAATATTTTGCCTTCAATAATTGTTTTTTCCGCTTTTGCATAAATCGACATTGGATGATCGCTCCATAAAACAACATCTGCGTCTTTACCCACTTTTATACTACCAACTCTGTTATCGATATGTAATAATTTTGCAGGATTTATAGTAACCATTTTCCAAGCTTCTAGTTCAGACATTCCACCATATTTTACAGTTTTTGCTGCTTCTTGATTTAACCTTCTAGACATTTCTCTGTCATCAGAATTAATGGCAACCGTAACACCTGCATTGTGCATAATTGCTGCATTATAAGGTATTGCATCGTTAACTTCGTATTTATACGCCCACCAATCCGAAAATGTTGAACCACCAACGCCATGCGCTGCCATTTTATCAGCAACTTTATAACCCTCTAAAATGTGAGTAAAAGTGTTGATTTTAAAATTGAATTTCTCAGCAACTTTCATTAACATATTAATTTCTGATTGCACATACGAATGACAAGAAACAAAACGTTCGCCGTTTAAAATTTCTACCAAAGTTTCCATTTCAGCATCTTTTCTATATGGTTTTCCACTTTTCTTTAGAGTTTCGTATTCTTGAGCTCTCGTAAAATAATCTGTAAATAGTTGTTCAACACCCATTCTTGTTTGAGGAAAACGTGTTCCGTTAGAACTTCTAGACTGTTTTACATTTTCACCTAAAGCAAATTTTATAAATTTAGGAGAATTATCATAGATCATATTTTCTGCATTTTCTCCCCATTTTAATTTGATGATTGCCGAGCGACCACCAATCGGATTTGCAGAACCATGTAAAATTTGAGAAGTTGTTGTTCCTCCAGAAATATTTCTGTAAATATTAATGTCATTAGGATCTACAACATCCTCAATAGTAACTTCTGCGGATGAATTTTGTGCACCTTCATTGATTGATGATGCTGCAATATGAGAGTGTTCATCTACAATTCCGGCAGTTAAATGTTTGCCCGTTCCGTCTATTTCTGTAGCTCCTTTTGAACTTACGTTTTTACCTATTTTAGAAATTTTACCGTCTTTTAATAAAACGTCTGTATTTTCTAAAATCCCGTCTTTTTCACTAGTCCAAACAGTAACATTTTTAATAAGTAGTGTTTCGGTTTTAGGCTGTGTAAAGTTTCCAAAACCAATATTAGGATAACTAACAGGTAATACTAAAATTTCTTTATCATCAGAATCCTCTTCGGCATCTTCGTCCGTTTTTTCTTTCGATTTTTCTGCTACTTTCATTTCTGATTTTGTTTCATCCTCTTTTTTAACTTGAATACTTGCAGACCATGAAGATTTTTTTCCTTCTGCATCAAAAGCATCACCCTGTATTGCATTGGCATCATTAATAACTTTACCTAACATTCTTGTAAAGTTATCGTCATCATTTAAAGTAATCGAAATCCAATCGTCACTATAAGAGAATTTAGCTTTTAGTTTTTTATCACCTAGTTTAATAGTGGCAGTTTGTTTTGATCCTTTTCCTGTAATTGCTAAATCGTAATTTATGTTATTAACATACAACATATAATTACCTGTAATATCTTTAATGTCAATGTCATTAATTACATTTTTATCACCTTGAACCCAGTTTTCAAAAATGGTTGTTTTAGCGTCAAAAACATCACCAGAAGTAATTATAAAATTAGCATAACTTCCTGTTTTTAAGTTTCCTATTGAATTATTCCCGATTATAGCTGCAGGAATTGTAGTTAATGCAGCCAATGCTTTTTCTTTATCAAAACCGTATTTAATCGCTTTTTGCAAATTTTTATGAAACGATTTTACATCTTTTAACTTGTAAGTTGTCAATGCAAAATTTATATTATTTTTTGCAAGCACACTTAAATTTGAAGGTTCTTGATTCCATTTACGCATATCTCTTAACGAAATATATTGCGTTAATAGAGGATCTGAAACATCATACGCATCACTAAAATTAATCGGAATTATAAAAGTTGCATTCGTAGATTTAATATCATCAATTCTTTCAAATTCTTCTCCGCTTCCAACGATTGTATACTGAATTCCAAATTCATCACCCACTTTATCAGCTCTTAAAGCATCTAAAACGTTATCGGTTTCAAAAATCTGAATTAAATTTTTATTTCTATTTAAAGCTTCTAAGGCTAAATCTTTATTTTTCATGTTTCCTTTTGCATACCAATCTGCATCATTATACACTTGGCGCAATAAAGCCATCGCGCCCATTAGTGAACTAGGATAGGCTTGTCTCGATTTATTACTTTTAGAAAAAGATAAATACTGTGCAGATTTTGTGTCCAAAATTCTGTAAGCATTAGTAGAATTAGGATTTAAAGCAACCAATAAACCGCTTCCACGAATAATTCCGTCTTGTAAATGCGTATTTACAACTCCAAAACCAGCATCAATAAAACTCTTTGCTTGTTTAGCATCAAATTTAAAATCATCAAAAGAATTTGTTTCTGGTCTTATGTGATCGTTCCAATAATACCCTTCACGTTCAGCCTCATATTGACTTTCTCTAGAACCTCCAGATTGTCTTTTTGGCTTTTCAATTCCAAAATCAGCATATATATCAATAAAAGAAGGATAGATTGTTTTGCCTTCTAAATCTATTGTTTTTGTGCCTTTCGGAATTTTTACAGATGCACCAGCACTAATTACTTTACCGTCTTTAATAAGTAAAGTTCCTTTTTTAAGAACCTCTGTAGGTGTTACATAAATAGTGGCATTTGTAAATGCAAAAGTGGTACTTTCGGTGGTTTTTACACCTTCATCCGTAGGAAAGTAATCTTGTGCATTCGTGACAGAAAGCGACAAGAAAAAAAATAAAAATAGTAGTTTTTTCATGTAGTTTGATTTTATTTTTGAATTGCCCTAAATTTATTGATACCCTTTGTTATAAATGATTAATATTTTTAATTTAACAAAAGTTTAAGAAATCTAGATCTCTTTTGAAGTTTCAAAATAAGAGATAAATAAATCAACAACATAATTGTAAGATTGCACACCTTTACTTTGTTTGTTGGCTTTTAAGTAGGCATTATATCCTTTTTTAACAAGTGGTTCAAACAGGTTTTCATATTGTTGCCAGAACTCATTACTTGCGTTAAAATCTTTGAGAACTCCTTTATTTACAGATTGTATGAGTTCTTTAGCTTTTTTGGTGTCGCGTTTTCTAATTTCTGAAAAACAATACACAAAAGCCATTCTATA
Source organism: Polaribacter glomeratus (assembly GCF_002954665.1). Taxonomy (GTDB): domain Bacteria; phylum Bacteroidota; class Bacteroidia; order Flavobacteriales; family Flavobacteriaceae; genus Polaribacter; species Polaribacter glomeratus. The sequence continues at coordinate 1,203,484 of NZ_MSCM01000001.1, read as the reverse complement.
ACTGGCATATTTAAAATACACATCGTTATTATAATTGGCGGCTAAAAAACCTACAAAATTTGCTTCATTTTCTGCTGCAAAACCTATTTGATGTGCCATTTCATGACAGGTGGTTGTTGGATAACTCGTTTTAGGAATTCTGTCATTTACTTGGGCTTCGCCAGTTAACGGATTTAAATAACCAGAAGTTCCGTTATAGGTTTGCAACAAACTCATTAAAGAACTTTTTACAGATGGATAGTTGTATTTTAATTGCGGAAAATCTTTAGACAAATGTTGGTATCCTGCAATAGCCATAGTATACATTTCTTTTTGCTGATAAGGATTTTTGACAAGTACAGAATCATTTTTTGTAATTTCTAAATGGTAGTAATTTAGCTTTTCAACAATGTGTTCAGTAACTTTTAGAAGTTGTTCTGTGGTATATTTTTGCTGATGATAATTCAAGTTCTTAGCCAAAGGTTCTCTGTAATAATTTAATCCCCAGAATAGATAAAAGCAAAAATAGACGACCGATAAAATTGCCGTAAAATGAATCATTTTAGGAATAAAATTTTTGAATCTCGTTTTTATCAAACGAAATAAAAACCGAATTAAAATAAACAGCCCAAAAGCCAATAGCAAATCACCAACAGAGAAAGGAACCCAACCAAAAACAATTCTAAAAAAGGATGAAATAAAAGGATAGTTTCCGTTAGAATAATACCGTTCAATAAATACAGGATTGTTAGTTACAACTTGCATTAAAAGAAGTTGAATTGGCAATAATATTGCTAAAATTATATGTGATTTATTCCATTTCATTGCTGTAAAAATAAGGATTCAATTTAGAAGTTGACTGGTTATTAACATGATAATAACATTTTTGTTTACAATAAATGTTTACAAATTAAAGTTATTAATTACAAAGCACATTGAACCTAAAAAAGTACATTTGTAACCATGGAAAAAACGAATCCTATAGTAGGTACAAAAATAGATAAATCAAGAATTATTAGTCTTGAAAAAGGGAAAATTCCGCCACAAGCAGTAGAACTAGAAGAAGCTGTTTTAGGAGCAATGATGATTGATAGAAAGGGAATTGATGATGTTATTGATGTTTTAAGTTCTGATGCCTTTTACGATTCTAAACACCAAGAAATTTATGCAGCAATTTATGAATTGTTTCAAAATTCTGAACCCATAGATCTTTTAACAGTTTCAAATTTATTAAAAAAGAATGGGAAGTTAGATTTTGTTGGTGGTGATTTCGCTTTAATTCGTTTAACTCAAAAAGTGGCTTCTTCTGCGCATATTGAGTTCCATGCTAGAATTATTTTGCAAAAATATATTCAGCGTAAATTAATTTCTATTTCATCAGAAATTATAGAAAACGCCTATGATGACGGTACCGACGTTTTTGAATTGTTAGACGATGCAGAGGCAAAACTTTTTGAAGTTACACAAGGAAACTTAAAAAAGAGTTCAGAAGATGCTGGTTCACTTGTAAAACAAGCTTTAAAAAAGATTCAAGAAATAGGTAATTCAGAAGGAATGTCTGGATTAGAAACTGGTTTTACTAAATTAGATGCGTTAACTTCTGGTTGGCAACCATCCGATTTAGTAATTATTGCTGCACGTCCTGGTATGGGAAAAACAGCATTTGTAATTTCGATGGCAAAAAATATGGCAATTGATTTTGGTCATGGTGTTGCTGTGTTTTCTTTAGAGATGTCTTCTGTACAGTTAATTACGCGTATGATTTCTTCGGAAACGGGTTTAACATCAGAAAAACTAAGAAAAGGAAATTTGGAACCTCACGAATGGGAACAATTAAATGTAAAAGTTAAGAAATTATCTGATGCACCTATCTTTATTGATGATACGCCATCGCTTTCTGTTTTTGATTTACGAGCAAAAGCAAGACGTTTGGTTTCGCAACATGGTGTAAAAATTATTGTAATTGATTATTTACAATTAATGACGGCAGGTGGAAAAGCAGGAGGAAACCGTGAACAAGAAATCTCTATGATTTCTAGAAACTTAAAAGCATTGGCAAAAGAATTAGCAGTTCCTGTAATTGCACTTTCTCAATTATCACGTGCTGTAGAAACGCGTGGAGGAAGCAAAAGACCTTTACTTTCTGATTTACGTGAATCTGGAGCAATTGAGCAAGATGCAGATATTGTATCGTTTATTTTTAGACCAGAATACTACGGAATGACAGAATGGGACGATGATGAGCATACGCCATGTGAAGGACAGGGTGAATTTATTGTAGCAAAACACAGAAATGGTGGTTTGGATAATATCCGTTTAAAATTTACAGGTCACTTAGCAAAATTCTCTGATTTAGAAGAAAGCTTTAGTTCTGAATTCCAATCTTCTATGAATGCAGATGTATCTCCAGATCACAGAATTGAACCAAAAGATGCTTTTGGTGATGATGATGACGATGATATGCCTTTTTAAATACTAAAGAATTTATAAAATTATAGAAATACACAATTGCTTTAAAGTAATTGTGTATTTTAGTTTTCTTTAAATTTAAAGTAAATAGTTGGAAGTTTTTTTCGGCATACTAGTCTCTATAATATATCTATCTATTTTCTATTTTGGATATAAAAAAGAGTATCAAAGAAATTCAACTAAATTTATAAAAACAATTATAGGAATGCCTTTAGGCTTTTTATAAAGTGCTTTTGGTTTTCATGTTTTAGATGAAAAAATAAAAAAATGGACAAAGAAAAATAAAACAAATGATTAGAAAAGTTTTTTTAATTTTTACATTCCTATTTATATCAAACTCAATTTGGGCATCATTTATATACGTGCCAATGAATGATAATAATCAGAAAAATCATTTAAAAGCATACGGAATTGTCTTTTACGCTTTAGAAGCTGGCATAAAATCGAAATGGTTACTAAATTATGATGGCGGCGCTTTTTTAATAGAAAATAACAAAGCCATAGAAAACGAATGTAAAATTAGAGGAGTTTCGTATCAAATAATTTCGGATACAAAAGCACAAATTATATTAGAAGAAATTTCTTCGCCATCGTCAAATCAAGATGCGGTAACTTTAGAGAAAGCGCCAAAAATTGCAGTGTACTCTCCAAAAGATAAAATGCCTTGGGATGATGCGGTAACGATGGTTTTAACCTATGCAGAAATCCCTTTTGATGTAATTTACGACAAAGAAGTTTTAGAAGATAAACTCTTATTATATGAATGGTTGCATTTACATCACGAAGATTTTACGGGTCAATATGGTAAATTTTATGGTGCTTTTAGAACCGCACCTTGGTATATAGAAGCAAAACTAGCATCAGAAAAACAAGCTAAAGAATTGGGTTTTGCAAAAGTATCCGAAGAAAAACTAGCAGTCGCTAAAAAAATTAGAGATTATGTAATTGGCGGCGGTTTTATGTTTGCCATGTGTTCTGCAACCGATAGTTTTGATATTGCTTTGTCTGCTGAAGGTGTGGATATTGCAGAAGCAATGTTTGATGGTGATGCAACAGAACCTAACTATCAATCAAAAATAAATTACAACAAAACGTTCGCTTTTAAAGATTTTGATTTGGTTAGAAGCCCTACAACTTATGAGTTTTCTTCGATTGATATGACCAGCAAACGTACTATTCCTAAAACTTCAGATTATTTTTCATTGATAGAATTTTCTGCAAAATGGGATCCTGTACCAACGATGTTAACTCAGAATCATACCACTTTAGTAAAAGGTTTTATGGGCCAAACTACTTCTTTTGATAGAGAAACGGTAAAAACAAATGTGTTGGTTTTAGGCGAAAATAGAACCAACAGAGAAGCACGTTATATTCATGGTACAAAAGGAAAAGGAATGTTTACGTTTTACGGTGGTCATGATCCAGAAGATTATACGCACAGAGTTGGTGATCCAAAAACGGAATTAGACTTGCATCCAACTTCGCCAGGATATCGATTAATATTGAATAATGTTTTGTTTCCGGCAGCAAAGAAAAAGAAGCAGAAAACGTAATTTTTCATCATTTAGAATCCCTATTCACAAGAAATCGTATTTTAATTGTTAACAACCCTGTTTTTTGCTGATAAATAATCTTGTAAGTTGCTATTAAAAAAATTACTTTTGCCATCAAATAAAACAACAAAATGCCGACAACACAAAAATTACAAGATTTTACACAACAAGTTCGTAGAGATATTTTAAGAATGGTACATGCCGTAAATTCTGGACATCCAGGAGGTTCTTTGGGATGTGCTGAGTTTATTACTTGTTTGTATCAAGAAGTAATGGAGTATTCTACAGATTTTACAATGGATGGTAAAAAAGAAGATTTATTTTTTCTTTCAAACGGACATATTTCTCCTGTGTTTTACAGTGTTTTGGCGCATAGCGGATTTTTTCCTGTATCAGAATTAGCAACTTTTAGACTGTTAGATTCACGTTTACAAGGTCATCCAACAACGCATGAAGGTTTACCTGGAGTAAGAATTGCTTCTGGTTCTTTAGGACAAGGAATGTCTGTAGCTTTAGGTGCTGCACAAGCTAAAAAATTAAATGGAGATTCTAAATTAGTGTACACTTTACATGGTGATGGTGAGTTGCAAGAAGGTCAAAACTGGGAAGCAATTATGTATGCATCAGGTAAAAAAGTTGACAATATAATTGCAACAATCGATTTAAACGGAAAGCAAATTGACGGTTCTACAGATGAAGTTTTACCAATGGGAAGTATCAAAGCAAAGTTTGAAGCTTTTGGTTGGGATGTTTTAGAAGTTAAAAAAGGAAATGATATTGAAGCTATTTTAGCAGGTTTAGCGAAAGCAAAATCATTAACAGGAAAAGGAAAACCTGTTTGTATTTTATTATATACAGAAATGGGTAATGGCGTAGATTTTATGATGCATACACATGCTTGGCACGGTAAAGCACCAAGCGATGAACAATTAGAGGATGCATTGGCTCAAAACCCTGCAACTTTAGGAGATTATTAATACTAAACTTATTTTAGTATTCTTTTATATAAACCTGCAATTTTTATTGTAGGTTTTTTTTGTGAATTTCTTTACAACGAAACTGTAAGATTACCTTTATCTTTACAACTAAGAGATAAAGTGTAAAAAATAATCTTTCAATAAAAATATGAAGATCGGAATTGTTTGTTATCCCACCTTTGGTGGAAGTGGAGTAGTAGCGACTGAATTAGGAATGGCTTTGGCTGATAATGGTCATGAAGTTCATTTTATTACGTATAATCAACCAGTTCGTTTAGATTTTTTATCGCATAAATTACATTTTCACAGAGTTATCATTGAAGAATATCCGTTGTTTCAATACCAACCTTATGAGTTAGCATTATCTAGTAAAATGGTAGAAGTTGTTGAGAAATATCAGCTAGAAGTTTTACATGTTCATTATGCAATTCCGCATGCTTATGCAGCTTTTATGGCTAAACAAATGTTACTAGAAAAAGGAATTCATATTAAAGTGGTTACTACTCTACATGGAACGGATATTACACTTGTAGGCAGCCATCCAACCTATAAAACTGCCGTTGAGTTTAGTATTAATAATTCTGATGTTGTAACGGCTGTTTCTAATAATCTGAAGCAAACTACAAATCAACTTTTTAATATTAAAAAAGACATTAAAGTTGTTTACAATTTTATTGATATAGAAAAATATAATATAGCAGAAGAGCAAGAGTGCAAAAGAGATGCTTTAGCAAAACCAAACGAAAGAATTTTAACGCATATTAGTAACTTTAGACCCGTAAAAAGGGTGGAAGATGTAATTAAAATCTTTTATGAAGTTCAAAAAGAAATTCCTTCTAAATTATTGATGATTGGCGAAGGACCAGAAAGGGAAAAAGCAGAAGTTTTAGCTAAAAAATTAGGAATAAAAGACAAAGTGTTTTTTTTAGGAAATAGCACAGAAATTGCTAAAATTTTATGCTACTCAGATGTGTTTTTATTACCCTCACAAACAGAAAGTTTTGGTTTAGCAGCTTTGGAAGCAATGGCTGCAAAAACTGCAATTATATCAACAAATACAGGTGGTTTACCAGAAGTAAATATACATGGAGAAACTGGTTATTTAAGTAATTTGGGTGATGTAGCCGATATGGCTAAGAATGCAATTTCTATTTTAAAGGATGATGTTACTTTAGAACGTTTTAAGCAAAATGCTAAAGATCATACTAAACGGTTTTCTATAAAAAATATCTTACCAGTTTATGAAGATATTTATAAATCTTGTTATAAAAATAAAGTATAATAAAAAAGCTCAAAATTATTAATTTTGAGCTTTTTTATTTCTTTTAACTTCATTAATCCAACTTTATTCTTAATTTTATTTTCCAAAAAGACCACCCAACATTCCGCCAATTCCACCAGATTGTTTTTTATCGCTTCCTAAAAACATTCCTGCAACATCATCAATAATACTTCCGTCACCATCTGCGTCTAACATTTGTTCTAGAAAATTTTGCTCGCTTTTACTACTACTTCCACCTAATAATCCACCTAAAAGACTTGTTAAATCACCAGAATTAGTAACATTTTGTTCCTTTTTTTGTTTTGCTAAAACACCCATTAATATAGGTGCTGCAACTTTTAAAATGTTGGCAACAGAACCAGCATCTAAACCAGATTTTTGACCAATTATTTGTTCAACTCCTTTTTGTTTATTTCCTAAAATATGGCTTAAAATTCCTGCACCATCTTGTTTTACAGATTCATCAACGCCTCCGCCAAATAAACTACCAAGATTATCTAAAATACTTCCATCATGTTTATTTTCTAAGGCATTTTGTAAACTTTGTGCACCTTCGGGAGTTGCAGCATTTCTTTCCATAGCTTTCATTAAAACGGGTAAAGCCATTGTTAAAACACTACTTGTTTTAGTTGCATCAGTATCCGTAGAACCAGCTACTCCTGATATGATTGATTTTCCTAAATCACTATTTAATATGTCTAAAATTCCTGCCATTTTCAATTTTTAATAATTAATATAAAAGTTTTCTACTTTTTTGACACAATATATGTCTAAAGTCACACTCAATTTTAATTTTTTTTTTACCTTTCAAAATATTTACAATATAAATCGATTACATGAAAAATATGGCATTACATTGGAAAATTTTAATAGGAATGGTAACCGGAATCCTTTTTGGATTAGGAATGATAAGTGTAGATGGTGGTGCTGTATTTGTTTCTAACTGGATTAATCCTTTTGGAAATATTTTCGTAAAACTATTAAAATTAATTGCGGTTCCTTTAATTATAGCTTCTTTAGTAAAAGGAATATCAGATTTAAAAGATATTTCTAAATTTAAAAATATAGGTTTAAGAACAATTTCTATTTATATAGGAACTACCGTAATTGCCATTACAATTGGCCTGTTATTGGTAAATATTGTAAAACCTGGAGACGGAATATCCGAAGAAACAATTAATAAACTTACAGAAACCTATGCAAATAGTGGTGGTGTACAATCTAAATTACAAGAAGCTTCTAATCAAAAAAATACAGGACCTTTACAGTTTTTAGAAGATATGGTTCCAGACAATGCGTTGCAGGCTATGAGCGATAATACGTCTATGTTACAAGTAATATTTTTTACTATTTTCTTAGGAATTTCTATGTTGTTAATTGGCGAAAAAAGATCGAAACCTTTAAAAGATTTCTTTGATTCTTTAAACGAGGTAGTTTTAAAAATGGTCGATTTAATTATGCTTTCTGCTCCTTATGCCGTTTTTGCATTGTTATCAAATGTGGTGGTCTCTTCAGATGATCCAGATTTATTATTAGCATTATTAAAATATGCATTAACTGTAGTTGCAGGATTATTAATCATGGTTACTTTCTATATGGTTTTGATAAGCATTTTTACAAAAAAGAACCCGCTTTGGTTTTTAAAACAATTAAGTCCAGCGCAATTATTGGCCTTTTCTACGAGTTCAAGTGCAGCAACTTTGCCTGTAACTATGGAAAGAGTTGAAGAGCATATTGGTGTAGATAAAGAAGTTTCTAGTTTTGTGTTGCCAGTTGGAGCAACTATTAATATGGACGGAACCTCTCTTTACCAGGCCGTTGCAGCTGTTTTTATAGCGCAAGCTTTAAATTTCGATTTAACATTTGCAGATCAATTAACAATCGTTTTAACGGCATTATTAGCATCAATTGGTTCTGCAGCCGTTCCTGGTGCCGGCATGGTAATGTTGGTAATTGTATTAGAATCCATAGGGTTTCCTGCGGATAAGTTAGCAATTGGTTTGGCTTTAATTTTTGCTGTTGATAGACCTTTAGATATGTGTAGAACCGTAATTAATGTTACAGGAGATGCAACAGTTGCTGCTTTGGTAGCAAAATCTGTTGGTAAATTACATGACAATCCAAAGCCTAAAAACTGGGATGATAATTATGACGAAGTAAAATAAATGGTTTTAAAAATCGATAAATCGGTAGTTTCTGTTGATTGGTTGTTTAAAAATTTAGACAACCAAAAGCTTATTATTTTTGATGCTACGATTCTTAAAGTAACCGCTAAAAAGGAGGTTTCTTCGGATGAAAAACAACAAATAAAAGGCGCTTTCTTTTTTGATATTCAAAAAACATTTTCGGATGAAAATGCACCTTTTCCAAACACCGTTTTATCAGCAAAAACCTTTGAAGTTAAAGCACAACAACTAGGAATTAACCAAGATAGTTGTATTGTTGTGTATGATGATTTAGGAATTTATTCTTCACCAAGAGTTTGGTGGATGTTTCAATTGATGGGTTTTACAAATATTGCTGTTTTAGATGGCGGACTTCCTGCTTGGAATTCTAAAAATTATCCTACAGAAAAACCTATAAACCATTCGCCTAAAAAAGGAAATTTTATAGCAACCTATCAATCAGAAAAAATAAAATGTACTGCCGATGTACTTTCATTTATTAAAAGTGATTCCTTTTTAATTGCTGATGCGCGCTCAAAAGGGCGTTTTTTAGCAACAGAACCAGAGCCTAGAAATGATGTAAAAGGAGGGCGAATTCCTAATTCTGTTAGTTTACCGTATTCCGAAATTGTGGAGAACAACTTGATGAAATCAGAAGAAGATTTAAGAGCCGTCTTTAATAAAATCAATCCAAAAAATAAAGACTTCATTTTTTCTTGTGGATCCGGAATTACCGCTTCCGTTTTAGCTTTAGGAGCAGAAATAGCAGGCATTAAAAACCACTCAGTTTATGACGGATCATGGACAGAATGGGGAATTACAGACGGTTTACCTATAGAAAATAATTAATGAAACAAAATATAAATATTGGTTTTTAAATTATATATTCGAAGATTATTTTTTATATCTAAATCATTACTATTAAGTGAAAAACAACAAACTTTTTGTTGCTATTATCCTATCGTTGATACTAGGAATTGTAGCGGGTGCTGTAGTACATTATTCATTTTTTTCTTATCAAGCAGAATTTTCTAAAAACATAAAATTATTAGGAACTATTTTTATTAGAATGGTTCAAATGATAATTGCTCCATTAGTTTTTTCAACATTAGTTGTCGGAATTGCTAAAATGGGTGATTTAAAAATGGTTGGTAGAATAGGAGCAAAAGCGATGGCTTGGTTTATAACTGCCTCTTTAGTTTCTCTTTCTTTAGGACTTGTTTTAGTAAATGTTTTAAAACCAGGAAAAAACACTTCTATTTCTTTAAAAGAGCTAGATGGCGCTTCTGAATTGTTAGATAAAACACAGGGGTTTTCATTAGAAGAATTTATAAAACACCTAGTTCCTAAAAGTATTTTTGAAGCATTGGCGAATAATGAAATTTTACAAATTGTAATTTTCTCCATTATTTTCGGAATCGCATTGGCTTCTCTTGGTAAGCAAGGAAAATCAATTATTGAAGCATTAGATACTTTATCTCATGTTATTTTAAAAATGGTTACCTACATTATGTGGGTTGCACCTTTGGGAGTATTTGGTTCTGTATCGGCTGCTGTGGCTAAATATGGATTTGGAATTTTTAGTTTATACGCACATTATTTAATAGATTTTACAATTGGTATCGTTCTATTATGGATCATATTATTAGGCGTTGGATATTTATTTTTAGGAAAAAAGCTGTTTTTATTGCTAAGAAGAATTAAAAGTCCGTTGTTAATTGCGTTTTCAACCACAAGTTCAGAAGCTGTTTTTCCAAAATTGGTAGAAGAACTCGAACGATTTGGTTGTCAAAACAAAATAGTTTCTTTCACGCTACCTTTAGGATATTCATTTAATTTAGACGGGAGCATGATGTATATGACATTTGCAAGTGTATTTATAGCGCAAGTGTATGGAATAGAAATGACTTTAGGAGAACAAATTACGATGTTATTAGTTTTAATGCTAACAAGTAAAGGTGTTGTAGGTGTTCCAAGAGCATCCTTAATTGTTATTGTGGCAACCTGCTCAATGTTTGGCATTCCGCCAGGAGGAATTGCCTTAATATTACCAATTGACCATTTTTGTGATATGGCAAGAAGTACTACAAATGTTTTAGGAAACTCTTTAGCAACCGCTGTAATTGATAAATGGGAAACAAAGTCGATTACAATAAATGACCATGAAAATCAGCTAGTATAAAAAACAGAAATCATATTTTTTGATACGATTAGTACTATTTTTTCTGAAACTTTAAGTTTTTAACTCTACCAGAATCCAGTTCGAAACCAGAAATAAGTCCTTTTTTACTGTAAAATCGCAGTAAACCTAGTTGCGTTGAAAATTGATCTAAATCACTAATTATGCATTTTATAGTTGATGTTTTGTCTTCTATTCTAATGCTTAGAATTTCGTTTTCTAGTTCAAAATTATAGGTTACATTTAGTTCTTTACTAAAATAACTTCCTATGTAATTTTTTAGGTTAATTGCAGAAATGTCGATTTCTTTTTTTCTTTTCGCTATTGTTTCTGTATCACCCTGTAACACTTTCATTGTTTGTGTAAAACCATCTTTTAAGTTTAAAAAAGTAAAAATTAAATTTTTTGATCCAAGTATTTTAAAGCGATTAGTAGCTATTTTTACAATATTATAGGTTGATGTATTCCAGTTTTGAATTACATTTAAGGAGTCATTTTTAATAGTTAAGGTAGCAACATAACCAGGTTCAATTTCATAATTACCTACTATTTGGTTTAGGGTAAATTCTACTTTCGGAATCTCAATTTCTATTTTTTTCTCTTTAGTAACCACTTCTTTTAAAAATTTATCTTTTAATAGAATATCAGCAACTTGGTCTGCCATATCTGAAGGATTGGCATCACCTCTATTTGCAAATATTGCAATTGATAATTTTTGATCTGGAAAACGCACTATTTCTGCTCTAAAGCCAACAAAAGCTCCACCATGTCTTATCGTTTTTAATCCTTTATATTTTTCAATAATTAAACCAGCGGCATATTCTATAACTTCTCCGTTATTTAAAATACCTTGCTGTGTCATTAGTGTCCAAAAATTTTCACTTAAGACATCGGATTTATAAAAAGAATCATCCCATTTTTTGATGTCATTAATAGTTGTAAAAATTCCACCATCTCCAATCATATCTAAAGTAGTCATGCTAATTTTATAACCGTCATTAGTATCAGGTACGTATCCAGAGGCTCTGTTTTTGACTATTTTTGTATGGTCATTATGAAAATGTGTATCCATCATTTTTAAGGGCTCGAATAGTTCTTTTTTTGCAAAATCGGCCATGTTTATTCCTGCAACTTTTTTTACAATTTGACCTAAAAGCCAATACCCCGAATTGCTATATAAATATTCTTCTCCAGGCGCAAAGTTTAAATCAGATTGGTTTATTAGCCACTGCATTACATGATCATCTGTATAAAAATCATCACCACCCATTCCTTTCAAATAACTTATTTGTAAATAATCTCTAATTCCGCTTGTGTGATTTAATAAATGTTTGATGGTAATCTTTTCTGCGTATGCTGGAAAATCAGAAAAAAGACTTTTTAAATTATCATCTAAACTTAGTTTTCCTTTTTCTGCAAGAAGAATAATACATGCAGCGGTAAACTGTTTGGAGGTAGACCCAATTCTAAATACAGAAGAAGCTGAATTTGGAATATCATATTCCATATTGGCTAAACCATAACCTTTGGTATAGATTAGTTCGTTATTTTTTATAATACCTAATGCACAACCTGGCGTATCTGCTTTATTCCATTCTACAAAAATACTGTCAATAGCTGCACTTTGTGTAAATTGACTAAATGAACAGATCGAAAAAGATAAGAGAAGAAATGATAGTACTATTTTTTTCATAATTTTATATTTAATACGATTATAACTTGTTTTCATTTAGGAGTAAATTTATAAGACACGATTCATATGATAATTAGCTAATTTACCTTTTTTTATTAGAAAGGCTGCTTCATGTTCTTCTGTGTTTATTTTTAAGCGTCTAGTTATATTATCTAGCATAAATAGATCGCCTTGAATCTCATTTCGGCTAAGTATTTTGAGTCCAAATCATTTTTATTCTTATTTTCATTTCAATTATTTAATTGTAACGCAATAAAAATTCAAAAAACTACCAGTATAATTTATAAGATAGCATATTTAAAATAAGCACTAGTTTTACTTGCTTTACTGGCAAATTGTTTTTTTGTAAGTAGATTCCGTCTAATTTTTCTGAAGAATTTTATCATTTAGTTAGCTGTTTGTTTTAAATGATTGGCGCTTTAATATTGATATGATGTTGTTTTAAAAATTACATCACAATAATTGCAACCAATTAAATTTCAGTGTTAACTAAAATAAAATTAGCACAAATACGATATTTACTATTCTTTAATTAGGGAGTTAATTTGGGTACTATTTATTTTTAAATCAATTTTTTTAATTGGCTAAGATCATCAATAATAAAATCAGCATTTTCTAAAGTTTGATCTTCAGCCATTTTATTTCTGTAACCAAAAACAAAAATACCAGCATCATTTGCCGCTTTTATTCCATTGTCTGAATCTTCTATAACAACACAATTTCTTTTAGGTGTATTTCCTAAAACAGCAGCTTTTTCAAAAATTTCTGGATGTGGTTTAGAAGCAATTAAATCTGCGCCACTAATTTTTGCAGAAAAATATTGATTTAAATTAAATCGGTTAAAAACTCTATTAATATTAACCATGGCAGATGAGGATGCTAAAATTAAGGTAAAACCTCTGTTATAGCAATGTTTTATAAGTTCTTCAACACCGTCTACTAAATGTAAAGTAGGGTCATTTTCAAAGAAATTTACATAGCGTTTTCTCTTAATAAGAACTAACTCTTCTGGTTTTAAATCTAAGTTAAAATGTGTAACTAATCTTTGAAAAGCATTAATTGTAGATGAACCTGTAAGTGTTTTGTAAAGATGATCAGAAACATTTACACCAATAGAAGTAAACGTTTCATAATAGGCTTTTTTATGAATTTCTTCAGAGTCTATAATAACTCCATCCATATCAAATATTACGCATTTTATTTCTTTTGGAAAGTTCATCTTAAATAAAAATATTAATTGCTTCCATAATATTTTCAACAATTATATATAGAATAGTACAAACAAATATTGCTAATACGATTACAGAAAGAACCCTTTTAAAAGTAGAAGGTTTTTTCATTTTTTGTATCGCATTGTACAAACCAACAATAGAAAATAAAGCTAATATTATGGTTAAAAAACTAATGATTGTTGATATAATATAAAAGTTAGAGGAATTAAATTGATAACTTAATATTCCAATAAAAATAAATAATGATAAAATAATAATTGGCAATTTAATTTTAAAATCTGTGTTAATTTTAAATTTTCTCATGGGGGATGGGGTTTTTAATTTAAAAATTTAATTTTCAATTCAGGCGTTGGAATCATACAACTTTCTTTTTTGCCAAACCATTTGTATCTGTTTTTGGCAATATAATCGTAAAAATAATTTCTAATTGTTTCGGGTACTATTTCGAAAATTTGTGTTAGCGACCAAAAACTTCCAAAATCATTCATAATTTTTAAAACTGCTGTAGATTTAATATCATAAGCTACGCCAGGTTCGTATATTATTATTGAGTCAATTTTAGTAATATCTATTTTTAGATAATTAATAATATCTTGTCCGCTTTTAGATTGTAAAGAAGCAAACATAAAAGTATTTTTTTTGTCATATTTTATCACTTTTAAAACAGAATTGTTGCACAAATTGCAAATACCATCAAAAAGAATTATTTTTTTATTTTTTGGAATATCAACCATTTAGGTAAAATTAAACATTAAGACTGTAAATGTACCTTATCTTTCTTTAAAATCGGTGTAACATTTTTTTATTTGAAGCGTCTTATTTGTGTACTGTGTAAAATCTTTGTTTTTAACAAATAATTAATAACAGCAACCAAGCGCAATAAGTAATTTCGCACAAAATTATCCCTGATAATGATTAGAATAGAAAAAATGCATAAATCTTATCCAATTGGTAAAGATTCACTTCACGTATTAAAAGGTATTGATTTACATATAAAAGAAGGCGAATTTGTCTCTATTATGGGCTCGTCTGGATCTGGAAAATCTACGCTTTTAAATATTGTGGGTTTATTAGATATTCATGATGAAGGTAATTACTATCTAAATGGTGAACTTATTAAAGATATGAATGAAAAGAAAGCAGCAATTTTAAGAAACAAGTTCTTAGGTTTTGTTTTTCAGTCATTTAATTTAATTTCCTATAAAACTGCTCTAGAAAATGTTGCGCTACCTTTGTATTATAAAGGAATAAATAGAAAAGAAAGATTAGAAATTGCCATGGATTATTTAGACAAAGTTGGTTTAAAACAATGGGCTAATCATTTACCAAATGAACTATCTGGCGGTCAAAAACAACGTGTTGCAATAGCAAGAGCTTTGGTTACAAAACCAAAAGTTGTTTTGGCAGATGAACCTACTGGAGCGTTAGATTCTACAACAACAGATTCTGTGATGGATTTATTAAAGGATATTAATGATGAAGGTATGACTGTTTTTGTAATTACACACGAAGAAGAAGTGGCAGAACAAACTAAAAGAATTGTGCGTTTAAAAGATGGTGTTATTATTAGTGACGAATTAACTAATATAGGAAAAGCAGTTTAAATATGTTCGATATAGATCGTTGGAGAGAAATATTTCAGAGTATTAATAAAAACAGGTTACGTTCTGTAATGTCTGGTTTTACGGTATCTTTTGCAATTTTACTTTTTACACTTTTATTTGGTATTGTAAACGGCTTAAGTAACTCGTTTACAAGTGCTTTTGTAGACGATGCACAAAACTCTATGCAAGTTAGAGTTAGAAAAACAACCAAACCGTTTAAAGGATTACAAACAGGAAGAGAAATACAATTAAGAAATGATGACTATAATTTTGTTAAAGACACTTATAAAGACAAAATTCAATATCAATCTGCTAGAATTTATAAAAATTTTACTTTAAAATATAAAAACGAAGCTAATAACTACGATGTTAGAGCAGTAAATCCAGATCATCAATTTTTAGAAAAAACAATTATTGATGAAGGTCGTTATTTAAATGAAAGAGATTTAAATGAAAAATCTAAAGTAATTGTAATTGGCCGTTTAGTAAAAGAAGACTTATTTGGAGAAAAACCAGCACTTGGTAAAAGGCTAAACGTAAACGGAAGTTCTTATTTAATTATTGGTATTTTTTCTGATGAAGGAGGAGACAATGAAGAACGAATTGCATACATACCAGTAACTACAGCGCAAAATATTTATGGCAATAATGATTACATAAGCCAAATTAATTTAGGGTACAATCCTAATTTAAGTTTAGATGCGGCCATTGCATTCGGAAATAAAATAGAACGCGATTTACGTAAAAAGTTAAATATTCATCCAGATGATCAAAGTGCGCTTTCTGTTAGAAACATGGCAGAAGCAAACAAAGGTGTTGGTATGTTTATGGGCGCTTTATATGCTATTGTAATATTAGTTGGTTCTGGAACTTTAGTTGCAGGAATTATAGGAATTAGTAACATTATGATTTTTGTAATTAAAGAGAGAACAAAAGAATTTGGCATTAGAAAAGCTCTAGGAGCAACACCAGCATCAATAATTGGTATGGTTGTGCAAGAATCTGTTTTAATTACCACAATAGCAGGGTATTTAGGATTATCATTAGGAACTTATATTTTAAGTTTAATAGGTAATAATTTAGAAGAAAAATATTTTATTAAAGACCCAAGTGTTAGCCCAGCAATTGTAATAGCAGCAACAGTAGTTTTAATTTTATCAGGATTAGTTGCAGGTTATGTACCAGCAAAAAGAGCAGCAAATATTAAACCAATTGAAGCATTAAGAGCAGATTAACTATGAACTTTTTATTTGAAGCAGATACTTGGCAAGAAATTTACGGAAGCATTCGTAAAAATAAAATAAGAACCGTAATTACTATTATTGGTGTTTTATGGGGTATTTTCTTATTGGTGGTTCTTTTGGGAGCAGCAAGAGGAATGGAAAATGGTTTTAAAAAAATATTTGGAGATTTTGCAACCAATAGTGTTTTTGTGTGGACGCAAGCTACAGATACACCTTTTAAAGGCTTTCAAAAAGGAAGAACTTTTAGGTTAAATACTAGAGATATTGAAGCTTTAAAATCTGAATATTCTAATGAAATTGAATTATTAGCACCAAGAAATCAAACAAATAATTTAATTGTACATGATTTTAGATCGGCGAGTTACCAAGTTAGCGGAGACTATCCTGTGTTAGATCAAATTCAAAAAAAGAGTCTTATTTATGGGCGGTTTTTGAATGAAAATGATATGTCATCCGCAGCAAAAGTTACTGTTATATCAGAAGAAATGTACAAGCAATTGTTTGACAAAAATGAAATTCCAATTGGCGAATACATCAAAATAAATAGTATTAATTATAAAGTTATAGGTGTCTACGGTCCTTCAAGCGCCATAGATTTAGATGGTGATACTGCATACATCCCTTTTACAACATTTAAAAAAGTGTATAATACGGCCAATAATATATCTTGGATGGTTATTACTGCAGAAGAAGGTGTTGATATTGAACAATTGGAAAAAGATGTTCTTTTAACTTTAAAGAATTTACACAAAGTACATCCAGATGATAAAAGAGCATTTGGTTCTTTTAACTTAGGCGTTCAAATTGCAAAGTTTACAGGCTTTTTAACAGGCATGCAATTTCTTACTTGGTTTGTAGGTATTGCAACTTTAATTGCGGGTGTTTTTGCTATTGGTAATATCCTTTTAATTACAGTAAAAGAACGTACAAAAGAAATAGGAATTAGAAGAGCTTTAGGCGCAACTCCAAAAAATATTCGTCAGCAAATTATATTAGAATCTGTTTTTTTAACAACAATTGCTGGTATGTTAGGTATTATTTTTGGCGGCTTTGTCTTATTTTTAATTGATTGGAAATTTGGTCAAGGAGAAGACGCAACATTAATAAACCCCACCGTAAACATCCCTATTATAATGATTGCATTTGCCACATTAATTGTGTTAGGAACCTTAATAGGATTAATTCCTGCACACATGGCAACAGTAGTAAAACCAATAGAAGCATTAAGAGAAGAATAAAATCAATTAATTAATTATGAGCAAAAGATCAAAAATTATTTTAGCAATTATAGTAGTGTTTTTTATAGCTGCTTTAATTTGGTTCGGTAAAAAGAACTCAAATGGCGTTGTCGAGTTTGAAACAGAAAGCCCTTTTAGAACTACTATTGTTAAAAAAACAGTGGCAACTGGTAAAGTTATCCCTTTAGAAGAAATTGAAATTAAACCTCAAATTACGGGTATAATCGATAAAATTTTACTGCTAGAAGGCGCACAAGTTAATAAAGGCGATTTAATAGCTACTGTAAGAGTAGTACCAAATGAGCAATCTTTAATTAGCGCAAAAGGTAGAGTAGACAATATTAAAATTGGTCTAAATAATGCTGAAATCTCATACAAAAGAAATAAAAATTTATTTGAAAGAGGTGTTATTTCAAGAGCAGAATTCGAAAATATTGAGCTAACATATAAACAAGGAATGCAAGATTTAAAGAATGCACAAAATGATTATCAAATCATTAAAATAGGATCTTCGGGTTCTGGTGCTTCTGCAAACACCAATATTATTGCACAAATGTCTGGTACAATTTTAGAAATTCCTGTTAAAGAAGGAGATCAAGTAATACAATCAAATAACTTTAATGCAGGTACAACAATTGCTTCTATTGCAGATATGAGTAAAATGATTTTTGAAGGAAAAGTAGATGAGTCGGAAGTTGGGGATTTAGTAAAAGGTACAGACATTCAAGTTTCAATTGGTGCAATTGAAGGCGTAAAATTTCCTGCTAAATTAAACTTTATTGCTCCTAAAGGAATTGAAGTTGGAGGCGCTGTTCAGTTTAAAATTAAAGCGGATGTTTCTCTTGATACTAAATACTTTATTAGAGCTGGTTATAGTGCAAATGCGGATATTATTTTAGAAGAAAAAGACAGTGTATTAGCAATTAAAGAAGCTTTGTTAAAGTTTGATAAAAAGACAGAAGAGCCTTATGTAGAAGTCTTAATGGCAGATGGCAGTTTTGAAAAAAAGACTGTTAAATTGGGTACTTCGGATGGCGTAAATGTAGAAGTTTTAAAAGGTGTTACCAAAGATGATAAAATTAAAATTTGGAACAAAGCCTCTAAAGACGATGAGAAAAAAGTGAAGTAATTATTTAAGTTGATATAATTTTAAAGAGGAACTTTATTTAGTTAGTTCCTCTTTTTTATTGTTGAAGTTTTTAAATAAGAAATATTTAATAAGAACCAACAACCAAGAACCAAGATTGAAGACACAAAAAAACTATGTATGCTATGTAGCTATGTGGTAGTTTTTTTACAGAAATAAGAAACAAGGCAATTAAAGTTAATGTAGTATTAAAATGACGTTTAGAGTAGCAACTTTAGATTTCTAAACTCCTTACCACCAAACTAAAAACAACTTTTTAATTTCTCCGTTAGATTTTTTCATCCAGCAAAGTGGCGAAAACTCTCTTTCTAAATATTTAGATGATTTTTCCTTAAATCGATAAAAATCGATCCATGCTACATTTTGATGAGCAATAATAAGCCAATCCTTTTTATTTGGGATGAAAAACTTACATTCTTTAAATTGTTCTAATTCTTTTTTATTGATGTAAAAACCAACAACACACTCTTGATTTAGCTCATTTAAAACAATGTTTTCTTCTGATAACGGAACAAATAATTGTGCTTTAAAATACACTTGTTGTTCAATTTTATCAACATCTAAATCAATAGTTTTTAAATAGTTTAAACATTCGCTAGCGTAGAGAAGTGGCAACTGTTTTTCTTTCAGTTTCGTTAATTTATCAACTAAAGAATCTTTTCTATTTGGACCAATAAAGTGTTCAATTTCAGTCACTCCAACCAAAGGGTCATACAAATAAAACTTATAAATAATTTCTAAATGAATTGTTTTTTTATCCTTTAAAACAATACAATCCAACTCACCCAAAGTGATTTTTTCTCGTTGAATTTGAATATTCTCGCAAATAATAGAAATGTTATATTCTTGCTGTAATTGATACGAAACAAAACGCTCTACATATTTACCTAATCGTAATTTTTCATCAATTATAATATCAATTTTTGAGGATGTAGCTTCAATTTCAAAAGCGTGTAATCCATAAACGCTATTGCTTTTCCACAAACAATTTGTCTGTAAAAAACCTTCATATCTTTTTTGAATAATTTTTGTTGTTTGTTGCATAGAAAGTAAGAAGCTCGTTGTACGAATTTACATAAATTAAGGGCGTTTCTCTATTTTTATTATAGAATTAGTCACAGTATTTTTATAGAATAATTCGTAAATTGTACTTTCAAAATTACATATAAATGCAATTCGAAAAAGCAACATTTACATATTTACAAGATTTACAAAAAAACAATAATAGAGATTGGTTTGCAGAGCACAAACCTACCTATACAAAAGCGCAAAAAAATGCAAAAGATGTTTTCGCAGCAATACACAGTAAATTACAAATGCACGACGAAATAGAGAAATCTAAAATGATGCGTATTTATAGAGATGTTCGTTTTTCTAATGATAAAACACCTTACAAAGCTCACTTTGCAAACTCGTATTCAAGATTAGGTGCAACATTAAGAGGAGGCTATTTTCTTAGAATAAGACCAGGAGAATCTTTTTTAGCGGGTGGATTTTGGGAACCAAGCAAAGATGATTTATTTAGAATTAGAAAAGAAATAGAACAAGACGCATCAGAAATTAAGGCAATTTTAGAAGCAGAAGATTATAAAAAACATTTTGGAGGTGCTTACGAAAGCTTTGAGGAACTAAAAACCGCACCAAGAGGTTTTGATAAAGAGCATCCAGATGTTGATTTGTTGCGTAAAAAAGGATTTATTGCAAGTAAGAGTTTTACAGATGAGCAAGTGCTATCAGAAAATTTTATTGATGAAGTAGATAAAAGCTACAAAGCTTTACGTCCGTTTTTTAATCTATTTAGCGATATTTTAACGACTAATTTAAATGGGGAACCGTTGGTTTAAATTTATTAAATAAAGATCTACATGTAACACCCATAGCAAAAATATTTAGCGAATGTTAGACACTAATTTTGTCTATTTTTCTCAAAAATCAAAAACCAATTTATTTAAGATTCTTATCAACTTCACGCTTTAAAACCCAAATTGTAATAATTGTAGATAGCACATCTGCAATAGGAAAAGACCACCAAATACCATCAATACCATAATATTTAGGTAAAATATAGGCTAACGGAATTAAGAAAATACCTTGTTTTAAAAGTGTTAAAAATAAAGCAGGCATTGCTTTTCCGGCTGCCTGAAAATAAGCAGAACCAATTAATTGCATCGTAACAATTGGTGTTACTAAAAACACAATCAACATTGCATTAGGAGTTTCATCCAACAAAGTTGCATCATTTGTAAAAACCCAAATAATTTCTTCTTTAAAAATTACAATTCCTATAAAAATAATAGTTCCTAAAATAGACCCAAACCAAATTGCTTTTTTGATGGTTTCTTTTACTCTGGCATTGTTTTGTGCACCAATATTAAAACCAGCAACAGGCAAAAACCCTTGTGAAACCCCTAAAACCGGAGAAAGAGAAAACATCATTACTCTATTAATAATACCGAAAACAGAAATTGAAATTTCGCCACCGTAGGTAAAAAGTGAATAGTTTAAAACAATCATTAAAATGCTAATTGCACCTTGTCTTACAATAGAAACACCACCTAGTTTTATAATTTCATCTACAATTTTAAAATTTAATTTAAAGTTTTTTGGTATTATTTTTAACTCACTTTTAGAAGATAAAAAGAAGTACAAAATATACAACCCGCAACTTGCGAAAGAAATAGAAGTTGCTAAGCCTGCGCCCCACATACCCCAATTAAAAAACTTGATAAAAACAACATCTAAAACCACGTTTAAAACTGCAGGAATCATCATTGCATACATGGCAAATTTTGGTTTTCCTTCTGCTCTAATTGTTGGATTTCCCATCATAGCAAAAGCTAAAAACGGAACACCATAAATAACGACACTAAAATATTCTGATGCAATTGGTAAAATAAGTCCTTTAGCGCCAAACAAGTTTAAAATAGGAACACTAAAGATAGTGCCTAAAATAACAAAGAGAAGTGCTAAAATAACGGTTAAAGAAATTTGATTTCCAAAAGTTAAAAATGCTTTTTCAGTATTATTTGCGCCTAAAGCTCTTGATATAATTGAGCTTCCCCCAATACCAATTCCCATTCCTATAGAAGAAATTAAGAATACAATTGGTAAAACAACAGTAATTGCAGCAATTGCTAAAACACCAATCCATTGACCTACAAAAATAGTATCAACAATCATATTTAAAGACATTACAAGGATGCCGATGGTTGCTGGAACGGCTTGTTTTATCAATAATTTGCCAATATTCTCTGTACCTAATTCGTTTGCTAGTTTATTCATAAAAGTTTTGCAAAGAAACGGCTTATTAATTATTTTTTTTAAAATGGGACATCAATAATTATTATAGAACTATTAAAATTTTTATTTTTGTTAAAATTTGTGAAATGAATACTATTTTTGAATTTAAAATTACGGTAACAACAGAAGATATAGATGATTTAAATCATGTAAATAATGTTGTATATGTAAAATGGATGGATGAAGTAGCTTTTCATCATTGGGCTTATTTAACTAAACAAATTCCTTTGCCAGCATATATTTGGGTAGTTGCAAGGCACGAAATCGATTATAAAGGGCAAGCACTTTTGGGTGATAAAATTATTGCAAAAACGTGGGTAGGAGAGACCAAAGGTTTCACATCAGAGCGGATAATTGAATTTTATAAGGACGATGTTTTGTTGGCAAAGTCTAAAACAACTTGGGCAATGTTAGACGCAGTAACCTATAAACCAACTCGTATTAGAGAAAACGTTTTAAAAGTATTACAGCCAAATAATTAATCGTTTATTTTTTTTGAAGTTAATTATGGTCTGCACTCATTTTTTTTGATAATTTATTTTTAGAGTAATTCTTGAATTCCAAAGAGTTTTATTTTTTTGATGTTTTAAAGTTAATTAAAAATGGTTTTAATGGGATTCCGTCTTTTGACAGAAAGCGATTTGTTATTAGACTTTGATAGTGTTTATCTGGCTCTAATGCTATTTCAAAAGTAAATGATTTTGCGTCTTCAGTAAATCCAATAATATTTTGAACACTTAAAACATGATTTTCGCCCAATGGACCATAATCAAAACCTCTACTTTCTACATTCATTGGCATAGAAAAGTTTAACGTTATTCTTTTAAGGTTTGGGTTTACAGTAGTACTATCTACAATTACAGGTTCAATACTTAAAATGGTTGGTCTGCTTTTATCAAAATCTGCATAAAGTTTGTTTATGGGTTTAGAAAAAAACTTGGTTCTGTTTACAAAATCTTCAACATCAGCTTCGTTAGTATAGTCTAACTCAATCATTTTTTTTATAGCCGCTTGTTTATTGATTGCGTTATTGTAATTTATTTCTGCAATTGCATAACCTATATAATACCCTAAATCTCTAGTGTCAAATTCATTTTTAAAATCACTCCAAAGCCAATGATGAGTATTATTTCCATAAAATAGTTCTTCTTCAAACTTTTGCTTAACTTTTTTATTTTGTTTTCCGTAATTTATAGCTGGCGTTGAAGATGGAACATTCATTGCAATTACAGAAACAAATTCTGCTATTCCTTCATGTAAAACATAGGATAATAGATTATTAACTCTAGGTTTTTGTTGTGTATGAACATATTCATGCAAGTTTAATAACACTAAATTATCTATTGGATTGCTATCAAAATAAATACGTCTTCCTGCGCCTAAATTTTCATCAAATTCAGCTGAATTTGTATTTTTATCTGCCATTGCCAGTTCGCTACCAATTAGTACTAAACTATCAATAGTAGTTCCGTTGGAGCGCAAAGCACCTATGGTAAAGTATATTTTGGCAGGTTTTAATTGTGGATAAATAGCTCTTATTTTCTCAACTCCATTGTTTAATTCCTCATTATATCTATTGGTTTTTAAGGTATTTTCACGAATTGACGTCCAAAATTTTGGATAACTATTTATAGCATTTATATAATCATCATGTGTATAATTTTTTACTTGCATAACGCCTTTTAAACCTAAAGTTCCTTTTTTAATAT
>NZ_MSCM01000001.1:1119793-1177869 GCF_002954665.1 Polaribacter glomeratus | reverse complement strand
TTTTAATATATAAACTATCTAGGTATTTATATTGTAAAAGAGAATCTTTGGTGTTGGTTATTTTATCATACGCGTTCCAAAAATTTGCGATGTCTGAAGTGATGATGTTTTGGTTTAAGTTTTTAGTTTTGTGATTACATCCAAAGAGTACTAAAACTAAAGGTAAAATTAAATTTTTCATTGATTTATTTTTTTAACTAATTAATTTTAATGTTATAACTAATTTATTCTGTTGGTTCTGCCCAAAATAAAGTTGGGTTATTTGTTATATAATTTAAGCTAATAATTTCTTTTTTTTCATTTAAACTTTTTATTACGTTTGGTTTTTGCTTAAAATAATCTGTAGGTAATAATTCAATATACGTTTTAGTTTTTCCATCTGTTGCTGTTTCAAAGTCGAATTCACTTATTACGGGAGCTTGAATTCGATATAAATTTTTTGCCATATAGGTATCTAGATAATGTTCTTTTGTTTGAGGAATTTTATTATTCCAGTTGGCATCAGAGTTAAGTATTAATGGTTTGTTTAACA
Source organism: Polaribacter glomeratus (assembly GCF_002954665.1). Taxonomy (GTDB): domain Bacteria; phylum Bacteroidota; class Bacteroidia; order Flavobacteriales; family Flavobacteriaceae; genus Polaribacter; species Polaribacter glomeratus. Next base: position 1,177,337 of record NZ_MSCM01000001.1, on the reverse strand, counting down.
CTAATCTTTCACGAACTTCCTGTATACTTAACATATTACCATTCTCATCCATTACATATGCTTCAAAAGTTGGGTCAATCCATAACCATTTTTTTAAGTCTTTTGAGTAAACCATGTTAATAACGTGACAATCTTCAAAAACTTCTTCTCTAGGCATACAAGTAATGTACTTTGATTTTATACCCATTGCCAAATAACATTCATTTAACACAATTGCCAACATTCTACAATTAACGCCTCTATCTTCTCTTTTACAAACAGAAATTATATTTTTTGCATTTTGTATTTCTGGATTCTCACTAGAACCATTGTGTTTTATGATATTGTGAACCCAGTGCATTAGGTTTAATATTTTTGAAATTTCATTACCATTACCAGCAATCGAATCTAAATTATATTCTTTGCGTAATTTTACTAAATTTTGATTATCCATTCGTTGATAAATAAATTTAGGGAGTTCTCTTTTATCTTCAAAATTATATTTTTTACCTTTTTTAAGAATTGATAAATAATATGTTTTTAACGGATTTACTAGTATTTTGAATTCTGCGTAATTACGAATATTATCTAAATCAGTATCATTTTTTAAATGTTCGTAATCTATAAATCCTTCATGTATTGCTTTTTTTAGGTATTTTAATGCGTTTTTTTTATCATTTTTTAAGGAGTACATGCATACTAAATTGTACAAATAATCTCGCTTATAAGTGTTAAATGATAAAAATGCCTTCTTGTATTTTGGTGTTAATTTTTTATATTTTTTAAAAACCTCATCCAAAAGTTTTTTATATGTTTTTACGTCATTATTTTTAGTACTGACCATTAATAAACTGTCATGTTCAATAAAAAATGTGTTTAATTCAGATTGTGTTTCTGCTTGTGCTAACAATGTTGTTACACAAAATAAAAATAGATAGCCGAATAATTTATGTAGTTTCATAATATTAAATTTTTATTCATTCTTTTAAATTGGTGTTGGAAAAAGGAATTACTCTAAAAGTTATATAAATATTTTTAATTAATTCTCCAAATTAATTTTATCGGTTTTATCTAAATAAATTATACCATCAAACGCTTTTCCAAGGTCATTTGTTTCAGTTTTACTATTTCTAACATTAGCACCTGCGCCACTCATAGTTGTAAAATCTGAATTTAAATACTCCATCATTTTATTTCCTTCTCTCGCTTTTCGGATATTTACAAAAACATTTGGTTTTCCAAGGGTTTTTAAACATTCGGTAAATGTGTTTTCTAAAACTTTTTTATAACCAAATGTTTCCATTTTCCCATCTTGTGAAAAAGCCAAAAATTCTCCAGTTCCAAAATCTGTTGCAATGTTAAAATATGAGTTTCTATATGTTTTTCTCAATTGATGCCCGGTAACATCTACAATTCCATTACTAACCCAATCTCCAACGTGAGCATTATGTGCCCAGTAAAGTGCTTTGGAAGTATCTCCGTGAAAATTTAAAATCCATTGAATATTTTCGCCCATATAAATATCTCGGAAATCGGCTTTTCGTTGTTCTACATTTTGATTAATAGCTGTTACGAATTGCCCTAAAACTACAATATGATGATATGCCATATTGAATTCTTTTTCAGATGTTTTACTTTTAAATGTATCATAATTGTCAGTAAAATATTTCTTTAATTTAACATAAGAAATATAATAATCTGTTTTTTCACTTTCTTCAATAGTTTGCCATAAGTGTTTTTCAAATCCAACTATTTTATATTCGGAATTAACTATTTCTAAATAATCTCTAATTCTATTTACGTCAGAAAGTACATACTGCATTTCGCAGCCATAAATATAAATTTTATCAGTATTATTCTTGTTATAGTCTCTTAACCAATTCATTAAACTCTTTAGTTCTGTATCTCCAAGTAGAATTATGCTCATTTAAAATGGTGCTTAAATCATCTCTTTTTCCTTGAATATAGTCGTTTAAGTACTGCCCTTCACCAAAACCAGTTTCAAGTACAAAAATCTTAAATCCATGTTTTTCTGACAGATATTTCATTAATTCACTTGCAAGCAATGTAAATTCAGCAGTTCCGTGTGTGTCTTCTCCGTAACCTACAATTCTGATATTATTTAGCGAACTGTCAAGAAAAGAAAAAGAACTGGCTTTGATTTCATTAAATCCAATTGCATATTGATTTAATTTAGAATTACATTGTGAATAACAAGAGAAACTGAATAACAGAAATAGAAAAAATATTAGTTTAAATTTCATGTGTATCGGTTTTTTAAATCTTTTTAAATGAATTTTTAGTACCTTGATAATTCATAATTTATGAAATCGAAATCTAAATAAAATTAAAAAATCATCGTTTTTATTATTCCATCAATACAGATTCTTCCAAATCTGTAAAAGGAAAAATTGTTTTTAATTTGTGATTTGTAACTGGCCAAGATTGTATAATTGTATCTACCTCAAGATTTAATTCTTTAATGATATTATATAATCCAACTTGTCTATTTCTTGCTTTTGTAATAGGACCTTCTCTAGGTATCCAGCATAAATCATCTTGAAACAACAACTTATCTTTGGGGAAATAATATATTAAATAGTCTTTTGTATGTGCAGATTTTTCTCCCATAAAATAAATTTTCATCTCTTTATTTTTTCCTAAAACCAAACTATCTAATATGATTTGCGTTTTTATTTTTTTAGGATTTAGTTGTAAGTTGTCTGGCGAAATGGTATGAGGCGCATTCGCGATATATTCAACATAATTTTTACTAATATCTGTGCATAAGATGGTAGCATCTTGGTAAACAAAAGCTCTTAATCCGCCCAAGTAATGTGGATGATGATGACCAAATACAAAGTATTTAATTGGTTTTAAAGGTGCTATTTTTTTTACTTCAGCAATAATTAATTCTCCGTTTTTTGAATTTATTGGAGCTTCTGCAACAAGAACAAAATCATCTATTTCAACTATCATTACTCTATCATCTGTATGAATTAAATCAATAAAATGTATGTTTTCGTTATATTTGGTAACTTTTATTTCGGGCTTACTTTCTTCTTTTCGTTCTGTTAATTTATAATCTTCTGGTTTTTCTAATAATTTAAAATCATCAGAAATAATTTCTGTTGCCAAAACAGTTACATTTTCTACAATTTTTCCGTTGATATTTTCTATCTCAATGGAAGTTGGGTATGTCAAAAATTCATCAGTAACATATTCCGAATAAATATAAGATGTGGTAACATCTCCATACAATTCATCATAACTCAAATAGCTAATTTTATCAACTAAATTCGTTTTTTTGTTTATGGAGAGTTTGGTTAAATATTTTCCGATTTTTAATGAATAAATAATATTCTCTTTTAATGTTACAATTTTAGTATCTATTTCTTTTTTTATAAAATAATTTAAAACAAATATTGGAGAGTAACGGGCGGTATTAATTATTTTTTCAAAATATAAATCGGTTGTCAAAGGTAACAGTTCCGCATCGCCATAATCTAGAAATAACAAAATCTCATTATTATAAGCTGTTTTTGAAGTATATTTTTGTCCTCTATTATTTATAAGAGTATCTTGTTTTAGAAACGTATTTTTGTTTATCCAAAATTCACCATTTACAGTAAAATTGGTGGTTTGCCAAGGTTCAAAATTATGACCAAGCATTTTATAATCTTCTTTAAAACTAAATTTCACCATCTTTTCAGCGTCTATTTTTGAAAGAATAGATTTGCTAATTTTCAAATCGTCTATGCTTGCACACGATTGAATTAAAACGATAAAAACTATTATACTGAATAGATGTTTCTTCATAATTACGGTTGATGTTTTAAATACTATTGTTGTGACTAGGCTTTATTGTTCTACTATTATTGACTGTCCTTTTGAATTGTCTGCTGAAGTCCATTTCCAACTTTTATGAAGACGGATTTTTCCATTTTCAAGAATTTCGGGTATTGATTTACAAATTCCCGTCATAATTTCGTTTTTATTATTTATGTATTATACTTATATAAGTTGACCTTTGTTAACGGTTTTGTGTATGATTATTTGCGTGGATATGTACATAATTTAGCAAATAGAAACCAAATAGAAAACTGCGAGGAATTTTGTAAGTCAGTTTGCATTTGCCATTAATTATACACGGTATTTTCTATTACTATATTTATTGTTTACTGCAAAATATTTTTTAAAAAATCCTTTTTTATTTAAGAATACAATTAAAAGTATAAATAAAAACTGAACAAACACATTAGCATAATTAAATATCCAGCTTGGGATAGTAGATAGTTCGGTATTGTAAAGTGCTCCTAATTTCCAGTTTGATGATGTACCCATAAATGTAAATCCTATCCAATTTATTCCACTGTGCATACCAATGACTAACCAAATAGAATCTGAGTAATAATAGACTAATGAAAAAATGTATGAAAACATAAAAAGGCTTAGGAAATAACCTATGTTAAAGTCGTTTAGAAATAAGTGTCCTCCAGCAAAAATAAGTCCCATTATTGTAAAAATAATATGTGGATTCATGTGCTTTTTGAGATTCTGAATAGGATAAGCTCTTGTAGCTAATTCCTCAATTAATGAATTCCAAACAACAAAACCAATGAAAAAATAGATATAATAGCCCACATAGGTAAGCAGTGGTACATCTTCTGGAAAAACATTGATAATCGTTACGCTTTCTGCATTTAGGATTAAAATAATATATGTTATAGATACTAAAACAGCGCCAACTAAAAAACCTATTAATGATGGTAACCCAATTTTGCCGCGGAAACCAAGTTCTGATAATCGTTTTTTATGGATGTATTTTTGAGCTAACCAAATAATTATAATTGAACACGCTCCATACAAGAAGAAAAAGAAGATGTTACCAAATGTTACTTTAAAATTTAGTCCTCCATTTCCTTTAAGGTTTATTCCAAATAATTCTGCAATCTTTACTAAAGGCATCATTATACCTACTGAAAATAGTACAACAAGTATTACCACTACAATTTTAACTGCTAAATATTTCTTATATTTTTTTCGAACTAATTTTATCATTTTATAAAATTTAACTTTAAGTATTACTAAAAAACAAAGGTTATCCGGCAATTGATAACCTTTGTTAAAACTAAACTAACTAATTTTAAAAACCTGCCCATGGAGCCCATGAACTTGATCCTTGAGCTTTTTGTGAACTAAAGTTGCAGGTGTACTTGTAATTGAACTTGTTGCAGTTGTGCTTACTTTTGGTGCCACTACGGCTGTTATAACTGCAACCCAATTGATATTGTTAATACCTAAATTACCAAGATTTGAAGAAGAAATAATAATTTTCTCAACATCATTAAAATTTGAATTTGAAGTGAAAATACTATTGATTCCTGTAACAGAAAATGTTTGTGTTTCTGTCGAAACATTGTTCTTAAAATCTTTAACTGATAAATCAAAGTTAAATACAAAACAAGCGAAAACATTGTCGAATCTCATTGATCCAAGATCAACCTCATTTCCACTTGCTGGCTCTATTGGCCATGTTGTCTGGGCAATACGTCTTGAATAAATATGGCTCAATCCTCCACCACCACAACTTCCTTCGGCAGTCCTATAAAAATGATTCGTTGTAGCTCCTCCAAAAAGAGTAAACCAAAATGTTTCACTGTTATTTACAATTCTACAGGGATTTGCAAGTGACTGACCATTAGTATGACCTTGAACATCAGATGTGATCGTTTGTCCTAAACCAGAAAAGACCAATAAAAATATTAAATGAAGGGTCAATAATATTTTTTTTACAATAAAGTAATTAGTTTTTACTTGTTTCATTGGTTTTGTTTTTAAACAAGAAGTAATTTCTTATATTTTTAACCTTTAGGCACTATTAAATATTAATTAACGTACATTTTTTTAATATAAGTCCCTTTATCAAAGTCCAATTTTAAAATATAAATACCCTGTGTTAAAGAAGCTATCGCTATTTTACCTTCTTTCCCTTTTGCAACTTTAACACCAGAAATGTTGTAAAGTGTGTAGTTTTGTAGTTTTACAGCATCAGAAAAAATTACATTGATGGCATTTTTTGTTGTGATTACTTTTATGCTATTGTCTAACTCAAAATTTGAAGTGCTTAAAGTTGATACTGAATTAAAACCTGTCCATAACGCACCAGTATTTGTAACATAAACTCCTTCTGTATTTGGTGGTATATTCAAATCTATACTACTTCGATTAATATTAAAACTATCATTATTACTACCAGTAGTGATACTAGCAGGAGTTATTCCTAATGCGGTAACACTAGTTAAAGGATTATTTTGAAAAGTTCTAACACCAATATTTGTTACGCTACTAGGTATGATAATGTCTGTTAATTGATTATTTTGAAAAGCATAAGAACCAATGTTGGTAAGATTGTCAGATAGTATAACACTTGTTAAATTATTATTTATAAAAGCTTGCGAACCAATATTTGTTACACTGTTTGGTAGAATTACGCTAATTAAATTATTACTTAAAAAAGCAGAATTACCAATACTAGTTACACCATCTGGAATGGTAATCGTTTCTAAATTATTGTCTCGAAAGGCATCATCACTAATTGTAGTAATATTATTGGAAAGAGCAACCGTTTCTAATAAGTTACTACTAAAAACCTGATTTCCAATACTTGTAACACTATTCGGTATTACTACCGTAGTTAATAGATTTCCTCTAAAAGCACTTTGCCCAAGTGTTGCAAGACTATTTGGGAAAGAAATTGATGCTATTTGATTATTCATAAATGCTTGTGAACCAATATCAGTAAGACTAGTACCAAGAGTAAGATTTGTAATTGCATTACCAAAAAAGGCATTAAAACTAATATCAATTACTCCATTTCCAATAACAACATCTGTTAATTGGTTACCACTAAAAGTACCAGCTTGAATACTAGTTACATTATCAGGAATAATAATACTGGTTAAGTTATTATTGGAAAAAATACCTTGTTTGATAATTGTTACATTATCAGGAATAATAACACTTGTTAAACTATTATTAGAAAAGGCATAATTTCCGATACTTGTTACATCTGCAGGAATAATAACACTTGTTAAATTATTATCTGAAAAAGCTAAATTACCAATGTTGGTTACACTAATTGGAATTGTAACATTTGTTAAATTTTTACTTAAAAAAGCACTACTTTGAATTTCTGTAACACTGTAAGTTGTAGCATTTGCATTTTTTGATTTTGATGACGATTTTCCTGAAGCTGCCACAGTTACTGATGTAGGTATTGTAACAACTGCTCCTCCTGCCATATTATAATCTGAAACTCGTACTTTATTTGGAGATGTAGAAGCAACAGTATAGGTTATGTTGTTTTGAACAAATGTTTGTGAATACCCAATTACAGATATGAATAATGCAGTTAAAATAAGTAGTTTTCTTTTCATGATTTTGAATTGATTTGTTTAATTATTTAAATCCAAAAATATTTAAAAACTGCCTTCAATAGGTTATTAAATAGGTTGTTTGTGACAAACACCCCATGAAATAGTGATGAATATTTTATTCAATAAAACAAAAAAATAAGGATAATAAAAAGTTGACTGCTATAATTAATTTAATGGAAAAAGAAGACCACATTCAATAACTGTGATTGTAAAAGAGGAATTATTAAAGGTATCATAATAAAGGAAAGTAAACTGATATAATAAGTTTGGTTAAAATTGAATATGATCTAATTGCTTTAAATAGGTTTCTCCTACAGGAATAATATGTTCTTTAATAGTTACCGTGTTTTTAGATTTACTTGTAACTTTATCAATACGAATAATATAAAAACGATGCACTCTTAAGTATTCAAAAGCATCTGGAGTAGTCGTAATAAAATCGCCAATTTTACAACGTATTGTGTAGCTTTTATCTAAAGTTATAATATCTAAATAATTACCAGAAGATTTTATATAACAAATCTCTTTAGTAAGGATTTTTACATCTTCGCCATTCATTCTAATTTCTATATAGGTTTCTCCATTTTTTAGTTTTTGTATTATCAAACGAATAAATTCTCTAATAATATCTTTATTGTAAGTTAACACACGTATTTTAAAAAAGAGATATATAAACCCACTAAAAACTAAAAAGCATAACGTATAAAACCACCAAGAAACCCAAAAAGGAGGTTTTATAATAAATGGATATTCTAATTGTTCTTCCGAATAGCATTTACTACCCAAACATGCTCTAATTTGAAAAGTATAATTACCATGCTTTAAATTTGGAAAACTAATCGTTCTATTTTTGGTAACACTCCATTTGTTGTCAATTTCTTTTAGTCGATAATGATATTCTAAATTAGAATTATTTCCAAATGAAATTCCTTCCACAAAAAAGGTTATTTTATTTTCAGTATAATTTAATTTTGGATACTCGCTATACGTATAAATTACATCATTAATTTTTACTTCTTTTATTTTTAAATAAATACTGTCAGACTTTTTAGCATCTAAAATACTTTTTGGCATATAACACAAACCATCTTTGGTAGCAACAAATAGTGTATCATTAATAACTTCTACATCTTCTACTTCATTGCTTAATAAACCACTGTTTTTATCAATATAAGTTATTGAAAACCCTTTATTATTAAAAACAATTCTATTTAAACCTTTATTGGTGCATGCTAAAATGGTGTTGTCATTTTCTATATATATTTCATTAACAATATCACTTGTTAATCCTTCTTTTGTAGTAATGTTATATATTTTTTCTCCATAAACGACAACGCCAGCGCCTTGTGTAGCAATAAACAATACATTACCGTCTGAAGTAACATCTATATCATCTGATCTAAAACCTAATAATTTTGATTCAGCTGATAATGCAACTAAACGACCTTTCATTTTTTTAAAAATGCCAGAATGTGTAGCTAATAAAGTATCTTTTTTCCATAAGCTTACATCTAGTATTCGTTTATCAAGAAAAAAATCTTTCTGTTTACTTATCTCGTAAAAACCAGATGAATAACTTTCAAAAACAGTTCCATTTAAAGTAGGTTCAGAGATTTTAAGGGCATAAAATTCTACGGAAAGTTTTTTATTTATTAAAAGTTGATTGTTAAAAATAGTATATGTTTTATCAAAAATAGAATCATATTCAACAATTGCAGGTGGAAATATAAGCTTTGCTTTTTTAAAATTAAATGATTTGTTTACTTGTAATTCGGCAAAATCGCCATTATAATATCCTATTAATAATTGGTTGTTTTTTTTAACTAAAGAGTTAATATGAAGAGAAACGTTAGTATTTTGTGGCTGTAGAAAAATTATTGAAGGTTTTTTTACATAATAAACTCCAGAGTTTAAGGTTGTAAACCAATAGCCACCCTCATTATCTATTAGAAAATTTGTAACCGATTTGTCTTTTAAATATTCTTGTTTAACATCACCTTTATTGTTTATTATTTTAGCTCCACCATAATGATATCCTACAAAGAAACGAGTACTATCTATTACTTTTAATCTTAAAGGTTCGCCGCTATTTTTAATAGCGATAACTGTTTTATCACTATTTATAATTTTAACGGAAACTCCATCCATAAAAACAGCTTTTTTATTTGGTATTAGATAAACAGCTTGGTGGTGATTTTTTTTTTGTTGAATAGTTGAGAAATTTTTCTCTATTGTATTTTTTCCTAAAGTTAAAAAATAAGAATCTCCATTTTTAAAGTTTTTATTTAAAACAATGTGTTTGTGCGGTGTTATTGAGTCATAAAAATTTTTATTGGTGTATTTTCGTTCAATGGTGCCATTATTTTTTATTAATAATTCACCATTTATGTTATCACCTCCAAGATAAATGGTTTTAAATTTATCAATACTTACACTTTTTACAATGGCTTTTATTTTTAACTCTTTAGCCATAATGTTGTTATGCTTATAAAGTTTAAAACCACTAAATTTTTCATTAAAATAAAAAAGTGCTCTACTATTGTTGCAATATCCCCAAATTTCTCCATTTTCTAGGGGATAAAAACGCAATACTACATTGCCTGGTAATCCGTCAGAAGTATCAAAATTTTCAAACTCATAGCCATTATATCGAGAGATACCTTTATCTGTAGCAAACCAGATATGTCCATTTTTAGTTTGACAAATATCATAAATTTGTGAACTTGGCAAGCCTTCATCTACACCAAAATGTTGGTAAATTGGTTCTTGTGAATAGCTTGTTTGATTTATAATCAATAAAATAAAATAAAAAGAAAATAGGGAAACTTCAATTTTGTTTTTTAACAAAAGTAGCATTATTTAAATTTTAATTGGTTTTAGTCCATATATATTCGTCACTATTATACATGCTTTCGTCACTAAATGTTTATTTATGTTGATTTTTATCTAATAAATTAATCAAAATTCTTAAAAAATATACAAAACGTTTTAAAAGTATTACAGCCGTAATTAGTACAATTTTAATAAATTATTACCTACTTTTTAAACACTTAAATTGTAAATTTAATTTTTTAGAGTCAATTTAAGTAATTGCTCGCTATAAAACTTAATAAAAGTATCTTTGCACAAAATTAAGAAACAATGTCAACATTTTCTGCATTAGGAATACGTAAAGAATATATACAGTCAATTAAGGAGTTAGGGATTTCTACACCTTCAGAAATTCAAGAAAAAACCATACCAATTTTATTGCAATCGGAAACCGATTTTATTGGTTTGGCGCAAACAGGAACAGGAAAAACAGCTGCTTTTGGTTTGCCAGTTTTACATCACATTGACACAAACGAAGCAAATATTCAAGCATTAATTTTATCGCCAACTAGAGAATTGGTGCAACAAATTAAGAAACAACTTTTTAAGTTTACGAAATATAATGAGGAGAAAATTTTTATTGAAGCTGTTTTTGGTGGAGAAAAAATTGATCGTCAAATAGGTAATTTAAAGAGAACAACCCATATCGTTGTTGCAACTCCAGGAAGATTAATTGATTTAATAGAGCGCGGTAGTATCGATATTAGCCATGTAAAAACAGTAATTTTAGATGAGGCTGACGAAATGCTTAGTATGGGATTCAAGCAAGATTTGAACAGAATTTTAAAATTCACTACAGAATCTAATAGAAAAACTTGGTTATTTTCGGCTACGATGCCAGAAGAAATTAAGAAAATTATTAAAACATACATGGATGCTAACGCACCAAGAGTTGAAATTAATAGAAATTCTTTGGTAAATGCAAACATCAGACATCAATTTGTAAAAACAACTATAAAGGAAAAAGCTGCCGATATTATTACGTATTTAGTAAAAAGAGAAGCAAGTAGGGGCATTATTTTTTGTAGAACAAAAGCAGGTGCGCAAAATTTAGCAGCGCACTTAATTGAAGAAGGCTTTTCTGCAGCGGCTTTAGAAGGCGATATGCAACAAAAAGAGCGCGATAAAGTAATGCGTGCCTTTAAAAATGAAAGTTTACAATATTTAATTTCTACGGATGTTTCTGCACGTGGAATTGATGTGAGCGGATTAGAATTTGTAATTCATCATCAATTACCAGAACAATTAGAATATTACACACACAGAAGTGGTAGAACTGCAAGAGCAGGTAAAACAGGAACTTCTTTAGCTTTTATTTTACCTTATGAATTAGAACGCATACAAGAAATTCAATCAGAATTAAATATTAAATTTACAGAAGTTACCGTTTAAAATGGATGTTATTTATGTTATTGATATTTTAGGAACCTTTGCGTTTGCCGTAAGTGGCGCTTTAGTTGCCTTAGATAAAAAATTTGATATGTTTGGTGTACTTATCATTGCCTTTGTTACAGCTGTTGGTGGCGGAATGTTGCGGGATGTTTTAATTGATGCACACCCTATAAACTGGATTGGAAATTTAAATTATTTGTACACAATTTTTACTGCGGTTGTTTTTACTTTTCTTTTTAAAAGCAAAATTGCTCATTTAAGTAAAACAATGTTTTTGTTTGATACCATTGGTATTAGTGTATTTACGTTATTAGGTTTAGAAAAAGGATTAGCTTTTGATTTACATCCTATTATTGCATTAATAATGGGGATGATATCTGCAGTTTTTGGTGGTGTTTTGCGCGACGTATTAACGAATAATGTTCCGTTAATTTTTGAAAAAGAAATTTATGCTTCTGCTTGTTTAGCGGGCGGAATTATATATTTAATTTTAAATTATTTTAAGGTAGACCAAAATATAAACTTTATTATCTCTGCATCGGTGGTTGTATCTATCAGAGTCGTTGTTGTTAGGTTTAAGTTAGAATTACCAAAAATTAAAGATGACATTTTTGGTAAAACATAAAAAAAGTGAAGCTAAGCTTCACTTTTTTTATGTTTATAATTAAAAAACTTAATTTACATCTTTCAATAATTCCTTTATAGACCTTAATAATTGTTGATCGATTCCTTTGTCTACTTGGCCTGGCATGTTTTTTACTCTAATCATTGGTTCTGTTTGATTGTTTTCCATCCATTCTCCTGCTTTATTTTTTGCGCTTATAGGCACAACTCCCCAATAAGAACCGTTAGGCAAACCTTCCCAACCAGCAAAACTACAAGTTCCAGGAACAGGCATTCCTACCGTTTTACCAATTTTTAAATCGGTATAACCAGAAGCATAACAATGTCCATCCGAATACATGCTTTCATTAAAAATAGAAAGTGTTGGTTTCGTATAACGAGAAGTAGGTTCGCCACCCACAACTTTTGCTTCTGTTGCATAGGTTATAAAAGGAATTCCGGTAAAAAACATCGCTAAATCAGCGACTAAATCACCACCGCCATTAAAACGCGTATCTACAATTACTCCTTTTTTTTCTGAATATTTGCCCATCATATCTTGATAGATACTTCTGTAAGGAGCATCACTCATTCCAGGAACATGCACATAACCTAATTGACCGTTACTTAAACTATCAACTTCTTTTTCGTTAATTTTTATCCATCTTGTATACAAAAGACGATTTTCTTCGCCTAAAGAAATCGGTTTAATTGTAATTGTTTGCTCTTTTTTAGTTTTTGGATTTACAATTTCTAGTAACATAAACGCATCCGTTTTTCTATTTAAGTAAGTAGCAACATCTTTATTTTTAGCTACAAGAACGCCATCAATTTTAGTGATGATACTTCCTGGTTTAATATCAAACTTTGCTTTATCTAAAGGTCCACCAGCAATAACTTCTTCAATTAAAATTCCGTCATCTTTAAAATTATAATCCATAAAAATAGCAAGGGAAGAAGTTTCATCTCCGTTTAAGACGTTTGTTCCTCTAAAGCCAGCACCAGCATGAGAAACATTTAATTCTCCTAACATTTCTGATAAAAGTTCAGAAAACTCATGACCATTTCCAATGTGTGGTATGTATTTTTGATATTCATTTTTCATGTTCTCCCAATTGATTCCATGAAAATCTGGATGATAAAAAATTGCATTTGTACGCAACCAAACGTGGTCGAACATTGCTTGAATTTCTGCATTTTCATCAAATTCAATCTCACTTTTAATTTCTACAGGCTTACTTTCGCTTTTATCAAGATTTAATTTTGTTATTTTTCCACTACTTAAAAGATACAGGTTTTCCATTTTTTGATCCCATTCTAAACTTCCTGAAGATGCATTTAACTTCATGACCATTTTAGTTTCTTTTGTTCTTAAATCGGTGCTCCATAAGTTTGATTTTTCTTCAAAACTTGCTAAATAATATAATAAATCACCTTTTTTAGAAAGTACTGCATCGCCTAAATCAGAAGAATGAATCGTTAACCTTTTTGTTCGGTCTTTCATATGCTCCCAATCAAATTCTAAAGGTTTCACTTTCTTTTCTTCGTCTTCTTTGTCTTTTTCATCCTCTTTTTTATCTTTTTTCTTTGAACTTTTGTTATCCTTTTTTTCTTTCTCTTTTTTCTTTTTTTCGTCTTCTTTAATGGCTTCCATTAATTTAAAATCTTCATCACTCAAATCAAATTCATCCCAAGCATCTTGTGTAAAAAACATAGCATATACATCATTTTGAGATTCTCCACTAGTTGCATAAGATTTTAAACCGTTTCTGTTACTAAACCAGATCATTTGTTTACCGTCATTTACCCATTTTGGTTGCCCGTCATAATAACCACTTTCATTTAAATTTACTCGTTTAGAACCATCTGCGGCCATTAATAAAACTTCGCTATTACTTAACGTTTTTCCCCAATCTACTAATAACCACTTACTATCTGGGCTCCATGTAAAGTATTTGTCTCCATCGCTCATGTGAAATAAATCATCAGGAGTTAACAGAATGGTTTCTTTTTTTGATGCTAAATCGATCACTTTTAGCGTTCTTCTACCTTCAATAAATGCTATTTTTTTTCCGTCAGGTGAATATTGCGCTAAATAATTATCAACCTTATTTTCTAGTATTGGTTCCTCTTTTAATAGGGTTGCTGCATAGAAGAAAGGTTCTTCTGCTCTAGCTTTTTCGGTTTTGTATACACTCCATTTTCCATTACGCTCACTGCTATACACCACAGATTTTCCTTCTGGACCCCAAGAAACAAAACGTTCGTTTTCTGGCGTGTTAGTAAGTCTTTTTGTAAATGATTTATCCACAGAAGTTACAAAAACTTCACCTCTTGCTATAAACGCAATTTCATTTCCGTTTGGTGAAACAGCCATTTCATTAATTCCGCCGTTTACAGAAATAAATTTCTCTGAATTTTCTTTATCCTGAGTAATTATATTCACAGTAACTTTTTTAGGTTCAGTACTTTTTGTCATTGTGTACAATTCACCGTCATATCCAAAAGAAATAATTCCTTTACCCACACTTAGAAAACGAATAGGATGTAATTTAAAATTTGTTAATTGTTGGTCTTGCTTCGGATTCTCTAATGAAAGTTCATGAACATTAAAAGTGCCATTTTTTTCACTTAAATAGTACATACTTTTTTCGTCTTCACTAAAAACCGGTTGTCTATCTTCTGCGTTATGAGAAGTAATCATTGTATGGTTTTTTGATTCTGTGTCATACAGCCAAATATCTCTAGTAATCGAAGATGTATGATGTTTTCTCCATTCATTTTCGCCTCCTTTTTTATCCTGATATAACATTTTTGTACCGTCTTTTGAAAACTGAACATATTCAGCAGGAATTGTTAAAAGTTGATGGACTCTGCCAGATGTAACAGGAACACTGTATAGTTCAGTTTGAGAGCCATGAGGATATTGCCTATGGTTTGCAGTATCTTGTCTTAATGCACCAAAAACAACTTCTGTATCATTTTTAGTAAATGAATACGGATGTTCGTCGTTTGAATGGAAGGTTACTCTAGTTGCATTGCCACCATTTGAATTCATTACAAAAACATCAAAATTACCATATCTATTGGATGAAAAAGCCAGTTTAGAACCATCTTTACTCCAAACAGCTTCATAATCGTGCGCACTATGAAATGTTAGTTGTTGGGCGTTACCGCCAGAAGTATTTACTTTATATATGTCTCCTTTATACGTAAAAGCAATTTCTTTTCCATCGGGAGATATCGAAGAATGTCTCATCCATTTTGGAGAATTTTGTCCAAAAAGTGTAAACGAAATGAGTGTAAATAAATAAAAGATTGGTTTCATAAGTACATAATTTTTACTAAATTAATCAATTGAATTGAAATACTAATTTGTAAATTAAAAATAAAAAAATGAAGGCATTAGTTTTTGAAAATTTCTCTAATTTTAAGTTGATGATTGGCAAAGAATTACCAACAGGAAATTGGTATACAATTACCCAACAAATGATAAATGATTTTGCAAACGCTACTTTAGATAAACAATGGATTCATGTCGATGAAGTTAGAGCAGAGAAGGAGAGCCCTTTTAAAACAACCGTGGCGCACGGGTTTATGTCCGTTTCTATGATTTCTAAATTATTAGAAGAATCGTTTTCTATTAAAAGTGTAAAAATGGGCTTGAATTACGGATTAAACAAAGTGCGTTTCCCAAATCCTGTTCCTGTAAACAGTGAGTTAAGAATGCATACAGTTGTTAAAGAAATTGAAGATTTAGCGAACAACGGAATTAAAGTAACTTTTTCTTGTATTATAGAAATTAAGGGGCAAGAAAAACCTGCCTGTGTTGCAGAGTTTTTAGCTGCTTTATTTGAATAAAGGAAAGCTGTAAATTGCAGCTTTCTATTATTTTGGTATTAACTTAGTATTCCGTCATCGGCACATTTCTTTGTAAACCAATACAGAAACATTGCGAATAAAGGAATTATGATGAGCATAGAATACTCAATAGAACTATACAACTCTCTTCCTGGGTTTAGAAATATATTATAAGTAGTTTGAACTATAACCGCAATTAAACCTATCAAAAAGAATGTTTTTGCTAATTTTTTTCTCAATAAAAACAAAATAGAAGCGATTACAGAAGAAAAAACGGCAATTGCAAAAGCAGCTGTAACCCAAGACGGTAAATTGAAAATAATTTCTAATTGTTTTTGAGTGTACATCGTTTTAAAGCGTTCTGTTTGATATGCTTGATTTAAATAACCATCTATTCCCATAGAATTCCAGATGAACGCAATAACTCCTATTATCCAGAATAAAGTACTTGGTTTGTTTGTATTTGTAGTCATAATAAAATAGTTAAAAATTTATTTGATCAATTAAAAGTAATCAAAAAAACTTGTGTAATTACAAAATGTAAAGTATATTTGTCATTATATAAAATAAACTTGTCTAATTGTAAAATAAATCAAGATGTTAAAAGAATCAATTTGTGAAAGAGAAAGAAGTCAATTAGAAAAAATGAATAAATTTCAGTTGACATATCAGTTTAAAAAAGTGGGATATAGTATTGCTATTGGTACATTTATAGCAATGATTGCCCGCAAGTATTTAGAAGATTCAGAATGGCTACGACCAATTTTACATGGTATTTTATTAATTGGGTTGCTTTTAATATCTGTATCCAAAGAAAAACTAGAAGATGAATTTATAGTTAGTTTGCGATCGCAATCGTATCGATTGGCTTTTATTATGGCTATTGTGTATTCTTTAGCACAACCTTTAGTTAATTTTGGTGTGGCCTTTTTATTCAACCAAAATGAAGAAGCAAAGTCTTTTGATTATTTTCAAGTACTATTTTTTATGCTAATAGTGCAACTATTATTTTTTTGGAAGCTAAAAAGAATGAATAAATAAGATGAAAAATACTCTAAAAGTACAGCGAGCAATTTTAGATATTACGCAAGATGATTTGGCAAAAAAAATTGGTGTTTCTAGGCAAACTATTAACTCTATTGAAAAAAACAGGTATGTACCATCAACAGTTTTAGCATTAAAATTATCTGAAACTTTTAAAATTTCTGTAAACGATTTTTTTACGCTAGAAGAGGGTGACTAAGATTTTAAAGAATCGAATACTTCTTTCGAATAAACATAATGTTCGCAAAGAGAACCGAAAGCTATTTTTATCTAGCATAAATAAAAAGCAAGTTTACAGTTATAACCTAGCTACTATTACATTTTTTTTTCTTCTTTAAAATTGCTATTTTATTCAGAAATAGAAATTACAGCTGCTTTAAATAAATCTGCCTTTGAATTAAAGAACGAGTTTTCTAAAACAATAGCCTTTAACTTTGTTTCTATCAATTTAGATTCACGATAATTTACCAAAAATAAAGAGCTTTCTCCTAGAAAAAATTTACGTTCTTCTGCGCGCAACAATGTGCTGTAATCTCTAACTATATTTGTTAAAAAATCGCTCTGTACAACAAACGAAGACAGTTCTTGTTGTAAAGCATCTACCTTATTTTTGATGTTTACTTTTGTTGCTTCATTTTCATAAGTGGCATCTTGTAATTTAATTTTGGCTAGTTTAAAATCGCCTCTTTCCTTTCTTAAAAATAAAGGTAATTTAAAATTGATTCCGGCTTTGTAATTATCAACATTTAACGAATTTGATACTCTTGGAGTTTGCGTTAAAAAATTATATTGAACATCTAATTGTGGCAATAAGTTGTTCATTTTTAGTTTTCTATCTATATTTAAACTTTGAATTTTATATTCTAAAGATTTTATCTTCGGATGATTATTGATGTCAAAATCAGCATTATTAAACAACGCAATATTAAAAGTTACATCAATAGAATTTAAGGTCTGCACATTAGGTATAATATGATCTTGTAATTCAACAGGTGTATTATCATTTAGCCATAAAAAATTAGAAATTTCTAAAGAAGCTTTTATTAATTTAATACGTGCTTTTTCTAAGTAAAGTTTTCTTTCGTTTAAAGTTATACCAGCTTCTAAGGTATCAATTGCAGGTTTAGCGCCTTCTGTAAAAGCTCTTTTTGTTCCGTTAAAACGGATTTCTGCATTGCCTAAAAAGTCTTGATATACTACTTTTTCGTTATAGGTTTGTAGCCAATTAAAATAAGTTAAAGAAGCGTTGTATAAAATTTCATTTACCAATATTTGCTGATCTTCTTTTGCCTGATTTAAAAAGAATTTTGCTTGTTTTAAAGAAGCCATTCTTTGGTTTATTAAAAAGCCTTTTAATAAAGAAGCAGATACACCAGCCGCATATAAACCATCTGTTGGTACAGTTGCCTCAGGATTTAAAAAAGCACCCTCATTATTTTCAAAGTTTGCTTTAAACTCTACACCATAATAGGTTGGTATTTTAAAAGCGCCATTTAATTGATTGTAATATTCTTTTTCCTTGAATTCTTTTTTATCAAAATCTACCTCAATTTTTGGGTCAAAAGCGCCTCTTGCTTTAAGTAATTTAGCTTCGCTAGTATTAATGACCAAATTTGCTTGTTTTACAATAGGATGGTAGGCTTTGACATAGCCTAAATACTCAGACAAAGTCATTACAGATTCAACTTTTTCTTGTGATGTAAGCTTTGCAAACAGTAATAAAAAAAGAATTAAAATATACTTTTTCATTTTTTAATAATCTAAATATGGATTCTTTTTTATTTCTTTTTTGAATCTGATTTACCCGACTTTGCTTTTTCTGGCTGATAATAGTTAGGAGGGAAGCTGTTTAGTTGTCTCCATAATTCATACCAAATTGGCACATCTTCTAGTAATGCTATAGTTCTTGCACCAGAGCCAACTCTAACTTCTGGCCATGTATGATCATCGTTATCTGGAGATAATAATATTCTATATTTACCATTATCACTAATAAATCTTTCTATGGCAATTACTTTTGCACCATACGTTCCGTAAGAAACATTTGGCCATCCAGAAAACACAATCGCGGGCCAACCATCAAATTGTACACGTACTTTTTCGTTAATATGTAAAAGCGGTAAATCGATAGGTCTAACAAAAGTTTCTACAGCCAGATCATATTTAGAAGGCATAATACCAACTAAATCTTCACCTTCTTTAAAAGTACCACCAATTCCGCCTTTTATTGCTTTATTAATATATCCATTTTGCGGAGCAGTAATGTATAAAAGACTATTTCTAATTATGTAATTACTATTGCTATTTTCTAATTTAGAAACCTGAGCTTTTGCATCAAATCCGCTAGATTGGGCTGTAAATTTATCACTTTGTGCTTTAGAAATTTTATCAGCATACGTAGCACTTACGGTAGAAATTTCAACTTTTGCATTGATAATCTCATTTTTAGCAGCTAATAACTTGTTTTCTTGTGATATTAATTTTGCTTGAGTTTCTTGCAATTTTAAGCGTTTTTCTTCCACATCTTTAACGGCCATTAACCCTTCATTTTGCAAAGTCTGTGTACGGTTAAATTGGCTTTCTGCAATTTTGATATTTGTTTTAGCAGCTTCAAAATCAATACTATCACTTTTTGCTTTTAATTTAGATTGCAAAAGTTTATTCTTAGCTTGCTCTAACTTTAATTTCATTTCTTCATTTAAAGCTGCTATTTGCCTATTTAAAGCATCTTCTTTATATTGATATGAATCTACAGAAGAAGTTTTGGCGTTAATTTGCTCGTTTGTTCTTTCTATCAACTTATTATCAAAATATTCACTTTTAATTTCAGAAATTCTTAAAATAGTATCTCCTTTTCTAACATGGTCACCTTCTCTAACAAACCATTGCTCAATTCTACCCGGAATTTGAGATTGTATTGTTTGTGGTCTTTGTTCTGGTGTTAAGGTGGTAACTAAACCATTTCCTGTTATATTTTGTGTCCAAGGTAAAAAGAGTACAACTAAAACGAGCACTGCAAACACCAATAAAAACTTGTTAAAGGACTTGTAATAATGTTTGCTAAAAATTAATTTACCAGATTTATAGGCTTTTAAATCTACTGTTTTGTTTAACTGATTGTTAGAAATATTTAACATCGCTTATTTAGTTTATAGATTTAATTTTACCTTTTTCTAACGTAATTATTTGAGTACATTTTGTTTTCCAACTTTTTTTACTACTCGTAACAATTAACGACCAAGGTCTTTCTGGAGCTGTTAAATAGCCAATTATTTCGACAGTTTCTGCTAAATTAAATTGATCTAAAGGATCTTCTAAAATCATTATTTTTGGTTGCTTAATAATTGCTCTTGCTAAAATTAATTTTTTAGAAATAGTATAGGACATTTGTTTCCCTTCTGGATTTAAAATGGTTTCTAAACCATTTACCTGTTCTTTTAAGAAAGCACTTAAGCCAACAATTTTTAATGCTTCGAAAATTATATCATCTTGTACCGCTTTGTTTCCAAAAACTAAATTCTCTCTAATGCTTCCTTCAAAAGGTGTTTCTTCAGACATTGATAAACCTAGTTGAGACCTGTAATGGTTAAGATGTAGACTTTTTAAAGATAAATTATTTACATAAATATTACCAGCTGTTGGCTCTATAACGCCAGATATTAATCGCATTAAACTAGATTTACCAGCGCCACTTTCTCCTCTAATTAATATTCTACTTTTTGCATTAATCTTTAAAGAAACATTTTTTATAATAGCTTTTTCTCTATTTTCTACTTTATAAGAAACATTATCTAACTCAACAATTAAATCTTCTTTAAAAAGTGGTCTTTCTCCTTCTTGTGATTCTATTTCTTTATCTACAACTTGACCTAATTTTTCTATGGATGTTAAAACATCATAAAAAGATTCTAAACCAATAATCAGTTTTTCTACAGATCCTATTACCAATAAAATAATAATCTCAGCAGCAACAAATTGACCAATATTCATTTCTTGGTTCAATACCAAAGCACCACCTATTAGCAGTAAACTTGCAGTTACAATTACCTTAAAACCAATCATTTGCATGAATTGCAAAATTAATATTTTAAAATGATTTTCTCTAGCCTGTAAATATTTACTAACTAAATTATCGTTTTTAGACATTGCTAAATTGGTGTTTCCAGAAAGTTTAAAACTAACCACAGTTCTAGCAACTTCTTGAATCCAGTGTGCAACTTTGTATTTTAACTTAGATTCTATTAAACTAGTTTCTAGTCCTTTTTGTGCTGTAAATTTAAAAACGATGTAGATTAACATCAGTAAAAGAATACCAAAAATGATAAAAAAGGGATGATAAAATGATAATAAAATTAACGCAAAAATAATTTGCAATAAAGCGGTTGGTACATCTATTAAAATTTTTGACAATCCTTTTTGAATTGTTAGTGTATCAAAAAAACGATTTGCCAATTCTGGAGGATAATAATTGCGTAATTCGTTCATTTTTATTTTTGGAAAACGGTAACTTAATTCAAAAGAAGCTCTTGTAAAAATTCTTTGCTGAATGGTTTCTATTATTCTTAGCTGCATTAATTGTAATGCGCCAGAAAAGATAACCCCAATCGTTACTAAAACGACTAAAACAACCCAAGACGTAGATATTTGTGCGCCTTGAATTAAGTTTATAATTGCCTGTATACCAAGCGGTAGGGATAAAGATACAAGTCCGCCAAAAACGGCATAATAAAATATCTGAAAAATGTCTTTCTTTTCTAATCTTAATAACCCAACTAAACGCTGCCAAGGAGTTATTTGTTTTCTTTCCATAATTAATTTAATGTGTTGTTTACTAAATATATAAAAAATTTAGTTGGTGTTTCTTCATTTTTGCAATTTGTGATTGAAGGAAAATGCTCGCGCAAAAAATGCTGATGCAAACCACCTTCTATAATTGTACTAGCTAAACTTAAACCATATTTAAAGTCTGGTTTAACAGCAAGAATCATTTGGTCTAATCTAGCAATTAAACGTTTATAAATTTCAAAATAACCTTCTTTATTTTCGGTATCTACTTCTTTGGTTAAGAAAGATTTAGAACTTTCGTTTACAATAATTTTATACAATAAAGTTTCATTGATATGAGAAAAACTACTGTCTTCTTCGATGGTTCTAGTAAGGATGGTAATTGCCTTTTCTAGCTTTTCATTGGTATTTGCAATGCTAAATGTTTCAATTACTAATTGATACTCTAACCAAGCCCAATACCAAGAAGATAAATATAAAAGCAATTTATGTTTGCTTTCAAAATATCTGTAAATAGAACTTTCATTCGAGCCAATTTTTATCCCTAATTTTTTAAAAGTAAAATTCTCAAAACCAATTTCAGTAATTAATATGATACCTTGTTCTATTATTCTTTTTCCTAATTCTGATGTTTCTGGATCTTTGATAAAAATTTTATCGGGCACAGAAATCTTTAATGCAGACAATAAGTCTTTCATTTTAAAAATATTTAATCACAAATATAATAGTATTACTATTATTGATTAGCAAAAAAACTATTATTTAAAGTTTATTTAACATAAATTATAATAAATTAATAAAAATATCTTTTTAAAATATTATCTTTGTACGCAATAAGACAGAATACATTTCACATTAAACAAGTTAAAAAAGTTTGATTTTGAATTTCGGTTAAGTATTTTATCTTACCAAAATATTAATTTAAAACAGTAGTATATATTAATGGCAAAATCGCAGCAAACATTTAGTAAAAGTGAAAAAGAAAAAAAACGTTTAAAAAAACGTTTAGATAAGCAAAAGAAAATGGACGCAAGAAAAGCGGACAAAGATGAGCATGGATCAACTGGAATACAATTTGCATATGTAGATCATAATGGAAATTTATCTGATACTCCACCAGATCCAGATTTAAAAGTAGAGTACGAGCTAGAAGATATTCAAATCTCTGTAACTAAAAAAGAAGATTTACCAGAAGAAGACCCAGTTAGAAAAGGAAAAGTTTCTTTCTTTGATTCATCTAAAGGTTTCGGTTTTATTATAGATCTAGAAAATAATGAAAAATATTTTACGCACATCAGTGGTATTATTGATGAAATTATAGAAAACGATAAAGTTTCTTTTGAGTTAGAAAAAGGAATGCGTGGTTTAAATGCTGTAAAAGTAAAAAAAATATAGAGAACTAAACTATCTCTTAAAGTTAAAAAATCCTATCCTTTTAAATAAGTGATAGGATTTTTATTTTTATGATGGTTTAAGAATTGTAATATTCCATGCTTTCAATAATTAATTCTTCGGGCACTTTACAATCCAATTTAAAATCTTCGTAATCGTTTAAAAGCACAAAGTTTACCTGGCCATTAACGTTCTTTTTATCATGTTTTAATAAATCCATAATAGCCGTAAAATCTTCTTTTAACAGTATTGTTTTAGTATAAATAGATACGATTGTTTCTTTAACTTCGGCTACTTTTTCTTTTGGGAAATTTAATAATTTTGAAGACATAAAACACTCGCAAACCATACCAATGGCAATTGCCTCGCCGTGCGTTAAATTATCTTTGTTTTCAGATTCTAGGTAAAAAGATTCTATTGCATGCCCTAAAGTATGTCCAAAATTTAGAATTTTACGTAAGTCTTTTTCTTTTGGATCTTTTAAAACTACTTCATTTTTAATTTCTACAGCTCTAAATATTAAATCATTAATTTTTAAATTTTTGTTATTTTTTATTTCATTAAAGAGTTTAACATCATAGGTAATACCATATTTAATAATTTCGGCTGTTCCAGATTTAATTTCTCTCTCATTAACGGTTTCTAAATAAGAAGTATCAACCAAAACCATTTCTGGGTTTGCAAATAAACCAATTTGGTTTTTTAACACGCCTAAATCAACACCTGTTTTTCCTCCAACAGAAGCATCAACCATAGATAATAAGGTTGTAGGTATGTTTATAAAATCAATTCCGCGTTTAAAACAAGAAGCTACAAAACCTCCTAAATCAGTTATAACTCCGCCACCCAAGGTAATTAAAACACTTTTTCGATCTCCGCCTAACTCTGTAATTGCGTTCCAAACACCAATACAAGTTTCTATATTTTTATTGATTTCTCCAGATTCAATTTCTATAACTTCAATTCTCTTATCCGTAGCTAAGTTGGGTATAAATTTTGGGTAACAGTGTTCAAAAGTATTTTCATCTACTAAAATAAAAATAGTTGAGTAGTTATTTTTAGCAATCAAATTAGAAAGATCTTGATAACTTTGACTATGAAAATGAACTGGATATGTTACTGCTTCAATGGTTTTCATTTGTAAGTTTATTGAGTTTGCAAATTAAAAATAAATATTTGAATTATACAGCCTCAACCATTATCTTTGTAAAGAATAAAAATTTATATTTATGAAACTTTTTGATAACACAGAAGTTGCTTTTGCTTTAAAAACTGATTCACAGCTAGAACGTGCGTATTTTCTATTTAGGATGATACAAAACCAACCAATGGTTAAAATAGGTAGCGCAGTTACAAATTTTGCTTTAAAGGTGCATTTACCTATAGAAGGCTTAGTTCGTTCTACCGTTTTTGATCATTTTTGTGGAGGAGTTAATGAAGACGATTGTATGCCAATTATAGATAATATGTACACGAACGGAAACGTTCATAGTGTTTTAGATTATTCTGTGGAAGGTAAAGACGAAGAAATTAGTTTTGATGGTGCATTAGAAAAGATTTTAAAAATTATTGACTTTTGCGAAGCTAAGAAATCGATACCGTATGCTGTTTTTAAACCAACAGGATTTGGACGTTTTGCCTTATATGAAAAAGTATCTGCAGGAAAATCGCTAACAGATGATGAGAAAGCAGAGTGGAAAAGAATCGTTGCTCGTTATCATAAAGTATGTCAAGTTGCTGTAGAGAAAGACGTTCCTTTATTAATTGATGGAGAAGAAAGCTGGATGCAACATTCTGCAGATATCTTAATTGAAGAATTAATGGAAACGTATAATAAAGAAAAAGCCATTGTTTTTAATACGCTTCAAATGTATAGACATGACAGAATGGAGTATCTAAAAGCATTGCATGAAAAAGCAATAGCTAGAGGATTTCATATTGGTATGAAAGTAGTACGTGGTGCATACATGGAAAAAGAAAGAGCTAGAGCTGAAGAAAAAGGATATCCGTCTCCAATTTGTGCAAACAAAGAAGCGACAGATAAAAATTACGATGCTGCCACTAAATATATGATAGAAAATCCTAACATGGCATTATTTGTTGGTACACACAACGAAGAAAGTTCTTATTTAGTAATGGAATTAGCAAAAAAACATAATATCGCAAAAGATAACAGTAATCTTTGGTTTGGTCAGTTATTTGGTATGAGTGATCATATTAGCTACAATTTGGCAAACGAAGGTTATAACGTTGCTAAATATTTGCCATTTGGCCCAGTTAGAGATGTTATGCCTTATTTAATTAGAAGAGCAGAAGAAAACACATCTGTAGCCGGACAAACAAGTAGAGAGTTGAACCTCTTAAAAACGGAACGTAAACGCAGAAAACTATAATGCCCAAAGTACCTAAAGTAGAAGACATTAAAATACTATTAAGGAGAAATAAGAAAAGCTTATTGCAAGAATTAAGACAAAGCAAAGAAGCGATGAGTTTAATTAAAAAATCTACACGAACTAGTTTAACAGATTTAGAAAAAGATAAAATTAAAATTCATTTATTAGATATTTGCAAGTCTGTGCCAGCATTAGCTATTTTTTTACTTCCAGGAGGAACTTTATTATTACCTATTTTAATAAAATTAATTCCTGATATATTACCATCGGCATTTAGAGATCAAGAAAATTAATTCAATAGCCTACCAAATTTGGTAGGCTATTTTATATTTTAGAAACTAAATTCTGATTAGCAACTGTTTCAAAAAAAAATTAAAAAATATATTTTCTTGGCTGCTTGTCACTATAAATATACTGCCATTTAAGGCAGCAATTTTAGTACTTCTTTCCATGTAAATAGCCAGTATTAAAGAATGTAAATCAGAGAATCGCTTAATTTTCTTTGTGCTTTAAGAACATTAATTTAAACAACCTTCGCCTTTTATCTTTTTTTGAAAAAAATTAAGAATCAATGTTTTAACTAAAGTAGGTTAAAATAGTTGGGCATAATTAGTGTAATTCACTTCTAAACAATTACTTTTGCACGAAATTTAAGAATACGCAAATGCAACCAATTAGAAATATCGCTATTATAGCCCATGTCGATCACGGTAAGACAACCTTAGTAGATAAAATTATAGATCAAGCTAAAATCTTAGACGATCGTAAAGAACGTACAGATTTATTGTTAGATAATAACGATTTAGAGCGTGAAAGAGGAATTACGATTCTTTCTAAAAACGTTTCTATTCAATACAAAGGAACAAAAATCAATGTAATTGATACTCCTGGTCACGCCGATTTTGGTGGTGAAGTAGAGCGTGTATTAAAAATGGCTGATGGTGTTTTATTATTGGTTGATGCATTCGAAGGCCCAATGCCACAAACTCGTTTTGTATTAGGTAAGGCTTTAGACTTAGGTTTAACGCCTATTGTTGTTGTAAATAAAGTAGACAAAGAAAACTGTACTCCAGACATCGTTCACGAAAAAGTTTTCGATTTAATGTTTGCATTAGAAGCAACTGAAGAGCAATTAGATTTTGCAACTGTTTACGGTTCTGCAAAAAACAATTGGATGAGTACAGACTGGAGAAACCAAACAGACAATATTATTCCTTTATTAGACGCAGTATTAGAATCTATACCTGCAACTAAATACAACGAAGGAACACCACAAATGCAAATAACTTCTTTAGATTTTTCTGCTTTTACAGGTAGAATTGCTATCGGACGTGTATTTCGTGGAGATTTAGAAGTTGGTAAAGAATACATGTTATGTAAGTCTGATGGTTCTACTAAAAAAGTAAGAATTAAAGAATTACACGTTTTCGAAGGAATGGGTAAAGTGCAAGTAGAAAAAGTACCTTGTGGAGATATTTGTGCAATTACTGGTTTAGACGGATTTGAAATTGGTGATACAATTGCAGATTTAGAAAACCCAGAAGCATTGCCAAGAACAGAAATAGATCAACCTACAATGAGTATGTTGTTTACTATTAACAATTCTCCTTTCTTTGGTAAAGAAGGTAAATTTGTTACTTCGCGTCACATTCGTGACCGTCTGTTTAAAGAATTAGAAAAAAACTTAGCATTAAAAGTTGAAACTACTGATAGTGAAGATAAATTTAACGTTTTCGGACGTGGAGTTTTACACTTATCTGTTTTAATCGAAACAATGCGTAGAGAAGGATATGAATTACAAGTAGGTAGACCACAAGTAATTTTAAAGGAAGTTGATGGTAAGAAACATGAGCCAATGGAAACATTGTCTATTGATGTGCCAGAAGAAATGGCTTCTAAAGCAATTAACTTAGTATCTCTTAGAAAAGGAGATATGTTAATTATGGAACCTAAAGGAGATTTACAACACTTAGAATTTTCAATCCCTTCTAGAGGATTGATTGGTTTAAGAAACAGAATTTTAACAGCTACAGCTGGTACTGCAATTATTAACCACAGATTTAGTGAATATGGTCCTTATAAAGGAGACTTTACTGAAGAAGTAAAAGGAGCAATCGTTTCTTCTGCAGCGGGTAAAGCAACAGCATATGCATTAAACCGTTTACAAGATAGAGGACGTTTCTTTATTGATGTAAACCAAGAGATTTATATTGGCCAAGTAATTGGAGAAAATAGTAAATCTGATGAGATGGCGGTAAACTTAATTAAAGGAAAGCAATTAACAAACATGCGTAAATCTGGTACAGATGAAGCGATGAAAATTGCACCTAAAGTAGATTTCTCTTTAGAGGAAAATATGGAATATATTAAAGCAGATGAGTATCTAGAAGTTACTCCATTAAGCTTACGTATGCGTAAGATTGTTTTTAAAGGGTAATTCTTATTCTTAAGAGAAGTATTTTCTCTAAATACTATAGCGTACAAAAAAGCTCAAGTTTTAACTTGAGCTTTTTTTATGTCTTTTAATGAATACTATTCTTCTTATTTTGATGCATCAATTTCTTCAATCATTTTTATAGCCGCTGCTCTTGGAGGATATTTTTTTGATACGATAAACCCAACAAGCATTGCTACGGTAAAAGAAGGCGCAAGTACATCTAATGCTACAAAATACGGCCCAATATCCGTCATCTCTTTAAATATAAAATTAAATACGATCACAGACATAAATCCAGAAATCATAGAGGCAATAGCTCCTTTTTCTGAATATCCTTTCCAGAAAAGAGAGAGAATAATTACAGGACAAAAAGTGGCTGCAATACCAGACCACCCAAAAAGGATTACCCAAAATATTTGTCGATCTGGAGATACGTAGTTTATAATCATAGCAATTATCAATGCAACAAAAGCCATAATCACCGTAGAAATTCTCGATATTTTAGTTAAACTTTCGTCTTTTATGTTAGGTCTAAATATTTTCTGATAAAAATCTCTTGTAATGGCACTCGAAGCTAATATTAATAAAGAATCTATTGTAGACATGATAGCCGATAAAACAATCGCTACAAAAATGGCAACTAATATTGTGGGTAAAAATTCTTCGGTAATCATGCTTAAAACATTTTCACCACTATTTCCTAAAATGGCTTCAGGATCTTGTCCTTCTGATGTAAAGTAGATACGGGCAAAAATTCCGATGGTTACAGCCGCCGCATCCGTAAGTAATGTAAAAGCCATTGCCACCCATTTTCCTTTATCAATTTCTTTTTCATTTTTAATAGACATAAACCTAACATATACTTGAGGAGAACCAAGAAAACCTAAACCAATCATAGAAAATCCTAGAATTGTAAAAAGATTCATCCAACCGTCGGTACTTCTGCCCATTATTTGGGTTAGCGTAGGGTCAATAGCATTTAACCCTGCTGTAATTCCTGCGCCATGATCCATAGAAAACCAAACAACGATAGGCAGCAAAACCAACCCTAAAAACATCAATAATCCTTGAAATAAATCAGACCAAACCGCTGCAACAAAACCGCCAATAAAAATATAGGTAAGCACAATAAAAAAACCTATCAATGCGCCTATTTTATAATCTATTCCTAGCATCGACTTAAAAGCAACACCAGTAACGTCGATTTGAGAAGCAACATAAATAACAATAAATAGTACAAGAACCGAGGCAGCAATAATTCGAAGCGTATGCGTTGTAGATTTAAAATGACTATTTAAGTAATCGGGAATCGTAATTGCGCCATAGGCATCAGATCTTTTCTTAAAACGTTTTGCCATAAATTGCCACGAAACAAACACACCAAGTAATTCTCCTGCAACAACCCAATAACCAGAATATCCAGCTATTGCGCCCATTCCTGTTAATCCTATTAGTAACCAGCCAGATTCTCCTGTAGCTCTTGCCGAAAAAGCAACCGCCCAAAAGCCCATTTTTTTTCCGCCAACATAATAGTCACTCATACTTTTTATACGTCGAGAAGCCAATATGCCGATCAGAAATAAAATACCAACATACACAGCTAATACAGCTATTTTAATTATAAAATTTGGGTCTTGCATACTATTTAATTGTTTGTAGTTAGTTTATGAAATGTTTTACGTCTAAAAATTTAAATAGGATAGGGAGTTATGTTTTTAGATGATGAAAAATAGTTAAAAAAATAGGAATTAGTCTTGTTTCTAAACTAAATCATTTAAGAAATTGCAGAAAATGCAATTAAAAGAGTGAAATTCATTACATTTGAAAAACTTGAAGTGGTTCCCTATATCAGTTCGATTATTTAGTTAGATTTAAGGAATCACCTTGGATTTGTACATTAAATGAACAAAAAAAAGAGAAACATTATTTTGAATACTAGCGAAAATAGTACCACTACACTTACAACCTTAGACGATTTAATAACAGCACTTTCAGAAGGTGATAGGGCAACTTACAATCATCTTATACATTCTGTAAAACTTTCTTCAGAAAATTTTGAAAAATACATTTCATGGTCTGATGAATGTTATACCCGAAATTGTATCGTTGACAACGAAAAATTTGAACTAATCTTAATTTGCTGGTGTAAAGGCCATAGCACGCCAATTCACGATCACGATGGGGAAGAGTGTTGGGTAAAAGTGATTACAGGCGAATTTAAAGAATCCATCTACAAAGAAAATGAAAGTGGAGGCTTAGATATTGTAAAAACAGCCATATCAAAACCAAATCAGGTTACGTATATGAAAGATTTTATGGGATTTCATTCTTTAGAAAACCTATCAGATAAAAAAAGCATATCCCTGCACTTATATGCAAAACCTATTCGTAAATGCAGAATATTTGATGCAGAATCAAACACTTTTGTGCTTAAAGAATTAGAGTACGATACCATTGCATCTTAATAAATTAAAAGAAAAAGTATGTCTACTATAAAAAACGATTTAGCATTATTTAATGAACTCGTTGAAGTTTTAATTAATGAAGAAGATAAAAACCCCGTAGCAGAAAGAATAGAAGCTAGCAAATTATATGACGCTATCGATCTTTCGCTAAATGACGGGGCAATGATTGACACTAATTTTAAGTCTTTATTGAAAGAAGTGCTTATATCAACCCCAAAAACAGCAACTAATTTATTTTTTAATCAGCTTTTTGGAGGTAGACAAAGCAAAGCAATTTTAGGCGATTTATTAGCGGTGATGCTTAATAATAGCATGTATACCTATAAAGTAGCTGGCCCACAAGTAGGTATTGAGCAAGAAATTATTAGACAATCGTGTGCTTTAATTGGGTATGGACCCAGTAGTAATGGCACATTTCCTACAGGTGGTTCTATGAGTAATTATATGGCTTTGGTAATGGGGCGAGACGCTAAAGATCCTTTGTGCAGGCTAAACGGCATGTCTAAACCCATGATTATTTATACGTCTAAAGAATCTCACTATTCGAATGCTAAGAATGCTAGTTTTGCAGGAATTGGGAGAAACAATATTAGGTATATTAAAGCGGATTCTAAAGGTAGAATGCTTCCCAATAAATTGGAGGAACAAATTTTAGAAGACATCGAAAATGGCGGAATTCCTACGTACGTAAACGCAACTGCGGGCACAACCGTTTTAGGCGCTTTTGATCCAATTGATAAAATTGCTAACATTACAGAAAAGTATAACATTTGGCTTCATGTAGACGGTGCATATTGCGGAAGTGTAATTTTTAGTGACAAGTATAAACATTTGGTAAAAGGAGTGGAGAGATCGAACTCTTTTAGTTACAATGCACATAAAATGTTAGGAACCCCTTTAACGTGTTCTATTATTTTAGTGAATGATAAAAAACATTTGCACGATTCGTTTAGCAATGATGCCGATTATTTATATCAAACAGATGGCGACGATTTTAACTTAGGTAAAACTTCTTTTCAATGCGGCAGAAGAAACGATGCCTTAAAGTTTTGGACACTCTGGAAATCTAAGGGTACACAAGGTTTAAAGCAAATAGTAGAGCACCAATTTGATTTGGCAGATGTCGCTTTGGCTTATATAAGAAGCAATCCTGAGTATACCTTGTATAGTTTTGACGATTCCATTTCGGTGTGTTTCAATTATAAAAATGTAGATCCGATGGTACTTTGTACTGCTTTGTACGAGCATCAAATTACCGTGGTTGGTTTTGGTTCTTTTGAAGAAGACACCTTTATTAGATTGGTAACCATAAATGCAAATAACGAACAACAAGACATCTTAAATTTCTTTAAAGTTTTAGAGAATTTTGTTGAAAAAACACCAAGTTTATTAAAAACAGCAGCGATGAGTGTTTAAATTGATTTTAAATATCATTTTACCCTTGCATAAATCTAAATAATAGCATTTATGCACTACTTGAAACGACTGTATTAGAAAGAACTAATTTTAAGGATACAAAAAGCCTCTGAATACTCATGGGCTTTATTTTTGCTTTTTAGTTACAAAGTTCAATTAACAATAGTTAAATTTTGATTATCAATTGGTTGTAACATCATTTAGTTAAGCTTCTTTTTAGTTTATTATATTTAAATGAAAAGTAGTACCTCTTAAATTAGCACTCATAACTTGTGCTATTTTATTTAAAAAGTAGGAGTAATGCCCTTAAAAATTCTACCTAAAAGAACATTAATGATGTTCCTAAAAGGTATCTTTGCGGCAAAATTGGTAAACTACAATTAGTTAGCAATAAACAAGAAATACAAAAATATGAATGCAATATTCACAGATGCTAGTTTTCAGAATATAATGAACGTAGCAAATCGCTACGGAATAAGTGTAAATGCGATTACAGATTTAACGCAAAGACTTATGAGTAGCAACGGGTCAATGGCACAATTCAATATTCCTGAATTAGGTGGTGGTGGCCAATGGATGCAAGGCGGAATGACCATGGTTGGCGATATGTTTAACTATCAGTTAAAAGCTACTGTAGACGGCCTTTGTGTTGAGTTGTCAAACTTAATTCATCAAGGAGCAATACAATACAAACCATTGCCTAAAGTACAAAATCAAGACGGTTCTATGTCTCCTGCAGGTCATTGGTGGGGTAATTTAGGTTTTCCAAATTCTACAGGAAGCCAAAACAATACCAGCTATGCTATATTTTCTAATATTAATCGTTTAGCAATTCAGCAAAACGGAAAAGTAACTATTTTTGATACGTTGGATAATCAAATTGGTGGCGTTGGTCAGCAACAAAGTGGTACGTATTCTGTAACTTTTACGAGCCAATATGGTACGGTAAATTTAAACTCTTTACCAATTATTTCTGGTGGTGATAACAAACCAAAAGAACAGCCAGTGCAACAAAATAATGTAGTTCAAAATCAACAAGCACCAATTATAGAACAAATTCAAGAGCCTTTGCCAATGCAAGTTGTTAGCAATATGAATACAAATACTTTTGAAGAAGATATTTTTAGTAAAATAGAAAAGTTAGCAGGTTTAAAAGACAAAGGGTTTCTTTCGGTTGAAGAATTTAACGCTAAGAAAACAGATTTATTAAATAGATTGTAAAAACAGCATTCTATTTATTTTAAAGCGGAACAAACTAAGTTAAGACTAAGTTCGTTCCGCTTTTTTTTGCTTAGCCACTAAACCTCTTTGGGAAAAACCTAGAATTGCAATTTAGAGTTTAAAAAGTAAGCATTAAATATTACGATTGTTGTCAGTTCGAGTGATTTCGATTTTTCATCGAAATTGTATCGGCATCTCGATACAATCCCGTCCAAAAACCGGATTACTCGATGTGACAGCGTTATTATTGCATCTCGATACAATCCTTACCAAAAACGGTTGGTTTTGTACTTATTAACAAGTAAAAGCGACTTTTTTATGGCATTACAAATTCGGTGTTAAAATGCAATTTTGCAATTATCCAAAAAAGCAACTGTGCTTATCTTCTTTAATAATTGCTATAATTTTACTTAAATGTGTAGATTCTGGGAAGGGTGCATAGAGTTCCCATTTACCACTGGCACGCATCCAATATAGTTTCCAAATTTTTGTAGATTTAACATGTTTAATTCTTGCAAACTCCATGTTTAGCGTCTCTGATGGGTTGTCCCATTGAGGTCTTATTTCAAATAAGTTAACAACATTTGTGTTATATGTATACCCAATATCTATTTGTTTTCTAATTTCTAGATCTTCTGGTCGCAAAGATTCGACATAATTTTTGATTGTAACTTCGTTAATGTCTATGATTTTTGTTGTCATTTTAATTTTGTTATAATTTATACCTACATTTTTTAGCTAAAATACTTATTAGATATTTAAAACCTAGCAAAATATTTAAGCTGTTTATTCAATTTCAATCGCATCAATTTCTTGCATTAAACGATGCGTTTCAGTAAGCGAAACAATAATTTTTGAATAATGAAAAATATCATCAAATTCTAATACGCGGTCTTTACGGTCTTTTAACCATTTTTGTGCAGGTTGATATCCGCCAATATAAAACTCCCAAGCAATTAAGGGCACATTATCAAAATATTGAGTGTCGTTTATCCAAACTTTGCCTAAAACGTCATTTGCAGTAACAGATTGCTTCACGCTGTTCGCAATGACGTTTGGCTCAAAACCAATATCTGTTTTGGTTATTTTTCTGCGGATAACATTATCGCCTTCACCTGTATAATTGGTAATAAAGTCGTTTACTTTCTCGCTTTCTAATAAGTGTAACTGTCTTATTTCGCCGCCTAATTGTACCAATTTCCAAAAGGTTTTTGTGTCTTTCGGATACGGAACTCTTGGAAAATCTATCTTTAAAAACTCTTTGTATTTTTCTCTGTAGGTTGGACTGTGTAAAACCGCATAGATATAATCTAAAATATCAATAGGCGCAAAAGTTGTTAAATTAGAAACGTCATTGCCATTTTCTCTGTCATTGCTAAAACTTCCGTCATTGCGAGGAACGAAGCAATCTGTAACTTTACCATCCGTTTCTTTTTCATTTACAAACACCAACCCTAACTTTTTAGCAATTTCGTTTACTATTTTTAAATTTAGGTTTGGAGTTCTTTCTACGGATGAATTTTCTATAGATATTTGATTGTTTTCCTCTGGATATAAATATAATGGAAAGTTATAAGTTTGATAACTATAAAAGTTCTTATCAATTATACAGTTTGTAACCATAATCTGGTTGAATTTATCATTAGGAATTATACTTCGCATTAAAGACAATCCAAGATTTTGATTATTAAATTGTCTAACTAATTCTTGTCTTGGATATTGAACAATTCCTTTTGTTTTACCAGTATATAATACGTAACGTTTATCAAAAGCCTTGTACATTGTTGGTAGAACTCTGATTTCAGTTGACGAGTTTAAATCTTTAATAGCATTTTTTATTGACCAATCTCTGCTATCTTTTAAGCCATATTTACTTTGAATATCCTCTACTGTTTTGTTTTGAAAATCATCAATTAAACTATTAAAATCATCTTTTAAATTAACAACAATTGAATCTCTGCCGCCAACCATTCCACTAGCTTTGAAGTTAATTAATTTGTCTATTTTTATTCCAGACTCATATTCTTTAATACCATCATAGTTTTTTTGTATAAATAGATAGTTTGGTTGTTTATTTTTAATGTGATTCCAATTGATAGGATTAATTGAGTTTTCTTTCAGAAAATCGTATTTAAACTCTCTTTTACCAAACAAGTCATAATGCAAAACCTGTCCTAATTCATTTGTTTTCTTTTTGCCTGTTTTCACAAAGATATTAATGGAAACGCCTTGCATAATATCAAATACATTTTGGTCTGGACTTCCGTCTGGTGCTGTTTCTTTTTTCTTAGCATTACCATGCAAATCTAAAATATAGACTTTATCAAAAGTCTCTAAAATGTTTTTACGCATTTGTCTAAAAACAATTCCATCAATAAAACTATTATTAGAAATATAAGCTAGGATACCTTCTCCATTTTTTTCAATATAATATTGTCCGTATCGAATAAACTTAACATAATCATCAGAAAGAGAATTATAACTTCTTTCATTTAAATCTTTTTTATAATCAATTAAAAGATTTTCAATCCATGCTCCTTTATTAGTACTACTTACTGCATACGGCGGATTTCCAATAATACACATCACAGGCGTATCGCGTTTAATATGGTTGGCTTCGTTGGCTTCGCTACTTAACCAATTGGCAAATAAGGTACCCGTATCTGGGTGATATTCTTCTAAAGAATTGGTTAAATACACTTTGGTTCGTTGGTTTTTGGTGGCTTTGAATCCCGTTTCTTTTAACAATAAGTCTATTTGTAAGTGAGCCATTGCATAAGAAGCCATCAGCAATTCAAATCCATTTAAACGAGGCAATAAATTGTTTTCTGCGTAGCTGCTCCAAATGCCTTCTTGCCCTTTAAACTTTTTATGAACGTGTTTTATAACTTCCGCCAAAAAGGTTCCTGTTCCCGTTGCTGGGTCTAAAATTTGCACTTTATGTACTTCTTTTTCTACTTCTGTATAACCACTTTTAAAGTTTTTATTGGCAATATCCGTTTGTACTTTTACGGTAGTTTTAGAGCTGTCTGCCAAACCTTGCGGTAGGTTAAACTCGGTTTTTAAAATATCATCAACCGCACGCACAATAAAGTTTACAATAGGCGCAGGCGTGTACCAAACACCTCTTGCTTTACGCAGTTTTGGGTCGTATTCTGCTAAAAAGGTTTCATAAAAATGGATAATTGGGTCTTCCATTTTGGTAGATTTCCCATAATTCTTTAAAATATCTTCTACGTTACACGCTAAAAAGATTTCTGATAAGTTTTCTACAATCCATTTAATACGGTCATCAATATCGGGTCCGGCAATGTACCCAAACAATTTTCTTAAAAACGGGTTCGATTTAGGAATGAGTTCTGCTGCTTCTTGACGGCTAAACGTATCTAAAGTAGGGTCGTGCAAACGAGCAGCAAACATGCCATACGCAATTGTTTGTGCATATACATCTGCAAAACCTTTGGGTGTAATATCATGAATTAAAATATCTTTAAAAGCCAACATTTGCTCTTTAAGAGTACTATCTTCTTGATGGTTTTCGTCACTCGTTAGTGCTTTTTCAATAACATCAGACAATAAGCGCGCTTTACCCGCCATCATTTCTGCCAACTTTTTAGAACTTTTTATAGTTTGGCCAACATGCGTTGCAAAATCTTTAAGAAGATTGGTAAAAGTTTCAAAGTTTTCTTTAATGGGTTTTATTTGATTATTTACTACTTCTGCAATGGCAATTTTGGTAATAAACGCACCATCTTGGTAGATATGAAAATCTAAATAATCGGTAAAAATAAGGTTGGTTAAAGAAGCCTTGTATCTATCAAACTGTTCTTTATTACCCGTTTTCTTTTTACCCTCTAAATCTTTATCGCCAATATCTTTCGCCTCTATAAACCCAACTGGAATGTCTTTTTTAGTTAAAATATAATCTGGTGCACCACAAGATTGCCTTTTAGGCTCGTTGGTTGCTCTAATATCTGGTAAAATGGTTTCTAATAGTTGTTGTAAATCGCCTCTAAAAGTATGTTCTGTTGCGTTACCAAGTGTATACCTTTGGTTTAGGTTGTCTATATAGCTCTCTAAAGTCATGTGTCAATTATATTTTCTAGCAATTAAAGTTTAAAAATAGTCTTTTTTATGATTTAATAGCAATATAAAATGAGCTTACTAACAATGCTTTTAATTGTGTATAAACTTTTACTTAGTTGCTTATAAGGTTTTAGTACAAAGCTTATAAGGTTTTACTTGTTTGCAGCTAAGGTTTTGTATAATTATTGTACAATAAATGTATAAAAGTTGTACAATAAATTTGTAAAACTTGTACAATAAAATTAATAAAAGTATATTGTTAAATTGTAACTTGTAGAAACCAAGTGTCTAAATAGGTAGAGCAAGATACAGAAATTAAATTTAAAATATGGCATTACGATACAGAATTACCAAAAGGAGCAATAATATTGGCGATAAAAAAAATCAATATATTTTACAGGCAGTAAATACAGGTACTATAGATTTAGATAGCCTAAGCGAATACATTAGCCAGGAGTGCACATTGCATAGTGTAGATGTAAAAGCGGTGCTAATTGCGTTGGGAACAAAATTAGATTTTTTTTTAAGGGATGGCAAAATTGTAGATTTAGGCGATGTTGGCAAGTTTAAAATGGGTTTTAAAGGCACCGCAGCAGAAACGCCAGAACTATTAAGTGTTAAAAGAAACATCAAGAAATTTCATGTTAATTATCAGCCGTCTTTAAAATTAAAAAGAAAATTACAAGCGGGTATCGATGTTTACAAAGAAGGTAGGTTGTTGTAGGTTAATTTATAACTGCATCTCGATACAATCCCGCTCAAAAACGGGATTACTCGATGTGACAATGTTGTTAGTAATTACGTTTGTTGCCAGTTCGAGTGATTTCTATTTTTCATCGAAATTGTATCGGCATCTCGATACAATCCCGCTCAAAAACGGCATCACTCGATGTGACAGCGTTTTTTATAGTTACGATTGTTGTCAGTTCGAGTGATTTCGATTTTTCATCGAAATTGTATCGAGAACCGTTATGTAGAAATAATTTATAATTGCATATCGATAAAATCCCGCACAAAAACGGGATTACTCGATGTGTCATTCCAATAAGTTTTTTAACTCAAATCGCAGAACGGGTTAATAATTGTTTAAATATTTTTAAAACAAATCGATTTTTGATCAATTATAATTTTTTCAATTTAAAAGAGCGCTTAATTTAAAATTAAGTACAAAAATATTCTTTTTGGGACATTAATTAGTAAATACAGTTAGTTACTATTCACTTTACATATACAGATCAAGTACAAATCACCTAATTTTGATGTATAGAAGTTTGGTTTTATTGTAAAGGGCAGATCTCCGCAAATACGTATGTTAACGGGGGTTTACATATTATTTGCACTGCCCTTTTTATCACTATAAACTTAGTACTAAAGACTTGGTTTTTTATAAATTAATTTTTTTAATTTTTAATCATTGTTGCGCTATAAAAGACTCAAGACCGCATCACTTTTAGACCCAAGAAACTACTACTTTATTCTAACTACCTGACAAACAAATACAACTTAAAATAAAACGCTCTGTGTTATCTTGTTAAAATTATTTAACAAAGTGAGAGGTATCCATGAACAACCTCGAAGTAGAGCTATCGAGGTATCAAGCGGAAAGAAGCGTATTTTTAGTTTAATGAAAACCAAGGTTTTTAAACTTTACTCTTGACTATCGACGCAAAGCATCGGGGAATTCTATCGATTAAAAAAAACGCAGAACCACTTATTCTAAGAAGTTTTATCAAACTAAAATATTTTTTAATTGTACACTAATGGGTATAAAAGCAAAAATCATTTTATCTCATTTTTAATTCGTTTTTTTTAATAGATCATTTGGTTTAATACCAAATCTTTTTAAAAACACTTTGTTAAAGTACGTTCTACTGTTTAAGCCCACTGCATAAATAACTTCATTTAAAGTTTGATAGGTTTGGTTTAAAATATACTCGTACGCCTTTAATAAACGAATTTCTAATATAAGTTTTCCAGGCGTTAAGCCAGTATTCTTTTTTAATATTAGTGATAAATGTTGCTGTGAAAAAGCACACTCTTTGGCTAAATTTTTAACACTAAACGCTTCATTTGCAATATTTAAAATAATAATACGATTAATTTTTTCCATTAACACTGAAAAAGACCCACTAAAATCGACAATATCTTTATCTATATTCTTAACTTTATTTTTATAAATGGTATTTTCAAGTAAATTATGAACTCTTGCTAAAAGCTCTTCATTCTTAAAAGGTTTTGTAATACAATCGTCTATGCCAATACTTAATTCGATAGTTTCATAAATGATTAATGGCGTTGCCGTTATCATTATAAACGGAATATTCTTGTAGTTCTCTAGTTTATTTAGTGCTGCTTTAAACTCAAAACCGTTCATTTGAGGCATTTTATAATCAGAGATTACAATATCAAACTGTTGCTGTTTAGCTATTTCTAAGCCCTTTACTCCATTAAATGCAAATGTGCAGTTTAACTTAGTATCTAGCAAGTCTTTATAATAAGAAATCATTTCAATATTATCATCTACAATTAATGCTTTTGGTAAATTATTCTTAACAGACACTTTGGGGTGCATTCTAACGGCATGCACACATTGGTACTCTTGGGCTACCGTGCACACATAAAGAGATTGGTGGGGTATTTCTAAAGGGATCTGTACGGTAAAAATACTACCAATATCTGGTTCACTTTTTACGCTAACAATTCCATTTAATACTGTTACTAGTTCATGCACCAAAGAAAGCCCAATACCAAAACCACCATTCTCAGAGTTTTTTTCTGTTTGTTGAAAACGATTAAAAATAGTATCTAATTCATTTATTGAAATACCTACGCCCTCATCTATAACCGTAAGGATATAATATTTTTCTTCGATATTAGAGGTCACATAAATAGTCTTTTCGGTATTCGTATACTTAATAGCATTCATTATTAGGTTGCATATTATTTTATTAAGATATTCATACTCAAAATCAATAGAAACTTCTGTTTTTATATTCGATTTGTAATACAGACCTTGATTTTTTAAGTTCGCACAGGCTTCAAAAGAAAAAACAAGTTCCTCTACGAAGTTTCGAAATGGCTTCAGCGTTTTTTTAGCTTTTAATTCAACAACGTTTAATTTAGAGAGGGTC
This sequence comes from Polaribacter glomeratus, assembly GCF_002954665.1. Taxonomy (GTDB): domain Bacteria; phylum Bacteroidota; class Bacteroidia; order Flavobacteriales; family Flavobacteriaceae; genus Polaribacter; species Polaribacter glomeratus. Next base: position 1,136,822 of record NZ_MSCM01000001.1, on the reverse strand, counting down.
AAAAAATTATTCAAAGAATCAATCATGTGTTCACTGGTATCAATCGTTTTTTCTGAATACGAAACAATTTTGTCAGTATTCATACTATTATTCTTGATTAAGTTTAAATACCCAATTATAATAGAAATGGGTGTTCTTATTTCATGAGATAAGTTTTCTAAGAACTTCTTTCTTTCTTTGGCTGTTTTTTTAACAAATTCGAGTTCAAGTTTTAATTTACGGCGCTTTTCTTTTTTATGTATAGAAATTATAGTAAAAGCACTTAATATAACTACCACAATTAATACCATAACTAGAAGAAGAATGTCTGTATTTTTTTTAAAAAGCGTTTCTCTAATTTTAGTACTTTCTTTAAAGTGCACTAACTCTTTTCTAATACTATAATTAATAAGAATCCCTTTTCTTTCTAATTCTAAAGAGTTTATAGAATCTTCTATAACTTTATATTGTGTATAATATTGAAATGCTTTTTTGTAATTCCCCTTATTTTCCTCAATTTTAGACATTATATCATAAATATATGAATGCGAAGACATGTTAGATCCTTTTAACACTTTTAAAGTTGTATCAATATATTTTTCAGCAGTTTTATACTCTTTCTTGGCTATGTATATCTGGGAGAATAATTTATTTTTGCTAAAAAGGTATTCCAAAGGAAGTTCTGCCACATTGCTATTTTTTTTTGCAAATATCAATGCAGAATCTATTTTATGATTACCTAAATAAGTATAGCTAATTGCATTATTATATGCGAATAGATAAGGGCTGTTTAATTTATATAATTTTTTGTTTATATTTTTTAATACTTCTAAAGATTGTTTATATTTTTTGTCTTCATAAAGAATCTTTCCATGAACTAAAAGAATGTGATTACCTAATAAGGGGTCTAATTCTATCAAAGGGTTTAATTGATACTCATTAAAAATTTCATTTAATGTGTCAAAAGTACTGTATGCTAAACTTATATTTTTAGTAACTAAATGTAAATTGATAAGTTCTATAAGGCATGTTAATGTTTTTTGCTTGTCTTTAGTTCTTTTAAATAAATTAAAAGCAGTGTAGTATGCCTCTAATGCTGCGGAATAATTTAATTTTTTCTCTTCTATTCCTGCATAATAAAATTCAGAAAATGCTAATATTTTGTTATAATCAAAATTTAATTTTAAAGAATCTTTAAATATGTTTTTTATGATGCTGTTTCTGTAATATTTAACAGAATCCAATTTATCTTTGGTAGCATATAAAGCCATAACATTTAATGATGCTTTTAACCTTGCATGTTGAATAGATGAAATAGTATCTATTTTATTATTATTATTAATAAGTGATAGTAAATAAAGACTTCTTTTTTGAATAGTGTCTATTGGTAACGTCTTAATTTCTTTTATTAATTTTGATGAAAATTCTAAAACAGTGGCTACTTGATTCGCATTCTTTGAACTTTGTGAATGTGCAGAAAAATGTAAGGAAAAAAGGAGGAGGAGTAAATATTTCATAGTTTTATTTAATTTTAAATTTTAAGACACATAAAGAGGTTTTAACTGTTTTAATTCTGTGTTTAATCAGATAATATTTGAAGTATTTAATAACAATAAATTATTAATTTTACTAGTATTTCTAAATAACGAAGCTATTTTTTAATAAAAACGGTTTAAGTAGTTAAATTGCTATAGTTATATTGTATTCAATTATATGGGCTTTAATTTTTGGTGAAATTATTTTTGTTATGTAGCTCTTAATCTAGTACTTATATTTATTTTCAACATTTTTAAAAAATATAAATGATACACGATAACACCTACACTTAAATTATTTTTAATTCATAAAAATAATTTATTACGATGTTTTTAATTTAAAGCTATACTAAAAAAAATAATGATTTACTGTATAACACTAAGAGATAAGTGTTGTTTTTTTAAGGAGAAATTGTAATATATTTTGCTAATTAAGTTTCGTATAACTTCAAAATATTGTCGTTTTTCTTAGGAGCGACTTTTTTCTTTTTAGAGAGTGGTATTGATTTTTTTATATAAAAAATAAAAATTATTATAGACGATAACGTTCTGTATTCTGATTTTTTGAATACTTTTAAATTTAGATGTAATTTAAACATTGATAGTTTGTTTAAATAACAAGAAGTTATGAAAAATTCAGTGTTCATTTATTTTTTATAGATTGTTTAAAAGTGTCTTTAAAATAAAAACACAATATAAAATATATGAGTGGGGGACATTTAAAATAACTACCTTTAAATTAAAGAAATAGATAAATTTTAATGGTACTTGTTATAAAATAATTGTTTATTTAAAACTTTTTTTTATGACCAGTAAAAATTGCTTTATGCAATTATAACTTGCTGCAAAATACATTATTTTATTTTATTTAACTATCAAAAATATGAAAATAAAAAATAGGAATGCGAAAACTCTTTTCTTTCAAGTATTTAAACCTATTTAAATAACATACAGCTGCGTTTTAATAATTACAATTAAGCACTATTAGGATACATTAGATAAAGAAAATGACACAATAGAACACGCTAGAGACAACTCTTTAAAATATTTATATGAACTACTACCAAATGGCGATATGCTAAAATAATTATTAGCTAGAAGTAGACATTCACTTTCATTAGTGACCTATTAAAAATATTTTTAGTTTAATTAACACTCTTTAAGTAACTGTTTTTAATGGACACTTCGCTTTTTTAAAATAATTTCATAAAAATAAAGTAGCTAATTTCATTTTAAGTTATCCCTGTTTGTTAAATAGGTAATATTAAATCTTGGTTCATTGATTACCAGTAGGTTGGTGCTAAAAGCAAAGCAAGTTTGAACCTTTTAGCTGCAACAATCATATATGAGATAAACCCTATCATTATTGTTCTATTAAAACTATTTTAATTTCAGGAATAGCAGTAAATAGTAAAAGTTTAACGTCTTTTTTAAATATTAGCTTGAATTTAGAGTTCATTTTAATAGGATAAATAAATGCAATTTCTATTTTAAAATATAGCTGTTTTTTAGATAGTTAGTATCAAGTCTTGTTTCTTGATTCTAAAAGTGAAACGATCCTGATTCTTTTGTCGGACAATAGTGAAACCCAATGGTATATGGACAACAAGTAAACACAACAGCGCTAAAATACTATTTAAAAAACAACCAGTTATAGAAAAAGTTTAAAAACAATGCAAAAATTTATTTGGTACATATAATAAACAAAGGATAAAAACAAAGCACTAATACGGTTTGCTAAATGGCATAAAAAGGTAAGGCAGGCTCAGTTTAAAGGATTCATTAATAATAATGTTTATACACTATCATAATATCCCAAACTATTTTGATAACAAAAGCATCTGCGGAATCTTTCAATGCAAAAATTAAAGCATTTAGAGCATATTTAAAGGTGTTAGAAATATAGAATTCCTCAGTATAGATGTTCAAATATACATGACTTTTGGCATTGGTGCTATTGATGCTTAAGTTCAATATACTTTACATCATTTATTATTTAATTAATTGTGTAACTATTTTTGAATAATAATTAAAGTACCTATCTATTCATTTTGAGTCGTTTTAAAATCCCTTAAAGATCTTTTGTATTCTATTTGAACACCTATTAATTATTGTTAGTTAAGAAATTTGCAGTGTGAGTATAAACAACAATTAATAAGTAAAAATTTATGATAAGAATATGTAATTTATTTTCGTTTGTAATTGCCTTAACGGTAGTTCAGCAAATGAAGTCCCAAGAGCTTCATGTTTATAATGGAGGTTCTCTTTATATCTCTCCTAAAAGTGCTGTATACGTAAACAACAATTTAATTGTTGATGCGGCAGGAGATTTGTCTATAAGCTCAAATGCTACAAATAGTGGCTCTTTACTTGTTTCTGGCATAGCTACTGGAGACATTAGTTATCAAAAATATATACCTGATGCTAATTGGCATTTGGTTTCAGCGCCTGTAACTACACAAAGTATTAATGCTTTCGCAACCAACGCTGCAAACGCTATTCGTTTAAGTGTTAGCAATAAATACGGTGTTTCTAAGTATAATAATACAAAAGCAGCGGGTGAGAGATGGGAGTATTACACTTCAACGGCGGGGCCGTTAGCAGCTGCAGACGCAGGTAATTTTGTAACTGGTAAAGGGTATTCAAACTTAAGAAGTGAGGCTGGTCATTATATTTTTAAAGGTGCAATGGCTTCATCGGATGTGCTGGTCGATATAACAGGGCAAACTGGTCATAAATGGTCTGTTGTAGGTAATCCATATCCTTCATTTCTACCTTTAAACAATGGGGCTAATAATACCAATAATATTCTAAAACAAAATATAAGCAAATTAGGTGCAGAATTTGCTGCTTTGTATTTTTGGGATGGTACAGCATATTTACCTTTTAACCACTCTGCAGACGCTTTTAGTTTAATACCAGGCCAAGCTTTTGTGGTACGCGCTGTTGATAATAGTAATTTGAATTTTACATTTCCAAAAAACCTACAAACAGAACAAGTGGGCATTAAATTAAACTTATTAAAAACAGGTGGTACGCCTCAAATTATAATTAGTTTACATAGCGATAAAGTTACTAAGAAAACAAACCTTAAGTATTTTAGCAATACAACTGCGGGTTTAGATGTTGGCTATGATGCAGGTACGTATGAAGATGCTACGCCAACGCTTGCCATAGATACACATTTAGTTGCTGACAGCAAGGGTATTAACTTTGCAGTACAGTGCTTATCAAATGATGATTACGAAACTGATATTGTGCCTATGTCTATTAAAGCGTCAACTAATAAAGATTTAACTTTTAGTGCTGAAGTAATTAATTTACCAGACGGTGTAAAGGTTTTTTTAGAAGACAAAGAGGCGCAAATATTTACAGATATTACAACGGCTTCATACAAAGTAACTACAAAGGATGCTTTAAATGGTATTGGTCGTTTTTATCTGCATACTTCTAAAAAGAGTGTATTAAGTGCAGAAAATTTAGGTGTAGTTACAACTGTGAACATGTACAAAACAAGTAATACTAATTTAAGAGTTTCAGGGTTACAACAAAATGGCAGTGCCGTTGTAAAAATGCACACAATTCTGGGTAAAGAAGTTTTGTCTTCTAATTTTAAAATGCAAACTGTAAATGATATTGCCTTACCAAAAAATTTAGCAGCTGGTGTTTATGTGATTCAGCTTATAGCAAACGGAGCAATACAAACAAAAAAAATTATTATAGATTAATTTTTTTTATAAAAACAACATATACATTAGATATCAATGTAATTTTAAAATTATTAAATAAATGAGTAAAACAGATAAATTACAAAATACAACAGAAGGTTTGACCAGAAAAGATGCCTTAAAAAAGATAGGGTCTTACAGTAAATATGCTGCATTAACAGCATTAGGTACCTATATGATTTTAAACCCACAAAAAGCACAAGCTGCTAGTGCGGCAGATGCGCCGGGATCTGGAGGAGATTTTTAATCGATAGGATTCTTTGTCGCTCTGCCACGGGGGCAGAGTAAAGTTTAAAAACTTAAGTTTTCATAAAACTAAAAATAAGTTTTCTCGCTTGATATAATGTAATTCATTTAATAACAAATACAATCATAAATATAATGATAAAAAATTTTAGTTTAGTCTTATTTCTTTTTGTGTCTACCTTAGGGTACACACAAAAAGAAAGTAAAGAAGCAGTGCAAGAAAGTATCCAAACAAATGCCGGAACTTGGCAAATAGACCTTGGTTTTGGAACAACTAAACTTTACAATACGCCAAAATTAAGCGTAATAGATAATATAATTGTTGGTTTAAATTTAGGGGTTACAAGACAATTTAGTACAAATTTCTATACCGCAGCGGGCATAACTTTTAGTACTTTAAAAAATGCAGGTGGTCTTTGGGAAAACTATTTAAACTACTTTTCGGCAAACCTTAGCGGAGGGTACGTTTTTAACAATCTAGATGTAGGGGAGCAAGGCTATCAATTTGCTACGCCCTTTTTAGGTATTGGTACAAGTTTTATTAGTGCTCCTAATACTATAAAAAGTTCGAGTACTACAATGTCTGCAAACTTTACAGGGGGGGTAATCTTCTGGTTTAGAGAGTCTAATTTTGGGCTAGTAATGCAAGATACTTACAAAATGCTTCCTGATAATAGTAGCTCTATGGTATCGCACAATCAATTTACAATAGGGTTAAAATATAAGCTATAAACTTATAAAAAAGAGATAGTATGCACGCGAAACACAGAAAGTAGTAAAGGTAAATTTATATGAACTTTAATGGTACATGAAACGTATCTTTTGGTATTGTAGTAATACCGCTATAGCTGGTGTTTCGCAAACCTAGTTAAAGTATACAGTTGTAAACACAAGTAGTTCTATAATTTTGTAAAAAGCGCACGTACTAAGCCAGTTTTATATAAAAACACTAAAAATAATAGTACACCCAAAATGGGCAGCAAATTTAGTTGCTTGGGTACTATAAAATATAATAAATAGATGTGTCCTACGTGTAAAAACCAAAATAAATTGACACTAATAAGATGTCAAAAAAAAATAATATTTAAGTTACTACCAGGTAGTAGGCTTTATAAATGTTTTAGCTGTAGTACTAAATATGTGGCGTTTTTAAACTATAAAATTTATTTAGAAAATAAGATAGTAGTTATAAAAGCAACACTAATTGAGTTGCAAACGGTGGGTTGATTTTTTAAATTTAGAATGCTTAAAAACTATAATTATGAATAAAAAAGATTTTGTATATGCTTTAAGCCTGCAAAATAAAACAGAAAAGACTGATTTCGATAAGGGTTTTTTATACGGAATAGGTACTACTTTTAAAACACTTGAAAACCCTAATTCGTTTAATAAAGAGAAAGTTGTTAAAAGTAAGAAGGTAGTAGATCCCGCTTTCTATTTGCCCTATGTATACTTTGCACTTGCTAGTGTAATAGTGCTTGGTTTTTTTATAATAGGCTTGTTAACGTATTATTTTTTGAATAGTCCTGTATATTAAGTTATTGTTGGCCTACAAAAGAGACACGATTGCTACGCTTTTAGAACCAACTTGCCACAGCAGTATAGAAAACAATACTTTACCCTAACTATTTGGCAGCTAGCGATCACTTAAAATAGAATTGTACCATTTATAAATTCATAGAATCTGGTATTATAAGAGCATTTATCAAATCTATAATAGTTTTAGTTATAAGCTTAAGAGGCTCTTTATAAATTAATAAGAAATAAGTTATTAGCTAATAGTACTTAATAAACAGTAGAAGAAAATAAGAATACGGTCAGTAATGGCATATAATAAATAAAGATCCTTAATTGGGTGTCTTTGAAATGTAAATATAAAATAACATGTGTCCCAATTGTAAAACAGAAGATAAATCATTGTTAAAAAGAGCTCACAGAAATTTTTATTACAAACTATTGCCAGGCAGTAGGTTGTATAAGTGTTTTAAATGTAGATCTAAATTTTTAGTTTTTTTTAAGTATCAAGTACTAATACATAAATTAGATTTATATGATAAGTAGTGCTTTTTAAGTATCCTAAAAGCTAGCTATAAGCGCACTTTTTGGTGTAGTATCAATTTTGTTAACAGATGCTGTTTTTGTATAAAAAATTAGGCTTGTGTATGTAGTTAAGATTTAACACAGCCATAGTGTACTTACTAAAAATAAAATACGGTTTTAAAATAATACTAAATAGTGTAAAAGTATAATATAACAATGTTATACTTAAAAAATATATAAGGGTAAAATGGGATACCACAGGCTTTACAACAAAAGTGAGTCAACAATAAACGATGCTAGAAGCGTAATAAACTAGTTAATAGCCGTTTATAGTACTACTATTCTAATAGCAATAATGCATCAATCAATAGTAGAATAATAGCCGTATTATTTTTAGTATCAGTTTTTTAAGGAATACCTAAACGATATTTAAGATGGAATTTAGCAGAGAAGAAATAAGCTTAATACGCAATATGGCTAGTACATATTGGACAGAAAACAATAGAAAGCATCTTACTAATGCTGATGAATGGAAAACCACTATTAAATTAATTAAAAAAATAACCAATGCGGCTCTTATTGAACCGTTTTATATGGCGGCGGAAAGCCAGTGCGATACGAAGTGCAAAAAGAATGTGTTTGCTGTACGTGGTAAAAAAGATTAAATAACAACCAATAACGAAAGTTGTATAAACTAATAGGGGTTTATTAAAATAAAAAATGGACATGCATACAACACCAAAAGAAAAAGCGATAGAAATATATAACATGTTAGAGTTAATTCTAAACAAACTGTTTAACTACAAAGAGCACCTGTTTGTTTGTATGGATCTGTATATAGCACAAAGGATGCAGGAAAGTTATGATAGTAAAAAAAAAGCTGAGCTAGTATTTTGGACAAACGTAAAGGCAGAAAAAGAAAAACTAATGTGAGTATGCTTTTAAGAAGGCCCTAAGAATTAGTGTTTAATAAAAGAATAAATACGCTAAAACGAAACCCAGTGTGTTATTAAATAAGGAAGTGCATACCAAAGTTTTAAAAAAAAAGATAGCAGGTACTAACAAAATAGTGTTGACAAAAGTATCTAAGAACGCATCATTACAAATGCAACCGAGAATACATACATAAAGTAAAACAAAAAAGAAGTTGTAAAGCAGCATGCATTTAAGTTATTAGTAAAAAAAATGAGCATAAATAGCCAAACACATAAAAAGATACTGTGCACTCTTATTGGGGTGTTCTGGTTGTTTGCTGTTTTTTCTCAAAATAATAAGGTTTCTTTTTTTATACAAGATGGCACTACCATAACAGGCATAGAACAAATATATGTAACTACGCAACCCAAAGCACAAACAACAGGCAGCATCTATGTAAAAGAAAAAACTGTTTTTTATGCAGGTACAAATATCGCTGCAAAAGTAATTTATTTATCAAATAAAAAAGCACTTTCTAAAAACGAGAAACTTATTACGACCCTGCCAAAAGCCAGTATACAAGCTATTAAAAAGGAAACCTCTTTTGTTATGCGTAGTTGGTCTTTAAAAGATATACGCGATCCTAGAAATATATGGTTATATAAGGGCAATGGTTTGGATATTGCAGTAATAATAGCCCAACAACAACCTAAAGTTGCTGCTAAGGTTAAAAAACAAACCAACCAAACGCAACTAATTTTACAACGTTTTTTTAAAGACAACAAGCGTATTGTGTACACCAATTATTATATAAATCTACATCATAAAATACCCGTATTAAGCGGTTATTATTCGCTGCCGCCACCTTTTTAACAAAGTGTTTCTTTTTTTTAAAAAAAGAAGACAGTAAATACAACATACTTGCCGGTTTATAATGCTAAAGCGTTTCACAGCCCAATGTGCAAATACATAAAAAAATGCCATTGTTACAGCAAGGTTGCTTGTGTTTATGGCGCTATAAATAGGTATAAAAAGAAAATGCTTGGCAATAGAAAGCTATATTTTTAATCATTGTTGCGCTATTAAAACTATTTTAATTTTAGGAGTATTAATAAATAGTAAAGTGTAATGTTTTTTTTAAATAGTAGCTTGTATTTATAGCTCATTTTAAAAAGAGTAATAAGTGCCATTTTTATTTTAAAATAGCGCTGTTTTTTAGATAGTTAGCATTAAGTATTGGTTCTTGATTCTAAAAATGAAACGCTCTTGATTATTTGCCGGTCAATAGTGCTTTTTTATACATACACAAGCATTTATAAGCACTACAAATATTTTATATACACAGCAGTGCTATTCTATTTTTGGGGTTCTAGTATACCTCATTAAACACAAAGTACTATAGAATGTATTTAGTACAATTTTTTATTAATTTCATTTAAAAACAAATAAAGATGAAAAAATTATTATTATTATTAGTTGCAGTACTTGCAACAAGTTTTGCAAGTTTTGCCCAAGTTGGTATTGGTACAAGTACCCCAGACGCTTCTGCGGCATTAGATATTACCTCTACCACTGGTGGTCTCCTTATGCCAAGAATGACGCTTACCCAACTCCAAGCTATATCAAATCCAATAAATGGATTACTTGTATTTGTTACAGATTATGATGGAGGAAAATTTTTAGTTCATGACGGTTCTAACTGGGGTGTAGTTGCTCTTGGAAGTTTTGGTATTGTTCCAGATGCCCCAGCAATAGGAACAGTTACTTTTTCTTCTGGGCAAGCAGTAGTTCCTTTTACTGCTCCGGCAAGTAATGGTGGTTCATCGATTACCTCGTATACGGCAACCTCAAGCCCAGCAGGCTTTACGGGTATATTAAGTCAATCTGGTAGTGGTAGTATTACTGTTACGGGTTTAACTAATGGTACCGCTTATACCTTTACGGTTAGTGCTACCAATGGCATTGGAACAAGTTTGGCAAGTACAGTTTCAAATTCAGTAACACCAGTATCGGTTCCAGATGCCCCAGCAATAGGAACAGTTACTTTTTCTTCTGGGCAAGCAGTAGTTCCTTTTACTGCTCCGGCAAGTAATGGTGGTTCATCGATTACCTCGTATACGGCAACCTCAAGCCCAGGAGGCTTTACGGGTATATTAAGTCAATCTGGTAGTGGTAGTATTACTGTTACGGGTTTAACTAATGGTACCGCTTATACCTTTACGGTTACGGCTACCAATGGCATTGGAACAAGTTTGGCAAGTATAGCTTCAAATTCAGTAGGATCAATACCTACGGTTAATGTAAACATGGGTAACAGCACTACTGCAACCTTTTTGGCACACAATTTAGGTGCAGATACCACTTTAGCTGCAGATACGCCTGTGCAGGGTATACATGGTTACTACTACCAATGGGGTAAAAAAGTTCATGTAGCTACTGCTTATACATCTGGCGGTGCTATTGATGGCTGGAATAGTACAGGTGCTGCCAACGGTTCTTGGATTGATGCTACTAAAACAACAAACGATCCTTGCCCTGCTGGCTTTAGAGTACCCACCAAAGCACAATGGGTTGCTGTTTTTGCTAACAACACGACAACCAATATTGGTACATTTATCAATAGCACTACAAACTTTGGTTCTGCAAAGCAGTTTGGTTCTGAGGCAAACAAACTTACTTTGCCGGCTGCCGGCTATCGCAGCGGCAGCAATGGAACGTTGCCCAACCGTGGCGGCAGCGGCTACTATTGGAGTAGTACAGAGGATGGTAGCACTAACGCTAACTACGGCGCCTTTAACAGTAGCAATGCCTACCCGAACAGCAACACCAACCGTACAACCGGGTTCTCTGTGCGTTGCGTCTCAGAATAATTCGTCTTATTTTGTCTATTTGACTATTTAAGCAAAACCGCGAAGCGGTCAATTTTATTTTACTATTTTTAAATACCACTTGTTTTATAGCAAGTGGTATTTTTAAAAAAAAAGACATAACAATGGCTAGTATTAATGAAAAAATAAAACATTCTTCCGTTTTTAGGGTAAATCTATATAAAGAGGGTGTTTTTTGGTTAGCTTATGAGCAAAGTGCTTATTATGTATGGCTACTAAAGGGTTATAAACCCACCAAAAAAAGGTATAAAAAAATGAATAAGGAGGTGGTTCAAATAGGGTTCTCTAAAGTGGATGCTTTGTTAGAAAACCAAAACATAAGTGCAGTTACACGGCAAGATGCTTTTATAAGCTTCAATACTATAATCCCCATAGAAATATCAAAATTTGAAATTTGGAAAAACAATTTAACTAGTGCGGCAGTAGCGGCAAAACCCACTGCTATAAATAAGAATATACAGCAAGAAATTATTGAAAGTATTTCTTTTTTCGATTGTATAAACAAAACGCCTGTAGAAGCAATGCTTTTTATTAATGAATTAAAAATTAGAATTAACTATGGCAACTTATGATAATTTACCAGTTTACAAAGCCTCTTATGATTTGTTATTACTATTGTTTAGATGTAGTAAAAATATGGATAGAGATTACAGGCATACACTAGGTGAAACAATAAAACAGGAGTTAGTGGCGCTAATAACTAATGTTTATAGAGCTAATTGTAGGGTTCAAAAAAAAGTATTACTTAGTAATGCAAGAGAGAATCTTGAAGTAGTACGGCTTTTAATGCGCTTAGCCAACGATTTAAAACAGTTTACATTAAATGATTTTGTACAGGCTAATTTGTATGTAGAAAGCATTAGTAAACAACTAGTAGCGTGGCAAAAATATAGTTTAGAATAAGTAATAATCCAGATTTGAATGAGTGAGAGTTTTATAAGGCAATTGCTTTATAAGAGAGGCTCGTTAAATTCAGCAAGCTACTTACAAGTAAATACGATATTAAAAAAATCGTTTTGTGAGTTACGTCATCAAGTGCTTGCTTTTTTATGGCCGGCTGCCGGCTATCGCAACAACAGTAATGGAACGTTGAACAACCGTGGCAACAACGGCAACTATTGGAGTAGTACAGAGAATGGTAGCACTAACGCTAACAACGGCAACTTTAACAGTAGCAATGCCAACACGAACAACAACAACAACCGTACAAACGGGTTCTCTGTGCGTTGCGTCTCAGCATTTAACACAAATCTATATTATTATTATTATTCATTTTTTGCAGATAAAAGAGGCAAGATTGCGCTGCTTTTAGAACCAAGAATCAAGACTTGGGGCTAACTATTTAACAAACAGCTATCACTTAAAATAAAATTAGCTACGTTGTCTAAATTAAATTATTTTGAAAAAAAGCATGTTGTTATTTAAAAAAAATCTTTTTATCCTTTATTTTAAAAGGGTTTATAAAACTAATACTATTTATAAACGAACACTAATTATTTTATTAAACATAAAAATGTTAGCAGCACCTACTTTATTACTAGATTTATTTAATGCCTATTATAAGGCGCGCAAAAACAAACGAAATACCATTAACCAATTAGAATTTGAAATTAACTATGAGTCTAATCTTATACAATTGCACAATGATATTGTAAATAGAGTTTACAGCATTAGCCCTAGTATTTGCTTTATAGTTAATAAACCCGTTAAAAGAGAAATATTTGCAGCTCATTTTAGAGACAGAGTAGTGCATCATTTGTTATTCAACTACATCAATCCTAGTTTTGAAAATCAATTTATAGAAGACAGTTATAGTTGCAGAAAAGGCAAAGGTACTCACTACGGCATTTCAAGATTATACGATAGTATAAAAGAGTGCAGCCAAAATTATAAAGAAAATTGTTATGTTTTAAAATTAGATATTCAAAGCTATTTTATGAGTATCAATAAAACTATTTTACAGCAGCAACTTACAACTACTATTACTAATGCAAACACTATACAGCCAGCAATAAAAGACTTGTCGTATTATTTAATAGATACCATATTAGCTAGTAATCCTACTAAAAACTGTACCATAAAAGGCAAACGATCAGATTGGAATGGCCTGCCTAAAAGCAAAAGTTTGTTTTTTGCAAAACCAAATTGCGGCCTAGCTATTGGCAATTTAACCTCGCAACTTTTTAGTAATATCTATTTGCATAATTTTGATACTTTTATAAAAAAAGAACATAATATAAAGTATTATGGCAGGTATGTAGATGATTTTTATATACTGGCACCTTCTATTTTATATTTAAAAAAAATAATTACCGTATGTAAAAACTATTTAAAAACCCAATTGGGGTTGCAATTGCATCCTAAAAAAATATTTTTACAACATTTTTCTAAAGGTGTAAATTTTTTAGGAGCTACCCTTAAACCTCATAGAAAGTATGTTTCTAACAGGGCTAAGATTAACTTTAAAAGTTGTGTACATAGCTATATACTGTTTTTACAAAACACGGCTCCAACACATTCTAATTTACTGCAAATAAGAGCAGCTCTTAATTCTTATTTAGGTATCTTGCGGCATTACAGAACCTATAATATTAGGTACAACACACTTCTTAAAGATAGAAACAATCTACTTTTTAAATATGGGTATGTTGTAGCCTTAAACAATGGTGCTATGATTTACAAACTACATTCATTTTTAGTACATAAAACTTTATAATATGCTGAAACATCTTTTTTTAATATCGTTATTTATAACTAGTATTGGGGCAACTGCCCAAACCATTACTTTAGAATTCCCTTATTTTGCAGGTCAAACTTATGAGTTTAAAATTGTGCAAGGCAATAAGCACGTTGTTTTACAAGAAGATACCATACCAAAAGACGGTAAAGTGCAACTTCAAATATTAGAAAAATACAAAGGCTATAAAGGCATGGCCATGTGGTATCTTACCAATAGTAAAACGGGTGGTGGTTTAGAGTTGGTTATTAATAATGAAGATTTTTCTGTAACTTGTTTACAAGCTGTGCCAACAACCCAGGGCATTATTTATAAAAACACCAAAGAAAATATTTTCGAAAAAAGTGCCCAGAAAGAGCAACAAGCCATTTTTGCCAAGCATGACGCCATGTTGGCGGCTACCAGAGCGTATGATAAAAACACGCCGTTGTATGGTAGTTTTAACAAAGAATACAACCGTATTTTAAAAGAATACGCTACCTACGTAAAGAAACTAAAAAACACCAATTTATATGCAGCCCGTTTTATAGAAATTATAAATCTTACAAAAGGTCTGGGTACTATTATTAGTCAAGATGAAGTTTTAAAAGCTAAAAACATCAATGCTATTATTGTAAACAACTTAGAGTATAAGGTGCTATATACTTCTAATTTTTGGGGAGCCGTTATAAATACTTGGGTACAATTACAAACGAATGTGCTTAAAAACGATGCCCAGTTTACTGCGGATGCAAAAACAATTTTAAATAGAATTTCTTCGGATAAGGTGTACACAGAATTTGTGGAGCAACTAACTAAAGAGCTTACAAAAGTAGGTAAAGATAGTATTATTACAGCACTAACCCCAGCAATTAAAAATGCTAAGAAATTAGAAAACTACAACGGGGTTTTAAGCGTATATCAAAAAGATTTAACGGGTAAAGCACCTTCTTTAGTAGTACACTTAGTAGGCGAAGAAGCGGCAACAGTTGCGCAGCAACAACAACCTAAAGTTATCGATTTAGCACAATTAAACAATAAGTATAGTGTTTTGGTTTTTTACCAATCTGGTTGTGGTCCATGTAAAGAACTAATGGCAGGCCTTCAAGACAATTACAAAAACCTTACCACCAAAGGCATCGAAATTATCTCTATGGCTTCAGATACCGATGCGCAAGAATTTAAAACTACCGCAACACAGCACCCATGGGCTAAAAAATATTGCGACTTACAAGGGTTTCATGGCATTAATTTTAAAAATTATGCAGTTATAGGCACCCCAACCTTATTTGTAGTAAATAATGAAGGCATAATTATACATAAAATGAATGGCATGAAAGAGTTATTGGCTTGGAGTGCTGCTCTAAAAGAGTAGGCTAGGTTATACGTTGTATATTCTATTTTCTTTTAAAGGTAAATTTAAAAAACCACCGCTATTATGCGGTGGTTTTTTGCTTTTATATATTGCTTGCAGGTACAGGTAGGCACTTGTACTTTGAGAGTGCTCGTTTTTAACAAGTACTAAACATGTTGTATCAGTCTAAAAAAAGTGTACCTATTTTTAAGAACTTTTAAGAGGTTTACAATTTAGTTTTATGGCCTTTTACACACGCCTTCAGGTTGTTCTGCAAAGCGTGTATTTACAACATTTCGGTTTTAAAAATATTTTAGAAGCTATGGATACAACAGTAAGTAAAAGGCTTTTTTAAAAAACGAATTATAATAATTTGTACCGCTGTTACTTATTAGATACATAAGGCTACTAGGCTAAAAAACTCTAGGTATAACATTCTAAAATCTATAAGATTAATTGCATTAAATTAATGTTCTGCACGTACCAACGAAAAGAATCTATTGGTAAGCGTTGCGCTCCCTTTATCAACGCTCCAACGAACTTCTACAGGAGTATTATCTGTAGCTACCGTTACCATTGTTTGTAAGGATATTAAGCTTTTTTCTAGTTTAACGGTTCTGCGAGAATTTTCAATTTCTATACCATTTACAAAGATGCTATACGTAGTAGTGCTAATATTACTAACTGTACCACCTTGTGTACCTGCCGGATAGGCTGTTCCTGTATGCATACCAGTCATTGATAAAACGCCCGCTGCCGTACCAGCATCTCCATTTGTTGTGGCAGTTGCTACATCAGAAACACCGCCACTAGAACTCCACATTGCAAATGTAGCTAGGGTTCCTAAATTAACAGGATTGTTCTCTATTGGCGAATTAATAAGAACATTAGCTCCTAGGGTTATTGCCCCTAACCTTGTAAAGAGTCTACCTTCAAGCTCAGAATCAGCACCTAATGATACTGCGCCCGCGCCCGCACCACCACCTAACATAGTTCCTTTCATTATAGTATTGGCTGCTGTAGACATGGCAGCACCGCAAACCCAATATATATTTTCTGGTTTGGCATTACCTGTTAATAGTACCTTTGTACCCACCGATGTAGTAAATGCACCAGTAGCTCTTATTATAAAAATAGGATTTGCGGTAGCTGTGCCACCTGCCAATGTGAGTATACCAGCAATTGATGGACCTCCGGCAACATCATAAACACCTGGTGCTAACGTTTCTCCACTACCAAAAGTTAAGCCGTGTGGTTGTCCCCCAGCATAAGCAGTTAATTCATTATATAGGTTTTTAAGATGTGTAACCCCTATACTAGAATCAAATGAACTTGTTGTGTAGGTTGCACCAGACATTTGAGCATTAAATGAAGCAAGGAAAGATCCTTTAGAAGGGGATACAGTTAAGTCTGATGCAGCTAAACTAGCAGCGCCCGATGTAATAAGTTCACTAATGCCACTATCACTATAAATCATAGGAAACGCTGGCTTTTTAGTTCCTATCCAATTGGCTACACTTGGCGTACCTACATTTAGTTCACTATCATTTGTGGTACTATTAAAAATCATTAAACCATTTGCAGGCAATGCAATTGAATCTCTTTGAATTGTTGTTAATCTTGGCATT
>NZ_MSCM01000001.1:1068375-1118480 GCF_002954665.1 Polaribacter glomeratus | reverse complement strand
AAGATTCCTTTAGAGTCAGAAAAGACTTCTAAAGCAGAAGAAGAATCAGGTCCATTAGTACCTATACCAACTTGTGCAAATTGGCTCTTTGAAAGCAAGAGCATAAACAGGGTAATAAAAAATTTTAAAATAATTTTCATAGCTAAAGTTTTGAGACAATTTTTTTTGAATTGTTGTTGTTAAATAATATAGTAATAAAAATATTTGATTAAAAATAATCATAGAGATTAGCAGTATCCAATTAGTTTTAATTGCTTGCTTTAAAAAGTGTTTTAAAAGTCTAAAAATAAACTAAATAGAAACAAGTAACTAGTACAGCAAAGATAGTATTACTATATCAATATCAAACTATCCTTTTTGCTTTATGTTTAGTATAAATTAACTCGATGTGACAGCGTTGTTAGTAATTACGTTTGTTGTCAGTTCAAGTGATTTTGATTTATTATTGAAATTATATCGGCATCTCGATACAATCCCGTCCAAAAACGGGATTACTCGATGTGACAATGTTGTTAATAATTACGTTTGTTCTCAGTTCGAGTGATTTTGATTTATTATTGAAATTGTATCGGCATCTCGATACAATCCCGTCCAAAAACGGGATTACTCGATGTGACAATGTTGTTTGTAATTACGTTTGTTCTCAGTTCGAGTGATTTTGATTTATTATTGAAATTGTATCGGCATCTCGATACAATCCCGCCCAAAAACGGTATTACTCGATGTGACATCGTTGTTAATAATTACGTTTGTTGTCAGTTCGAGTGATTTCGATTTTTCATCGAAATTGTATCGGCATCTCGATACAATCCCGCACAAAAACGGGATCACCCAATGAGACATTGTTACTATTCTCTAAAAGTTGTTGGTTTAGATAAGTACCCTTTTTATTAAAATGATTTTTTTTCTATTGCTGAAGTAATTGCAGCATATCATCAAAAACTTGTTTCTGCATGTCGCGATCTTTTTGCGTTACAGTATCTCGGCCATCCAAGCGCGTAAAAACATGTAAATTAGAATCAATCATTTCGACTTCAATAGCAGAACCATCCTGTTTTTTTAATCCTTTGTAAATTAAAACGGCACTCACTGCATCAGCAGTATCATCCTTTATAGATTTGTACACTTTCATTTGCGTACCTAAAGGCAATCGATATCCGTTCTGAAGATTTTTACGAACTTTATCAATTAAATCCATTAACTCGTTTAACGTTTCTTGAGGTCTAAAATGGTAATAATAATTTTCTTCTGTCGCTGTGTTTGTAGATTCAAAATAACCTAACATGGGTCCAACAAAGCCAATAAGTGTTAATAATTTATCTGCAGGAATCACAATAGGATCAATTAAAAAAATGTTTTTCATTCCATTGTCTGTGATTGCACCTTTTTGAATTAAATCTAATACCAATGGACAAGCCGTGGACGAACCAGCAAAGTTGATATTTGTATATCCTTTTGCAATAAGCGCATTGTACTCTGTCATAATTGGTTCTTGCCAGTCTCGCCATGTAGATTTTTTAAATTCTTCATACGTACGACCATGACCACCTAAAAGTACTTGAGAAATTAAAATATCGGCATTTGCATTGCTGTAAGTTCTAAATTCATCCCATTCGAAAGTAGCGGCAGAATACCCGTGAACGGCAATAATAACTGGCATATTTTTTTGAATTGCACTTGGATTGTCGATAGCTTTTGAAACCAAGTATTGCGCTGGATTGTATAAAGATGCATCAAAAATTTGATCGCCGTCTAACATCGTTGCATTGTCAATTTCTGGATTACTAGAACAACAAGTAAACAGTAGAGAACAAATTAAAATGAATTTAAAATTTAGATATGTAGTGCTCATGTTATTTTTTATTTAGAATAGTATAGAAAATACTCATTTGATAATATATTGGATATAAAGTGCCAGGTCCTTGATCGCCAGAGCCTGATGTAAAATTATAACCAGCACTTAAATGAAACGTAATAGGTGCTTTTAGTCTATAAGAGATACCTGCATCTAACGAAAAAAGCAACGCTGTGTTTGGCAATTCATCAAAAATATCAGATTCATAATCTGCATAAAAAAAACCGGTATTGATGCGCGTAAAAGGTTGTAATTTTTTTTGATCACGAAAAAAGTATCCAAAATTGACTACATAATTGTCTTGCTTTATGGCATTTGTACCCATTGCACTTCCTAATCTCGAGGTTACATAGCTAAAACCCAAATGAAGTTTGTTATTAATAATTTTTGGACTGGTAAAGTCTGCCGCAAATCCATTTTCCCAATACAATTTTTGAGTTTTTTGAACTCGAATACCTACTTTTAACTCTCCAAGCCAATCATTAGCAGTGTCTGTAGTTTGTGCCTGTGAGCAGAGCGAAGCATACATTAAAAAGAATGCGAATAGAAGTTTTTTAGTCATTTAGGTAGTAAGGTTTGTTGGATTCTTTGTTTGTGTTTGTCTTTTAATTTGTTAAATATAAGCTATGTACTTAGTTGCTTAAAATAAATTCTATGAAAATAAAAGTTTTTTAAAACATTGATAGCTCGTTTTAAAGGTTTAGTTTTTGGCGTAATTACTAAGAAACCATTTTTATAAGCACACATCCTCAGTAACTTTACTTTCTAAAGTATCGAAATCATACAGCTTTTTATCTAATAAATGCGACGGAAAAACATTCTGCAAAGCATTCATCATAATTGCATTTCTGTTCGGGAATTCAGTTTCCCAATCAGTAATCATTTGCTTTACATTGTTGCGTTGTAAATTTTCTTGAGAACCACATAAATTACAAGGAATAATAGGGAAGTCCATAAAATCTGCATAAGTCTCAATATCACTTTCTTTGCAAAAAGCCAAAGGTCTTAACACCACTAAATCGCCTGCATCATTTTTAAATTTAGGCGGCATGGTTTCTAGTTTGCCAGAAAAAAAGAAGTTTAAGAAGAAAGTTTCTAAAATATCGTTTCTATGATGTCCCAAAGCCAACTTGTTACAGCCTAAATCTTTGGCAGCTTCATACAAAGTGCCTCTTCGTAAACGCGAACACAAACTACAAGTAGTTTTGCCTTCGGGCGTTTTTTCCATAACAATTTTGTAGGTATTCTTTTCTATGATTTTATAATCTACACCAAGTTTTGTTAAGTAGGTAGGCAAGACTTCCACAGGAAAACCAGGTTGTTTTTGATCTAAATTTACAGCAATAATATCAAACGAAATAGGCGCTACTTTTTTGAAATACAGCAGCATATCTAGCATTGCATAACTATCTTTTCCGCCAGATAGGCAGACCATAATTTTATCACCATCTGCAATCATACTATATTGCTGAATGGCTTCCGCCACAGAACGCTGTAATTTCTTTGTAACTTGTTTTAGGTCTTCCATGGTTGCAAAAATAATATTTCATTTGTCAAGTTTGGTATTTATAATTGTAAAAAATAACAAGATGAAATTTTGTTTTCTACTAATTTTAAACAAATGTTAAGAAATTGATAAATATTCTAATTTCTACTAATTTTTATAAAGTTGAATTGGTTATTCTTAAATAAAATTCAGATATTTGCAACAAGAAATAAAAACATGAGCTTTATTCAATTTCATCATCATCATTTTTACAATTGCACACAAGCGATTTAAAGATGTATTGAATAAATTCAACATATTAATAAACCCGTTTGAGCAAATCAAGCGGGTTTTTTAATTTTAAACCCTATTTGTTCAGGCACCAAACAAAACAAAAATGACTAATTTAAGAATTGCAGTACAAAAATCAGGAAGATTAAATGAAGATTCGATGAATCTTTTAAAAGACATCGGAATTTCTATAGACAACGGAATAGATCAATTAAAAGCATCCGCAAGAAACTTTCCTGTAGAAGTTTTTTATTTAAGAAATGGCGATATTCCTCAATATTTAAGAGACGGAGTAGTAGATGCAGCTATTATTGGTGAAAATGTTTTAATTGAAAAAGGAGGCGATTTAGAGTTTGTAGAGCGTTTGGGGTTTTCTAAATGTAAAGTTTCAATTGCAGTGCCTAAAGAATCTAACGCAAGTTGTTTAAAAGATTTAAACGGAATGCGAATTGCCACTTCATATCCCGAAACGGTTAAGAAATTTTTAAAAGAGCAAAATATAACAGCAGACTTACATATTATAAATGGTTCTGTAGAAATTGCACCAAATATTGGTTTGGCAGATGGTATTTGTGATATCGTTTCTAGCGGAAGTACTTTATTTAAAAATGGTTTAAAAGAGATTGAAGTTTTATTAAAATCAGAAGCAGTTTTAGCAATGTCTTCTAAGATTTCTGATGAAAGAAGAGCTATTTTGAAGACGATACAATTTAGAATTCAAGCTGTTTTAAAAGGTAGAGAATCTAAATATGTGCTATTAAATGCGCCAAATGATAAATTAGAAAGTATCTTAAAATTGTTGCCAGGTATGAGAAGTCCTACGGTTTTGCCATTGGCAGAAGAAGGTTGGAGCTCTGTGCACACTGTAATTACTAAAAATGCTTTTTGGGAAATTATAGACGAATTAAAAGCAAAAGGAGCAGAAGGTATTTTAGTATGTCCTATCGAAAAAATGGTGCTTTAAATAGGTTTTGATAAAATCTATTTAAAGCATACTGAACCTGTTTCAGTATATAAAAATTAAAATATTTATTTGGGCGTTTTAACGGGCTTTTCGCACTCGCTTTTTTTCTGAAAAAGAAAAAAGAGCTCAAACAAATGCTACAATCCCTAACGCGAATGTAAGTTTATAAAGAATAACTAGTATGAAAACAATTATAAATCCACTTAAAAAAGACTGGAAAACAATATTACAAAGACCTACAAAAACGGTCGATGATATTGAAAATACCGTTAATCAAATCTTTGACGACGTTAAAAGAAATGGTGACGTAGCGATCAATAAATACACACAACTATTTGATGGTGTTTCTTTAGAAAGCAACTTGGTTTCTTCGGATGAAATAGATGAAGCCGTTTTGTTAGTTTCTGAGGAACTGAAAGCGGCAATTAAATTAGCAAAAGAGAATGTTACGAACTTTCATGTAGCACAAAAAACAGAAAAAGTAAGTATAGAAACTACTAAAGGTGTTTTTTGTTGGCAAGAAAAAAGACCAATTCAGAAAGTTGGTTTGTACATTCCTGGCGGAACAGCACCTTTATTTTCAACAGTTTTAATGTTGGCAGTTCCTGCGCAAATTGCAGGTTGTAAAGAAATAGTTTTGTGCTCACCACCAAATAAAGAAGGCAAAATACACCCAGCAATTTTATACACTGCGCAATTATGTGGTGTTACAAAAATTATTAAAGTAGGCGGTATTCAGGCTATTGCTGGTTTCACCTTTGGTACAGAAAGTATTCCGCAAGTATATAAAATATTTGGCCCTGGAAACCAGTTTGTAACCGTTGCAAAACAATTGGCAACTAAATATGGTGTTGCCATTGATATGCCAGCAGGCCCAAGTGAATTGTTGGTAGTTGCAGACGATTCTGCAAACGCAAGTTATGTAGCATCCGATTTATTAAGTCAGGCAGAACATGGAGCAGACAGTCAAGTTATTTTGGTATCAACATCCAAAGAATTAATTCAAAAAGTATCCGAAGAAATAGAAAAACAAATTTTAGTTCTGCCAAGAGTAGAAATTGCGCAAAAAGCAATTCACAATTCGAAATCTATTTTTGTAGAAACGGATGCAATTGCGTTGGAATTAATTAACGAATACGGTCCTGAACACTTTATTGTGTGTACAAATGACAATGATTTTTATATTGACAATATAGAAAATGCAGGCTCTGTTTTTATTGGCAATTATACGCCAGAAAGTGCAGGCGATTATGCATCAGGAACCAATCATACGTTACCAACAAACGGATTTAGCAAAGCGTATTCTGGTGTTAATTTAGATAGTTTTACCAAAAGTATTACATTTCAAAAGATAACAAAAGAAGGGATAAAAACAATCGGAAATGCAATTGAATTAATGGCAGCAGCAGAAGGTTTGCAAGCGCATAAAAATGCAGTTTCTATTCGTTTAAAAGATTTGGATTAATCACTATAAATTGTCAGTTCGAGTGATTCCGATTTTTCATCGGAATTGTATCGAGAACAAATGAAAACAATGAAAACAAATTTTAACATCAACAACCTAATTAGAGAAAATATTAAATCTCTAAAACCCTATTCGTCTGCAAGAGATGAATACAAAGACGCAACTACGGCCGAAATGATTTTCTTAGATGCGAATGAAAATCCGTTTGAAAATGGTGTAAACAGGTATCCAGATCCGCAACAAAACGATGTAAAAGATGTTTTATCAAAAATTAAAAATATTGATAAAAAGAACATCCTTTTAGGAAATGGAAGTGACGAAGTTTTAGATTTAATTTTTAGAGCTTTTTGCGAACCAAAAGAAGACAATGTACTTACGTTGCCACCAACGTACGGAATGTACTCTGTTTTGGCGAATTTGAATAATATCGAAAACAGAAAAGTTTTATTAAATACTGATTTTCAGCCAGAAGTAGCTGCTATTTTAAATGAGGTCGATGCAAATTCGAAAATTTTATTTTTATGCTCGCCAAACAATCCTTCGGGAAATAGTTTTACAACAGAAAAAGTAGAATATTTATTGACTAATTTTAAAGGCTTAGTAGTTATTGATGAAGCGTATATCGATTTTTCTGAACAAGAAAGTTGGTTAAAAAGAATGGAAGAATTCCCGAATTTAGTCATCACTCAAACGCTTTCAAAAGCTTATGGACTAGCAGGAATTCGTTTAGGAGTTTGCTATGCATCCGCAGAAATAATTCAAGTTTTAAACAATATTAAACCGCCTTATAACATAAATCAATTAACGCAATTAAGAGCAATTAACAGACTTCAAAATTTAGAGGAAGTTAAAAATGAAATTTCGCAATTGATTAGTGAAAGAAATTATCTTAAAAAGGAACTAGAAAAAGGGTTCTATTTTATTGAAAAAGTGTACCCAACAGATAGTAATTTTTTACTGATTAAAGTGGATGATGCGGCAAAACGTTACAAGCAATTAATTGAATATGGTGTTGTAATTAGAAACCGTACAAATGAACCTTTGTGCGAAAATTGTCTGAGAATTAGTGTGGGTATTTCCGAGGAAAATCAAAAGTTAATTAGAACATTAAAGGCGATTCAATAACACAATATAAAGATCTCACAGGTTTTTAAAACCTGTGAGGTCTAGAAAAAACAGGAATCATGAAAAAAGTATTATTTATAGACAGAGATGGCACTTTAGTCTTAGAGCCGCCAGTAGATTATCAATTAGATAGTTTAGAAAAGTTAGAATTTTATCCGAAAGTATTTCAATACATGGCAAAAATTGCCTCAGAATTGGACTACGAATTGGTGATGGTTACGAATCAAGATGGATTAGGAACCGCTTCTTTTCCTGAAGATACTTTTTGGCCAGCACAACATAAAGTAATGACTGCTTTTGAAAAAGAAGGTGTTGTTTTTACGGATGTTTATATTGATAAAACATTTCCGCATGAAAATGCTGAAACTAGAAAACCAAGAACAGGCTTGTTAACCAAGTATTTTTCTGAAGAATATGATTTAGAAAATTCTTTTGTTTTAGGCGATCGAATCACAGATATGGAGTTGGCTAAGAATCTAGGAGCAAAAGGTATTTATTTATCCGAAGATCCAGAATTAGGAGCTGATGAAATAGAAACTTCAAAACAAGAAATTTTAGATTGTATTGCTTTAACAAGTACCGATTGGGCTCAAATTTATGAGTTTTTAAAGTTAAAAGATCGAGTTGCAGAAATTACAAGAAACACGAATGAAACAAAGATTTACATCAAAGTAAATTTAGACGGTTCTGGTAAAAATGATATTCATACAGGATTATCTTTTTTCGACCATATGTTAGATCAAATTGGCAGACACGGAAATATGGATTTAACCATAAAAGTAGATGGTGATTTAGAAGTTGATGAGCACCATACGATCGAAGATACCATGATTGCTTTTGGCGAGTTGTTTAACAAAGCGCTCGGAAATAAATTAGGCATTGAACGTTACGGTTTTTGTTTGCCAATGGATGATTGTTTAGCGCAAGTTGCCGTAGATTTTGGCGGTAGAAATTGGCTAGAATGGGACGCTGACTTTAAACGAGAAAAAATAGGCGATATGCCAACAGAAATGTTTTATCATTTGTTTAAATCGTTTACAGACGGTGCAAAATGCAATTTAAATATTAAAGCAGAAGGAACAAACGAGCATCATAAAATAGAAGGTATTTTTAAAGCTTTTGCAAAAGCAATGAAAATGGCAGTGAAAAGAGATGCAAATAAGATGTTTTTACCAAGCACAAAAGGAGTGTTATAGAGTAAAAAGTTAGATAGTAGAAGTAAAATGATAGTTAGAATTTAACTTTTACTATTTTATATCTAATATTATAAAGTAAAAAGTTAAATAGTAGAAGTACAAAGTAAATAGATAGTTTAAATTTAACTTCTACTATTATATATCGAATATTTAATATGAAATTAGTAATTATAAATTACGGAGCAGGAAACATTAAAAGCATTCAATTTGCCTTTAAACGTTTGGGTGTTGATGCTATTTTATCAAATAATATTGATGAAATTAGAGCTGCGGATAAAGTGATTTTTCCGGGAGTTGGAGAAGCAAGCACAGCCATGAAGATGTTGCAAGAAAGCGGATTGGATAAAGTAATTCCGACACTAAAACAGCCTGTTTTGGGTATTTGTTTAGGAATGCAATTAATGTGCAATTCATCCGAAGAAGGCAACACAAAAGGATTAGGGATATTTAATGTGGAGGTAAAGAAGTTTACAAAAGCAGTAAAAGTGCCGCAAATGGGTTGGAATGTTATTTATGATTTAAAATCAGACTTATTTACCGGAATTAAAGAAAAAGAATTTATGTATTTAGTACATAGTTTTTATGCAGAAAATTGTGAGGAAGCAATTGCAACCACAGATTATGAAATTGAATACGCTTCTGCTTTGCAAAAAGATAATTTTTATGGAGTGCAATTTCATCCAGAGAAGAGCGGCGTTGAAGGAAGTAAGATTTTGGAGAATTTTTTGAAGTTATAAGTTTGATATTAAATATTAAAAGTAAAATGATATAAAATATTACAAGTTAGATAAAAAAAGTTAAAAGTTGTGAAGAATCAAATAATATTTAGAACTAAAACATTTGCTTTAGATTGTTGGAGATTCTGTTTTAAAGTTCCCAAATCTAGAGAATATAATGCTTTTGTAAATCAATTAATTAGAAGTTCTAGTTCAGTTGGTGCAAATTATAGAGCTTCTCAAAGAGCTAAATCTACTGCCGATTTTATTAATAAATTAAAAATTGTTGAAGAGGAAGCTGATGAAAGTGTCTATTGGTTAGAAATTTTTGAAGAAGTGATTCCCGAACATAATGAAGAAATTTTAAAATTGAAAAAAGAAGGTTCTGAACTTTTGGCAATAATTGTAGCTTCAATTAATACAGCAAAAAGAAATCAAAAAAAATAATGTTAAAAGTTAGATATTCAATATAGGAGTTAGAAAGTTTTTAAGTTAAGAACTTCCTTTTTTTTACTTTTAATATATTAACTTCTTATATTTAATATTTAGAAAATGAGAATAATACCAGCCATAGACATTATAGACGGAAAATGTGTTCGTTTAACAAAAGGCGATTACAGTACCAAGAAAATCTATAATGAAAATCCGTTAGAAGTTGCCAAAGAATTTGAAGCTGCAGGTATCGAATACTTGCATGTGGTAGATTTAGATGGAGCGAAAGCAAGTGAGATTATCAATTATAAAGTATTAGAACAAATTGCTTCTAAAACGAATTTAAAAATCGATTTTGGTGGTGGTTTAAAATCTGATAAGGATTTAGAAATAGCATTTAATTCGGGCGCAAATCAGGTTACTGGTGGAAGTATAGCGGTTAAAAACAGTGCCATTTTTGAAAGTTGGATTGAAAAATACGGTTCAGACAAAATTATTTTAGGAGCTGATTTTTATCCGGATACATCAGGAGGAAAGATTGCAACAAATGGCTGGCAAGAAGAAAGCATTTTAGAGTTAATTCCGTTTATTTCTGAGTATCAGCAAAAAGGAATTCAGTATGTAATTTGCACAGATATTTCTAAAGACGGAATGTTACAAGGACCAAGTTTTGAGATGTATAAACAAATTTTATCCGAAGTAAATAACCTAAAATTAATCGCTTCGGGAGGAATTTCTACCTTTGATGAAATCCCTAAACTAGCAGCGTTAGGTTGCGAAGGTGTTATTATAGGAAAAGCGATTTATGAAAATAGAATTAGCTTAAAACAATTAGAAAAATTTATTATAAATAACTAAATGTCAATGCGATGAAAGAAGCAATCTGTTAATTAAAATAGAGATTGCTTCTTTCATCGCAATGACAAAGACATAAAAAATGTTAACAAAAAGAATAATACCTTGTTTAGATATTAAAAACGGAAGAACTGTAAAAGGTATTAATTTCGTTAATTTAATTGATGCTGGCGATCCTGTGGTTTTAGCAAAACAATATGCAGATTTAGGTGCAGACGAATTGGTTTTTTTAGATATTTCTGCCACTTTAGAGGGTAGAAAAACCATGTTAGATATGGTTTTAAAAGTTGCCGAACAGGTAAATATACCTTTTACGGTTGGTGGCGGAATCTCTTCTGTTGAAGATGTTGATGCGCTTTTAAAATGTGGTGCTGATAAAGTTTCGATAAATTCATCCGCAGTAAAAAGACCCGATTTGGTAAACGAATTAGCAGATAAATTTGGGAGCCAATGTGTGGTGGTTGCGATCGATGCAAAACAAATTAACGGCGAATGGTTTGTGCATTTAGCAGGAGGAACGATTCCTACCGAATTAAATTTATTTGATTGGGCAAAAGAAGTAGAAAAACGTGGCGCAGGAGAAATTTTGTTTACTTCTATGAATAATGACGGAACAAAAGCTGGTTTTGCAAATGAAGCGTTGGCTAAATTATCATCAGAATTAAATATACCCATTATTGCTTCTGGTGGCGCGGGAACGGTGCAGCATTTTATAGACACTTTTACAATAGGAAAATCGGATGCAGCGCTGGCAGCAAGTGTTTTTCACTTTGGGGAAATTCCGATTTTAGAGTTAAAGCAAGAATTAAAAGCGAATAATATTCCGGTTCGTATTTAAAAAATAGCTTTTGGTTTATGGTTGTTGGAACTAAGAGCCAAAATCATTAATTAAATAGCTATAATATCACTTTGAGTGATTTTTAGCAACAAAAAATTAATAAATTAGTAGTGTAAAGTTCTAGATGCAATTGCGCAAAAAAAAACGGAACAACTCGAACTAACATAAAATATAGCAAACTTTATTATTGTTTGACTTTAGTGATAAATAAGTAAGACATGAACGTGTTAGAAATTAAAAAGTACGAAGATAAATACCACGAACAATTTAAGAAGATATCTTTAGATTGGTTGCATCAGCATCATTTATACGAAAAAGGAGATGACGATTTGTTAGACAATCCTCAAAAGTATTTAGATCAAGGAAGTTTTATTTTCTTAGCACATTTTAATACTGAAGTTGTTGGAACGATAAGTTTAGTTCCCGTTGATACTGAAACGTTTGAAATATTAAAATTAGGCGTTGTAGACGGATTTAAAGGTTTAGGAATCGGAAGAAAATTGATGCAGATTTGTATTGATATTAGCATTGAAAAAGGCATAAAAAGAATAACATTAGAATCTAGCAGTAAATTAGAAAGTGCTTTAAAATTGTACGAAAAACTAGGTTTTAATCATATAGAAGTAGTAGATACTCATTTTGAATCTGCTGACGTAAAAATGGAGTTAAAATTAAGATAATGAATATAGATTTCAGTAAAAATAGAGACGGATTAGTGCCTGCTGTAATTCAGGATGCCACAACAAAAAATGTATTGATGTTGGGGTATATGAATCAAGAAGCATTCACAAAAACAGAAGAATCAAAATTAGTTACTTTTTTTTCAAGAACTAAAAATAGACTTTGGACCAAAGGTGAAGAAAGCGGAAATGTGTTGCATTTAGTAAGCATGAAGCTAGACTGTGACAACGATACGTTATTGATTCAAGTAAACCCAAATGGACCAACATGTCATAAAGGAACTGATACTTGTTGGGAAGAAGAAAATAAACAGAATTATGGTTTCTTTTCAACCTTAGAAAGTGTTATTACAGAAAGAGTTGCTAATAAAGACACTCAAAAATCGTATGTGGCGAGTCTTTTTGAAAAGGGAATTAATAAAATTGCTCAGAAAGTAGGCGAGGAGGCTGTTGAAACCGTTATTGAAGCAATGGATAATAATGACGAATTATTTTTATATGAATCAGCAGATTTGTTATTTCATTATTTAATGTTACTACAGGCAAAAGGCTTTACGTTAAAAGATATTGAGGCTGAATTAAAAGGCAGACATAAATAAAAAAGCTGCAACATAATGCGTTACAGCTTTACTCTAATTTTAAAATAGAAAGTTTAATCGTGTATTAGAGAAGCACGTTCACTTTTAAACTTTTTTAAATATTTTTTGAGGCAATAATTGCCAAAGTTTGCGCAATCCAATCAGTATCAAAAGCTAGTTTTTTTTCTGGAGAAACACCTTTGCTTTCGTATTTTAAGTATTTATTAAAATTCATATCTGTGGGTGTTATCGTAAAATTACCAGAAGGAGAATTGTAGCTTCTTCCATAATTTATACCATAAGCGATTACGCCAAAAGTAGTTTGCCCCAAATGTTTGGCGTTTTTTATTTTTTTAAGTTTTACTGTAAATTGCTCGCTGTTACTAACTGTAAAACAATTAGTTAAAATGTAAATATTTTTATTTTTTAAGAGTTTTAAAAAGGAATCAGAATACTTTTTGTTTCCGCCGCCGTTGCTTCTTAAATCAACAATAATATTTTTAGCAGTTAGTTTGTCCTTGGTGTTTTTAAAGAACTCAAGATGCTTTTTCTTTTTGCTATTGCTAAAGTTTCCAAAATATAAATATTGCGTATTGTCATTTAATTGTTTGAACTCTAATTCAGTCTGATTTTCTTTTGGCAACTCAAAATTAAAAGTATTTCCTACTTTTTTATAGCTCCATATTCTTCCGTTTTCAAAGGTTAAACTTTTTACAAATCGTGGTGTTTTGGTATCTAAATGATACTGATATACATTGTATTTTTCAGTATTAATATGCGTTGCATAAAAACTGATTTCGCCAATTTCCCAGTTATTTAAATTGTTTTCTAGAACCACACCAATTAAATCCTTTTTATTGGTATCATAATAAATTCCGATTTTCTGATTGTCTTTATAATTGTAAATTCCTTCTAAATCATTTATTGATTTATTGGATAATTCTTCTTTTAGTTTGGCAATATCTCGCGTTGTTTTTGGATGATTTTTGTAAAGAGCAGTCAATTTAAAACTAGCTAATTTAGCTTTATCCTTTAAAATACTTTCTGATAAAAATTTAGAATTTATGGATAAACTCGCATGTGCATCATTTACTAATAGTAGTTGTTTTAATAGCAATTGATAACAGTTTTCAATAGCAATTGGTGCTGTCATTTCTTTAGATAAAGATTGATACATCGTATTAAATGCTATTAATTTTTCTCCTTTAATTTGTCTCTTATAAGAAGGCATTTTCTTCATTTTTGCTACTACAAAATCTAAATCTGTTTTACAGTTACAAGTTTCAACTTGTGCAAATGCTGAATTGCTTAAGAATAGGAAAAAAATTAGAATTGTCGTTAAATTTTTCATGAGTTGGTAATTTTATATGATGAAACTTTCTGAGACAAAATTAGAAAAATATAAACATAAAACTCTTTGATAATAACTGTTTGGGGCGAAATGTAGTTATATTGTGGTAGAATTCAATACAGTTTTTACATCCTTTTGATAGGTTCTAGAAACGGGCACTTCTATGTGGTGAGATAACAACACAAAGAGTTTGCTATTTGCTGTTTTCCATTGAGAAAAGTGAAACGGATTAATCAAATAAGAGCGATGTGTTCTCAATAATTGAGGAAACTCATCTGCAAGCACAGACAATTTATTTCTGATTAAACTCTTCTTTAACTCCGTTCCGGATAGATAAAATACTTCCACATAATTATCCGAAGATTGTATGCAAACAACATCCTTAAAAAACAATCGCAAACCTTCGTAATTGCCTTCGCCTTTAATTTCTATTTTTTGCGCTTCTGTTTGTTTGATCTTGTATTTTCCAAAAGCAAACCTTCCAAAAATAATAATTGGTAAAATGGTAGAAAAAGCAGGGATTAAGACAGTTTTTAAGTGATACCATAAAGTATATGGGTTTTGTTCACCAAGAACGATTACATACAAATAAAAGATTCTTGCAATAACAATACTTACTAAAATGAATATCAGAAAGAATAGGATTTCGGATTTTACAAACCAATTTTGATCATTTTTTTTATGTATATAATTCTGAATTGGTAAAAACACCAAGTAACAAAAAGCACCTAATAGGCCATATAGTGGCAAATAAATTAGTTTTTCTGATTTCTGAAATTCAGAAACATCTAAAGGTTCTGTAAAATATAGGAAAACAAAAATCCAAATAGCCAAGCCAAAAGCAATTATAAAATGATGTTTTAAAGAAGGATCAAAAGGATATTTTTTATTCAACAATTACAGAATATTTAATGATTTCATCAAATATAAAACAATTATAAATTTTATTAAACAGAAAATATAAAGAGTACTTTTACAGCAACTAATACAACTCAATTGAAAAATTCTAAAGCACTTATAATCATCGCCTTTATTGCTATTTATGTAATTTGGGGTTCTACCTATTTATTTAATAAAATTGCAGTAACAGAATTATCACCTTTTTTCTTAGCTTCTATTCGTTTTTTAACGGCTGGTTTTCTAATATTAATTATTGCAAAGGTGCTTAAAAAATCGTTAGTTATTACAAAAAAGCAATTGTTAAACTCTTTAATATCAGGGTTTTTATTTCTGGTTTATGGTAACGGCGTTTTTGTTTGGGCTTTAAAATATGTAGATTCTGGTTTTGCGTCACTTTTAGCATCAACCCAACCGCTTTTTGTATTGTTATTATTGCGTTTAATAGATCAAAAACAAATGCAAAAAAAATCGATAATTGGGGTTTTATTAGGTGTATTTGGAATGTATTTATTGGTAAGTCAATCAGAAATTGCAGTTTCTGAAGAAAGTCTTTTAGGAATCTTTATGATGTTTACCTGTGTTTTAAGCTGGAGTTATGGTAGTGTGTTTGTTTCTAAAGCAGATTTACCAAAAAACTTTTTTGTAAGTACTGGTTATCAAATGATTATAGCAGGTATAATGTTGACTATTGCAAGTTTAGGTTTTAATGAAGAATGGATTGCGCCAACATTATGGAGTCCTAAAGTAGTAGGTTCTATGTTTTTTCTGATCACCTTTGGTAGTATTCTTGCTTTTACATCATTCAATTATTTACTAAAAGTAGTATCACCAGAAAAAGTATCAACATCTGCCTATGTAAATCCTATAATTGCCATGTTTTTGGGCTGGTATTTTTTAGAGGAAGAATTTACAGCACAATCTATTGTAGCGTCTGTAGTTTTATTAACAGGGGTTTATTTTATTACTTCGAGAAAGAGACAAGTTTAATTAAAAAGAATTATTTTTAGGCAGTAATTTTTACAAAATTATGAATGAAAAACGCTAATAAATTTTCTTTTGTTAATCCTAAAAGAACTCCTTTTTATTACGGTTATGTAGTTTTAGGAATTGGTAGTGTTGGTATTTTAGCAAGTATACCTGGGCAAACAGTTGGCGTTTCCGTTTTTACAGATCCTGTAAAAGATGCTCTGGGTTTAACCAGAAATCAATTTAGCAATGCCTATATGATTGGTACTTTAATTAGTGCTTTTTTTGTATCGAAAGCGGGTGTTTTATTTGATAAATATGGAGCACGTTTTGTTGCTTTTTTCGCTGCTTTTTTATTAGGAGTTTCTTTATTAATGTTTTCTATTTCTGTTAAAATTAGTACTTTTTTTAAATCCATATTTTATACCGATTCTTGGCTTGTTCCTTTTCTAATTATTACATTTTTGTTTTTTTGTATCCGCTTTTGCGGACAAGGAGTTTTAACAATGTCGTCTAGAAATATGATTATGATGTGGTTTGATAAAAATCGAGGAAAAATGAATTCTATAAGTAGTATTACAGTTTCTCTGGGTTTTTCTTGTTCACCAATTTTAATCAATAAATTAATTGATACTAATGGTTGGCAGATGAGCTGGCAAATATTAGCTATTTGTTTATTTATATTCAGCTTTTTTATAATTCAATTTTATAGAAATAAACCAGAAGATTTTGATTTAGTTCCCGATGGGTTTCAAAAAAAAAGTAATAAGGAAAAAGAAAAAGAACAAAATTTCACTTTAGCAGAAGCAAAAAAAACACGTACTTTTTGGATGTTTGGCCTCACATTAGCATTTAATAGTTTTTTTATTACAGGTTTTACATTTCATATTGTTTCTATTTTTGCAGGTCAAGAGTACACAAAAACAGCAGCAATTGCTGTGTTTTTACCAATTTCTGTAATTGCCATTTTTGTTTCTACTTTATGCAATATTTTAAGTGATTATATAAATCATAAAATTTATTTATACATGATGCTGGTGAGCGGGGTTTTAGCTTCTTTGGGGTTATTACTACTGTCGAATTCAATTGGAGTCTATTTATTAATTATAGGTTTAGGTTTATTTGGAGGTTTATTTGCTGTTGTAAATGCAGTTTCTTGGCCTCGTTTTTATGGCAGAAAATACTTGGGTTCAATTACAGGTAAAGTAATGAGCTTTTTAGTAATTGCGAGTGCAATAGCACCTAGTTTGTTTAGTTATTGTTTTTCATTTTTTAATTCTTACAGCTTTATAAGTTACTTAACAATTCCGTTTTTATTATTTTTAATAGTAGCCTCTTTTAAGGTTAAAGCTACATAAATAAGTTTGACTTGATATTATTATTACATTTTTTAAAATAATTAGAAGTAAATTTTACGATAAATGTAATTAAATAAAAAGGTTCACATTTTTTTTAAATTAATCATATCATATGTAAAAAAAAATTATTATTTTGAGCAAAGTATTTTATATTTACTAAAAAATTTAAAATTTGAAAGACACTAATAAACTACCGCTATTTTCTACTTATGAATTCAACCCAAAGCTTTATGACGAGTTATTTAACGAGAATAATGAGGTAAGAGAAATATATAAAACTCTTTACGATTTATTTAGTAGTTATTCCGTTGAAGAATATAATCGTTTAAATGCGCAGGCAAAAGCGTCATTTTTCAACTTAGGAATTACTTTTCAAGTGTATGGTGAAAAAGAAGTGAAGGAACAAATTTTTCCTTTCGATTTATTTCCAAGAATTATTAATAATAAAGAATGGACTACCATCGAAAAAGGAGTTTTACAAAGAAGTAAAGCCTTAAATCTTTTTCTTTGGGATTTATACCATGACCAAAAAATAATAAAACAAGGTATTGTTCCTATAGATCTAATAAATTCATCTGTAAATTTTTTACCACAAATGAAAGGTTTAGATCCGCCAGAAGGTATTTACAACCATATTTCTGGTACAGATTTAATAAAACACTCAGACGGTAATTATTATGTTTTAGAAGACAACATTAGGTGTCCTTCTGGGGTAAGTTATGTTGTTGGTAATAGAAACGCAGTAAAACACTCTCTTTTTGGTGTTTTTAATCAATACAACGCACACACAGTTGTAGATTATGGTTCTAAATTATTAGAAACTATGGAATCTGTTAAACCAAAAGGTGTTGATGCACCAGTTTGCGTTATTATAACTCCTGGAGTTTATAATTCTGCTTATTACGAGCATTCATTTCTTGCAAAACAAATGGGTGTTGTTTTAGTTGAAGGAAGAGATCTGTTTGTAGAAAATGATTTTGTGTACATGAGAACCATTTATGGCCCAGAAAAAGTAGACGTAATCTATAGAAGAGTAGATGATTTATTTATAGATCCATTAGTCTTTAGAAAAGATTCTATGCTAGGTGTTCCTGGTTTATTTTCTGTATATCAAAAAGGAAATGTTACTTTAATAAACGCACCAGGAACTGGAGTTGCAGATGATAAAGCGGTGTATACTTACATGCCACAAATTATTAAGTATTACCTTGATGAAGAACCTATTTTAAACAATGTACATACCTATCATTGCAGTAGAAAAGATGAATTAAGCTATGTTTTAGAAAATATAGATAAATTAGTTGTTAAACCTGTTGATGAATCTGGTGGATACGGTATTTCTATTGGAAACAGATTAACTAAAGAAGAAATTGAAGCTGTTAAGAAAACCATTATAGCAGAACCAAGAAAATATATAGCACAGCCTATTATGTCTTTATCAACGCATCCAACATATATTGAAGGAAGTGAGTCTTTTGAGTCTAGACACGTAGATTTAAGAACTTTTACTTTGTTAGGGAAAGATATCGACTTTGTATTAAAAGGAGGTCTTACAAGAGTTGCGCTTAAAAAAGGAAATTTAATAGTAAATTCATCTCAAGGTGGAGGCTCAAAAGATACTTGGGTTTTAAAAAAATAAAAATTATATGTTAGCAAGAGTAGCCAATAATCTTTTTTGGATGGGAAGATATATAGAACGTACAGAGCATTTGGCTCGTTTTTTAAGCGTTAATTATTTTACATCTTTAGATGCACCCGATGAATTATCAAGATCTAGACAGTTTGTTTTAAGATCTACAATGTACATGTCTGCCAATGAAATCATTGATTCCGATAAAATTTTAGATGAAGAAGATGTTTTGTTTAATGTAGGTTTAAATGTAGACAAACCGTACTCGATATTAAACGCATTTACAAATGCACACGAAAATGCAAGAAGCTCTAGAGATTTAATTTCTACAGAATTATTTGAATGTATTAACAGAATTAATCATACTATAAAAGGATATCCAGCAGATAAATTTGTAAAAAGTGGTTTACATGATTTTACTTCTTTGGTGATACAGTCAGCATCAGAAATTAGAAGTAAAATAAAAAGCACACTTCTGCATGATGAAGTATATGCAATTATTATGCTTGGTATATATATAGAAAGAGCATTACAGGTTTCTAGAATTATAAATTCAAAATTAAGTGATGCAGCTGCCGCAAAAGTAATTCATGGCGATGCTTCGGATGGGAGTTATCAGTGGGCAACTTTATTAAAATGTGTTTCTTCGTATGATATGATGCGTAGATTTTATAAAAAAACGCCTGTAAGAGAATCTACGTTAGAGTTTTTAATTCTAAACTCTAAATGTCCAAGATCGATAAAAAACTGTTTGTCTCAAATTAATAAATACATCAACATTATTTCTATTAATAAATACGCTGCAAATGATTCAGCAGCATTTTTAATTGGTAAAATGAAAGCTGATTTTGACTATAAATTGATGACGGATATCGATGAAAATTTAGAAGTATTTACTGGCGAATTAATTGAAAAATTAATTTTAATTGCAGAAAAATTAGAAAGTAATTATTTTAATATTTCTGACGTAGCTGTTGTAAAAAAACAAACTCAGAAACAATTACAAAAATAAGAACTGTATTAGTAAAATAGTATGTGCATTTTGAAAACAATTTTAAAATGCACATTTTTTTTGTTTAAGATTGAGATTGACTCTGAGTTTGATGCGCTTTTGCAGGTCTTAAATCTACAGCAACATCCATAGTACTGCTTCCTGTGCTATAAATAACTCCTTTTAAAGGAGGTACATCATAATAATCACGACCATAAGCAACTACAATGTGTTGGTTTTTGGGTATTTGATTATTTGTAGGGTCAAAATCTATCCAACCATACTGAGGTATAAAAACAGAAAACCAAGCGTGTGATGCATCCGTTCCTATCAATTTTTCTTTTCCTGGAGGTGGTAAAGTTTCTATATAACCACTTACGTACCTTGCAGGTAAACCCATAGAACGCACGCAGGCGATTGCTATTTGTGCAAAATCTTGACAAACTCCTTTTTTCTCTTTCATTACCTCTTTTAAAGGAGTTGCAATGGTTGAAAAACTAGGATCAAAATCAAAATCAGTAAAAATTCGTTCCATTAACTCGTAAGAAGCATCAAATAAAGACCTTTCTGGTTTAAAAGATTTTGCAGCATAAGCCAAAATTTCTGGACTAATATCAGAAATTAAAGGTGATAATAGCGCAAACTGTCTGGCTTCAACGGTTTCTGGATCCACTTCTTTTAAAAGTTTTAATGCTTTTTCAATGGTTATTTTTTTTCCTTCTACAGCATTTTTACTTTCTATTTGTAAATTATAATCCCTAGAAACTTTACTTCTAGCAATTACAATTAGTTCTTTATGATTTTGTTGTATTGAAAAACGAGTAACTGTATTTCCAAAAAAATCGAGTCTTTCAGAAATATCAGTAGGAGTAGGAGTAATTTCTAAATTATATTCTAACAACTCTTGACCTTTAAAACTTCTTGGTTTTAAGGTAGTAATGTTATGACAAAAAGAGGCTCCATTTTCATAACTATATTTTGTTTTATGCCAAAGATCAAAAATCATATTAATTTGCAATTTTTCTATCCATCAACTGTTTTTGTTGTTGAGAATGATTAAAATAAGTATCTGAAATTGATAAAGAAGTGGTATGCAATAAATCACTTAAATCAGACAACAACGTATCTAATTTTTTACGCATATTAGAGTTTTTATCAATTTCTAACATTTCTTCGATAGGTACACTTTGTATTTTTAAAAGCACAGTCTCTATGTTTTCTTGACATTGAGTTAATTCGGTTTTCGAATTTGTATTTGGTAATCTATCAATATCTTTTTTAATTCTTTGTATTTGGTACATTAAAGATCTCGAATACTCTGTGTCTAAAAGCAATAAATTAATTACATTTTCAATGCTTAAGTAAGAACTATAACTATGTCTATAAATATTTAAACTTTCATGACTATTTAAAAGCGATTCTAAAATCTGATATTCTAAATCTTCATCATAATTTACAATAATTAAAGATCTAAATTTCTCGATAGTCATTGATGCTTGCTCTATTTGTAAACCAAGAAAATAGAGTAACAGTCCATGTCTTACTAAAATACTTTCTTCAGTAAGTGCCATAAATGCTATTAATCGCGTAATCATTTTATCAAAAAAAGCAGAGAGGGAAACCATTGTATATTCCTCTTCTTCTTTCACCTTTTTTAACTGTTTTTGAATTGCATCAAAAACGCGCCACATATCTTTAGACCATAAGTTTCTTAAAGAATAATAAGAAATTGTAAAACTTTGCAACGATTGTGCAAAACTTCCAATTTTTCTTGAATCTAATGCCACACCCGTAATTTCTTTTAACGGATTTCTTAAAGCTTCTTCTTCATTTTCGCCTGTAAAACCAGGGAAAGTTGATGTGATGTTTGTAATGGATTGAAATAATATTTTTAAACTTTCTGATTCAGATTTTCTGTCATTATGAAACTGTACATGCATCATTTGGTTTAAAACCATTCTTAAATACCTTGCAGTAAATAAGGTTCTTCCTAAATATCTACCAGACCAAAATAAATTTTCTGCGGTATTACTAGGCACATCATTAATGCTTAGTGTTTGATTAGAAATTGTTTTATTCCAAGAATAATTTTGTAAATAATTTTGACTGTCGTCACTTATAATCCAAAAATCTTTACTTGTTCCGCCTCGCTGGTTAGATACAAATAACTCTTCGCGATCTGCAGCAACTCTTACCAAACCACCTGGCATTACACTATAACTATCTTCTTTTGCTATAGAAAATGTACGGCACAAAATCTTACGAGGCTCCAGATGTTCTTTTATAAAATTAGGAGCAGTTGAAAATGATATTTTTTCTTGAGCAACAAAATTTGTTGGATTTTCTAATATCTCATCGGTTAACTTTTTAAGTTCTTCTTTATCTAAAAACTCGCAGAAATAGATATTTTCTCTATTAGATCTGTCAATTCTTTTTACAACATACGAAGTTAAATCGCTTAAAACATGTTTTCTTTCTTTTTCTTGTCCGCACCACCAAGAGGCAATTTGAGGTAGAATTAGTTCTTCATTTAAAAAATACTTACAAATGTTTTCCATAAATGGGATAAGTGCAGGATTTTCTAAGACACCACTACCAATAGGATTTACGATGGCAACATTTTGTAAACGCACCGCTTCTAACAAACCAGCAACACCTAAATAAGAATCTTCTCTTAATTCTAAAGGATCCATAAAAACATCGTCTACACGTCTTAAAATAACATCAACTTGTTTTAATCCTTTTAAAGATTTTAACCAAACTTTACCTTTTCTAACCACTAAATCATTCCCTTTTACTAAAGGATATCCTAAGAAAGACGACAAATAAGAATGCTCAAAATAGGTTTCATTTAAAGGGCCTGGTGTTAATATAACAACCATTGGGTTTTCTACATTTGATGGTGCAACATTTAATAACAACTGATTAAAATCATTAAAAAAACTTGAAGGTTGTTTTACATTAATATCGTCAAATATTTCTGGGATAGATTTACTGATAGAAAAGCGGTTTTCTAAAGCATATCCCATACCAGAAGGTGCTTGTGTTCTGTCGTTTACAACCCACATTCTTCCATCTGGCCCTCTCGCTAAATCTACCGCATGTATTAAAAGTTGCTTAGAGGTTTTATATGCTATTTGATCGCAAGAACGTAAAAAACCTCGATGCGCATAAATTACTTCGGGCGGAATAATTCCGTTTTTAAGCAATTCACGTTTACCGTATAAATCTTTTAAAATAAGATTAAGAATTTCTGACCGTTGCTGAATTCCTTTTTCAACAACGTCCCATTCTTTTTGATGAATTATAAACGGAACAATATTTAAATTCCAAGGTCTGTTTAATCCTTTAGGATCATTGTAAACATTATAGGTAACTCCGTTTTCTGCTAAAAGCCAATCAATATCTGCTTGTTTAGAAGCTAATTTTTCAGGACCAATTTTTAATAAATTATCTAATAATTCCTTCCAATCAGACTTTATATCCATTTTAGAAGTTAATAATTCGTCGTATTTACTTTTGTTCTTAAAATAATCTTTAATAATCGACTTTGTGTCTGTCTTCATAAAATGTAGGATGTTGAATCCTTATTTTTTTCTTAAATCTAATGTGTAAGGAAATTCGAAATTAACCGGTAATTCTTTAAATTTAAATCGCTTAGAACTTGTGTTTTCTTCTACAGTTCTGTTTGCATTTTCAGAATTTGGGTTAATATTTTCTACAGGATTTATTTCACCTTGCGTATGTCCAAATTCCCAAAAACGATTAATTCGTCTTGATTCTGCTTCGTAACTATTTACAGGATATTCATCATAAGATCTTCCTCCTGGATGTGCAACAAAATACGTGCAACCACCAATAGAGCGTTTATTCCAAGTATCGACAATATCAAAGACAAGCGGTGTATCTACTGCAATTGTTGGGTGTAGGGCAGAATACGGATCCCATGCTTTATATCTAACTCCGGCAACATATTCACCCTTAACTCCCGTACTTCTTAATTGTACTTTTACACCATTACAGCTTAATACGAAGCGTTCTTCGGTAAAATTAGTAACTTTTACCTGTAATCTTTCTAAAGAAGAATCTACATATCTAGCAGTTCCACCACCAGTCATTTCTTCTCCTAAAACATTCCAAGGTTCTATACCAGCTCTTAATTCTAAATGGATATTATTAATTTCGACCATCCCATGAAGTGGAAATCTAAATTCAAAAAATGGATCAAACCAATCTTCTTTAAATTCATAACCAGCTCTGTTTAATTGATCAACTATATCTTTAATATCTTCTCTTACATAATGTTCTATTAAAAATTTATCATGTAATTCGGTTCCCCAACGCACTAAATTGTGTTCGTAAGGTTTTTTCCAGAACCAAGCTACTAAAGTTCTTACCAATAGCATTTGAACTAAACTCATCTGTGGATGAGGAGGCATGTCAAAACCACGTAATTCTAAAATACCTAATCTACCGGTAGAAGAATCTGGCGAATACAATTTATCAATACAAAATTCTGCTCTGTGTGTATTGCCTGTTAAATCTGTTAATAAATGTCTAAACAATCTGTCTGTTAGCCAAAAAGGAACTTCTCCGTCTTTAGGAATTTGACTAAATGCTATTTCTAACTCGTATAAATTTTCTAAACGAGCTTCATCAATTCTTGGTGCTTGACTCGTTGGACCAACAAAAGAACCAGAAAATAAATAGGTTAAACCTGGGTGATGTTGCCAAAAAGTTAACAAACTTCTTAGTAAACTTGGTTTTCGCAAAAGCGGACTGTCTTTAGGGCTTGTGCCTCCTAAGGTAACATGATTTCCTCCACCAGTTCCTGTATGTTTACCATCTAACATAAACTTTTCAGTACCTAATCTAGACAGTTTTGCTTGCTCGTAAAAGGTAAATGTGTTTTTACACAAATCTTCCCAATTAGAAACAGGATGCACATTTACTTCAATTACACCAGGGTCTGGGGTAATT
Source organism: Polaribacter glomeratus (assembly GCF_002954665.1). Lineage (GTDB taxonomy): Bacteria > Bacteroidota > Bacteroidia > Flavobacteriales > Flavobacteriaceae > Polaribacter > Polaribacter glomeratus. Next base: position 1,093,823 of record NZ_MSCM01000001.1, on the reverse strand, counting down.
TTCATAGATTCTAATCTGTTATCTTTTGGTGGATCATATCCCTCCATAATAACAGGAATATTTAATTCTCTTGCAGTAAATTCTATGGCTGCAATTAAATCTAAAAAGGTTTCAGCAGATTCTAAAGGTGGTAAAAATAAGTATAATTTGTCTTCTCTAATTTCTGCACAAATTGCTGTACGCACAAAGTAATTCGGTGCGTTCGGCTCTAAACCGTAGTCAAGAAATTCTTGATATCTTTCTTTAACTATATTTTTAAAACTCGGTAAACGTTTCTTTTTAGAAAAAAGATCTGGCTCGTAAATAGGAAATATTTCGTGCTCTGGTTTTGACATCAAAGAATTTAATGGCAATCTTAATCCCATTGGCGAATTACCTGCAGTTAAAAATATATGTTGTCTTCTAAAAGTCCATTCGCTTGTAAACCATTTTCCTTCCGTTTTATTTAACGGCATCAAGTATCCAATAGGGTTTGACGTTCCGTTTTCATAAATATCATGCAGTTTTTTACGCGCTAAAGAGCCGTCTTTATCTGTTGCAGGATTAATATCAATAGGTAAATTTCCTTGTTCCCATAAATGATAAAAAGGATCTTCGAAAGCAGGTTGTATATGTTGTGTTGAAACTCTTAAATATTTAGACAGTGTTTCTAAAAAAAGCTTGTCGGCATTTTGAGGTACAATTGGGTTTTCTGCATAAGAAGATAAATACTTTTTATCATACCAAATTGGTCTGCCATCTTTACGCCAACAAATTTCTATTTGCCATCTTGGTAAAGGCTCACCAGGATACCATTTACCTTGTGCATGATGCAAAACGGCACCGTTTCCAAATTTATCATATAAACGCTTTGCTAAATCGCCCGCTAATCTTCTTTTATTTGGCCCGTCTGCAGCAGTATTCCATTCTGGAGACTCTAAATCATCAATAGAAACGAAGGTTGGTTCGCCACCCATTGTTAATCGAACATCTCGTTTTTGCAGTTGTTTTTCTACTTTAGTTCCTAGTTTGTAAATTTCATCCCATTGCTCTTCAACATAAGGTTTTGTAACTCTTGGCGATTCAAAAATTCTAGTTACTTTGTTTTCAAAGAAGAATTCTGTCTCACATTTATCTGTCATTCCAGAAACAGGAGCAGCACTTTCGAAAGAAGGAGTACACGCCAAAGGAATATGGCCTTCACCAGCTAAAAGGCCCGAAGTTGAATCAAAACCAATCCAACCTGCACCAGGCAAGTATACTTCTGCCCATGCATGTAAATCTGTAAAATCTTCTTCAGGACCAGATGGGCCGTCTAATGATTTTTCATCTGATTTTAATTGCACTAAATACCCTGATACAAAACGTGCACCAAAACCTAAATGGCGCAAAGTTTGCACAAATAACCAAGCATAATCTCTACAAGAACCATTTTTTTGATCTAGTGTTTGTTCACAGCTTTGTACACCAGGATCCATTCTAATATTATAATTTAAAAACTCATATATTTTCTGATTGATATCAATTAAAAAATAAATAGTTTTTCTTGGCGAAAGGTCTATTGTCTTTATAAAATCTGCTAGGAGTTTGCCTTTATCAGTTATTTCTAAATAAGGCTGAAGCTCTTTTTTAGTAGTTTCTGTGTATACAAAGGGATATTCTTCTGCGTATTCTTCAATAAAGAAATCAAAAGGATTTATGGTTTTTAAATCAGCAATAATTTCGACATCAATAGAGAGTTCATCTGTTTTATCAGGGAAAACTAAACGTGCAACATAGTTACCAAAAGGATCTTGTTGCCAATTAAAAAACTGATTTTCAGGAGTTATTTTAATAGAATAAGACTCTATCGGTGTTCTAGAATGTGGTGCTGGTCGTAATCTAAAAATATGAGGAGATAATGATACTTTACGATCATATTTATAGGTTGTTTTGTGTGATATTACAATTTTTAAAGCCATATATTATATTGTTTTGCAAGTTGCAAAGTAAATTTCTGTTACTCTTTTTTGAATTAAATCAAATAAAATGCGTGCAAATTTAGGTAATTTATCGTCTAAATTTAGCGTAAAATTTGATAAAAAAAACAGCTAATGTATTTATTAAGCAATGATTTTAATAATTATAAATTTACTAATAATTAACTAAAAAATATTCATTAATTCTATTAAAATTAAAGTCTTTGATTATAGATTATATAATAATTTGAATCGTATGCTATAAATTCAATAAATATTTTAGCAAATGCCTGTTAGAGCAATGTTGGCTGTTTTATGAATTTTAATAAAATCGAAAACTAATATTTTAATTAAATTTAAAAAATCAAATCAAATTTAAATTAACAACTTAAATATATCTAATAAAATTAGCGGTTCATCTATAAAAAAGAACCATTGATATAATCATATTGTATTTTAATCTAATTTTTTTCTTGGTAAGTAATTAAGATTTTAAATTTACAATAAAAAACAACATATCATGAATCAGACAAACCTATCAGAAAAGCACATTACAGTCTTAAAAGCTCTTGAAAACGAACATTTAACAAGTTCTCAGATTATGAAAAAAGTTGAAAATATTTCATTAATATTAGTTCTATATACCATTATGGATGAGCTAGAAGGTATGGGTATTTTAAAAAGTTATACAAAAAAGAAAAAGAAATTTCACTATACATGTTAAGAATTTAAAATTCTTGTACTAATGAGATGCGTTATAATTATACTTTTAAAAAGTACAATTATAACGTTTTTTTTATGCTCAAATTTTAGGTATAAATATGTAAAAAAAATAGTTTGGAAAGATTTTTTATTGGCAACAACCTCTCAACATTAATCAAACTTATTTTTAAATAAATAACCACTTATCTTTAATAAGTAGCATTTGATATAAATATAAAGTTGTTTTATCTAATACTTTTAATATAAATACTTAAACACATTAAATTTACAATAAAAACAACATATCATGAATCAGACAAACCTATCAGAAAAGCACATTACAGTTTTAAAAGCTCTTGAAAACGAACATCTAACAAGTTCTCAGATTATGAAAAAAGTTGAAAATATTTCATTAATATTAGTTCTATATACTATTATGGATGAGCTAGAAGGTATGGGTATTTTGAAAAGTTACACAAAAAAGAAAAAGAAATTTCACTATACATGCTAAGAATTTAAAATTCTTGTATTAAAGAGATGCGTTGTAATTGTACTTTTAAAAGTATAATTACAACGTTTTTTTTGTTTTAGAAATTTAAAAAAAAATAAAAAGATGTAAATACTGCTTTATTTTTTTAAAATTATATAATTAAAGCTAGTATTTAAAAAATTTTACATCTCATCAGCACAAAAGTACGTTTTCGTATGATGTAAATCTGCTTTGAGCTAATTGGCTATTTTATCATAAGTAAACACTTTATATTTATACTGTAAACCCCAAATATTATGAATCAGATACAATTAACAAGTAATCAAATACAGTTATAAGAGATTTTGAAAACCAGCATTTAACTAGTTCAAATTTTAAAAGAAAGTTAATAATGTTAGTTTAACAGTAGTTGTACATATTGTTAAATATGAATTAAAGGTTTTAGGTATTTAAAAAAGTTACACAAAAAAGAGAAAGTAATTTTACGATACTTGTTAAATATTTTTGTCTTAAAAATTTTAGCAACTTATTTAGCAATAATAAATCTATTTAAGTTGATTTTTCTAATCAAAGATAAAAACAATACACCAATTAAGCTATATTTGCTATTAAGTTTCCTCCCTAAATTATATATTAAAATTAAAGCTATTTGAATTTTTATAATTTATGATTTTACGTTTATTAAATTTAATTATCTCCAACTTAATTATCTTTTTTCTGTTTATAAATACTGCTTTTTTTTACGGACAAGGCGCTGATGAATCCGAATTTAATTCTCACTATAAGGCATCAATAGAATTAAATAAATTAAGTCTTTTTTCTGAAAGTATTACAGAACTAGAAATGGCAATAGCCATTGTTTCAGGGAATAATTGGAGGGAAAAATATTTAGAATCTTCTATTTTTTTGGGTGAAATGATGCGTAGAACTGGCGATCAAAAAAAAGGTTTAGAAGTCCTTGAAAAATTATCCGATTCAAAAAAATATCCAAAACTACACGTTCGAAAATTAGGCAGAATGGCTGCTTTATATGCAGAAGTGGGTAAGTATCCAGGAAGATCACCTAAAGACTCTTTAACTAAATACTTGAAAATAGCGTTAAATATTGCGAAAAAAAATAAATTCTACAAAGAAGAAGCCAGTCTGTGTAATGAGTTGGGTTATTTTAAGTTGCATAATGAAAATATAGAAGCCGCTAAACCCTATTTATTAAGATCTGCAAAGCTTTTTAAAGAGTTAAATGATGAGAATAATTATGTAGTTGTAATGTGTCATGTATTATACGTAAATATTTTAGAAGGCAATTTAAAAATTGCAGACACAATTATTAAAGAGTTATTAGATTTAGTAGATACTAATAATTGGTACGGAACTGAGCAAACTTTATATAAAAATATCGCAAATAGGTATTTAATTATAAATGATTCTATTTCTTATTATAAATGGGCATTCAAAGAAAAAGAAGCAGCCGAACAGCTTGCTTTAGAAAGAAGTAATCAAGAAATGTCTTATTACCGAGTTAAATACGATACCGAAAAATTTAAAATTAAAGTAATAGAGGCAGCGCAAAAATCTAAAGCACAAAAGAATATTTTTTATATTATTTTTTCTTTTATGATTATTTTCTTCGTGCTAAGTATAATTGTTGCGAGACTCTTTTTGAAGAAAAAAAAATTAGCTCAAAGTTTTGAAAGAAGCAATGAAAAATATCAAATGTTGATGGTGGAAAGTAACCATAGAATTAAAAATAATTTACAAATGATTATTTCATTAGTAGATTATTCTTTTGATCAAGCAAATACATCAGAAAAAAAAATATTGAATAAGATTTCAGGAAAAATTCAGACAATTGGTGTTTTACACAAACATTTTTTTGTTGATATTTATAATGACTTTGTTGATATTGCTGTATATTTTGATGAAATTATAAGGTTGTACAGCAAAATGAATTCTGATATTTTATTTATCGAAAAAAATATTTGTAGCGTAAAAATTAACAGTGAACGCATTGTTTATTTTGGTTTAATTTTAAATGAGCTTTTGGCAAATACTATGGAACACAATTTGTCAGAAATAAAAAATGTAAACATAATTGTAAGGTCTCAGGCTAACGGGTTTATATTTGAATATTGCGACAATTCTTTTCATGACAAATCTTTTGCAGATGGCAAAGGTAGTCTCTTATTAAATCAATTAATAAAAAGAATCAAAGGGTTAAATTATCAACTAGATAAAGAAACTGGTAATCATAAATTTGAGTTCAAAAATGTTATCTAATATCGTAATTATTGAAGATGAATTATTTGTGGTAATGCATCTTAGTAAATTAATTAAATCCCTTGGCTATAAAATAGTTGGTACCTATCATAGTGCAGAAGATTTTTTAGACGAAACAGACTGGAATTTCGATTTAGCTTTAATCGATATTTTTTTAGCGGGTAAATTAACAGGAATAGACGCCGCAAAAGTTCTTACAAAAAAACAGAAACCATTTATTTTTTTAACAGCAAATCAAGATACAAAAACCATTAATAAAGCAGCTAAATTAGCGCCAGAGGCTTATTTAAGTAAGCCTTTTCAAGTTGCAGAAATAGAAGCCGCTTTAACAATTTTTAAATTAAAGAAAAACCCTTCAATCTTATATTCTTTTTATATTTTTTTAACAGATAACATTTACACAACTTTTCCTTTAACTTTGAGAGAGGTAGATGTTTTAAAATCATTAGTGGTCGACCCTTCTAACGCTGTTATTGCAGAAAAGTTATTTATATCTGAAAATACAGTAAAATCACATTCAAGAAATCTGTGTAAAAAGTTTAACGTTTTAAGTAAAGCGGAGCTTATTAAAACAATAAAAAATATATTTAAATAACTAAATACAATTAATTACTCTAAAAATTAATTATATTTTTAGTTGAATAACCTATTGTAAATGAGTTTTTAAAAAAGTATTTATTGATTTTTGACTGCTTGCTAAATCGTAAATAATAGAAAATAATAAGGTCATACATATTATTTTCTTATTTTTATGCTCTCAATTTAAAATCACGAATGAAAAAATATAAAATAGCAGTAATTCAGTTAAATTTAAACGATGTAGCCAAAAACAACTTAGAGAAATGTTTGCATTGGGTTAAAAAAGCTGCAGAAAAAGGAGCAGAAGTTATTAGTTTACCAGAATTGTATAGCAGTCATTATTTCTGTCAAAGCGAAGATGTAGATAATTTTGCGCTAGCAGAACCTCTTTATAGTACTTCTTTTAAAGCTTTTAGCGCTTTAGCTAAAGAACTTGGTGTAGTAATTATAGTTCCTTTTTTCGAAAAAAGAATGGCTGGTATTTATCATAATAGTGCTTATATTATTGATACGGATGGCACAGAAGCTGGCTTATACAGAAAAATGCACATTCCGGATGATCCCCATTTTTACGAGAAATTCTATTTTACTCCTGGTGATTTAGGCTTTATAAACTCACCAACAAAAAAAGGAAATATTGGTACGTTAATTTGTTGGGATCAATGGTATCCAGAAGCTGCAAGACTTACTGCTTTAAAAGGTTCTGAAGTTCTATTTTATCCTACAGCAATTGGTTGGCATCCGCAAGAAAAAGAGCAATATGGTGTAAATCAATACAACGCTTGGATGAATGTAATGAAAGGGCATGCCGTGGCAAACGGAATATATGTTGCTGCTGCAAACAGAATTGGTTTAGAAAAATATTTACCAGATACAGCCGGAATCGAATTTTGGGGAGCATCTTTTATTGCTGGCCCACAAGGAGAAATTCTAGCACAAGCATCTCATGATAAAGAAGAAATATTAATTGCCGAAGTAGATTTAGATTTACAAGAAAATGTGCGTCAAAATTGGCCATTTTTTAGAGATAGACGAATTGATGCATTTGGAGACATCACTAAAAGAGCCATAGACTAATGAGAAGATTTCCAGCAGAATGGGAAGACCAACAAGGTATCTTACTTTGTTTTCCTGATAATGGTAACGATTGGCCAGGAAAATACAGCGCTGTGCAGTGGGCTTTTATAGAATTTATAAAAAAAGTTTCTTTATATGAAGACGTTTTTTTAGTTGTTGCTAATGAAAAATTAAAAGACAAGGTTACAGAAATGATGTTGCAGGCTAACATCAACCTTAAAAATGTAACTTTTATTCTACAAAAAACCAACAGAAGTTGGATGCGAGATTCTGGACCAATTATTGTAAAAAACAACAATAAAAGAGAAGCATTACAATTTAAGTTTAATGGATGGGCAAAATATGCAAATCATCAATTAGATAAAAATGTTCCAAAAAAAGTTGCAGACATTTTAAACATCGCGTTAACGCAAGTTACATACAAAGGAAAACCAGTAGTGATGGAAGGTGGTGCTTTAGATGTTAATGGAAAAGGTACTTTAATTACTACAGAAGAATGCTTACTGCACCCAACGATTCAGGTAAGAAATCAAGGTTTTACCAAAAAAGATTACGAAGCTGTTTTTAAAGAATATTTAGGAATTACAAATATTATTTGGTTAGGAAACGGTGTTATTGGTGACGATACGCACGGTCACATTGACGATTTATGTAGGTTTGTGAACGAAAATACCGTAGTTACTGTTATTGAAACCGATAAAAAAAGTGCGAACTACAAACCTTTGCAAGACAATTTAAAAATATTACAAAATGCAACTTTAGAAAATGGTGAAAAATTAAATATAGTTTCGTTACCAATGCCTAAAGAAATTGTTTTCGAAGAATTAAGCTTACCAGCTAGTTATGCTAATTTTCTAATTTTAAACAAGTGTGTTTTAGTACCTACTTTTAATGATGTAAATGATAGAGTTGCTTTAAATATTCTTGCGGATTGTTTTCCTGATAGAGAAATTATAGGTATTAATGCAATCGATTTAATTTGGGGTTTTGGTACGTTGCATTGTTTAAGTCAGCAAATACCAGCTAAAAATTAGTTTTAAATTTTTAAATAACCTTGATTCTACTATTTGTATGGTTCTTGTATGGGTTTTTAATTTTTAAACTATTTTATTAATCGCTAGTTTTGATAAAATTAAATTTATTTTATAAAAATTAATTACAAATTAGCAATTACCTGTTTTTTTATGTCTGTACAATTCTATAGTCAACAAATGCCACTTGATTTTACAGATTCTGTAGATACCTTTATAACTTTTGATGGTAGTGGTTTTTCAACAAGAAACGATCCAAAAGATGCTAGTAATAACGTTGGTCAATTTTTTAACAATGGTTCAAATGCTAGTCAAGGTTTTTATATTGATGTTGCTGTTAATTTAGATATACAACAAAAAATAACCTTAGCATTTTATTCTTTTGACCCAAATCCTCATAATATACTTTTAAAATTAGAAAGTGCTACGAATACAAATGTTCAAGTAAAAGAAACATTTACAGTTCCTTCGCCTTCTAATTGGAAAACAATTAGCTTCGATTTTTCTAATGCTAAAAATAGTGCGGATGGTACAAATGTAAACGCAACAGGTATTTATACTAGACTGTTTTTAATTATTGATGATGCTTCTACAACTCCTGGAACTTATTTAATAGATGACATAACAGATGGCACAGCACCAACAGACCCAAATGCGTTAGATGTTCTGTATACAGATTTGGTTTGGTCTGATGAGTTTGATGGAAATGGAGCTGTTGATAGCAATAAATGGTTTCCTCAAACAATAGGTCCAAATGGAGGTAGATGGTATAACGGCGAATTGCAACATTATACAGATCGTACAGAAAATGCAAATGTTTCTAACGGATATTTAAATATTGTTGCTAAAAAAGAAAATTTTACTCAAAATGGAGTTGCTTTAAATTATACATCTGCAAGATTAAATTCTAAATACGCATTTACACACGGTAGAGTAGATGTGCGTGCAAAACTTCCTTTTGGAGACGGAACTTGGCCTGCAATTTGGACTTTAGGTAAAAACGTAAACGAACAAGGAGCTTATTGGTTTCAAGAAGGTTTTGGAACTACAAATTGGCCAGCATGTGGCGAAATTGATATTATGGAGCACGGTTTACATGCAACAAATGAAGTTTCGAGCGCTTTGCACACACCTTCTAGTTCTGGTAATACAATGAATACGTCTACAATTGCCCTTGCAAATGTGGCAGAAAATTTTCATGTATATTCTATGAATTGGTCTCCAAATCAAATTACATTTATGATCGATGGTGTTGGTTATTACACCTATAAAGTATCTATAAAAAATGACAATACCTGGCCTTTTGATAAAGAGCAGTTTCTATTATTAAACATTGCAATGGGAGGTTTTTCTGGCACACCAGATGCTAATTTTACAGAAAGTAGTATGGTTATAGATTATGTAAAAATATATCAAAATAATCCTTTAAGCATTGCAGATGTATTTGCTGATAAGTTTGCTGTTTACCCGAATCCTTCTTCAGACTTTGTTACGATTAGAACAAACGAAATCATCGAGAAAGTTATGCTATACAATACTTTAGGACAGATAGTTATCGATAAAAATACCGCTACAAAACAATTAAATGTAAAGAATTTAAAGGCTGGTTTGTATTTGTTGAAAATTTATGCAAATGAAAGAATAGTTTCAAAGAAAATTGTAATTAGTAAATAAAAATCATCTTTCGTTATTATTATTATTATAGTAAAAAACAAAAGACACAAGCAAGACAAATAAAAAAATAATTTATAGAGCTTACTAGGGTAAACCTTCTCTTAAAAACAAATGAGCATAAAAAAAGCTGATAAGAAATTAAAGAATCTTATCAGCTTTTTTTTAATATGAAATCTTAATAATTATTTTTTAACCTTAATTGGCTTTAACTGAATAAACCCAAAAGCATTTAACACTCTTATAATTAAATAAGTAACATCAACTTCGTGCCATTTTACTCCAAAATTTGCGCTGCTAGCATGTTTATGATGATTGTTGTGATATCCTTCTCCCATCATTAAAAAATCAAAAGGAAGTAAGTTTTTACTAGTGTTTTTCATTTTAAAATTTGCATACCCATAAATATGTGCAAACCAGTTAATGATAACTCCATGAATTGGCGCCATTAAGAAAGTTATTGGTAATAACAACCATTGCCACCATGCAGTTACAAAAAAGGCAAAGAATAAAACATAACCGGTAATCCAAAGTATGCGAGAAAGTTTTGAACCAGCAAATGCATCAAAAGATTTCCATTGTGGCACATTTTTAGTAAAACGTTCATCAACTGCAATGCGTTGTGTATTAATATCCTGATAAATATTTTTTGTTTTCCACATCATTGCAAACATATTTGGGTCGTGAGATGGAGAGTGAGGATCTTGTTCTGTGTCTGTGTAGGCATGATGCATTCTGTGCATAATTCCGTAACCATAAGCACTTAAATAACTAGAACCCTGAAAAATCCAAGTGAGAATAAAAGTAATTTTTTCCATGGTTTTCGACATTGTAAACACTTGATGTGCTGCATATCGATGTAAAAAGAAAGATTGAAAAAACAAGCCTCCATACCATAGCGCTAAAACAAAAATAATGATAACCATACGTTTTTTATGCAAAGATAATTTGATGTTAGCTTGCAAACAATGAACCTAAATCAATTAAATACGTTTTCTTATTCTACTTAAAGCTTGTGCAGTTACCCCAATATAAGAACTAATGTACTTTAAAGGGATTACTTGTAAAAGTTCTGGTCGCTCTTTAAATAATCTTAAGTACCGCTCTTCGGCTGTTAAGTTTAAAAGGTTTTGTTCTCTTTTAGATTTAATTAAAAATAAACGTTCTGCAGTTAATCGGCCAATTAAATTACCCATTTGCGTCGTTTTATAAACCTCCTGCAAATCTGCATAAGTTATACTTAAAATGGTGGTTTCTGTAAGTGCTTGCAGTTGATATGCAGAAGGTTTCTGAGTTAAAAAAGAATCATATGCACTAATAAATTGATTTTTAAAACTAAAGCCAAAGGTTGTTTCTTTGTCTGGATCTTCGTTTGGGATAAATAAACGCACAACACCAGACTCAATGAAAGAAATATGATTTTCAATTTCATTTATTTTTAAAAAAATATCTTTTTTCGGAATTATTCTACGTTGCAATTTGGAGTCAAAAAAATCCCAATCAAATTTTGATATCGTTGCTATTTGATCTAAATAAGCTTTTATCTGTTCCAAATCTTTTTCTTATAAATAATTCAATCAAATATACGGATTCAAAAAGCCTTTAATGGTGTTAAAATCAATATAAAATGGTGCTTTTTTTAAAATATTTTTATTTTAAATGTACAAGAATCATTTGTTCATTTACCAAGAACCTTATTAGTACCTTTGCCAAAAATTTATTTGATGTCAAAATCGTTTTCAGAGTTAGGTATTCACAAACAATTGCAAGATAGTTTAGCTAAATTAAAAATTTCTGTTCCTACAGATATTCAAACAAAAACCATTCCTGTTGTATTAAACCAAAAAGAAGATTTGGTTGTTTTAGCAAAAACAGGAACGGGTAAAACTGCTGCTTTTGGATTGCCTTTACTACAATTAGTTGATTTAGAAAACACTCAAATTCAGACACTAATATTGGCGCCAACGAGAGAATTAGGACATCAGATTTATGATAATTTAGTTTCTTATTCAACCGAAATTCCAGAAATATCTATTGCTTCTATTTGTGGCGGAATACCTATCAAACCTCAAATAGAACGCTTAAAATCAACTACGCATATTGTAATTGCAACTCCGGGTCGTTTAGTAGATTTGGTAAAACGTGATGCCATCAATATAAAAGAAATTAAGTATTTTGTTTTAGATGAAGCCGATGAAATGGTTACTGCTTTAAAAGAAGAAGTTGATGCAATTATAAAAGAAATTCCGAAATCAAGAAGAACGTTGTTGTTTACGGCTACAATGCCAGGAACTATTAAACAATTGGTTCAAAATTACATGGCTAAACAGGTAGTTCATATTGAGGCGGATATGGGAACTGTTGGTCATCAAGGAATTGATCATCAATATGTGGTGGTAAAACCGATTGAGAAATTAGAGGTTTTACTTCATTTTTTAAGTTCTAAAGATGGTAAACGCGGAATTATATTTTGTAAAACCAAAGCGGCTGTTAATAAACTAGCAAAAAATCTAGCTATTAATAAATTCTCTTCTGGGGCAATTCACGGTAGTTTAACCCAAGGTATTCGCGATCGAATTATGGGGCAATTTAGAGAAGGCAACATCAATATTTTAGTAGCTACAGATTTAGCAGCTCGTGGAATTGATGTAAAAGAAATAGAATATGTGGTAAATTATCATTTGCCAGATACGTATGATACGTATGTGCACAGAAGTGGTCGTACAGCAAGAGCGGGAGCAAAGGGACTTTCTTTAAGTATTATTCAAGATGATGAAGTGCAAGATATTCCTGAATTTGAAAAAGTATTAGGCATTCAATTTCATCAATTTAAAAAAGCCGACTCACAAAGTATTGAAGAAAATAATGGTTTATTGTGGGCTAAAAAAATATTTAAAACGAAACCGAATCATGATGTTTCACAAGATTTTAAAGCACAAATAAAAACAATATTTCATCACTTAACGAAAGAGGAATTAGTTGATAAAATATTAGCAAATTACTTAGCTCAAGTAGCTTCTACAAAAACAAAACCAGAAGCACCTAAAAAGAAAAAAAAGAAATAACGTAATTTAATAATCAATCATAAAGTTATCAATATCTGTTTAAGCCACGTTTGGAATGATGGATAATATATACTGATTTACGTAAAATAGAACAAAATAATTATGGCAAATAACATTAAAAACCAAGAGGATATATTAGCAAAATTAAATATTACTGCTTTAAATCCGATGCAAGAAGAGGCTGTTACTGTAATAGAAACAACTGTAAATACTATTTTATTATCACCAACAGGAACGGGTAAAACACTTGCTTTTTGCTTGCCATTGATTGATTCTTTAGATCCAGAATCAAATGAAATTCAGGCTTTAATATTAGTGCCATCCAGAGAATTAGCGATACAAATTGAACAAGTTATCCGCACAATGGGTTCTGGTTATAAAGTAAATGCAGTCTATGGTGGTAGACCAATGTCTAAAGATAAAATTGAATTAAAACATATTCCTGCAATTTTAATAGGAACTCCAGGAAGAATAGCAGATCATTTTGCTAATGAACGTTTCTCTAAAAACTTTATCAAGACATTGGTTTTAGATGAGTTTGATAAGTCTTTAGAAGTAGGTTTTGAATATGAAATGAGAGGAATTATTAATCAATTGCCTGCTTTAAATAAGCGCATCTTAACTTCTGCTACTCAAGGTGTTGAAGTTCCTGATTTTGTAAAATTAGACAAACCAACAATCATCAATTATTTAAAAGAAAAAAGAACATCGCAATTAGCTATTAAAACAGTAATAGCTCCTGAAAAAAATAAATTAACAACCTTGTTGGATTTAATACACCATATTGGTAATGAACCAGGAATTGTGTTTTGTAATTTAAAAGACAGTATCGAAAAAGTAAGTGCTTCTTTAGATCGTAGTAAAATTAGCCATGCTTGTTTTTCTGGAGGAATGGAGCAAAAAGATAGAGAGCGTGCTTTAATTAAATTTAGAAACGGAACTTGTCAATTATTAATTGCGACCGATTTAGCTTCTAGAGGTATTGATATTGTTGAAATTAAATATATTATTCATTTTGAATTGCCGCAACACGAAGAAGATTTTATCCATAGAAACGGAAGAACGGCAAGAATAAATGAAAAAGGAACGGCTTATATTTTAAAATGGGAAAAAGAAACTTCGCCCGATTTTATTAAAAATACAAAAGCAGAAAATATTTCTAAAAAAGCGAAACTAGAACCACAATATTGGGAAACCTTATTTATTTCTGGTGGTAGAAAAGATAAAATTTCTAAAGGTGATATTGCTGGTTTATTTATAAAACAAGGCGGATTAACCAAAGAGCAATTAGGAACGATTGAATTAAAACCTGATTGTGCGTTTGTTGCAATTCCGTTAGAATTTGCGGATAGTTTGGTAGAAAAACTAAATAATACGCGTTTAAAAAAGAAAAAAGTTCGAGTTACTTTAACGTAGTAGCTGTTTTTTTTAATAGATTTTTTTTACGTGCAATAATTAAATAATACCCTTTTATCAAACGTAAAAATTAAGAACAGTTGTTCATAAAACAAAATATTTTAATATTAGAAATTATTAGAGTCATATTAGTATTAATTAATTAGAGAATCGAACTGCACAGAGAGAATTTAATTTAAGTGCATTTCTTGCCGTTAAAGTAAAATCCAAATCATCAATTCATTTTTAGAGCCTAAATAAAAATGGTAAAAAAAGCGAAAATAATGAAACACCTTTTTGAGCATAAAACACATCAAGTTTTACCTTTTAATAAGTTTATTATAAGGCTAACAAAATACTTTCTTTTTTCTAGTTTTTTAATTGCATTTTCTTTAGCAATAGGCACAGTTGGGTATTATTACTTTGCACATATTTCATGGATTGATTCTTTTTACAATGCCTCTTTAATTTTAACAGGAATGGGACCTGTAAATGAAATGCCCACAGATAGTGCTAAACTATTTGCTTCATTTTATGCTTTATTTAGCGGTATTGCTTTTTTAAGCACTGTAGCCGTTATTTTTGCGCCGATTGCCCACAGATTATTACACATTTTACACATAAATGAAGATGAAAACTAATACACCAAAAATAATAATTATTGGCGCTGGTTTTGGCGGCTTGTCTCTTGCAAAGACGCTAAAAAATCAAAATGCCGATATACTTTTAATTGATCAAAATAATTATCATAATTTTCAACCCTTAATGTATCAAATTGCCACAGGTGGTTTAGAACCTGACAGCATTGCATACCCAATAAGACGAATTTTTAGAGGTTATAAAAATGTAACTTTTAGAATGGCTAAAGTAAATGCTGTAAATACGGTTAAGAATGAAATAGATACTTCTATTGGATTATTTCAGTTTGATTACTTAATTATTGCAACAGGTAGCGAAACTAATTATTTTAACTTTGAGGATGTTAAAGATAATTTACTAACTTTAAAATCAATTCCGGATGCTTTAAATCTTAGAAGTTTTATTTTTCAAAATTTAGAAAAGGCACTAATCAATCAAAATAACCAGTCTCTTGAAGAAATATTAAATATTGCAATTGTAGGTGGAGGACCAGCTGGAATTGAACTTGCAGGAGCATTAGCAGAAATGAAAAGCCATGTAATTCCTAAAGATTTTCCTGATTTAGATATTTCAAAGATGCAAATAAATCTTTATGAAGCTTCACCAAAACTATTATCAGTTATGTCTGAAAATGCTTCTCTTAAAAGTTATGAATATCTTAAAGGACTTGGAATTAATGTAAATTTAAACGCAAAAGTTGTAAGTTATGATGGAACTTATTTAAAATTAGCTGATGAAAGCTCTTTTAAAACTGACACGGTAATTTGGACTGCAGGTGTTAAAGGAAGTACGCTTAATGGATTGCCACAAGATGCTATTTTAGGAAATAGAATAGTAATTAATGAATACAACCAAGTTATAAATACCAGCTCAATTTTTGCAATTGGTGATGTTGCTAGTTATGCCTCAAAAGAAAACCCGAAAGGATTACCAATGTTGGCGCCAGTTGCGCAGCAACATGGTGAGCATTTAGCAAAAAATATTATCAATTTAATACATAAAAAACCATTGAAACCTTTTGTGTATAAAGACAAAGGAACTATGGCAACAATAGGAAGAGGAAAGGCTGTTGTAGATTTACCAAATTGGAAATTTCATGGAACTTTTGCTTGGTTAGTTTGGATGTTTATTCACATTATGTCATTGGTAGGTTTTAGAAATAAAGCGGTTGCTTTTTTAGATTGGATGAACAATTATTTTACTTATGATAGACCTTTAGGGTTAATTATAAGACCATACAAAAGAAAATAAATGCATCTTTTAGTTTCCTATATTTTACTTTTTTTAGGTATTTTCTTTGAAGGAGAATTAATTTTATTATCCGCAGTAATAGCTGCACATCAGGGTTTATTAAATATTTGGATGGTAATTTTAATTGCAATTTTTTCTACCATTTTATCGGATATTATTTATTTTAATGTTGGCAAATACAAAGCTAAAAAATGGCTAACTAACAGTAAATATGCCGCTAAATATGAAGTTGTACAGCAAAAATTATTAAAGAATAGAACAAAGATGTTACTCTCTTATAGATTCTTATATGGAATGCGAATAATTACCCCAATTGTTCTTGGATCACAAGAAATATCGATTAGTAAGTTTTTAAAATACAGTATTTTAAGTACTATTATCTGGTGTTTTGTAATTGTTGGCCTTGGCTATGTTTTTGGTGAATTAATTATAAACAACTTAAAACATATCGAAAAAATAGAATACTATTTCATTGGCAGCTTAATTGCTATAACTGTAGGGTTTTTAATTTTTAAAATGGTTAAGCGAAAAGAATGAAAAAGAAAACAATCATTAAAATTATTATCTTAGTAATCGCTCTTTTACTCACAAATTATTTATTTGCATAACTAATAATAAAGCATATGATGAAAGATGTAACACATACATTGTTCCAAGAAACTAGTTTGTTGATTCATGCTATAGTAATAGCAACAATTACATTTGTTTTTTATTTTGTTGTTAATAAATCAATAAATAAATTTATTAAAAAGCACGCCAATCAGGAAGAATTTGATGCAACAAACTATCGATTTTTACAGCGTGCACTGAGTTTACTAATCGTTTTAATTGGGCTAAGTTTTATTATATTTTTAGTACCTAGTTTAAGACATATTGCAACCACCATTTTAGCGGGAGCTGGAGTAATTGTGGCTGTTATTGGTTTTGCTTCTCAGCAAGTATTAGCGAATATAATTAGCGGAATAATGATTGTAATTACTAAACCATATCGATTAAAAGACACGATTTCATTAAGAAATATTGAAGGTAAAGTAGAAGATATTACTTTACGCCATACCGTGATTAAAAACTATGAAAACAAAAGAATCATCGTTCCTAATTCGGTTATGAATAGTGAAGTTATTGTAAATTCAAACTTTGCAGATGATATTTGTTGCGAATGGGTAGAAATCGGAATTGCTTTTACTGCAAACATAAAACACGCCAAAGCAATAATGAAAGAAGAAATTATTAAAAACCCACTCTTTATAGACCATAGAAATGCAAAACAAATAGAAAAATTAGCTGAAATTGTGCCTGTTAGAGTAATCACAATTGGCGATTTTTCTGTTACATTAAGAGCATGGACTTGGGCTGCGAATCCTGGTGACGCTTTTATTCTTGGTTGCGAATTAAAAGAAAGTATTAAAGATCGATTTGAAAAAGAAGGTATAGAAATGCCATATCCTTACACAAATATAATTCAAAGGAAACTAGATTAAGACCACTATTTAACTAAACTCATTTGATAAAATGAGCCATCAAAAACAACTTTTTTGATAAAAATAAAAGCTTCTTTAAAATCTTCTGATGGTAAATTTAAAATGTTATGACCTTTGTTTTTGTATCCATAAAACATAAAACTTTTGTGAAGACTTTCTAGTTTTTCAACTATTTTTTTTGATCCATCCATTACAAAATATCCTTTATCTAATGGAGAGCAAGAACGGTGTGCACCTTGATAATAAGGTATTACTTTATCTTCTGTACCATGATAAAATACACTTGGTACTGCATTTAATTTGTTAATTACATTGCTATTTAAAATTGCGCCAGAAATAGAAATTATTCCTGCAATAGAAATGTTTTTATACCTCTTAGAACGTTTGCCTAATAACTGTTTATTGTAAGCAATATTTAATAACGTTTCTGCGCCAGCACTTGTGCCAAATAAAATAATCTTTTTAGTATCAATTTTAAAGTTGCCTCTTAAAATATATGATATTGCTTCTAATACATCTTCTTCTGCATTAGTATATATTTTTAAAGCTTCAGTAAAAGGTAAATCACAATTAAAAATGGTCTGTTTATCTAAAAGTCTATAATCTACAGATGCTACTACGTAGCCTTTTTTTGCAATTCCGTTTGCTAAAGATATAAGCGATTTATCATTTCTTGCGCCTGATTTAAAGCCTCCACCGTGAATAATAATAAACAAAGGTCTTTTTTTAAAATCATCATTAACTGGTTGGTAAAGATCAAATTTTAAGGTATCTAAATTCTTTAAGGCATAATTGTATGTTTTTGAACTAACTTCATTAAAAACAGCATCAACATATCTGGTTTGAGAATAAGTTAAAAGACAATTTAAAATTAAAATCAATAGTAGTATCTTGTAACGCATTATTATTTTATAGCTTTAAAATAGAATTGATAAAAGCAGCAAAGTTAAACTAAAATATGAAGTCTATATCATGAAAACATTTATCAGCTCTATATCAAATAGAGAATATCAAGAATCAGAAAAAGTAGTAGGTAAAAGCATTAGAAAATCAATATTTGATATCATTCTAATCGAATTTCCTGATTTTAATTTAAAAAGTATCATTTCTATTTCTGAATTAAATCAATATAGACAAAAATATATTGCTCAATATTTATTAAATGAAGTTGGAGAGTTAAGTAATTTAGAAGAAGATGTACTAAAAACCCTTCAAAACCAAGAAACACTAACTGCTAAAATGACGACTGAAGCAGATAGTTCTAAGTTTACTTTGGGTCAGCGTTTAGCTGATAAAATTGCGTCTTTTGGAGGTAGTTGGAAATTTATTATTATTTTCGGAGTTTTTATACTTATTTGGATATTTTCAAACATCGTGTTTTTGGTCAACAAAGGTTTTGATCCGTATCCTTTTATCCTATTAAATCTTATTTTATCTTGTTTAGCCGCTCTCCAGGCGCCTGTAATTATGATGAGTCAAAATAGACAAGAAGAAAAAGACAGAGATCGTGCAAAGCAAGATTACATGGTAAATCTTAAATCTGAACTAGAAATAAGAATGCTACACGAAAAAATTGACCATTTAATTATTCATCAGCAACAAGAATTGTTAAACATTCAGCAAGTTCAGGTAGAAATGATGGAAGATATTATGAAACAACTAAGTGCAAAAAAATAATTCAAATACAATCGGTTTAGTCCTTTCTGGTGGCGGCGCAAGAGCATATGCTCATATTGGTGTTTTACATGCATTAAATGAATATGGCATATACCCAACGCATATCTCTGGTGCAAGTGCTGGTGCTTTAGTTGGTGTTTTGTATTGCCACGGATATACTCCTTTAGAAATAGTAGCACTCTCAAAAACAGATGAATTTTTAAAGATTTTTAAAATTGGTTTAATCAACAGAGAACTAACAGAAATGACCCGATTAAAGTCCTTTTTAGACAAACATATTCAAGACGATTTTAAATATCTAAAAGTGCCATTATACGTTTCTGTTACCAATTTAAATCTTGGGAATTACGAAATTAAATCTTCGGGTATATTAATTGATGTTATTGCGGCTTCTTGTGCAATTCCCATCTTATTTAAACCTGTAAAAATTAATGACTATTTATATGTTGATGGCGGTTTGCTAAACAATTTACCTGTAGAACCTTTATTAGAAACTACAGATAAAATAATTGGTGTAAGTATTAATGAACACGAATTTAAAGACACAATAAGAGGTCGTTTAAAAATTACAGAACGCTGTTTACAATTAGCCGTTTGGAATACCACGCAAGAAAGAATTCATAAATGTGATGTTTCTATTCTGATTGATAAGCATTTTAAATACAATATGTTTTCTATTCATAAATCTCAAGAATTGTTTGATATTGGGTACGCAACGACTATTGAAAAAATGGATGCTATTTTGCAAGGGATAAGTTAAATTCAACTGTATAAATTTTTATACAAGTTCAAAAAAATATTTTAGCACTTTTAGCGTCCTAGTTAATTAACAATATTTAAAATCAAACAAATTATTTTTTTTAGCTAAAACGGCATAAATAGTCACTGTGTTTTATTGATTAACATTACTAAAATAAACCATTAATTGATTAATGTGTAATTCGCATCCGTAAGTGCTTGTAAATAAACATATTAAATTAAAAAATAATCTTAAATCGACCAGCTTTTATTTTTCATAGAAATTAAAAAAGTTGTAAAACTGCAAATTATATAAAACTTCACTTAACTTACTTTTGCAATCATAAAAGTTAAGATTTCTTTTTGTAGAAAGGTTTGTTTCTTTGGTTCTAGTTTTGGTGCAGTTTAAAAATAAAAAAAAACTAGATTTCTTATAATAAACTAAGAATCAAATGATTTAAAAAAAATCAAATAAAAGTAGGTAATAAGAAAGTAATTCAAGTTCTTTCAAGTCTCAAATTTCGCAATATATGGATAACTTACTAACATTCTCGATTACCGTATTTACAGGGTTTTTTGCCATAACCAATCCAATATCAAACATGACTGTTTTTGTTTCGTTGACACAAGGATTAGACAAAAAAACAAAAAGAGCTATTAATAAAAAATCAAATCTAATTGCGTTTGTAATTGTTACCGTATTTATTCTATTAGGTAAATATATTTTTGAATTATTTAACATTAGTATTCCTGCATTTAAAATAACAGGAGGTATTTTAATCTTTTTTATTGGTTTTGAAATGTTACAGTCAAAACAATCTAATATGAAAAGTATTGATAATGTAGATGTTGATGAAGATATTGCGGTATCGCCATTGGCTATTCCTATTTTAGCAGGACCAGGAACCATTGTAACTGCTATGAATTTTGTATCTAATGCCGCTCCAATACAAATATTCTTGGTAATTGCTATTTTTGGATCTATGAGTTTACTAACTTATTTTACTTTTAGATTAAGCGATCTTATCGTTAAAACTGTTGGTAATAATGTGATCTCCGTAATCGGGAAAATTATGGGTTTAATTATTGCAATAATAGGTACAGGTATGATTATACAAGGAATTAAGATTACTTTTAAATTATTGTCTTAATCCTTTTTTTAATCGATCTATTTTAATTGTGGTAACAATTTAAGAAATAGGAAGCGGTACAGCGTTTATGACATGTAAGAATATTGACTCTAAATACTACCATCAACAAAAAAAAGGTTGTCTGAACAGACAACCTTTTTTTTATAAACTAAATCGCTAGTTATTTTAAACTTGCTAATAATTTTTCTGCAACTAACTCAGAAGAAGCAGGATTCTGACCTGTAATTAAATTACCGTCTTGAATAGCATACGCCGCCCAATCTTCTTTTTTAGAATAGATTCCGCCATTTTTACTTAACATATCTTCCACTAAAAAAGGAACGATGTCTGTAAGACCAACAGCAGCTTCTTCTGTATTTGTAAATCCGGTTACTTTTTTACCTTTTACTAAAGGTGTTCCATCTGCATTTTTTACGCTTTGCAAAGCAGCTGGTGCGTGACATACAAAAGCAATTGGTTTTGACTGACTATTAAACTTTTCGATTAAAGCAATCGACGTTTTATCAGTTGCTAAATCCCATAAAGGTCCGTGTCCTCCTGGATAAAATACAGCATCAAAATCATCAGGATTCATATCTGATAATTTGTGTGTATTAGCAATTTTAGCTTTTGCATCTGTATCTTTATTAAAACGATCTGTATCTGCTGTTGAAGCATCCGGAGTATCACTACTTGGATCTATTGGTGCAGCGCCACCTTTTGGAGTTGCAATTGTAATCGTTGCTCCTTTATCTAATAAAGAATAATATGGATTTGCGAATTCTTCTACCCAAAATCCTGTTTTTTTTCCTGTATCTCCTAATTGATCATGAGATGTTACTACAAATAATATGTTCATTTTTTTACTTTTTAAAATTGTTGTTATTTCTTCTGAAACGTTTTCAGAAGGTACTTCTGTTTTATTATTTTTACAACTTGAAGCTGTAATAATTGTAAGTGCTAAAAGGATTGATTTTGCTACTTTCATATTTTTGCTTAATACGCCATTTTTACAATTTTCTCAACTTTATCTGGTGATAACGATTGATGTTCACCTAAACCTAACCAACCACGATCTGTAAAACGCTGTGCTATTTTTTCGGCTGTTCCTTCATAATCTTTTGTGTAATCAGATAATTTTGTATCGATGCCTAGTTCATGGAAAAAAGCAACTGTTTTTTCGATTGCGGCGTATGCTTTGTCATCCGTATTTCCATCAGTACTATTCCAAACACGTTCTGCATATTGCGCTAATTTTTCTTTTTTAGCTTCAAAATTGAACTTGTAATGGCTTGGCGCAATTACCGCTAAAGTACGTGCGTGATCAATACCAAATAAAGCTGTTAACTCATGGCCCATTGCGTGAACTGCCCAATCTGTTGGCACTCCTTTCTGAATTAATCCATTTAAAGCCATTGTACAACTCCACATAAAGTTAGAAGCCGCTTTATAATCTGTTGGATCTTTTAAAACTTTAGGAGCAACCTCAATAATGGTTTGTAAAATACTTTCTGCAAAACGATCTTGTAATAAAGCTTCTGTTGGATACGTCATATATTGCTCTAAAACATGCGTAAAAGCATCCATTAATCCGTTTGCCAATTGACGCTGCGGAATAGAAGCAATCACTTGCGGATCTAAGATAGAAAACACAGGAAACAACCCTGGACCGCCCATTGCTAATTTCTCTTTGGTTTCTTTTCTTGTAATTACTGCACCAGAATTCATTTCAGAACCTGTTGCTGGCAATGTTAAAACCGTTCCAAAAGGCATTCCTTTTTCGGTTCTAATATTTTTTGATAAAATATCCCAAGGTGTATCACCCTCAAATAGAGCTGCTGATGACAAAAATTTTGTTCCGTCTATTACAGAACCTCCACCAACGGCTAATAAATAGGTTATTTTCTCGTCTTTAATTACCTTTAAAGCATCCATTAAAACAGCATACTCAGGATTTGCAGGAATACCGCCAAATTCAACAATATCAACTTTCGCTAATGCTTTTTTTACTTGGTCGTAAATTCCGTTTTTCTTGATACTTCCGCCACCATATAATAGTAAAACTTTGGCATCTTTAGGAATTTCATTTTCTAATTTCTTAATAGAATCCTTTCCAAATATTATTTTAGTCGGATTTTTAAATTCAAAATTGTTCATCTTCTTTTCTTTTTAATCGGTTTACTTAAAACGTATTACTATTCAATTACGGTCACTAATTCTGCCATAGGTTTTCTAACTTTTACCAAGTTTACCAACCAATCTTTATCTTCTTGTCTGTAACCTATTGGTAATAAAACAGCGCTACGCAATCCTTTTTCTCGCAATCCTAAAATTTTATCAACTGCATTTGCATCAAAACCTTCTAACGGAGTAGTATCTACGCCTTCATAAGCTGCTGCAATAATTGCTTGAGAAAAAGCAATGTATGCTTGTTTAGCAGCATGATTAAAGTTTTCTTCGGCATCTTTTTGAGGATACGAGCCTAATAACATTTGGCGGTAGTTTTCCCAACCTTCATTTTTAAAGCCACGAATTTCGTTTGTTAAATCGAACATGTGGTTAATTCTATCTTCTGTATACGTGTCCCAAGCAGCAAAAACGAGCAAGTGAGAACAGTCTGTAATTACAGATTGATTCCACGCAACTGGTTTAATCTCTTCTTTAATAGCTTGATTTTTAATTACAAAAATCTCGAAAGGTTGCAATCCGCTTGATGTTGGCGCTAAACGTGCAGCTTCTAAAATACGTTCTATTTTATCTTCTGATACTTTTTTACCATTCATTGCTTTTGCAGCGTATCTCCAGTTTAATTTGTCTAATAATTCCATTTAATTAATTTTATTTTAGTACTTTTTTGATAGTTTTAATATTTCATTTGAAGTAATAATGACTTCGGCATTTGTTTTCTTATTTGCTAAATAATACATTGCTTTCGCAATATTTTCTGCATCTATTGTTTTGTATTGTTTTAAATTTCCGATAAGTAAAGGTTGTATAAGTTTAAAAACGACCAACGCTATTTTTTCACCTATTCTTTGTTCTTTTCGATCTCCGCCAATTAAAGAAGGTCTTAAAATAAAGGTGTTTGTTATGCCTTGTTTTAAGACAGCATGTTCCATTTCACCTTTTGTTTTATTGTAGAACACATTACTATTTTTATTGGCACCCATTGAAGAAATTACCAAAAATGTTTTAATATTATTCTCTTTAGCTAGTTTTGCAGCACTTGCAGGGATCCCATAATCTATTTGCTTGTAACGTTTTTTATCTGGTGTTTTTTTTGCGGTAGTACCAATGCAGCAAAACACTTCATCCGCAGTAAAATCTACTTTAAATTTCTCTAATTCTAGCAAATCGCCTATAAATTGGGTTACTTTATTTGGCAGTCCTTCGATTTTAGAACGCGAAAACAGTTTTATACTTTGGTAACTTGTATCTTCAATTAATTTATGAAGTAAAATATTTCCTGTTAAACCAGATGCTCCTAATAATATAGCGGTCTTTTTCATGTTATTTACAAACTTTTATACTGTTCCAAGCCGATTGATAGGCTTCTTCTAAATGTGTTTTGTCTAAAGTAAAGGCTCCGCGTTTTTGCGACATCATTAAAAATGACAACGGATTAATTGCATATGCATATAAAAGATAATCGGACATTGGTTTTACAATTCCTTCTTTTTTACCACGAGCCCAAAGGTCGAGTAGTGGTTGCAAATGTTTGATTCCTTCTTGTCTGCTGGCTTCATCAATAATTGGTGTATTATCACATTGCGCTAAAAACATGGCGTTTTCACACTCATTAAGTTTAAAATCTGCAATTCGATTCCAAATCAATTCAAAACCAGCCTCAACAGGCATTGTTGCTTTATAAGTTTCAAAAGCGTATTTTGTATATGCTGCTTTTACATTTATGTAAGTTTGATTTACCAAATCTTGTTTATTCTCAAAATACAAATAAATAGTAGCGGGAGAAACGTTCGCCATTTTAGCAATTTTACTCATTGGTGTAGCGTGGAAACCGTTGTTGTTTACCAACTCTATTGTTGCTTTTACAAGTGCATTCCGTTTATCGATACTTTTTTGAAGTTTTGCCATATTGCTTTTATTCTGATGCAAATATATATCAAAAATGAACGTTCATTCTTTTTTAGTGATAGAGATTTAAACATCCCAAATAAGAAAAATTGATAGTGCTCTAAATGAACACTGGAATAATTCTATTAAAACACGAATATATGTTCAGCAGGCACTACATATTTAAAAAGTAGACAGAATGCCTTTGTAGCAATTAGAAAATAGATTTTAATT
>NZ_MSCM01000001.1:1014133-1067085 GCF_002954665.1 Polaribacter glomeratus | reverse complement strand
ATTTTAATTACAAATTATACTAAAAAAACAATTTTATATTCGATTAAATATTTTTTTATCTCGAATTTACACTAATCTAAATTGAAGCTTAAAAAGGGAAGTTTAAGCAACGTAAGATTTTTAGCTATTTCCATTATGTGGATGCATATAAAATCAAAAAGACACCAAGCATAATACCAATTAAAGGGATTAATTTCTTTCGTTTATTTTGTTCTTTAAAAATAAGTCCGCCTAAAACAACCGCAATTAATAACTGACTTCTTTTAATCGCAGAAAGCAGCATAATTAAAGCATCCGGATCTTGTAAGGCTTTAAAATAAAAATAATCTGCTGTTTGTAAAAGAACACCCACGCCAATAATCGTCCATCGGAATTTAAAAGCGGCTCGTTTCTTCGGATATGGGAACCATGTTATCGCTAGAATACAAAGTAAAATTAGTAGCGTATACCAGCAAAACCAAAATTGTAAAGTTTGCGGATTTAAGAATAAACTTTGGATTAAAAATTTGTCATACAAACCACTAGAAGCACCTAAAAATGTAGCACCTATTATGGCAAATATCCATTTATTACGTTTAAAAATGATGCCTTCCTTTTTACCAACTCTTGAATACAATAACACCGAGAAAATAATCAAACAAAAACCAATCCATTGCATAAAATTAGGTCGTTCGTCATAAATTAAAATAGCACCAATAAAGGTAAAAAACGGTCCAGCAGATCGAATAGGGGCAACAATAGTAATAGGCAAATGTTTTAAAGCTTGAAAAGCTAAAATCCATGAAGCTGCCATAATCATTGACTTTATAAAAATAAAACCATGCGTTTTCCAAGGAATATCAGTAATAAAAAAACCTATTTCTTTGGTGAATTCAGGAGCATACTGAGAACTTATAAAAAGCGGTAACAATAACAAAAAACCAGCAATGATAGTACCGAAAAGAACTGGGAAAACTTCGTTTCCTTGCACTGCATGTTTCTTACATAAATTATGTAATCCTAGAAAAAGAGCAGCTAATAAGCCTAAATATATCCACACGGCGCGAATATAGTTTTTTAAGTTATTTTAGGGGTATACTATTTATCATTTTACTCTTTATTTTGGTTTTTACAGAAAGTTCTTGCAGGTAAAAAAAACTGCGATAAGCTCAGAAAGAAATTGTGAATAGTCAAGTCCTATTTTGATTAGGAATAAAGAGGATTTTCATCAAAAGAAATTACAAGCAGTCTCTAATTTTATTACGTGGAATTTATCTTAATAGAAGTTGAAAGGTAAATATCAGGTTCTGAAACTAAAAACTAAAACCACCTATTTGTTTCGTTTTCATTGTCAACTCTTTATTTTATAGCTATTTTTAACGTTTTAAAATCGTGATTGAAAAATAAAAAGAAATGGTGTTTAAAAAGGTTTTGTTGGTAGTGTTTTTACTTTATAGTTTTGTTTTTAAGGCACAAATTAAATACCCACCAACTAAAAAGAAACCTGTAGTAAATCGTTACCATTCTGTAGAAATTACAGACGACTATCAATGGTTAGAAGATGCAGGGAACCCTGAAGTGGTAGACTGGGTAAAGGATCAAAATAAAATAACTGTAAAATACTTACATAAACTAGCGAATTCTAATGGTGCTAGAGCTAAAATGAAATCCTTTCTTTGGAGTCAAATGGAGTATGACAACTTAGTTGAAAACAAAAAAGATCAAGAGTATTATTTTAAATTAATGTATCCGGGTAGAAACTCTCCCTTAAATATTTATTACACCAAAGGAAACAAAACAAGTTATCAGCATTTATTAGGACCTAATTCTATTTCTACCAAAGACCGAATTATTTTCACCCATTTAGATCCTTCTGAAGATGATCGATTTTTAGCCTATCAATACAATAGAAATGGAAGCGATTGGAAAGAAATTAAAATAGTAGGCATTAAAAAGAGGCAGTTTTTTAAAGAGGTTTTAACAGAAGTTATAGCGCCGCAAATTAATTGGTACGGACAAGGTTTTTTCTATATAAAAAATAAATACAATGCAGAAAAAGTAAGCAGAAGTTTCCCAGAATTACTATACCATACTTTAGATACAGAGCAAACTGCAGATACTAAAATTTTTAATGTAGATACAAAAGATGAGTTTCTAAGTTTGTATGGAGTTGGTGAACAAAGTTTGTATATTCTTAAAAAATCTGATAATTCTAAAGATAATTATAGTTACTATTATTTAAGACCTAAACAAGCTATAAGAGAGTTTACACCTATGTTTACAGATATTAAATATAACATGTCTGTTCATTATTTTGAAAACGATACCGTATATGCGAGTACAAATATTAAAAATAAAAAATATGTAATTAGTTTTCCAATAAACGAACCTAAAAAATGGGCATTACTAACACCTTCTTACAATGGTGCTGTATTTACAAGTGCTGTTTTTGCGGATAAAAAAATAGTAACGTCATTTCAAATGGAAAACTCATCTTTATTAACAGTAACCAATTTTAAAGGTAAAGTGCTAGGTGAGCTTGTTACTCCAGAAGGATTAGCGGTTAGTAATTTGAAATATAATGAAGAAAAAAAGGAATTGACATTTAATTTGTCTTCCTACACAGTTCCATCAGTATCGTGTAAGTTGGACTTAACTACCTACAAATTTTCATATTTAGGTCAAAAAGCAGTTGCTTTTGATTCTTCTAAGTATAAATTTATGAGAACAACTTTTGATGCACACGACGGCGTAAAAGTCCCTATTTTTATTGTGTACAAAGATTCTTTGCCTAAAAACGGAACGACCCCTTTTCTACTGAATACTTATGGTGGTTATGGCGTTATTGCACAACCATCTTTTAACCCAGGTGTTATTTCTTTTATAGAAAATGGAGGTGCATTTGCGTATGTACACGTTAGAGGCGGCGGAGAGTTTGGTTTTGATTGGTGGCAAGAAGGAAGAAATTTAAAGAAGAAAAACGGTATTTTAGACTTTACAAAAGCAGCCGATTTTTTAATTGCTGAAGGATATACAAAACCTAAAAAAATAGGAATTATGGGTAGCTCTCACGGCGGAATGGTAACAGCAGCTGCACTAATGGAAAGACCAGATTTATTTGGTGCTGCTGTTATAAATGTTGGAGTTTTAGATGTACTGCGTTTTGAAAAAACAGAAGCAGGCGCGCACTTTACAAATACAAGTGAATTCGGAACTGTTAAAAATGAAGAAGAATTTACAAATATGCTTTCGTATTCTCCACTGCAAAACATAAAAGATAATGTAAACTATCCATCAACATTAATTATAACAGGTACAAATGATTCAAGAGTACCGCCTAATCATTCTTACAAGTTTGCCGCTAAATTACAAAACGGTTTACAACAAACGAACCCTATTCTATTATGGACGCAAGAGAATGAAGGGCATTATGGCGCAAGTCAGTACAATACGTATACAGAAGAACTTACTTTCGTGTATACTTTTTTAAGCAGAGAGCTCAACAAAACAGAGTAAGAAAATAGCTTTATTATGTTTTCTATGCTAAATTTAAGTATTTGTTTTATCCACAGACAATCAAAAAAGTAATTTATTTTTGTGCATCTCTAAAACTTGAATTACTTGGTAATTCAAAAACTTCTAAATTAAAATGAGGAACAGCTGCAATAATATGATCAAAGATATCTGCCATAATGTATTCGTAGTTTTTCCAACGTTTATCGCTGCTAAAAGCATAAATTTCTATAGGGATTCCTTTCGCTTCTGTAGCCAATTGTCTAACCATAATTACCATGTCTTTATTGATACCAGAATGTGTTTCTACATAGGTTTCAATATATTTTCTAAACACACCAATATTGGTAAGATTTCTTCCGTTTAAAAGCACTTCTTTGTTAATGTTATTCTTTGTATTGAAGTTATCAATATCCGCTTGTCTAGTTTCTAAATAGTTAGAAATAATATGTATTTTTTTTAATTTATCTAATTCATCCTTAGATAAATAATGGATACTATCTAGTTTAATACTTAAAGCTCTTTTTATGCGCCTTCCGTCAGAGTTTTCCATACCTCTCCAGTTTTTAAAGGAATCAGAAATTAATGCATATGTAGGAATCGTTGTAATCGTTTTATCAAAATTTTGAACTTTTACAGTTGATAAGTTGATTTCAGAAACATCTCCGTCGGCGCCATATTTTTCAAAGGTAATCCAATCACCAATTCGCACCATATCGTTAATAGAAACCTGTATGCTAGCAACAAAACCGAGAATAATATCCTTAAAAATTAGAATAATAACAGCAGAAGCAGCACCAATAGTGGTTATGAATTTAATAAATTCAATACCCGTAATAATTGCAAAAGCAGACAATATACCAATTACCCAAGCAAATATCATAAATACTTGTATGTAACTATCTATAGGTTTATCGTTTAAACGGGGCAAGGTCTTAAAGTAGTCTTTAAGGGTATTTAAGAGACTTCGGGCAACCCAAAGTATAAGAATAATGGTAAATACTTGCAATCCTTTTTGAGCAATATTTTCAAAGTATTTAAAGTCAACAAAAACATACGGAACAAGTTCTAAAACAATGATTAAAGGAATGATATGTGCAATATTTCGGGGTGCTTTATTTTGTACCAATAAATTATCGAAATTGGTTTCAGTTTTTGCAGCAAACTGTGTAAACAATTGCACTATAATTTTTCGAATGATAAAATCAACTAAAAGAGCCGATACTAATAGCGCAATTACTAAAACAATCATGTTTAAGTATTTGGCTGATGCAATTGGCATTCCTGTAGTTAGTAAATAATCATATAAAAGATGTTCAATATTCATACGTAGGTAGTTTTTAAAACAAAGTCCATGAGGTTAGAAAATACGGTCTTGTAATAGACTGCAAAAGTAGGTATTCTAGGATGTAAATAGGCTTCTTTGCGAAGTTATCTTTCTATTGAATCCTTTAATTTAGTAGTGAAATAAACCAATCATTTTACCATCTTTGTACCATGCATCCATCGATTACAAAACATATTTATTCACATATTAAACCAACAGGGTTTGATATGGAATTATTTAAAGCGGCTTTAAATGAAATATCTGTTTCTAAAGGACAATTTTTATTGAAGCCTGGCACCCATGTAAAACATGAATATTTTGTAATAAAAGGCTGTTTAAAGGGCTATTATATGGACGACAAGGGCCATAAGCACATCATTCAATTTGCTATAGAAAATTGGTGGATTGGAGATTTTGATGCCTTTTACAACCAAGTGCCTTCAAAATTATATATCGAAGCTATTGAAGACTCGCAATTGTTATCGATTAATTATGATCGTCTTCAAGAAATTTATGAAGAAGCGCCCATTTTTGAAAGGTATTTTAGAATTTTAGTAACGAAAGCTTTTATCTCTCAACGAAAACGCATTTTGTCTACGCAAGAAAAAAACACACAAGAACGGTACCTTGAGTTCTGCACATCGTATCCAAATATAGAAGATCGAGTTGCTAACTATGACATCGCTAATTACTTAGGCGTTAGTCCAGAAAACTTAAGCAGGGTTCGTAAAAACATAAAAAGTTAAATTGCTCTTAATTGATCTAAGTCAATGAGATTGTTGTGTTCATATCTTAAATTTGTTTTAATTAACAATTTAGATACTAAAAATGAGCAAGCAACATTTATTAACACCCTATACTAAAAATATAACTTTAAAAAATCGTGTTGTCATGGCACCTATGACACGAAGTAGAGCAGATAACGAAGGCAATGTACCTACAGACGAATTACACGGTTTGTATTATGAGCAACGTGCTTCGGCAGGTTTAATTATTACAGAAGGCGCGCAAGTATCCAAGCAAGCGGTCGGGTACATTTATACTGCAGGTATTTATTCTGATGAACAAGTGGCAGGC
Organism: Polaribacter glomeratus; assembly: GCF_002954665.1. Classification (GTDB taxonomy): domain Bacteria; phylum Bacteroidota; class Bacteroidia; order Flavobacteriales; family Flavobacteriaceae; genus Polaribacter; species Polaribacter glomeratus. The sequence continues at coordinate 1,061,189 of NZ_MSCM01000001.1, read as the reverse complement.
TGGAAAAAAGTAACTAAACGTGTGCATGATGCAGGCGGAAAAATAGTTATCCAACTATGGCATGTGGGTAGAATGTCGCATCCTGATTTTCATAACGGCGAATTACCTTTATCAGCATCCGCTTTAAATCCAGAGGCAAAATCATTTACTCCAGAAGGATTTAAAGACACCGTTACGCCTAAAGAAATGACGATTGAAGATATTAAAATAACTGTTCAAGATTTTAAAAATGCAGCTGCGAATGCAGTAAAAGCAGGTTTTGATGGGGTAGAAATACATTCTTCGAACGGGTATTTATTTCATCAGTTTTTTAATGGATCTTCTAATAAAAGAACCGACGCATACGGCGGAAGTACAGAAAACAAAGCTCGTTTCTTTTTTGAAGTGTTGGATGCATTAAAAGAAGTAATTCCGCAAGAAAAAATTGGAGCACGCTTCAATCCTTCTTTAAATGGTTTATTTGGGATGACGATGGATGAAGATACAATTCCGACTTTTGAATACATCATTAAAAAATTAAACAATTATAATTTAGCATATGTGCATTTATCAGAACCATTTACCGATGTTTCAGAAATACCGTATGCAGTTTCAGAAATTGCAAAACATTTTCGTCCTTTATACAACGGTACGTTAATGATAAACACCTCGTTTGATCAAGAAAAAGGGAATAAAATAATTGAGGATGGTTTAGCAGATTTAGTAGCTTATGGCAAGCCTTTTATCTCTAATCCAGATTTAGTAGCACGTTTTGAAAACAACTTGGCGTTAGCCGATTGGGATCAAGATACGTTCTATACAACAGGGGCAAAAGGATATACAGACTATCCAAACGCTTCAAAATAAATACGAATTTAATTTAAAAACACACAAATCATGAAATTTACAAGAAAAGCAAATGCAGCATGGACCGGTAGTGGAAAAGAAGGAAAAGGAAGCATCACTACAGGAAGTAAAGTATTAGATAAAACACAATATTCGTTTCATACCCGATTTGAAGATGGCGAAAAAGGAACAAATCCAGAAGAGTTAATAGGGGCAGCACATGCAGGTTGTTTTGCAATGCAATTAAGCTTCTTACTAAACGAAAATAACTTTACAGCAACTACGTTGGATGTAGATGCGGTTGTTACTTTTGAAGACGGTGCAATTACAAAAATCACCTTACATTTAGACGGTGATGTACCAAATATTGACGCAGAACAATTTCAGCAAATAGCACACAAAGCGAAAGAAGTTTGTCCGATTTCAAAAGTATTAAACACTGAAATTGAATTAAAAATTACGTTAAAAAACGCATAAATATGACAACGACAACAGTAAAAGCATATGGTGCAACTGCAGCAACAGAAGATTTAAAACCGTTAGATATACAAAGAAGAGCAACAGGTAAAGACGATATAAAAATTGACATTACCTATTGTGGTGTGTGTCACAGTGATATACACATGGCAAGAGATGATTGGAAAGGAGCATCCTATCCTGTAGTTCCTGGACACGAAATTATTGGTCGCGTTTTAGAGATTGGTGCAAACGTTAGCACTCATAAAGTAGGCGATTTAGTAGGTGTAGGTTGTATGGTAGATTCTTGCCAGACTTGTTCTTCTTGCCAACAAGATTTAGAACAGTTTTGTGAAAACGGCGCAACATTTACCTATAACAGCCCAGATAAACATATTGAAGGCAAACAAACCTTCGGAGGCTATTCTACATCGGTGGTGGTTGATGAAAGGTTTGTATTACGTATTCCAGAAAATTTAGACGAAGCAGCAACAGCACCTTTATTGTGTGCAGGAGTTACCACGTGGTCGCCATTAACACACTGGAAAGTGAAAAAAGGAGATAAAGTAGGTGTCATCGGTTTAGGTGGATTAGGGCATATGGGCGTTAAATTTGCAAATGCATTGGGTGCTCATGTAGTAATGATTACCACATCCCCAGAAAAAGGAAAAGATGCAAAAAGGTTAGGTGCACACGAAGTGTTGGTTTCTAAAGATCAAGCAGAAATGAAAAAGCATCAAGGTAGTTTCGATTTTATTTTAAATACCATCCCGGTTGGTCATGAAATGGATCCTTACTTAGGATTGCTTAAAATTGATGCAACCATGGTTTTAGTGGGTGCAATTGAGCCTTTAGCGCCGTTTTCTGGAGGAAATATTATTATGGGACGTAAGCGTATTGCTGGTTCTTTGATAGGCGGAATTAAAGAAACTCAAGAGATGTTAGATTTCTGTGGAAAACATAACATTACTAGTGATATTGAGCTGATTGATATGCAGAATATAAACACTGCCTATGATCGTATTCTTAAAAATGATGTTACCTACAGATTTGTAATTGACATGAAATCACTAAAATAAAATAGGATTTTACATTCTATAAAAAAGTGAAGTAATTTACTTTAACCTTTCGATTGAGCGCCCTAAAAGCAAAAGTCGAAAGGTTTTTATTTTAAGGAACTTTCGTTGTTTTTGATTTCGTTACAAGGACAGAAACTTATTTTTCTCACAACCATATTTTTTAAACCGTTTTAATATAATTTAAAAGGAGCGCCATTTTTAGCACTACCGTTGGATTATTTTTTATAAATTCGTATAACTTAAAGAAAACTAAAAACAGATAGCAATGGAACTAATGAACTATATAATTATTGCATTCAAAGTAATTGTCGGCATCAGTATTTTAAATGTTTGGTTACTTCAGCAAAATAAACCAACAAGATGGCGAGGAGGCGATGCTAAAACGATTGTTGAAGAATTTACAGTATATGGTTTTTCAAAAAACTTTTGCTATTTAATAGGCTTTTTAAAAGTGAGTTTAGCAATTATTTTAATGGCTTCTATTCAGTTTGAAATGCTAACGCTTGTAGGAAGTTTAGGATTAACGGCTTTATTAATGGGGTCTATAGTAATGCATATTATTGTAAAAGATCCTTTATACAAATCGTTTCCCGCGTTTTTGTTTATTGTAATGAATCTAATTATTGCGTATAGTACTCTTTAAAAATATTTGTAATAGGTTTTAAGCGCAATAAATAAATTTAAAGCTGCAAAAATAAAAGAAGGTGAAGACTGAATGAAATTATCTTTAATTTTTAGTCGAACAATAAAACCTGCTAGCATTAACAAGCACAATCCTAAAGAGGCGAGGAGCATTAATAACGGACTAAAATAAAGGCCTACCAACAAACCACCTGCGCCTAATAACTGCAGAATTCCTGTTAATTTTCTGTAGCTTGGTAAATCATATCTAATAAACTCAGCAATTATAAAATCAGAATAGAAGCAATTCACTCCGAAATATATAAATGCTAAACTTGAAAGCCAGACTAATGGGGTTAGTAAATCCAAATTTTTTGTTTAAAGTTAACTGTTTTTTTTATCATTTTTAAAATAGTGCTATTATATTCTTAAAATGTGTGGCGTTGTTCGTCTACGGATGATGCATTTAGCAATTTGTTAAACAGCTTTACACTATCAAAATTACCTGTAATTTCTGTAGAAACAGCAACTCCAGAAATTCCTGTTGCTAAAATACGTGTAACATCTTCTGTGGTAATTCCGCCAGCTCCAATAATCGGAGTATCGGTTTTTAACGCTTCTACAATTGCAGTATATCCATTTAAACCCAAAACAGTGGGCATATTTTTTTTGCTTTCGGTAGTTCTAAAAGGTGCTAATCGAATATAATCGACTTGATCATTTAACAATGTTTCGCAATCATGCAAGGTATTTGCCGTTCCGCCAATAATTTGCCATGTGTAGATATGTATTCTAGCTTTTGTAGCAAGGTTAGTTTGTGCCAAATGCACTCCATCCGCTTTTACTGTTTTCGCTATTTTATAGTCGTTATATATGAGTAAACGAGTTTGAAAATGAGACGTAATTTCTCTCGCTTCCTCTGCTAGTTTTAAATGTTTTTTTTCTGATACTTTCTGTAAATGCAATTCCACTAATTCTGCACCTGCCGAACACGCTTTTTGAATATTTTCTAAATGTTCTTCTGGAGTGGCTCCTTGAGAGATATACTGTAGTTTCGGTATCATTCTATAATCGTTTTTGTGAGAGAATTCGCTTTTTAAAAAAGTAAAATTACTAAGCTCCTTTAACAGAAATTACTTTAGCATGTTTCATAAAATAGTTCTCAAAGCGTTTTAGAAAGGGATGCATTTTTTCTGAATACATTACAAATTGACATTTTTGAATACTTTGCGTCATTAGCATCATAGCGTTGTGAGCCGTTTTTTGTTCTAAAAAAGCAGCATCGTCCATGCTAAATATTTTTAATTGCATGGTATTTACACCTTCTAATAAAAACAATTTGTTTAAGATTTTAGGCGTTGAAATAAGAATGTCTACACCTTCAAAAACTTCTGATTTTATAACATCAATATGTAATTTTTCATCACAATTATAAAGACGTAAATCATGGTGTCTAATATATTTGGTAAAGGCATCATACATTTCAGCCGCTTTATTTCTGTCTTCAACTAAAACAATAGCTCTTGGCGCTGTGCCAACTGCTTCACATTTTAATTTTTGCAAGGTAGTAAGTATTAGCGTTGTTGTTTTGCCGCTTCCTTCTGGAGCAACACAATAAATATTAGCACCACTTTTTATAACAGGTATGCTGGCACTCTGAAAAGGAGTGGGAGTTGTTATTTCAAGAAACTCGAGCATCTCATTGATATCGGAATGTAATTTTTTAAAAGGCATAGAAATTAAAGAGATGATTGTTTTGTAAATTTGGTTTAAAGAAGGCAAATATACAACTTAATTGATGTACCTGTTTTTCTAAGCGCGCTTTTGTTATGCTGCGGATGAAAGACGAGGCAGTCGAACAAAGGAGGATGGTTCTAAGAATTATTTGATAGCTATTTTAGTTTAAAAACCAAAACATATTAAAAAGTAATAAGGCCTCTATATTTTTGATACTTTTTATCCCTAGAAAAAGAAAAGGGACTATTTTTGTAAAAACAGCTGCTACACGCATCTACTGATTTTATCAAATTCTGGGTAAGTAGTAAACATTGAAAAAAAACAAGCTGTTATTAAAATTAAAAAAACGAAATGAAAAACGAAAACCAAATAAAGTGCCCAAATTGCGGAACATCCATCGATGTGCAAGATATTTTATCGCATCAATTAGAAGAAGAAATCAAACAAAAATACCAGTCTCAGATTGCGCAAGAAAAGAAGAAATACGAACTTGAACAAGAAAAATTAAAACAAGAAAAATTTAATTTTGAGCAAAAGAAAAAGAAAGAAAATGAACTTTTTCAAGACCGTTTAGAAAAACAGTTAAAAGAAGATAAAAAAGAAATTGAGGCATCGCTTAAACGCAAATTAAAAGAAGAACAGTCAGAACAGTTTGAAGCCTTACAAAAGGAATTAAATGAAAAGTCTGAACAAGTTAAAGAATTAAATAGATCGAAAGCTGAGATTGAAAAGCTAAAAAGAGAAAAAAGCGAATTAAAAGAAGCGGTAGAGGCAGAGGCGCAGAAAAAGCTAAATGAGATTTTATTTACTGAAAAAGAGAAAATAAAAAAGTCTGAAGAAGATAAAAATGAATTGCGTTTTAAAGAAATGCAAAAGCAATTAGAAGATCAGAAAAAGCTTACCGAAGAAATGAAACGCAAGCAGGAGCAGGGTTCTATGCAGTTACAAGGAGAAGTTCAAGAATTGGCAATAGAGGAGTGGTTGATGTCAAAATTTCCGTTAGATACCATCGAAGAAATTAAAAAAGGAGCTCGAGGAGGAGATTGTATTCAGATTGTGCATTCTAGAACAGAGCAAAATTGCGGAACTATTTATTACGAAAGCAAACGAACCAAAGATTTTCAGCCAAGTTGGATTGAGAAGTTTAAAGCAGATATTAGAGACAGAGGCGCAAATATTGGAGTTCTTGTTACCGAAGTAATGCCTTCGGATATGGATAGAATGGGCTTAAAAGATGGAATTTGGATTTGTAATTACGAGGAGTTTAAAGGACTCTGTGCTGTTTTAAGAGAAGGAATTTTACAAGTAAATAATGCCATTAGCACACAAGAAAATAAAGGTGATAAAATGGATTTGCTCTACGATTATTTAACGAGCAATACGTTTAGAATGCAAATTGAAGCAATTGTAGAAGGATTTACACAAATGAAATCTGACTTAGACAGCGAAAAACGTTCTATGCAGAGAATCTGGAAACAAAGAGAAAAGCAAATTGAAAAGGTAGTGACCAATACCATTGATATGTATGGCTCTATTAAAGGAATTGCAGGAAATGCCATACAGTCTGTAAAAGCCTTAGAGTTGCCTGGTTTTGATGAAGATTTAGATGATTAATTTCACAAATTAAACAGGTTAAAAGTAGGGTCGATACTTTAAATCCAAAGAAAAAAAAGTTTTTTTTGATAGTTAAATTAATATCAAAATCGTAGAAAGGGATTAAAATTTATAAAAGATTTTTAAATCTTCCATGTAAAATTTATTTTTAATCCCATATCTTTTTCTGATTCTACAGAAATAATTCCCTGATTACCTGATATTATTTTTTTAACAATGGCAAGACCAATACCTGTACTTTTAACATCTTCATTTACATTTAATTGGCTAAACATTTTAAAGATTTTGGTATGATATTTAGGCTCAATTCCTGGGCCATTATCACTTACAGAAAACACATATTCATTTTTAAGTTTCGCAACCGATATTTTTATGATGGCTAGTTCTTTATTGTTATATTTTATCGAATTACTAAGTAGATTTTGAAAAACATGATAAAGTTCTAATTTGTTTGCATAAATTTCTACATCTTCATCCGGAATATGAAAAGTGCTTTTGTGTTGATGGTCTACTACATTTATAACCTTATCTAATAATTCATTTAGGCTAAATAAATCTTTTCGCTTTTTTCCTTTTGCTACTTTAGAGTATTCTAAAAGGCCATTTATTAAAGCATCCATTCTTGCAACTACATCTTTTAATAAATTTAAATGATTTTTTGTATCTGAATCTAAAGTAGCTTTAAGATCTTCTTCAATAAAGGAAACTAAAGAATGCACAGATACTAATGGCGATTTTAAATCGTGAGATACAATATGATTAAAATCATCTAGTTCTGTATTGTAGTTTTCTAGTAGTTTTAAATTTACTTCTAGCTCTTGGTTTGCATTTGTCAATTCTTTTGATTTTATGTAAATTTCTTTTTTCTGCTGCATTGCCACTTCTTTTGATTGCTCTAGTTCTCGAAAAGAATCAGAAAAACGCTTCATTAAAAGCATTGAAAGCAATAAAAAAACCATAACATATCCAAAATTTACATAAATAAGTGAATTGCCATTTTCTCCTAAAAACAAAAAGATATGCACATAAAAAATAATAGAACCAAGTATTACACTAACCAACAATAAAATAGATTCGAGTCGTTTAGCGATGATAGATTTTACAATTACACAAGTAACATAAATTAAATTGATAATCATTAAGACTAAGAAAGGAACCAATAATTTGGTAAAATGTGGTGCGTTAAGAAAAAGAACAAGTAACACAAGTACAAAAAAACTATAAACTATAATTTTTGAATAGGCTTTATAAATAAAATTGGCGAAAATATTGTTAAAAAAAAGACTTGCTGTTGTACCTGCTAAAAATAAGGTTAAATATTCTATTCGTGTTAGTAATATAAAGTTAACAGATTCAAAAACCACGGTAAAAGGTGCATACCTATCACTTAACGCCATGTAAGATAAAGACATACATAGAATTGCAAAATACAGAATAGCCTTGTCTTTGTTCCAATACAACAAATAGAAAAACAAGAAGAAAATACCTATAAAACCTAAGCATCCAATAAAAATCATGTCTGCCATTATTCTTTTAGCTTTTAAATCATGAAGATGATGGCTTGTTCCTACTATTAAAGGTTTATCAATACCTCCTTTTTTATGATAAAAATTAGCTGCTTGAATAACAATTTCAAAATTAGTTTCATGCGTATCTAATGGTATAATTTGAGAAAAACGTCTGTGTAGTGTTTCAATTCTATTGGTTCCTATTTTACCTGTTTCCGAAAAAAACTTACCGTTTATCCATATTTTGGAAGATGAGTATGCTGCTGGAACGTATAAAGATACATGAGGTCTTTTTTTAGGAATAGAAATTATTAACCTATAAGTGGCATAGCCAAAAGAAGGTAGTTTCTCGGTTTTATTGAGGTTTAATTCAGTCCAACTTTTAAGCGAAATTATTCTTGGTGGGTTATTTTTATAAAAGTCGCCAGGTTGTATTAGTTTATTCCAATAAAATTCCCAGCCAGTATCTAAAGCTATTTCTGAGTTTTCTTTAATTGTTGTACTCTGAAGATTTATAATGTGAAGCTCATTTTTTTGCTGATTAACTGCCAAAGATTGCTGTATAACAAACAAAAATAGTATAATACTACATAGTTGCTTTATGTGATGATCGTCTATAAGCCAATTATTATTTTTGGAAATTATTGTTTGCAGTGCCACATTTATATTTGAGCGTACTAAAGTAGTTATAATATCTAGTACTTTCCTAAATTACAGTCATATAAAATAAATAGTGATTGTTATTGTTTAACTCAACTCTAATTTGAATATTTTATTAATTAAAACTGAACTCACAATAAATTACGTCTCATTTAAATGAAATTAAAAATTAAAATTAACAGTTGTATATTTTGACAGTTAGACCAACTAGTTTTTATACATATTAAGGTCCTTTTATATTTCACTATATTTGTTTTAAATCAAACTAAACTTATGAAAAAAACACTTTATTACACGCTACTATTAGCGGCTTTAGCATCATGCACTGCTGTAAATAATTCATCAAAAAGTAAAATTGATTTTGACGGAATTTCTGAAAACATAAAACCCGGAGATAATTTTTTTGAACATGTTAATAAAGTCTGGTTAGATTCTGCTGTTATAGCTGATGATCAATCCGGAGTTGGTTCGTATAGTTTTTTAAACATTCCTCAGAAAAAACTACTAGAAAATATTTTAACAGAAGTATCCGCAGAAAGTTATAAAATTGGAAGTGTTGAACAAATGGTGGGTGATTTTTACAGTTCAGGTATGGACACGGTAAGTATTAACAAGCGCGGTTTTGAGCCATTGCAAGTTACGTTCAATAAAATTGAAGCAATCAATTCTGTTGCTTCTTTAATCACTTTTGTTATAGGCGAAATGAGTTCTGGAAATAGATCAATCATCAGCATGTATGTGGCTCCTGACAATGAAAATAGTAAAGTGAATATGCTGCACTTTGGGCAATCTGGATTGGGTTTACCAGATCGTGATTATTATTTTAAAACAGATGAAGCTACGGTAGCAGTTAAGAATGCCTATAAAAAATATTTAACAACATTATTTAATTTATCCGCACAAAAAGATGCTGAAAAGAAGGCAGAAATTGTATATGAAATTGAAAAGAAATTAGCGGCATCACACAAAACAAGAATTGAACGCAGAGATGTAAAAGCAAATTATCATAAAATGGACGTTGCTGAGCTTTCTAAAAGTGAATCTAATATTGGTTGGACTGCATTACTAGCACAATTGAACATAAAAGCAGATTCTATAGATATTGCGCAACCCGATTATTATAAAGAATTAAATGCGATGTTGGCTTCAATCTCTATGAAAGACTGGAAAACATATTTAAAAGCACATACATTATCTACTTATGACGATGTTTTAAGCAAACCTTTTGAAACGGCAAATTTTGAATATTCAAAGGTTTTATATGGTCAAGATTCTCAAAACACACGAGCACAATTAATGGTTCAGAAAGTAGACAGACTGCTAGGTTTTGCATTGGGACAGCTATATGTAAAACGACATTTTAATGAAGACGCAAAAAAACGCGTTTTAGATTTGGTTAATAATTTACAGAAAGCTTTTGAAAACAGAATCAATCAATTAGATTGGATGAGTGATGTTACAAAAAAACAAGCCAAAGAGAAATTATACACCATTACAAAGAAAATTGGCTATCCGGATGTTTGGAGAACGTACACGGCAGAAATTAAAAAGGATGCGTATTTTGAAAATGTAGTTGCTTTGTATCAAAATGCTTATCAATATAATATCGCAAAATTAAACAGCCCACCTAATCGTGATGAATGGGAAACAACACCTGCAACAGTAACAGCGTATTACAATCCGCCATTAAATGAAATTGTGTTTCCTGCGGGAATATTACAGTTTCCTTATTTTGATATTACTGCGGATGATGCTGTTAATTATGGCGGAATAGGAATGGTTATTGGGCATGAATTAACGCATGCTTTTGATGATCAAGGAGCACAATTTGATAAAGACGGAAATGTAAAAAATTGGTGGACAGCTGATGATTACACCAAGTTTAAAGCCAAAACACAATTAATGATTGACAGATATAGCTCTTTTACGGTTTTGGATTCTCTTCATATAAAAGGTGCTTTAACGGTAGGAGAAAATACAGCCGATAATGGTGGAATTGCAATTGCATATGATGCATTTAAGCTAACAGAGCAAGGTAAAGGCGATACTAAAATTCAAGGATATACACCAGACCAACGTTTCTTTTTATCTATTGCAAGAATATGGCGCGTTAAAACCAGAGATGCCTATTTAACAAATTATATTAAAACAAATTCACATTCACCACCAATTTGGAGGGTAAACGGGCCATTAATGAATTTTGATCCTTTTTACGAAGTATTTAATGTACAACCAGGCGATAAAAATTACAAACCTACAGCTGAAAGAATTAAGATTTGGTAGTGTTATTCTGATAAAAAGATTCCTATTTTTCTGAAGATATTTACTAATAAAGAACTCAATATTTTATACAATATTTATTTTATTTAAAAAACCACTTTTTTTTGTTTCAAGCAAAACATAGTGGTTTTTTAATGATTAAAAAATTCCTTTAAAGACACTAAGTGTTCGTTATTCTTTAATTACTTTAGTAGAAACAAGAGATTCGTTTATAAACTTAATATTTAAAATATAGATTCCTTTTTTAAGGTCTTGAATACTAATTTCTCCTGATTTAAAATTGACCGGAATCCTTTTTATTTCTTGTCCAAGAAGGTTATAAATAGAGATTCTTTTTATAATTTGCTGCGATTTTATCATCAATCTATCTTTTGTAGAATTTGGATATACGCTAAAATTAAATTTAACAATATCAAAATTAGTAGTGCTTAAAACAGCATCAGAGCTTGCTTTCCAATTACTGGCGATACTATTATCAGATAGAACATTAATCAATTCTAAATAAAAACCGTCACCATCCGCAGCTTCTGGCCAAGGTACCTTATCTATATATTGTACTTGGTCAATGAGGTTTCCAAAAGCGTCTGCCAATACTAAATGCTGACTTTTGTTAGATAAATCTCTGCTAAATGTATCAAAAGGAGCAAAACCATATTTATCTTGAAAAGTAACCTTGTTGCTAGCTAAATAAACCGATTTGCCTGCCAAAATAGTGCCGTTTTCAGGAAATTGATAAGAAACACCAAGTTTTAAAAGGTATATTCCCGTAACGTTTATAGTAGTATTTCCTGTGTTTTTAATTTCAATAAATTCAAGAGCATCACTCTCTGGAAAAGCATCTGTTTCTTGAGGATTGTAATGAATTTTAGTAATTACCAAAGAAGGAATAGCCACGCTGTTGCAATTAGAATATTGACCAAGATTGTTTTTCATCCATGCAATTCGTTGCTGTAACCAACTTTTCATATTAGTAATTTCTGATGAAAAATCTTCTATAGTGTTCCAACGTTCATTTTCACGAACCACAGCTTCAGAAATATACACAACAGTGTTGTCAATTAAACTAGCGATACTGCTATAGTTTAAAGGTTCATCAGTATTGCTAACTTCATTAAATCGTTTAGATACATAGCATTTAAATGTAGCATTATCAAATAGTTCTCCCCAAAAATTTGCACCAACATTACCGTGTCTAAATTGCCATACATCCGTTTTACTACGGTCAAAAAAAGAACCCCATCTAAAACCTAAATCATTGCCATAGGTTAAGTTATAATCCCAAACTGGACCTGCTCTTAATTTACCACCTCGGTCTTTATGATAAAAAGTACTTAACGCATAGGCATCGGCATTGGATGTGATTTCTGCTATTAACATATAATCTATAAACGAAGGCACATCAATTACAGAAGGAAAGCCGTTTTTAATATCTGAGTTTTGAGCTGTTTGATCTAGCTTTTTAAAGACAGATTCTATATAAGCGGATTGTGCAGAAGTAATATCATCCGAGTTTGGTTTTTCATGTATATAACCTGCACCGTTGCTATACCAAGCTTCTGGGTCTTTTTCGCTAGGTCTATCTGTTTGTATAAGGTAACCTCCAGTAATATAAGGAAATGTGTTTTCATCCTCAGATAACTTTGCAACATTTACTCTGGCGCCATCTCGTTTTATTTTTTCTGATAGTGCATACAAACCTTTATAATCGCCATTTAAAATAACTTCACAATATTTTAAATTTACAGCATATTGCCCTATATATCTTGCCATTGTATAACTAATATAATCGCGCATCATGCTATCATCAAAAGCGAAAGAATTTAAGATCCAATCATTTTCTTTTGACATTCCTAGTAGTTTTACATTGTCATTCTCTGTACGATCTTCGGATAAAGTAGAGAATCCGTAAGGTTTTTTTGGTAATTCTTGAGACGAAGAACCTCTAATTTCGATGCTAATAGTACCTGAATAATCTAAAAATGACTCATTGTTTGCATCGCTTACAAAATTTCTGGCTCCGTTTGGTCTTTGAATTATTTTCATAGTACCAAAAACTCTTGAATCATCAAGAATTTCAGTACCATTGTCTGTTTCTATAATAACAATAGGTAAATTACTGTCTGTAAATGTTTGCGAGTTTACAAAGTAGCTGCTAAAAACACAAATAATTAATAAAGTCAGTTTTTGTAATTGCAATTTTTTTTTTTTGAAATTTATAAGCGTAATTTCTTAAAAGACTACTTAGCTAAACTTTATAATTTTTTAATAAAAACACAAATCTACGTCTTATAATTAGTTTCATTAAAATGTTAGTAAAAAGTATCAATATAAATTATAGCTGTTTTAGTTTTTCTTAGTTTAAAATACTTCTATTTTTTTATAAAATTACACTTTTTTTTTAGCTAAACGACTCTTTAAGCTATACCAATTACTTGATTTTTTTTTTTTAAATCTTTACTCAAATTTTATCGAATAATAAATACCTAATGCTAGGTATTTTCATTTGTTTTATTTTTTTTAACTTTATAGATTAATGATTGTAGAATACTAAAACTGAGTTTAAGAATATATAATATTAAAAACTCTAAATATTTAAAGTATTTAAGTTGTATTAAAAGTTAAGAAAGATTCAGTTAGCCATCCATATTGCATGTTACAAATTGATGAAAAAACACTAAATTTTAAGCAGTAGTAACATTTTTAAGGTTACTATTTTCTTTTGTACTATAATAAGGGTGTTTCATGAAAAACATTGTTACAGCAAAACAGCTTTTAATATTTTTATAAAAAAACAAAATAATATGAATTATAGAAGTTACTCACATATTGGTAAAAAGAAAGTAAATGAAGATTATGTAATCAATTCAGAAAACAGTTTTATTGTTTGTGATGGTGTTGGGGGTGAAGTAAGGGGAGAAATTGCAAGTAAAGAAATTGCTACTTTTATATTAAAGAGACTTGAGAAAATAGATGGTAATTTATCCAAAGAAAAAGTTTACGAAGCCATTATTACTGCACAAAAAAACTTAAATACTTATATTCAAGAAAAAGAAGACTTAGCAGGTATGGCTACAACTTTAGCTGCTGTTTTTATTTCTGACAAAGGCCTTTATACCTCACATATTGGAGATAGTAGAGTATATCTAGTACGACCAAGTAACCATACATTTTGGCACACTTGGGATCATTCTCTTGTTGGTAATTTAGTGAAAAACGGAGAAATTTCTAGAGAGGCTGGTAGGAAACATCCTATGAATAATCAAATTTTTAAAGCAATAAAAGCAAATTTTAAAGACAAGGTTACAGAACCTGAAATTAATTATATTACGGATATTAGAAAAGACGACATCATTTTTATTTGTTCCGATGGTATTTCTGAGGCTTTTTCTGATGTAGAATTGTTAGAAGTATTGGCAGATTCAGCGAATGGTATTGATGAGAAAATAGCTATGATAGCTAAAAAATGTGCAGAAGATAGTATTGATAACAATACCGCTATTTTATGTCAAATAGAAAAAGAAGATGTACCAAAAACAACTTTAATACCTCTAGAGTGGAAAACGATTGCTTCTCTGCATGAAAATGACAGCTTAGATACGGTAAGTTTAGAAGATACTACTGAAGAAGAGGAAGAAGAACCTAAGAAAAAGAAGTGGTTTAGATTTTAAGCCTTTATTAAGTAGTTTATCTCAATTAATTAAAATACAATAATGACGCAACAAGAATTTAGAAAACGATACGAATTCGATCTTAAAACCGATAACATTGGTGGCGGTAGTTTTGGTACGGTTTATAAAGCATACGATACTATTTTAGATAGAGAAGTAGCCATAAAAGTATCTGAAGTAAAAATAGTAGGTGATAAAGAGTTTTCTTTATTAGAGGAATACAAGGCAATAGAAAATTTGACTGTTCATCAAAATATTGCTAATTATGAAGAAGTATATCGTTTTGAATCTTTTCCTACTGTTTTCGATTATGGAATTATGCAGTATTATTCTTTGGGAAACTTATCGCATTATCTAAAAAACAATGAGGTTAAATTTGATCAGAGAGCAAAAATTATTAAAGGAGTTTTAGAAGGAATTGCATTTTTACATCAACATAAAGTAGTGCATAGAGATTTAAAACCTAGCAATATTTTAGTGGTGGATAGAAGAGGTAAAATTATTCCTAAAATAACTGATTTTGGTTTAAGCAAACAAGCAGAAGGAGACGGACAAGCCTCTCGTTTTACCAACAGTTTTGCTGGCGGAACATTACAATATTCTAGTCCCGAGCAACTAAAAGGACTGCCTTTAAAACTAAACACAGATTTGTGGAGTTTTGGTGCAATCGCTTATGAAATCTTAACAGGTAAAACACTTTTTGAAGCAGATAGCCAAGGTACCGCTACTGCAGAATGGCAAAATGCAATTACTCAAAAAATATTACATGCAGATGTAAGTGAACAATTAAAAGCCTTACCAGGTAATTGGCAAAGAGTTGTTATGGTTTGTTTAGAAAGAGACTTTATAAAACGAGTACAAAATACGGATGCTTTGTTTGCTATTCTAAATAACGAGACGCCAATTAAAGAGGAACAACACATAGTAAAAACACCAATTATAAATAATGATGCGACTATTATTAGAGGGATTTCGGAAGTAAAAGAACCAAAAAAAATAATTCCTAAAGCAGAAAAAATTGTAGTTAAAAAAGAAATTAAAAAAGAAATTTTAAAAAAAATAAATGTTTTTATAAAGAAAGAAAATCCTACTTGGTTATTGCCTTCTTTGGCAGCAGTTGTAGTTCTTCTTTTTGCTAGTATTGGTTATTTTATTTTTTCTTCTGATGAAATTAAACCTGTAGAAGAAACTATAAAAGTATTTAAAGAAGGAGATTTATATGGTTTTAAAAAAGGAGAAAAAGTAATTATACCTACTAAATTTACTGAAGCAACTAATTTTATTAATGATAGCTCACAGGTAAGTACTAAAGATTCTAGTTTTTACATCAACAAAAAAGGTGTTTGGTTAAAAACTATTACAGGGAAAATAACCTATAGTAATAAAGAAATCATAAAAAAGTTACTTGAAAATATGGTTTATGTAAAAGGAGGTAGTTTTGATATGGGCTGTAAAGATGAAGTAAGATGGTGTGTGCAAGAAGGTGTAACCTTACATAAAGTAACTTTAAATGATTTTAATATTAATAAGTATGAAGTTACACAAAGAGAATGGAAAGTAATAATGAATATTAATCCAAGCAATAATATAGACTGCGATTTATGTCCGGTAGAAAATGTTAGTTGGAATGATGTACAAATATTTATAAAAAAATTAAATCAATTAACAGGTAAGAAATTTCGATTACCAACAGAAGCAGAGTGGGAGTATTCAGCAAGTGGAGGTAATGAATCAAAAGGACATAGATATGCAGGAATAAGTAATAGGTTAGATTTAGTAGCATGGTATGATAGAAATAGTAGTAATACCACACATTCAGTAGGTGAAAAAAGAAGTAATGAGTTAGGTTTATTTGATATGAATGGTAATGTTTGGGAATGGTGTAACGATTGGTATGGTGAAGATTATTATAATAATAGTCAAACAATAGATCCAAAAGGTCCAGATTCTGGTTCAGGAAAAATTATTAGAGGAGGTAGCTTTAGTTATGATATTACTTATTGTCGTTTATCTCATCGTAATAAATCTTTACCAGAGAATAAAAATAAAAATATAGGTTTTCGTTTGGTTCTTTAAATTGTTACTTGCTAAAATAAAGTAGTTAATTCATTACAAAAAACGAAAAAGATACTAGGTATGACACAACAAGAATTTAGAAAACGGTACGAATTCGATCTTAAAACAGATAACATTGGTGGCGGTAGTTTTGGTACGGTTTATAAAGCCTACGATACTGTTTTAGACAGAGAAGTAGCCATAAAAGTATCTGAAGTAAAAATGGTAGGCGATAAAGAATTCTCTTTATTAGAAGAATACAAAGCCATCGAAAATTTAACAGCACACAAAAATATAGCCAACTACGAAAAGGTATTTCGTTTTGAGTCTTTTCCTGCTATTTATGATTATGGAATTATGCAATACTACTCGTTGGGTAATTTATCTCATTACCTAAAAAACAACGAAGTCTCTTTAGAGAAAAGAGACAGTATTACCAAAGCTGTTTTAGAAGGTATTGGTTTTTTACATCAACATAAAGTAGTGCATAGAGATTTAAAACCGAGCAATATTCTAGTAGTAGATAGAAGAGGTAAAATCATTCCTAAAATTACTGATTTTGGTTTGAGCAAGCAAGCAGAAGGAGATGGACAAGCATCTCGTTTTACCAACAGTTTTGCAGGCGGAACATTACAATATTCTAGTCCGGAGCAACTAAAAGGGCTGCCTTTAAAACTAAATACAGATTTGTGGAGTTTTGGTGCAATCGCTTATGAAATCTTAACAGGAAAAACACTTTTTGAAGCAGATAGCCAAGGTACTGCAAGTGCAGAGTGGCAAAATACCATTACTCAGAAAATATTGCATGCAGATATTACAGAAGAACTGCAAACGTTGCCTACTAACTGGCAAAAAGTAGTACGTCATTGTTTAGAAAGAGATGTATATAAAAGAGCACAGGACACTACTATATTATTTAGTATTTTAAATGGAGATGAAAATCTAGTAATTTCTAGCACAGCACAGTCCGTAGAAAAGAAAATAAAAAACACACCTGTAGTTGCTAGTAACGACGCTACCATAATAAAAGGAAAAGAACCCAAAGAAAAGAAAGTTGAAATAGTTAAAAATCCCATAGCAACTTATCAAAAGTCTACTATTTCAAAAGTTAGTACACCACAAGAAAAAATAGAAGAGAAATTTAAAGAAATTACCCAAAATATTGCAAAAACACTAAATATAGAAAATCAAAAGTTGATGTTGCCTTTATTAGCAGCAGTTGTCGTTTTAATAGTAAGTGGAATAACTTATTTTATGTTTTCTTCTGATACTCCAAAGCAAATAGAAACAAAATTAAGTATTTTTAAAGAAGGAAATTTTTATGGGTATAAGGAAGGTGAAAAAATCGTAATTGCTGCTAAATATTTAGTGGCAGAGAATTTTGCTACAGATGTAGATAGCGCAAAAGTAGCAACCAAGGACAGTAGCTTTTATATCAATAAAAAAGGGATTTGGCTTACAACGATAACAGACAGTATACAATACAAAAATGATATTTTAGAAAATGAAAAAGAAGCCCTAATTGCTGCTGATAAAAAAGCTTGGGAAGAAGCAAAACGCAAAAACTCTAAAAGTGCATATCAGAAATATTTAAGTGATTTTAAAAATGGCGTTTATGAAAAGAATGCTTTGGCAGAAATTAATAGAAAAGAAATACCTCCCCCACCTGCTCCAGAAGTCATTGAAGTTATTGAAGAAGAGATCGTTGAAGAAATTATAGAAATTACTAAAGAAAGTGAAGAGGCCTTATTTCTAAGCTTAGAAACGGCACCAATTTATCCAGGTTGTAAGGGGAATAACGTCGAATTAAGAGATTGTATGACTCAAAAAGTTCTAGAGCATTTTGAACTTAATTTTAATAAAAATATTCTTGATGGACTTGGTTTAAGTCCAGGATCAAAAAGGGTTTATGGGAGTTTTCAAATTTTCAAAAGCGGTAAAATTGGAGGTAATAGTGTTGGTAGCACAGAAACTTTATTAAGCGCAGAAGCAAAAAGAGTATTAGATTTATTACCAAGAATGCGTCCAGCAATACTTAAAGGAAAACCGATTAGCTTTTGGGTTGATTTTGAATACAGTATACGTGTAGAATAATATTATAAAAGAAATGACACAACAAGAATTTAGAAAACGTTACGAATTCGATCTTAAAACAGATAACATTGGTGGCGGTAGTTTTGGTACGGTGTATAAAGCCTACGATACTGTTTTAGACAGAGAAGTAGCCATAAAAGTATCCGAAGTAAAAATGGTAGGTGATAAAGAGTTTTCTTTATTAGAAGAATACAAAGCCATCGAAAATTTAACAGAACACAAAAATATAGCGAATTACGAAAAAGTATATCGTTTTGAGTCTTTCCCTACTATTTTCGATTACGGAATTATGCAATTCTATGCGTTGGGCAACTTGTCACATTATTTAAAGAATAATGATGTTTCTATAGAGAAAAGACAAAATATTAGCAAAGGTATTTTAGAAGGTATTGCTTTTTTACATCAGCATAAAGTAGTGCATAGAGATTTAAAACCGAGCAATATTCTAGTAGTAGATAGAAGAGGTAAAATCATTCCTAAAATTACTGATTTTGGTTTGAGCAAGCAAGCAGAAGGAGATGGACAAGCATCTCGTTTTACCAACAGTTTTGCAGGCGGAACATTACAATATTCCAGTCCGGAGCAACTAAAAGGGCTGCCTTTAAAACTAAATACAGATTTGTGGAGTTTTGGTGCAATCGCTTATGAAATCTTAACAGGAAAAACACTTTTTGAGGCAGATAGTCAAGGTACCGCAAGTGCTGAGTGGCAAAACACCATTACTCAGAAAATATTGCATGCAGATATAAGTGAAGAACTGCAAACGTTGCCTACTAACTGGCAAAAAGTAGTACGTCATTGTTTAGAAAGAGATGTATATAAAAGAGCACAGGACACTACTATATTATTTAGTATTTTAAATGGAGATGAAAGTGCGGCTAGTTCAAGTATTGATAAAGAAGTTATTGTTCAGAAAACTGCAGCAGCTAATAATGATGCTACGATTATAAAAGGAAAAGCGCCGCAAAAGAAGGAAATTGTAAAACCAAAAATACCTGTACAGAAAACAGTCACAAATCCAAAGAAAGAGAAAGAAAAACCTAATTGGATGTTGCCTGCTGTTGCAGCAGCGGTAGTTCTTCTTTTGGGTACTATTGGTTATTTTATGTTTTCTTCCGAGAATGCAAAACCAGTAGAGAGAACCTTAAAAGTATTTAAAGAAGGAAATCTTTATGGATATAAAGAAGGTGATAAAATTGTAATTGCTCCTAACTATATAGAAGCACAAGCTTTTGTAAATGATAATGCGAAAGTGGCAGTGGCGGATAGTAGTTTTTACATCAATAAAAAAGGGATTTGGTTCGCAACCATTACGGATAGCATTATTTATAGGAAGGAATTAGCTGATATAGAAGAAAATGATTTTTTAGTGGCTGATAAAAATGCTTGGGAAACGGCTAAAAAGAAAAACACGAAAGAAGCGTATCAAAAGTATTTAAGTGATTATAGTAAAGGTAAATACATAAAAAGTGCAAATAGTCAAATTTATAAATTAAACAATTTAAATATTGATGCTAAATTAATACCATATGAAGAACTTAAAGACTGGATAACTAAAGGTAATAACCTGCAAAGAACCAAAGACGCGGCAAATTCAGGTAATATTATTGCGCAAACAAGAATGGGTAGAATAAATGAGTATGTAAATGGAAATTATGATGAGGCAGAAAAATGGTATTTAAAAGCAGCAAACCAAGGAAATGCTATCGCTCAAAGCCGATTAGGAGATATGTATGACATATATATAGGTGGTCCAACTAAAATGAGAGATGGTTATAAATCTTTAAAATGGCATAGAAAAGCAGCAAACCAAGGATATGCAAGATCTGAGTTTAGACTTGGCTATATTTATAATTTAGGAGATTATGGTGTTTCTGCAAATAAAGAGGAAGCTATAAAATGGTATTTAAAAGCTGCAAATCAGGGAGATGAACAAGCTATAGAATACTTGGCTGATCAATATAAGGATAAAAAAGATTATGTAAATGCTTTAAAATGGTACAAAAAATTAGCAGATAATGGCAACGGTTTTATTATGCTAAAAATAGCAGACATGTACTACAGCGGTCAAGGTGTTTCTAAAGATTACTTCGAGGCCTATAATTGGTTTTTAAAAATTGATGGATATAAACAAAGTGTAAATAATGGCTTAGGGTTATTATTTTATTATGGTTATGGAAGTTTTAAGCAAGATTATTCGAAAGCATATAAGTATTTTAAAATAGCTGCCTGTGAAGGATGTCCAAGACCTACATATATTAGAGATGATGTTTCTGTAGGAGATAAAGAGTCATTATTTATATTAGGACAAATGTTTGAAAAGGGATACGGAGTGTCAAAAAACATGGATGAAGCGATACGATATTATAAACTTTCTGCTATGGATAATATGATTTTTAAAGCTAGTAAAGGTAAACAAGCCTTAAAAAGATTAGGGTTGTATTAAATAAAAAAAAATGAACCAAACAAATACCATACAGTGCTTAAATTTTTCTAATATTAAAGATGCTGCATTTTTGGAAGAAAATGCGCAATTACTTGCGGTTCCTAATAAATTGTCTTTTTTTTACTTAAAAGAAGATACTTTAGAAAACAGAATACTGTTGCGTAAATTAATAAACACCAGTGAAAATGAGCATTTTGTAGTGGTTTCTGCAAATAAAGAGGTAGCATTTTTAGCTTGGAAAGCAAATGTGTTGGCTTTTATGTATTATCAAAAAGAAGTGGCGGTGGGTTATTATGAGTTTACAAACAGACTTAAAAAATACCCACCTATAAAAGAAGAAGTTAAAGAAAAATTAAAAATTAGTTTTAAAGGTGGTTTCGAATTGGTAGCCATTGCTAGTATTTGTTTTTGTGTAGGTAGTGGTAATTACACCTATATTTATTTAGAAAATGGTACTAGAAAATGCATATCGTATCCTTTAAATGTGTTAGAGAAAAGAATAAAAGAAGTTCCTTTTTTAACTAGAATTGGTAAATCTTTTATTGTAAACATCAACAGGATTAAAAAAGTACAAAGTCAGCATTTAGTTTTTAAAGGAGCTACAGAAATAGAATTAAAATTAGGAGATATTTATATAAAACGAGTGAAACAAAATTTACTTTGGTATTAGTATGAAAGCATTTACAATAGGAAGAAACGAGAATAACGATTACAAAATAGACAATAATACGGTTAGCGGTGCTCATGCAGAATTGCACATAGCCGATGATTTTAAAACTTTTACACTAAAAGATTTAAACTCTACAAATGGCACATCCGTTAACGGACAAAATATTATATCGAAAAAAATAGATGAAAAACAGCGCATTCAGTTGGGAACGTTTTCTCTAGAATCAGAGGAACTATTTAGTCAATTACAAGCTTATATATTAAAAAACAGAACTGAATTTATCAACGAATTTCATCAACTAAAAGAAATAGAAATAAAATATAATAAAGAAAAGCAGAACGTAAATAAGTATTTTAAATTAAAATCGGCACTTTTTAAAGGAGGAATAACTATTGGTTTAATGTTGTTGGTATATAATAATGCCTATGTAAAATCTATTGAAGGTATACGAATATATTTAATGTTAGGTATTGGTACCATTGGTGGTATTATTTCTACAGCTTCTATTTCTGATAAAAAAGTAAAGGAAAAATTAGAAGATTTGTATATTGATTTTTCGGAAACATTTCATTGTCCGAAATGTAAGTTTGACATGACTTCTAAAAGTTGGAGATTTTGGAAATCTAAAAAAAAGTGTCCGAAATGCAAATGTAATTGGATTAAATAAAATTAGATAACTGTTGAATCAAAAAGAAAATAAAGAGGTGATTACCATAGAAATAGAAATTCCTGAAAAACCAACTACAGAGTTTTTAACGGATGAAAAGATAATTTCTTTAGATTTAGAGGAAATAGAAAACGAGTTAATTACAGATGAAATTACTTTAGAAGATTTAGAAATAGATTATGAACAAGCATTGAGTGATGAATTTGAAGAAGATTTTAATGAGTATAACTCCTTAGATGAAATCGATTTGAATTTTGATGAAACTTTTGAATAATATAAAATATGGCAGGATATAAATGTAAAAAATGCAATACCAATAATACCGTTTTACAAGAATGGATAGAACTAGGAATTAGTAGAGTGGTAAGTTGTAAATCGTGTGGCCATAAAATGAATTTAAACTTAAAGCCAAGACCAATCCAAAACAACCCAGGAACGCAAGTGTCTGAAAACGGGCAAGGTTTTAATCACTTTATAGAAAACGAACCAGGTACAAATGTTGTAGGTATCCAAAAAAAATCGAAGCGTAAATTTAAATTACAGATTTTAAAAAATAGCACTGCAGCAACCAATTTAGTTATGAAAAATCCGAAGGAGAATTACACCATCTTTATTGGTAGAAATCCAGAAAGTGCAAGTGCTAGTTTTGATTCAGAAAAAGATGTTTCTTGGATATTAGATGACCAGTATCTTTCTAGAGCACATTGTTCTATTAAAGTACAAAAACACAATAGTAAAGTACAATTTATTATAGCAGATTTAAAAAGTACAAATGGTACCATCGTAAATAAGAATAAATTAGAAAACGAAGATCAAATTTTACTACATCTTGGCGATGAAATAGAAGTTGGCGATACCGTTTTTACCTTGTTACAAGATTAAATGTTGTTTTCATTTAATAAAACCTCGGTTTTGTAAAGTAAATTTCATCAGAAGGTAAAAAAAAGATAAATTTAATAAACTTTAAGCATTAAAAAATGGAGAAAAAGACATTAATTAAAGGAGCTTCTAACTCTCAATCACCTAAAAAAAATACAATAAAATTTAGAGGGGTTACCAAAAAGCAGATTGATTTACTAAAAGAAAAAAAACTTCCCTTAGCTGTTGCATTAGGCCTTATTGCAGGCATTGGATCTCAATATGCGTTTTTAAGTGCGACAGGTAAAATAGTTGAAAATGAAGAGGTTGAAATAGATGAAACGGAGGCTGAAACAGAAGAAACTTTTGATTTTGAAGTACCTACAAATATAGAATTTTCTGATGCCGTAACAGAAGACATGTCTTTTGGTGAAGCTTTTAAAACAGCTAGAGCAGACACGGATGGCTCAGGTTTCTTTAATTGGCACGGTAATACCTATCATACACTAAATAAAGAGGAATGGGATGCCTTGTCTGATGAAGAAAAACAAGAGTTTTACGATAAAATTAAAGAGCATTCAGATTTTGATAATAGCGATTATAACAAAATTGATAAAGATGAAACCGATGCCGACATTGATGAAGATGATAACGATGACGACAATGACGATGTAACAGACGAAATAAGTTATGAAGATATTGTTTTTGAAGATGAGAACGATTATAAAGATACGAATGCTTCATTAGACGAATTTGTAACAGTAGATGAAATAGGAGATACTGTAGATATTATTGAAGGTTTAAATGACGGCGAAGCAACTGAAGAAGCAGAAGGAATAGATGGTGGTGCAGCTTATTTAGAAAATGATTTTGAGGATACTGCAGACTCAGACTCAGATTTAGAATATGATGATGACTTTGCAGATGATTTAATTTAATAAAAACCAGCATATGAAAAAAATAATTTTAATAGTTTTTATAATTTCAGTTTCATTACAAAGCTGTAAAGTAACTCAAGGTTACAAAGTAAATGAAGAGTTTAAAATTGAACTAGAAAAAGAAGGAGATGGTGGCTATCAATGGCGTTATTTGCCAATACCAGAAGTAGAACAGATAAATACATCAAAAAAATCAATTGAGAAAGAAGGTAAGATATTTGTAAGTCATCAGAAGATATTTTCTCTAAAAGGATTAAAGCCAGGTGCTTATAGTTTAGAATTTCATTTTTTAAGAAGTTTTGAAAAGTTAGACAGCATACCAGAAGATCAAAAAAAAATAATTAAAGTAAAAATTAAAAAATAATAGTATGAAAAATTTAAAAATAGTTTTCATTGCCATGTTTTCATTGTGCTCTTTTTTTGCAAATGCACAACAGAAAAGCATGGGGCTAGTTGTGCCAACAGATCAAGAATTTAGAAAACTTTTTAAAGTACAAGGAGCTTATATTCAGGATGGTCAAAAAGTATACGACCTTACCGTTTCTAAATTTGGTGATGAAAATGCTACTTCGTTCGATTTAAGAGATTTTGACGGTGTAACTTCTGTGAAAGATCAGGGCAATTGTGGCTCTTGTTGGGCATTTGCTGCCGTAGCAACTATTGAGTCTAGTCACGCACTAATCAATAAAGAAAAGTTAGATTTATCCGAGCAATCATTTGTTAATTGTGTTGATAATAGTGGAGGTTGTTCTGGCGGTTGGTATGACTTTGCGTATAATTGGTTACTAGAAAATGACGCAGAGTTGGCGTTAGAAGGGGAAACACCTTATCAAAAAGTTCAAAATAGTTGTACGTTATATGAAGGGAAATCAAATGTAAAAATTTCAAACTATAATTTTATTGAAGGGAATCCGTCTACAGAAGAAGTTAAAAACTTATTGGTAAGACACGGCGCCATGGCGGTATCTTTAGATGCTAATACAAATGAGTTTCTAAATTATAAAAGTGGAGTTATTCATACCATGAACACAAAACCAACGCACGCTGTAACGCTAATTGGTTGGGATGATGACAAACAAGCTTGGTTAGTTAAAAACTCTTGGGGTACTTATTGGGGTTTAGATGGGTTTGGTTGGGTAGGTTATAATACTACTGGGCTTACTGGTTTTTCTTGGGTAGATGTAACTAAAAATGATGCTGCACCAGAACCAAAACCTGAAAAAGAATTAGTAGAAATAGATTTTGTTCATGCATTGGGTTCTTTACAAGTGCACCAAGAATTGTACATACAAGTTGGTCGTAATAAGGCAAAAATCTTTGGTATGAATAAAAAAGGTGTTAAATACCATAACAGAATTTATGTACCAAAAGGAAAGCACAACTTTTTGATTATTACAACAACGATCATCAAAAAAGATAATAAAAAATCGATGCTTTTTGGAGTATCTAAAGCAAAAATTACTGTAAAAGATGATAAAACATACAAATTAGTCTACAAAGATCGAATTAAGAAATCGAATGTTTTTAATTTAACTCTTGAAGAGGATGATATTAAAGTAGATTAAAAAAAAGTTAGATATAATTTAAAAAACGACGTACATAGCTGTTTCTTAATGATTAACGAATTAAAATATGAAAGAAGAAGAGTTCTTTAAAAGATATACCTATAACGTTCAAAAAAATAATATTGGTGGTGGTAGTTTTGGCACTGTTTATAAAGCGTATGATACCATATTAGATAGAGAAGTTGCTATAAAAGTTTCTGAGGTTAAAATTGTTGGCGATAAAGAATTTTCGCTTTTAGAAGAATTTAAAGCCATTGAACATCTTCCTGTTAGCATGTATATTGCCAATTACGAAGGTGTTTTTCGTTTTATAGAAAGAAACGGAACATATGATTATGCTATAATGCAATACTATTCTTTGGGGAATCTATCGCATTATTTAAAGAACAACGAAGTTTCGTTAGAAAAAAGAGAAAGTATTACCAAAGGTATTTTAGAAGGTATTGGTTTTTTACATCAGTATAAAGTAGTGCACAGAGATTTAAAACCAAGCAATATTTTAGTAGTTGACAGAAATGGTGAGATTATTCCTAAAATTACTGACTTTGGTTTAAGCAAACAAGCAGAAGCAGATGGTAAAGCATCTCGTTTTACCAATAGTTTTGCTGGTGGAACGCTACAATATTCTAGTCCGGAGCAACTAAAAGGTTTGCCTTTAAAACTCAATACAGATTTATGGAGTTTTGGTGTGATTGCCTATGAAATTTTAACAGGCAAAACGTTGTTTGATGCTGAAAGTCAAACTACGGCAAGTGCAGAGTGGCAAAATACCATTACCCAAAAAATATTGCACGCAGACGTAAATGATGAAATAAAATCTTTATCTGCCAATTGGCAAAAAGTAGTACACCATTGTTTAGAAAGAGATGTCAATAAAAGAGCGCAAGACACATCAATATTATTTCGTTTTTTAAATGGAGAAGCCGTTTCTAAACAGAAAACGATAACACCTAATAATGATGCCACGGTTATAAAAAATGATAATCAGGAAAAAAAAGCGGTAAAAAGACCTATTCAGAAAACAGCATCAGCGAATAATGATGCTACGTTTATAAAAGGAGCCAAGCAGCCAGAAAAAATACCCTTTAAAAAACCACTGGTAGAAAAACAAACATCAACTAAATTTAAAAACAAGAACCTCTTAATTTATAGTATTCCTGTTGTATTAATTATTGCAATTGCTTTATTCTTTTTAAAGCCTTGGGAACAAGAAATAGAACCATTGGATTTACAAACGTATAAGAGTTATAAAACTGCAGCTGCAAATTTTTATCAATTAGATAGTTTAGTTTCTTCTTTAAATAATTATAAGAAAGCTGAAGTCTTTATGACAGGTTTAGACATCAGTAAAGCAACAAAACGATTACAGTTAGATGGAGTGAAAGATAGTATTGCATCGATAACTGCAAGATTAGAGTCAATTGCAGTTGCAAAAGAAACCAAAGATTGGGAAAGTGCTAAAAATACAAATACTATTGAAGTGTACACTACTTATTTAGTTGAATACCCAGCAGGCACCTTTAAGACAGAGGCAAACAGCACCATTGCTTCCATAAAAGAAGCATTGAATTCTGCGGAAGCAAAAAAGAAGCAAGAAGAACAGCAAAAGGCAATAGAGCACACCAATAGAGCTGCAAAAGCAATAAAATCTTTAGAAGAAAACATGGTGTATGTACAAGGCGGTACTTTTACTATGGGCTGCACTAGTGAGCAAACGGGTTGCTCAAGTAATGAATCCCCAGCACATGCGGTAACATTAAGTAGTTTTAATATAGGGAAGTATGAAGTTACCCAAGGGCAGTGGCAGGCAGTGATGGGGAATAACCCGAGTAGTTTTTCAGGCTGCGATCAGTGCCCAGTGGAACAGGTGAGTTGGAATGATATCCAAAGCTTCCTCAAAAAGTTAAATACGGCAACAGGGAAGCGTTTTCGCTTGCCAACGGAGGCCGAATGGGAATTTGCAGCTCGAGGCGGCAATAAATCAAGAGGCTATACCTATTCAGGTAGCAATACATTGAGTTCAGTAGGCTGGCATAGTGGTAATAGTGGAGATAAGACCCATGCAGTAGGACAGAAACAACGTAATGAGTTAGGACTATATGATATGAGTGGTAATGTATGGGAATGGTGTAGTGATTGGTATGACGAGAATTATTATAGCAGTAGTTCTTCAAATAATCCAAAAGGGCCGAGTTCTAGCAGTTATCGCGTGATTCGTGGCGGCAGTTGGCGCAATAGTGCGTCTGGCTGCCGGGTTGCTTATCGCTATGGCAACGAGCCAGACAATAGGTACGACAGCGACGGTTTTCGGGTTGTTTCTTTCTAGGTTAAAAAAAAGAGCAAAACCGCAATAAGCAGTTGCCAAAAAGGGGCGTAAGCCCAAAAAGGCAACTGCAATGAGTACCGCGTAAGCGGTCAATAATTTTTAAAATACGCTAGAGATAAAAGCCTTATTAAAAAAAGTTTAAGCTTATGACCCAAGAAGAAGCCTTAGAGAAGTTAGAATTAGAGCTTGCAAGCAGCCGTAAAAAAAGTTAAACTAAACGATGACACAAGAAGAATTTATAAACAGATACCAATTTAGTACTAAAACCGATAAAGTTGGTGGTGGTAGCTTTGGTACTGTGTATAAAGCATATGACAATATATTGCATAGAGAAGTTGCTATAAAAATTTCTGAAGTAAAACAAGTAGGTGATAAGGAGTTTTCACTTTTAGAAGAATTTAAAGCAATTAGCAATGTACCGGCTAATAAATACATTGCAAATTACGAAGATGTTTATCGTTTTGAAACATTTACGGGGGTATTCGATTACGGCATTATGCAATATTATGCTTCTGGAAATCTTTCACATTATTTAAAAAACAACGAAGTTTCGTTAGAAAAAAGAGAAAGTATCACCAAAGGTATTTTAGAAGGTATTGGTTTTTTGCATAAACATAAAGTAGTGCACAGAGATTTAAAACCAAGTAATATTTTAGTAGTAAATAGACAAGGAAATATTACTCCATTAATTACAGATTTTGGTTTAAGCAAACAAGCAGAAGCAGACGGTAAAGCATCTCGTTTTACCAATAGTTTTGCTGGCGGAACGTTACAATATTCTAGTCCGGAGCAACTAAAAGGTTTGCCTTTAAAACTCAATACAGATTTATGGAGTTTTGGTGTGATTGCCTATGAAATTTTAACAGGCAAAACGTTGTTTGATGCCGAAAGTCAAACTACGGCAAGTGCAGAGTGGCAAAATACCATTACCCAAAAAATATTGCACGCAGACGTAAATGATGAAATAAAATCTTTATCTGCAAATTGGCAAAAAGTAGTACACCATTGTTTAGAAAGAGATGTCAATAAAAGAGCGCAAAGTGCTATTGCTTTATTAATTCTTTTAAAAGGTGAAGAAATTTTAACTAAACCAGTAGTTGAAGAGTCAAAAGTTATTGTTCAGAAATCAATAATAGCGAAAAACGATGCTACAATTATCAAAGATAATAGTCAGGAAAAAAAGGCATCAAAAGAAACAACTCAGAAAACAAGTACAACCAACGATGATGTAACTATTATAAAAGTTAAAGAAAAGGAAGTAGCAGAAAAGTTTGTTAAAAAAGAATCCATAAAAAACAAAACACCTTTAAACTGGAAGATTCCTACATATATAGTATCAATACTATTAATTGGTTTTTTAGCGATTTTAGGATATAAAAATCGTTCACAAAAAAATATTTTAGTCAAAAAAAACGATAGTATAGCTTACAAAAAAGCACTAAACCTAAAATCTGTTCAAGGATACAAAACGTATCGGGAAAATTTTCCAAAAGGAATTTTTGTTTTAACATCTCTTAAAAAAGAAGATAGTTTAGCTTTTATAAATGCAAAAGATTCTTTTACCAATCAAAGTTTATTGTTATACAAAAAGGAGTATCCCTTTGGGATGTACAATGTTATAATAGATACTTTATTGCAACAAATAAAAGATAATATCATTGTAAAAAAAAAATTGCGTATAGAATTAGTAAATATAAATAGAGGTTCTTTTATTATGGGGTGTAAATCTAAATGTTTTGGAACTATTAGTGATCAAGCTTCTCCATCTCACAAGGTAACTTTGAGTAATTATAGAATGAGTAAGTATGAAATTACAAAAGGGCAATTTGAAACTTTTGTTAAATCTACAAATTATATTACAACTGCAGAAAAAGCAGGTTTTAGTTATGTGTTTACAGAAAAAGAAAGTTATGTAAAAAAAAGTGGAGTAAATTGGAGACATAATGTTACAGGTACTAAACAGCAGCCAAATAAACATCCTGTAATTCATGTAAGTTGGTTTGATGCTGTTGCTTTTTCTGAATGGGCAGGAGGTAGGTTACCAACTGAAGCAGAATGGGAGTTTGCTGCAAAAGGTGGAAATTTTAATGAAGACTTTAAGTATAGTGGATCAAATAATGTAGATACAATTGCGTGGTTTAAGGATAATAGTAACAATAACACGCATCCTGTAGGCTTAAAACAACCTAATAAATTAGGGTTTTATGATATGACAGGAAATGTACAGGAATGGTGTGGAGATTGGTATCATTTGTATGCGAGCAAGGAACAAATAGATCCTAAAGGAGAAAAAACTAGTTGGCAACGTGTAATTAGAAGTGATAATTTTACAGTGACTAAGCCTTTTTTATTTAAAACTTTTGACAGAGAATCCAATAATGCTGATTTCAGTTATTATGGACTTGGTTTTCGTGTAGCGTTCAATTAGTTTTAACATAAAAATCTATGTAAAATGATGTTTTTTAGAAATATAGTAAGTACCTAAAAGCTTCAAAATTTTGAAAATATAAAATTTAAAACATGCAAACAAGAGATTATGATGATTATATTTATATACCATCAATATTAGGTTTTAGAAAAGTAAACGATATAGGTAATGAAATATTTGTACACCAAGAAACTGATGGGTATTGTAATATTTATGCAGATAACATTAGTGTTAGTTATTTACACAGTATGAATGAGCTTCAAATAAACTCGATTCATTTTTTTGAAGATCACCATAAAAATATTTTTGAAGTTTTGTTAGCTCACTTATCTAAAAACTTTAAAAACCCAAAATTAGAATTAGGATTTAGACATGTTAATGTTGTAGATGAAAATGAAATTTGTAACTCAGAATATGTTTTTATTGATAGTACAAAGAAGAAAGTGAAAATTACAATGCATCAACTTAAATTGATTAATTAAAATATGCTTTATATAAAATTTACAATATCAAATCAAGAAAAATTTATAGCTTTTAAAGAAGTGTATAATCATATGTGTGCTGTTAGAAAACCTGGTTACCAAGAAAAAGAAGCAACCATAGATATAGATTGGGAAACTGCTACTGATGAAGATATTGACAGCTTTATGGATGGAGATAGACCAAAAATTGAGCTTTTTAATCAGTTATTTCCTGTTTATGCACAAGAGTTTTTAAGCAATTATTTTTCGTATGATAATAGCAAAAGTGTTTTGGTTAGAGCAGATATTCTACCTTATTTTAATTATTTAGAATATGGTTTTGAAGTTGATTTAAATGTTTTAGAAGAACTACAAAACAATGAAGGAATTGTAAAATTCTCTACAGATAATTATCCTTACGGAGGAATGGAACGCTTTTTAATGACGTTAAAAGCTTTTGAACTGAATCCTATTGAATGTTTTGATGGTTTTAATGTGTATCAATTTCAATGGACTTCAGATTATGAACACGATGCGATTATTTTATCAGAAAAAACAAAAGAATATCTAGAATTTTTGCAAACTAAATAGGAGTGGAGCATCATTATCAACAAACTAATTTGTAGTATTCACAAGATAAAAGCGTATGAAAATGGATTTTAAGTGCAACATTAAAATAGCTATTTTAAAAGCTTCCTTTTTTTTAATTGTGATATTTTCTTGCAACGTATCTTTTGCTCAAATTGTGAATGATATTATTATGAAAAACAAGACAAATTCCTTGTTAATACTAGAGAAACCACATTTTCCATCACCAGAAAAAGATGCATTATTTTTCTTTTCTGGCACCTATTCTTTTGATCTTTATACTTATTTTGGGAAAGTAAAGGAAGTACAAAAAATACATTCAATTTATAATCTGGCACAGGCAATTGTAAGTTCAGATACTGTTTTTTTTGAGTCTAAAAAAAAATACTTGATAAATTTAGATATCAGTAAAAAACCAATTAAAGATCTTATTGGTATTGATAGTGTTTCAAAAAAAACAGATACAATTCAATTATTTCATTTTGATGAAGATGCAAGTTATGTGTATCAGGTTTATGAGTTAAAAAATGAACAAATTATCAACTCATCAGAAAACACAAACGTACTTTATTATTCAACTGATTACAGCTATGATAAACATAAAAAACTAATTAAAATTGCTACTACAGACGATTATGGTGTTGAAGAAATTGAAACTGCTACGTATGATAAAAACGGATTGCTAACTTCTAAAAATAGTTTTGATACAAATGATGGTATAAACGTTGTAAGAACGAATTATACTTATAAAAACAAACTTCTAACCAAAGTAGAAAAAAAGGAGGTTTTGTACTTTTTACCAACAGAATTGAATAAAACAACAATTGATAAAATTGATTATTCACAATATGAAAATGATGAAACATTTATCAATCGTACTATCTTAAATTTTGAGTATCACAAAAATAATAGATTGCATAAAGTGGAAGAAATAAGTTCTGCATTTTCTAAGAAAGATGGAGTTCAATATAAAAATACTCGAACTTTTACACTGGAATATCAACCAAATAAACTTGTTATATATGCCAATTTACCAGAAAGAAGAACCTATGAATATATTTTTGATGCTTTTAAGAATCCTAAAGAAATAAATTCATTTATTATTAAAAAGGATAAAACATGGCTTCACAAAAAAACAACTTTTAAAATTTTGTATGATGAGTAATTTTTTGCTGATGAAATCCTATGCTTACTGCATGTAAACAATAAATAGATTGCGTTGGCAAAAAGGCCTTGCAATTACTAAAAAAAATAAAATGAAATCAAAAAAGTTAAGAGGACATAAACGAATTTTTAAAAATATTGAAGATTGGAAAAATGATAGTTTACAATTAGATTTAGAAAATTTAGAGCATTATCAAAGGAATTACGAAAAAGTATGGGTTCGTCCTTTTGGAGATATTTCTAATTCTGGCGCTGCAATTCCGGTACCAAAAAGGAAAGCACGTAAATTAATTTTAGACGGTTTAATTAAAATTTTTAATAGTTGGGAAGTGCAATTAAAAACAATAGACAAACCCTATTATTTAGCTATTTGGCTGTTTGAACCAAACCTAGAAAACTCGCAAGTTGTCTGCGCAATCGGCGATTTTTTAACTTTTTATGATGTTACTTTTTATCGCCCAGAAGTACAGAGAAAAATGCCTACTCAAAATTATGGGAATCTAAAAAAGGAGTTAGATACTTTTGATTGGATATATGCTTTGGAAGAAAATTATTTTACCAATGAAGATCTAGAATTGGAAGAAGATTGTTACAATAGCCTAAAAGATTATAAATCAAGTCAAAAATGGTATAAGAGAAAATTAAAAGAAAATCCTAGAAATTATACCGATAAATTTGACAGAACAACGTACTATACTAAAAAAGGAACTGTTTGGATTGGCACCAGAAATTAACCAAATATTCTCTTTCTCTTGGAAAGTAAATTGAAACCTATTCTATATTTATTGAGAAAAATAGTCTTTAGTTCAATTAATAACACAATTTAAAAGTTTACCAAATCTATTTCACAAATTGTTGTGATAATAAGTTAGCTTAAAGTTAAAATAAACGGTTTTTTAATTTTTTAACACAAGTTTATTTATAATATTTTAAAATTAATTCTTTAAATAGCCTGATTAATAAAATCTTCATATTCGTAGAAAAAAAGTTCAAATTTGGGCATTACATCCATATAAAATTCATAACAGTTACGCCATGTATTTTTGTTGTGAATATTAAATTTATCATCTAAAGGCACATAAATTCGTCTAATAATTTTGCCACTTTCTAATTCATAGGCTTCATTAAAAATAATTTCAGGAATTTCAGTTTCTAATAAAACTTTTAAAGAAAGCATTTGGTCATACAATAACTCGTTTGCAATTTCGTCTGTATGTTCGATGTCTAAACAAACCATTGCTTTCTTTTTATCGGCCACAAATTTAAAGGTAAATCCTTTTATTTTTGTGTTATATAACAACCATTTTCTAGGAAATGATTTCCCAAAACTAGTCCAAAATTCTTTACGTAATTGTGCAGCTTCCTCTTTTGAAAACATTAATTTCAGTTATCAGTTATCAGTTATTAGTTATAAAGTTCAATGATAACTTTTTATTTGTAATTTCTTATTGATTTTATCCGTGAATTTTAGCTTCAGAACCACGATCTTTCATCATTTCTGCTTCAAAAGCTACTAAAGCATTCCATTTTTTATCAACGATTTCTCTATCTTGATATTTACGTGCAAACGTTAAAAAAGTAGTGTAATGGTTTGCTTCAGAGACCATTAAGTTGTTATAGAATTTAGATAACTCTTCATCTTCCATGTTTTCAGAAAACACTTTAAAACGCTCACAACTTCTAGCTTCGATAAGCGCTGCTACCAACAAACGTTGAATTAAAGCATCTGTTCTGTCTTTTGTTTTGTTAAAGAATTTTTGTAAGCGAATAGCATAATCGTTTTTTTGCTCACGACCTAAAACCATTCCTCTTTTTACCATTAATAAGTGTACCATTTTAAAATGCTGCATTTCTTCAATGGCAATATTGCTCATTTCTTTAACAAGTTCTGTTTCTTCGGAATAGTTAATAATAATAGAAACGGCATTCGAAGCTGCTTTTTGCTCTAAAAAAGCGTGATCTGTAAGTATTTGTTGTAAATTATCTTTAGCTATTTCTGCCCAAGATGTTCTTGTTTCAAATTGTAATCCTAACATAAAAATTATATTATTTTTTGTAAAGCAATGCCAAAATAGGCAAGTGCTTTCATTTCTTTAACGCTTGCAAAACGCTCATTACCTATAATTAGGAGTCCGTTTTTACTAGCTTCAATATGGTATTGTTTGTTACTCTCAAAAAACAAAATTAACTCATCTGTAAAAAATGTTCTAATTTTTTCTTCATTTTTTCCTGATAAATAAAAACGTCTACTAAAATCTGGATGCGCATCAATATCAATATCTTTATAACCCGCAAAATGTAAAATATATTCAAAAATGCCCTCTTGGTCTAATGTAAAATCTGGGATTTCATTTTTAGGATGAATATGTAACATTGTAGCCTTAATTACTTGTTTGGCAATAAGTTCTCCTTCAGAAAATTGTACATCAAAAATGGAGCAATCTTCGTTTGAAAGTACATTAGAAATTTTATTTATTTCACGTGTTTTAAAATACCCAAAAGTAGGCAGTTCTTCAACTTCTTGAGCAGAAAAAGCATCGTACTTCCAGTGCATTTCTTTGCTGATTTTTTCAATAGATTTTTGTCTCTTGGTTAAAACTTTTACAAATGAGTTTGCTTTTTTAGGTAAAATTTTGCGCAAAGCAAAAGGATGACTGCTTATTGACTTTGAATCATCTAAACCAATAACTTCAAAATGACCACCTTTTCTAGTAAAAGTTTGTGCATAATTGTTCATGTTTTCCATAACGGAATGGTCTACAAAATCGCACATAGAAAAATCGATTATAGCTTCTTCTGTTTCTGGAATCTGATTTAATTTTGATTTTAGTTTTGTGTAGTTTAAAAAACTAGAAAAATTCTTTACACTTACATAATATTTACCATCTTCTTTAAACATTAAAACATTGGGTTTTAATATGTTTTTAAAAAATAGTTTTGCGTTTTTATTAATAATGATATGTATAATAAATGTTGCTAAAATACCTACTAAAATACCTGTTATTAAACTAGTTGCAATCGTTGTTAATAATGTAATTAAGAAAATAATTAGTTGTTCTTTACCAACTTTAAAAACCTTTTTAATGTTTTCTGGTGACGCTAATTTATAACCTGTATAAACTAAAATTGCTGCCAAAGCGGGCAGCGGAATTTTACGTAATTCTGTTGCAAACAATAAAATAAAAGCGACTAAAAAAAGTGCGTGAAAAAAATTAGCAGATTTATTAGAACCATTATTATTTACATTTACAGAACTTCTGGCAATAACAGTAACTACATTCAATCCGCCTAAAAAACCACTAATAACCGTTGCTAAACCTAGCGCTCTTATATCTTTATTTACATTAGAGCGTCTTTTTAAAGGGTCTAATTTATCAACAGCTTTAATACTTAGTAAACTTTCTATACTCGAAATTAAGGTAATACCAATAACTGCATTTAAAAAGGTCATTTCATATATTTTTCCAAAATCAGGAAAAGCAAAATTTGATAAAATATCGTCGGGCAAATTAATTAAAAGACTCTGATCAATAGGATATTCTGTTGTTGAAAAAATATCAAAATAATAGTACAAACCAACACTTAAAACTACAATCCACATTGGTGCAGGGATTAATTGAAAATATCGATTTCTAATTTTACTATAAAAAATCATAATTAGTAAACTTACAATACCCACTAAACCAGCATAAAACATACTAGCGTTATTCGTATTTAGCAAGTTGATAATGCCTTCTGGTACTTGTAAAAGTAAATCGATAATACTTCCGTTTGCATCCGTATTACCTAACATTACATGAATCTGTTTTGCTAAAATTCCAATTCCAATAGCCGCCAGCATTCCTTGAATTGCTGATGAAGGAAAGAAATCGCCCAAAGATCCCATTTTTAAAAAACCAAGAATAATTAAGAGAATTCCAGAAATTACAATAGCTGCCAAAGTATATAGAAATCCTTGCTGCATATCTCCATTACCAAGCGTTGTAATTGCGGCAAGAATAACAACAACCAATCCGTTTCCTGGACCTGTAATTGTAACGTTAGAGCCACCTAATAAAGAAACTACAATCCCGCCAACAATAGCCGCAATAAGTCCAGAAATAGGTGGTGCACCAGAAGCTAAAGCCAGTCCTAAACCTAAAGGAAGTGCTATTAAAGAAACGACGAAACCAGCAAATAAATTTTTAGGTATTTCCGATACAAATGTTTTAAAAGTACTTTTCTTCTTCATTTATCTTACAATTAAAACATCAGTTGGTAATTCTGATAAAATATATTCTATATCGTGTGGAAAAATTCTATCAATAAGACCAGATTTTATAGGAGCATTCATAACTAATAAATCGGCTCTTTTTACTTTTGCATAATGACCAATAGAGTAGCCTCTTTTTCCAAAAATACTTTGCATTTTTACAGTAAGGTTAGCACAATCAATATCTTTTAAAATATTTTTTACACGCCTATCTTCTCTTGTTGTAATTCTTTCTTTAGCAATATTTGCCCTTCTTAAAGATTTATCATCATTAACAGTAACATGCAATTCTTCTTGTTTAATTTCCTCTACAATCGTTATTTTTTTACAATCTAATTTTTTAGCAACTAAAAAGGCTGTTTTAATAGTTTCTTCTGTTCGGTCTTCTTTTAAACCGCTAACTACTATGTGTTTAAATTTAAATCTTTTTACTGATGGTTTAATTAATAAAAGTACAGAGCAAGGTGATTTTCTTGTAATTTTTCTTGCAATAGAACCTACATAATATTTTAATAAGTTTTCTTGTTGTAAAGCTCCTAGAATTAATAAATCTATATTTTCATTGGTGCAGGTTTGTAAAATAACGTCTACAGGTTTTCCGTCTTGCCAAATAGCTTTAAAACCTCTTTTTAAATTGTCAGCTTCATTTAAAAGAGCATTTAAATCAGTAATTTTTTGATTTGTTTTTTCTCCAACGTGAACACCTACAAGCTCAGCATCAAACATGTTAGCCAATCTTACGGCTTCAAAAATATTCGGTTTTAAGTTAGGAGAAAAGGCAATACCAATAAGTATTTTATCTATTTTATGCAACAGGAAAGAGTTTGATATTTGGTTATGTACGCAAGATAAGAAACTTTATAAGAAAGAAAAAAACTAAGATTTTAATTTTTAAGATGAATAAACATTCCTAAATTTACATTTAAACACATATTAATAACAATGTTAGAATTAGCAGGAATTATAATTTTAGGAATATTGGCGCAATGGGTTGCATGGAAATTTAAAATCCCGGCAATTTTACCACTAATTTTGATAGGTTTATTAGTAGGGCCAATTGCTGCAGCGTACTTAAGTGAAGACGGCTCTAAATGGATAGAACCAATATGGAATGGAGAAAAAGGCTTATTTCCTGGTGATAATTTGTACTATTTTGTTTCATTGGCAATTAGTGTCATTTTATTTGAAGGAGGTTTAACTTTAAAAAGAGAGGAAATTAAAAACGTGGGTCCTGTAATTACAAAATTAATAACCTTGGGTTCTGCTATTACTTTTTTTGGTGCAGGAATTGTAGCACATTATGTTTTTGAATTAGGTTGGGAAATGTCTTTTCTTTTCTCTGGATTAATTATTGTTACTGGGCCAACTGTAATTACACCAATTTTAAGAAATGTTCCGTTAAAAAAAGATATTTCAACAGTTTTAAAATGGGAAGGAATTTTAATAGATCCAATAGGTGCATTAGTAGCTGTATTGGTTTTTGAATTTATTAGTGTTGGTGGTGATGGCGGATTTACTAAAACTGCATTAATTGAATTTGGTAAAATCTTATTATTTGGTACTACTTTCGGTTTTACATTTGCACATGCATTGGCCTATGCCATCAATAAAAAATTAATTCCGCATTATTTATTAAACGTTGTTTCTTTATCAACAGTATTGTTGGTTTTTGTAGAATCCGAAGTATTTGCCCATGAATCTGGTCTTTTAGCTGTTGTAGTTATGGGTATGGTTTTAGGTAATGGAAAATTAAAAAACTTAAAAGAACTACTATATTTTAAAGAATCTTTGAGTGTTTTATTAATTTCTATGCTGTTTATTTTATTAGCTGCAAATATCAATATAGAAGATTTAATGTTACTTTATACCTGGAAAACTGCTGCATTATTTGGTATCGTTGTTTTTATAATTAGGCCTTTAGCTGTTTTTGTATGTACTATTAATTCTAATTTAAAATTTAACGAAAAATTATTTATAAGTTGGGTTGGACCAAGAGGAATCGTAGCAGCCGGTATTGCTTCTTTATTTGGCAGTAAATTATTAAAAGAGGGCGTAGAAGGTGCAGAATACATTACTCCTTTGGTTTTTATGATTGTTTTAGGAACCGTACTTCTAAATGCAACTACAGCAAGATTATTTGCTAAAATGGTTGGTGTATTTCTAAAAAGTTCTAACGGAATTTTAATTATTGGTGCTTCTAAACCATCTAGGTTAATTGCCAGATTTTTAAGAGACAAAGGTAAAAGGGTAGTCCTTATAGATTCTAATAAGAAGTTTATAGAACAGGCTTTAGAAGATGGTTTAGAAGCATTTAATGAAAATATTTATGATGATAATTTAACTGATAATATAGAGTTAAATGATGTTGGATATTTAATAGCTTTAACGGGTAATGATTCTGTAAATATGCATGCTTTAAATAGTTTTTCTAAAGATTTGGGTGAGCATGGTTCGTATAAAATTGCCTCTTCTATAGAAACCCAAAATGCATCAAAAAAAGAAAGAGAAAGTTTTTTTACGCCAAATGATGATTTTATAAATCTAAGCGAAGCTTATAGAGAAAATCCTAAAATTAATGAAGTAAAAATTGAATCCGAAAAACAATACAATAATATACTAGAATTGTTGGCACTTGAAGAAAAATCAATTCCTTTATTTATTGAAAAAGGAGAAGGTTTATATTTGGTCCCTGAATTTGAAAAAACCAAGGAAACTAGAGAGAAGTGCGTGTTATTCTATTTAGGAAAAAAGTTAGTTTTTCAAGAATAATATGTACTTTCTATATTCTTAGCATCTTCAATTATTTCTGATGGATACTTATATAATTCTAAAATCTTTATGGCATTTTTAGTTTGTAATTTTCCTTTTTTAATTTTATGATCAAAAAGGAGTTTATTATTTTCAATATGCTCACTAAAATGAAATAATTCATATTTCTCTTTTTGTAATAAATCTGTTAATTCTATATCATGCGTAGATACAAAAACAGTGTGATGGTCTTTATTTAAATAAGATAAAATGGCTTTTCCGCCAGAAATTCTCTCAACCGTATTTGTGCCTTTAAAAATTTCATCTAACACAAATAAACAAGGGTTTTTATCATTAGATGCCTCAATTAATTCTTTTATATTTAACACTTCTTGCAAATAATAACTAGTGTTTTTTAACAAATCGTCTGTAATTCTTATCGAAGAATATACTTTATAAAAAGGTGCAGCATACTCATCTGCAAAACAAATATGCAATGTTTGTGCTAAAATGCTGTTTATAGCAACTGTTCTTATAAAAGTAGTTTTGCCAGACATATTAGAACCCGTAAGCAACAAACTTTTTTGGCTTAAACTCACATCATTTAAAACACAATTTTCTATCAACGGATGGTAAATTCCTTTTACACTTAATTCATTTTTATCAGTAAAAGTTGGTTTACATATTTTTAAATTACCAGATTTTAAGGAAGCTGTAGATATTGAAGCATCAATTTCGCCAATAAAAAGAAACATGTTTTCTATACTTTTTCTTTCTTTAGAAATCGCGCCCAAAAAACTATAAAAAA
This sequence comes from Polaribacter glomeratus, assembly GCF_002954665.1. GTDB lineage: Bacteria > Bacteroidota > Bacteroidia > Flavobacteriales > Flavobacteriaceae > Polaribacter > Polaribacter glomeratus. Next base: position 1,020,673 of record NZ_MSCM01000001.1, on the reverse strand, counting down.
CCAAGTATTCTACATTAAATAAAATTTTAATAATTTCAAATAAAAACCAAAAAGCGAATAAAAATTCGTTGCTAATATTTTTTTCAAAAGCTATAAATTCTGATTTATTTTGAATAGTTTGTATCCTCTTTATAAATGATGTGTCTTTAAAATGAGCCGCTATTTTAGAATTTGAACTTAATTTTTTACTTACTTTTAAAGCCCTAGATAATTGATGTACACCATTTAAATAATATGTTACACTATGCTTGTTTTTATAGTGAAAAACCATATTTACAGCTAAAATAGGAATCAACAAAAGCCCAAATAATGGATAAATTAAAATCAATACTATTGATGAAATTGCCAAAAAAGTTAAAGACCAAATTAACCAGATATATTTTGGTTTTTCTAGTTGTTCTTCATTAATTAAATCCTCTAAATAATAAGAGTTATTGCTATTCAATTTTGCTAATTCTAATTGACAATAAACACTTAAGTCTTTCTCATTTTCAAAAATAGTAGTTAAGGCATCAAACCTTAATAAATCTTCAATAGTACCAACAGTTCTTAATTTATAGTATAAATATTGTTGACCAATTTTTGAGGAAGTTCTATCAACAAACTTAAAAACGGCATCGATATCAAAATCAATATTATTTTTTTCTGATAGAATATGAAACGCTTTTCTCTTATGAGCATTGTTATTAAAATACTTGCCAATTGCAAAGAAATTATAATGTGCTGTTTTAGTCTGCTTTCCCCAATTTTCAACTAACTGTTTTCTAGTTTTTTTTAATCTATTCTTTTTATGATAGTTATCTATTAAAAAGAGTATGATTAGCATACATAGAACTCCTAAAATATAATTCATAAACCTAAATTTAAAAAGAGTGTGTATCTATATGTAGTCTAAAACCTTAAGAAGTTACATATCTAGCTCAAAAGTTTGGCGTAATTTTTCTAAAAGGGGATTCTTTTCCTTCATTTTATTAAATTTTTCTAAAGGAGTGTAAGCAAACTTTTTTTCAACACTTTCATTTAGTTTTACATGAATGGTTATTCCGTAATTATTGGTTTTTTCACGTAAAAAGTTCAATAATTTTGGTCTCCCTTTTCTAAATTGATCTTCCATCAATTTATTTGGTACTGTAAATGAAACGCTAAAATTTTCTTCTAATTTAGGAACATCCGTAGCAACAATAGAAGCCATGCTGTTTTCGCCTTTACTTCTAAGTAGATTTACATACGCTTCCCAAAATAGTTGCAATTCATTTTCTGAAAAAGCATCTTTTGGGTGATTGTCAAAATTTTCTTCAATAACAGCTTTCTTTTCTTCTTTTTTTTGATGAATGCTTTTTAAAGAGAGAGAAGAAGTACGTTTTATAGCAGAATTTAAAACAGGTTTTTTAACCTCTGACTTTGATTCTGAAACCTTTTCTTGCTTAACGATTACTATTTTTTTTATAGGCTTTACAATTTCTTTTACAGCAGGAGAAAGTGCTTGAAAAAATGTTGCAGGAATTATGTAGTTAGCTGGTTTTTTTTTTTCTCCATCAAAAGTGATAGAGGCAATTTGCATTAAAGTTAATTCAACCAGCAATCGCTGATTTTTACTAGCTCTATAATTTAAATCGCACTCATTTGCTTTATTGATGGATTGTAATAAAAACGGAATACTAGCTTTGGTAGCTTGCTCTAAATATTTCTTTTTTGCGCTGTCGCCAACTTCTAATAACTCGATTGTTGCTTTGTCTTTAGCTACTAATAAATCTCTAAAATGACTAGCCAAACCGTTTATAAAATGATGCCCTTCAAAACCTTTTCCTAAAATAGTATTGAATGCATTTAATACACCAGGAATGTTGTTAGTCAACAATAAATCTGTCATATTAAAATAAGAATCGTAATCTAACACATTTAGGTTTTCTGTAACCGCTTCACGAGTTAAATCCTTTCCAGAAAAACTTACAACTCTATCAAAGATTGATAAAGCATCGCGCATTGCGCCATCTGCTTTTTGAGCAATAATGTGTAAAGCATCATCTTCTGCAGTAATATTTTCTTTTTCGCAAATCGTTTTTAGATAATTTTTAGCATCTAAAACACCAATTCTTTTAAAATCAAAAATTTGACAACGAGATAAAATAGTAGGAATAATTTTATGCTTTTCTGTAGTTGCTAAAATAAAAATAGCATGTGCAGGAGGTTCTTCTAAAGTCTTTAAAAAGGCATTAAAGGCAGATTGAGAAAGCATGTGTACTTCATCAATAATATATACTTTGTATTTTCCTGTTTGTGGTGGTATACGAACTTGGTCTGTTAAACTTCTAATATCATCTACAGAATTGTTAGAAGCAGCATCCAGCTCAAAAATATTGAAAGCAAAATCTTCATCTTCTCCAATTTCTACACCTTGTTGATTTATTTTCTTCGCCAAAATCCTTGCACAAGATGTTTTACCAACACCTCTAGGACCCGTAAACAGCAAAGCTTGCGCTAAATGATTATTTTTTATAGCGTTCTCTAACGTATTTGTAATGGCTTGTTGCCCAACAACATCCTCAAAATTTTGAGGACGGTATTTACGCGCAGAAACTATAAAATGCTCCATTTAAGTATATTTAAAATAAAATAGCTATTTAAATGTAGTCGAAAATGCTTAAAATTTATAAACTTTCAACTTCGCTTTAAGGAGATATCTTAGAATTTTTAGATTAAGTAACAAAAATAGGTATCTCAACTATTTTTCACAAATTGGTTTCTTAAAAAAATGCTAAAGTTGTAAACAAATTGTACGAAGTTCTAAATTGATACGACTAAACTTGTAATTCGTTTTTTTTTCGAATTAAAAGTCGCGAAATTTGCATTTAAGGTTTTAATCTTATTTTAAGTGTAAATTTTTATTAACCTATATAAAATCAGAATATGAAAATTATAAAATCAGTTTTTACTTTTAGTGTCGTATTACTTTTAATTTCTTGCTTAGGTTTTTCTAAAAAAGAAGAAGTTTCTAAAGTACCTTATAAACCTTCTAAAGAAACCAAGGTAGCTTATTTTGCAAGTGGTTGTTTTTGGTGTGTAGAGGCTATTTTTGAAAGTGTAACAGGAGTAGAGGAAGCTGTTTCTGGTTATGCTGGCGGTTTTACAAAAAATCCTACTTATCAATCTATCGGAACAGGAAAAACAGGACATGCAGAAGCTGTTGCGGTTTATTACAATCCTGAAAAAGCAAGTTTTGAAACGCTTGTAACCGTTTTTTTTGGCTCTCATGACCCAACAACTGTTAACGGACAAAACCCAGATTATGGAACACAATACAGATCTATTGCTTTTTATGAAAATGATAAAGAAAAAGCGATTATAGATAATGCAATTTCAAAATTAAATAAAGAAGTTTACAACGGTAAAATAGCAACGGAAGTTACAAAGCTTACAAAATTTTACGAAGCAGAAGAATATCACCAAGATTTTGAGAAAAGAAATCCTAATCAAAGTTATGTTAAAGCCGTTTCTGTACCAAGATTAAATAAGTTTAAAAAGAAATTTCCTAGTTTATTAAAGAAAGAGGTTCATTAAAAGTTGTCTAAGACTTTTCACGAAAAAAGCTACAAATTTATAAAACGAACTATAAAAAACGTTTTCTAAATTTGAAGCTTTTTTTAATTAAAACTAAAATTATTCTTTTCTAGATTTCTTTACTTGTTTTGCAGCTTTCTTCTCTTTAGGAGTTTTTGATGCTTCCTTTTTAACATTTTTTCTTGCGTCGTTACTTTTTGCCATGTTATTGTTTGTTTTTTGGTTTCTATTTTTTATTGCTGAATTTTTTAAGTTTTACAGCTTAACTTATTATTCCTTTTATGAATAGATTTCTATATGATTTAAACTATTATTATCGGTTTTAACTAATGTGAAAAATAATACTAAAGTTACTTTATTTATTCAAATTAAGCTAATTTACTATTTTTACCGAATATACTTCAACTAAAAACCTTTTTACATAAAAAAAACCTCACAAAGCGAGAGGTTTTAGAATTATAATGGAAAGTAAATTACTCTTTTACTTCTACAGGTGCTTTAACACCTAATTTATTCATAACTAATTGTGTAATATCAAATTTTTCATCAAGGTATGCAAACTGATTTCCACTTGTAGTTAAAACTTGTGTGTATTTATTTTCTTTTGAAACTTGTTCTATAGCATCATTTAATAATTTATACAAAGGACGCATTAGTTCGTTTTGCTTTAATTGCATTAATTTATTTCCATTTTCTTGATATTTCTTTAATTCCTGTTCCATTGAAGTAATTTCATTTACCAATGTTTTTTTCATTAACTCACCATATTCAGCTTCATTTTTTCTAAAGTCAGCTACTTTATCTTCGTAATCTTTTGCTTTAATTGAAAAAGAAGAATCTAATTTTGCACCATAATCTTGTGTTTTTTCAACAACAATCTTAGTTTGTGGCATAATACTTATAATGTATTCGCTGTTAATTGTACCAACTTTTGATTGTGCGATAGATAGTGTACTAATAAAAACGATAAAAAGAATTGTAATTTTAAATTTCATAATGTGTATTTTGTAGAGCAAAGATATAAAAGTAGTTGAATTGCAAAAATTTAGTAGTATTAAATATCGTTAATTTTATCAGAAATTTTATTTATTATTTTATTGATATCCGTTTGATAATCAAACCACAAAATTTCTTGGTCTTTTTTAAACCAGGTACTTTGTCTTTTTGCAAAACGTCTTGTATTTTTTTTTATTTCAGATATTGCAAAATCTTGGGTGAATTCGCCATCAAAAAAAGAAAACAATTCTCTGTACCCAACAGTTTGTAAGGCGTTTAATTCTTTATTAATATATAGGTTTTTTGCTTCTTCTACTAAGCCATTAGCAAGCATATTATCTACTCTTGTGTTAATTCTGTTGTAAATAATTTCTCTATCGGCAGTTAATCCTATTTTAATTGCTGTGAAGTTTCTAGTTGTTTTTGGTTTATTTTTAAAACTAGAGTAGGGTATTTTTGATCCAATACAAATTTCTAAAGCTCTCGTAATTCTGTGAGGATTATCAATCGCTATTGAATTATACGTTTCTAAATCTAACTCTTTTAATTTTTCTTGAAGTGATTCGATTCCTTTCTCTTGCAGTTGATAAGTTAATTGCGCTCTTATTTTTGGATCTACATCAGGAAAATAATCAAGTCCTTTTAAAACAGCATCAATATATAAACCACTTCCGCCAACCATAATTTGAACTGGATTTTTTTGAAACAATTCGTCCAATTTAGAAAGTGCATCTCTTTCAAAAGTTCCTACATTATAATCATCAAAAATACTTCTATTTTGTATAAAATGATGCGTGGCAGAACCTAATTCATCTGTGTCTGGAACGGCTGTACCAATAGTCATTTCTTTATAAAACTGTCTAGAATCCGAAGAAATAATATCTGCTTTAAAGTAGTTAGCCAATTGAATACTCAAAGCAGTTTTGCCAATTGCAGTTGGTCCAACAATTGTAATTAAATAGTTTTTGGAACTCATTTTTTAAAATTTACTGCCGCAATTATGGCAAAAACTAGCATTTTCTTTATGTTTTTCTGCGGCACAAGTATTACAAGTATGCGTGTTTAAATCTATGTTTTTTTTTGCAATTTCAGAACTTACAATACCCGTAGGAATTGCAATAATACCATAACCTAAAATCATAATAACACTTGCAATTAACTGGCCTAAAGGGGTTTGTGGAGCAATATCACCAAAACCAACGGTTGTTAAAGTTACAATTGCCCAATATACACTTCTAGGAATACTTGTAAAACCGTTTTCTGCACCTTCTATCATATACATTAAAGTACCTAAGAGGATACATATAATGACTATAAAAAATATAAATACTGCAATTTTGGCTTTACTTGCTTGTAGTGCTTTCATTAAAGTATTAGATGCGCCAATATAACGGGTTAATTTTAAAATTCTAAAAACACGCAACAAACGCAATGCTCTAAAAGCAGCTAGGTGATGAGAGTTTAATAAAATTAAAGAAAGGTATTTAGGAATTGTAGATAACAGATCAATAATACCATAAAAACTAAAAATATATTTAAATGGTTTTTTTATAGATATTATTCTTAATATATATTCAATAGAAAAGAGAATTGTAATGATCCATTCAGAAATATTTAAAAAGTTATGGTATTTAGCATCAAAACTTTTAATGCTTTCTAACATAACTAATATAATACTAGCAAGAATTGCAATTAGTAGAATTACATCAAAAAGTTTACCTTCTTTTGTATCCGCTTCATAAATAATTTCATGAATTTTTTCTTTCCAGTCTGCTTTTTTGTTCTCGTTTTTCAATTTAGATCAGGATTTCTATTACAATACTACAAATATTTACTGGATTTTTAAATATTTAACTTCATTTTTCTCCTTTATTCATAGGGATTTTAAAAATAAATTAAAAATAATCGTTTTTTTTAAAACCGTACTTCAATTCTTCTCGTAAGTATGTGTGAGATTCAATTAAAAATAACTTAAAACTCACAAAA
>NZ_MSCM01000001.1:1011263-1013167 GCF_002954665.1 Polaribacter glomeratus | reverse complement strand
CCCCCAAAAAACACTCCCAAAAAAAGAAAACTGGCGTATCTAATTTGCGCCAGTTCTTTAAAATATCTTACAAGAATTAAAATTATAAAATCCAACTAATTTCATTCTTTATTTTTAAAGTAGCAAATAGCATATTTTATTATCAATTAAAAGAAAAATTTTTATTGATAACTCAAGACACAAAAGCTAAATACATAAAAACTAAAGACTTATAAATAGTTATTGATAAGTCTAAAATAAATAAAGTGCTATTATTTTTTTAATAGACAAAATTTGATTTTAACGATAGTTTAGTTAATTTTAGTTGGATGAAATGCCTGTTACTTAATTGTAGCGGGCATTTTTTATTTGTATACTTTAATGAGTTTATTTAAAATTTAATTGCAAAGAATGTCTAACAAAAGCGATCATTATTTTAATGAAACATTTGTTTATATGTAGAAAAAACTATCGCTTTTATCAAAAAAAAGAAGAATTTGTTTTTGGTTTAATTTATTTTATTATTTTTAAACCTCTTTAAACCCTTTATTCATAGGGGTTTTAAAAATAAATTAAAAATAACCGTTTTTTTTAAAACCGTACTTCAATTCTTCTCGTAAGTATATGTGAGATTCAATTAAAAATAACTTAAAACTCACAAAATGAAAAAAAGTAAAATTTTAGCAGGAACCATTTTCTTAGCGATTATCGGTTTAATTACAATTGCAGCAGATCACATTGATGCTCCTGCATCAAGAGGAACAAGCGCAGACATTTCTGATTTCTATGCTTTTCAAGGAGAGAACACAAACAATTTGGTGTTTGTTGCCAATGTTCAAGGATTATTAAGTCCTACAGCAACATCGACAGCAACGTTTGATGAAAATGTTTTAGTAGAATTTAACATTGACACAAACAATGACAATGTTGAAGACTTAATTATTCAAGCAATTCCTAGAGATGGAAAAATGTATTTCTTTGGTCCTTTTCCAGCATCATCAACAGACTTAAATAGTACTGTAAATGAAATGGCAACAAAAAATGAAGTAGCAATTTCTAAATATGGTTTAGGTGCCGTTATTAGTAACAGCAATCAAATGAAGTTCTTCGCTGGCCCAAGAGATGATCCTTTCTTTTTTGATTTTGCACAATACAGTGCTATTATTGGCGGAACCGCTTCAGGATTTAATAATCCAGGTGCAGATACTTTTGCAGGATCAAATGTTCTTTCTATAGTTGTTGAAGTTCCTAAAAGTTCAATAGGTGGTTCAGGTAGTATAAATGCTTGGATAGAAACAAAAGTAAAACAATAATTTAGATTCAACTTTAAAAAACAATATCATGAAAATTTATAAAATAAAATATATCGCAATTGCCTTTTTATCACTTTTAGTAGTTAGCTGTAACAATAATGATGATACAACAGACACAATGATCGAAATGAGTACAGATTTTTCTGGAACGTATTCTCAAAAAGATCAAATGGGACGACCAGCAGTAAATACCGTTTTTGTATCATCAGCAAGTAAAGATGAATTTAATCTTACAGTTCCTTCTCAACAATCGGCAAAGTTTCAGTCAATGTTCCAAACAAATTTAAAAGGTTTAAGTCCAGCGTTTGCAAATGCAGGCGATAAAAATGCACTTGGTTTAGATGCAGCAACTTTTACAGGTTTATTAGCTACAGATGTTTTAAATGTTTCATTAGACGGTAAAACTACTTTCTTTGACGGAACAAATGTTTTAACAGGTAGAGCTTTGGCAGATGATGTAATTACTGTTGAATTATTACTAATCTTTGGAGGAGAAGATTTTACAGAAAATGCAGCCTTCTCTGATGATCATGTAGATGCTAACGATAAAACATTTTTAACTTCTTTCCCTTACTTAGCTAACCCTTGGTAAGATTTAGATAAAAGAAATTT
>NZ_MSCM01000001.1:992386-1010343 GCF_002954665.1 Polaribacter glomeratus | reverse complement strand
ACTCAAAAACTGGTGCATATTTAAAGTTGTGCACCAGTTTTTACTTTTAAATCATTAAAAACTAAAACTATAAATCATGAAAAATATCCAACTATTTTTATTGTTTGTAACTTTTGCTATCACAATTAGTTGCAATAAACAAGAAACTAAACAAATTACAAACGCTAACGAATATCAAGCTTATTTACAACTAGATCAAAACAAAGCATTACAAACTGCAAATGAAGAATTAACTTTTTGGGAAAACAAGTTGGCAAAAACGCCAAATCAATATCCTTATAACTTAAAAATGGCTTCTGCAAATTCACAAATATTTCAATTAACAGGTGATATTAATCAATTAAAAGAAGCAGAAAAAAACTTAGTAATTGCTAATGAAAAAACGAATTACAATAGCGCTGGTTCTCTAAGAAGTTTAGCAAAAAATTATATTTCTCAACATCGTTTTAAAGAAGCATTAGAGGTTTTAACAAAAGCAGAATTTAACGGGGAAAAATTACAAGAAACACATTATATATTAGTTGATGTTCATTTAGAATTAGGAAACTTAGATAAAGTAGAAAAATATTTATCAAAAATAAAAAACCTCAAAGATTTTGATTATTTAATTAGAGTATCAAAATACAACGATCATATCGGTAATTTAGACAAGGCTATAGAATATCTAGAGAGTGCTTTAGAGGTTGTAAAATCTACAAATAACCAAAGCTTATTACAGTGGAATTACACAAATTTAGCTGATTATTATGGTCACGCAGGTAGAATTAAAGATTCTTATAATGGATATTTAAAAGCGTTAGCAATCAATCCAAATAATAGTTATGCAAAAAAAGGAATTGCTTGGATCGTGTATTCATACGAGCGTAATCCAACAGAGGCATTAAGAATTTTAGAAACTGTAACTAAAGAAAATGAATCACCAGATTATCATTTATTAAAAGCAGAAATTGCAGCTTTTATGGGCAATATGGTTGAAAAAGAAACGCAAACAAAAATGTATTTATCAAAAGTTGCAAATGAAAAATATGGAGCTATGTATGCAAAATATAGTGTATTATTATTTGCTGATGAAACAATAAATTCATTAAAAGCACTGGAAATTGCAAAAACAGAAGTAGAAGCAAGGCCAACTGCACAATCTTATGATTTATTAGCATGGTCTTATTACAAAAACGGAAATATAAAAGAAGCAATTCAAATTTCTAAAAACCATGTAATTGGTAAAACTTTTGAACCACAAGCTTTATTGCATACTGCATATATCTTAAAAGCTAATGGAGACCAAATAGAAGCTCAAAAATTAAAAACAGAATTATTAGGAGCAATCTATGAATTAGGTCCTAATTCTGAACAAGAAATAAAAAATATTTAAAATATTTAAAAGTCATATAATGAAACAGTTAGCTATACTTTTTGTTGTTCTTGCTTTTAGTTTTAAATCGTTTGGACAAGAGTTAAAAGGGCGTATTTTAAATACTTTTAATGAGCCTTTAGAAAATGCATATGTTGTAAATACAGTATCTAATGCACACACACATACAAGTGAAAACGGAACGTTTACTATTGAAAAGACCAGTATAAACAACCTACTTCAAGTTAGTATTTTGGGTTTTGAAAAAAAGAGTTTTATAGTAAAACAACAAGATTTAAATAACGGAATTGTTATAATTCTTGAAACTAAAGTGTTTTTGTTAGAGGAATTGGTTTTACGTAAAGAAATTAATGCTTTGCAAACTATTTCTAGAGTAGATTTACAAGTTAACCCTGTAAATAATTCGCAAGAAATTTTAAGAAAGGTACCTGGTTTATTTCTTGGTCAACATGCTGGAGGAGGAAAAGCTGAACAAATTTTTTTAAGAGGTTTTGATATTGATCATGGTACAGATATAACACTTTCTGTAGACGGAATGCCAATTAACATGGTTTCTCACGCTCACGGACAAGGATATTCTGATTTGCATTTTATTATTCCAGAAACCATTCAAAAAATAGATTTTGGAAAAGGACCTTATTATGTAAATCAAGGTGATTTTAATACAGCAGGTTATGTAGATTTTTCGACTAAAACGAGCATCAACAAAAACTTAATTTCAGTTGGTTATGGAGATTTTAATTCAGCAAGAACTGTTGCTATGTTTAATCTTTTAGAGAATAGTAAAAACGATGACGCTTATGTTGCTGTAGAATATATAGAAACTGATGGTCCTTTTGAATCGCCACAAAATTTTAACAGACTAAATGTATTTGCAAAATACAATACGTTTTTAAACGAAAATGATAGATTAACTTTTACAGCATCCCATTTTACAAGCAGCTGGGATGCTTCTGGACAAATACCAGAAAGAGAAGTTAGAAATGGAAATATTACTCGTTTTGGTGCAATTGATGATACCGAAGGTGGTTATACTTCTAGAACAAACTTTAATGTTCAATTAAATAAAACCTTATCTGACGAATCTGTTTTTAAAGCAAATGTATTTTATTCTAAATATGATTTTGAACTGTTTTCTAATTTTACATTTTTTTTAGAAGATGCTGTAAACGGAGATCAAATAAGACAATTTGAAGATAGAGCTATTTTTGGAATGAATGCACAAATTATAAACACTAAAAAGTACGGTTCTGTTGAAGCAAAATATACTAAAGGTTTTGGCTTGCGTTATGATTTAATTGAAGACAATCAATTGTCACACACAAAAAATAGAAATGAATTGTTAAATAGAATTCAGTTTGGAGATGTGAAACAAACAAATTTGTATGCATTTTTTAATTCAGAATTTGAAATAGGAAAGTTTAAAATTTCACCAGCAATTCGCGTAGATTATTTTAAGTTTTTATACAATGATAATTTAAATACTAGCTACGAAACTTTATCAAAAACAAAAGCAATTGTAAACCCGAAGTTGAACTTTTTATACGCTCAAAATGATAATTTACAATGGTTTTTAAAATCAGGAATTGGTTTTCATTCTAATGATGCAAGAGTAATTTTACAACAAAATGCCGATAAAATTTTACCAAGAGCTTATGGAGTAGATTTTGGGAATATTTGGAAACCAACTAAAAAACTGGTTTTAAATACTGCTGCTTGGTACTTATTATCCGAAGAAGAATTTGTGTATGTTGGTGATGCTGGTATTATTGAACCATCTGGGAAATCAGAACGTTTTGGTTTAGATTTGGGATTAAGATATCAAATATCTGATAATATCTTTTTTGATACAGATGCAACAGTTACAAAGGCAAGAAGTTTAGAAAATATAGTTGGGGAAAATTACATTCCTCTAGCACCTAATTTTACAATGGCTGGAGGTTTGTCTTTTTCAAATTTAGGAAACTTTTCTGGAGGATTTCGCTACCGATATTTAGGCGACAGACCAGCTAATGAAGATAACTCTATTGTAGCAAAAGGATATTTTGTAAATGATTTTAACATTAATTATAAAATGAAAGACATCACATTTGGAGTTTCAGTAGAAAATATTTTTAATGTTGCTTGGAATGAAACACAGTTTGCCACAGAAAGTAGATTGCAAAATGAAACAAATTCGGTAGAAGAAATACATTTTACACCTGGTACACCATTATTTGCAAAAGCTACAATAAGCTACCAGTTTTAAGACGAATATAGTTAACTAATTGCATGTGTTTTAAAAATAATTTAAATAAGAAATATTAAGTATAGTTTGGTTAGTTTTTAGTTGGATGAAATGCCTGTTACATAATTGTAACAGGCATTTTAATTTTAGAATTTCTCTCTATTGATGCAAAAAAAACAATTAGAATTAAGCAAACAAAAAACCAAAATAATTTTGTTTTATAAAATTAAATTCTTTCTAAAACCAAGTTATAATATGCTTTATCAGAAAGAAAATAAAGTTTTAGTTTGCTGTTACATTACATTTAAAAACACATTAGAAAAAGGTGTTCTATCTGGCTAATTTTTAGAAAAAAAATAGTCCGTTACAGATATTTGTAACGGACTATTTTAGATACCAATTAAGGTATATAAATTATTTGTTAAATAGAATTAGTTATCTGAATTTCTTTCTACGTATTTGATAATTTGTGTAGCAATATCTTTGCCTGTAGCAGACTCAATTCCTTCTAAACCAGGAGATGAGTTTACTTCTAAAATTAAAGGTCCTCTAGCAGATTGTAGCATATCTACACCAGCAATTCCTAAACCCATAACTTTAGCCGCTTTTAAAGCCGCATTTTCTTCTTCATCTGTTAAATTAACAATTTCTGCTGTTCCGCCTCTATGTAAATTAGATCTAAATTCACCTTCTTTACCTTGTCTTTTCATGGCACCAACAACAACACCATCAACAATAAAAACACGTAAATCTGCTCCTTTAGCTTCTTTTATAAACTCTTGTACAATAACTCTAGCTTGCAAACCATTAAAGGCTTCTAAGATAGATTCTGCAGAATTTCTGTTATCAGCAAGAACAACACCTAAACCTTGTGTGCCTTCTAATAGCTTTATAACTAGTGGTGCACCATCAACTCTATCAATAATGTTACCTACATTTTTAGAGTAATTACTAAATACTGTTTTTGGCAAACCAAGACCTGCTCTAGATAAAATTTGTAAACTTCTAAGTTTATCTCTAGAACGAACTAAAGCTTGAGATTCTGTTGCTGTAAAAACTTTCATCATTTCAAATTGTCTTACAACGGCTGTTCCAAAAAAGGTAACAGAAGCACCAATACGCGGTATAACACCGTCTAAGCCGGTAATTTCTTCTCCTTTATAAATAACCATTGGTTTTCTTTTTTCAATAACAAGGTCACATTTTGTATGATCAATAATAATCATTTCATGTCCTTTCTTTTTACCTGCTTCCACAAGTCTTTTTGTTGAATAAAGATTAGGGTTTGCTGATAAGACTGCGATTTTCATAAATTTATTAAATTTTAATTTACTTCATAAAATATGAAGTTTTTTTGTCTATTTCTTATAATTGAAATAAAACTGATTTATATATATATTTAAAAGTATATGTATTCTAACTTTAAATTAGAAAACTATTTTTATAGGATGAAAGATACTACAAAAAATTAATTTGAAATTGTTCTTTTAAAAAAATATTTTTAATCAAATTTAAATTTTGAAGCTTACACAAATAACGTAAACCAGTTACAATTACTTAGTATAATTGAACGGAAAAAAATGTATTTCAGAAGTGTGGTTAAATTTTGTTTTTAAATTTAAGAAGCTACAGCGCCCAAAGTGTATAATTGCTCTAGGTTAGGAGACAAGCTTCCACCTGCAGGTTCTAATGTGATACCAAATGCTTCAGATTGATTAGCATTTGTGATTGTAAAAATCTTATTAGCATCTGCTGTAAAAGTATCTAGCGTTCCTAAACTAGTAGGTGTTAAAGGAGTTAGTTTTAAAGACCAAACTTGGTATACTTTTCCTTTTGGAGGATCTGGTAATCCTTTAGCATCTAGGTAAATGCTGTTTGCTTTCTTATCCCAATACACTTTTGCATATGAAGTAGGTGACACTTGTTGCCCTGCTAAAGCAACAGAAATAATGTCTTTATCTCTAAAAATATCAATTAGTTTTTCTGCATCTGCTAAATTAGTAGCTGCTTTATCAATTTGTTCTTCTAGTTGTTGCTTTTCAGTTGCAACTTGTTCTTGTAATTGATTATTTTGTGAAAGCGTATACATTAAAACACTTCCTATTAAAAAAGTAGCTGCCCAACCAGAATATTGTAACCAGTTTGTTTTTGGTTTCGTAATTGAAATTACTTTAGTTTCTTTAACTGTTAATTGAGTTTTAATGTCATTAAAAGAATAAGCGGTATCTTTTTTAGCAGCTGCTGTTAATTGTAAAATAGCATTTTCTATAGATTTTACTTCAACCAAAAGCTCTGGATTTTCTTGAATTGCAGCATGTATTTCTACATTTTCCTTTTCAGAAAGCGAGCCTGCTACGTACAGTTCTAAAATTCCAGATGCTATGTATTCTCTTGTATCCATTTTTTTAAACTCCTAGCATTACGCGTAATTCGCCTATGCATGTTCTATTTCTTGTTTTTATTGTACCAATTGGCATATTTAATTCCTCTGATGCTTCTTTTTGAGTAAAGCCTTTAAAATATAATAATTCAATCACTGCCTTACAAGTATCTCCTAGTTTTGTAACAAAATCGGTTAAACCAATTGTATTCGTTGTACTATCTAAAGAAGAACTTGTTTCTAGTATATCTACGAAAAAATCAGCGTTAAGGTTTTGCTTAGACTGTTTAAATTTTTTAGAGCGTGTGTAATCAATTGCAGAATTCCTTGCTATATTTAGGATCCAAGTAAAAAAACGTCCTTTTTGTGCAGAGTAACTTTCTGCATTATTCCAAGCTTTTATAAATACATCTTGGGTAATTTCTTGAGCAACATCGTCATTTTTAACAATATTATTTACTACACCAGAAATACTATCACAATATAAATTGTATAATTTTTCATATGCTTTCACATCCTTTTTCTGAAATTGTAAAATTAATTGTTCTTGATCCATATTTTATTAAAAGGCTAAACTATCACAATTAAATGGATTGGTAGTTTTCTTTTTGTAAAAATAAAAGTTGCGTTTTATTAGTCATAAAATAAATACTTCTGTTAAAATGTTTTTATAAAGTTCTAAAAACTGAAGTTTATTATTCTAGTCTTATTATTTTTTTTACTGAGTTCTTATTCAAATAATTTTTTATTAAATGTTTAGCAACCTCTTTATTTTCTATGACCGTTAAAACCGATTTTAAAACACTTAAATCCTTTTCTTGAAGCGCTAAATTTGTATATCCATAACCAAAAACAATGTTGTTTTCTATAAGAATCATGGCATTTTCTTCAACTTCTCTGCCTTTATCAACAATAATAAAATTATCATTATTAAAGTTGAGTAAAGAAAGTTTAAACTGCTTTTTAAAATTGAATTTAGGTGTTAGCTTTTCTAATTCTGTATAGTATTTAAGACGCGTAAATAACTCATTACCTGTTCTATCAAAAGAAACCGTATTCGCTCTTTCTTGAATTTTTACAGCTCTTCTGGTTATCTTTAAAAATAATTTATTTATCTCAGCTTTTATATTTTTCCCTTTACCGATGTAAATCACCTTTCCTTTTACATCATGAATATAAAAAACACCTAAAATAGTAGGAATCGAGTCTATTAAATTTTGGAGTTTTTCTTTTTCTAAGCGTCTATCAAAATATTTTATAGATTCTTGTATAATCGTCTTTTCGGTATCTTTTTCTAGTAAAAGTTTAAAAAGTTGCACTGTTGCCAAAGCATCTCCAGAAGCTCTGTGTCTTTCTGTCATGGGGATTCCCAGTGATCTTGTTAATTTCCCTAAACTATAAGAAGGTTGATTTAATATCAGTTGCTGACTTAATTCTACAGTACACAATGTGTTTCTTTTAAAATCGAAACCCAATCTTTCAAATTCTGTTTGTAAAATTCGATAATCAAAAGAAGTATTGTGCGCAACCAAGATGCAATCTTTGGTTATTTCTACAATTCTCTTAGCGGCCTCAAAAAATTTAGGTGCATTTCTAAGCATCTCATTATTTATGCCCGTAAGTTTTACAACAAATGCTTGAATTTCCTTTTCAGGATTTACCAGCGATATAAACTGGTCTACAACTTCATGACCGTCAAATTTATAGATGGCAATTTCAGTAATGCCTTCTTCATTAAATTTTCCTCCAGTGGTTTCTATGTCTAATATAGCGTACAATTTCTTTCTTTTTTTCTGATAAATTTACTTATTCTAATTTCTACTACCAAATATAGAACTGCCAACTCGTATCATATTGCTTCCATTTTCTATAGCAAGCTGATAATCGCCGCTCATTCCCATCGATAAAACCTCTAAGTTACAGTTTAAAGTTGCGGTTTTCTCTTTCTGTGTTTTAAAAAATGTTTCAAGTGATGAAAATTCTTCTGATAATTGTGCTGTATCATCAGTAAAAGTAGCCATTCCCATAAAACCAACAATATTAATATTTTTTAATTCTGCTGTTTTTTCTGATGTTAAAATGGTTTCAATTTCTTTAAATGTTAATCCAAACTTAGTATCTTCTTTTGCTATTCTTGCCTGAATTAAACAATTGATAACTCGATCGTGTTTCTTGGCTTGTTTGTTAATTTCTACTAATGTTTTTAATTTGTCAACTCCGTGAATTAAATCAACAAAATGAGCCATATATTTTACTTTATTACTTTGTAAATGACCAATCATGTGCCATTTAATGTCTTTCGGTAAAGCGTCATATTTATCAACCATTTCCTGAATTTTATTCTCGCCAAAAATACGTTGACCAGCATCGTACGCTTCTTGCAAATCTGCAATAGGTTTGGTTTTAGAAACCGCAACAAGTGTTACTTTTTCTGGAATTGAATCTATTATTTTTTTTAAATTATCTTTAATATTCATTGATTATACTGTTTTTAAATAAACTCTGAAACTAACTTCAGAACGACACAACGTGTCAAAATTCATAAATAGTTAATGCACTTCTTAATTTTGGCTCTATATAGGTCGTTTTTGGAGGCATTAACAAATCTGCATCTACAATTTCTTTTAGTTCGTTAATGCTCGTTGGTAACATACCAAAAGAAACTTTAAACAAACCAGAATCTACTTTAGTTTTCAATTCTAAACCATCAGATTTATCTTGAGAATACACTATTTTAGAATCATTTCTAATGTCATCAATACCTAATATGGGCTTTAAAACAGTTGTGTACAAAATTTGAGCGTCTAATTTGCTCAAAGCATCCGTAAAATTATAGAGTGACTTTCGCAAATATAGTGCATAAAATTCACCATCTAAATACATGCTAAAATGATGCTTTTCTTTAGGTTTATAAAACTCTTGATTTCTGTTTTCAATTCTGAAAAAAGTATCTAATTCAATTAAAAATTCATGCGGACTTAAGCCATTTAAATCTTTTATAAATCGATTAAATTCATAGATACTTAATTCACTTTCTGGCAACAAATAACTCATAAAAAAGTTATAATCCTCGTTACCTGTATGATTCGGGTTTTCTTCTGCCAACCTTTCTGCTAATAAACAAGAAGATGTAGATCTATGATGACCATCCGCAATATATAAAGTGTCAATTTCTTTAAAAGCGGTTGTTATTTCTTTAATATCCAATTCATCATCAACAATCCAAAGTAAATGCGAATCTTTATCGGTTGTAGAAAATTCGTATTCTGCTCTTTGTTGCTTGTATTTTTTAATTATAGAAGCAATAACTGCATTATCAGGATACGTAAGTAATACCGGTTCAGCGTTAAAACCTGTATTTTTTAAATAATTTTCAAATAATAATTCTCGCTGCTTTAGGGTTCCTTCGTGCTTTTTAATAACATTATTATGGTAATCGGCAACCGAAGTTGCAGAAATTATTCCGCAAAAAGATTTTGTGGGTGTTATTTTCTGATAAATGTAAAATGCAGGAACTTTATCTTGCTTAAAAATTTCATTTTCTTTAAATTCTAAATATCGATTGTGCACCAATTTAAAACGCAACTCTCCACTAATATCTTGTTTATGATATTTATAACCTGGATTAATTACGTGTAAAAAAGTATACGGATTAAAAGCCAATTTAGAATCCAGCATTGCTGGTGTATAAATTTCGTATGATTTAGACGAAACCATCGCTACTTTATCTCTCGTTGCTCTTACTGCTTTAAAAGGTTTTACAATTGCCATAGTTTAGCTTAAAAGCTGAATGATTTGTTGTGCTAATTCTGTTCCTGTTCTTTCGTGTGCTTCTTTTGTTTCTGCGCCAATATGCGGAGTTAATGATATTTCTGGATTCATTAATAATTGAACAGCAGGTGTTGGTTCTGTTTCAAAAACGTCTAAACCAGCAAACTGTACTTTACCGCTTTCTATTGCAAAAACCAAGTCTACTTCATGTAAAATTCCGCCTATGGCCGTATTTATAATACCAACACCATCTTTCATCTTGTTAATTTCTGCTTTTGTGATAATATAATCAGCTTGTGCAGGAACATGCAACGTAATAAAATCAGATTCTTTTAAAAGCTTTTCTTTAGTAACCGTTTCGATGGTAAAAGTTGTTTTTTGACCATTAAAGAATTCTAAAATGATAGGTGCACTTGTAATTTCTTCATCCGTAGCTAAAACATGCATTCCTAAACCGATTGCAATTTTTGCAACTTCTTGACCAATTTTACCAAAGCCAATAATTCCTAAAGTTTTCCCTCTTAATTCAACTCCTTTAGAATAAGCCTCTTGTAAATCAATAAAACGAGAATCTCCTTCTAAAGGCATTTCTCTGTTCGATGAATGTAAAAAACGTACCATCCCAAATAAATGTGCAAAAACTAATTCTGCAACAGAACTAGCGGAAGCTGCAGGTGTATTTATAACATGTAAGCCGTTATCTTCTGCATATTCAACATCAATATTGTCTAAACCGATTCCGCCGCAACCAATTAATTTTAAACTTGGGCAAGCTTCAATTAATTCTTGTCTTACTTGCGTTGTACTTTTTACTAAAATGGCATCAATTTGATGTTCATTGATATAATTTTCTAATTGATTTTGAGCAACTTTTATTGTAATTACTTCAAATCCTTCTTTTTCTAAAGCTTCAATTCCGCTTTTAGAAATTCCATCGTTTGCTAATATTTTCATTCTGATCTTTTATGTTTGTCACTTCGATAGTTGAAATTATGCGGCAATCTCATTAAAAAGATTCCTTCCTTTCAATCGGAATGACATTTCTAATTTTTAAATTGTTCTTTCAAGTTCTTGCATTACATCCACCAAAACCTGCACACTATAAAGTGGCAGTGCATTGTACATGCTCGCTCTATAACCACCAACACTTCTGTGGCCATCTAAGCCATTAATTCCTGCTTGTTTGCACATTTTATCAAACGTTGCGGTTAGACTTTCATCTGTTAAAACAAAAGTTGCATTCATGGTACTTCTGTCTTCTTTGGCAACAACTCCTTTAAAAAGCGAATTTCTATCAATTTCTGTATATAAAAGTGCTGCTTTTTTGTTATTTACTTCTTCAATAAAAGGAATTCCGCCTAAATCTTTTAACCATTGCATTGTTAGCATAGAAACATAAACCGCAAAAACAGACGGCGTATTTGCCATACTATCTTTATCGATATGCACTTGATAATCTAACATTGTAGGAATGTGTCTTTCTACCTTTCCTAAAATTTCTTCTTTAACGATAATTAAAGTAGTTCCTGCCGGACCCATATTTTTTTGAGCACCAGCGTAAATTAAATCGAATTTTTCAAAATCTAACTGACGAGAAAAAATATCTGAACTCATATCACAAACCAAAGAAACATTCGTTTTAGGAAACGTTTTCATTTGTGTACCAACAATGGTGTTATTACTGGTGCAATGAAAATAATCTACATCTTCAGGAATTGCATATCCTTTAGGAACATAGTTAAAACCTTTGTCTTTAGACGAGCCAACGACAAGTACTTCTCCAAAAGCCTTCGCTTCTTTAATAGCATTGTCCGCCCAAGTTCCTGTGTTTAAATAGGCTGCTTTTTTATCTAGTAAATTATACGCAACCATTAAAAACTCTAAGCTTGCGCCACCTTGCAAAAACAATGCTTTGTATCCTTTATTTTCTAATCCTAAAAGTTCTAAAGCCAAAGATCTAGCTTTTTCCATTACATCTAAAAAAGGTTTACTTCTGTGAGAAATCTCTAATAATGATAAATTATCACCATTAAAATTAAGTACCGCTTCCGATGCTTTTTTAAGCACATCTTCAGGTAAAATACAAGGGCCAGCACTAAAATTATGTTTTTTCATTTTTTTTTAATTTTATTATTCTAGTAGAAAAGGTATAATTGTACTCTTTATTAATCTTTGAATTTACTTGTTACCCAAAAACGAACAACCAAAAACCATTTTGTTAGATTGTTGATAAAAATTCAAGCGTATTTACGCCGTCTGCATAATCTGTTAACTTTGGATGTTGCGTTTGTCCAAAAGCAACCTCATTTTCTATAAAATCTTTCGAAACTATGCACTGTATTTTTTCTCTATCTTGATGTAATTTTATTTTTAAATCAATTTCATTGTCATAATATTCATAAAAAATAGTAGCAATAGGCGAGGAGTAGCTTTCATCTTCCTTGATCATTAAAAAACCATTTTCTAACAAATCAAACAAGCTCATTAAATAAACGGCTTTATTATAATCGTAATTATTGGCATATTTGGCATTGTTAATCATGTCCTTTTTGGCGTACATTCCTGTAAAAAAAGCATCAAAATCAAATCCATTAGGCACAAATAATTTAGAAACACTTCTGCATCCTAAACCAAAATATTGAAAAACATCGTCAGATAATTTTATAAAATCATCTTCTGTTTCTTTTCCGGTAATTACAGCAACAGAATTTCTACTTTTTCTGATGATATTTGGCTTATCTTTAAAATAATACTCAAAATAACGAGCCGTATTATTGCTTCCCGTAGCGATAACTGCATCAAAATTGGATAGTTTTTCTTCCGTAAACGTTATTTTTCCTTTAAAACCTTCCTCAACATACTCTAAATATTTTGCTAAAAACGGCATTAGGTGTTTATCATTAGATGATTGCTTAACAACCACCGAATGACCAGAAATTAATACGGATAAGAAATCATGAAAACCAACTAAAGGGATGTTTCCAGCCATTACAATAGCTACTTTTTTAGGTGATTTTTTATTTAAGCTAACACTTTCGGTAAGTGCTGTTAAATCATTATAATTTAATGACTTAGACCAACTTTTTACTGAAAATAAAATATTGTCTTTTGTAAACCAAGAATTCTTTTCTTGAGCTAATTTTATCTGATGTAAAAAACCGTCAAAAAAGATTTCATTGTGTTCAATATCATCTTTTTTAACTATATTATTTACAGAAAACTGACTTAAAAAGTCACCTAATTTTGCGAATGCAGTAATTCTCTTTTGAATAGTAATCATTTATTTTGGTTGTCTATGATTTTGGCTTTATTTTTGCATTTGCAAAGGTACAAAAACAGAAGAGAAAATTATGGCAATTATTATAACAGATGAATGTATAAATTGTGGGGCATGCGAACCAGAATGTCCAAACACAGCAATTTATGAAGGCGCAGATGATTGGAAATAT
Organism: Polaribacter glomeratus; assembly: GCF_002954665.1. GTDB lineage: Bacteria > Bacteroidota > Bacteroidia > Flavobacteriales > Flavobacteriaceae > Polaribacter > Polaribacter glomeratus. Next base: position 997,144 of record NZ_MSCM01000001.1, on the reverse strand, counting down.
TCTGATGGAACAAAATTAAAGGGTAAAGTGGTTTTACCAAACGGAAAAGCTGCAAATGCAGATGATGTTCAAGAACCAGTTTCTGATGAAATTTACTACATCGTTGCAGACAAGTGTACAGAATGTAAAGGTTTTCATGACGAGCCACAATGCGCAGCGGTTTGCCCTGTAGATTGTTGTATACCAGATGATGAACATGTAGAAACAGAAAAAGTGTTGTTAGAAAAACAACGTTTTATGCATGATTTATAAAAAAAGTGAACACTTTTAAATACAATAAGTAATATAAAAAATTCCGAGGAAAATTCGGAATTTTTTATATTTAAAACATATATATTTGCACCGCAAAAATCAACCTTTGGTTCTTGCATCTTTTATCTAAAAATATCTAAAGAAATAATGAAAGCCGGAATTGTAGGATTACCAAACGTAGGAAAATCGACCTTATTTAATTGTTTATCAAACGCAAAAGCGCAAAGTGCTAACTTTCCTTTTTGTACAATTGAACCTAATTTAGGTGTTGTAAATGTGCCAGACGCACGTTTAAAAAAGTTAGAAGAATTGGTAAAGCCAGAAAGAGTGCAAACAGCAACTGTAGAGATTGTGGATATTGCAGGTCTTGTTAAAGGAGCAAGTAAAGGTGAAGGTTTAGGAAATCAGTTCTTAGCAAATATTCGAGAAACAGACGCTCTTTTGCACGTTTTACGTTGTTTTGATAACGATAATATTATTCATGTTGATAATTCTATTGATCCTATAAGAGATAAAGAAACTATTGATATTGAGCTGCAATTAAAGGATTTAGAAACTGTTGAAAAAAGATTAGAAAAAGTAAAAAGAACAGCAAAAACAGGTAATAAAGAAGCGCAAGCTGAATTAGTTGTTTTATTAAAAGTTGAAGAAACCTTGTTAAAAGGAATTTCTGTAAGAGCGATTGAGTTTACAGAAAAAGAAATGGAACTTGTAAAAACAATGCAATTTATTACGGCAAAACCAGTATTATATGTTTGTAATGTTGATGAAGCATCAGCCGTTTCTGGAAATAGTTATGTTGATAGAGTTAAGGAAGCTGTGAAAGACGAAAATGCAGAAGTAATTGTGTTAGCAGTTGGTACAGAGGCAGATATTACTGAATTAGAAGATTACGAAGAAAGGCAAATGTTTTTAGCTGATATTGGCTTAGAAGAAGCTGGTGTTGCGAGATTGGTTCGTTCTGCTTATAAATTATTAAACTTGCAAACCTATTTTACTGCTGGTGTAAAAGAAGTAAGAGCTTGGACAATACCTATTGGAGCAACTGGCCCGCAAGCTGCGGGAGTTATTCATACCGATTTTGAAAAAGGTTTTATTAGAGTAGAAACGATTGCTTACGAAGATTACGTTGCGTATGGCTCTGAAGCAAAAGTAAAAGAAGCTGGTAAGATGAGAGTAGAAGGTAAGGAGTATGTGGTTAAAGATGGTGATGTAATGCACTTTAGGTTTAACGTATAAGGCATATTTAATTATTAGCTTTTCAACATTATTTTTAGGAGTTGAATAAACATTTGGCATGTTCATTGTAATTGCAGCTTAAAACCTCTTTGATTATGAAGAAACTTTTACTTTTCACAGTATTTACTTTTTTACTAATTTCTTGCAGTAGCATCAAAAACACACAAGAAGCAATTAGTAATGGTAATTATGACACCGCGATTAACATCGCAATGAATAATTTAAAAAGAAATAAAACAAAAAAAGGAAATCAGCCTTACGTTTTTATGCTTCAGGAAGCTTTTGTAAAAGCATCAGCTAAAGATTTAGACAGAATTAGCTTCTTGAAAAAAGATCAAAATCCTGAAAACATAGAAAATATTTTTGTTTTGTATGAAAGTTTGAAAAGGAGACAAGAACTTATTAAGCCAATTCTTCCTTTACCAATTTTAAAGAAAAACAAAAATGCCGTTTTTCAATTTACTAATTATGATAATGAAATTATAGGCACTAAAAATCAATTATCAGATTTTTTATACACCAAGGCAAAGAAGTTATTCAACGCTGATTCTAAATTTGAGTATAGAGAAGCTTACCAAGAATTAGAATATCTAGAAAAAATAAATTCTAATTTTAAAGATGTTCGTAATTTAATGAACATCGCACAGCAAAAAGGAGTGGATTTTGTTTTTGTTTCCATGAAAAATGAAACAGAAAAAGTAATTCCTAAAAGATTAGAAGAAGATCTATTAAATTTTGATACTTACGGTTTAAACGATTTATGGACTATATATCACAGTAAAAAAGATGCTAAAATTAAGTATGATTTTGGCTTAGAATTAAATTTAAGAAATATAGATGTTTCGCCAGAGCAAGTTCGAGAAAAACAAATCATTAAAGAAAAACAAATTGTTAACGGATTTAAATATTTGTTAGATGATAAAGGTAACCAAGTAAAAGATACATTAGGTAACAAAATTAAAGTTGATAAGTTAGAAAATATTCGTTGCGAATTTTATCAGTTTACGCAATTTAAATCAGCTAAAGTTGCTGGTCAAGTTATATATACAGATTTTTTAACGAAACAAACTGTGCAAGTTTTTCCTATAGAAAGCGAGTTTGTATTTGAGCATTTATATGCACGATATGATGGAGATAAAAGAGCTTTAGAGCAATCTTTTTTAGATTTATTAGTACTAAAAGCAATTGCATTTCCAAACAACGAGAAGATGATTTATGATACAGGTCAAGATTTAAAACAAAGATTTAAAGCGATTATTACTAGAAATAAGTTTAGAAATTAAGAAGTTTCTTCTAAATACATAACAAAAGGCGCCTAAAAATTAATTTTAAGTGACTTTTTTGTTTTGTACAATTCAAGATTTAAAAAAGTAATTAAAAATTTAATAATAAAATTTAGAACGTAACTGTTATTGATTTTATAAAGTTATGCGGCAATTAATACGTTTAAATTAACACTATTTCGGTATTAATGTTTTACTTTTAAATGGTTGCTAATTTTGGTAATAAAATTGTTTAATTAAATTTATTTATGTGGTTACGTGTTAGTTGTAGTTTGGCTTTTGATATAGAAACACCAACCCCTTTTATTTTAATGTTGCGCCCAAGAAGTGGTGCTGAACAATGGATTGAACTCGATGAGTTTAAAATATCTTTAAACGTACCAATTATTGAGTTTACTAACCATTATGGCAACTTATGTCAACGTTTTGTTGCTCCAACCGGTAGTTTTTCAATTTATACAACTTCGGATGTAAAAACGTCTGAGTTTATTGATGTAGATTTTGACGCTACTTTTGTAGAAGTTCAAAATTTACCAAGCGACATACTTTGTTATTTATTACCAAGTAGATATTGTGAATCTGATCGGTTTAATGATTTAGCAAATTCGATAACCGCAAATCAGCAACCAGGATATCAACAGGTTTTTGCCATTAAAGAATGGTTAAAAACAAATATCAGCTATATTCCTGGTAGTAGCGATTATCCTATTTCTGCAACAGAAGTAAATTATAAACGTTCGGGAGTTTGTAGAGATTTATCGCATTTAGGAATTGCATTGTGCAGAAGTTTAAGTATTCCCGCTCGTATGGTTGTTGGTTATTTGCATGAATTGTATCCTATGGACATGCATGCTTGGTTTGAAGCTTATATTGGCGGACGGTGGTATACTTTTGATGCTACTCAAACCGGTCAAAAAGGGGGTTATGTTTCTGTTGGTTATGGGCTTGATGCAGCAGATGTTGCTATTTTTAATCAATTTGGACCCGTTGCACATTCTCTACAACAAAGTATTACTGTTACAGAAATTAAGAAGTAAGTTTTTTTTAATCTTTTCGATTTTTACTATCTTCTTTTTTTCCTTTTTCAATGAACAAAGCTGTCTCTATTTTTTCTTCTTTAGTGATCGTTTCAACTTGTTTTTCTTGGGATCCATTATTTGTATGAACACAAAAAATACAACAGATAGGAAAATGATCAGAACCAATATATTCTAAAACATTTAACTCTTTTATAAAAATAGTAGTGCTATGAAAAATTAAATCCAAAGGAGCTCGAAAAAGCCAATATTTTGCATGATACGTAGCTAGAATACCACGACCAGTTCTTCCGTCAATTAATTCACTGTTTTTCTGAAATAATTTTGAAATTTTAGACCAAGCAACAGTATTAAAATCACCAATAACAAGTGTTGGTTTGTTAATTTTTTTAGCGCGTTTGGCAATACACATTAAATCGCCATCGCGCTCTTTAGAAGTTCTTTCTTCGGTAGGACTTGGCGGCGGTGGATGCACACAAAAAACAACAAATTCTTCACCTTCTTCTGTTTTAAAATGTGCTTCAATACTTGGTATGTCATCAGCAATAAAATAATGGGTAGAAACTTTATGAAGCGGAATTTTTGCGTATAAATGCATTCCGTAAGTGTTTTCTAAAGTAACTTTTTCATTGTAAGGATACTCAATTTCTAAATCTCTTAATTCAAACTCCCAATCTTTATTACTTTCAATAGTAACAAAAATATCAGGCTTTTCTTTTCTGATAAATTTTTTAAATTTTTTAAATTCTGTATTAAATTGATACACATTAGCAGAGATAACTTTAATTTCTTTTAATGATTTTATCTGCAATTTTTTTTTGGTTTAAATTTTATAAATCTTGCAAAAAGAGATGCATGATAGATAATTAAAATAACTTGAAATAGTAAAATTAACCAAAACAAAATATCTTTCGCAGCAAAAATGAAAAGGCCAATACTTGCAATTA
>NZ_MSCM01000001.1:697785-992361 GCF_002954665.1 Polaribacter glomeratus | reverse complement strand
ATTCAGGCACACGAAAAATCCAATGCTGATTTTTAAAAAATGGCAACAGACTTAAAGTAATTAATAATAAGGATAAAACTATAAAAAATAGACTCACTTTAAAATATTTATACAAACTTACCAAAAATAGAAATGACTTACAGTACGTTGTTTCTTTTTATCTAAAAAAAAATATTTAAAAAAGGTAAATACATTTTTGTCTAAATGTTTCGTTTTACAAGAATAAAAACCTCGAATTTAGATTTTATTTTTAAAGTTTTTTTGTTTACAAAACTTATTAAAATAGTAATCTTATTCTATGAAAACACAATTCAATTTCTCTGTTATTCTAAAATAGTAATTTTACTATTTTATAAAACTAAAAACTTCACAAATTGCGAAGTTTTTGATATATGTGAAACTAAATTATTATTTTTTAATATAGCTTTCAGGTATAGAAAATTTTTTTCTAAAACCTTTAACAAAATGAATATTAGTAATTTTCGCGCTACCAATTTTATCAGATAAACCGGTTTTAATACTCCAGCCATAATAGCCCCAATTAGTTGCAAACGGAATTTCATTAATCATCTTATAATCTTGATATTTAATAGCATGCGGTTCTTTTTCTGCCACTTCTTGCGTTTTACCAAAAGTAACAATGTAGGCAACATCCTTTAAAAGATGCGTTTTTTTATCCGAATACACAATATACCAATCGTCTGGTGCGTCGCCTATATTTGCCTCAAAAGTTAATTTTGCGACATCAAAATCATTTTTTGACTCTTTTGTTTTAAAAGTATAATCCCATATTGTTCCTTTATCACTCAATTTATATGGATATAAAAAGAAATAACTCCAAATATAGGCATGAAAACGAACGGCTTCATTGTCTTTTAAACTAGGAGAAACAAAAATATTTTCTTTATTTACAAAAATTTCATCACCATTTTTGTACGTAATTTTAGCGATATCGGAAGTTGTCGAAACCGTAACATTTGCATTAAAAACTTCTTTACCGCCAAATTCAACAAAAGCATCAAATTGAATTGCTTCTTTTGTTAAAAATGCGTCCTTTTTATGTGCGATTTCAATTTTTTGAGAAAACGTTTTTTCAATAGATAGTTTTTCAATTTGTTTTATGACTGCGGGTGTTTTTTTACAACTTGTAATAAATAATAAATTTGCGAATAATAGGATACTATATTTTTTCATCTCATCTTTTAAATTAAAACTTTTTAATATAGAATAGGATCGATTAAAAACTATAACCTTACAGTTTTAAAAAGAAAATAAATTATGCTGACAATAAAACATTATTCTTTAGCACCATGATTTTTTGCTGTTTCTATAAAATGATCAGAAATTTCTTTTGGATTTGCACCCAAGCTTCTTGCTAAATGCAACGCAACACCCATTATTAAGACAGAAGCCTTATGAAGCTCTTGAAGTGATTCTACATTTCCAAATTTTTCTTGTGCTTTTAATAATAACAGATTATTATGCTGATGTGCAAAAGCAACAGGATTCTCAATCTCATTGGTAATTTCAGGAATCATTAAGATATCTATCCATTCGTTTCCTATTCTTTCTGATAAAATTTCAGGAAGTTCATTGCCCATTTCTCTCCATAAAACAAGTGTTTTTGTATCTCCGGATGCAGCTAAACCAGAATCTAATAATAACTCAAAAGCAATATCAGCAATGTTTTGCATTATCAATAAATATTCATCTTGTGCCTTTTCAAACGGATTTGCTTCTTGTTCTCTTAGATATTCACCCACACTAAGTTTTGGTAAATCTAAAACTTCTGCGCAATCTGTTAAACAAGGAAATGTAGATCCTTCATAAATATATTGCGCTTTGTTAAATTGTATTTTTCGTCCTAACGGATATAAACGACATGCTAATGGGCGACCTTGATGTACACTACATCCAAAATTATCTACATATTGGCTACATGCTTTTTGTCCTTTTTTATCAGACTTTCCATCAAAAATTAATTGGATACCACCAAATTCTGTGTATACATCTCTAAATTCTCTCGGAGTAATTTTCTTCTCTACACTAAAACGCAACAATTCCCATGGATTTAACATTACAGCTTTTCCAAAACAGCAAGAGCCAGATCTAGAGCAGGTGAGTGGTAATATACTTTCGTTGCTAAGTGTAGTTGTTTGCATTATTTTGAGTAGTTTTTGATCGATTGGTTAAATTATTGATGAATAGCAACGCCGCAAAACGCAGTGATCATTGATTGGTAAAGATATTATTTTATTTTGTCTTAAAGGTACATTGACACCATTTGAGATTGTATTAGATTTCTTCTTTCGGATGAATTAAATGAATGTTCTATAAAGGTTTTGATGTATTTCCGCAGTTGTTTATGAACCATTTTTTAGATAAGTGAATTAATAGTATTACTTTTGATTTCTTAAAATACAATATCCTTAATCTTTAGTTTATGTCATATCAAGAAGTTTTTATCCTTTTCTGGGATCAAGTAAAAGAAAGTGTTCAAGAAAAGCGCTTTGCAAAGCTAACCATGGCAAAAACCATTGGTAAACCTGATTTGAAAAATATTTTTTTGAGACCAATTTATTCGGATGACGGATTTAAGGTTTTACTAAAACTTCGTTACAGATCTAAAGAAACCGAAGATATAGAAGAGACATTAACCTTAGAAGCTGCATTCTCTGTATTGAAACCACATCTAAAAAAGTCTTTTTTGTCTGTTTTATTATTTACCACAACCAAAGATGTTACTTTTAAAATCAATAAAAAAGGAATGGGAAGTATAACCGAATCTTCGCCAACATTTTTTGAAGTTACGCAGGCGGAGAAAGATTAGGATATTTTTAGTATGCTTACCTAAAATAGAAAATTTATTAATTCAAGTTATTATGAAATACTTTTTCTCTTTTTAACATTTTGAAAACAAAATCAAAAAGCAAAATAGAAATTTTTTAGTTATCAAAAATTGATACACAAAAAATCTTTTTTTACAGAAATAATCTAGTAACTATTTCATTTTACTAAAACCCCATTTTAACATAATTGGCGTAGTTATCGTTGTTAAGACACCCATAATTACTAAAATCGAGAATATTTCATTGTCAATTAATCCGGCTTTAAATGCAATATTGGCGATTACTAATTCCATAATTCCTCTTGCATTTAACCCAAAACCCATTACAAGCGATACTTTGTGGCTAAGACCTGCTAAAGAACTTCCTAAATAGCCTCCAATAATTTTTGAGATATAAGAAACCAATACAATTGCAAGTAAAAGTTCAATATTATGAATGGATGAAATATTAAATTCAAGCCCTATACTTGCAAAAAATATCGGAGCTAAAAAGCCCATTGCCAAGCTGCTCGTTGTTTTTTCGATATTTTTTAAATTGTCCTTACCAAGAATAGATTCATTTAACAGCATAGAGGCAAAAAAAGCACCAATGATAAAATGAAAACCTAAAGCTTCTGTAACAGAAGAAAACAAGAGAATAAAAGCAAAGAAAACGGCAAAAAGGGTTTCTTTTCCTTTTACCAACAATAGAAATTGGTTTATTGCATTTTCAAGAAAATTACCTTTACTCGATAGTTTCTTAATCATATAATAACTAAATGCTAATAAGGCAATAAAAGCAATTAATTTTAAAAGTGAAATTAAAGATACTATAGCAATGGCAGAAATTGACATGTTTGTGTCTTTAATATTTAATAAAACACCTAAAATAGTTAAAGCAGCAACATCATCAAAAATAGCAACAGAAATTATTTTTTGACCTGTGTCTGTGTTTAATTTCCCTAAATCCATTAGTATTCTAATACTTACAGGTAAAGCGGTTATCGCAATACAAAGGCCTACAAACATGGTGGTCATCATCTGTAATCCGAAGAAATAACCAACTGCAAATCCGCTTAAAAGCGGAATAAAAAAAGCCATTATAGAAATAATTAAGCTTTTCCCTTTTAATGATTTTAAAATATCGTCTATATTAATTTCAAGACCAGCAAGAATTACTAAAAGGAAAATGCCCAGTTCTGAAATTACTTTGATGTCTTGGGTTGCGTGGATAAGTCCAAACAAACTTGGTCCTAATATAATACCTGCTAAGATTTCTCCAATCATTGCAGGTTGTTTAAAACGTTCAAATATTTCACCAAAAACTTTTGCTGTTACTAGTAAAATAAGAAGATTTGTAAAAAAAGGGAGTTCAAAATCCATGTCTAAAAAAAAATTAAATTTTATAAACGGTAAAAAAAATATCTTTTAAAAAAATAGTTTTTACAAAAGTTGCTTATTTTCTCTAAAAGAATTTAGACATCAATTTGAGCGATAAATTTAGGATAATTTCTTAATATTCTGAATAAAATAAATTCTTTTTAGAAAAAGTTATTTTCGTTAAAAAAGCACTAGGAATTAGCATTAATTAATAGGTTATTAATAACTCTTTCTGAACTTTTTTTGGACTGAAAAATTAATTAAATTCATAAAATTCTCGTGCACTCCCAAAGTTGAATCTAGCTCTAACTGATTTATTAATTTTAAAATTAAATCAGGTTTAAACTGTAAATCGGGAACCGATACATATTTTTCAAAAAGGCCGCCAATACTCTTGTAATATAAAAGTTCGAAAGCATTTAAGTTTTCAGGCTTTTCTGTTAGATATTCATACGAATCAATATCAAAAGATTCTAAAACAGCGCCCACATATTCTTTGTGCAATATTTGATGCGGATTTACAATATTAAGTTCTTTTATAGTCGGATTTAAAAAAGCATACAAAATCGCTTTAGAAACAAAATCAACCGGAACAATATTTAAGCCACTTTCCTTATCGATCCAAATTCTAAAGTTTTCTTTGGATTTATTCGCGTATTTGTCTAAAAATATAGCCCAAGAATAAAACACATCAAATTTTGGTATTTCATATAACGGCGAATCAATTAAACGACCACAAATAATACTTGGTCTTAAAATCTGAGAATCAATATTTTTTAGTATACATGTTTCTTTCACATACAATTCACTCTCATATTTAGATTGCTCATATGGATTTCTAAAATGAGTAACTTTATAGTTTTCAATAGTGTCATCTACTTTTTCATTTTGAATTCCAAATGAATACGCAGTGCTAATGTATATAAAACGGGTTACATTGTTTGGCAACTCGTTTAAAAGTTGCTTAGTTACTAAAAAATTTTGTGTGTGAACTTTATCCTTAGAATCATTGGTGTTTAATAAATTGGTAGAACCAGCACAGTGAATAACTGTGTCAAAATTATACTTTTCTAAAGTGCTTTTATTGATAGCCGATAAATCACTTTGGATAACGGTTACTTTTTCTAAACAAGCTTCTAAGGTAAATTTATTTAAAAAGTCTGGTCTGGATGCATCTTGTAAAATAACTACTAAACGTTGCTGTGCAGATTTTTCAGTCTCCCTTATAATTACAAAAAGATGATTTACTGTTTTTTCAACAATTGCTTTGTGCAACCACTCAAATATAATATGACTTCCAACAATTCCAGATCCACCAGTTAACAAACAATTCATACCTATATTTTGCATTTATTTCAGCAAGTAAACATAGCCCTTTTTAAATTAGAAACGGCACTCTCAAAGCTTTGAGATATGCCGTTTTATAAAGTATAATTTAATGCTAAAATAAATTTTTTATTTAGAAAGTTTTAGTCTCCTTGTAATACAATTTATAAAGTTTCTTTTTTGATGGTTTTCTTGCCTTCAATCGTTATTTTAGAACCTTCAATAAGCATAATTGAAGTTGGTTTTATAGTGTTTAAAAACTTGAAATCTTTGCCGTAAACCAGCTCGAAATCTACTATTATTTCAGAACTTTCTACCTTATATTGTTCCCATCTTGGGTGTGTAACTTGATATTCGTTGGTAATAATATCATTAACTTTTGCATATCCCCAGTAATGTTCGGTAATAAATTCGGTTTCACTATTTTCTTCAATTTTTATAGTTTCTAACGCTGCAGTAACTTTAAAAGATTGCCAAATTTTATTTTTTTCCCAATGATATGCAACACTTCTATTTTTAGTGTTTTCTTCCCATATATATTTCATGGGCATTGTTTCATAATGTTCATTGTAGATCGTGTTCGCTACAAAGGTTAGCATAGGTTTAGATACTATTTCTTTGATAAAAACAGCGCCACGTTTCCAAGTATTGTTTTCCAATCGTTTTACATAAAATCGAAGGTTAACTTCTTCTACTTTACTATGAAATGGAATTTTAATACCTTTTATTTTTGTGTCTAAAAAAAGAAAACCGATTAAACTAACAAAGCATTTACCTTTATATAAATCAAGTTCTGTTCCTGGCGGCACGTATGCTGCTAAAATATTGGGATCAACTTCATAATTTGCAAAAGCCAACTTTCTCCATTCTGCCTTTAAAAAGCTCATTTTTTATCGTTTTTAATAAGGTTTATTTCACCTCTGTTTCCAATATCAAAAATAAGGCTTTAAAACAAAGAAACCTCACTTCCAAAGATTAGGAAATGAGGTTTTTTATTAATTTATTGCTAAAGTTTTATCCTTTATAAAAAGGTAATTTTATAACCGTTGCAGGAATTGCATTTTTACGAACTTGAATATAAATTTGTGTTCCTAATTTAGAAAACAACGATGGTACATAACCCATTCCGATTCCTTTTTGCAAACAAGGACTCATCGTTCCTGATGTTACGTTTCCAATAATGTTTCCGTTTCCATCAACGATATCATATCCATGTCTTGGAATACCTCTTTCATCCAATTCAAAAGCAACTAATTTACGCGACGGTTTTTGCTCTTTTTGTTTTGCCAAAGCTTCACTATTTACAAATTCTTTGGTAAACTTTGTTATCCAACCTAAACCAGCTTCAATTGGCGATGTAGTATCATCAATATCATTTCCATACAAACAATATCCCATTTCTAAACGCAACGTATCTCTTGCCGCTAAACCAATTGGTTTGATGCCAAAATCAGCGCCAGCTTCAAAAACCTTATTCCAGATTTGTACAACATCAGTATTTTTACAATAAATTTCAAATCCGCCAGAACCCGTATAACCTGTTGCAGAAATAATTACATGGTCAATACCTGCAAAATCACCAACTTTAAATTTGTAAAAAGAAATTGCTGCTAAATCTAAAGAAGACAATGATTGCATTGCTTCTACAGCTTTTGGACCTTGAATTGCCAATAAAGAATACTCATCAGAGAGATCCTTTAAATCAGCATTAAACTCTTCATTATATTTAGAAATCCAGTTCCAATCTTTCTCAATATTTCCGGCATTAACTACTAGTAAATACTGATTTTCTTTAATTTTATAACAAATTAAATCATCTACAATTCCGTTTTCTTCATTTGGGAAACAGCTGTATTGTGCATCACCAATTTCTAGTTTAGAAGCATCATTGGAAGTTACTTTTTGAATTAATGCTAAAGCATTTTCACCTTCTACTAAAAATTCTCCCATATGACTTACATCAAAAACACCCAAAGATTCTCTAACAGTAAGATGTTCTGCCGTTACGCCTTCATATTGAACAGGCATATTAAAACCTGCAAAAGAGACCATTTTTGCTCCTAATTTTTCGTGAATTGAATGCAATGCAATATTTATCATTTATTGATTTCTTTAAATTTTAGCTAAAATATTGAAAAAACAGCAATAAACGTTCACTAATATTTTGTTAATATTTTTTATTCAAAAATAAATAATGTTACATTTGAAAAAACTACCAATAAACCTACAAAATGAAAAAATTTAAATTTTTAGTAATTGCTTTGATTGCATTTTCCGTAAACGGATTTTCGCAAACACCAACAGATTATTTATCGAAAGAATTTCATGCAGAAAGACGCGATATTTTACGATCTAAAATGCCAGCAAATTCAGTTACCGTTGTATTTGCAAATCCGATTAGAAATAGAGCAAATGATGTAGATTTCATTTTTCATCAAGATCCAAATTTTTATTATTTAACTGGTTATAGAGAACCAAATGCTGTTTTAGTGCTGTTTTCTGAAAATCAAACAAATGAAAAAGGGGATTCTTATAATGAAATTTTATATGTTCAAAAGCGTGATAAAAGAGCAGAACAATGGAACGGAAAAAGGTTAGGAGCGGAAGGAGCTACAGCCGAATTAGGTTTTAAAACAGCGATGAATGCCGAAGAATTTTTAAAATCGAATATTAACTTTAAAGCTTTTGATAAAGTTTTTATCGAAAAATTTAATGATGATTATAGAAATTTAGGCAATGCAGCAGATATTTTTGATTTGGTAAAAGGTTTTAAAATGAACGCAGGCTATGATCCAAGCCTTTATTTATCCGGAGTAAAAGAATTTGTGTACAATAATATTGCAAATGCACCCATTGAAAGCAGTGCAAATTTAATTCAAAAGATCGCTAGAATTGAAGCCGATTATGAAGAAATTAAGCAGGATAAATTAATTAAAGAATACAAATCTGCCACTACAGACGATTTAAAAAAGGAAATTAAACAAAAAATTACGTTGGCTTTAAAACCAAAAACAAATATTGATATCACTTTTTTATCTGCAAATTTAGCAACAATGCGCGAGGTAAAAACTGCCGAAGAATTAAAACTTTTAACCAAAGCGGTGCGTATTTCTGCAGTGGGACAAATAGAGGTTATGAAAGCAATGAAGCCTCATATGTCTGAAACTGAGTTGCAAGGAATTCATGAATTTGTATACAAAAAATATGGCGCTGAATATGAAGGGTATCCTTCAATAGTTGGTGCAGGAAACAATGGTTGTATTTTACATTATATAGAAAACAATCAAACCAAAGTTGGTAACGACATGGTTTTAATGGATTTAGGTGCAGAATACAGAGGTTTTACTGCGGATGTAACGCGTACAATTCCTGCTAGCGGGAAGTTTACTAAAGCACAAAAAGAAATTTATGATTTGGTTTATGAGGCGCAAGAAGCAGGTATTGCTTTGTACACAATTGGTACGAGCATGAGAGAACCAAATTTAGCTGCAATAAAAATAATTAACGAAGGCTTGTTTAAATTAGGAATTATAAAATCTGCGGATGAAGAGCATCCTTATTTTCCGCATGGAACATCACATCATATTGGTTTAGATGTTCACGATCCAGGAAATTATGAAAATTTTGAAGAAAATATGGTGGTTACGATGGAACCAGGAATTTACATTCCTGATGGAAGTGATTGTGATAAAAAATATTGGGGAATAGGAATTAGAATTGAAGATGATATTTTAGTTACTAAAAACGGACCTGTTAACTTATCTGGTGAAGCTCCGAGAACTACAATAGAAATAGAAAAAATGATGGCTAAAAAATCTGTTTTAGAAGATTTCGTTTTGCCAAACTTAGATAAATAATGAGCACAGAACAACCAAATAATCCGCTTCACGGAATAAAATTAGCAACGATGTTAGAAGAGTTATATCTAGAATATGGTTGGGAAGAATTAGGAAATATTATAAATATTAATGCATTTAAAAATAATCCTACATATAAATCGAGCCTAAAGTTTTTAAGAACGACTCCTTGGGCGAGAGAAAAAGTAGAAAATCTGTATTTAAAAACGATGATTAAATAGTTTTAAAAACTATTTAATTCGCTCTAAAAAATAGTTATCAAATTCTTGACACAAACAATATTCTAAAGTTTATTGTTTGCGTCAAGAATTTTTTGTTGCTGTTTAATTGTAAGTGTACTGCCGTCATGACTCCAACCAGGAGCCCCAAATGCATACATAAATTTATGTTGCCATTTACTTGATTTCTTCATATCACTCCAAATATCTTTATATTCATGCGTTAATATGGTAATCGGGTTATACGAATTTGGCGGATGACTTACGCCATATTTTATTTCTATTTCTTCGTCAAGTTCTTTCCAAGTTCCGAAAACCTTATCAAATATATTTAAAAAACCGCCATGATTTTTATCCATATATTCGAAATTTTGGGCATGATGCACTTGATGCATAGTATGTGTATTAAATACTTTTTCGATTATTCCTAATTTAGGAACATATACAGAATGCAATTGAAATTGCCATAAAGCTTCTATTCCTAAACAAACCACTAACATTTCTGGTGGAAAACCAATCGCAACAATCCACATATAAAAAAAAGGTTTGTATAAAATAGTAAACCATCCGTTTCTAACAGCAGTACCTAAATTAAAATTATCCGAAGAGTGATGTACAATATGAGCAGCCCAAAGAAAACGCACATTATGGTTCTGTCTATGAAACCAATAATAGCTAAAATCATCTAATAATTGACATAAAATCCAAATATACCAAGCATACCCAAAAGATTCATAACCCATAATATTCATACGAACACCATCTATAATTGGGTTAAAAAGGTCATACACAAAACTAAAAAGTACAATAGCAGCAATGGTTTTTGTTAAAGGAGCTAAAATTGCAGAACCAACACCCATGGTAAGACTTGCCGCTAAATCTTTCCATTTATAAAGACTTTTCTTTTCTTCTTTTTTCTGATGTTTGCTGTAAGTTAACTCAAGTAAAATAAGTCCTAAAAAACAAGGAACTCCGTATACAAGTGGATTTGTAAAATTCATTTAATGTATATTTTTTTTAAAAATATTGACTTATTAATTCAGAAAAAAGGCAATAAATAATTTTTTGAAAGATAAAAAATAAATTAACCATTAAGAATTTTAATGACGTATTCTTTTGTTAATGGTTTTCCGTTTGCTATTTTTTTAAGATTTTCAAATGTAAAACGAAAATCACACCCCGATTTATATTCGGAACATCCATAAGCTGATGATCCTCTTAAAATTGAGCCTTTTTTGCATTTAGGACAACTAATTTTTTCTGGTTGAAGAGCAGATTTCTTAGTTTCACTCGTAATGATTTTTTGTTTTGGCTCCAGTTTTAATTTAAAGTTATCATCAAAACGAATCAATCCTTCTACAGAACCAGCATCCGATTTAAAACCTTTTAAATTCGTTGTGCAACCTTTATCAATCAAACGTATTAACTGATTTTCAGAAACTTTCTTTCCGTAAATTTCAAACGGAATTTTAAAATCACAACCAACTTTATATTCAGAACATCCAAAAGCGGAAGATCCTCTTATTAACCTTCCTTTTTTACACTTCGGACAGGCTTTATTAACAACTTCTTTTGATTTTGTTTTTTTGGTTTGAGTTTTTAGATTAACAGATTGCTTCGTTTTATCCGCAATGACTGTAGTATTTGAAGAAATTCTTTTCGTAGAAGTATTTGAACGAACTTCATAAACCAAATCATCCACCATTTTTTTCATGTTGTTGATAAAAGTTCCTGCGTTAAATTCTCCTCGTTCAATTTCTTTTAAACGTTTTTCCCAACGTCCAGTAAGTTCAGCAGATTTTAACAATTCGTTATCAATAATATTAATTAAGTCAATGCCCGTTTGCGTGGGAATTACTAATTTCTTCTGTCTTTCAATATATTTTCTTCGGAATAATGTCTCAATAATACTTGCTCTTGTAGAAGGTCTTCCAATTCCGTTTTCTTTCATCAACTCGCGCATTTCATCATCATCTACTTGCTTTCCAGCAGTTTCCATGGCGCGTAATAAACTAGCTTCTGTAAAATTTCTTGGTGGTTTTGTCTCTTTTTGTAAAAACGAAGGTTCGTGCGCTCCTTTTTCTCCTTTTACAAAGGATGGCAGCGTTTGCGCCTCATTTAACTCTTTCTTAATCTTACTTTCTTCCGTTTCGAAAGCAACTCGCCAACCTTTTGTAATAATTTCTTTTCCGGTAGTTTTAAAAGGAACTTCTGCAGCTTTACCAATAACAGCAGTATTAGAGACATCAGAATCTGGATAAAAAGCACCAATAAATCTTCTGGTAATAATATCATACACTTGTTGTTGATTGTATTGCAAGTGTGCTTGAATTCCTGTCGGGATTATTGCATGGTGATCGGTTACTTTTTTGTCATCAAAAACACGACTCGTTTTCTTTATTTTCTTGCCTAAAAGCGGCTGTGTTAATTCGCTATAGTTTGTTAATTTTGATAAAATTCCTGCAATTTTTGGATAGACATCATTCGGTAAAAAAGTAGTATCAACCCTTGGATACGTAACTACTTTCATTTCATACAATTTCTGTACAATTTTCAAAGTATCATCCGCAGAAAAAGAAAATTTATTATTACAATACACCTGTAATCCTGTTAAATCAAACAGTTTTGGAGCATAATCCTTTCCTTTCTTTTTGATGACAGAAACGATTTCAAAATCAGATTCTTTTACTTTATCAGCTAAAACTTGACCATCTTCTTCTTTTAAAAACCGTCCATCTTCGTAATTAAAAAGTGTATTTCTATACGTAGTTTGCAATTCCCAATAAGGTTCTGGCTTAAAATTCTGAATTTCGATAAACCGATTTACCAACATGGCTAGAGTAGGAGTTTGCACTCTACCAACTGATAAAACCTGTTTGTAACCGCCAAATTTTAAGGTATATAAACGAGTTGCATTTAAGCCCAAAAGCCAATCGCCAATTGCTCTAGAATACCCAGCATAATACAAGTTATCATATTTTTCGGAAGGTTTTAAATTGTTAAATCCTTCTTTAATGGCTTCTTCTGTAAGAGATGAAATCCATAAACGTTGCACTTCTCCTTTATAATTGCATTGGTTAATTACCCAACGCTGAATAAGTTCTCCTTCTGTACCAGCATCCCCACAATTAATTACTACGGTTGCTTTTTCGAATAAAGATTTTACAATATTAAATTGTTTTTTAATTCCAGAATCTCCTGTAACTTTCGTGTCGAAACGTTCTGGCAACATGGGTAAGTTGTTTAAATCCCAACTTTTCCAATGCGGTTTGTAGTCTTTAGGTTCTAAAAGTGTGCATAAATGCCCGAAGGTATACGTTACTGCATAGCCGTTTCCTTCATAGAAACCGTCACGTTTTGTGTTGGCTCCCAGAATACTAGCAATTTCTCTTGCTACACTTGGTTTTTCGGCAATACAGACTTTCATTGGTTATTTTTGCGAAGTCGAAAGTAAGGAAATATTTGTGAAATCTTATAAATCCTTTTGTAACTTATTAGGATTTTGTCTTGTGTCAAAAATAGTGATTATTTCTATTTCTTGCTGATTTTCTAAAACTCTGTATTATAATGTAGTTTGTTTTGAAATAATACATTTATATAGCCCTTTTTTCTTATTTGACTTCCGAAAACTTTCAGGATGTAATTTAATGATATCAATCTTTTTATCTAATTTCCTTACAAAATCTAATTTTACGTTTAAATTTCAATTTGTGGCTAAATAACAAAAAAGTTTATCAAGTTTCTTTTCTGATGTCTTAGAAATTTCTATTTCTCTCATTATTTTCTATGAGAAGCCATAAAAGTTTCATAATCTGTAGTTTCTTTATTTAGAATTTCTAAATCTAATTTATTGATTTCCTCGTGTTGATAAGGTGTTAAATCATTCCAAAAATCTTTTTTTTTCTTTTCTTAAAAAATTTAGAACCTTTTCAATTAGTTCAGAAGCTTCAATATCTAAAATTTCTTTAATTAACTTAATTTTTGTTGTTTGAATATCCATTTTATTTTTCTTTTTATAAAGATAAGAAAATTATTATTTTACTTCACCAAAGCCAATTGAATCCGCTTTCTCACAACATCAACTTCTAATACTTTTACAATAATTTGTTGTTGTAAATTAACAATTGCACTTACATCTTTTACAAAAGTATCAGATAGATTAGAAACGTGAATTAAACCACTTTCTTTGATTCCGATATCAACAAAACAGCCAAAATTCGTAATGTTATTTACAATTCCGGGTAAAAGTTGCCCTATTCTTAAATCAGCAATTGTTTTTATAGTTGCATCAAAAGAAAACATTTTTGCTTTTGCTCTTGGATCTACACCTGGTTTTTCTAATTCCTTAATAATGTCTTCTAAAGTTGGCAAACCAACGGTTGTAGAAATATAATTTTTTAACGGAATTTTATTCAGCAATTCTTTATTCCCAATAAAATCAGCTACATTTTTTTTAATGTCTTTGGCTATTTTATCAACCAAAGTATAATTTTCTGGATGCACTGCAGAATCATCTAGCGGATTTTTAGCATTTTTAATTCGTAAAAAACCAGCAGCTTGTTCAAAAGCTTTTGCGCCTAAACTTGGTACTTTTTTAATAGCAGTTCTTGATGTAAAAGAACCATTTTCATTTCTATAAATTATGATGTTTTGCGCAATTTTTGGACCAATTCCGGATACATAACTAAGCAAAGATTCACTTGCTGTGTTGATGTTAATTCCGATAGTATTTACACAACTTTCAACAACTGTATCCAACGATTTTTTTAATTTTGTTTGATCTACATCATGTTGATATTGACCAACTCCAATCGATTTTGCATCAATCTTAACCAACTCAGCTAAAGGGTCTTGCAATCTTCTACCAATAGAAATTGATCCACGAACGGTAACATCAAATGTTGGAAACTCGTCTCTCGCAATTTTTGAAGCAGAATAAATGGATGCGCC
The DNA here is from genome assembly GCF_002954665.1 of Polaribacter glomeratus. Lineage (GTDB taxonomy): Bacteria > Bacteroidota > Bacteroidia > Flavobacteriales > Flavobacteriaceae > Polaribacter > Polaribacter glomeratus. The sequence continues at coordinate 977,803 of NZ_MSCM01000001.1, read as the reverse complement.
AGCTTCACTTACTACAAAAACTTCTACTTGATTTTTAAATTGAATTTTTTTAACAAACTGCTCTGTTTCTCTAGAAGCCGTTCCGTTGCCAATTGCAATGGCCTCAATTTTATGAGCATCCACTAAAAAACTAATCTTTTTGATCGCTTCAATTAAATTATTTTGAGGCGCATGCGGATAAATGGTTTCATTATGTTCTAAATCTCCTTGCGCATTTAAACACACAATTTTACAACCAGATCTAAACCCAGGATCAATTGCTAAAATTCTTTTTTCGCCCAAAGGAGCTCCTAAAAGTAATTGTTTTAGGTTTTTAGAGAAAACGGTAATTGCATCTTCGTCGGCTTTTTCTTTTGCAATTGATAGCGCTTCATTTGATAAAGAAGGAAATAAAAGACGTTTAAAAGCATCTTGAATCGCTAATTGAATTTCTGATGAGCACTCATTTTGAGTTCTGATAATTCTATCTTCCATTTTTTGAATGGCTTTCTCTGAATCGATCTCTATTTTAACCCGAATAAAACCCTCTTTTTCGGCTCTTAAAATGGCTAAAAAACGATGCGAAGGAATATTTTTTAGAGATTCATTCCAATCAAAATAATCTTTAAATTTTTGCGCTTTTTCGTCGTCAATCTTCGTTTTTATAACTTTGGATGAAATTGTTGCAAAACGCTCTATTTGTTGTCTAATATTGTTTCTAATATCTGTGCGTTCGTTTACCCATTCTGCAATTATAAAACGAGCGCCTTCTAAAACAGTTTCAATAGTTTCAACTTCTTTAGAAATGTATTTCGTTGCTGTAGCTTCTAAATTTTGTACTCGCTGACTCATCATCATTTTTGCCAACGGTTCTAAACCTTGTAAACGTGCAGTTTCTGCTTTGGTTTTACGCTTTTTCTTAAAAGGTAAATACAAATCTTCTAAAGCGATTAAATCTTGAGAATTGTTTACTTTTTGCTCTAATTCTAACGTTAAAACGTCTTGTTCTTCTAATGCTTTTAAAATGGCTTTTTTACGTTTTTCTAGAGCTTCAAAAAGTTCTTTATATCTAAGAATATCACCAATTTCAACTTCGTCTAAATTACCTGTCATTTCTTTTCTATATCTTGATATAAAAGGAATTGTACAAGCTTCGTTTAACAATGAAATTGTGTTTTCTACAGATTTTGATGAAAGTCGTGTTTGCTGAACTATATAAGAAAGTAACTGCATTTTTTAGATTGAATTTAAAGAAATAAAAAAACCTCATAAATTGATTTTATGAGGTTGTAAATATACTTTTATTTTGTTTTTTTCTTCTGAATTTTAAAGATAATTGCCGTTTTTCTCCTTGACTAAAGTTGAGCGGTTTAAAGAATTATTGAGTAAGATTTAACTAACTTTCGTTTGATTACTTATAAAATTACTTTCTCAAAAGCCAATCTTTTGTCACCATAATTGGTGTAAATAATTCCGCAATATTTGTAGCCTAGTTTTTTGATTAAAGATTGCATTCCAATATTATCTTCATGCGTATCAATCTTTAGGCTTTTGATGTTTTTTTCTAGTAATTGTAGATGAAATTCATCAAATAACAAGGTTGCCAATCCAAATTTTCTAAACTCTTTTTTGATGGCCATTCTGTGAATTACTCCGTAAACTTCATTTTCCTCAACAATCCAATTCCCTTCAATAATTTTGTAAGTTGGTTCTTTATTTGTTGTAAACATCGAAGTTGCCATTATCTTATTTTCATCATTAATAACAATAAAACTTTCTCCGTTTAAAATATCATTTTCAATTTGTTCTGCATTCGGATACCCATTTTGCCATTGATCAATATTTTGCGATGCTAAGTAAGCTCTTGCATCTTCAATTATTTCCAAAATTTTTGGAACATTTTTTAAAGTAGAAAGTTGAATTTTCATCCGTTTAAATCATTTTAAAATCTAACATTAAATCGCCTTCTATAGAAAGTTGTAAACGATCTCCAACTTGGATTTCTCCTGCACCAGTAGCCGGCGTTCCTGTAAATATTAAATCGCCAGGTTGTAACGTCATATATTTTGAGGTGAATGCAATAATTTCGGCAAAATTATAAATCATAAAAGCCGTATTTCCTACTTGTTTTTGTTCTCCGTTAATTTTTAAATCGAAATTAATATCGTTTAAATTCGGGAAATTAGAAACCGTTTTAAAACTAGAAATTGGTGCAGCGCCATCAAAACCTTTAGACAATTCCCAAGGACCTTTGTTTTCTCTAGATTCGTTAAAAATATCTTTTGCTGTATAATCGATTCCTGCTGCAATTTCAGAAATATAAGAAGTTGCATTTTCTAAAGTAATATTTTTCCCTTCTTTTCCAATTTTGATAACCAACTCAATTTCATACAATAACTGCTTTGTAAAACTTGGGTATTCAACATCACAGTTAACAGCTAAACTTGATGCTGGTTTAGAAAAAATAATTTGGTTCCCTGTTTTACCAATATTCTTATCGTCTAAATTATTAACGTAATTTTTACCAATTGCTAATATTTTCATTATTTATTATTTTAAAAAGCCACGAATTTACAAATATAAATATTTGAGAATTCGTGGCTACTTATTTAATTTATAATTTTTTAAGCTTGTACAGCTTCTTTTTTTGTTGCTTTTTTCTTAGCAGAAAAATCAATATTTTCTTGATTGTGTAAAATATCTTGAATGGTTTGTCTTTTTCTAATTAAATAATCTTTTCCGTCATGAAACATTACTTCCGCAGGTAAATAACGAGAATTATAGTTAGATGCCATCGAAAAACAATACGCTCCAGCATTGTGAAAACACAAAACATCTTCTTCAGAAATTTCTGCAATTCTTCTGTTGGATGCAAAAGTATCTGTTTCACAAATATAACCGACAACAGAATAATATCTATCTCTTCCTGTGGGGTTTGAAATATTTGTAATATGATGATAAGAATCGTACATCATAGGTCTAACCAAGTGATTAAAGCCAGAATCTACGTGCGCAAAAACGGTAGAAGTTGTTTGTTTTACAACATTTACTTTTGCTAAAAATGAACCCGCTTCAGAGACTAAAAATTTACCAGGTTCGAACATTAGCGTAATTTCTTTGCCATATTCAACACAAAACTCATTAAATCTTTCTGATAACTGCAAACCTAATTGCTCAATATCCGTAGAAATGTCTCCTTCTTTATAAGGAACTTTAAATCCGCTTCCAAAATCAATAAAATCAATGTTTTCAAATTGTTTAGCAACATCAAACAAAATTTCTGTAGCACGTAAAAAAGTATCAATATCTAAAATATCAGAACCTGTGTGCATGTGAATTCCGTTAATATTCATGCCTGTATTTTCTACAACACGTTTAATGTGCGGAACTTGGTGTATTGATATTCCGAATTTAGAATCGATATGACCCACAGAGATTTTAGAATTCCCACCTGCCATAATATGTGGATTGATACGCACACAAACCGGAATTTCGGGATGTTTTTGTCCGAATAACTCTAAAATAGAAAGATTATCAATATTAATCTGAACACCTAATTTCGCAACTTCTTCTATTTCGGTTAAAGAAACTCCGTTTGGTGTATAAATTATTTTTTTAGGATCAATGCCTGTTGTTAAACCCAACTGCACTTCTTGAATAGAAACCGTATCTAAACCAGCACCTAAATTTTTAAAGAACTTTAAAATATTAATATTCGAAAGTGCTTTTACGGCATAATTAAGTTTTAAACTTTTAACACTGCTAAAAGCATCTGTTAATCTATTATATTGAGATTCAATTTTGTCTGTATCGTAAACATACAAAGGACTGCCGTATTTGTTCGCTAATTCTAAAAGTTGTACTCTATCCACTTTGATTTTATTTTATATCTGGGCTCAAAAGTAATACAAATGTTTAATAAATTATGATTTGTTTAAAAATATAACAAATTGTTTTTTATTGTGATTTTTGCATCAAAAAAACTGATTTTTAACCGTTGAAATCCTGTTGATAACTAATTAACAAAGGCATTTTATCTTACCTTGTAAAATCTTAATTTAGCAAGGCTAAACCCTAACCACAGTTCCAATTTTTATGACTCAAGAAACAAAATATACAGAAGATAATATTAGATCATTAGACTGGAAAGAGCACATTAGAATGCGTCCAGGAATGTATATTGGTAAATTGGGTGATGGATCTTCTGCGGATGACGGAATTTACATTCTTGTAAAAGAAGTTTTAGACAATTCTATTGATGAATATGTAATGGGCGCTGGTAAAACCATCGAAATTTCTATTCAAGGTAGTAAAGTTACCGTAAGAGATTTTGGTAGAGGAATCCCTTTAGGGAAAGTAGTTGACGTGGTTTCTAAAATGAATACTGGTGGTAAATACGACTCAAAAGCATTTAAAAAATCGGTAGGTTTAAACGGGGTTGGTACAAAAGCCGTAAATGCATTATCCGATTTTTTTAGAGTAGAATCAACCAGAGATGGTAAGTCTGCATCTGCAGAATTTAGCCAAGGAAATTTAATAAGTCAAGATTTTTTAGAAGAAACGTCTCGTAGAAAAGGAACTAAAGTTTCTTTTATTCCGGATGAAGCAATTTTTAAAAAATATAAATTTAGAAACGAATATGTTTCTAAAATGTTGAAGTATTATGTGTATTTAAATCCGGGTTTGACCATTATTTTTAACGGAGAAAAATATTTTTCTGAAAACGGATTAAAAGATTTATTAGAAGACAATAACAATTTAGATGATATGTTGTACCCAATAATTCACTTAAAAGGAGAAGATATTGAAGTTGCAATAACGCACAGTAAAACCCAATATTCAGAAGAATATTATTCGTTTGTAAATGGGCAACACACAACGCAAGGAGGAACACATCAAGCAGCATTTAGAGAAGTAATTGTAAAAACAATTCGTGATTTTTATGGCAAGGCATTTGAAGCTTCTGATGTAAGAAAATCAATTATTTCTGCGATTGCCATCAAAGTAATGGAACCTATTTTTGAAAGTCAGACAAAAACAAAGTTAGGATCCACAGAAATGGGCGGTAAATTACCAACTGTTAGAACCTATATTAGTGATTTTCTAAAAACCAAGTTAGATAACTTTTTACATAGAAATAGTGATGTTGCAGATTTCCTTTTAAAGAAAATTGTACAAGCAGAAAGAGAACGAAAAGAATTGTCTGGCATAAGAAAACTAGCAAAAGACAGAGCAAAAAAAGCGAATTTACACAATAAGAAATTACGAGATTGTAGAGTTCATTTAGGTGATATTAAACATGAAAATTACTTAGAAAGCACCTTGTTTATTACCGAGGGAGATTCTGCTTCTGGTTCTATTACAAAATCTAGAAATGTAAACACACAAGCCGTTTTTAGCTTAAAAGGAAAACCTTTAAATTCTTACGGATTAAGTAAAAAAATTGTGTACGAAAATGAGGAATTTAATTTATTACAGGCAGCTTTAAATATAGAAGATGGTTTAGACGAATTGCGCTATAATAATATTGTAATTGCTACGGATGCCGATGTTGACGGAATGCATATTCGGTTGTTATTAATTACGTTCTTTTTACAGTTTTTTCCAGAATTGATTAAAGACGGACATTTATATATTTTAGACACGCCATTATTTAGAGTTCGTGATAAAAAAGAAACTATTTATTGTTATTCAGAAGAGGAACGAAGAGCCGCAGTTGAAAAGCTTAGAGGAAAAGCAGAAATAACTCGATTTAAAGGTTTGGGGGAAATTTCGCCAAACGAATTCGTGCATTTTATTGGTGATGATATTCGTTTAGATCCCGTAATGTTAGATAAAGAAATGTCTATTGAACAAATGTTAGAATTTTATATGGGGAAAAATACGCCAGACAGGCAGAAATTTATCATTAAAAACTTAGTAGTTGAGTTGGATGTAATTGAGGAATTATAAACATTTTAAACTTCTTATACTTCGGATGAGTTTTGATTAATATATGATTATGGGTTAAGGTGTTATATAAATTTGGCTAAAGCCTTAGTGTTGATATAATGAAATACCTATGAATAAATCCATAGGCAATTTAAAAAGAGTAAAAATAGTTAATTATGATTTTCAATTTTCACAAGCTTTAACCTGCGTTTCTTAAATAAAAAGGATAATGGCTTTAGCCAAACAATATGAATTAATGCGAGTTTAAGTAAGAAAAAATAAAAATTGGAGGTAGTAATTTGGCTCCTCCAATTTAAAAGTATAATATATGAGGTTGCAATTGGCGACCTCAATATAAAAAAAATGAAAAAGAAAGAAGAAAATTCACTAATTCCTGATGAAATTATTACTAACAAAATCTATTTGATTCGCAATCAAAAAGTAATGTTAGATAGCCATTTAGCTGAGTTGTATCAAGTGGAAACTAAATTATTAAAAAGGCAAGTTCGAAGAAATATTGAAAGATTCCCGGAAGATTTTATGTTTGAATTATCTAAAGAAGAATACGAATCTTTAAGGAGTCAATTTGGCACCTTAAAAAGAGGTGAACACTCAAAATACCTTCCAATGGCTTTTTCAGAACAAGGTGTTGCCATGTTGTCTAGTGTTTTAAATAGTGATAGCGCAATTGTAGTAAATATTAGAATTATAAGAATATTTACTAAAATGAGAGATTTATTAAGTGATAATTTAAACTTGCGATTAGAAGTTGAAGAAATTAAGAAAAAGCTAAACAATCACGATAAAAATATAGAATTGGTATTTAGGTCATTGCGAGGTACGAAGCAATCTTATGTGTAAATAAAGATTGCCGCAGAAAGTGAAAAACTTTCTTCGCAACGACAAGCGGAAAGAAATAAAATTGGATACAAAAATAATGAAAGTAAATAGTTAGCAAGTATGCCCGCGTTAGGGATTGAAGAGGAAATCCTTTTTTATTTTTCATAAAAAAGATTGCAACGTAAAGCCCGACCTTTTTAGGGAACGCCCAAATAAAAGAATACACAATTAAACGATTACACAATTAACGTTTATAAAGAATGAGTGAAGAAATAAACGAAAACGAAGAAGAATTACAAAAAAAAGTAGATCAAACGGATGGCGTAAGTGACCAGGGTGATGTTGTTGAGGAAACCATTACCAAGGTTACAGGAATGTACAAAGAGTGGTTTTTAGAATATGCTTCGTATGTAATTTTAGAAAGAGCCGTACCTTCTTTAGAAGACGGATTAAAACCAGTGCAGCGTAGAATTATGCATTCTATGAAGGATTTAGACGATGGTCGTTACAATAAAGTAGCGAATATTGTTGGTCACACCATGCAATATCATCCGCATGGAGATGCTTCTATTGCAGATGCCATGGTGCAAATTGGTCAGAAAGAATTGCTGATTGATATGCAAGGAAATTGGGGTAATATTTTAACAGGAGATCGCGCAGCTGCTTCTCGTTATATAGAAGCGCGTTTATCAAAATTTGCATTAGAAGTTGTTTTTAATCCGAAGACAACAGAGTGGAAATCGTCTTACGATGGTAGAAGAAAAGAACCGATTGATTTACCTGTAAAGTTCCCGCTTTTATTAGCGCAAGGTGCAGAAGGAATTGCTGTTGGTTTGTCAACAAAAATTTTACCGCATAACTTTATTGAATTAATTGATGCTTCAATTAAATATTTAAAAGGAAAGAGTTTTAAAATTGTACCTGATTTTATCACAGGCGGAATTGCCGATTTTACCAATTATAATGACGGTAAACGAGGCGGAAAAGTTAGAGTTCGTGCTAAAATTTCTCAACTCGATAAAAAGACCTTAGTTATTTATGAAATTCCGTTTGGCACAACAACCACTTCTTTGATTGATAGTATTATAAAAGCTAATGAAAAAGGGAAAATCAAGATAAAAAAGATTGAAGATAATACTGCAGCAGAAGTAGAAATTTTAGTGCATTTGCCACCAAATGTTTCTCCTGATAAGACGATTGATGCCTTGTATGCATTTACGAGTTGTGAAAATTCAATTTCACCATTATCGTGCACCATAGAAAATAACAAACCGGTTTTTATCGGAGTTTCTGAAATGTTAAAACATTCAACAGATTTAACAGTTGAATTGCTTAAAAAAGAGTTAGAAATTCAGTTACACGAATTAGAAGAACAATGGCATTTTGCATCTTTAGAACGTATTTTTATTGAAAATAGAATTTATCGAGATATAGAAGAAGAAGAAACTTGGGAAGGCGTAATTATTGCTATTGATAAAGGTTTGCAACCGCATATCAAGCATTTAAAAAGACCAATTACAGAAGAAGATATTGTTCGTTTAACAGAAATAAGAATTAAGAAAATATCAAAATTTGATATTGATAAAGCAAAACAACATATAGAAAGTTTAGAAGATAAAATTGCGGGTGTAAAGCATCATTTGGCAAATTTAATTGTTTTTGCAATTGATTATTTTAAGAATTTAAAAGAGAAATACGGAAAAGGAAAAGAGCGCCAAACCGAAATTAGAATTTTTGATGACATTGTTGCCTCTAAAGTAGCAATGAATAACGCCAAATTGTATGTAAATAGAGAAGAGGGTTTTATTGGAACATCACTTAAAAAAGATGAATTTGTAACAGATTGTTCTGATATTGATGATATTATCATTTTTAGAAAAGATGGTGTAATGTCAGTTTCAAAAATTGATTCTAAAACGTTTGTAGGTAAAGATATTATTCATGTTGCCGTCTTTAAAAAGAAAGACCGACGCACTGTTTATAATTTTATGTATCGCGATGGCGCAAAAGGAGCAAGTTACATGAAACGATTTAATGTTACTTCTGTTACGCGTGATAAAGAATACGATTTAACCAATGGAAGTAAAGGTTCTTTAGTTCATTATTTTTCTGCAAATTATAATGGTGAAGCAGAAGTTGTTACTATTAATTTACGTTCTGTGGGCAGTGTTAAAAAACTGAAATGGGATATTGATTTTGCTGATTTAGCTGTAAAAGGTAGAGCGGTTCGTGGAAATAGAATTACAAAATACAACGTTAGAAGTGTCGATTTTAAATCTGAAGGAGTTTCTACGCTAAAACCAAGAAAAATTTGGTTCGATGATACGGTTCAGCGTTTAAATGTGGATGAAAGAGGTGAGTTGCTGGGCGAATTTAAAGCAGAAGATAAATTATTAATTATAACACAAAGCGGAAAAATAAAAGCGGTAAAACCAGATTTGGCAATGCATTTTGAAGATGATATGATTGTTTTAGAAAAATGGAAACCAAATAAACCAATTTCTGCCATTTATTTTGATGGAGAAAAAGAGCGCTACTATATAAAACGCTTTTTAATTGAAACTACAGATAAGGAAGAAATTTTTATTTCGGAACATGCAAAATCGCATTTAGAAATTATTGCTACAGATTACAGACCAATTGCAGAAGTGCAGTTTTCTAAAAGAAATATAGAAAATGAAATCGTTAATTTAGAGGACTTTATTGCTGTAAAAGGAATAAAAGCACTCGGAAACCAGTTTTCTACAGAGAAAATAAAACTAGTAAGTTTATTAGAATCGTTGCCTTTTGAAGAACCAGAAGAAGAAAAAGTAGAGGAAGTAGAAGTTGTTGATGAGGAAGTTATTGAAGATAAATTGTATGTCGAAATTCCTGAAACTAAAAAACCTGTTTTAGAAGAACTTTCTGCGGATGAAAAAGCAAAAATAGCGTTGCAAAAATCAATAGCAAGAAAGAAAGCCGAACAGAAGAAGATTGATGATGAGAATCAAACGAAGTTGTTTTAAATAAAGTTTTTGTTTTAATAATATAATTGAATAGATGAAAAAAATAGGATTAATAGGAGGTATAACGCCAGAATCTACCATTTTATATTATCGAATATTAAACCAATTAAATGCTACAAATTTTGGGAAACCACATTCAGCTGAAGTGATTATCAACTCTTTTGATTTTGGTGACATTGCTAAATTACAAAAAGAAAGTAGATGGGATTTGTTAAATGAAATGATGTTTAAAGCTGGTGAAAATTTAGAAGCTGCTGGTGCAGATTGTATTTTAATTTGTGCAAACACAATGCACTTGTGCATAGATTCAGTCAGAAGAGCAGTAAATATTCCTGTTATACATATTGCAGAAGCAACTTCAAAAAAAATAATTGAAAAGAAATTAACTAAAGTTGCATTGATAGGTACTAAATATACAATGGAAAAGGATTTTTTTAAAGTTATTTTAACTTCATTTGGTATTGAGACTATTATTCCTGAATTAGAAGAAAGAGACGTAATTCATTCTGTAATTTACGATGAATTATCTGTCGGAAAAATTAATCCACCCTCTAAAGAAAAATATTTAACAATAATTGATAGATTAATTAGTAATGGAGCAGAAGGTATTATTTTAGGATGTACTGAAATCCCTTTGCTTATTGAACAAAAAGATGTTTCTGTACCTGTTTTCGATACTACTAAAATTCATGCAACTTCTGCGTATGAATTTTCAATAAATAATAAGAACACATAGAAACTGAATAAAATATTAAATAACTAATTATGAAACTAAAACACGCATACATTTTACTATCAATTTTAGGAATCTGTTACACTTGGTATTATAATATTCAATGGTTTCAAACTGTAGAAGATCCAACGTTTACAAATTTTATGAAGGATGCTCAATTAAACTTTGCAGGCAAATCTTTTGGTGCAGATTTAACAGTAGTTGTACTTACCTTTTTTGCTTTTATGATTCCTGAATCTTTACGTTTAAAAATTAAATATTGGTGGGTTTTAATTCCTTTTACATTTTTAATTGCGATTGCATTTACGTTTCCACTATTCTTATACATGAGAGAAGTTGCATTAGAAAAGCGCATTAATGAAGCCTAATATTCTCATTTTACTATTATTTTTTAGTTCAATTTTGTTTTCACAAAATGATGTTTATTATTTTAAAGATGTAGGTAATGCCTATTCTGTAAAAAATATTGCAGAAGCCAATTTTAAAAAAGTAAATAATACAATTTTAGATAAGGAAACCAAGGTAACTTTTTGGTTTAAAATTCCAAATGATAACTCAAATTTAGAGTACATTTTTAGAATTAGTTCAAATAGAATTAAAAACGCAAATGCTTATCAAGATTTTAAAGAGATTTTAAAGATTCCAGGAGAGAGATATGTAGCTTTTAAATTTAACAGAAATGCACCAGTTTACATCAGGGTTAATTCAGATTATACTTCCTATTATCCTTTTGAATTAGCAGCAGAATCTGAATCTAATTATAAAGAGAAAATTCAACTCTTGCTAAATGGTTTTTATTACGGTTTTGCTTTTTTGGTTATTATTTATTGTTTTTACTACTATTATTTTTTTAAAGATAACACCTATCTTTATTATGCTTTACTTCTTTCGAGCTTAGTATTATCATTTAGCTTAGTTGATGGTATTTGGGCCTTTTTCAAAGCATCTCAAAACATTATAGATATTACCATTTTATTAAATTATGTATTTGTTGCTTTCTTTTCGTCAAAATTTATTCAGAATTTTTTAGTTGTTGATAATTATTTCCCTAAACTAAAGAGGTACACCTACAGTTTAGGCTTTCTTATTATATTAATGATTTTAATTTATTTGCTATCTAAAAATCACTCCATTTTTATTGTTATAAATATTTTAGTTTTTTTGATAAGTTCTATTTATTGGTTTGTAGGAGTTTTACTTTTTAAAAATAGTGTTTATAATAAAATATTTGTATTTGCTTATGTAACTATATTATTTTCTGGCATTGATTTTTTTGTATTAAAAAAATTAGGTTATAGCTTGTTTGAAACAAATGCAATAGGTTTAAAAATTGGTGGCTTTATACAAATTATAGTTTTATCAGTTGCAGTTCTATACAGAGAGAAAACTTTACGCGCTTCTAATTACACAATGAAAATTGAAATAATTGAATACTCTAAAGAAATTGAGCGAATAATTTTAGATACTAAAGATGAAACACAAAAAGATGTTTTAGAAACTTTAAGTATAAGAGAAAGAGAAATTTTTGAATTAATAACGTTAGCAAATTCTAACAAAATAATTGCAAACACATTAAATATTTCTGTAAACACTGTAAAATTTCATGTGAAGAATATTTACGAAAAATTAGACATAAAAAGTAGAAAAGAGGCGATAATACTCGATAGCGCGAACAAATAATAAGGATTAAGATAAAACTACCCTAAAACCACCCGGACTAATTTAAACAAATTAGCATAAATTGTTTAAATTGGCCACAGAAGTTTTATAAAGATAGTCCCTCAATTCATTTTAACTCCAAAATTTATTTTTGGAGTTTTTTTTGTCAATTAATTTAAATAAATAATTTATTGATTTGTGAAATTCTTATCTTTATAAGGGAGTAGAAATTTAAAATTATTTGTTTACAATAAAGAATAACTAAAAATAGAACCAAAAAAATATGAAAGAAAAGTCAAATTCAGAATTTAGTCAATTAAAAAATTCAACTTCTTTACCTGCTTTAGATAATCAGAAAAAAGAGCAGCTAATTAATGATAAAGATAAGCAGAAACAAATTCAAGAAAATCAGCAGCAATAATAAATTATTGCATTTTCTCAAAGAACGTAAATTTGTAATCAGGTAACAAATCAGGATTTGTTATTTTGATCATATCTTTTAAAACTAAATCGGGTCTTGTTGGTGCTAATTCGTAATAAATAACACCACCTGTCTTTCCTTTTTTAAGTGTTGGCGTGTAGATATTATCGTTCTTAAAAGCATCAAATTCAGCATAAATTTTATTACTATTCAGTAATTGTTCTTTGGATGAAAAATAACCAGGAGCAATCCAAAAATCAGCATTTCTAGCTTTATCAAAAACACTTTCAAAACTTAACGACAAACTTCCTTTTCCTTCGGATTCTTGCCATAAATAGGTAAGGTTTGCATCTTTTAAAAATTGAGCTACAAAACTTTCTCCGGCGGGTAAATTCCAAATGTCTTTGCTCATAATTGCGCCAGACAAAATTGTTGGTTTTTTTGTTGATTCTAAAGCGATGTTTTTAGCCTCTAAATAATTTGTTTCAATCACTTTAAAAATGCTGTCAGCTTGTTTTTCTTTATCAAATAAAACCCCAAAAAACTTAATCCATTCTGCTCGACCTAAAGGTGTTTCTTCTAGCCAATCGCCATTATAAATTACATTTATTCCTGCTTTTTCTAAAGTTGTTAGCGATTTATCAGCCTTAGAAACACTGTAACCAACAATTAATTCTGGTTGTAGGTCTAATAGAATCTCTGTGTTTAAAGCACCTTCTTTGCCAATTTCTGCAATTTTATTTGCATTTATTAATAGTCTGGTTTTTTCTGATGAAACATATTTTGCATATGGAAATCCGATTATAGAAGTTTCTTCATTTAGTAATTCAACCATCGGAATGTGAGTTGTTGATGTAACTACAATTTTTTGAACAGGGGTAAAGACGGTGTTTTTAATATTTGATTTTATAGCAGTTTTATTTTTGATGATGTATTCAAAAGCTTCATCAGAGTTTTGATACCGGGCTTTTATAATTAGTTTTTTAATTCCGTTATCATTAACAATATCAAAACCTTTTGCGTATTTAATTTTGCTGATGGGTTCTAATTTTTTATCATCTTGAACAACCTCCTTTTTACAAGAAATTAAAATTGATAAAATTGATAAAAAAAAGATAGTTTTTGAATTTCTCATTAGTTGTAAACTTGATTTTCTTGTTCTTGGACTCTTATAAAAGTCGTTCTTTTTGTTAATTCTTTTAATTTGCTAGCGCCAACGTAGGTGCAAGTAGATCTCAATCCTCCTAAAATATCAATGATAGTTTCATCTACATTTCCTTTAAAAGGAACTTTGACTGTTTTTCCTTCGGATGCTCTATAATTTGCAACTCCGCCAACATGCTTATTCATAGCTGTTTCTGAACTCATACCGTAGAAAGCTTTAAATTTTTCACCGTTTTTCTCGATTAAATCACCACCGCTTTCTTCGTGACCCGCTAACATTCCGCCTAACATTACAAAATCTGCACTTCCTCCAAAAGCTTTTGCAATATCTCCTGGAGTTTTGCAACCACCGTCAGAAATAATTTGCCCGCCCATACCGTGAGCAGCATCTGCACATTCTATAATTGCCGAAAGTTGCGGATAGCCAACACCCGTTTTAATTCTTGTGGTACAAACTGAACCAGGACCAATACCAACTTTTATAATATCTGCGCCAGCTAATAACAATTCTTCTACCATTTCGCCAGTAACCACATTGCCAGCAATAATTACTTTATTAGGATGGTTTTTACGCATTTTTTGCACAAAATTGACAAAATATTCAGAATAACCATTGGCAACATCAACACAAATAAAGTTTATTTGCGGGAATTCAGTTAAAATTTGATTTACTTTTTCAGAATCTTTTTTTCCGATGCCTGTACTTACTGCAATATTTTTTAAAATATTTTCTGATACATTTAATGCAAAATCTCTCCATTCTTCCAAAGAATAATGTTTATGAATTGCTGTAAATAGATTGTATTTTGAGAATGCTTTTGCCATTTCAAAAGTACCAACAGTATCCATGTTTGCTGCCATAATTGGTATTCCTGTCCAAATAACAGAACTATGTAAAAACTTAAATTCTCTTTCTAAAGTTACTTGCGATCGTGATTTTAAAGTAGATCGTTTTGGACGAATCATAACATCTTTAAAACCTAATTTTAATTCATTTTCTATTCTCATCTTTTTCAAATAAAAGTAAGTGATAAAGGTATAAAATTTGAAAGCGATTTAATTAGATTGTTTATAATAACTCATATATATTTGCAGCGATTTTAGGTTTTGACACAAAAATCATTTTGTGTCGAATTAAAAGGGAATCTGGTTTAAAGCCAGAACTGTACCCGCAACTGTAAGCTATAAAGCTTGTAACTAATTCTTTAACCACTGTTTAGTTTCTGAAATAAATTTAGAATAAAAAATGGGAAGGTTTGTTACAAGACGCAAGTCAGGAGACCTGCCGTAAATCACGAAATAAAAACTTTCGGGATAAAAGTTTATGTACTAAAATACTGTGCACAAAATTTACCTGATTTATTGTAAATCAAATTTATTAAAAATGAAAAAACAATTATTAATTGTTAGTGTATTGGCATGTAGTTTTGTTAACCAAAATTTATTTTCTCAAGAAAAAAAAGAGAAAATAGAAACCTTAGAAGAAGTTGTTGTTGTTGCAACAAAATTTAGCCTTAAAAAAGAAAATACAGGTAAAGTAATTAATACAATTACTCAAAAACAATTACAGCAAAATGCAGGTAAATCTGTTATCGAAATTTTAAATACCATTGCTGGTATAGATGTTAGAGGTGTAAATGCAAACCCAACAGAACCAAGAAGTATTAATGTTAGAGGAGGAAGAAGTCGCCAAGTTTTAGTTTTAATTGACGGTGTGCCTGTAACCGACCAATCTGCAATTAATCAAGAATTTGATTTGCGTTTAGTTGCCGTAAATCAAATTGAAAGTATTGAGATTTTAAAAGGAGGTTCTTCAACTTTATATGGTTCTGGTGCTGCAACGGCAGTTATTAATATCATTTTAAAAAAGGCATCTATTGATAAAATTTCTGGTTCATTTGAAACAAGTGTTGGTACAAATAACACCGCAAATACATCAGAAAGTGGTTTGTCTGACCTAAACCAAAATGTAAATATTAATGGTACTTTAGGCGATTTTAATTTCTTAGGTTCTTTTAGTTTAACGGGTGTTGATGGTATGTCATCAGCAAAAAGTAACACAAATTCGGTTTTTGAAAATGATGCTTTTTATTCTAAAAACGGATTATTGAAATTGGGTTATAAGGTTACCGATCAACTAAATATTGAAACTTTTTTAAATTATGATGAATTTGATTATGATTTTGATGCTGGTGCTTTTTCAGATAGTGATGTAAATACTGGAAATCAAGAACAATTTAGAATCGGAATTAAGCCTAAATACACCTATAATAAAGGTCAAGTTTATGTTTTGGCTTCCATAAATACTGTAAATAGAGCATTAAATCAATTTAATTCTTTTTCAAATACGCTAGATAATTATCAATTTGAAGGTAGAAGTTTAAATTTAGATTTAGTAAATAAATATGAGTTTTCTCCTCAATTCCAATTAATTGCAGGAATCAATTATCAAGAACATAATAACAACACGGTTACACCTTTTGCAACAATAGATAAAGATGTTGCTAATTTTAATACATTAGATCCGTATGCAAGTTTGGTGTATATTTCTGATTACGGTTTAAGTGTAAACGTAGGCGGACGTTTAAATATGCATAATGTTTATGGAAACCAGTTTGTGTATGACGGAAACGTTGCTTACAATATTTTAAAAAATGAAGATGCAACAGTTAAATTACTAACATCTTACAGCACCGCATTTATTGCACCAAGTTTGTATCAATTATACGATGGTTTTTCTGGAAATATAGACTTAAACCCAGAAACCAACGAAACTTTTGAAGTAGGTTTTGATGCAACTTATAAAGACTGGCTGCAATTAGACGTTGTTTATTTTAACAGAAGAGAAACCGATGCCATTATATTTGACAATACTACTTTTAAATATGGAAACGGTTCTTCGGATGCAAATGG
This sequence comes from Polaribacter glomeratus, assembly GCF_002954665.1. Lineage (GTDB taxonomy): Bacteria > Bacteroidota > Bacteroidia > Flavobacteriales > Flavobacteriaceae > Polaribacter > Polaribacter glomeratus. Next base: position 961,158 of record NZ_MSCM01000001.1, on the reverse strand, counting down.
TTTTGAAGTAAATACAAGAATATCACCTGTTTCTTACTTAACTTTAAACGCTTCATACACCTATGTTGATAGAGATGTTTTCGAAGATTTTAATGACTATATTCCTGCAAATAAATTTGTTGCTGGTCTAGATTTTACACCTTTTAAGAATACTTTTTTTAATTTAACATATAGAAATGTAGGTGAAAGAACAATTTTTGATAGATATGGTTCTTTTGGAACTGCAGGAGAAGATGTTATTTTAGAAGATTACACCGTTTTAGACTTTATGACGAATTACAAATTATTAGGAGATACAGTAACTATTTTTGCAGCAGTTACTAATATCTTAAATGAAGATTATGATGATATTTTCGGATATTCTACAAGAGGTAGAAATTATAAAGTAGGAGTAAGATTATCGTTTTAAAGAGGAGAATTGTTAAAAAGAAAAAAAGGCTTCAGTTATTGAAGCCTTTTTTTTTATAATAATTTTCGGACTTCATTCTTAATAAATGAAATGGCTGTTTCGGTTGGTGGCAATGTCTTAGTATAATCGATTAAAACATTTTGTCTTAAATCATTCGCAGAATTTGAGTTTTCTGCAACTTGTTTCAATTTATTTGTTATGGCACTTTTTGCAGCAACAACAGCTAGCCAAGTATCGTTAGATACATAAATTTGTTGTACTAAATTATGCTCAAATTCTTGTTCTATATTCGCGAGCAAAAGCTGTAAATATTCATCTGTTTCATCAGAAAGAGGTTTAATTCTTATCAACATCTTTACAGGGTTAACTCGTTCACAAAACAATAACATTCGCTCATAAGCTTGCAATTTTATAGGCAAAGAATCTTTTTTTTTTTGCACTAAAAGCGCTAATTTTTTCTCAGAGTCTTGATGCTTTATAAATCCGTTAAACATATAATAAGCAACAACACCTGTAACAACAGCGGGCAAAACATATGCAATACTTTCTAATAATTGATCTTCCATTTACTTACAATATAGTTAAGAAATACAAATATAGAACTCCTAAAAAGATGGCAATCCAAAAACTTAATAAAGTTCCTATTAAAATATATTCTGTTAATTTTCTATCTTTTGATGATGTTAAATCTCCGAATCTAAAAACAGATTTTGCGGCCAACAAAAAACCAATAGCTTCCCAATGATTTGTAATTACAAAAACGAAAACAAACAAACGTTCTAAAATGCCAATATATCGTCCTGCTTTTGCAAGAGAATCGTCGTTTTCTTTCTTGGTTTCAGGATTCCATTGTGTAATAACTATTTTAATAATAATTGCAGATACAGAGGTTACAAGGAGTATAAAAATGAGTAATAGCAATATTTCATCAGTAAATATATTTTCTACGGATACTGTAAAATCAGCATATAAAGCGCTTGCTAAAAACAAGAATACAACATGAAGTACTTGATCTATAAAGAACCAAATTCGTTTTGTCTTCTTTTTTTGAAAATATAGTTTTAGTAAATCAATTGCATAATGAGAAACAATAATCAATAAAAAACCAAGCCAATACTGGTACAAATTAAATTGTAAAATGAGCAAAACTAAAAAAGCATGAATACCAATATGATAATATAATTTTACCGATTTTACTTTCTTTTTTTCTTTATCTAAAACCCAACTTTCTGATTGAAAAACAAAATCGCCTAAAATATGTGCCAACAAAAATTTTAAAAATAGGATCATCTTTAGTTGTTAATTTTTTGCAGAATTAATTTTCGAAAACGTTTCTCTAGTTTTATAATTGACTCAAAACCAGCTCTTTTATAGCGCTCGCTAACGCTACCTTGCGTAATTCCTAGAATAGCTGCTATTTCTTTTTGAGTACGATTTTCTGAAGCTAAAGACAGTTTAAAAACTTCGGCAGAATTTTTTGTCCAAGAATCCATTGTTAATAAGGCAAGATCAAATGCGATATTAAATTCATCATCTAACTCTTGCCAAGGTGTTTTTATGGCAATTGTTTGTTTCTTTAAATAGTTATCAAAAGCAAAACCAGAATTTATAAACGCTTCGCCATTCGATTCTGTAATTTTATCAACATTAAACTCTTTTTTACCAATTCCGATGCCAATTCTAACATCAATATTTTCTGTAGACTTTAAATAAGACTTTAATTTTAGAGCAGCATAAAATGCACTTTCACAATTTTTAATCTCTACTTGAAAACTATCACCTCTATAAATCTGCCAATATTTTGGAGATTCGCCAAAAGTATCTAATGTTTCTTTTAACGTTTTTAACCAAAAATTGTCATCATTTTTTCTAGAATTAATAATATCACCTGTTAAAATACTGGTCATGATGCGTTTTAATTTTAAGCTAATATATACTTTATTCCTTTAAAAAACAAAAATATCTACTTATGAGCAGATATTTTAAAATATCGGTATTTAAGCAGATATATTTATTTATCTGTCTTTAAGCAGATAAAACTACATTATATTTATGAATAACTTGTGAATAAAAATTAGTCATCTTCTTTTATAGAAAGAAATAGTTTGGTTAAATTCACACTTTCAAATTCTTTCAAAACATAACTATTGAATACGTATTTAAATACTTTAAATGAAGCGCAGAAACAAGCTGTAATTCAGAAAGATGGACCAATGATTATTATTGCTGGTGCAGGTTCTGGAAAGACACGTGTTTTAACTTACAGAATTGCACATTTAATGCAACAAGGTGTAGATTCTTTTAATATTCTCTCATTAACATTTACCAACAAGGCTGCTAAAGAGATGAAAGCAAGGATTGCTGGAGTTGTTGGTGCAAGTGAAGCAAAGAATTTATGGATGGGCACTTTCCACTCTGTTTTTGCAAGAATTTTACGTTCTGAAGCAGATAAATTAGGCTTTCCATCAAACTTTACAATTTACGATACACAAGATTCCGTTCGTTTAATAACCTCGATTATTAAAGAAATGAATTTGGATAAAGAGCGATACAAAGCCAAACAGATTTTAGGCCGAATTTCATCTTTTAAAAATAGTTTAATTACGGTAAGAGCCTACTTTAATAGTTCGGATTTGCAAGAAGCAGATTTACATGCAAGCAGACCAAAAGTTGGTGAAATTTATAAAGAATATGTAGACAGATGTTTTAAATCTGGTGCTATGGATTTTGATGATTTATTACTAAGAACCAATGAGTTACTTGCTCGTTTTCCAGAAGTTTTAGCAAAATATCAGTCTCGATTTAAATATATTATGGTCGATGAGTATCAAGATACAAATCATTCGCAATATATTATTGTAAGATCTTTAGCAGATAAGTTCGAAAATATTTGTGTGGTTGGTGATGATTCTCAAAGTATTTATAGTTTTAGAGGTGCAAATATTCAGAATATTTTAAACTTTCAGAAAGATTATCCGAATGTTAAAACCTTTAAATTAGAGCAAAATTACCGTTCTACAAAAAATATTGTGAATGCCGCAAACTCTGTAATTGCAAGAAATAAAACAAAGTTAGATAAAGAAGTTTGGACTAGCAATGATGATGGTGATTCTATAAATGTAATGCGCACCATTTCTGACGGAGAAGAAGGTCGTTTTGTAGCGCAATCAATTTGGGAAAACCAAATGAACCATCAATTAAGTCCAGATGATTTTTGCATATTGTATAGAACAAATTCCCAATCTAGAGCCATTGAAGATGCATTGCGTAAAAAAGGAATTAATTATAAAATTTATGGAGGAATTTCTTTTTATCAGCGTAAAGAAATCAAAGATATATTATCGTATTTGCGAATTTTAATCAATCCAAATGATGAAGAAGCTTTTAAAAGAATTATCAATTATCCTGCAAGAGGGATTGGTGCAACAACCATCGATAAGTTAACAATAGCTGCAAATCATTATAAAAAATCAATTTTCGAAATTGTAAAATATATTGATAAAATTGATATCAGTATCAATTCTGGAACTAAAAATAAACTCCAGAATTTTATGAATATGATGTTGCGTTTGCAAATTGAATCGCAAACAAAAAATGCCTTTGAAATTGCAGAAATTGTGGTAAAACAGGCACAATTAATTAAAGATTTAGAAAAAGAAGGAACACCAGAAAGTGTTAGTAAAGTAGAAAATGTTCAGGAACTTTTAAACGGAATTAAAGATTTTATTACGGATAAAATTGAACAAGGAGAAGATGCGTCTTTAACAACATTTTTAGAAGATGTTGCTTTGGCCACAGATTTTGATGCAAACAAAGATGATGATAAGCCAAGCGTGTCTTTAATGACGATTCATCAATCTAAAGGATTAGAATATATGTATGTGTATATTGTTGGTTTAGAAGAGAATTTATTTCCATCAGCAATGAGTATGAACACCAGAAGCGAGCTAGAAGAGGAGCGAAGGTTGTTTTATGTTGCACTTACAAGAGCAGAAAAAGTTGCGTATTTAACCTATGCACAAACCCGTTATAGATGGGGTAAATTAGTGGATGCTGAGCCAAGTAGGTTTTTAGAAGAGATTGATGATCAATATTTACATTACCTTACTCCTAAAACGATAAACCCAATAATAAATAATTTTATTGATAAAAGTATTTTTGATGATGCTCCAAAAGGAATTCGTTTTCAAAAACCAATTCAGCGTAAAAAAATGGATCGTGATTTGGTGAAAAAGAAAGAAATTGTGATTCCTAAGAATATGAAAAAAGTTTCGCAAACTACAGCTAAAACTAATTTATTTGATGAAAATGTTGTGGTTGGTAATATTGTAGAACACAATAGATTTGGTACAGGAGAAGTAATTTCGTTAGAAGGAAGTGGACCAAATAAAAAGGCAGAAATTAAATTCGGAACTGTTGGTAAAAAGAAATTATTACTACAGTTCGCAAAATTAAGAGTGATTGGTTAATAAATAATAAGTAATAAGTACTAAGTAATTGATAATAATTAATTAATTTGCAACAATAAATTTAGAAAAGGACAAACTTGTCAGGTTTTATAAGTACGAAACTTAAATTATAGTTTTCTAAATGTTATTTGAAAATTAAGTTACTTCACAAAAAATAAATAGATGACATTCGATTTAGAATACAATTCAGAGAGACCACTAATGATAATTCCAGAATATGGCAGACATGTTCAAAAATTAGTAAATCATTGTGTAGCATTAGAAAGCGCAGAAGAACGCAACGAAATGGCGAAAGCTATTGTAGATGTTATGGGTAATTTACAACCACATTTACGTGATGTTCCAGACTTTAAACACAAACTTTGGGATCAGTTATATATTATGTCTGAGTTTAAATTAGATGCAAAATCTCCTTATCCGCAGCCATCTAAAGAAGAGTTGCAAGAAAAGCCAGAACCATTAGCATATCCAAAATCGACTTCTAAGTATCGTTATTATGGTAAAAATATTCAAACCATGATCGATGTTGCTTTAAGTTGGGAAGAAGGTGATATGAAAGAAGCATTGGTTTTTTCGATAGCAAATCACATGAAAAAATGTTATTTAAATTGGAATAAAGACACAGTGGATGATGATGTAATTTTTAAACATTTATTAGATTTGTCTGATGGAAAGTTAGATTTAAGAAATTCTGACGAAGATCTTTCTGAAACAAAAGATTTATTAAAGAAAAGAAATTCTCAAGGACAAAATACGTCGAATACAACAAAAACGACTTACAAGAAACCCCACAATAATCAACATAAAAGTAGAAAAAGACAATAAATAATGGCATCATTTAAAATTGAAGGCGGACATAAATTAAGTGGAACAATAACTCCACAAGGAGCAAAAAACGAAGTTTTACAAATACTTTGCGCAGTTTTATTAACTCCAGAAAAAGTAGTAGTAAAAAATGTTCCAGATATTATAGATGTTAATAAACTAATTTTCATTTTGGGAGAATTAGGTGTTAAAGTAGAAAAATTAAGCAGAAACTCTTATTCATTTCAAGCAGATGAAGTTAATTTAGGGTACTTAGAATCAGAAGATTTTAAAAAAGATGGTAGTTCTTTAAGAGGTTCTATTATGTTAGTTGGCCCATTATTAACTCGATTTGGAAGAGGATATATTCCGCGACCAGGAGGAGATAAAATAGGAAGAAGAAGATTAGATACTCATTTTGAAGGGTTTATTAACCTTGGTGCAAAATTTAGATACAACAAAGAAGACTCTTTTTATGGCGTAGAATCAAAGGAATTAATTGGTACAAAAATGCTTTTAGATGAGGCATCTGTTACAGGTACTGCTAATATTTTAATGGCAGCTGTAATGGCAACGGGTATTACAGAAATTTACAATGCAGCCTGTGAACCATATATTCAACAATTATGTAAAATGTTGAACTCTATGGGCGCAAAAATTTCTGGCGTTGGTTCTAATTTGTTAATTATTGAAGGAGTAAAATATTTAGGCGGATGTGAACACACTGTTTTACCAGATATGATTGAAATTGGTTCTTGGATTGGTGTTGCAGTAATGACACAATCTGAATTAACAATAAAAGATGTTAGTTGGGAAAACCTTGGACAAATTCCGAATGTGTTTCGTAAACTCGGTATCAAATTTGAAAAAAGAAATGATGATATTTATATTCCTGCTCAAAAATCATACGAAATTCAAAACTATATAGATGGTTCTGTTTTAACAGTTGCAGATGCACCTTGGCCTGGTTTTACACCAGATTTGTTGAGTATTGTTTTAGTAATCGCTACGCAAGCTAAAGGAACTGTTTTAATACATCAAAAAATGTTTGAAAGCCGTTTATTTTTTGTTGATAAATTAATTGACATGGGCGCGAAAGTTATTTTGTGCGATCCTCACAGAGCAACCGTGATTGGGTTAGATCATCAATCAAAATTAAAAGCAACAAAAATGACTTCACCAGATATTAGAGCGGGTATTTCTTTATTGATAGCTGCTTTGTCTGCAAAAGGAACCAGTATTATTAATAATATTGAACAAATAGATAGAGGTTATGAAAATATTGAAGCACGTTTAAAATCTATTGGTGCTAAAATTGAAAGAATAGAAGATTAATACTTAACATAATTCAGTTTTTTAGAATAAAAAAATAGTGTCAGTTTGACACTATTTTTTTGTTGGCAACATTTTTGCAAATAAATGATTTAGAATTTAACGATTACAAAGAAATGAGTAAGAAAGAAGATATAATAGAAGAGCAAACAGTAAATGAGCAAGAAAATGCTCAAATTGAAGATAATCAAGAAGTTGAAGTAGAAATTGTAAAAGAAGAACTTACTTCAGAAGAAATAATTCAAGCAGAAAAAGACAAGTTTTTACGTCTTTTTGCAGAATTTGAAAACTATAAAAAAAGAACTTCTAAAGAACGTATTGAGTTATTTAAAACTGCTGGACAGGAATTAATGACATCTTTACTGCCAGTTGTTGATGATTTTGAACGTGCCTTGGCACATATCGAAGAAGATACTGAAGCAGAAGAGGTAAGAAAAGGCGTTTTATTAATTTATCAAAAATTGTATAATACTTTAGAGCAAAAAGGATTATCAAAAATAGAAACCAAACAAGGAGACGTTTTTAACGCAGAATTTCACGAAGCAATTACTCAAATCCCTGCTCCAACAGAAGATTTAAAGGGAAAAATAATTGATTGTGTAGAAAGCGGATATCAATTAGGTACTAAAATTATACGTTACCCAAAAGTAATTATCGGACAGTAAATTACAATCAACAATGTACAATTACCACTGATCTTTGATTACTGTTAATTGATAATTGAAATAAAAAAATGGCAAAACAAGACTTTTACGAAGTATTAGGAATTTCTAAATCGGCTACACAAGCTGAAATTAAGAAAGGATATAGAAAAATGGCAATCAAATACCATCCAGATAAAAATCCAGATGACAAAACTGCTGAAGACAATTTTAAAAAAGCAGCAGAAGCGTACGAAATTCTGAGTGATGACAATAAAAAAGCTCGATACGATCAATATGGTCATGCAGGTTTTGAAGGACCACAAGGAGGCGGAGGCTTTGGTGGTGGCGGAATGAACATGGACGATATTTTTAGCCAATTTGGAGATATTTTTGGTAATGGTGGAGGCGGTTTCGGAGGCGGTTTTGGCGGTTTCGGAGGTGGTGGCCAAAGACAAGCAAGAGTTAAAGGAAGTAACATGCGCATCCGTGTAAAACTTACTTTAGAAGAAATTGCAAAAGGAGTAGAAAAGAAAGTCAAAGTTCGTAGAAAAGTACAAGCAGATGGCGTAAAATATAAAACGTGTACAACTTGTAACGGTTCTGGTCAACAGATGCGCGTTACAAACACAATTTTAGGTAGAATGCAAACTGCAACTACTTGTAGCACTTGTTCTGGAGCTGGAGAAATAATAAGTAGTAAACCAAGTGGTGCAGATGATCAAGGTTTAATTGTAAAAGAGGAAACTGTTTCAATTAATATTCCTGCAGGTGTAACCGAAGGTGTTCAATTAAAAGTAGGAGGAAAAGGAAATGATGCTCCTGGAAATAATTCTATTTCTGGTGATTTATTAGTTTTAATTGAAGAAGTGCCACATGACACCTTAAAAAGAGAAGGAACTAATATTCATTACGATTTGTACATCAATTTTTCTGAAGCAGTTTTAGGAACTAGTAGAGAAGTTGATACCGTTTCTGGAAAAGTTAAAATTAAAATTGATGCAGGCACACAGTCTGGCAAAATTTTAAGATTAAAAGGAAAAGGTTTACCAAGTATAGAACGTTACGGAACAGGAGATTTCTTAATTCATACAAATGTTTGGACACCACAAGAGTTAAATAAAGAACAAAGAGAGTTTTTTGAAAAAATGACTGATAACGAGAATTTTACACCAAATCCAAATACATCAGATAAATCATTTTTTGAAAAAGTAAAAGATATGTTTTCTTAATACATGTTAAAAATAGAAAAAATAGCAGATATTTTAAGAGATATGTTTTTTTATAAATCATTTTAATATATATTTGTAATGTTGTTGAGAAATCAATAACACTTTTTCTTTTTCATAGCAATTTTCCCACTCAAAATTTTATTTTGAGTGGGTTTTTTATAAAATAAAGTTCTTTTTTAAATAAAATAAGCAGACTTATCTTATCGCTCTGAACTTGATTCAGGGAGGAAAGTCCGGACACCAGAGAGTAATCATAGCGGATAACATCCGTCCAACGTAAGTTGAGGACAAGTGCAACAGAAAGCAAGTACAGTTCGGCTGTAGTGAAACCAGGTAAACTCTATGAGGTGCAATGCCATGTAAATTAGAGCTTGAGGGCTACTCGCTCGATTCTAAAGGGTAGGCAGATAGATTCTAAGAGTAATTTTAGAACTAGATAAATGATAAGAACCTTACGTTAAGGAACAGAATTCGGCTTACAAGTCTGCTTTTTTTATTTTTTTTATCAAATTCGCATAAAAAACTTCAAATAATCTGTTTTCTTTGAATTTATCTTAGTGATTTTTAAAATCGCTTTTATTTATTCATTAATTAAAGCAATCTATTATTTATTGTTTAAAATTGATATTATTACTGTAACTTTGTGTATATACAAATTTTAAAAACTTATTTATAATATGGCTTTCGATATTGAAATGATTAAGCAAGTTTATGCTACTATGTCAGAACGTGTAGATGCTGCTCGTAAAATTACAGGTAAACCTTTAACGCTTGCTGAGAAAATTTTATATTCTCACTTATGGGACGGAACTCCTCAAAAAGCATTTGTTAGAGGAAAAGATTATGTAGATTTTGCTCCAGACAGAATTGCACTACAAGATGCAACAGCACAAATGGCATTACTGCAATTTATGCAAGCTGGTAAAACAAAAGTTGCAGTACCTACTACAACACATTGTGATCATTTAATACAAGCTAAAAACGGAGCGTCTACAGATTTACAGACAGCTTTAAATACAAGTAACGAGGTTTTTAATTTTTTAGAATCCGTTTCTAATAAATATGGTTTAGGTTTCTGGAAACCAGGAGCAGGAATTATTCATCAAGTTGTTTTAGAAAATTATGCATTTCCAGGAGGAATGATGATTGGTACAGATTCTCATACAGTAAATGCAGGAGGATTAGGTATGGTTGCAATTGGTGTTGGTGGCGCAGATGCTGTTGATGTAATGGCAGGAATGGCTTGGGAATTAAAGTTTCCAAAATTAATAGGTGTAAAGTTAACTGGAAAACTTTCTGGTTGGACTGCACCAAAAGATGTTATTTTAAAAGTAGCAGATATTTTAACTGTTAAAGGAGGAACAGGTGCAATTGTAGAATATTTTGGTCCAGGTGCAACAGGAATGTCTTGTACAGGTAAAGGTACAATTTGTAACATGGGTGCAGAAATTGGTGCAACCACTTCTACTTTTGGTTATGATGATTCTATGGAACGTTATTTACGTGCTACAGATAGAAGTGATGTTGCTGATGCAGCAAACAAAGTAAAAGAATATTTAACAGGTGATGCCGATGTATATGCAAATCCAGAATTATATTTTGACCAAGTAATCGAAATAAATTTATCAGAATTAGGGCCTTTATTAAACGGACCTTTTACACCAGATTTATCTACAAAAGTAGGTTCTGATATGACTGCTATTGCAAATAAAAACGATTGGCCGCTTAAAGTAGAATGGGGTTTAATAGGTTCTTGTACAAATTCATCTTACGAAGATTTATCAAGAGCAGCTTCTATTGCGCAACAAGCTATTGATAAAGGTTTAGGAATTAAAGCTGAATTTGGAATTAATCCAGGTTCTGAAAAAGTAAGATACACAACAGAAAGAGATGGTATTTTAGGAACATTTGAAGCGTTAGGAGCAACTATCTTTACAAATGCTTGTGGACCTTGTATTGGTCAATGGGCACGTTACGATGATCCTAAAAATGCACCAAAAAATTCAATTATCCACTCATTTAATAGAAATTTCGCAAAACGTGCAGATGGTAACCCAAATACGCATGCATTTGTTGCATCGCCAGAAATGGTTGCTGCTATTACTATTGCTGGTCGATTAGATTTTAACCCGATGACGGATAAACTAATCAACAAAGACGGTGAAGAAGTAATGTTAGACGAACCTACAGGATGGGAATTACCTCCAAAGGGTTTTGAAGTAAAAGATGATGGTTATTTAGCACCTGAAGAAGACGGAAGTAGCGTTGAAATTAAAGTGGATGAAGCATCAGAAAGATTACAATTATTAGAGCCTTTTACACCGATTGGAAATGATATTTCTGGTGCAAAATTATTAATAAAAGCGCATGGTAAATGTACAACAGACCATATTTCTATGGCTGGACCATGGTTGCGTTATAGAGGACATTTAGATAATATTTCTAATAACTGTTTAATTGGTGCTGTAAACGCGTATAACATGAAAACTAACTTTGTAAAAAGTCAGTTAAATGGTGACTTTGATGCTGTGCCAAAAACGGCCAGAGCATACAAAGCTGCAGGTATTAAAACAATTGTTGTTGGAGATCATAATTACGGTGAAGGTTCGTCTAGAGAACATGCTGCTATGGAGCCTCGCCATTTAGGTGTTGCTGCTGTTTTAGTAAAATCTTTTGCTAGAATCCATGAAACAAACCTTAAAAAACAAGGAATGTTAGGTTTAACTTTCGCTAATGAGGCTGATTACGATTTAATTCAAGAAGATGATACATTCAACTTTATTGATTTAAATGAATTTGCTCCAGGCAAACCTTTAACTATAGAAGCTGTTCATGCTGATGGAAGTAAAGATTTAATTATTGCAAATCATACGTACAATCAAGGACAGATTGAATGGTATAATGAAGGTTCTGCTTTAAATTTAATCAAAAAGCAAAATGCTTAAAAAACATTATTTTATATAAAAAAAATCCTGAAGAAATTCAGGATTTTTTTTTACTATAAACTAAAATTTAGTTTTTAAACTACTACAGAAATAACTAAATAATAACTTTTAAACTTATTATATTTACTATCTAAATCTTCTTAGCTTTTATTTTACAATCTTTTTTACAGCAAACACTTTTTAATGCTTAGACCTAATTAAAATATGCTTTACAAGCTTAAGCTTACGATAAAAGATATTTAAATAAGATTCCAAAATCATATAAAATGATCATATTCAAAAGTTACTTTTTAGCTTTTTCAACCAACTCTAATTTATTAACAGAGGTTTTTGTTGTAAAGAAACCGTAATTAATCGTTACACTTTTCTTGTCTATTTTATCAATAGTACCAACCGAATTAGAGTCTATTATACGCACTTTATCGTTAATTTGATAATTGTATTCAGATTTTTCCTTAGCAATTTTAGCTGCTTCCACTTTTTTCTCTTGCCTAACTTCTACGACTTTATCTAAAACTTCTTTTTCTACCTTTTTAATAACCTGTTGTAGTTGTTTCTCTACAATTTTAGCCTGTTGTTTTTGTGATTTTGTAGTAGGAATTTGTGGCGTTTTCTTTAAATGTTTTACTTTTTCATCACTTACCCACTTATTGAAATTAGTGGTTAATTCTTTCTTATTATTGGTTTGAAAATATTTATTTAATAACTCATTTGTCTTTCTTCCTAATGACAACATTTTTTGATTTTTATCATACAATTCTTGAAAACCAGATAATTTATCCTGAATGCGTTCTTCTTTTTCCTGTAAATTATTAAGATGTTCTAAACCTTTTATTTTTTGTTTTTCTAGGCTTTCAGAGTTTTTTTGAAGTCTATTTCGTTCTTTTTGTAAATTTGAAATTGTTTTGTCTAAACGTATTTTTTCAGTTTCTACGCGTTTTTTTGCTTTGTTGATAATACTAAAAGGAATTCCGTTTTTCTGCGCAACTTCAAACGTAAAAGAACTACCAGCTTGACCAACAAATAGTCGATACAAAGGCTCTAAAGAACGCTCATCAAACTGCATATTTGCATTCGTAACATTCTCTAATTCATTTGCTAAAACTTTTAAATTTGAGTAATGAGTTGTTATAATTCCGAATGCTTTTTTCTCGTAAAACTCCTCCAAGAAAATTTCTGCCAATGCACCTCCTAATTCAGGGTCAGAACCAGTACCAAATTCATCAATTAAAAACAACGTGTTTTCATTACATCTACGTAAAAAATCACGCATGTTTTTTAAACGATAACTATATGTACTTAGTTGATTTTCAATAGATTGATTGTCTCCAATATCTGTTAACACGGCATCAAAAATATAGGTTTCGCTGCGTTCATCAACAGGAATTAAAATTCCACTTTGAAACATAATTTGCAATAAACCAATCGTTTTTAAAGTGATACTTTTTCCACCAGCATTAGGACCAGATATAACAATAATTTGCTGTTTTTCGTTTAATTCTATAGTTTGTGCAACCGTATGTAAATTTTGTTTCTTATTTTTTTTCCATAAAATGGGATGGTAGGCATTCTTAAAAAATATCCTTTTCTCTTTAGATATTTTTGGCAAAATTGCATTCATTTCTTGTGCATACTTTCCTTTTGCACCAATAGCATCCGCATGAATTAAAAAAGTAACATATTCTCTTAATAAAGATACAAAAGGGCGAATAGTATTTGCCAAAGCACGTAAAATTTTTACAATTTCTTGCTTTTCCTCATATATTAAATTTTGATATTCTCTGCTGTAAGCTAATGTAGCTTCGGGAGCAATATAAACGATATTACCAGACTTTGAAGCACCGAGTAAACTACCGGCAACTTTTCTTCTATGCATTGCAGAAACTGCTAAAACTCTTTGGTTATCAACCACAGTTTCTTTAATATCATCTAAATATCCTGCAGAAATAGACTTGGACAAAGCATTTGTAAAACTTGCGCCAATTTTTCCGCGAACGTTGTTAATATCTCTTCGAACTTGCTTTAAAACAGATGACGCATTATTTTTTACATCACCAGAAATATCAATAATTTTTTTAATTTCATCATCTATATAAGTAGTGAATTCAATTTCATTAGAGAGTTTGTAAAAAGTAGGAAACTGAATTTGAAACTTTCTAAAAAATTTAATCAACTCATTTACAGTAAGTGAAGTAGTTGCTATTTTTAAAAAGGCTTCCGTTTCTATAAAACTATTTTCTATAGCTAACCGTTTTACACTTTCTATAATGTTATCAAAATTATGATTAGGTATTCTGTTTTCACTTGTAAAAGAAGTCAAATATTCATCAACTAAAAAAAGTTCTTTAATTAACTCCTTTTTATTGTGAATTGGTTTTATCTCTAAAACTTTTTCTTTTCCTAAGCCAGTTAAACAAAATTGTGAAACGTGCAGTAAAACCGTTGAAAACTCTAAATCTTGTAATGTTTTGTCTGAAATATTTTTACTCAAGAAGAATGGATTTTAATGTGAACACAAATTTATAAATTCTTTTCGTTTAGTTTTAGAAACTGGCACTCTTTTTTCGCCTTCTAAGAGAATATATCCTTCATTTTCAAAAGCGCTCACTTTTTTTAAGTTTATAATATGAGATTTATGACATTTATAAAAATCATCATTCAACATTTTTTCATATTTACCAATATTATAAGAGCTTACAATTTCAATGTCATCTGTTAAATGAATTTTAGTATAACCATCATAACCTTCAATATGTATAATTTTATCGAAATGAATAAAAGACATTCCTTTATTTGTGGGTATAATTAACTTATTTACAATCGTATTCTTTTCTATGAGCAATTCTAGTAAAGCATTATTTTTAGTAAAGTTATTTTTTTGGTTTACACTAATTATAGCATTTTCTATGGTACTTTTAAGCTCATCATTATCTATCGGTTTTAAAATATAACCAATTGCGCAATTTTTAAAAGCTTCAATAGCATACTTATTATAGGCGGTTACAAAAATAATTTCAAAATCTGGCTTTTCTAGCTGTGATAAAACATCAAAACCACTATAAACTGGCATTTCTACATCTATAAAAAGTAAATCGATTGTAGTATTATTTATAAAAGGAATTGCTTCTTTAGGATTTTGGAAAGTGCGAACAATTTCTATGTCTTTAAAAAATAACTTAATTTTTAATTCTAAGATTTTTAAAGCATTTTCTTCATCATCTACTAATATTGCTTTTATCATAGTCGTTTTTTTAATGTTAGTATTACTTTTGTTCCGCTTTTTGTAGCATCAGAATTAGATAAATCTATTATTTTATGAGTAATCAGCCATTCTTTTGAAGCATTTAGTAATTCAATTCTATCTGTTAGTATTTGTGTAGATCTTGAGGAGTGTTTTTTAATTGATTGTAATTTAATTTCTTTAGATCTTTTAAAGCCAACGCCATCATCTTCAATTAAAACTTTAAATGTCTTTTTATCAATATAATTAAAAGCTAATTTTATTGTTCCTTTTTTATTATTATGAAAAACACCATGATTTACAGCATTTTCTACAATGGGCTGTAAAAGCATAGAAGGAATTAATGTTGTTAACTTTAGTCTTTCATCGAGATAAATCTCACTTTGCAAACCTTTTCCAAAACGCATTGTTTCTATTTCTAAATAATTAGATAATAATTTTATTTCTTCTTTTAATGAAATGTTTTTTTCTGATGAAAAACTTAAAAACATTCTTATAAGTTGTGAAAACTTTACAAGATATTTTTCTGAAACTTCAATTTCATTATTTGCAATGTAATATTGTATTGAATTTAAGGAGTTAAAAACAAAATGAGGGTTCATTTGAGAACGTAATGCATACAATTCATTTTCTGCTAATTTTTGAAGTTGATTGGCTTTCTGATTCGCATTCTTTTCTATTCTTTTTTTATTCAATTTATAAGTTAACACTAAAAGGATGAGAAAAAAGAGTAGGAGTGTAGCCTTAAAAATAATTGTTTGATACCATAAAGGCAAAATTGTAAATTCAATTTTCTTTTCAAAATTATCAGCCTTAATACTAAATATATATGTATTTGGTTCTAAATCATTAAAATTAATTTGATTGGTTTCAGTCGGAACCCAATTATTTTGAATTGGTTCTAACTTATAATTATACAAGAAATTGGTATTGTTTTCAGAATAATTGATTTGTGAAACAGTAAAATTAATATTATTGTTTTCTTGATATTTAAATGAATTAAAATCTTTTTTTAAAATATGATTATTATAGATTGCTTTTTCTATATAAATATCTAACAATTGTGAGTTGCTTTCTTGGTTTTTCGGCAATATGGCAATTCCGTTGTTTGTACTTACAATTAAATCATTGTTAGCTATAATAACATCATTAATTTGATTTGAAGGTAAACCATTTGCTTTTGTAATTGTTTTAATAAATTGATAAGTATTGTTTTCTTTAGTATATTTTAAAACTCCAGAATTTGTTGCCAGCCATAAATTAGTGTTTTCTACATACGCATTATTAACAATTAAATATTCAGAATTTTTTAATTGATAAATCTCTTCTAAGTTGGTTAAAAATGAGCCAAAACCATCAGTATTTATCAATATTTGAGTATCTGAAATTTTATTCATACTTAAAATTGACTTGTTAAATAGGGTGTTTTTAAATACAACATCACTAATTATTTCATTTTTAAATTGTTTTAAACCGTTATTTGTGGCAATTAAAAAGTTATTGTTATGAACCAATAAGTCCGTTATTCCATGTTGATAATACAGCTTTTTAATTTGTAAATCATATGGATTAATTTTGTTTAATCCAAAGGAGAAACTACCATATAAGTAAGAATCAAAAAATATTAGTTTTTTTGCAACATCATTATTGAAATTTAAACTTGTAGTATTGTCAAAAACTTTAATTTTCCCTAATTTTTTTTGAAAAATTTTAGTTTTAGAGGTGTAGAATTCTAAATCTAAAGAATCTATGTAAGTCGCGTTATATATATAATCTACCTCGTTAATAAATGGTTCAAATATTTTTTTATTACTATTGTATTTATAAAATCCTTTTTTATATATATTGGCTATAATTTTATTATTTGTAGTATTTGTTTTGAGAATTTTTTCCTTTTCAAAGGAATATTTAATCTGTTTTTTTGATTTAGAAAGTTGATAAACACCATTATTAAAACTGGCTATCCAAACTGATTCATTTTTGTCTATCATTGCAAAATGAGCGTCTAAATTTGGTGGAATGTAAACTGTATTTTTTATATGATAATTTGGATCTATGAAACCAACAAAACCTCTACCAGTAATTTGAATTTGATTGTTTATGCTATTAATTCTAGTATGTTGCGATTTATCTATGTCTATTTCATCTTTAAAATTACGTTTGTAAATTTTAGCCGTATTTAAATTCAAAATTACATAGTCTTTGGCTCCAGACCAATAAAATAAACTATCATTAATTTGTCCTCGCACTTGCATTCCCTTTTTAATGTAATGCACATTTTTAATACTTTTCTTTTTTTTGTCTTTATAAACCATATTAAGTGAATTAAAAGTTACTTCTAATGCACTAATAGTAGAATGTTCTATATAATAGAATACCTGATAATCTATATTATTTATTGTATTTTTTGAAATTAATTTCCACTTTCCTTTTTCTAATAAATGAGAAGTGTTTGAGCTTGTTAAAATAATTTTATTATTAACTTGACTACTATAAACAGGATTTAATATTTCATTTTTATTTTCATTTTCAAAAGCATGAACGCTGTCATTTTCTATATAACCTAGTTTAGAAGATTTAGAAATATACCATACTTTTCCATCTGGTGTTGGCAGTAACTCCCAAATATCATTTGTAGACAAACCATTTTTAGTGGTAAACGTTTTCATGGTATTTCCGTTATATTTTACAAGTCCTTTATCTGTAAGAAACCAAATAAAACCTTTAGCATCTTGTGTAATTTTGTAAATAAGATTTGTTGGTAAACCGTCTTTGGTAGTGTAGTTTGTATATTGTTGGGCAAAAGAAAAACTCCATATCAATATGAAATATAATGTAATATGGAGTTTTAATGATTTCAATAGCTGTTTTTCTTTTTCAAATATACGATTCTAGAATAGTAGTTTCCTTAATAAAAGTAGCAATAATTAAAGCTACTACAAGTTGTTATTAATTGAAAGGCAAGTTTCATTAAAGCAAAGTTGCTTTTGATTTAAGTAATGAAAAACTCCATATCATTTTTAACAGATATGGAGTTTTAAAATTAAAATCCCCCACTTTTTCTTTTTCAAATATATTATTTGTTTACAATAACTTTTTTAGTGGAAGTTTTTTCTTTAGTAACTACTTTAAATAAATAAATCCCTTTTGCTAAATTTAAATTGTTAATTTCATTTTTACCATTATTTAGATAAAGTCTTTTAATTTCTTTTCCAAGAACTGAATAAATTTTCAATTCAGCTTTTTCAAGAACCTCAATTGTTATTTTTCCGCTTGTTGGGTTTGGGTATAATTCAAACTTTAGAGAGTTCAAGGTATCTGTACTTAAAGTGCTACATTCTGTTTGATTGCTCACAAAAGTTGTGGTAGCATCAATATTTGTCCAGTTTGCAACACTCCAAGCTACATCATCGACTTCTACACAAGTTAAATTAGGGTTGTTTGTAGCATTAAATTCTGTGAAACTTGTGTTATTTCCGTTTTTAACGTTTAAATAGGTTAATTGATTACTTGAACAATCCAATTCAACTAAAGAAGAATTTTGTGAAAGATCTAAACCATTAGATTGATTGCTCTTTGAACTTGATTTTAACAGAATACTTGTTAAAGCGTTGTTGTTACATTGAAGAACTGTTAAAGCTATATTTTGCCTAAGATCTAAACTAATTAATAAATTGTTAGAACAATTTAAATGTGTTAAGGCACTAAAACCTCCAATACCTGTTAAATCTAAAATACTTAAATTAGATACATTTAAATTAGTTACTGTACTAATATTTGCTGTGGTTACGTAGTTATCATTAGCGATACCATTTCCCATTCCATTAGCTTCTAAATAGGCTT
The DNA here is from genome assembly GCF_002954665.1 of Polaribacter glomeratus. Taxonomy (GTDB): domain Bacteria; phylum Bacteroidota; class Bacteroidia; order Flavobacteriales; family Flavobacteriaceae; genus Polaribacter; species Polaribacter glomeratus. Next base: position 942,242 of record NZ_MSCM01000001.1, on the reverse strand, counting down.
CAAAATTATCGTCTGGAACGTCGGTTAAACCAAAGGCATTACAGTTTGTACTAAAGTTACTTATACTATCTATATTTGTCCAATTATTTGTACTCCAAGCTGCATCATCAACCTCTATACAAACTAGGTTTGGGTTTGTTCTTGCATCAAACTGTAAAAAGTTTATATTGTTACCATTTTTAGCATTTAAACTTGTCAGTGCATTATTTGTGCAAAACAATCGATTAAGAACCGAGTTTGAGCTCACATTTATGCTTGAAATAGCATTATTATTGCAATATAATACACTTAAAATAGCACTTTGTGATACATCCAAAGTTGTCAAAACATTATTATGACAATATAGCTGTGTTAAAGAAGTATTTGATGCTATTTGTATATTAGTTAAAGCATTATCATTACAGTAAAATTTAGAAAGTAATAGATTCTGTCTGATATCTAAAGTTGTTAGTGCATTATCAAAACAAAACAAATCTATTAAATTTGTGTTTTGAGTTACATCTAAACTAGTTATTTGATTTTCTTGACAAGCTAAACCTATTAGCAATGTATTTTGGCTAACATTTAAGTTTGTTAAATTATTATCACTACAGTCTAATGTAGTTAAAGCTACAAAATCTTCAATACCTGTTATGTCTGAAATCGACACACTATTTACTAATAATATTGTTACTGTATTAATACTTGTAGTAGTTACATAATCATCATTTGCAATTCCATTACCCATACTATTTGTTGTACCAACAGTTACTATATTACCATTTGCATCGTGAGTTTCTAAATAGTTTTCAAAATTATTATCTGGCACGTAGGTAATGTTACAATTATTATTAAAACTACTTGTGCTATCAATGTTTGTCCAAGTAGAAGTAGAGTACCCAATATTATCTACTTCTATACAAGTTAAGTTTGGGTTGGTTTGTGCTTCAAATAAAACAAAATTAGAATTATTACCATTTTTAACGTTAAGGTATGCTAATTGATTAGCATCTACTTTTAAATAATACAAGTTTGGTTTTTAAGAAATATCAATATTTGTAAGTTGGTTGTTGTTACAACCCAGAACTAATAAATCATTATTATTAAAAATATCAAGATCGGTTAGTTGGTTATTATTACAAAGTAAAGTAAGTAGTAATGGGTTATTAGTTAAGTTAAGAGTACTTAATAAGTTTTCTCCGCAACTTAATTCTAATAAATTAATATTTGTAGATAAATCTAAAAGTGAAATTGCGTTCTGTTGAATATTAAACTGTGATAATAATACATTTTGAGAAACATTTATAACACTAATTAAGTTTGTTTGAGCGATTAAAATTTCTAAAACGGTGTTCTGCCTTAAATCAATAGTATTAATTTGGTTGTCTCCAAAATCTAAATGATATAATAATGTGTTTTCAGTAACATCTAATTCTGTTATTAAATTATTTGAACAGATTAAATTAACTAATAGAGTATTATTAGTTACATCAATCATTGGTATTTGATTATTACTAAATTGCAAATCTGTTAGGTTAATATTTGCTAAAATATCTAAAGCAGTAAGAGAATTATCATTTATATCTAATGTTTCTAGTTCTATATTTTGAGATAAATCTATCATAGCAATAGTATTATTAGAACAACCTAAAGTGTATAATGATAAATTAAAAGAAACTTCTAAAGCTGTTAATTGATTATAATGACAAGCCATTGATAATAAGGCTGTGTTTTGGGTAACATCTAAACTTGTTAGCAAATTATTTGAACAATCTAATTGAATTAAAGCAACAAAATCTTCAATACCTGTTAAATCAGCAATGCCTAAATTGCTAACTTGTAAATTAGTAACTGTATCAATGTTACCAGTTGTAACATAATTATCATTTGCAATACCATTACCCATTCCATTGGCTTCTAGATAGTTTTCAAAATCATTGTCTGGAACGTAGGTTTCTGGGTTTGCACAATTTGTATTAAAACTAGCTATTGGGTCAATATTTGTCCAGTTTGTAGAAGAATATGTTGTATTATCAACTTCTATGCATAATAAATTTGGGTTGTTTGAAGCATTAAATTGTGTAAAATTAGTGTTATTAGTATTCTTTACGTTTAGAAAAGTAAGTAGATTTGAACTTATGTTCAAATTAGATAAATTGAAGTGTTGCGATAAATTTAGACTTCTTATCTGATTATAACTACAATCCAAAACAAGTAAATTAGTGTTTGCCGTAAGGTTTAAGATTGCTAATTGATTACTATTACATGCTAAAGTTTCTAAAAGTAAATTCCGGCTAAAATTTAATCCCGATGAAGTCAATTGATTTTGGCTACAAATAAATATTTCTAAAGCAGGGTTCTGAAATGTATCTATATGAGTTAATAAATTACCTACACATTGCAAAGCATTTAATTGAATATTATTTGTAACATCCAATAGCACTAACTGATTAAAACTACAAGATAAAATTTGTAAAGAAGTATTTTGAGTAACATCTATACTCGTTAACTGGTTACTACCACAAAATAAAGTTTCTAAAGCCACAAAACCTTCAATACCTGTTAAATCAGAAATATTTTGAGAATTTACATTAAGATTGGTTACAGTATTAATATTTGCAGTAGTTACATAATTATCATTAGCAATACCATTACCCATTCCATGAGCTTCTAAATAGTTTTCAAAATTATCGTCTGGCACATAGGTTTCTGTTTCATCTGTATTTCCATCACAATCGTTATCAATATTATCTCCAATTATTTCTGGTGCTCCAGGATAAGTTGATGCATCTGTATCATTACAATCACCCCCAATAGTGCTATATCCATTAGTTAAATTACAACCAGAAACTTGAGCTATTAAGCTGTCTCCAAAACCATCACCATCATTATCTACATAAAATAAATAGCCAGATTCATCAATAACACTATTACAATTATTATCAATTCCATCACAAATTTCTGAAGCTCCAGGAAAAATAAAAGAATTATTTGGTTCACAGTCATTAGTATCTAGATAACCATCACCATCTGTATCTGTACAAGTAGAATTACCTATATAAAACAAGTATTTTTCTACATTAAAATTACTTGAAGTATCTTCAATTTTAATATAAATAACAGAAGTAGAATTTGGTATGTAATTTTGAGAAATACTTCCAGAACCTGTCCAATTAACAATTTCAACATTAGAACTGTCAAAAAGTGTAACTTTTAAAGTTAAATTATTTGGAACATGAAATAGATTAATATTTAGTGTTTGCCCATTTGTAACATTGGTTGAATAATAATCTACATCGTTAGTTTGTCCAATTGTTGCATTGTAATTTGTACATAAGTTTATTGAGGAGTTTGTTGCAAAACTCTCATTTGGCTCAAAATTGTCTGAAGTTTGAGAATTTGCTAAAGATATAATTCCCATAAATGCAATTAAAAGTATTTTTGTTTTCATAACGTTTTGTTTTATTCTTTTTCATTTTTAATAAAGTTAAGATTGTAAAAGAGAAAAACAAGTTGTTATTAAAGGAACTGCTTATTTCATTTAAGGAAATGAGTAGTTGATTAAATTAAAGAAAAACGCCATATCATTTTTTTTAGATATGGAGTTTTAACGATTTCAATTCTAATTTTTTAAATCTATAATTTGAATGGTTTGGGTAATTTTTATTCATATAGCAAAAAATTTCCTTTGGTAATAAAACTATATTTAAGGAAAGTGCGCTTTTATAGAATAGTAGTCTGTCCTGATAAGAGGTAAGTCGTTTTTATTAGCAATGATCTTTCAAGAACAAGTAGCACATTTTTGAAGAACTGCCATTGCATCCATCAAAAAAGCAACACCTATATGAATGATTATTCCACCAATAATTGATCGACTGTGTAGAGAAACAATGCCTAAAATATAACCACCAAAAACAGACCCAATGATTTCTCCTGTAGGTTTTCCTATATGAAAAAAGGCATACAACGCTACCATAGGTAAAATAGCTTTAGAGCCTAAAAACTTTACCATTCCTAAAATTAAAAAACCTCTAAAAAACCATTCAATAGTAACAAAATCAATTAAATATATTGGTTCGTAAATTGCCAAGGCAATCCATTTATTTATAAATGTACCCGCATTCCCAATAGTGGGATATTGTTGTAAAAAACTCGGTTGAAACGATGCGAAAATAATAAATGGAAACACAATTAATAGCAATACTAAATAAGGTTTCCATTTCACGTTTTTAAAGGAAAAACCATAAAAATTTCTATTATTTTTTTCAAACAAAAAATAAAAAAATGCAATTCCGAATGAAAAGATTATAAACCTAATACTTCTTGAAATAATTGTAGTGTAAAAAAGTATTTTTTGAGGCGCAATATTTTTTTGTATCCAACTAAAATAGTCTAAAAAACCAAATCGGAGACTAACGAGTAGTATAGCAAACAGACTTGTAATCCAAAAATAGAAGGATTTTAGAAAAGTGTATTCAGATTTTGTAACGGCTATTATTGCAATGGATGAGTAGTATGCAAATCCAAAAAATAAAAAATAATATCCGTAAATCCATAAAGATTCTTGCTGATTCTTAAAAAAAAGAATCGGAAAATTGGTGGTGTGGTTAAGGAAAATTAAAATTCCTAAAAATAAGAAAAAAAGAAAGTAAGTTCCCCTTTTATAATCTTGTTTAAAATGCTTTTTTAGATAAGCGAGTATGGTTTTCATTTTTACTAAAGACTAAAAACGAGTGTTAATTTTTAACACTCGTTTGCTTATTGTTTTAAGTTTACACTTTTAGTTGGTATCAAATTTAAAATAAATTTTTGGGATTCCATTATTAGGAACTGGACCACCGCCAGAACTAGAGCTATCTACAAAATTAGAACTTAAAAAGGTAATGTTGCCACTTGTATATGGAAAGGTTGAGGCAGCTGTACGTCCTGAGGAAGAATTTAAACCATCTCCACCTGTTCTTTTTATCGTGTATTTTACCTCTGGTACTATTGCGAAAGGAGTATTAAGTGTTATATAATCAATAGTAGCAGTCGAAAATGTACTATTAATTGCAGGTCCGTCAACAATTTCTATTTTATAACTTACAGTGCTATTATCGATAGGGAAAGGTGTGGTTTGTACCAAACTTTGATATCCAATAGCGCAAATATTTCCAGCAACATTTGTTGTAAATACATACTCATGAACTTGGAAATCCATTGACCTATTTGTTAAACTAGAAAGTGCTGTTTCTATTGTGTTTTCTGAACTTGCACAAATAGTTGGTTGAGGAGGTTCTGGGTTTCCATCTCCGCATCCAGAACCTATGATAAAGATTGTCCCGATTAATAGTAAAAATGGGAACGTTTTTTTTAAAAATGATTTCATAATTTTTTGTTTTAATTAGTTATTGTTTTTTGTTTTAATTTAAAATATAAATAAGCAGTAATAGTTAATAAAATAATGGCAATGAATTGAGAATGTGATATAAAACCATCAAGAATAAAGCCTCTGTAATCTCCTCTATAAATTTCTAAAATGCTTCTTGCAATTGCGTAGAGAGTTATATAAGAAATAAATATTTGTCCGTTAAACTTTTTATTTCTTTTGATGATAAAAAGTAAACACATAATTATAAGTATAGAAAACACTTCGTATAATTGTGTGGGATGCACAGCAACATTATTTGTAGTTGGAAAAATAACTCCAAAAAAAGAATCGGTAGGCTTTCCATAACAGCAACCTGCAAAAAAGCAGCCCATTCTGCCAATTGCGTGAACAATAGTTGTTGTAATTGCTAAAATATCTAACATTGGTAGAGCTGATGTTTTATGTTTTTTTAAATACCAGATAATTGTAAAAACACAGCAAATAAAAGAACCATAAAACACAAAGCCGCCAGAAAAAATATTGAAAATACTTTTTGGGTTTTGTAAATAATATATTGGCTTCTCAAAAAATAAAAATAATTTTCCGCCAACAAAACCTGCAGTAAAAACCAAGTAGAAAAAATTGTTTGGGATCTCTAAGTTTAATGCTTTTTTGGTCTGTATTTTTGTGTATATCACAGCTAATAATGTGCCTAAAACAATGCACAAAGCATAGGTGTAAATGGTAATATTTTGATATTCTATTATTTTTGGATACATTTTATAATAAATATTTACTCTGTTCTTTTAATACGTGCACTTCCCATAATTGAACCAGTTATTAAAGGATTATTTTGGTCTACTACATAGGTTCCACTAAAAGTAAATGCAATATAACCTTCTGTTGGGCTGTTTACAGTTGTTGGGTATTCTGTAACTGTAGTAGTAATTTGATTATTTATAAAGGCTCCTACATTGAATATAACAGGTCTGGTTATATCAGAAAAGAAAAAAGTGTTACTTGTAGTTGATCTGGTGTCAAAGCCTGGAATACCCCATAAATAATTAGTTTGGTTTGGTGAACTGCTTATAAAGCTCCCAAAATTTTGCAAATAAAAAGTTGCTGTTAGTTTTTCTACAAGATTAGTACTGGCAGCTGGTATAATCACGATATTAAAACTCTCTATACCATTAGGGTCAGGTCTGTATTTAGCTGTTACTTGGTTTAAATCTATTTCCTTATAAGTACTTCCGCCATCTAAAGAATATCTAAAATGTTCGTTTAAATTTACAGGTGTAGGCGTTATTTCATCACTATCTCGGCAGCCTGTTCCAAAGGTTAAGAATAGTAGTACCGCTGTAATTGATAAAATAATTGGAGTAGATTTTTTAATTGTTTTCATAGTTTTAAATTTTAAAAGAGTTTATATTAAAAAACCTCACAGACATAAATGTCTGTGAGGTTTTCTATTTTATTATTCTATTACAATTTTAGAGGTATTATTTAAGTTATCTCCCATTGTTTTAAGAATGTAAACTCCTTTTGGTAAATTGGTAACTTTAATTTTATTGTCACCTACATTTATACCGAAATTTCTTAATTCTTTGCCATTAATATCATACAAAACACTTTTTCCTGCAATTTGAGAAAAAATATTCATGTACTCCTTTACAGGATTTGGATAAATTAAAAACGATTGTTTACTACTTTCTTGCGTAGTTTTTAAAACTACATTGTTTTTAATTTCAACTGTTCTTAAAATTAGTTCTTCTTTATAGTTGCCATGTTTATCAATTACAGAAACTTTAAAATATAAGGTTGCTATGTAATCGCAATCTGTACAATCTTTATAATATGGTAATGAATATGCTATTTTTAAATTATTTTTTTCTCTAAAACTAACACCAGCTTCTGTCCACCAAGAAATCTCATTAAAAACAGTATTACCTTTATCATCATTTCCGTAAATTGGTTCTTTTAATTCTAATTTTTCGTTAGAAATTGAACTTTTTAAAGGATATAAAGAAATTTTAGCTGGTAATTTTCCATTTTCTACTTTACTATGTTTTATGTCTGAATAAACTAACGTTACTTTATAATCTGTAATAAAATCAGAATCTAAGGTAAAGTCATAATCATCTACAACTTTTATTACCCCTATATCTGGGTCCATTTCATAGAAAATATCATTCCAACCAAAATCTATACAACATATTGGGTTTATAAAATCACAAACATCTCCAAGACCATCACCATCAGTATCTAATTGATCTGGGTTGTGTCTTGTTGGGCAGTTATCAACTAAGTCTAGAACTCCATCACCATCTGTATCTTTATCACAGTCTTTACAAGCGTCTCCAATACCATCTTTATCTGTATCTTCTTGGTTTGGGTTTGAAATTTCTGGGCAATTATCACATAAATCTGGGGTGCCGTCTTTATCTTTATCTTCTATGCCACAAGGTGTTGGGTCACAAATATCTCCAATACCATCGCCATCCGTATCTAATTGATCTTCGTTTTTAGTTTTAGGGCAATTATCGCATAAATCAAAAATGCCATCTTCATCAGTATCAATATCTACACAAGGGTTTGGTGGGTAACATGCATCACCTTTACCATCATTATTTACATCTAATTGATCTGGATTTACAGTATTTGGGCAATTATCACAAGCATCACCAATACCATCAGTATCTATATCTCCACAGTTAGGAGGGTCGCAAACATCACCAACACCATCACCATCTGAATCTAATTGATCTGTGTTTGCTATTTCTATACAATTATCACAAGCATCACCTATACCATCACCATCTGAATCTGTTTGTTCTGGGTTTTTTGTGTCTGGACAATTGTCTTTATTATCTGGTATTCCATCACCATCAGAATCAACTACAAAATCAGGATCACAAAAATCACCTAATCCGTCATTATCAATATCAGACTGATTTGGGTTGTAATTTTTAGGACAATTATCACAGGCATCTAGCCAACCATCTTTATCAAAATCTGGTCCTTCTACACAATCAAGATCACAAAGATCACCTTTTCCATCTCCATCTGTATCTTTTTGGTCTGGGTTGTATCTTGTTGGACAATTGTCACAATCATCAGGGATTCCATCTTTATCTCTGTCTTCTTTGCCTTCACAACAAACATCACCAATACCATCATTATTAGAATCTTCTTGATTAGGATTGTATTTTTCTGGACAATTATCACATTCATCTGGTATACCATCTCCATCAGAATCTTTGTCTCCTTTACAAGGTGGTTCACAATCTGATGCACAAAAGTTGTCTAACCCAATGGTTTCTGTAAAAGAACCATCGTATTCTGATTCAAATAAAATACCTGTAACTTCAATAATTAATTGATTCCAAGCATTTACTGCATCAGAGCCTGTTAATTGTGTAGTACTATTTGGTTTAAATAATTGCCAGTTTCCTAAACTATTGCTAGGTATTGTATTATTAGTTGCCTCGTAAATTGGTAAACAATAGTTACCCCAAATATTATTTGGTAAGATTGGGTTTGATGCATTCCCTACAAAAACTGCTCTTAGTCTCGTATTTATTTGACCAATTGAGGTTATAGATGATCCTGTATATATTGCTAGTTTTGGAGCTGTTCCAATATTGTTATTCGATTTATCTTTATAGCTTACTATAAAATCGAAACACATACAATTTCCTGGAAAAAACTTTAACCAATCACCAGTAAAGTCTTTGTTATTTATAAGACTAGATTCTTTTTCATTATTCTTAAATGCTATAAAATTTTGATGTTCTTCATCTTTTTCAAAAGAAATATCTTTTAGATTATCATTTATCCAATTTTCTTTATTAAACTCTTCATCAAATGTATAACAATCTACTTCTTCAACTGGCGGTTCACAAGCATCACCAATACCATTACCATCAGAATCTAATTGATTAGGGTTAATTACCATTGAACAATTATCACAAGCATCACCAATACCATCTTCATCTGTGTCTATTTGATCTGCATTTTCTATGCCTGGGCAATTGTCTTTAACAACAACACAAACTGGAGCAGGAGTTAAGTTTTGTGTCGATAAACCATTGTATTGATCAATAGCTGTATAATTAAAAGTATTACAAATTTCACTATTAAGTTGTACAGTTGTAACAACTGTTGCAGGTATGTCTATATTAATTTCATCTCCATAAACAAATAAGAAATTAGGTAAAGAAGATACCGTTAAAGTATTATTACTAAAATTAGTACTAAAATCTGTGGTGTTTATAATAAAATTACTTCCGCCTGTAGATAATGATATTGTTTCTGAATTTGGAGTGAAATTAACATTTGGCAAAGCATCTGTAATAACCAAATCTTTAAACTCTAAATTACCAAGGTTTTTAATGTTTAGTCGGTATAAAATATTTTGTCTGGGCAAAACATTTGGCGTTACTGTAGAGTTTGTCCACGTTGTACCATTGTCTAAACTTTGTAATTTAATAACTTTATTACCTGCTAAAACTTTAACATTTATTTTAGAATCGTTTGATGATTTAGGGGTTGTTAGTTCGTCTCCATTTACTGTAAATTTATTATAATAAGAACCTGGAGGTGCATTTTCCTTAATTTTAACATCAAACTCTATATAGTTATTATGTGATGTAGAAGTGTTACCACAAAGTGGGCCGATAGAAGGTACTGTCCATTTTAAATTTGTTGCACCATAATTTGTTGGAGTTTGGCTAAAAGTTAAGCCCCAATTACTATAATTACCTGATATTGTTGGGTTGCAAATAGTACTGAAACTATTTGGGTTAGAAGGCGCATAGGAATAATAACTTACCGTACTGGGTAGGAATTCGAAATTAGGATCTAATTCATCTTCAATAACAACATTATTTAGAGCATCTGTACCTTTATTAAATATTAATAATCTGTAACGAATTATATCTCCTGGATTATGATAGGAGTTATAACCTTGACAAACTAACTTTTGAATATGAAGTTCTGGTTCTGGTGTTTCAACATTAAAAGAATTTCTTGCTGAGTCAATTATCTGAGTATTATTTAAAAAGTTAAATTCTGTTGTAGCGTCATTAATAATTGTTGTACCAGGTTGTACATTAAGATCAATAGTGAAACGAACTTGAACTTTTATCTGATATTCTGGGTCAAGGTTTGAGCTTAAATCAACTATTAGAGACGATGGGTCTGCTGTTGTATCTATATACATATTTCCAGAAGTAGAATAATTAATTGCAGATCCACCAAAAGAATATGAACCTGAATGTGGTATAGACCCAGTTCCAGAACCCGGTTTAAAAACCTGAATCATTACTTGATTAACATTAATGTTCGTTGGAAATATATCGCTTATTTGTGCGTTTTCAATAACCTCTCCAGATGTAGATGAATTATGAAATTCCATAATATAGTAAAGATTACAACCAACTGTTTTTTTGTTACCGCTAACATATTTTTTAAAACTGTAATCAAAATTTACACGATTACAATTATTTAATACGCAATAGTTGCTTATATAAATACAATTAAGATCAGCATCACTACTAGCAGTAAAGGTGTTATTTGTTGTTAAAGAAGCATAATTTGCAGTAATATCTGCAACATTACCAAAACAAGTAGTTGTGTTTACTGGTAAGTTTGATGGGTAGGTGATGTCTATATCAATGTAAAACGAGCTAAATGTTTCTGTTGCATTTAAGAAAGTCTGAGAATTGGTACTCGTAATAATGTTAGTGCTTGTATTTAAATTTAATAGACTTAAAGGAATGTTATTATTACCTCCAGTAGCTACAAGATTCATAGTGACATTGGATGGTTGTGGTGCTTCTAATATTTGTAAGTTTGTTAAATTTAAAACACCAAAATTGTCTTGCGGGTTTTTTTCTTTAACAGTTATTCTAAACCTAGCAGTAGCTCCAGGTGCTACAATCCATTCACCTGTATTTGGGTCTTTTTGTGTGGGTTCAATTATTTCTTTTTTAATTTCCCAATTTAAAATTGCAATTGCAGTTACAGTAATTGGGTTTGTAGTTGCAGACTGATCATTTGTCGAAATAGTTGCAGAGTTTTTTGCTATAGTGCCATTAGCTGTAATACCACCTTTAAACCTTACAGGAATTAATATTTCAACAGAAGAACTACTACCATCAGATGGTGCTTGTAGCACAACTGTTACTAAATTATTATTTTGACCTTTTGCAGCTGTGTTCGCAAATACTTGAGGTGAGATGGCAATATTGTTACTATTTCCCACAAATTCTAATTCGGGTGGTAATTGGTCTGTTAATGTTACTAAATTACCATCTCCATATATTGTAACATATAGTGTGTAACTAAATAATGCGCCAGTTTTTATAGAATTAACAGTTGTAGCTTTATACATTCTGTTGTTACCAACACTAACTGTATTAGATCTATTTATTTGCCCTTTTACACTAAAAGACACAAATAATAGCAGGAAAAGAAAGCAGCTTTTGGAAAGCCCCATTCTTTTTAAAGGTTTGATTACATGTTTTTTTGTTTTCATAACTTTTTTGATTTTTTTGATTAATAATAAATTAGAATTCTAAGAAAAAAGCAGCAATGTTTATGCTGTTCTAATTATAGAAAACATAATTGTAGAATTAGAGATTTTTAATAAAATGAGTGGATGTTTTAAATGTTCAATTTTCTGTACAACCTTTTAGAAAAGGCTTATAAATACTATTTATTTAACAGTAGGAATAGAATTTATTGACATTCTAAAGCACATTATTTGTAAATACTTATATTATGATTAAATAAGTTCTTTTCTTTTTTCATAGCTTTAAGTTTTTTTTCAATTTGTATAAATTTAAGATTGTAAAAGAGAACAACAAATTGGCATTTAAGGAACTGCTTGTTTCATTTAAGGAACGAAGTATTTGATTAAATTAAATATCTTTGACGTTATTATTAAATTGAAGTATAAATGAACTTAAATCTTTCTGAATCTTGGTCAACTATTCTACAACCTCAATTTAAAAAACCTTATTTCAAAGAATTAGCAAGTTTTGTTTCTTCAGAATATAAAAATTACACTTGTTATCCAAAGGAAAAAGACATCTTCGCTGCTTTTGACTTTTGTTCTTTAAATGATTTAAAAGTGGTTATTATTGGTCAAGATCCTTATCACGATGAAAACCAAGCAAATGGTTTGTGCTTTTCAGTAAAAGACGGAATAAAACATCCACCTTCTTTAAAAAATATATTCAAAGAACTTGCTTCAGATTTAGACAAAGAAATCCCACAAAGTGGAAATCTAGAAAAATGGGCAAAACAAGGTGTTTTATTATTGAATGCAACATTAACTGTAAGAGCTCACGAAGCTGGAAGTCATCAGAAAATGGGTTGGGAAACTTTTACGGATGAAGTAATCAAACAAATATCAGAAGAAAAAGAGAATGTGGTTTTTTTACTTTGGGGAAAATTTGCTGAAAGTAAAAAGGTATTGATCGATAGTAAAAAACATACACTATTTATAGCGCCTCATCCTTCTCCATTAGGAGCTTGGAGGGGTTGGTTTGGTAGTAAACAATTTTCAAAAACGAATACTTTTTTAAAAAAAATAGGAGCGAAGCCAATAGTATGGTAACAAGTAAGTATGATAGTATGGCCTTGCAAGTTCACAAAAAAATCCGCTTAAAAAGCGGATTCATTGAATTTGAGATTAAGAAACAACCAAATTTATACTAAATCTACCTGTTGTAATATTGTTTGATTCGTTGTATTATCTGCCAAACCACAAGAAGAACTTGTGCTTCTACACGATGAAAAACAACTGATTCCTAAAATACAAACTACAATAAATACTGCTTTTTTCATTGATTCTTTTTTTACGATTTAAATGTACATGTTTTTTATGAAATCACCTGAGTTTTTCTTCTCTTCAATAACGTTAAACTTTACCATTTTATTTTGAATGCGAGTAATTAAATTTTTGGTAATTGGTTTTCCATCATTCCATTCTGTAATTTTTAACCAATTTTGAATGTCATCTATTTGTTGCTTATATCTTTTAGCCAAGATTTTATCAATCTGATCGATACTTTTAAAGTTTTTAGTTTCAGCATTTATAATATCTAAAACTTTTTTAACTTCCTCAAAATTGGTTGACAAAATTTCATTTCTAACAGCAACTACAAAACATGGCCAAGGAGTTGGGCAATCGTCGATTCTTCTAAAAGTACCATTATCAACTAAAGGCTTTGTTGTAAAATGCTCCCACATAAAATAATCTGCTTCACCGTTTGTAAGCGCATCAATACCGCCTTGCAAATCACCAACAACTTTAAATTTCAACTTTTTAGCGTCCCAGTTTTGGTTATTTGCATTTACAATTGCCATTAAATGTGAACCAGAACCAAACCTACTAATTGCAATAGTAGCATGTTCTAAGTCTTCAATTTTTTTAAACGTTGAATTTGCTGATACATGAATTCCCCAAATTAAAGGAGAGTTTACATAAGTTTGAACAATTTTAGACGGATTTCCATCTGCAATGTCTTTAATAATTCCCTCTGTTAAAACTATTGCAATATCAACGTCACCTTTTCTTAAAGCTTTACACATTTGGCCTGTTCCACCAGGAAAATCTTGCCAACGCAAATTAATAGCGTGTTTATTGTATTCTTTATTTTTTAGAGTGATGTACCAAGGGAAATTAAAATGTTCTGGAACACCACCAACTTTGAGGTTGGTCATTTTTTACTCAACTAATTTTTCAAGTGTATATTTAATTAAATCGGATACAATTTTACCAGGGTTTTCACTAAAAGAACCATCTGCTCTATTTGCAATGATAGCATTCATAGAAACGGCATTGTGTCCTAATAATTTAGACAAACCATAAATGGCAGACGTTTCCATCTCTAAATTAGTTATTCTATTTCCGTCAAATTGAAAGCTATCAATTTTGCTGTTTAAATCTTCATCTTGCAAAGCCAATCTTAAAACTCTTCCTTGCGGACCGTAAAATCCGCCTGCAGTTGCAGTAATTCCTTGATGTATTTTTTCTGATGCTAATTTTGCAGCTAATTCCTGAGAGTTTGAAATAACCAAAGGATGCGATTTTTTACTGCTCCAATTTGTATGTTTTACAAAAGCATTTTCAATTTCTGGATGCGAAATCTCATCAATTTGATAGGAGTGAAGCAATCCATTTAAATCCAATGCATGAGAACTTAAAACAATCGAATCGATAGGAATGTCTTTTTGTAAAGACCCAGAAGTACCAATTCTTACAATATTCAATTTTGTAAGTTTATCTTTCGGTTTTCTTGTTTCTAAATCGATATTTACCAAAGCATCTAATTCATTTAAAACAATATCAATATTATCAGGACCAATACCTGTAGAAATAATAGAGATTCTTTTGTTGTTTAAAGTACCTGTTGTTGTTTTAAATTCACGTTTTTGAGTGGTAAACTCAATAGAATCGAAGTGTTTAGAAATTTTATCAACTCGATCTTGATCACCAACAAAAATTATATTTGTAGCTATATTTTCTGGTCTTAAATTTAGATGATAAATGCTACCATCAGGATTTAAAATTAATTCAGATTGTTTTATACTCATTTAGGTTGTTATTTGTAGCAGTTTTTTAGATTCTTCATGAAACAAGAAACTGTATTTTTTTGAGCCCCCAAGATATGAATTATCATTTCTTATTTGACCATAAAAATTTAATTGATTTTCTAAAACTTGTTTTCCTTTGTCAGAAATTTTCACAGGATCAAAGGATGTAAATAATTTACCGATCGTATTTAGATTATATTCGTACTGTAAATCTCCAAAACCATAGACTTTTTCATCAATTATAAGTTGTTGAATTAATTCTTTTTTTGACTTAAATTCTTGGCGATTTGCTGTTTCTAAAATAGTGTTTTCAACTTTGTTTAATCCATTTTCAATGGATGGAAAACGTTGTATATGTGCTTCTATCGCTGTAGCCAAATATTGAAATGGCGACATTGGATTGAATTTATACACACTTTCTAAACGCAAAGGAGAATCTGAACAATACAATTGCCAAATATAATCTGCGTACTCAATATCGTCTTGTTTTAAAGTAACTCTATTTGTATAATGTTTATGAACTTCTTCTTCCTTTAGTTGAGATAATCCAAGCATTTGCGTTGAACCTTTTATTTTTCCGCTACAAACTAACGTAATTTGATACCCATGTCTATACCGTTTTAACCAACTAATTACTGCCAACATATTAATTTGACAAAATAAATCATGTTCAAACCATAAAACAATTTCATCTTGGTCTTTTTGTTTGCAAAGACTACGGTATTCCTTTAAAGTATAATCTATAAATTTCTTTTTGCTAATATTATAGGACGATTTTAAGAATTCAAACCTATTTTTCCAGAAAGTTTCGCTACCAATATCCGAAGTAGTTTTACCTTCAGAAAGCATTTCTCTCCAAGTAATAAAACTTCCAGAATAATTTAATTTTTTGAGATAATTGGTAGTTATATCTCCATTTGTGATGTGTAAAATAGATGCCCCCATAATTTTTACAAAACGTTATTAGTTATTTTTTATTGTATTAAAATAGAAATAATTAACCACCAACTCTCTTTACATTAAATCCTTTTTCCTTTAGCATTGTCATTATTTTATCTCTATAATCTCCTTGTATTATAATTTTATCTTCTTTAAAACTACCACCAACAGAAAGTTTTGTTTTTATTTCTTTTGCCAGCATTTTAAAATCCTCGGTAGCGCCAGTATAGCCTTCTAATATGGTAATTGGCTTTCCTTTTCTTTTTTCGTATTTGCAAATTATAGGTTCCTCTTGCAACCAAATAGATGATTTTTCAACTACAGGTTCAGCAGATTCTTTATGTTCTGGAAATAAATTTTTTAATTGATCTTTAAAATCCATTCTTTTTAGTTTGCGGTCAACAGTCTTCAGTTTTCAGTCAGTTTTGTACTGCAAACTGAAGACTGAAAAACTGCTAACTATTTTTTAAGTCCTAATTCACGTAAGCGTTCGTCTAAAAATGCTCCTGATGTAATATCATCAAACTGTTTTGGATTGTTTTCATCGATGCAGTTTTCTAAAACATCTAATTTCATATCAGAAATTGGATGCATAAAAAACGGAATTGAATAACGAGAAGTTCCCCACATTTCTTTTGGCGGATTTGTAACTCTATGGATTGTAGATTTTAGTTTATTATTACTATGTCTAGATAACATATCACCCACATTTATCATTAATTCATCGGGTTCTGCAATTGCATCAATCCATTCTCCTTTATGATTTTGAACTTGTAAGCCTTTTCCTTGAGCACCCATTAATAAAGTAATTAAATTAATGTCTCCGTGAGCTGCTGCTCTTTCTGCGCCTTTTGGTTCTGTTTTTATTGGTGGATAATGAATAGGTCGTAAAATACTGTTTCCATTTTTAATGTAATTATCAAAATAGGTTTCTTCTAAACCTAAATGTAAAGCCAATGAACGCAACACATATTTGGCTGTTTTTTCTAACATTTTGTAGGTTTCTTTACCAACTTCATCAAACTTTGGCAGTTCTTTTACAGAAACATTTGCAGGATATTCTTCTGCATATTTAGAATTTCTATCAACATATTGCCCAAAATGCCAAAATTCCTTTAAATCTCCTTCTTTTTTTCCTTTTGCAGATTCTTTTCCAAAAGAAACATATCCTCTTTGGCCACCGATTCCAGGAATTTCATATTTTTCTTTGATCTCCGTAGGTAAATCAAAAAAGTTTTTTATTTCTGAATAAAGGCTATCTACTAATTCGGTATCTAAAAAATGACCTTTTAAAGCCACAAAACCTATGTTTTCGTAGGCATGCCCAATTTCGTCTATGAATTTTTGTTTTTTTATTGGATCGTTAGATAAGAAGTCAGTTAAATTTACACTAGGTATAGTATTCATTGTATATGATTTAAAAAAGAGGGTTAAATTTACTAAAAAATTAGCAACAAAAGGCTGATTTTTATTTTTTCTTAAAAGGAATTAAGTAACTAACAGTATAATTAAAACCAAAACCAGTGCTACTTTCAAAGATTGTATTAAAACCAGGTGCGTATAAGGTTTTAAAATTATCTGGCTGTTTTGAACTCATTAAAACTTTGTAAGACATACTTGCACTTAAAAATAAATTTTTAAAAGTTTCTACTTTTAATCCGAATATAAACTCAGACCAATGTGCATTTAAATTCGATGCTGTAACTGGTGTATTAATAGAATTTGCAGGAAAATAAGTGCTATTTACATTGGGTGTGTAACTATTTAAAGTTTGATCAAAAAGACTAAAACCATATCTATAGCCTACAAAAATTTCGTTATTCATATCTAGCCAATTTTCATACGCATTGTAATTAAAACCAACTCTTGCATAGCTTCCTTTGGCAGTTGAGTTTGTATAATCTTCATCACTTGTATGGTCTTCATAACCTAATTCTGCAGCCACAAAAAAACGTTTAGAAATTCTATAATCACCTACAATTTCAAAGCCGCTATAAGAGCTGCTAATACTTGCTAATATTGGCTTGCTAATGTCAACTCCTAATCTAATTCCGTAAGAAGATTTATAAATAATCGTGTCTTTTATAGGTTCTGTAGTAGTCGTTTTTTTAGACTGAGAAAATCCATCAACCAAAACAAATAACAAGAAAATACTAATGAAATATTTGTACATGTGCTGCGTTTTGATTTGCTATTGTAGTTACTGTTTTTGGCGTAAAATCTTTAATCCAAGAATTATTAGATTCAAAAGTTACATCATTAAATTGCACTCTAAATCCGCAAGAACGAGAAACATATTCTTCTTTGGGTGTATAACTAATTGTAAATGTAGCTTCTTGATTATTAGCAGTTTTACCATCAATAGTATTCATTTTTAGATGATAAACAGTCTTTGTATCAATAGCGTTTAAAGGGATAGCAACACTATCTAAAGTTATACTTTTGTACGAAACGATCGTGTCTTTATTTTCTGCCCAAATAGATAATCTCTCTACACTTTTTAAAGTTTCTCTGTTATTAGTATCATAAAAACGCAACACTAAGTTTGGAGTAATAGGATTTTGTGTACAAAAATCATCTTTTTCGCAGGCAGAAATTACAATGATTGTCATGATAAAAAGAAATACTAATTTTTTCAATTCTTTAGGTTTAGTAATAATATTTTTAAAATCTCAATTTAGATTTATTCAACTTCTACAATTTTATTAATCGCTTCTGCTAATGCAAAATCCAGTTCTGTAACACCTTGAGCATCATGTGTTTTTAATGTAATATCTAAAGTATTATATACATTTGTCCATTCTGGATGATGGTTTAAAGCTTCACATTCAAAGGCAATTCTATTCATTGCAGACATACAATCTTTAAAATTACCAAACTCTAAATCGGTATGCAAAGCGTCTTCATAATATTCCCAATCTGGTAACGATTCTAATCTTAATTCTATTTCGAATTCTGTAAGTTTTTTCATTGATTGATTTTTAAATATTAATTATTACAAAGAAACCAAAAATACCCATTAGTAGGTATTGTTTATACGTTTTTTTCTAACTAATTTTATTTTGTACTAACAATTTAATTTTAGTGTATGAAAATTATTAAAAAATTAATTCTACTTCTTAGTTTTTTGGCATTCTATAATTGTGCAGAGTTAAATTCTGTATTATCAAATTACAATCAAAGTAATGGAGGTCAGTGTGCTACGATAGAGGTAATGTACTCATTACTTAATCCTGATACTAATAAATATGAACCAGGATTGGTCTATAATAAGGATAAAAACGGAAATGATATTGCCTATAAAGAAGAAAATTGGCGCACTAATTTAGGAAGATCTTATTTAAATAGAGGAGAGTTTACTTCTTATTACAACACAAGTCCCTATTCAGGAGGTGAATATAAATTTGTAGTATACTGCACTAGTTATCACTAAACTATTTTAGTAGATTTTTCTTAAACCAATTATTCGTTAATTTGTTTATTAATTTAACTGATACTTTACTGTCGAATTTAACCTATTCGTTATTTTCTCTACTCTTTGTCTTATTAACACAGCATCCTTTTTCGCAATAAACACTTACAATTTCTCAAACAATACAACAGTTTCTATGTGCGATGTATGCGGAAATTGATCTACCAAACTAATTTTTTTAATTTGATATCCAGCTTCGCTCAACAATTCTGTATCTCTTGCTTGCGTTGCCGGATTGCAAGAAACATACACCATTCTGTCTGCATTTAAATTAATGATTTTCTGCAAAGTTTTAGGCGCAATTCCTGCTCTCGCAGGATCTAAAATAATCGTTTTTATTTTGTTTTCATACTCTGGATGTGCCGCTAAGAACTTACCAACATCCGCAGCATAAAACTCTAAACCTTCAATATTATTTCTTTTGGCATTTTTTTGCGCATCTTTAATTGCGGATGCAACAATATCTACCCCAACAATTTTTGCGTTTTTACTTCTAGAAGCGACTATTTGGCCAATTGTTCCTGTTCCGCAAAACAAATCCATTACAACAGTATTGTCTACTTTCGTTTTATCCTCTAAAACATACTCAACCACTTTGGCATACAGTTTTTCTGCACATTTAGGATTTGTTTGAAAGAAGCTTTTCATGCTAATTTCAAAATTTAAACCTAATAATTCTTCTACAATTTTATCTTTTCCGTAAATTAAATCAATACTTCCCGAAGTTGCAATTGTTCTATCGCCTGTTTCATCGTTAATAGTATGTAATAATCCGGCTACTCTTTCTCCAAATAATTCAACTAAAAATTTTGCAAATTTTTGCAAATCAAAATTTGGTAATTCGGGTGAAGTGGTTACTAAATTGAATAATAATTCATTCGTTTTAAAAGATTTTCTAACTACAAAATACCTAAAAAAACCTGTTTTTTGCGGCCCGTGCCAAGGTTCTAAGCCTGTTTCTATGCAGTATTTTCTAATTTTTATAAGATTGTCTTCCATTTGTTTATCAAACAAACCAGAATCTTTTTCTAAATTATCTCCCATCCACCAAACGCCACGTCTTTTAAAACCTAGCGTAAATTCATCTTTATCTGTTTTATTAATTCGGTCATAACCAATGGCAGAGAAACCATACTCCATTTTATTTCGGTAATGAAATACGTTTGGAGAAACAATTAATTCATCAAATAAATCTTCTATATTTTCAACTTTCCCTATTCTTTTGAACAAAGATAAAGTGCTTTCTTTTTTGTACTGATGTTGTAATTCTATCGGTAATTGAATGTAAGGTGCTCCTGGAATATCTTGAAACGGAACTTCCACTTCATTTTCGGAGGGTTCTAGAACATCAATTAGCTTCGCTTCTGCATATTTTTTGCTCGATTTTTGAATCTGAGCTTTTACCAATTGTCCTGGTAACGTATTAGGAACAAAAACAACAAAACTACCGTCTTCCGTTTTTATTCTGGCAATTCCCTTGCCACCAAAAGCGTAATCTTCGATTCTTAATTCTAAAATTTGATTTTTCTTTACAAAATTATTTCGTTCTCTACGTGGCATATTTCAAAATTATAACATTGCAAAATTAAAGAATTTGATTGCCTTTATAGGGTAAAACATCATTTATAATTACTTTATCTTTAATCGAAAACAATTTACCAAGGCTTTTGCCTAGAGTTTCCTCTAAACGGTCATTCCTGTAAAAACAGGAAACTAAAAATAATTTGAACCTTTTAAAGTTTTATTCGTCTATGTATTGTAAACGATTATGAATAAAATCAATAATTTATCGGATGTAGTTTTGATTGAAAGCTATCAAAAAGGAGATGTAAATGCTTTAAATCATTTAGTAAAAAAATGGCATGTACACTTCTGTAAGTTCGCATTATGGATTGTAAAAGATGCTGATATTGCTAAAGATATAGCCCAAGAAAGCTGGTCTGCAATCATCCATAAATTAGGAGATTTACAAGAGCCAGAAAAATTTAAAAGCTGGGCAATTAGCATCGTAAATAGAAAAGCAATTGATTTTTTAAGAGCGCAGCAAAGAGAACAGAAGAAATTATCAAAATACTATATTGATAACGAAAAAACAGATTCGTGTTTAGAAGCAGATGATAATTTGTATGTTAAAAAAGCACTTTTAAAATCCGTAGAAAAACTATCAGGAGAACATCAAGTGATACTTCGTTTATTTTATACAGAAAATTATAGTTTAAAAGAAATTAGTGAAATACTAGAAATTTCAGTGGGTACTGTAAAATCAAGATTATTTCATGCAAGAGAAAAATTAAAAACAAAATTAAAACAACTACAATATGAAAAATAATATAGAAGAAATCGACAAACTAATAAAAGAAACTTTATCCGAAGAAGAGGCAAAGTTTTATAAAGGATTAGAAGAACAACCTATTTTTGATATGATTAAGGGTCTTTTTACAGGAAAAAACAAATGGATTCTATATGTGATGAATTTTATGACTGTATTTTTCTTTGCGATTTTTATTTATTGCATCATTCAAATTTCAAATACTGAGGAAACAAATGAGCTAATTAGATGGGGTATTTACTGTTTTATCGCTCTTATTGCAATGAGCATGTTAAAAATGTTTGCTTGGATGCAAATGGATAAAAATGCAATTATTAGGGAGTTAAAACGATTGGAAATCTTAGTTTCATCTTTATCTAGTAGAATTAAAAAGTAAAAAAAAAGAGTTCCTCTTTTTTAAAGGAGAAACTCTTTTACATTTTAAAAGAATCTTATTATTTAACACTCATTATATACGCTGAGATTGCTTTTAAATCTTCTGCTTTCATTCGTTTTGTAATGCCTAAACTCGCTTTCATCATTGCTATTTGACCAGCATCTTTATCAACAATTGCCTCACTTTTTCCTTGTAAAAAAGAGACTAAATTTCCTTTTTCAGCTTTATATTTGGCAGCAATATCTTTTACAGAAGGCCCAACAATTTTCTTTTGTTCTTGATGGCAACTCGTACATGCGTTTCTAGCAAAAAGTTTTTTCCCTTTTTCAATGGATGAAGTTTGTGAAATCGTATTTAAAGTTTCTTTTTTTTCTGTGAAACTGAAAATCACAAAAGAAATAGAAGCAATAAAAGCGATACCAAATATGATTTTTCTCATAATTATTGTTAATTTTTATGTGTTTCTACAAATTTAAAGAATATTTATTTTAATCATGATAAAAGTGATGCTAATATTTAGTAATTTGCAGCTATTCGGGGATGATTTCTTTCCCACGCTGAATTTTCAGTTTAACTGAAAGAATAAAGGTAGAATAGGAATGGTTATTTTACTCGCCTGGCGAGTATAATTATTAATTTTTTGAAGACATAAATAGTGTTTTCAAATTTTGTTTTTAGATAAAACTAAAAACATTAAACTTTAAATTATATAAAATGGCTGTTTTAGACAAACTTACTTCGCAAGAAGCAATCGAATTAGAGAACAAATATGGCGCACACAACTACCATCCACTTCCTGTGGTTTTGAGTAGAGGAGAAGGCGTGCATGTTTGGGATGTTGAAGGAAAAAAATATTATGATTTTTTATCAGCATATTCTGCTGTAAATCAAGGACATTGTCATCCTAAAATTGTGGATGCAATGACACATCAAGCAAAAACATTATCGTTAACTTCAAGAGCATTTCATAACGACATGCTTGGAAAATACGAAAAATATGCTGCAGAATATTTTGGCTTTGACAAAATATTACCAATGAATACTGGAGCAGAAGCTGTAGAAACTGCATTAAAAATGTGTAGAAAATGGGGTTATGAAGTAAAAGGAATTCCAGAAAATAAAGCAGAAATTATTGTTTGCGAAAATAATTTTCATGGACGTACAACTACCATTATTTCGTTTTCTAATGATCCTGTTGCCAAAAAGAATTTTGGTCCCTACACAAAAGGATTTATAAAAATTGAATATGATAATTTACAAGCTTTACAAGAAGCTTTAGAAAACAGTAATAATATTGCAGGTTTCTTAGTAGAACCTATTCAAGGTGAAGCAGGAGTTTATGTACCATCTGAAAATTATTTGGCAGAAGCTAAAAAAATGTGTGCAGAATACAACGTACTATTTATTGCTGATGAAGTACAAACAGGAATTGCAAGAACAGGTCGTTTATTAGCAACTTGTGGTAATTGTACTTGTGAAGATAAAAATTGTTCTGGAACTCCAGAAGTAAAACCAGATATCTTAATTCTTGGAAAAGCATTAAGTGGTGGTGCTTATCCTGTTTCTGCAGTATTGGCAAATGATGCTATTATGAATGTTATTAGACCAGGAAATCATGGTTCTACATTTGGCGGAAACCCAATTGCTGCTGCTGTTGCAATGGCTGCTTTAGAAGTAGTTAGAGAAGAGAATTTAGCAGAAAACGCATACCAATTAGGAATCATTTTTAGAGAGGAATTAGCTGCCTTTGCAGCAACAAATAACTTGGTAAAATCGGTTAGAGGTAAAGGTTTATTAAATGCAATTTTAATAAATGATACAGAAGATAGTTCTACCGCTTGGGATATTTGTATGAAACTAAGAGACAACGGTTTGTTAGCAAAACCAACACACGGAAACATTATTCGTTTTGCACCACCTTTAGTAATGACAGAAGCACAATTAAGAGAATGTGTTGCTATTATTAAGAAAACAATTTCCGAATTTAAGAAATAAGGTTCAAAAGCATTTAAATTATTATAGCCAGAAACTTGTGGGTTGCAAGTTTCTGGCTAATTTTTTTTGTTTATTTTTGAAAATATAAATTAATACAATTGATTATGATAGGAAACCCGATTACACAATTAGAGCAGTTAACCTTAAACTCAAACGCAAAATCCTTTTTAAAAGAAACAGCAAAATGGGCATTCTTTTTATCAATTATGGGTTTTATTGGCATTGGCTTTTTGGTAATTTTAGCTATTTTTTCTAATATTATTTTTAGCGCAATTCCGCAAGCAAAACTCGTTCCTTTTGATTTAGGTTTTGCAATGACAATTTTGTATTTATTATTTGCTGTTTTATACTTTTTTCCTGTGTATTATTTAATGCAATTTTCTACTAAGATGAAAAAGGCACTAGCTACAAAGAATGATGAAACTTTAGCAGAATCATTTAAAGTATTAAAATCTCATTATAAATTTATTGGTGTTTTTACCATTATTGCTATGTCTTTGTATATAATGCTTATTGTGGTTTCTATCATAAGTGGTTCTTTACTATAAGTAAAAAAAACATATTAAAAAGCAGGCCAAACTAAACCTTAGCTAATGCAATAAAATAAAAAGGCCTAATAAATCATTGATTTATTAGGCCTTTTATAATTAAATCGTTTTTGCAATTTAATAGAAAGTATACACTTAACAAGTTTTTAAACTTAGCTAGCGCTAATGCTAACCTATTAATTGTTTTTCTTTTTCTTAAACAAACCGTTTATTGCATCTTTTACCTTGTCTTCTTTAGTTGTTTTTGTAGAATCTTTTTTATCACCAGTTAGTATATTGATTAACTTATCTTTCGTTTTTGTAGAATCTTTTGTAGTATCACCACCGATTAAATTAAGTAGTTTGTCTTTACCTGAATTAACTAAACTTTGCTTTTGTTGTTCTACTAAATTTTTAATAAAGCTCGCTGTAGCATCTTTAATATTTGTTGAAAAACTTGGACTAGAAAAACTTCCATTTAAATTTGCTCTTACAGGTAACGTTGTAATTTTTTCTGCGTCTTTAGGTGATAATTTTGCAATTAAATTGGTAACCTCTGTTCCTAAATATTTTACAGGCACATCAAATTTAATATCATAATTCATGGTATTATCAAAACCGTGTTTTCCGCCAATTTCGATACCTATATCTTGATACTTTAACGGAATTGGTTTTACCGTTACAACACCATTTTCGAAAGCAAAATAACCCGTTATTTTATCTAAATTTATTTTATTAACGTCTAAAAAAGCAACTTTGTCTCCTAATAAGCTTAAAGCTTTAGAGTTGCTTGCATTTATTTTAGTACTTAACAATTGTCCTAATAAATTACCCGTAATCGTTTTTAAATCTGGTGTAAAATCATCATTTAAATTACCAGCAACGTTGATGGTAGAATTCATTTTTCCTTCAATTGTTTTGGCAATAGGAGCAATGGCTTTTAACATATCTAAAGTACCAAAAGACTCCGCAATATTTAATTCTTTCAAATTTAAATCCATACTAAAACTAGACGTTTTGCCTTTTGTAGAGACTTTACCCGTAAAACCAATATTACCACCAAAAACATCTGTCTTTAAATTCTGAAGATTTACAGCTTCATCTTTTATATAAATAGTACCAGAAACGTTTTTTAAATTGATATTATCATAGACCACTGTATTCGCAGTAGCATTAAATTTACAATCTAAAAAAGCAGGAATTTTAATACTACTTGTTTCCTCTTTTTTGTCTGTGGTTGCATCAGCCGCTAAAAAATCGGATACTTTAAAATTATTTGAGTTTAAATTAAAGTTTCCTTTAAGTTCTTGATCTTTAAAAATAAAACCATAAAAATTTTCTAAATTTCCTGTAATAGAAATATCTGAATCTCCTGTTTTTGCATCAAATTCATTTAATGTAATGGTATTTGTATTAAAAGTGATGGCTGTTTTTTTGATATAAAAAGGTTTTGCAACATCTTTGCCATTATATTTAAAATCGGTTACTTTTAATTGACCCGCATTTTTTATATTTTCATAATTTCCCTTTTCAACGGAATTCATATCAAAATTGGTAGTGATATCAGCATTTAAAATCCCTGCTAATTCTTGCTGAATTGGTGCAGGATACACTTTACCAATATTTGCTAAATTAATAGTTCCTTTTGCAGCTAAATTTATTTTTGCATTTGTAGTTATATCTGCAATTGTACCATTTGCAGCAAAAACATCTTTATCAATTTTAAAAGTTAATTGATTTAGGTTGATGTAGGTATCTTTTACAATACCTGTTTTATTTATAATTCTTGAATCAATATAAATATTTTGTACAGATTTTGGTAAATCATCATATTTAAACATCGCATTTTTTGATGCAAAAGAAATATCAAAAGCAGGTATTCTATCATCCGATAAAACACCTTTTATTACGCCGTTTAAATCGAAATTACCTTCCGTTTTAATCGCATTTAAATCACCTGAATATTGCTTAGGTAAAAGCGCTAACAAGTTTTTAAAATCAGAAGTTGGTGTTTTAAAATTAATATCATAAAGCTGTGTTTCATCAACTAATTGAATAAAACCGTCAAACGCTAATGCCAACTGATTTATGTATCCTGTATTTTCTTTAAAAGTGAACTTGCTATTTTTTAAATCAATGCCTAAAATAGCATTTAAAGACACGTTTACATTGTTAAAGAAATTGGTGTTTTCATAATCAAAAGAAAGTTTTGCAGTCGTTTTTGTGTCTAAATCTAATATTTCTTTCGCAAAGTTTCCTTTACCATAATGGTAAATACTGTCTAATTGCATTTTCATATTAGAACTTCTATCCAAATACATAAAACGCATGTTTTCGAATTGATAGTCTTGAATATTTAAAGAAAAAGAAGCAGGTTCATTTGCATCTGCAGTGTCCTTTTTTAAAGCAACATCATAATTACCCAGATCGTCTGTATTAAAAATGATATTTATTTGTCCGTTTTTAGAAGAAAAGCTCTTAAGCTCAATAGCTTCCTCAGAACTTTTAAAGAGTTCAGTAATTTTCATACTCATACTTAGCTCTTTCGTGCTAAACAATGTATCGCCAAGAAAAGGAGCTTTATTTGCAACTACCACATTATTTACAGTTAAACTTGCCAAAGGAAAATTCTTAAAAAAACTTAAATTTGTTTCTTTAAAAGTTACGGTTGCGTTTATGTTTTTGTTGATAGATTTAGAAACGATTTCTACAATTTTATCTTTAAATAAAAACGGAATACTTACAAAAGCTAGTAAAATTACCAAAAGTGTGATGCTAGACCATTTTGCAATTTTAAACACTAAACTTCTTGGTTTTTTTTCTTTTTTAATCATTTTTTAATTTTTAAGGAGTACAAATGTATTTAATATCGAAGAAACTAGTATTTAATTTTCGTTAAATTGTTGTTTTTAAATGACGAAAAAACAGGTGTTTTAAAAAGTTGTTTTTTAAAAATTTCTTTTGCGCTTTTTTTTAAGATAAAATAGCAATTATTCTTTAAGTTCTTTTTCTATTAAAGACCTTGTTTTTTTAACTGTTTTTAAGATAAGAACTGTTTTATCTTTTAAATCAGTATTGTTAAACGACGCTAAGGTAAATCCATTTTTTATTACTTTACTTTGTAGTGCGCTATTTACATCTTCTAGAGATAAATCTAGTTTTATATCAGGATTTACCCAAACTTTAATACCGTTTTCATAATCAAAAATTGTCGAAAACGGCGCGTATAAATAGATCATATAATCATCATATAAATGTTTTCTCACAGCAAAAAGCTCATCATAAGAGGCATTTATTTCTAAAAGTGAGTTTCTTATTTCGGTATTTTTAAGAATGGATACGTTGCCTGCATTTACTAATTCTTTAAAAGCGATATTTCTAGGATTGTGCTCTTCCCAATACAAAACATTTGTCCAATGATAATAATAATCATTCAAGTTTTTAATTGGAGTGCCATGATAATAACTAACCATAATATCTGCAGAAACAACTTTTTTCGTTCTTTTCTCAATAATATTTTTTAATCCAATTTCATCAACTTTTAAGTCTTGTAAAATATTTGTAAGTATTACCAGTTCTTGTTTCTTGTTTTTTTGAAGCTCGTTCCAGTTATTTATTTGCAAGGCAATTAAAATACCAATTACTACCAATACAATTTCGCCAATGGCATACTTAAAGTACTTACCTGTGGTCTTTTTTTGTGCTTCGGGTAGGTTTTCGGTGAGTATTGTTTTTCGAATGCGTCTAAAAAATTTTATCATAGTATATAGTAATTTTAAGAACCTAAAGTTTTAGTTTACAACAGATAAACGTCAATTTAGGTAAATATAAATTATTAAAACAAAAAAAATGCAATTCTTGTTTGAATTGCATTTACGTTTGCTATTTTTAGACAGGTTATTGCCCCATCAATTCATTCATTTTTTGTTGCATCATTTCTTGGTCTTGTAGGTTTTCCCAGCCAATTTTAGTGATTACCCAAACAATTAAGAGTATAAAAAGTAGGTTTAAAATAATACCTACAATTCCTAATATTTTACCCGCATTGGCATTTCCTGAACTTGTATAGTTTTCGGGGTTTTCATTGTACACTTTTAATGCTTTGTTGCCTACTACAAAAGCGGCAATACCTAAAGGCAAGCCTAAAACACCATAACAGATGCAGGTTACTAAAGAGAAAATTCCTAATACTAGAGAGACAGTTGCATTTGGTAACGTTTGTTTTTCCATTTTAATTTTTAATTAATTTATAAATAGTGGTTTCATTTTGATAAAGTAACTAATAACAATGATCAAAACATTTATGATTACGAAAATAATACTAATTTTTTTACTGTTTTTAAACTTGAACTTTATGTTTAGTAGCAGAAAAATAGCCAAAAAAAGCAAGGTAAAAATTGCTGGATACACGTTAAAAGCTGCCGTAAAATCTCCTTTTAGAACATGTATTAAACCTCTTTGAAAACCGCAGCCTAAACAATCTAAACCAAAAAGTTTTTTGTTTAAACAAGGCAACATATAATCTTCTATGTTCAAAATAATTATTTTTTAACCCTATAGAAATAAGCGCTTTAAACCTTTGTTAAAACTAGTAACTTTACTAATCGATTTTTTAATCAGAATTATAAAAAGTACTAATTTAATTTTTAAAAAAGAGCAAAATACTACTATTTCACTTATTTAAACATGTCCATACCTGGTATGTTTGGCATTCCTGCTTTTGCAGCAATCGCCATTTCGTTTTCATTAATTTTAGAGGCTTTTTCGATGGCTTTATTTAAAGTAATAATTAAATAATCTTCTAATTCTTCTTTATCGGCAAGCAAAGATTCGTCAATTGAAATCGCTTTTATCTCTCTATTGGCAGTTAAAGTTACCTTAATTTTTTTATCCGCAGAAGTTTCATCAACCAAAACTGAATTTAACCTAGTCTTTGTTTCTTCTACTTTTTGCTGCGCTTCTTTTAATTTATCCATCATTCCTGACAAGTCTCCAAACATATATCTTCTTTTTTAGTTATTAATAAACGGCAAACTTACTAAAAAATAGTATCGAAATAAAATCAAAAAAAAAAGGAGAAAGATATGTGCATCAACAATACTTTTAAGTCTTATTTTTGCAGTCGCTTGTAAAATGACACGAAAGATATGAAGAGTACAGATGCTAATTATCCTGTAGCTGAGAAAAAGCCTACAACACTTGAAAAGCATGGAGATGTAAGAATAGACAATTACTTTTGGATGCGCCTAACGGATGCCCAAAAAAGTGCTATTGTAAAAGATGAACAAACCAAAAAAGTTGTTGATTATTTAGAGGCAGAAAACACCTATTTTAATGAAGTAACAGCATATACCAAGAAATTTCAAGAAAATTTATTTCAAGAAATGAAAGGTAGAATTAAAGAAGATGATTCTTCTGTGCCCTATAAAGACAATGGTTATTATTATATTTCACGTTATGAAATTGGGAGTCAATATCCTATTTACAGCAGAAAAAAAGAAACTTTAGAAGCAAAAGAAGAAATTTTGTTTGATGTAAATATTGAAGCAAAAGACTACGAATATTTTCAATTAGGCGGTTTAAATGTTTCTCCGGATAACAAAATGGCTGTGTATGCAACAGATACTGTTAGCCGAAGACAATATTTTTTACGAATCAAAAACTTAGAAACGGGCGAAATTTATAAGGATATTATTGATAATACAAATGGTGGTTCTGTTTGGGCGAATGATAATAAAACTATTTTTTATACCAAGAAGAATCCAGATACGTTAAGAAGTTCAACCATTTTTAGACATGTTTTAGGCACGCCAGCATCCGAAGATGTAGAAGTTTATCACGAAAAAGATGCTGCTTTTAGTGCGTACGTAACCAAAACAAAATCTGACGAATATATAATTATTGGTTCTCACAGCACACTTTCTAATGAAGCGCAGTTTTTAGATGCCAATACTCCAACAGGTGCATTTAAGCTGATACAAGCCAGAGAAAAAGACTTGGAATATGATATTTCTCAATACAAAGAGCATTTTTATATTTTAACGAATAAAGACGGTGCAATCAATTTTAAATTGATGAAAACGCCTATTTCTAATCCTTCGAAAGAAAACTGGGTAGATGTAATTCCGCACAGACAAGAAACCCTACTAGAAGATTTTTCAATATTTAAAGACTATTTAGTTCTAGAAGAGCGCACAAATGGCTTAAATAAAATTAGAATAAAACGTTGGGATGCAAAAGAAGATTATTATTTGCCTTTTGATGAAGAAACGTATGCTGCAGGAGTTTTTGGAAATCCAGAATTTGATACAGATATTATAAGATATTCGTACAATTCTTTTACAACACCAAGTTCTGTGATCGATTTTAACATGAAAGACAGAACTAATGATGTTAAAAAAGAACAAGCCGTTTTAGGCGGAAAGTTTCAAAAAGAAAATTATGTAAGCGAACGTGTGTGGGTAACCGCAAGAGATGGCAAAAAAGTAGCTATTTCTATGGTATATCATAAAGATACAAAACTAAACGAAAACACACCTTTGCTACAATATGCCTACGGATCTTATGGGCATACAGTATCCGATAGTTTTTCTACCACACGTTTAAGTTTGTTAGATAGAGGTTTTGTATTTGCTTTGGCACACATTCGAGGAAGTCAATATTTAGGAAGAGAATGGTATGAAGATGGTAAAATGTATACCAAGAAAAACACGTTTACAGATTTTATAGATTGTTCTAAATATTTAATTGACAATAAATATACATCGGCAAAACATTTATACGCAATGGGCGGCTCTGCGGGTGGTCTACTTATGGGTGCAATTGTAAACATGAATCCAGAATTGTACAATGGTATTATTGCTTCTGTTCCTTTTGTGGATGTAGTTTCTACGATGTTAGACGATACGATTCCATTAACAACAGGAGAATATGACGAGTGGGGAAACCCAAATAACAAAGAAGCGTATGATTATATAAAATCGTACTCACCCTACGACCAAGTTGGGGCGCATACATACCCAAATATGCTTATTATTACTGGTTTTCATGATTCTCAAGTACAATATTGGGAACCTGCAAAATGGGTTGCAAAACTTCGTGAATTAAAAACAGATAGTAATATATTGCTATTACATACAGACATGGTAGCGGGTCATGGTGGTGCTTCTGGACGTTTTGAAGCATTAAAAGAAGTTGCAGAAGAATTTACGTTCTTTTTAGCCTTAGAAAATAAATTAGAAGCAAATTAAAGTATATTTATTAAATGAATTTTGAAATTCGATGCAAGATGCGTATTTTTGCACTCGATTGAAAAATAAACGTCATTGCAATTATGCTACTTATATTTTAGCTAGTAATGCAGTAAACTCTCTAAGAATAAATGCTATATTAGGCATTAACAATAGTAGTTAAATTACTTGCAATAACGTTTTACTTTTTAAAAAGTTAGAATGACTAGAAACCAAGGGATCACTGAGAATATTTTAAAATTAGTAGGAGAAACACCACTCGTTAAATTACACACTATAACCAAAGATTTAAAAGGCTCTTATTATGCTAAATTAGAAGCTTTTAACCCAGGCCACTCTGCAAAAGATAGAATTGCGTTGCACATTATTGAAGATGCAGAAAGAAAAGGTATTATCAAAAAAGGATTTACAATTGTAGAAACTACCTCTGGTAATACAGGTTTTAGTTTGGCAATGATTAGTATTGTAAAAGGCTATAAATGTATTTTAGCGGTAAGCGATAAATCATCTGTAGACAAAATAGATATGTTAAAATCGTTGGGTGCAGAAGTACATGTTTGCCCTGCTAACGTTGCTCCAGACGATCCAAGGTCTTATTATGAGGTTGCAAAAAGAATTCATAAAGAAACTAAGAAATCTGTATACATCAATCAATATTTTAACGAATTAAATAGCGATGCACATTACAGAACCACTGGCCCAGAAATTTGGAAACAAACCGAAGGTAAGATTACGCATTTAATCGTAGCAAGTGGCACTGGTGGCACAATTTCTGGCACAGGGAAGTATTTAAAAGAACAAAACCCAGCTATTAAAGTTTTAGGTGTAGATGCGGTTGGCTCGGTATTAAAAAAATACCATGAAACGGGTAAGTTAGATCCTAAAGAAATTAAACCTTACAAAATTGAAGGGTTGGGTAAAAATTTAATTCCGACTGCCACAGATTTTGATGTTATTGATGTGTACGAAAAAGTAACCGATAAAGCGGCTGCATTGGCATCCAGAGAGATTGTTAAAACCGAAGGTATTTTTCCTGGGTATACCTCTGGGGCGGTTTTACAAGCTGCAAGACAATATAACGACTTGGGTATGTTTGATGATGATAGCTTTGTGGTTCTTATTTTTCCTGATCACGGATCTAGATATATGAATAAAATATACAGTAATACTTGGATGAAAAAACAAGGATTCCTATAAAAATATTAAAAGGTAACTATTTGAATAACTGTAAAAAAATCGGTTAATTTGTAGTATCCAATAAAAACAGAAAAATGACGAAAGATTTATTTGAAAGAATAGTTGAAGATAAAGGTCCCTTAGGTAAATGGGCAGATAAAGCAGAAGGCTATTATGTGTTTCCAAAACTAGAAGGCCCTATTTCTAATAGAATGTCTTTTAATGGCAAAAAAGTAGTTACTTGGAGTATTAATGATTACTTAGGCTTGGCAAACCATCCAGAGGTTTTAAAAGTTGATGGTGCTGCAGCAATGGAGCATGGCATGGCATACCCAATGGGTGCAAGAATGATGTCTGGTCACACACCTTTTCACGAACAATTAGAAAGAGAATGTGCTGAGTTTGTAGAAAAAGAAAAAGCCTATTTATTAAATTTTGGATACCAAGGTATTATGTCTGCAATAGACGCATTGGTCACTAAAAATGATATTATTGTGTATGACATGGATACACATGCGTGCATTATAGACGGCGTTCGTTTACATTCTGGAAAACGTTTTGTATATCGTCATAACGATATGGAAAGCTTTGAAAAAAACATAAAGCGTGCTGCTAGAATGGCAGAGAAAACTGGCGGTGGAATTTTAGTAATTTCCGAAGGAGTTTTTGGAATGCGTGGAGAGCAAGGCCGTTTAAAAGAGATTATCGCTTTTAAAAAAGAATATAATTTTAGATTATTGGTAGATGATGCGCACGGTTTTGGTACACTTGGAAAGGGTGGTAGAGGAACTGGTTTTGAGCAAGGTGTGCAAGATGATATTGATGTTTATTTTGCAACGTTTGCAAAATCTATGGCAGGTATTGGTGCTTTTTTAGCAGGTAATAAAGATGTAATTCAGTATTTACAATAC
Organism: Polaribacter glomeratus; assembly: GCF_002954665.1. Lineage (GTDB taxonomy): Bacteria > Bacteroidota > Bacteroidia > Flavobacteriales > Flavobacteriaceae > Polaribacter > Polaribacter glomeratus. The sequence continues at coordinate 908,332 of NZ_MSCM01000001.1, read as the reverse complement.
AACATGCGTTCGCAAACCTTTGCAAAATCGCTGCCAATGGCAATGGTAAAAGGAGCGTTAAAACGTTTAGATATGTTGCGTACAATGCCAGAGCTTAAAGAGAAATTATGGGAAAACACCAATTCGCTTCAATCTGGTTTGCGTGCAGCTGGTTTCGACTTAGGAACTACGCAAACATGTATTACTCCTGTATTTTTAAATGGAGATATTCCGGAAGCAATGGCAATGGTAAACGATTTACGAGAAAATCACGGAATTTTCTGTTCTATTGTAGTGTATCCTGTAATTCCTAAAGGATTAATCATTTTAAGATTGATACCTACAGCAACGCATACACAAGAAGATATAGACGAAACGATTACCGCCTTTTCTGCAATTAGAGTATTGTTAGAAAACGGAACTTATAAAAAGATTGCAGCTTCAATGGCGTAGTTTCTTATACTTTATAAATTAAGACCGAACAGAAATGTTCGGTTTTTTTGTTTATTTACTGCGGTCATTGTGTTTCGTTAGCTCCTGTCATTGCTAGGAGGAACGATGTGGTAATTTAAAAAATCCAGCATGTATTAAACAGATTGCTTCGACAAAAAAGTCTCGCAATGAGAGTTTGGAACATATATTAAACAGATTGCTTTGACAAAAAAGTCTTGCAATGAGAGTTTGGAACACATATTAAACAGATTGCTCTGAAAAAAGAGTTTCACAATGACGTTAAGTCGTAAAACTATAAAATAATCATTGGTTTTAAAACTTCCCAAGCATTTTTTGCAAGCATTTTGTGCCCTTTAACGGTTGGGTGTATACCATCTGCTTGATTTAATGAAGTGACACCACCAACATCTTTTAATAAAAACGGAATTAACTGCAACTCATTCTTATTTGCCAAGTAAGGAAAAATACTTTTAAACTCGGTTGCATAATCAATCCCCATATTTGGCGGTAATTGCATGCCCGCTAAAACTATTCTTGTTGACGGATTTTTCTTTAAAACAGCATCAATAATAGCTTGTAAGTTTTCTCTTGTTTCTTTTAAAGGAACACCACGTAAACCGTCGTTTGCGCCTAATTCTAAAACAAAAATATCAATATTTTGATTATTTAATACCCAATTTATTCTACTTTTTCCACCGGCGGTTGTTTCTCCACTTAAACCAGCGTTTAAAACCATGTATTTTAATGAAAGTGAATCTATTTTAGACTGAATTAATGCAGGAAAAGCATCATTTACATCCTCTAAACCATAACCCGCAGTTAAACTATCACCAAAGAATAATATCTTTTTTGTAGTACTTTTTGCAGTACCTGTAATTTCTGTTTTAATGGGTGCAGTTTCTGTTGTATCTTCTTTTTTAGAAGTATCTGATCCACAGGAAAGTAGCAATATCATCGAAGAAAAATAACATAACTTTATGAAAACATTAAATGCAGTATTCGTGCTGTTTAGATTCAATTGTTTATTTTTAAGTCTTAGCATATTGTTATAAAATTAGATGAAATAAATATGAGTACAAAGATATTAAAGATTCACGACCTAGAGAAAACATATACCAGTGGTTCAAAAAAATTAACAGTTTTAAGTGCTATTTCTTTTGATATTGAAAAAGGAAGCATTTTCTCTATTGTTGGTCCTTCGGGAAGCGGAAAAACCACTTTATTAGGTTTATGCGCTGGTTTAGATCACCCGAGTGCAGGAAGCATCGAATTGTGCGGTAGCAATTTACAAGACTTAAATGAAGATGAACGCGCATTATTGCGCAATAAAGAAGTAGGTTTTATATTTCAAAATTTTCAATTATTACCAACATTAACCGCATTAGAAAATGTGATTGTGCCTTTAGAACTGCAAGGAGAAAAAAATGCTGCTAAAGTTGGTTTGGAACTTTTAGAAAAAGTAGGATTGTTTGACCGTGTGCATCATTATCCATCGCAATTATCTGGTGGCGAGCAGCAGCGCGTAGCATTGGCAAGAGCATTTTCTAACAAACCTTCTATTTTATTTGCAGATGAACCTACAGGTAATTTGGATGAAGAAACTGGCGAAAAAGTAATTCAGTTGCTTTTTCAATTAAATAAAGAAGCAGGCACAACTTTAGTAATTATTACGCACGATTTAGACTTAGCAAATAGAACACAACAAATATTAAGATTAAAAGGAGGAAAGATTATGTCTAACGAAAAAACAGTGGCCGTTTCATGAGCAAACTAACCTCAAAAACAGCTATACAATGGCTCTTTAAAATGGCTTGGCGAGATGGCAAAGCAAGTATTTCTAGATTGCTATTATTTATGGCATCCATTATTTTAGGAATAGCGGCGGTTGTATCCATCCAATTATTTAGCGAAAATTTAAAAGACAATATCAAAAATCAATCAAAAGGATTAATGGGTGCTGATTTTATTATAGACAGCAAACAACTTCCTTCTAAAAAAGTACAGGCAATTATAGATTCTTTGGGCGCAAATGCATCCGAAGTTAATTTTGTGTCGATGGCTGCTTTTCCTAAAAACGAAGGCACAAAATTGGTAAAAGTGCGCGCTTTAGAAGGTGAATTTCCTTTTTACGGAGACTTAGAAACTGCACCAGCAAGTGCTGCAGCAACCTATCAAAAATTGGGCGGTGCCTTGGTAGATGCTACTTTATTGTTGCAATACAATTTAAAACCAGGCGATTCTATTAAATTAGGCAAGCTAACATTCCCTATTATTGGGGCATTAAAATCGATACCAGGTACAACCGCTATTTCTAGTTCGGTAGCGCCAACCGTATTAATTCCTTTTCGGTTTATAAACGAAACTGAATTGTTGCAACAAGGAAGTAGAAAAGAATATCAATATTTTTTTGTTGCACCACCTACCATGGATATAGAATTGTTGGCTAAAAAACTAGGACCTGTTTTAGATACCGAAAATGCAGATATCGATACGCATACTAGTACCAGTGCTCGTTTAGGCAGAAGCTATGATAACGTAGGTAGATTTTTAAACTTATCGGCATTTATTGCCCTATTGTTAGGCTGTATTGGCATTGCGAGTTCGGTACATATTTACATCAAAGAAAAACTAAAAAATGTAGCCGTTTTAAAATGCCTTGGCGCTACCAGAAAACAAACTTTTTTAATTTATTTATTGCAAATTGTTGGCATTGGGCTAATTGGTGGTATTTTAGGTTCTGCTATAGGTGTTGGTTTGCAATATGCGTTTCCTTATATTTTAAAAGGATTTTTACCTTTTGATATTCAAATAGCAATTACTGCCACTCCGATACTAATGGGCGTAACACTAGGCGTTTTAATGTCGGTTTTATTTGCGTTATTACCGTTGTTGGGCACTTGGTATGTATCGCCGTTAGAAGTTTTAAGAGGTACAGATGATCATTTGGTAAAACCAAGAAAAGCACGCCTCTTTACATTGGCGGCTATCATTCTTTTTATCTTTTTATTTTCTTTTTGGTTGTTAAAAGATGCAGTAAACGGTTTGCTATTTACAGTAGGTATTTTAATAACTTTTGCAATTATGGCGGGCGTTTCTAGTTTGTTTATGAAAGCCATCAAAAAATATTTTCCTTCTAATTGGGGTTTTACAACGCGCCAAAGTTTGTTAAATTTATACCGCCCTAATAACCAAACTATGGTGTTAATTTTATCTATAGGATTGGGAACTTTTTTAATTAGCACCTTGTATTTTACCAAAGATATTTTATTGGCAAAAACATCTGTAGAGAACAGAACAAAGGATCCGAATATTATTTTAATGGATGTGCAAAACACACAAAAAGAAGCTGTTATAAATACAATCATACCAAAAGGTTTAGAAATTATTGATAATATACCTATTGTAACCATGAGAATGCAACGAATTAAAGAACGATTGGTTAATGATATTCGTCAAGATTCTACATCAGAAATTAATAGTTGGATTTTAAACCACGAGTTTAGAACTACGTATAGAAGTGAATTAATAGCATCCGAAGAAATAATAGCAGGAACTTGGGTACAGCAAATGCAACCAGGCGAACCTATTTTAATTTCTATAGCCGATAATATTGCTAAAGATGCTGGTTTAAATATTGGTGATGTGGTGGTGTTTAATATTCAAGGAGTTTTAATGGAAACGAATGTTGGCAGCATCCGTAAAGTAAATTGGGCAAATTTGCAACTCAATTTTTCTATTGTTTTTCCGGCTGGCGTTTTAGAAAATGCACCGCAGTTTAACGTGTTAACCACGTATGTGCCAAATGATGCTAGTTCTGCGGATTTACAACGAGATTTGGTGCAGAAATTTCCAACTATTTCTATTTTAGATCTAAGACAAATTTTTACAATTGTAGAAGATGTTTTAAACAAAATAGCATGGATTATTAACTTTATGGCTTTCTTTAGTATTCTTACAGGTATTATTGTTTTGATTGGTTCTGTTAGAAACAGTAAATATCAACGCATAAAAGAAAGTGTATTATTAAGAACGTTAGGTGCAAAAAGTTCACAAATTCTACAAATTACTGCTCTTGAATATGTATATTTAGGCATGTTGGGTAGTTTAGTTGGTATTTTATTATCGCTTATTAGCAGTCAATTAATAGCAACTTTAGTATTTAAAGAACCGTTTATACCCTCGGTAGTTCCGTTTTTAGTTTTTCTACCCGGAATTACACTTTTAGTTTTACTCATTGGTTTAAGCAATATTAGAAGCGTTTTAAAAAGTGCACCTTTAGAAGTTTTAAGAAAAGAAGGATAATTTTGCAGCCATTGCAAAAAGCAGCGCCATTTTATGATTTACACATGAAAATTAATAGGATTGTTTTGCTTTTTTGAAAACAATAAAGTAACCAAAAAAGAAAAAAATAATAGAAACGAATTTTAACGCCTTTAAAACATTCTTTTTTTTAAAATATACTTTTTGTACTGTTTTTAAAAATTCATTAAAAAAATGCGGATAACCTGTTGATAAATTAATTTTTAACAACAGAAGTAAGTCGTATATTTACAAAAAGAAAAAAGCCTTAAAGAAAATACTTTAAGACTTTTAAAAACCGGTAACACTTAAAGAAGTGTATAGTTTAATTTCGCAGTTATAAAATTACAACTTTCTTTTAGCTTACCAAAAAATATTTTGTTAATATTTTAAAGCAGTACAATAAACTGCATTGGGTAAAAAGCATGACTTAAATTTATTAGTCTAAACTCCTGTGAGTATTTTACATACAAACAGTTATACTATATAAAGACGTATGTGGTATTGGCAAACAATTGCCGAGTTTTAAAGCGCGCTAAAAGGGGGTCTTTGTATTGCTGCCTCTATAAAAGCAATGCATTTTTAAAACATTTTTTAGTATGGTAAAAATTATAGCAATTAGTAAGTCTAATCCACAAGATCGTGTGGCAGACAATAAATTTTATGCGCAAGCAGTAGGTTCTGGTAAAACAGATTTAGAGCGTTTAGCCTATTTAGTAGCACATCAAAGTACCGTTAGAGAAGGCGACTGTTATGCTGTTATTTTGTCTTTAATTCACAATATTGTAGACGAATTAAAACAAGGTAAAATTGTAAAACTAGACAAGTTAGGCACATTTAATATTTCTGTAAGTTCAGAAGCAGAAGAAACTGCCGATGAAGTATCTGCAAACTCGGTAAAAGATGTGCGCATAAAATTTAGACCCGATAAAAGAATTAAAAGTTCTTTAAATATAAAAACAATCGATTTTACAACTTCTAATAAAATGTAAGTCTATTCTTTTTTTAATTTTTAAACCTCATAAACAATTGTTATTGAGGTTTTTTTATGCCCAAAAGTGCCAAAAAAAACCAAAACTGCTTATAAGCTTCTAAGTAAAACCTTGCAAGCTTTTAAGCAATACCTTATAAGCTTCTTAGTAAAACCTTATAAGCTTTAGTACAAAACCTTGTAAGCTTTTTAAAAGTGCTTATAAGTTAATTTACAGAGGATTTTTTAGGCAAATTATTTTTTTTTAGACAAAAAGGAGGTTGGTTTTAGCCTTAAAATCTCTTTTTTAGGGCTAAAAAGAGGGTGAAAAGCTGTTTTTTAGTATAATTTATAGCTTACATATTGCTTTTTTTTTGATGTTTTGGGGGATTATTAGCAAAAAAAAAGTCGTTTTTTCTTAAAAAATTGCTCTAGGTTAGGGAAACCCGTAAATAATATGCAATCTGATTTTAGATATTTACACATTGAGTGTTAATTTTATGTTTAAAAATAAAATGTAACTGTTTAGAAAAGTTAAAAAAAGGATATAATAGGTTAGAAATTATTTAATTAGGTTAAAAAAATTAATAGTTAATAAACAGGAAACTTATTTTTAATTTAAAAAAAGGATAATTATTATTAATTATTTTAATATATTTCAATGCTATTTAGAAGAATTAAAATTACATACTGGTTTTTTGCACTAAAAAAACTAGAATCTATTTATAACTCCTTTTTTAATAGCTACAAAATGATTTATTATCATCAAGAAAATGATAATAAAAGAAAGCAATTGATTGTATATAAAAAGTTGTGTGTAATTTAAAAAAGAAATTTTGAAGAAAGTAATAATTACAATATTAGTGAGTTTAATATTAAGTTTTATCATTCCGTTAGTAAAGTCTGATTTTTTATATTGGGATTTTTTAGAAATTTCAACTAAAATTTTAGCATATTTTGTTATAATTATGGGACTTACTTTAATTAGCCTCATAGTTATGAAAATAGTTAGTAGTATTACAAATAGAAAAGATAAAATCCCCTTAAAAACCTTATATTTTCAATCTTGGATTATGGCATTAGTATTGATTTCAATATCATTATTATCAAATAAATTTTTAAACTAAAAATGGTCAAAATCAAAAAAAACATAATTTTTATAATAATATTAGCTATTCCTTTTTCATTAATTAGCCAGTCATTAAAGGAAAATCTTTATAAACATTCAAAATCTAATGTAACTATATTTCAGTCAAATAACACACAAAAGTATGGAAGTGGATTTATTCTTGAAAAAGGAAAAGTTATTACTAATTTACACGTAATTGAGGGATTAACTAATGGTTACGTAGTAATTAATGGAACTAATAAAAAACATAAAATAAGCGGATATTTAGCAATAGATAATCAAAATGATTTAGCAATATTATCAGTACCAACTTTAGATGGAATAGCTTTTGAAATAGCAGAATCCACACCAAAAATTGGAGAAAAAGTTTATACGTTTGTAAATCCTGAAAATTCTTCAGAAATCATTTTAGAGGGTATAGTAGAATATATTAGTTTGTTTAACAATTCTGGCATTATAAAAACAACAATTTCTACTTTTCCTGGAAATAGCGGAAGTGCAGTAATAAATGAAAAAGGAAAAGTTGTTGGTGTTATATTTGCAGGAGGTTTTATTCTGACAAATAAAGTAAATTCCTCTGGTGATTATGTAATACATCTAAATTTTTTAAAAGATATCATAAAGAATAAAAACAACAAAACAAAGGAATTAAATTTGCCATATGGTGCTTATCATTATCTTAATAAAGGAACAATACAGCATAATTTAAATAAATTTAATGAAGCAATTTCTGAAATAAATAAATCAATTAAAATCAATCCTTATCTTCCAATTTCCTATCATAATCGGGGTCTAATAAAAGTAAAGATGGGACAAATTGAAAGTGCAATTTATGATTATAACAAGTCTATAAAAATAAATCCAAAATTTTCACTTGCATATTACAACAAGGGTCTTGCAAACTCCTTGTTGAAAAATTATGAAGGCGCCTTATCAGATTTCAATAAAGCAATTGAAATTAATCCAAAATATAGTTTAGCGTATACCAGCAGAGGTATGACTAAAGCAAGTTTAAATGATATTAATGGAGGAATTAAAGATTGTGATATAGCTATAAAAATTGAACCCAGTAACGCCTTATCATATATAACAAGAGGTGGTATAAAGTTTTTTTCCAATAATAAAGAAGGTGCTTGTCTTGACTTTCAAAAAGCAAAATCGTTGGGAAATACTGATGCCCAGAAATTCATCAAAAAATTCTGTAACTAATTTATTAAATAGTTATGAAAATTATTAAAATAAATTATTCAAAATCGTTAATTTAATAAAACTACACACAACAACGTATAAAAAAAATTACTAAATTAGTGCTTTATCAACGGCAGTTGCATTTTTGCTACTTCTGTATTTCCTTCGGAAATTCCTCGCACACAAAAAACACGACTTTGTTTATACAAACACGTTGTGACTCACCTAAAGAAAACAAACTGCAAAAAACAAACAATCCAATTTAAATACCTGAAATGATAGAAAATATTACCATAAAAGACTTTGCAACTTACGACAATATCGGCATTCAAATACTTGACTTAAAGAAAGTTAATTTCATTTATGGTGCAAATGGTTGTGGCAAAACAACAATTTCAAATTATCTTTACGATAACTCTGACGAAAAGTTTTTTAATTGCTCATTAGCTTGGCAAAGTGATATTCCTTTAGACACATTAGTTTATAACAAAGAGTTTCGAGAAAGAAATTTTGGAAAAGGAAAATTGATTGGTGTTTTTACTCTTGGAGAAGCAACAGCGGAACAAGTGAAAGCTATTGCGGATAAAACTGAAGAATTAAAGGCTCTAAAAGCAGATGGAATAAAAAAAAGAGAAACACAAACTTCTCAAATTCAAAAAAAAGAAACATTAGAAAACGACTTTAAAGAAAAAACTTGGACAAAAATTTACAAGAAATATGAACCAACTTTTAAAGAAGCATTTACTGGAACCTTACAAAAGGAAAGTTTCAAGAACAAATTTTTGCAAGAATTTGGCACAAATACAGCAACTTTAGAAACTTTAGCAAATCTCAAACAGAAAGCAAAAACAATTTTTGGAGAAGTTCCAGAAACTATAACAACGATAAATCCGCTTGATTTTGAACGGATTATTGAAATCGAAAACAAAAAAATCTGGAAGAAAATCATTGTAGGTAAAGCTGATGTGGATATTGCTAAACTCATTCAGAAATTAAATATTAATGACTGGGTAAATCAAGGGAGAGATTATCTTCAAGAAGATGAAACATGTCCATTTTGTCAAGAAAAAACAATAACTTTAAATTTTAAAAATCAATTAGAAAGTTTCTTTGATGAAACTTATTTGAGCGATATAAAATCTATTAAAGAGTTGAAACAAGAGTATAATTCTCTAACTCAAAATTTAATCAACGAACTAAATTCTTTAGAAACAAATCAAAAAGATTTTAAGAATTCAAAACTTAATATCGACAGGTATTCAGCATTCTTAAAAACCTTCATAAGTCAAATTACTGCAAATTCCGAATTGTTGAGCAATAAAGTAAAGGAACCAAGCAGAAGCATTAAATTGATTTCTTTAAAAGAACAATTGGACTTGATTTCTGAATTAGTTGTTAATGCAAATGCAGAAATAAAAGCTCATAATGATATAGTTGCAAACTTCAACACAGAAAAAAACAGTTTAATTAAGGCAATTTGGAAGTTATTAATTGAAGAATACAAAACTGAAATAACGCAATTCAACACCGTGAAGAATGGTTTAATCGTTGGAATCATAACATTAAAGACTCAAATAGATGCAAAATTAATAGAGTTTAATTTATTAGATTTGGAAATCAAAAACTTGAGTAAGAATTTTACGAGTATTCAACCAACTATAAATGAAATTAACAGATTACTAAAATCCTACGGCTTTTTAAATTTTGAAATTGTGCCAACATCAGAAGAAGGATTTTATCAAATTCAACGAGAAGACGGAACTATTGCTGAAACAACTTTAAGTGAAGGAGAAATAACATTTATTACTTTCCTTTATTATCTGCAATTGGCAAAAGGAAGTATATCTGAAGATTCGGTAAATGATGAAAGAATTTTAGTAGTTGATGACCCTATTTCAAGTTTGGACAGCAATATATTGTTTGTTGTTAGTACGTTAATCAAGGAGATTATAAAAGAGATAAAATTAGGAACTGGAAATATCAAACAACTAATATTATTAACCCACAATGTTTACTTTCACAAAGAAGTTTCATTCATTGACGGAAGAACAAAAAAATGTAACAAAACCAACTTTTGGATTTTACGAAAGAAAGATAAGGCTACGACTCTACAAAGTTTTTTAATGGAAAACCCAATACAAAGTTCATATGAACTTTTGTGGCAAGAGCTGAAAAACGAAAGTCCGATTTCAAGCCTAACAATACAAAATATAATGCGGAGAATTATTGAAAATTACTTTAGATTACTTGGAAAATATGGAGACGATTACTTAATTCAAAAGTTTGCAACCAAAGAAGAACAAGAAATTTGCAGGTCTTTAATAAGCTGGATTAATGATGGCTCGCACAGCATTAATGACGATTTGTATATTGAACTACAAGACAGAACTATTGAAACTTATAAAAAGGTTTTTAAGGACATATTCCTTTTAACCAATCACGAAGGACACTACAATATGATGATGAATATTAACGAAAATGCCGAATAGAAAAAGGGCAAAGGCATAACAATGTATATAAAAATAGGCGAGTTAGTGTTAAATCTAAAGCTTTTAGCTTGTATCAAAGTTTGTGTTTATACGAAAGGTTTGTGCTTCGAAATCGCCTACTTTTCACATACAACAAAGTTCTACGCAATATGAAAAAAAAATTGAGGTTATACCAAATTTTGGTATATTTGAATTAAATTAGCTCCATAATGAACAAAAATACTTCAATATCACTCGGAAATTATTTTGACCAATTCGTCCAAATTAGCATTAAGGAAGGAAGATTTAAAAACGTTAGCGAAGTTATTCGTGCTGGATTAAGACTTTTGGAAGAAGAAGAAAGTAAAGTTATTGCTTTGAAAAATGCAATTCAAGAAGGGATTGACAGCGGAATTGCTCACGATTTTGACCCAAAAAAACATCTTGAATCACTAAAAGCGAAAAAAAATTCGAATGTCAAAATATAAACTGACGAACAAAGCTGTTGCTGATTTATCAAAAATTTGGCAATATACATTTGAAGTTTGGTCGGAGAAACTAGCCGACAAATATTACAATGAATTAATTTCAAATTGTGAAGAGATAGCTGAAAATATAGATTTAGGAAAAAACTACGAGGGAATTTCAAAGCAACTTCTTGGAATTAAAGCAAACCGACACATAATATTTTATCGAACATTAAGTGAGGATTATATTGAAATAACAAGAATCTTACACGAAAGAATGGATTTGAGAAAAAGAATAGCTGAATAAAAACTGGGTAGAGCACCGTATTTAATTTATTGCTTAAACCACACAACTTTTCTTACACAAACACCTAATCTGCAAGGCGAAAAAAATATTCGTTATTATAAAAAAAAATAGGAAAATAAAAGTACTTTAATAATCTATTAAGATTTGAAAATGAAATTACTTGTTTTAGCCAATTTACAAAAGTCCTCGCAGACTTACTTGGTAAGTAATTATTTACTAAAGTCAATGCTTAAACCACGCAACAAACTGCATACAACAATGTGGGCAAGTTTAACAGACACAAACCAAACGGACAAATGATAAGATAACCACCACATATTCTGAACGGCAGTTGAAAAACCCGACGACCAAAGAAATTTATTTTGGAGACTTAAAACCATAAAAAATACAGGGCGACACCGAATAGCCACAAGACTAGGAGAAAAAAAACAATTTTAAAATTATAATAAAATGGGCAAATATATAGATAACAATTTAATCAAAGACGAACACATTGAATTAGAAACAACATATCATTGGATAATTTTCTGCAATTTAAGAGCAATATTAACCTTATTTATTGCACCACTAATCGACAAATACACAGACGAGTTTGCAATTACAAACAAACGTGTAATTATTAAGACAGGTTTAATAAGCAGAAAGACTTTTGAAATGAACCATACAAAAATTGAAAGTGTAAATGTTGACCAAGGAATTTTGGGACGTATTCTTGGTTATGGCACAATTAGAATTGTTGGTTCAGGCGGAACAAAAGAAGTGTTTCCAAAAATTAAAAGTCCTTTGGCTTTCAGAAAAAAATTTCAAGAAATGTCTAACTAATTTAAACAATAAAGTCGAGGGTAAAATTATATTTGTTCTCGACTTTATAAAACTAAGTTTATTTTCTTATTATAATCTTTTGGAAAATTTATCTTGTCAGCAAAATTGTAAAACATCAATACTTATTGATACTTTAGTAAAAAATGTTTTTCGGCAACGTTACTATTTAATTGCTACATTTTGTAAAATCTCTTAAAAACATAAAATCTTTTATCTGCTTTAAGCAACTATTTTTTTCTTTTAAAAGTTTTCTTCCTAGTAAAATCAAATGCATTTTAAAAAATAAAATAGGAGTGAAGCAGCAATTGTGTCCAATGCATACTTTGTACAATAAATGTTTTACAACACCTATTTTTGCAATACATACTCTTAATTTTATTAAAATTTTAAGTTAAAGTCATTTTTAGTTAAAATGAAAATGAACTAAATTCGCATTGATAAGTTGTTAGTACAACTTATTAAGCAAAATGATATAATTTAGTTTTAATTAAACCAATTAAATTGACACAACAATACCTAGAAGAAACGATACGAGAACTTGTTAACGGACACTCAAAAAAACGACATCCTTTTCGATATTTCGTTTTGGCTACCAGTGAAAATGGCAAACCAAGACAGCGAACGGTTGTATTAAGAAAAACATTGTTAGATTCAAGTTTGGTAATTTATACGGATAAAAGAACTCAAAAAATAAAAGATATTCAGAATAATGCTGAATTTAGCGCCTTGTTTTATGATTCTAAAAAACTATTGCAATTGCGGATCGAAGGAAAAGCAGAATTAATTACAGATAAAGAACAAATTGCAACGTATTGGCATACTGTGCAAGCGTCTTCGCGAAAAGATTATACCACTAATTTAGCACCAGGCACGCCAATAATAAATCCTGATGAAGTAAATTACAAACCAGAAGAAAATTATTTCTGTCCCGTAAAACTAATACCCAATACGATTGAATATTTACGTTTACAGCGTCCTAATCACACACGAATTTTGTTTTCTAAAATTAACACCGATTGGTCTGGTGAATTTTTAGTGCCTTAACTTAAATAAGTTCTAGCGAGTTTATTCAATTTTCAAAAAAGTTGCAACGACTTTGAATTATTACTAACGTAATGCCGTTAAAGCCTAAAGTCATTATATCTACTAATATGTAAATAGCCGTAAAAACTGCTATGTAGAAATTACTATCTAAATGTACTATAATGTACTGCGTTATGTACACTTTGCTTTGGTAAAAAGCTTTATAAAACACCAATCTTCTTTATTTTTTTTCTTCTCAAATCTTCTTTAAAAAATGCAATGGAATACGCTTTTTACGAAACGACGATAGGAGCGTAGTGAAATGTGTGTGGAATGGGATTGAAATTCACTAAAGTTATAACTATTAAAAAAACTTTATATATAAAATTTACTCATTCGTATAGACAATTATGCCAAGCGTCTATTATAGTTTCTTAAAATAGGATATAGTTCCACCTTTGATCTGTTCAATTAAAACATTCAAAAAAAATGAAACTATATCTAATTATTTTAAGCTTATTTTTTGCACAAGTTGCATTATCTCAAGATATCGATAATACAGTACCGATAAAAGTTTGGTCTTTAGAAAATCTAATTGATTACGCTATAGAAAATAATATTAGCATTAAAGATGCTGCCTTAAATAAAGACATTGCTGCAGTAAACTATTACAAAGCAAAATCGTCTAGATTACCTAATTTGTTTGGTAGTACATCACAAAATTTTTCAAGCGGAAATACGATAGATCCAATTACCAGTGATTTTGTAACAGACCAAATTAATAGTACCAATGTTGGTTTAAATACTTCAGTTACTTTATTTCAAGGAAATCAAATTAAAAATCAAATTAAACAGAATAAAATAGTATTTGAGCAAAGTGTGTATCAAGAAGAAACAGAAAAAAACAATATTATTTTAAATATTTTAGAAACGTATTTACAAACGCTATTTAGCAAAGAAAGTATTGTTATTGCAGAAAATAATTTAGACGCATCAGAAAAAGAAGTGTTAAGAGCAAAATCTCGTTTAGAAGCAGGAACTATTGCTTTAAATGATTATACAGAAGCACAAAGCCAAGCTGCAACTAATAAATACAATGTAATTGCTGCTAAAAACGACTATGAACAATATATAATTGTTTTAAAACAGTTGTTAGAATTATCTCCTTTAGATGATATGCGAATACAATCTATTGATGAAAATTCAGATTTTATAAACATAGAATTAAACAAGTTTGAGATTTATAAAAATGCATTGGGGTATTTGCCAGAAGTTAAAGCAAGTATTTTAAATATTGAAGCAAACCAAAAGGAATTAGAAATTTCTAAAGGTGCATTTTTACCAACATTGGCTTTATCTGGGAGTTTAGGTTCTGGTTATACAAGTATCAATAATAATTCTTTTTCATATCAATTTGATGTAAATTTTAATCAAAGATTAGGGTTGTCTTTAACGATTCCTATTTTTAATAGAAATCAAACCAAAGCTGCTGTACAAACTGCCACTATAAATATCGAAAAAGCAGAAATCAAAAAGAAATCTACAGAAAACGAAGTATATAGAAAAGTAGAAACAGCCTATCAAAATGCACTCTCTGCACAAGAGCAGGTTATTGCTTCTAATGCTTCAAAAAAGGCAGCAGCAGAATCTTACAAACTAGCACAAAAAAAGTATGAATTAGGCGATTTAAACACTACAGATTTAGTGATTAGTCAAAATACGTATACAAACGCTCAACAAAACTTTTTACAATCTAAATACTTAAATATTTTATACCATCAACTATTACAATTTTACCAAGGAAACTCAATTAAACTTTAAGAAACAAAATTATGAAAGCAAAAAAAAACATCATCATAAGCAGTATTGTTATCATTTTACTTGCTGTAGTTGCCTACTTTTATTTCAATCAAAATGATGCAGTAATTATAGAAGCCAAAACAATTTTAGCAAAAAAAGGAAATGTAACTACCATGATTACTGCAACAGGAACTATGGAACCCATAACGCAAGTAGAAGTGGGTACACAAGTATCTGGAGTTGTAGAAAAAATATATGTAGATTATAATAGCGAAGTAAAACAAGGACAATTAATTGCAGAATTGGATAAAACCAATTTAAACGCATCTAAAATACAAGCACAAGCTGTATATGACAATGCTGTAAATCAAAGAAATTATATGAAAACGATTTATGACCGACAAAAGTCTTTATATGATAATCAAGTAATTAGTAAATCAGATTTTGATGAAGCTACATTTAATTATGAAACAGCAAAAGGTACAGTAACACAACGTTTATCTGATTTACAATCTGCGAGAACAAATTTGGGATATGCAAATATTTATTCGCCAATAAATGGAGTTGTTTTATCAAGAGCTATTGATGAAGGACAAACTGTTGCTGCAAGTTTAAGCACACCAACTTTGTTTACAATTGCACAAGATTTAAAAGAAATGCAAGTAGAAGCAAATGTAGATGAGGCAGACATTGGGCAAGTAAAACAAGGGCAACGCGTTACTTTTACTGTAGATGCATACATTGGCGAAACTTTTGAAGGAGAAGTAACACAAGTACGTTTAGACCCAACAATAACTTCTAATGTTGTTACTTACACAGTGGTTATAAAAGCAGACAATCCAGATTTAAAATTAAAACCAGGCTTAACAGCAACCATTTCAATTTACACCTTGGAATTAAATGATGTATTAACTGCCGAAGCCAAAGCCATTAACTTTAAACCAACACGTCCAGAGTTAACAGCTTATAATGAACAGCAAAATCTTACGGTACAACAAACAAATGAAAGACCTACAGAAAGAAGTAATGGTAGCGTTGTTTGGGTTTACAACAGCAATGGCGAAATTAAAGCTCAAAAAGTAACTTTGGGTGCGAGTGATGGCGTTAACGTTCAAATTTTAGAAGGAATTTCTGAAGGTGATAAATTAGTGTACAGTTTAGAAGGCGTTAGTGCTTCTGAAACAAAAACAACAGATAAAAGCGAAAGTCCATTTATGCCACAACAAACGCGAGGCGGAAGAAATAGATAAAAAGATGAACAAAGAAATAATAAAAATAGAAGACTTAAAACGTGAGTTTAAGATGGGCAATGAAACGGTTCACGCTTTAAAAGGGATTTCGTTTGACATTAAAGAAGGTGAGTTTGTAACCATTATGGGTTCATCTGGTTCTGGAAAAAGTACGATGTTGAATATATTGGGTTGTTTAGACCAACCTACATCAGGAACTTATGAAATTGATGGTGTCAAGGTAAAAGACCTTACTAAAAATCAATTGGCAACCATACGTAATGAAAAAATTGGATTTATTTTTCAATCCTATAATTTATTGGCAAGAACATCTGCTATTGAAAATGTAGAATTACCGCTTTTATATAACAGTAAAGTTTCCACAGAAGAACGCAGAAAACGTGCTATTGAAGCTTTGCAAAAAGTAGGCTTGGGCGACAGATTAGACCATACGCCTTCACAACTTTCTGGAGGGCAACAACAACGTGTTGCCATTGCACGGTCATTAGTTAATAATCCTGTTATGATACTTGCCGATGAAGCCACAGGAAACTTGGACACACGAACGTCTTACGAAATTATGTCTTTGTTTCAAGACTTAAACAAACAAGGCATTACCATCACGTTTGTAACGCACGAACAGGATATTGCAACGTTTAGCAGTAGAACCATTGTTTTAAAAGATGGAAATATAATTCAGGATTATAAAAATCACAAAGTACAATCGGCAGAAGAACAGTTAGCAAAATTACCTAAAGAAGACCATTAATTATGAGACTATTAAATTTATTCAAAATCGCTTTTAAAGCCATCGTTCTTAATAAAATGAGAACATTACTTACTATGTTGGGCATCATTATAGGTGTGGCTTCTGTAATAGCAATGCTCGCTATTGGTGAAGGTTCTAAAGAAAGTATCCGAGAAAATATTTCAAGTATGGGCTCTAATATTATTACTATTAGACCTGCTTCTGCTTCAAGTGGTGGTGTTCGCGCAAGTGCAGATGAGATGCAAACGCTTAAACTTAAAGATTATGAAGCCATTAAAGCACAAGCCACCTTTTTAAGTTATGCAACACCATTGGTTACTGGTAAAGGACAAGTTATAAATGGTTCTAACAACTGGCCTTCAAATATATATGGCGTAAATCCAGATTATCTAAAAATTAAAGTAGTCGATTTGCAAAGCGGCAGTATGTTTACAAATACGGAAGTAAAAACAGCGGCTAAAGTGGCGCTTATTGGTCAGACGGTTGTTGATAATGTATTTCCGGATGGGCAAGATCCTATTGGACAAATGATTCGTTTTAATAATATTCCGTTTAAAGTAATAGGTGTATTAGAAGTAAAAGGGGAAAATACTTTTGGTCAAGATCAAGATGATGTGGTAATTGCACCTTATACAACAGTGCAAAAACGTATTTTAGCAATTGATTATATCAATCAAATTATGGCTTCGGCAGTAAGTGAAGACGATGCACCAAATGCGGTAATTGAAGTCTCGAAAATTATGAGAGTACAACATCAAATATCTAATCCAAATAAAGACGATTTTAGTGTACAATCTATGGAAGAGCTTATTTCTACATTTAGTTCTACAAGTGAGATGTTAACTTTATTATTAGTGGCAGTTGCTAGTATTTCTTTATTAATTGGAGGTATTGGTATTATGAACATCATGTATGTTTCTGTAAAAGAACGTACCAAAGAGATTGGTTTGCGTATGGCAGTAGGAGGTAAGGGATCCGATATTTTAATGCAGTTTTTAATCGAAGCTATTTTAATAAGTATTACCGGTGGGCTTTTAGGGGTTTTATTAGGGCTAGGTTCTACGGTATTAATAGAAAAATTCTTAAATTGGCCAACAAGTGTTGCTTTGTATTCTATTGTGATTTCTTTTGCAGTGTGTGCTGTAACTGGTATTTTCTTCGGATGGTATCCTGCAAGAAAAGCATCAGCTTTAGATCCAATAACTGCTTTACGTTACGAATAATAAACTATGTACAAAAATAAAAACATTTCAATTCTTTCTCATTTGCTTATATGGCTCGTGTTATTTAGCATGCCTTATTTATTATCATATGGACAAGAACAAGATTTAAACCGAATAATTTCACATTTTTGGATTCCATTAGTTTTTTATGCGGTTGTGTTTTACCTAAATTATTTTATACTAATTGACCGATTTTTGTTTACTAAAAAAATGGTTCACTTTATAATAGTAAATCTCATGCTTATAGCAGGTTTTTTATTATTGAGAGAAAATATTGAAACCACTTTTTTTAACGAACTTGTTAAGCAACGTCCAAGTAATTCAGATGCTAGTAAACCACGGATAAAAATGTTTATCTATATTCAAACGCTTTTATTTTTGGCACCACTATTATTTTCTATAACTATAAAAACAACACAACGTTGGGTTAAAACCGAAGCAGAGCGAAAGGAAGCCGCTAATATTAAGTTGAAATCAGAATTGCAACATTTGCATTACCAATTACAACCGCATTTCTTTTTTAATTCGTTGAATAATATTTATGCATTGGTAGATATATCGCCAGAGCAAGCAAAAACTTCTATTCATGGGTTAAGTAAATTAATGCGATATATGCTATACGATACTAATGAAGAGACTGTGTCACTTTCAAAAGAAATCGATTTTATGAAAAAGTATATCGATTTAATGAAATTACGAGTTACTGATAAAACAAAAGTAACTTATAATTTCCCTTCGGAAGAAACAGGAATCAAAATTGCACCATTATTATTCATTTCATTAATAGAAAATGCTTTTAAACATGGTGTTTCAGCAACTAAAGAAAGTGATATTAATATTCAAATGACGCTTGATAAAAAAATTGTTTTATTTACAATTGAAAACGATAATTTACCAAAAAAGACAGATGATAAAAGTGGTTCAGGTATTGGTCTTCCAAATATTGAAAAGCGTTTAGAATTATTATACCCAAACAAAAGTAGTTTTAAGACCATTGTAAAAGATGATCGTTATATTGCACAATTAGAAATTGAAATCAACTAAATTATGAGCAACCTAAAAATAACATGTGTTATTGTAGATGATGAGCCAATGGCTCTAAATTTAGTAGAAAGTTATGTGGATAAAACACCGTTTTTAGTTCTTAAAAAGAAGTGTAGTAGTGCTATTGAAGCCATGGAATTTATAAAAACAGAACCTGTAGATTTGCTTTTTTTAGACATTCAAATGCCCGATTTAACAGGTATTGAATTCTCTAAAATGTTACCAAAAGAAACACGCGTCATTTTCACAACAGCTTTCGACCAATATGCTTTAGAGGGTTTTAAAGTAGAAGCTTTAGATTATCTATTGAAACCTTTTGATTATGCTGAATTTTTAGCTGCTGCCAATAAAGCAAATACTTGGTTTGAGTTGGTAAAAGGGCAGAAGCAACCCATCGTTAATGAGGAAAAAGAATTTCTGTTTGTAAAATCTGAATACAAGCAACTACGCATTAAATTAGCAGATGTTTTATATTTTGAAGGTTTAAAAGATTATATAAAAATTTGGTTAAAGGATAACCCAAAAGCTATTCTTACTTTAATGAGTTTAAAAAAGTTAGAAGAAGAACTGCCAGAAACACAATTTATGCGTGTACACCGTTCTTTTATTGTGTCACTAAAAAACATTGATGTTATAGAACGTAGTCAGATTATTATTAATAAACAACGTATTACAGTTTCAGAACAATATAAACCGAGGTTTTTGGAGTTTGTAAATAACAATTCATTAAGCTAAAATTACTTTATTTTTACCCAGATGATGCGTTGGTAAATGGCCTAATATAAATTTGGTAAAACAATAGGCGAATGAGCGTAATATTTTAGAGAGTTAGCAACACGTTATAATTTACAATATTTAACTAAAAATGTACTTTGGGTACATTTTCTTAACGCTAAATAATCTAAAATATAGCGATTGAGCCGTGATTGTTTCCAAATTTATATGTGAGCCTTGATACTTCGGTAAACTCAGCACAAGCTTTTTTGTTTCTTTTGGAATTTATCCTGAGTGAAGTCGAAGGGTCAAGAAAAAAAGATAATAATTAACCATTGGTACTAACAATTTCTAATTCCAATTCTAAATTTCATTAAATTCTAAAAACCAGAAAGTATTATACAAATGCAATATTAGAACAAGTGCATAGAATTTTATTTTTCTTTTATTTGAAAGCTATTTAAAAACAATCATCCACAGGATAATTGTTTTCAAATAATGTGGAAAGTTTACGAAAATGTTATTAGAAAAAAATTACAGCAGAATTTTAATTGATATTACAAATTTTGAAGAAATCTAAAAATTAGCTTTTGTGTATTTCGACTGCGCTCAATATAAACTAAGGCAAGCGTTGGGAAATTGTGTTTAAAAATAAAAGCTTTTTTCAGCTTTAAGTTTTAAAAAACAATCGAGCGTTTTGGCAAGAGGCAATTTAATACTTCAATAAAACTCAGCACAGGCGCCATGGCGAATTATAGCTACAAATTATTATAGTTCGAATGTTTGTTAGAATAACGTATTTGAAAAATGTTATTGAATAATATCAATTACGAGATTCTACGGAATTATAATTGACACTCGTGTTGACGAATGTTAAAACACCCCCAAACGAATGTTTATTGAACGTTCAGAGCTCTATGGGATATTTTACATAATAGAGAATTATAGCTATCATTTTTTTAATGGAATCTTTTAATTATGAATCATCCACTGGATAATTCATAATTAAAAATGTACTATAATGTTCTGCGTTATGTAATTTGAGCTTTGCTTAAAAGCGAAAGTTTATCTTCAGTTTCTTAAAAAAATTTATTCTCAAAAGTTTCTTCTACAATGTTAATGGAACACTTTTTATGCTAGCCTGTATCGAGCGTAGTCGAGATGACGTAGGAGGGAAGCATAATATGTGTGGAATGGAAAAATAAAACTAATTATATTCTTGCTATAGTTTTCAATTATAACCTTAGGTTATATTAAAATATACATTAAAGTTAGATCTCAAAATTCTCTAGTAAAAATTTATCTACTTAATAAAATGTTTTACGAACGATTTAAATTTTGTTTTAAATATGTTTTGCATTAACAATCGCATATAATTTACTAAAAACACACAATAACAGAATAGTTTACGATAATAATTATTCAATATGAATATATCTTTAGATTTGTAGCATAAACATGAATTTAAATAATTACAAATGGTAAAAATAGTATATGTAGGATTTGGAATTGTATCACAAGGATTAGCTGAAATTATCTTAAGAAATAAGTCGGTATTACCGCTGGCTAAAAATTTAAAAATACAAACGGTAGGTATTTTAGATATCATGAAAGGTAGTAAGATTGATGCTAATGGTATTAATATGCATGATGTGCTCACAAATGCCAATAATGATGATTATAGTTTGTTATCAGAGAATATACTTGACATTCCTAAAGCGATACAAGAAATTGATGCAGATATTATCATTGAGGCTAGCTTCACAGATATTAAAACAGGGCAACCAGCAATATCTCATATAGAAACTGCACTAAATTCAGGTAAACATGTTGTTACTACTAATAAAGGTCCTTTTGCTGTAGCGCATGAACACATCATTAATTTAGCTAAACTAAAGGGAAAAATGGTAGCAATTGAAGGAACTGTAATGAGTGGTACACCTATTATAAATGTTTTAAACAATGGTCTTTTAGGTTCAGATATTACTGCTGTAAGTGGTATTATGAACGGAACATCTAATTATATTTTATCTAAAATGGAATTAGGAATGTCTTATAATGATGCACTTTCACAGGCACAAAAACTAGGATATGCAGAGGCAGATCCTACAAGTGATGTTGAAGGATTAGACACGTTGGCTAAAGTAATGATTTTGGCAAATGTTGTTTTTGATGTGCAATTAATTCAAGAAGATATTGAGGTAAAGGGAATATCTAAAATTACACTTTCAGATGTAAAAGAAGCAGCAGCAAATAATAAAAGATGGAAACTAACTGGAAGCGTTTGGAAGGATCAAGAAGGTATGGTTCATGGTTTAGTTTGCCCTAAACTAATTTCAATGAATGATTCACTATATGGTATTTCTGATGCTACGAATGCTTTAAAAATCACGTCTAGTATTTTAGGAGATACTACAATCGTTGGAGCAGGAGCAGGTAAAATTGAAACTGGTTTTGCTTTGTATAATGATATTATATCAATAGTTAACCGTTAAACTTCAAAACATGGTGATAGATAATAAAAACATTAGTACGGTATCTGTTTATAATAGTTATACTGGAGATAAAATCGGAACAGTTCCTCAGTCAACGAAGCAAGATGTGATGAATGCACTTGATTTAGCAAAAATAGGAGAGGCAATTGGTAAAAAAATGCCAGCTTCAAAAAGAATAGCGATTCTTAGAAAAGCCGTAACTATAATGGAGCGAGAATTTGATGTATTATCGAATCTCATTGCAACAGAAGGAATAAAGACAATAGTTCAGGCAAGAAAAGAAGTTACTAGAGCTTTAAATACCATGCAACTTTCTGCAGAAGAAGCAGGAAGAATAATTGGAGCCACTATTCCGTTTAACGCAGTTCCAGGTTCAGAAGACAGAGCTGGGTACGAAGTAAAAGTACCAATTGGTATTGTTGTTGCCATTACACCTTTTAATGATCCTTTAAACTTAATTTGTCACAAGCTAGGGCCAGCAATTGCAGCTGGAAATCCTGTTATATTAAAACCAAGTGATTTTACACCTTTAGTAGCCATTAAGTTTAGTGAAATTCTTTCTGAAGCTGGCTTACCAAAAGAAATGTTAAGTGTAATTACAGGTTCTCCAGAATACTTTGGTGATGCGCTCATTAGCGATGATAGAATAAGATTAATAAGTTTTACGGGTGGAGTAGAAGCAGCAAAGGTTATCCAGAGAAAAGCAGGTCTAAAGAAAATAGTGATGGAATTGGGTTCTAATTCTCCTGTAATCGTTTTGTCTGATGCTGATGTAGAAGACGCTGTTCAATCTTGTGTTTCAGGAGCATTTTTTGCAAGTGGCCAAAATTGTGTTGGTGTAAAACGAATTTTTGTTGAAGAGGGTATTTACGATTCATTTTTAAATAATTTTTCTCAATTAACTGCTACTTTAAAAATTGGTTCACCTTTATCAGAAGATATAGATATTGGACCAATTATTAGTAAAGAATCAATTAATCAGATTGAGCTGTTTGTTGCCGAAAGCATAAATCATGGAGCAAAAATAATTAGTGGAGGAAAAACAATTGGAAATTGTTATGTGCCAACCATTTTGGAGGCTGACTGTAATAATGATATCGCCAATTGCAAAGAAGTTTTTGGGCCCGTAGTAACTATTTCAAAAATAAAAAATTTAGAGGAAGCAATAGCATGCTGTAATAAATCTCCTTTTGGTTTGCATACTGCAATTTTTACGAATGATATTAATAATACACATAAAGCAATTAATGAACTAGAGTGCGCTGGTGTAATGATTAACGATTCTACAGATTATAGAATTGATGCTATGCCTTTTGGCGGCGTTAAAAACAGCGGAATAGGTAGAGAAGGCGTAAAATCTGCTATTGAAGCGATGTCTGAAACCAAAGTTGTTTGTTTCAAGTTAAAAATATAAATATAATTTATTTTTTCAATTAGCAAGTATAGAGGAGAAGATCTAATCAATATTTTAATTAGAATTTCTCCTTTATTCATTATCTAAATAAATAGGAAACAATGGGTTGTGTGAAAAATCGTAAATCAAAGAAGTTTCTAAACTTTTTACATAATCTTTTGTAACATAATCCATTACAAAATCTCTTAAATGATTTTTATCTCTTACTGCAATGTAAAGCAGAAAATCAATTTGACCTGCTAGGTGATAAATATTAACAACCTCAGGTAACAAAGACATTGATTTTTTAAAATCTTCAACTTCATCTTTTGTGTTTTTGGTTAATTTTATAGCAACCATTGCTTCTATATTGGTACCAAGTTTAGAAGAATCAACAATAGCGTGAAACCCGAAAAATATTTTTTTTCGCTGTAATTTACGCATCCTTTCAGAACAGGTAGACTCTGCAATACCAACTTCTGCAGCAATTTGTTTATTAGATAATCTCGCATTCTTTTGTAAGAGTCTAATTATTTGTTCGTCAGTTTTATCTAATTCGTTAGTAGAGTTGTTTTTTCGAATAGTATCCATATTTTTTATATTTTTATTATTTATTACATTGTAAAAGTGTAATAATACAAAATTAAAGTAATTATGACTGATAAACCAAAAGTATAGTTTTATAATATAATGTAAAATAGAATCTCGATGTTAAACTTGGCCTAATATAAATTTGGCAAAATAATAGGCGAATGAGCGTACATATTTTAGAGAGTTAGCAATAAATACTATTGATAATCTAAAGTTTAAAACCTTTTCAAAGTAAAATTAATCATTAGAATTTATTCTAAAATATAGCGATTGAGCCGTGATTGTTTCCAAATTTATATGTGAGCCTTGATTTTTTTGTTTCTTTTTTTATCAAGAAAAAAAGATAATAATTAACTCTTAAAACTAACAATTTTTAATTCCATTTCTAAATTTCATTAAACTCTAAAAACCAGAAAATGTTTTACAAATACTGTATTAAAACAAGTGCATAGAATTTTATTTTTCTTAAAATTTATGCTCTTGTGGAAAGTTGACTAAAATGTTATTGGAAAAAAATATTGACGGATTATTATAGAATAACAAAGTTTTATACAAACTAAAAATGTTAGCTTTTGTGCGTTGGCAAGCGTTGGAAAATTGTGTTTAAAAAAATTACTGCGTAGCATAATTATTTTTAAAAAGCAATCGAGCGTTTTGGCAAGAGGCAATTTAACATAATGACGAATTATAGCTACAAATTATTATAGTTCGAATGTTTATTAGAATAACGTATTCAAAAAATATTATTGAATAATTCCAAATACGAGATTCTACAGAATTATTATTAATACTTGTTGACGAATTTTAAAACACCCCCAGACGAATGTTTATTGTATGTTCAAAGCTTTATGGGATATTTTACATAATATAGAATTATAGCTATCATTTTTTTAATGGAATCTTTTAATTATGAATCATCCACTGGATAATTCATAATTAAAAATGTACTATAATTTATATTATGTAAAATAGAGTATTTCAAAGGTCATACTTACATACTTTGGGTATAATAGTTATAATCCTTTAAAACAGTATCTATAAACTCTAAATCACTTTTATGAATAGATTTAATATCAGTTACCTCTAGTATTTTAGATCTTAATTTAATAAGTGTTTTAAAATCACTATGCTTCACCGCAGTTTTATACGTTTCTTTGATAATTCGCAAATCATTATCAGATAATTTAATAACATTGGCATATGTTGGTTTATAATCAAATTGAATATCTTCTAAAATAGTTTGTGAGAATTTTACATCATCCTTTAAAGTAATAACAATTGTATTGGCAATAATGTCTCCGAATCGTTGACTTTTATTTGTAAATAAAATAAGAAAAAAACCTACTAACTTACCAAATAAGAAAATTACAACAAGCAACACATATTGGTCATTTAAACCTAGAGAGGCAACATATACAAAAAGTAATAAAAATAAATTAAAATCTACAACCCTTAAAAACCATCGCATTATATAATCTGTAATTGATGGTTTAAATCCGTCTATATTAATAACCTTTAATTTTAACAAGCGTTTGCCTATCGTCTGGCCATCCATTAAGATTTCTGAATACAGAGAGTAAAAAGTTATTGGTATTAAAAAAAGCACTTCTACTGCTTTTATTGTCCAACCATCTCCGTTTAAAGAGTCGTCTAACATACTAAAGCCAAACAACTTATTAGAAAAATAAAAGTATGCAAATTTGACAACATTATCTAACGCAAAAGCAGAAAGCCTTTGAAATACGGTTGCTACCGTAAAATTTATATTTACATTTTGTGCTGTTTTTATTTGGAGTGTTTTCATGCAATGATTAAATTCGCTCTGTATGAGAGAGGTCGCTTTTATTAAGCAAAATAAGGAAAAATGGCTTGAATTTGAACTAAATTTTTCAAATAAAGAAAAAAAAAGTCCAGATGATGTGGCAAACCTGCATATTAAAATAATGAACGATTTAGTATATGCACAAACATATTACCCTAAAAGCAAGGTGACTAGCTACTTAAATAAGTTAGCAAAAACTAGTTTTCACAAGGTATATGACTCAAAAAGAAATACTAAAAATATGTTTTTATATTTCTTTTTTGATAAAGTACCGCTACTTTCTTATCAATATAGAAAATACTTTTACATTTCTTTTATTTTCTTTTTTATCTGTTTTTTTATAGGATTACTTTCTACTTTTAATGATGAGTCATTTGCACGTCAAATACTAGGAAATTCTTATGTAGATCAAACCTTAGAGAATATAGAAAGTGGCGATGCAATGGCTATTTATAAAGGCAGTAGTAATTGGGGTTCTTTTATTGGTATTTATGACAATAACCAAAGAGTTGGCTTAAATATGTTTTTATCTGGCTTATTTTTAGGTATCGGAACTGGTTTTTATATTGTGTACAATGCAATTATGGTAGCCGTTTTTCAAGCTTTTTTTTATCAGAACAATAGTTTATTAGATAGTCTAAAAGGTATTTGGATTCATGGAACCTACGAAATATTCGGGATAATTATTGAAGCTGCTGCAGGCTACATTATTGGCGCAAGTATTTTATTTCCAGGAACTTTAAAACGTTTTCAATCTTTTAAAATAGGCGTTCGAGATGCTTTTTATATATTTATTAGTACCATTCCGTTTACTATTATGGCCGCTTTTTTAGAAGGATATATTACGCGTTATTCTAATAAGATGCCAACCATTTTTTGTTTTTCCATTATTCTTTTTAGTCTTGTAACCATTAGTTATTATTATTTGGTTTTGCCATTTTTAGTTGCTAGAAAACACGGAATCCGATAGATGAAAAAGAGTATCGCTTCCCTCCTTTTATTGCTTAGTTTTTTTGTGTATGCACAAGAAAATCTTACTACTGCCGTAGAAAAAAAAGTTGATACAATTGCTTATGCTAAAAGCACAGAGATTAGTAAAGAGAGAACTTTTTCATCAAATCTAAATGAAACCTATTCTGATAAAGATTTTCAGTATAAAGAAAATGTTCCGAAAAAAAACGACAACTCCGCTCCTATCAATTTAGGTATTGTAAATGCTTTTGTATTTTTTATGAGTCAAATATTTCCGTTTGTTTTAGCAGGAATTATCATTTTTATCATCTTAAAAATAGTCTTAGGGTTTGATTTTCAATTCTGGAAAACGAATAATACATCCAAAAGAAAAAAAGTGAAATTAATTTATGAAGACGAAGATATTCATGAAATAGATTTAGAAACTTTATTAAGGCAAGCAATTGAACAAAAGGAATTTAGATTGGCAATTAGATATTATTATTTAACTTCTTTAAAATGTTTATCATCAAAAAAAATTATTAATTATCATAAGGATAAAACGAATTCAGACTATATTTTTGAAATTCAAAACGAAGAACTAAAAAGCAAATTTTCTTATCTTTCTTATGTTTACACGTATGTTTGGTATGGAGAATTTTCTGTAGACGAAAACAATTTTGTAGCAGCACAAAATAAGTATCAATCTTTTTTAAAAGCTATTCTTTGAAGATAGAAACTTACATAATAAAAGGAATTTTATTTCTGGGGATAATTTTACAGCTAACCAGTTGTAAAAAAACAAATTGGGATGAAAACTTTAGAGAGAAAGAAAAAAGTCCGTTTGGAACGTATATTGTTTATAATGAAGCTAATAAATTATTTAAAGGTCAAGAAATTGTTTTCTTAAAAGAGAATTTTTACGATTATATTTATGATTCAAAAGAGGTTAATAAAGACAAATTATTCAATTATATCTGTATAAAAAGCAGCACCAATAAATTAACTAAAAGTGGCGTAAATAGTTTGTTATCATTAGTTTATAAAGGGAACAACGCTTTTTTAGCACTTAATTATTTTTCTGATGAACTTAGAGAAAAGTTAGACTTTACCACTAATAATTTAGACAAAGACGTTTTTACGGTTGAAAATTTAAAAAAATTAAAAGGCAAATTCTATTTAGAGAATACACATTTTAATAATCAACCCTTTAAATTTGATAGAAACATCCGAAGAAATTATGTGGTTACTTATAACGAAAAAACTACTGTAGTATTAGGAAAAACAGAGATTGGTGGCGAAAAACTACCAAATTTTATCAAAATATATTATGGTAAAGGCACGGTTTATTTGCATACAAATCCTATAGTTTTTACTAATTACTTCTTATTAAAAGGTACAGAAAATTATGTAGAAAATGTTTTTTCATATTTACCAGAAAATACAGTGTATTGGGATCCGCAAATTAAGAAAAGTAAATATGCCAATGAATCTGATAAAGATAATGACTCAATTTTTAATTTCTTTTTACAACATAAAACTTTAACCTGGTTTTTGTTTGTTTCTTCTGCCGGCTTACTGTTATTTATGTTGTTTAATGCGCGTAGAAAACAAAGAGCAATTCCTATTATAAAACCTTTAGAAAATACTACCGTTGCATTTACACAAACAATTTCTAGTTTGTATTTAAAAGAACAAGATCATAAAAATTTAGCGGATAAAAAAATAGCATTTTTCTTAGAAAAAGTAAGAACAAAATACCTATTAGATACTTCGATTTTAAACAAAGATTTTATAGAACATTTAGCTGCTAAATCTGGTAATAAAATTGAAAATACTAACTATTTAATTAATACAATTATAACTTTACATAAAAGACCTGAATGTTCTCAAGAAGAACTAATTGTCTTGCATAAAATGATTGAAAATTTCTTTAATAAATAAGCATATGGAAACACAAAATAACGAAACAAATTTAGAGAACCTGGCGTTTAAAAACAGAATCGATTTAACCGAATTACAAGACAGTGTTTTTAAAATTAAAGAGCAATTAAAAAAGGTAATTGTAGGACAAAAAGAAATGATAGATTTACTTCTAGTTTCGCTACTTGCCAACGGTCATGTTTTAATTGAAGGCGTTCCTGGAGTGGCAAAAACCATCACCGCAAAATTACTTTCTAGAACTATAAATGTAGGTTTTAGTAGAATTCAGTTTACACCAGATTTAATGCCTTCGGATATTTTAGGGACTTCTGTTTTTAATGTTCAAAATTCACAGTTTGAGTTTAAAAAAGGGCCGATATTCTCGAGCATGATTTTAATTGATGAAATTAATAGAGCCCCTGCAAAAACACAAGCTGCTTTGTTTGAAGTGATGGAAGAAAAGCAAGTAACTATTGATGGTTTTACCTATAAGATGACAGCACCTTTTATTGTTTTAGCAACGCAAAACCCAATAGAACAAGAAGGAACCTATCGATTACCCGAAGCACAATTAGATCGTTTTTTATTTAAAGTAGTAGTCGATTATCCTTCTGCGGATGAAGAACTAGAAATTATAATAAGAGAACAAGCTTTAGAAAACATCACAAAAGATAGCAAAATAGAAACAGTTATAGACGGTTTTAAAATTGTTGAATACAGTGCTTTGGTAAAAAAGATTAAAATTGAAGAAAATTTACTAAAATACATTGCTAATATTGTAGTAAATACGAGATCAAATTCCTTTTTATATTTAGGTGCATCGCCTAGAGCTAGTATTGCAATTTTAGCTGCATCAAAAGCATTTGCAGCCATTGAAGGTAGAGATTTTGTTACACCAGAAGATATTAAAAGAGCTGCAATTCCGGTTTTACAACACCGAGTAATCGTAACACCAGAAAGAGAAATGGAAGGTTTAACGAGTAAGCAAATTATAGAACAAATTATTGAAGCAGTTGAAATACCTAGGTAAACCAACACTTTTGCAAGGAACGAAGCAGTCTGTATATTGTTGTTTTACATAAATTAAAAAAAAATACATAGCGATTAAAACAGGTACACATTTAAACAAGTACACCATAAAAAATTGAAAAGCTTTTACAACACATTATTTATAAACAATAGATTTTTCTATGCTTTAGCAACAATAGCAATGTTATTTGTTGCGGGCTTCTTTGCTCCTATCTTTTTTGAGGTTTCAAAAGTGTTATTATTGGTGCTTTCTGTCTTAACACTTGTTGATGTTTTTATACTCTACAAAACAAAAGATGCTATTAAAATAGAACGTTACTTACCAGAGCGATTATCAAACGGAGATGAAAATAAAATTACTTTAGCCCTAAAAAACAAATATCCATTTGTGGCGCATTTGTTATTAATAGAAGAGTTACCGTATCAATTTCAAAAGAGAGACTTTTTCTTTCATCAAGAGCTAAAACAACAGCAAGAAAAAACACTTCATTATAACCTTACACCCAAAGAAAGAGGAGTATATATTTTTGGTCATGTAAATGTGTACGCAAGTTCTCCGCTACAATTAGCAACTAAAAAATATATTTTAGGCGAAGAAAAAGAGCTAAAATGTTATCCTTCTTTTTTAAAATTAAGAGACTTTAATATTCAGGCTTTTAACAATTCTACTATATCATACGGAACAAAAAAAGTAAGAAAAATTGGTCATTCTTTAGAGTTTGAACAGATTAAAGAATATGTTGCTGGTGATGATGTTAGAACTTTAAATTGGAAAGCATCCGCAAAGCTAAATCATTTAATGATAAACCAATATGTAGAAGAAAAATCGCAATCTGTGTATGCCATTATTGATAAAGGACGCGCCATGCAAATGCAATTTAGTGGATTGAGCTTGTTAGATTATGCAGTAAATGCAACCTTAGCAATTAGCAATATCATTTTAAGAAAACAAGACAAAGCAGGCATGTTGTCTTTTTCTACAAAATTAGAAGATTGGGTAGTTGCAGAAAGAAGAAACTCTCAAATGAGTTTAATATCCGAAGCTTTGCACAATATTAAAACAAACTTTTCAGAATCAGATTTTGGCACTTTATACGCTGTTGTAAAAAGAAAAATTACACACAGAAGTTTACTTATTTTATTTACTAATTTCGAAACTATTGATGCTTTAAATAGACAATTACCCTATTTACGAGCTTTGGCAAAAAATCATTTAGTTCTAGTAGTTTTCTTTAAAAATACAGAATTAGATATTTTAACAAATGCAGAAGCAGAAACGATCCAAGAAGTTTATGATACGATTATTGCAGAAAAATTTATGTACGAAAAGAAGCAAATTGTAAACGAATTAAGGAAATACGGAATTCAATCTGTGTTAACCAAACCAGAAGATTTAACCGGTGATACTATAAATAAATATTTAGAATTAAAATCGAGAGGGCTTTTTTAAAGTTTAAGTTTTTCATAAAAAAATTGTATCTTAAACAAATGAAATGGTATTTTAAAGCCTTATATAACTATTTTAATTTTTCAGGAAGGGCAAGACGCAAAGAGTTTTGGGTTTTCATCCTTTCTAACTTATTAATTTTTTGGATACTTTCTATTTTAGATCATTATTTGTACACTGACTATTTTACCCTTGTTTCATATATATTTTCTGCATTAATTTTTATACCAAGTATTGCCGTTTCAGTAAGAAGACTGCATGATTCTGGTAAAAATGGTTGGAATATACTTTTTATTTTTATTCCTTTTATTGGTTGGTTTTGGTTATTAATATTGTTAATTTTGTTGGGAGAGCCAAAAATAAATAAATGGGGACCTTATCCTCAAGGGATACAAAACAAATAAACCTACTATTAAATAATGAATTGGTATTTAAAAGTAATTAATCAATACTTTGATTTTTCTGGCAGAGCAAGGCGCAAAGAATATTGGATGTTTACATTATTTAGCCTTATAATTTCCTGGTCACTTCCTATTTTAGATGTTACTTTTGGCACGTATATTTTTTCAATTATAGGCTCTATATATTATTTATTAGTTTTTATACCAGGTTTAGCCGTTATGCTAAGAAGGTTGCATGACAGCGGCAATAGTGGTTGGTTTTTATTTTTACTACTTATACCTATTATAGGTTGGGTTTGGTTACTGGTTTTATTGTGCCTAGAAAGCGAACCTAAAACAAATAAATGGGGAGAAAATCCTAAAGGAATTGTTAATGACAGCATTATTGACCAAATTGGAGTTGAATAATTCCTGTATTTCTAACAAAAAAATTACTTCTTTTTTTTATTATATTTTAAGAGTTTCAAACTCCTTTAGAGTTTAAATAAAGGTACTTTTGTGCCGTGAAAATTAAACAAAAAACAGAATTAGAATTTATTATTATAATGGCATCTTTAATGTCTTTAGTTGCCTTATCAATAGACGCTTTATTACCTGCTATTTCTGATATTAGCAAATCAATTCATATTGTAAATCCTAAAAATAATCAGCTTTTTATAACCATGATATTCTTAGGTTTAGGATTCGGACAACTTATTTCTGGCCCTTTATCTGATAGTTTTGGTAGGAAGCCCGTAATTTATGTTGGTTTTATTGTCTTTGCTTTTGCAAGTTTTATCTGTGTTTCTGCAATCAGTTTAGAAATGATGATTTTTGGTCGACTTTTACAAGGTATCGGGCTTTCTGCACCCAGAACGATAAGTATTGCCATGGTTAGAGATCGTTTTAGTGGTAATTATATGGCTAAAGTGATGTCTTTTATTGTTGTAATTTTTATTCTTGTGCCAGTTATTGCGCCTGCCTTAGGAAAATTAATGTTAGATTCGTATGGTTGGCGATCTATTTTTTACAGTCAATTAGTATTTGGTTTTTTTGTAATGATTTGGTTTTGGAAACGCCAACCAGAAACGTTAAAACCAGAAAATAAAAAGAAGTTTAAATTTTCGTTATTTATTGAGGGTACCAAAGAGTTTTTAAAACATAAAAATGCGGTAATTTTTACCTTATTTTCTGGTTTTATTACAGGTTCTTTTATGGTGTATTTAAGCGCTAGTCAATTAATATTTGAGCAGCAATATGATTTAAAAGAAGAGTTTCCTTTTATTTTTGCAGGCTTAGCGATTAGCATTGGTTTAGCCACTTTTTTAAATGGAAACCTCGTTGTAAAACTTGGCATGTATAAATTGGTGTCAATTTTTACCATTGTATTTACGATTGTTCCTATTATATATATATCACTATTTTCTGAAGAAAGTAATCCTAGCATCTATATATTGCTTGTATTTTTTGGTATTCAATTCTTTTCTATTGGATTTCTTTTTGGGAACACGAGAGCTTTAGCGATGGAGTCTATTGGGCATATTGCTGGTGTAGGAGCTGCAATTAATGGTTTTGTTTCTACAATTATGGCGGTACCTATCGCTACATTTATAGGTAGTTTTATGGATGACAGGGCTTTACCTCTTTTTATTGGTTTTTTTGTTTGCGGATTTCTGTCTCTACTACTCATAGCATTTTTACAATTCACAGAAAAGAAAAAAGCATCATTTTAGATTTTACATCACCTACTTTTAAGAAATAAAAAATAATGAACTTAGAAATAATTTTTGAAGACGACCATCTACTTTGTGTAAACAAACCTAATAATGTTTTAGTTCATCATGCATTTCATTCTAGAAATGTTGCTGATGAAGACTCGCTGCTACAAATTATTGAGAATGAAATAGGATTAAAAGTTTATCCTATTCATAGGTTGGATAGGAAAACATCAGGAATTATTTTACTCGCAAAACAAAAAGAGTTCGTTTCTAAGTTTCAAGAATTATTTACGAAAAACGAAATTTCAAAAACTTATTACGGTATTGTCCGCGGATTTTCTCCAGACGAAAAAAAAATAGATACTCCTGTTAAAGGGCGAGATGCAAACGTGCACAAAGAAGCATTAACTTATCTAAAAACCTTAGAAAAAGTTACCCTAAATATTCCTGTAAAGCCTTATGATTCTTCGCGATATAGTTTGGTCGAATTATCGCCAAAAACAGGAAGAATGCATCAATTAAGAGTGCATGCAAATAAAATAAGTCATCCTTTAATTGGTGACGCAAAGTATGGTGATAAGAATCATGACCTCATGTTTGAAGAAAATTTTGGTTGGAAAAACCTTTTTTTACACGCAGGAAAACTAGAATTCATACATCCGTTTTCATTGCAAAAGCTAATTTTAAAAGCCTGTTTTCCAAAAGATTGGATTGCTTCATTTGAAGCTTTTTCTTGGAAAAATCCTTTGGATTAAAATACTATTTTACAGAGATTCGCTGAGATAAAAAAGGAAATCCGCAGAGAAATTTTTTAAAAACTCCGTGTATCTCTGGGAAAAACTCTGTGTATCTCTGCGTAATAACTGTTGTATCTTTTTACAGATTTTCTAATGCTATTAATTTGTATGTAGATTTTTTCTCTGACAAAAATGACTACAAAAAAAGAGATTCACATAGAAGTTAAAAAAACCTCTGTGAATCTCTATGTAAAACTCTGTGTATCTCTGCGTAATAACTATAATTACTGTTCTATAGACTGAGAATCAAATCCAATAAGTTCACCACTTTCAAATCTTGGCGACACTTCTATAGGATTGCAGCAAACTTCGCAATCTTCAATATAAGTTTGATGTCTAACACTCGAATCTAACATCATTGAAATTTCTTCCCAACAATGCGGGCACTGAAAAAAATGCTCTAACTCCACTTTTATTCTTCTATTACTTTTAAAACTAACTTTCCGTTTTTATCCCCAGAAAACAATCTGTTATAGGTTTCATGAAAGTTTTCAATACCTTCATAAATATCTTCTTTAGATTTAAGTTTTCCTTCCTTCATCCAAATTCCCATTTGTTTTGCAGCTTCACCAAACTTCTTTGTATAATCCATTACAACCATTCCTTGCATGGTAGAACGTGTTACTAAAAGTGATAAATAATTACTCGGTCCATCTACTTTCGATTTGTTATTATATTGAGAAATTGCGCCACAAATAACAACTCTTGCATGCATTCTTAATTTACTTAAAGCAGCATCCAAAATTAAACCACCAACATTATCAAAAAATACATCCACTCCTTTTGGGCATTTTTTCTTCAAAGCGGTGTAAATATTTTCTGATTTATAATCAATAGCGTCATCGAAACCTAGCTCATTAATTAAATAATCACATTTATCTTTTCCACCAGCAATACCAATAACTGTACAGCCTTTAATTTTTGCAATTTGTCCAACAACGCTTCCAACAGCACCTGCAGCTCCAGAAACCAAAACAATATCTCCTTCTGTAATTTTACCAACCTCTGTAATTCCAAAATAAGCTGTCATTCCTGGCATACCCAAAGTACCTATATACATTGGCATTGGCGCTAAACGTGTATCTACTTTATACCAACCGTCACCGTTTGTAATTGCAAATTGTTGCACACCACCCCAACTTGTAACACAATCGCCAATTTCAAATTTAGGGTTTCCATTGTTTTTAATTACTTTTCCAATAGAACCAGCTCTCATTACATCATCAATGGCAACCGGAGGAATATACGATTTTGTATCATTCATCCAACCACGCATTGCAGGATCTAGAGAAATATAATGTTGTTGTACTAAAATTTCTCCTTCTTGTAATTCAGGAATTGGATTGTTTTCTAATTGCCAAGTTTCTGCGTCTGGAACACCAGAAGGACGTTTTTTAAAGATGATTTGTTTGTTATTCATGTGTACTGTATTTTTTTCTGATGTTAAATATACTCAATAATTATGTAAATCTTGTATCGCTTTTGTTAAGTTTGATTTTCCTAAATATTGTTTTTCTAAATCGGATTGAAACGGAATTGGCGTTTCTAAACTAGCTACTCTTTTTACAGGAGCGTCTAAAAACTCAAAACAATTTTCATTGATTAATGCAGATATGTCACTTGCAATTCCGCCAAACATAGAATCTTCTTGCACAATAAGTACTTTTCCTGTTTTTTTAACGGATGTATAAATCGTATCTACATCTAAAGGTTGCAAAGTTCTTAAATCGATTACATCTACAGCTATTTCTTGTAAATTTTCTAAAGCCTCTAAAACCCAATGAATTGCTGCTCCGTAACTTATAATTGTTAATTGATTTCCTTCTTTTAAAAGTGCTGCTTTACCAATTTCTGTTGTAAAGTAACCTTCAGAA
Organism: Polaribacter glomeratus; assembly: GCF_002954665.1. Taxonomy (GTDB): domain Bacteria; phylum Bacteroidota; class Bacteroidia; order Flavobacteriales; family Flavobacteriaceae; genus Polaribacter; species Polaribacter glomeratus. The sequence goes on along the minus strand of NZ_MSCM01000001.1, from coordinate 872,028 downwards.
ACTTCTTGATATACAGATCGATACAATCCTTTATGTTCAAAAAACAATACTGGATTTGGGTCATTAATTGCACTAATTAACAATCCTTTTGCATCTTGAGGAAATGCTGGATACACTACTTTTAAACCTGGTGTTTTTGTAAACCAAGCTTCGTTTGTTTGACTATGAAAAGGTCCAGCTCCTACTCCTGCTCCACAGGGCATTCTTACTACAACATCCGCAATTTGCGACCATCTGTAATGAGATTTTGCTAATAAATTTACAATAGGATTAAAACCTGTAGAAACAAAATCTGCAAACTGCATTTCTACAACAGATTTTATACCATTTACAGATAAACCGTATGCAGCAGAAACAATAACGGATTCGCAAATAGGTGTATTTCTAACTCTTTCTTTACCAAAAGCTTCTAAAAAACCCTCTGTAATTTTAAAAGCGCCTCCATATTCTGCAATATCTTGACCCATTATTACCAAATCATCATGTTTTTGCATCGCTTCTTTTAATCCTTCAGCAATCGCATCAATAAAACGAATATTCTTTTTTTGAGAAGATGGTTTTACTGCTTCTTCTTTAAAAGATTTAAAAACATCATTGAGTTCTGTTTCTAAATTGGGAACAATTTTTTCTTCATTTAAAGCAATTTGAAGATGTTCGTTTATTTCTTGATCAATTTCTGTTTTATAAGAAGTTTTAATTTCTTCTGTAAAAATTCCTTTTTGTTTTAAAAATTGTTCATAATTTTCTAAAGGATCTTTTGCTGCCCAAAAATTCATTAAATCTTGAGGAACATATTTTGTGCCACTCGCTTCTTCATGACCACGCATTCTAAAGGTTTTAAACTCTAGTAATATAGGTCTCGGATTTTCACGAACACTTTTTGCAATTTCATCTACTTTTGTATAAACTTCAAGAATATTATTACCGTCTATAATGTAACTTTCCATTCCGTAACCAATTCCTTTATCAGCAATATCTTTACAGTTAAATTGTTCGGATGTTGGTGTTGATAAACCGTAACCATTATTTTCTACGCAAAATAACACTGGTAAACTCCACACAGAAGCTACATTTAATGCTTCGTGAAAATCACCTTCACTTGTACCTCCTTCACCGGTAAAAACAGCGCAGATTTTATGGTTATTTTTTAGTTTATTTGCTAGTGCAATTCCGTCTGCAATACCTAATTGCGGTCCTAGATGAGAAATCATTCCTACAATATTATACTCTTGTGTTCCAAAATGAAAACTACGGTCTCTACCTTTTGTAAAGCCATTCATTTTTCCTTGCCATTGAGAAAATAATCGGTATAAGGGAATTTCTCTACAAGTAAAAACACCTAAATTTCTATGCATTGGCAAGATATATTCGTCATTTTGCAAGGCAGCTGTTACGCCTATAGAAATTGCTTCTTGACCAATACCAGAAAACCATTTAGAGATTTTTCCTTGACGTAATAAAATCAGCATCTTTTCCTCTATTAAACGAGGTTTTAGCATTTTCTTGTACAAACTAAGAAACATGGCGTTATCTAGCTGGTAGTTTAAATTATAATCAATTAAATGGTTCATAAATTATATATTTCATAATCCATAACAAACATACAGATTAAGAATATGATTCCATAAAAAAATCCTTATCATTTTTAGTGATAAGGATTTTTAAAAAAGTTATAAAATATAAGGTTATAAATCAGCAAAAATTGCGTGCATCATTCTTTTTTTATCGTTAATGCTTTCTTCTAAAGCAATCATCGTTTCTGTTCTGTTAACGCCCGGAATATCATCTATTCTATAAATAATATCTTTAGCATCGTTGGTTCCTTTTGCTCTTACTTTGCAAAAAATATTATACTTACCTGCTGTAACATAAGCAACTGTAACATTTTCTATTTTTCTTAAGTTTTCTATTACAGCTTGTGTCATAGATGTTTTTTCTAAGAAAACTCCTACATGCGCTATAAAAGAATAACCCATTTTTTCGTAATTTAAAGTCAATGTAGAACCTTGAATAATCCCTTCATCTTCCATTTTTTTTACACGAACATGAATCGTTCCTGCAGACACTAATAACTGTTTTGCAATATCAGTAAAAGGAGTTCTTGCATTTTCTATTAAGATATCTAAGATTTGATGATCAATTTCATCTAAAGTGAATTTTTTCATTTTTTATACATTATTCAATTAACAATGCAAATTTATGAATTTAATTTAATTAAAACGAAAATAATATGAGAAATATTTAATAATTAATGCTTTCGAAAACGATTTCGTGGTGTCCAATTTTCGTTTTTAGGTCATTTTCTTCTAATTTCTCTAATTTTGAAATTAATTTTTCATTTATTATTTCATCTTTATATTGATATGCAACATCTTTTTTGGAATCAGAAAAACGATGAATAACATCATAAAACATTTTTTCATTGTTAGGTATCTTAAAATAAGACTCGTAGGCATCAAAATTATCTGCTTTTGCAATATGATGCAATCCTTGTAAAATTGAATAAAAGGTATATTGTCTAGAAGTTTCTCTTTGATAATCGTCTGGATAATGACCAGATTCAATTAAAATAGTATTATAACCTAGTTTTTGAAAATTATCTCCCGTCGCAGTTGGATAAAATTCATCTGTATATCTACCTATATAATTAGGTATACTATTTTGCAACAATAAATTCATTGCAACAATAACATTCATTGTTTGCTTTCGACCTGTAGTTAATGCTCTGGTTTCTTCTTCCGAAGGAGCTAAAAACGATATGGTTGCTGGGTTTCTAGTGCCTTCTACTCCAAAAATAGTTCTTTGATCGTGTAAATTAAAACAAAACTGCGGATCGAATTCCTCTAAATAGTTTCTTAAAAGATTGCTTTCTTTAGCAACTCTATCTACGGCATCTCTGTTTAAATCGATGTTATTTGCATTTACTCTAGTATACGCTTGAGATCCGTCAGGATTTAACATCGGAATAAAAACCAAGGTACATTTTTCTAAAATGGTTTTAAATTCTTGGTTGTTACAATTAGAAAAGCAATTAAAAATATCAAATAAAGCTTTTGTGCCGGTACTTTCATTTCCATGCATTTGCGACCACAATAAAATTCTCTTTTTTCCGGAGCCTATTTTTAGTTTATAGATAGGTCTTTGTTGTTCAGAAAATCCTAATTGCGTAATTTCAAATACTTCTTGATGTTTTAAAAATAGCTTTTCGATATCTTTAAAAGTAATCCATTTACCAAAAAGGCTCGTTTCTTTTTGGTCTTCAAATATTTTTTTTAATACTACTGATGATAAAATTTGCACGGGTTTATCCTGTTTAGAAATGCGAATTTACAACTTTGAAAATAAGCCACCAATTACAATGTTACAATTGTAAATTATACAAATGTTACAATTGTAAATCTTTATTCCGCTTGTTTTATTTACTTTTGTAAACTAAAACGATTTTCGAAAGATTGTGAACAACAAGCAAAACTCTCTAGTAAATTAGTATTGGTCTTAAATTAAATTAACTATTTGTTAATTAATGAATTACAATGCTTACCTAAAGTTTAGGTTCACTATTTAAGCATCTATTTATAAACAATTTTATCGATGTACTTTGCTGTTTACAAAGTTTAATTTACATTTGTAAAACAACAAAAGGTTACAATGATAAACAGTTTAGAATTTACAACTAGGATTAAAAAAGTCATGGATTTTCATGATTTAACCGCTTCTTTGTTCGCGGATAAAATAGGTGTTCAGCGTTCAAGCATCTCTCATATTTTGTCTGGTAGAAACAAACCAAGTTTAGATTTTGTTTTAAAAATAACATCCGAATTTAAAGATGTAGACATTCATTGGTTGTTAAACGGTATCGGATCTTTTCCTAAAAATGTAGAAACTAAAACCCAAACTGCTGCTCCAACTTTGTTTACCGATTCCCCAAATGATGGAAAACGAATTCAAAGAATTGTCGTTTTTTATACAGATGGAACTTTTGAAGAATATCAGAAATAGTTGAAAGTTTGAATTTCGAAGTTAGAAGAAAACGAAATAAAAATGAAGTTTCTTATTTTAACAATGAATTTATTTAAATAGCATATTTTAGCAACTATGAATAAAATTGATATTCGAACTGTAAATGTTACGCAATATATACAACCTTTAAGAGAAGGTGGTTCTTTGCCTGCAATTGTAAAAGCAGATGATGGTTTTTTATATGTTCTAAAATTTAGAGGAGCCGGCCAAGGTAAAAAAGCATTGATATCAGAATTTATTGGCGGCGAATTAGCAAGAGCTATGAATTTAAAAGTTCCTGAATTGGTTTTTATGAATCTTGATGATTCTTTTAGTAAAACAGAACCAGATGAAGAAATTCAAGATTTACTAAAATTTAGTGTTGGCTTAAATTTGGGTTTGCATTTTTTATCAAGCGCCATTACTTATGATCCTTTAGTTTCTGAAGTTGATGCTCTAACCGCATCCAAAGTAGTAATTTTAGACAGTTTGATAAGTAATATAGACAGAACTGCTAAAAATACCAATTTACTAAATTGGAATAAAGAACTTTGGATTATTGACAATGGTGCAAGTTTCTATTTTCATCATAATTGGGAAACTTGGGAAAATCACCTAACAAGAACTTTTCCGTTGATAAAAGACCATGTACTTTTACCAAAAGCAACTTCTTTAACAGAAGCTTTATCAGAAATAAAGCAACTCGTAAATGTGGATGTAATACAAGAAATCGTTCAGAACATTCCCGAAGATTGGTTACTAAGTGAAGGTGATTTTTTTAATTCAAATGAAATGAGAGCTGCGTATATTGCGTTTTTAAATGCGAAATTGTTAATGATAGATGAATTAGTTAAAGAAGCCGCAGATGCAAGATAAAGTCACTTTTGAGTATGCAATTATCCGTCTTGTACCAAAAGTAGAACGCGAGGAATTCTTTAACGTTGGCGTGATTCTTTTTTCGAAACGTAAAAAATTTTTAGATTTTAAGTTTAATATCAACCCAAATAAATTACTCGCTTTTGCACCAGAATTAGAACTAGAACAATTAAACAATTATTTAAATGCTTGGAAATTGATTTGCGAAGGAACAGCCGGAGGAAAAATTGGCGAACTAGAAATATCTGATCGCTTTCGTTGGCTTGCCGCTTGCAGAAGCACGATAATCCAAAGTTCTAAAACACATCCTGGATTGTGCGAATTTCCTGAAAAAGAATTGCAAGATATTTTTGAAAAGTATGTTTTGTAAGAAAATATTTTGAAGAAAAAAGGTTTTTACTTGGTAACTATCTAAGTGGTAAATTCTATTTTTCATTTTATGATACCAGCATTTTAAATATTTTAATATCCAAAAAACGGGACAACAAGTTAACTTACCATTTATAAATGATAAAATTATTTAGAAAAATTCGTCAAAACCTACTTATAGAAAACCAGCCTGGTAGACAGCCAAATAAAACTAGAAAATACCTAAAGTATGCTGTTGGAGAAGTTATTCTCGTCGTTATTGGTATTTTAATTGCGTTATGGATTAATAATACTTATCAAGACTATAAAAACAGCCAACTAACCAACTCTTTTTTATTAGACTTTAAAAGAGATTTATTGGCAGATACACGCGTACTAGATAAAAGAATAAAAACGAATGAAACTATGGTTAAGAATATTGATTCTATTATTATTTTTTTTCAGACAAAAAAGGAATTAACTAGTAAGGAGTTACACACCTTCGCTACTTATAACCTTTCAATAATGTATGAATCTTATTTTATACCCGAAAAAAGTACTTTAAGACAATTTGAATCAAGTAATAACAATAATCTAATTTCATCAAAATTATTAAAAGATAAGTTGTTTGAATACCATACTATAAATGACAGAAATGAAAAGAATATGGAAACTAGTGTTCAATTATATCAACATAATTTTTTCACTAGAGACTTCATGAAATTGTTAGCAATTAAAGAATTTAAAATGCTAATGTCTGGGCTAACACCAGCACTAAGCCAAGAGAGTTTGAAAAAAATAACATTAATTGAAGATTATTGGGTAAGTTTATTTCAAAAAAAAGGTTTGACTGAAAATCAAAATAAAAACTATAGCGAAGTTAGCTTGAAAGCGAAAGAAATTTTAAAACTGATAGAAGCAAAATTAAAAAAGTAGCAAAACCCTACTAGATTCTGATAATTAGACAACCAATATTTTTACAATCTTAAATTAAACGTTCAAAAAACTTGCGACCAAATCATTTTTTAAAGTTATTCTAGGAACTTTAAAGTTGAAATATTTGTGCTAAAATCGAAAATATCCATTTTACAAATTCAGTAACACGCAATCCCAAGCGAAAATGAGCTAAAAACTATTTACTTTTTAAATACCTTGTTTCGATAAAAAACATTTTCGCTATGAATTTTAAGTTGTCTTTATTTAATAATTATTAAGGATTTTTCTCTGTAATTTGTAAAATATTCAAAAATCCATAGACATTATTTGTACCCGTTCCCTTTATATGGATATCCAATATTCCGCCAGCATTGGGAACCACATTGGCTATAGAAACAAGTGTGTACTTATTATTTTTATGACCAACAACAACTTTTTCACCATTAATTGTTATTTCGGTACCTGTTCCAATAAAATTTCTTGAACAAAAAGCGGTAAAATCGTATAATTTAGTTTCATCCAAATTGGTAAGTCGAAGTGTTGATGTAAGTCCATTTAATGTTTTAAAACAATCTCTTTCAGCCTCGTAAGGAAAATTAGCTAAAGGATCTCCTTCCACACCAGAAAAATTAGCATCGTAATTTTCAAACGCCGCAGTTATTTCTATATCTATTCCTGATTGTATTGATGTTGTTGAACTTAAATTGGTTAATTTAGAACCGACGGTTACTCCTATTCCGGTATTTGTAAAGCTATTCCATGGATAAATTAATTCATATCCATTTATACTTCTACCAAAATCAATTTGCATAACAATTGCACCCGGAGTTACGATGACTCTATCTATTCTAGCTTGTAAAGAATATTTATAGCTACCGTTTCTTAGCGCTGAAACTAGGGGTTGCGCAGTATCTAAATCTGTTTGTGATTTGGTAGTTTCTAAATTTTCTACAGCCACTAAGGCTCCTAATCTTCCGGTTACTGCGTTTTCATATACTGGTTTATATGCAATATTTATAAGAGCATTCGCATTTCCTAAATTTTTATAATTTATTGCATGCGAATAATCATCAAAGCCCTCGTATTCGATATTTGTAATATTTGTATCTGCATCAATTAATAAGGATAAAGAATGTTCTCTAAATTCTGCATCAACTTCAGAAAAATCAATAGACAATGTTACCGTACTTCCATTTTGGGATTGAACAATAGAAGATTTCTCTACACATTTTAAATATCCGTAAACAGCATCTATTGTTGCCATCCACATATTGTCTGCACCATATCTGCCATAATTAGATTCCAACCCTTCCATAACCCATTTAAAAGATTTGTATCTCATTGATCCTCCGTTAGTTGTTTCAGGCTCCCCTAAGTTAATTCGATGTGTACCTAGTGTAATCCAAAGGTGCTGATTACTTTCTAATTTAGCTGTTGCTAATAAGGTATTTATAAAATCGAAATCTCTTGCTGTTCTTGTTATAGTATTATCTTTCCAAGTATCAAAATCACGAGACAATCCAAGTGCTTTTTTAGTACTCCAATATTCTGCATATCTATTTGGGCTATGTCCAAATTCATTCCCTGGATTATTAATATTATTCACAAGTTTTAAATATCCACTTTCAACTAAACCAATAGTTATTGGGTCATAAAGAGGATCGTTACTTGGTGCAGTAAAATTGGGTACTTTAACACCCAGTGTTTCCTTTAACTTTTTGTAGTTTTCTGTTATTTGAAATAATATTTGCTGATCTCTAATGGCAGGATCGCTATTAAATCCTGGAGCTGTAAATTGATTTTGAGCAGACCAACTATGATTTGTTAAACTAAAATTTTTAACGTAACTATTTTTTAACATGAATTCATTCATGTTACTTACAGGGTTGGCATTTTTGTTTATTAGGTTCATGTTAACGTTAAGCGTTGCCGAAAACGGAATATTATTACCTGTACCATCCGTGTAGAATAAGCCAGGGTAATTTGGCGTATTCCCGTCTTTATAAATTACAGTTCCACCATTAAACATTGGCATAGCAACACGATATTGACCAACTAAACCATCATCTAAATCAAAACTAAAAGCAAATTCTTTGTCATACTTATAAAATGCTTTATTTACGTTCACTTTTGTTGGTGCTGCATCAAAAGTAATTATTACTTTTTTGAAATTTGAGGAGCCGGCCTCTTCTTGAGAAAAAAACAATCCTGAACTTACACCTTGTGAGTAGACGAATGAAGAGACTAAAAATAAAAAATAGGTTATTTTTTTCATGTCTTATAAAAAGTTTTTTATTGAAACCACTAAAAAGTCAGTTCCATCGAAAATAGTTGTCATTAAATTTTTTGAATTCGTATTTAAGTCAATAACTGGAGCAATACCACCCGGAAAAATAAATTTATCTCCATAGCTTAAAGTCCACTGCCCTGAGGAATTTTGATTAATTAAAAACATATAAGTTGCACCTGTAATTGGGGTGGAAGGGTTTTCGAGCACAGCATCTTCTGTTAATTCAATGCTATATAAATTACCTTCAGCTCCTGTCCAAGAAATATTGCCTGAACTTGATGTTAGTGCATTAATTTTATTACTAATTACACCTGTTAATTCAACTGTTGAATCTGCGCCTAGATATAAGTCTCCTTCTATACTAGCAGCGGTCTTAGCATGTAAGGCATAAGGCACGCTCAAAAGCTGACTTGTTCCTGATATGCTATATGTAGAACCGCCAGTTAAATCCGTTTCTGTCTTAATAAAATAAGAACCATTGCCCCAGTCAATAGCAGAAAAATTACCACTTAACACTGTTCCAGTTCCTATTTGTAAAGTTACTAATCCATTCTCATTGGTACTTGGTGTTTGTGTTTCTACATAAATTGCCGTGTTTCCTTGCAAAACACTTATTTGCATACCCACAGGTTTATTTTGCAAAAGTTCATTACCTGCATTTCTTAACACAGCCTGATAGCTCATTTTTTCTGGTGATTGCGCAAAAGCGAAAGCAGCAATTAACACTGTTACTAGTAGGGGAAATAATTTTTTCATAGTATTTATTTTTTAATGATTTTAAAAGTTTTTATAGTTTGTTTTTTTTTGATTATTTTAAGAATATACATGCCAATTGCAGAATTTTGTAGGTTAATTGGGGTTTCTGTATTGGTTATTTCTCCTGTAGCAATAGATTTTCCATTTAAGTCGAAAAGTATATAACTTAAATTTTCTAAAGTACTATCTGATATTTTTAATGTGATAAAATCCTGAGTTGGATTTGGGTAAGTTGATGCAATTAAATTTACAGAAGTAAGCAATGGGCTACTTAATGTTTGAAATTCATAAGCATGTTGTACTCCTTGTGAAATTGAGCCATTTGTAGTGTAAAAAACTTGACCAATTGTGTAGTTTGATGAACCTCCATTTCCAGAAGCTTCTCCGCCAGAAGATGGTATGGTTTCTTGCGCTAGCATTATATTTGTAACAAACAATAAAAATACTGCGAATAGTTTAATTTTCATTTAGCTTTTTTTTAATACGTATTAATACATTAAACGCTCTTTAAAATAGAACCTTCATTGCACTCCATGAGATCTATTTATCGCGCATTCGTTTTGTAAAAAAATAAAGCTATAAACAAAAAGCAACTTGATTGTTGGGGTTAATCTATATGTGTTAGCAATTTTTTTACAATTATATAAAAAAAAACTCAATATAACTTACGGGAATCCGTAAAGGATATGCATTTCAATTTTTAAGATTGAAATCAGAAGAAAATTATACGATATAATAATTAGTAAGTTAAATAAAATTACTTGTTGTTTAAGCGTTCAAAAACCCTTTTATTAAGTCATTTTTTAAAGTTATTTTAGGAACTTTAAAGTTGAAATATTTGTGTAAAGGAATCTCAAACCCTTTATAATTTAAGTAATTATTTAAAGCCACATTTAATCCTTCGCTATATAAGTGATGGGCTGCTCCTGTTGGGTCTTCGTGATACAAATCGTTTTCTGCAAAACCTTTAAATTCTGGCCCTGTAATATTAATTTGAAATTCATCCGGATTTTTACCAACCGGACTATGACTCGTGCAGGCAAACTGATGCCAAAAAGCAGACTGAATGCAATTACTTTGAAACAACTGACGCACAACTTCTAAAGAATCGATAGTTTCTTGTGCTGTTTCTGTTGGGAAGCCAAACATTAAATAGGCATGCACCATAATATTTTCGTCAGAAAAAGCTTTGGTTACTCTTGCAACTTGTGCAATATCAACGCCCTTTTTCATTTTTGCTAATAATCTATCCGAAGCAACTTCCAAACCACCCGTAACAGCAATACAACCAGATTTTGATAATAAAGAACACAGTTCTGGCGTAAAAGTTTTTTCGAAGCGAATGTTTGTCCACCAAGTAATATACACTTTTCGTTCCATTAATTTGTTTGCCAACGCTCTTAACATTTTTGGTGGTGCAGCTTCATCCACAAAGTGAAAACCTGTAATACCCGTTTCTGATATTATTTTTTCAATTTTATTAACCAAATCGTCTGCTGTGGTATTTTCGTAATTACCAATATAAGGGAGCGTAACATCACAAAAAGAACATTGTTTCCAGTAACATCCGTGAGAAATAGTGAGCTTATTCCATTTACCATCAGACCACATTCTGTGCATCGGATTCATCACATCTAAAAAAGATAAATACTTGTTTGTTGGCAAACCAATGTAACTTGGCGCGGGTAAATTTTTATGATGAAAAATAGTATTTGGTAATTTATTAGCATATGCCACTTTACTATCTCGGCAGATATATGTTCTTTCTAAAGACTCCTCGCCTATTTTACTGTCTAAAAATTCGGTTATTTTTAATAAAGGAGCTTCTCCGTCATCCAACGTAATAAAATCGACAAAATTAAAAATTCTTGGGTCGGATAAACGTCTAAGTTCTGTATTGCAATAGCCGCCGCCCATTGCTATTTTTAGCTTCGGATATTGTTTTTTGATAAACTGTGCACATCGCAAAGCGGAAAATAAATTACCTGGAAACGGAACGGTAAAACAGATTAAGTCATATTGCTCTTGCTGAATTTTTTCATCCAACAAATACAACATTTCGTCTTCAATTAGCGTAGTTTCAAATTGCAAATAGTCATCAATCGTATCAAAACTAGAAGCGGCTCTGCCTAACTGTTCTGCATAACGCGTAAAAGAGAAAAATTCATCTACATTGGCATTTATAAAATCGCCCAATTCTTCTACAAACAGCGTTGCAATATGTTTTGCTTTATCTAAAATGCCTAGTTTACCAAACTCGGTTGTTAAATCTTTATTTAATTTTATGCGTCTGTGACCATGCGGTAAATAATCTTTGTGGACTATTTGATAGGCAGCTGTAACTTCTTGAACGCGTAAATAGTTCATAACAGAATCTACTTTATTTATATATTCTTGCCTTTGATTCCAAACTAAAGGCAGTTCTTGATTGCCCAGCATTGCTGCTTGTTTAAAAATAGCATCAATAAATTCTTTTGTAAAAACAGCTGTAAACAACTCGATACTTAAATCCATTTGCGTTGCTTTTACATTTTTAGATTCCAAAAAACCTTTAATGTATGCAGTAGCTGGGTATGCTGTATTTAGTTGTGTAAAAGGGGGTGTTATTAAAAGCGTGTTTATAGACATAGAATAAATAAAGTGCAAAGATACTATCTGATTTATGAATAGAACTTATAATTTTATACTATAACGTCTAATTGTTATAAGCACTTTACATTATGATATTTTTATGGTCATATTAAGATGTAACATTTTAGTTGGCACATCAAGCGATTCTCCATTTACAATTAAGTCATAATCAATTCCCCAATCTAATAAATTTACTTGTCCTTGTAAAATAAGCAAATGCGTCTTGGTTTCATTCGGATTTCTAATTCCTGTTACTAATAACTGCACTTCTTTTTCGATTCCTTTTATAGACATGATACCATTTACTTGATACCAATCGATTCCCATAGTAAAAACTTGAGTCGTTCTAAAAGTGATTTTTTCATTTTTCTCGTTGATAAACAACCCAGGAGTTTTAATTTTTTGTGTTACATCTTCTCCTTTACATACCATAAATGAGTTAGGATCTAGATCGAAAGAAATTTTCATATTCTCTAACGGATTTCCAAAATCTAATCTTACCGGAATATCAATATTTAAATCGGTAACATTCCCTGTAAAAGGCGTACTACAATGACCATGAGTTACAAACAAATTCATAGTTTGTTTTTGTGCTATTTTAATTGCGGATTCAACCTCCTTTTTAGTGGTAGCTGCGTTACTTTTAGTACAACTTATAACTAGAATAATTGACGTTAAAAAGATAAATGTTAAACCAATATTTTGTAAATTTTTCATGATAGTACGTTTTAATTTTTTACGAATATAGATGGTGTTTGCCGATACTTTTGTCAAAAAATTGTAAAAAAAGTGTGAAAACGTGTTTTTGGGTATTGAATGGAGTTTTTTTTGCTGATTTTTTTAACTGATGAATTATTTTGAGAAAGGGGTTTTACTGATGGTTTAATAAGTAGAAATTGTTAAGTTATATAGTTTGGTTTATGTATTGAACTTAAAATTGTGTTTTTAAGAAAACAAAACATTAAAAAGGGGGTTTTTCCTGTTGCCTTTTTGCTCCAAAAAACCTAACTTCGCTAACTCCTGATATAAAACATTGAAACGATTTTATATCATTATAGTTAGCTTTCATTGATCACTCAAATTCTGAAAATGATGTTTAAAGTTTGAAAATATTGTTTTTTAATGAAAAACTAAAAATGTGGAACACTCTCTCGCTCGAAAAATTTTGCGAATATTGAGCAAAATTTGAATTTGTAAAACGTATGAAATTACTCAAACTCTGAAAATTGATTTGGCGGAGTTCTTACTCAAAACCTGAATTTAGAAAGTTTGCGGAATTGAGGAAAATGCGGAAAATATGAATTGAGGAATTTACTCAAACTCTGAGAATCAGTTTGGCGGAATTCTTACTCAAAATCCGAATTGAGACAGTTTGCGGAGTCGAGCAAAATGATAAAAGTCTGAATTATGTGATTTACTCAAACTATGAATTAAAAGTTGGAAAATAAAAAGTTCAAAACTTGATTAGAAAAATAGAAAAGAGAAATAAAACGAAATTATAAACTAAAAACAACGAAAAGCTAACAACGTATAAACTTTATTGCTAGTAATAGCCTGCGTACGAAAGTCCTTTGGGACTTTCTTGGTTTGTGTTTTATTTACTAAATTCACTGCTTAACAACACATCAAAGCTTATACAAAAACGTTAGCGAATCTCCATAAAATCATTAAACAAAAACAAGTTTCTAACATTCTATACAATTCTGGATGCTTTTTTTTAATCAACTTTGGTCTTTCAAAAAAATATTCTCCTGCAACTGCTAAAAACTCAATTTCTGATGTGACTCCATAATTTCTGATATCAGATTTGTTATTATTGATTTACTCCATTTTTTTATGCACCAATCAATTGCAAAGACGGAATTGTGTATTGCTTGTCTAACAAATGAATAAATTCGTAAATGACAGTGTTTCCTTTGTCTGTTGTATTGCTAAAACCATGATGCAATGCATTTCTAGATAAAATCATAAGGTTTTCAAATTTTCTTGCTCCACCAAACCAGTAATATTTCTACCTTTTGTTTTGCTGTTGAATTGTAAATTTTCATGGAAAAAATCAGGATAAATAAAACAGTTGATGGCTACAATAGTTCCAACTTGGGAGTCTAAAAACAGGAATTACAGCACTTGCGATAATGAATAAAGAATCGAATTCCTTTTATTTAAAAAGAATGGCTTCAATTTTTGTGGTTTTTAAGAAACGAACACTTTAAGCGCAAAAAAGTTTTTGTTCTTCTTGCGCTAATTTCTTAAAAAACAAAACGTTTTGCACTAAAATGTGATGCCAATATTCTAGCATTACAAGGTTTTTTAAAGGAAGTTTTTTTGATGTTTTCCTAAGTTTTAATGCTACGAATAAAATGATTAAAATAATAATGACAATTAATAAATATGACATTCTTCGCTAAAAAGATTTGAAAAACTTAGATAAAATAGTTATGAAATTTGATTACTTTTTATCGTCCAAAAATAGTTTACTTTTTTTGTTAATCAATTCAAGAAATTCTATTTCATGACCGTAATTTAACAAATCAAAATCAAAAGTATCATCTTCTACATATCTAATAAATTCTTCTACACGATGCGCTGGAATATTAAAATTCTCTATTAAAAAATTAGAACCTAAATAATATTTAATAAATTCTGCAGGTACTTCTGGAATTCCTGCTGCTTTTTTATCTTTTACCTCAGATCTAAAAAGAGGTATTAACAATTGATCCACTAAATTTACAATATTCAATCCATCGGTAATTGTTTGAGTTTCTGACGGAATTACTCTTTTTCTAACTTGATTTCCCAAATCAGGAGTATTTTTGTATGTATCGTCATTCTTAATACCAAAATAAATTACATCAAGTTTTTGGCTAAATTTATTTACCTTATTAAGATCTATTGCCAAGTTGCCTGAAAGTTTTTTAGTGCTTACTAATATTATTTCGTCTAATTTATTAATTTCTTCAATTAAAAATATGTGCAACTTTTTAGATTCTAAAACTGATGTATTGATTATAACATCAAAATTCTGATATTCTAAACCCCTAATTTCTAATAAATCATTTAAAGCGACTTCAATTACAAACTCGCCATTTTTATCAGTAATTGTACCGATATCTGTTACCGTATTATAAACTGCAATACTCTCAAGATCATTACCTTCAACAATAATTTTCCCGTTTATATGTACGCGCTTTACATCTTGAGAGAAAGCAAATAAACTTGTGCAAAATAAAAGCAATACCAATAATTTTTTCATGTTTAGTTTTTATCCGATAAAAATAATCGTTTTACACCCAATTAAACCAATAATAACTGCAAAATTTTGTAATAAAGCTTTATTTAAATTGATAACGAATAGAGGTAAAATAAGACTGGCTAGTATTTTTAAATATAAGATTAACACAAACTAAAACCCTATCAAGCAAAATAGTTTAATTTACATTACATGTCAAAATAATTATTTTAAACATTTTAAAATTAAAAACCTAATTACAAACAAAATCTATAACAACCTCGCCATTGCAGTTTTAATAATTTCTATGTTTCTATCTCTGTTTGATTTATTTACTTTCTGTTGCTCTTTTATCATATCTCGCATTAAGTTAATGACTACTTTATCGAAATTAAAGCCTTTAAATTGCTTTCCTTTTTCGATCATATCATCAACCAAATTCTGAATTGCTTTAGAGTTATTGCTCTCAGAAATTTGTTTAAATGCTTTTTGAAACAATACTTTGGTAGTGTCATCGCCAGTTAAAAACATACCAGATAAAACACTTTTTGCAATAAAAGGTAATTCTGATTCGTCATTTTCTTCAATAAAAATTCTAGTTAGAGGCGTTGCTAAAATCTTTCTAACTTCGTCTGGCAATTGTTTCGATTTTGCAATTGCAGCGGGCTTATCTACATAATACAAAGACACCAGCGATTTACCCAACACAGAATACGATTTACTTTGCAAGCCTTTTTCAAAAATTGGTTTTAACTCAGGATCTGTTAATTTACCTAATGTATTAATTGCTTCTGCTTGCACCAATGTTTTTACATCGTTATTTGCCATATTCATGATTTTTTGAATCACATCCTTTTTAGAAAACTTATTAATTAAATCAATTTGTTGCAATGCTAAAACCCTAATTTTATAAGATTTGTCATCCAAAGCCTGAACTACGGCATTAAAAGCTTCTTTATCATCCTGTTTTTTTGCCACAATTAAAAAAGCCTCTCTTCTGTGCGCATAATTATCAGCATTTTTTAACTGAAAAATATAATCGCTTAAAACTTTGTTTTCGTTTATTTCACAAACCAAAGATCCATCTGCATTTACCTGAATTAAATTTGGTTGTTTTGTATACGGAAAAGTAAAGGAAGCATCTTTTGCATCTACAAAAACGCTGTGTCTTGTTCTTTTTGATCCTTCAAAAACATCGATCGCAAAGGGAAACTTAAATATTTCATTTTGCAATTGAACCACGTTTACCGTCACTGTTTTTCGCAAGGTGTTGTAATCGTATGAAATTTCTATGTTTGGGTGTCCTGCACCAAAATACCATTGATTAAAAAACCAATTCAAATCTTTACCAGTTAAGTTTTCAAAAATTAAACGCAATTGATCTACTTCTGCTGCTTGAAATTTATAGGTATTTAAATACTGCTTTAATCCTAAGAAAAAAGCTTCATCGCCTAAATATATTCTTAACATATGTAAGATAGCGCCACCTTTATTGTAGCTAACTAAATCAAACATATCTTCTTTATCTTCGTAATTATAACGCACTAGCTCTTTTTCTTTACTTTGGCCATTTAAATACGCATCTACATCTTCGAACAAATGCATTTCTGCATTTACTTTGCCATATTTATATTCTCTCCATAAATACTCGCTATAATTAGCAAAAGATTCGTTTAACGTTAAATTAGACCAACTTTCTGCAGTTACTAAATTGCCAAACCAATGATGAAAAAGTTCATGCGCAATGGTATTTTCTTGCACATTTTCATCAATTAATTGTCCAGGTTTTTGATATGCCTGTTCTCCATGCATCACAGCAGTTGTGTTTTCCATTGCTCCAGAAACATAATCTCTACCCACAATTTGGCTGTATTTATTCCAAGGATATTCTACGCCCAACTTATCCGAAAAGAAACCCATCATTTCTGGTGTTAATCCAAAAATATCTTTTGCATACGGCGCAAATTCTTTTTCTACATAATAATTTACAGAAATATTTTTGTAAGAATCTTTTATAATTTCATATTCGCCAATTCCCATAAAAAACAAATACGGAGCATGTTTTTGATCGAATTTCCAGTAATCTGTTCTGTTATTTCCTTTTTTTGTTTGACTGATAAGTGCGCCGTTAGAAAGCGTTACAAACTTATCTGGAACGGTTATAAATATTTCTTGTGATGTTTTTTGATTTGGAGCATCAATAGTAGGAAACCAGCAGCTACTTGCTTCAGTTTCGCCTTGCGTCCAAATTTGTGTAGGTTTATTTTTTTCTGAACCGTCAGCATTAATAAAATACAACCCTTTTGCACTTGTTATTGCTGCACTCCCTTTTTGATAGACCTTTTCTGGTTGTGCTGTATACTTTATATAAATAGTAAATTCCTCGTTTCTTTGATAAGTTTTTGGCAAACTAATACTTAAATTTAGGCCATCTTCATAGGTATATTTTAAAGCAGAATTATTCATTGAAACTTCATGAATTAGCATCGCTTTTGCATCTAAAGTAATTGTATTTGTGCTGTAAAAATGTGGTTTTGCGGTAATCCAAGCTTCACCATTCATCGTTTTGTTCTCAAAATTAAAATCGACATTTAATTTTGTATGCACTAAATCATGAATTTTTTCTCTTTCTGATTGATACACTTTACTTTGTGCTTCGGATAAGAAACTCATCAACACAAAACAAAAAATCACTAACTTGTTATACTTCATAAACTTTTTTATAAAAATCAAAAATAAGAAATCTGATGAAAGTAGCTGTTAATTAGCCGTTAAAATAAGTAAGCAGTTAGCAATTGCCGTTTTCAGTTAGCAATTAGCAGTTTCAGTTTTCAGTAAAAAAAAAGCTGGAAGAAAAGAGTTTAACTCTCTACTTCCAGCTTCTTAATTACTTTTAAAAAATATTATTGTCCTGTAAACATAGCGCCTAAACTCTCTAGGTTGCCTCCATCCATTTTTACGCTATTCATCATTTCAATTACCTTAGCAGGATTCATGTTTTCACCCAACAATCTTGCTACTCCAACGCCTACATCTTTACTATACATAAATGCAATTACTTCATCTAAAGACTCTGTATTACCTGTATAATAAACGTTTACACTCATACCTTTAGCTTTTACGGCTCCTAAACTTTTATATTCCTTATTTGTAAAGATATTTTTTAGTGTCGCTTTTTCTGCTTCATAAGCAACCGTGTTATCTGCTGTCTTTTTTAAAAAAGCAACATTGATTTTTTTAATACTTTTCATTGTTTCTTTTACTTCGTTGGTAACGTCTGCTTTTGCACTCATTAAAGAACTTACAGGTAAATCTCCTGTAAAAAAACCTTCTTTTCCGCTGGTATCGACTAAATAACTTTGCAACGATTTTTCATTTTTGCAAGAACTCGCAAATAGTACTATAAAAACTAGAGAAAATAATGTGTATATTTTTTTCATTTTGTAGGTTTAAATGATAAGAAAGTCAGACTTGATAATTACCTCACTTTCTTATCTTATATTTATTTTTTATTACCTTCTTTTACAAAAGTATCAGCTAATTCAGACATTTTGTTAATGTCTATATTTCCTGTTAAAGAAACAATCATGGCTTCGGATGCTTGGTTTGTTTTCTTACTCAAACCTTTAATAAACATTAAAACTTCGCTTACGTAATCTTTGTTTTTTGTTGATTTTACATAGATTTTAATACGAGACTCATCATCTTTAATACGCATTAATTGTGTTAAATTTTGAGTTTTAATGGCAGAATTAACCATATTTTCCATTTTATCTGCTACAGATGAATTTTCTGTAGAAAACATTTTAAACTCTTTTAAGTCTTGAATCATTTTAAAGACTTTCATCCCTTCGTTATCGTCAATTTTAACATTTTTAAATTTAGAAATTAATTCAAAAGCATCTTTGGTAACAACAACCATATCTACGCCTTGCATGTCTTCTAAAGTATCAAAAAACGATTGTGCATTTGTTACAATTGGTGTAACAATAAATGCTATTATCATTATTATTTTTTTCATAATTACTTGGTTTTACTATTCTTTACTTGGTTTTATTTTAAGATTTTATTTACTGTGTTTTCATAAGTATATAAGGTTGCAACTGCTTGTTCTCCTTTTTTAAGGTTTTGAGAAAGTAATCTTAATCCTTTACTTATTTGTTCAAATTGTTTTAATGCTTGGTATCTTTCATATTCTTGTTTACCAATAAATACACTAAACAATAGCACTATTGACGCTGCTACAGACAACCATTTATAGTTTCTTCTTTTAGATTTCTTAGGTTCTAACGCAATGGTTTTTGTGTAGACTTCTGCTTTTATAGTAGCAAAATATGTAAACATATACGCATACTCTTGCAAATGAGGAGCAACAGAACCTTCTGTGAAATAGTTTTTCAAGGTTGTTTCTTCCTGCAAAGTAGTTTCTGCATTTAAATATTTTTCTACTAATTTTTCTATGTTAGCTAACTCCATAGTTGTGTTTTTTAATTAATTCTTCTCTTATTGTTTTTCTTGCTCTAGATAATGCAACCCTTACTGCGGTTGGTTTCATATCTACCATTTTACAGATTTCATCAAAATCATATTCTTCTATATCTCTAAGTTGAATAATAATTTTTTGTTGTTCTGGTAATTTTTCTATCAATAAATGCACTTGGTTTACACTGTCTTGATATTCTAATTGTTTTTCTAAAGGCGTATCTTTTTCCTTATAATTATTGTGTACTAATGTTAAATTACTTGCTTGTTTACTTTTTAAACGATCATAACAGTAGTTTTTTGTCATGGTCATTGCAAACGCTTCAACATTATTATAATCAGCTATTTTGTCCTTGCTTTTCCACAATTTAAAAAATAGTTCTTGAGTAGCATCTTCAGCTTCTTCTGAAGAAACTAATAATCTTTTTGCTAATCTAAAGACTTTATCTTTAAATGGTAAAACAACTTTTAGGAAGTCTGATTGATTCATTTTTTTTATTTGTTTATCTGCTATTTTTTCATCTCTTATAGCAGGTTTACATAATTAAGACGACACATAATTTATTTTGTTACATCAATGTTTTAAAAAATACTAAATATGTTTAAATTGCGTTAAATTTACTATATAATTTAGACCTATTTACATGAGGAATTTTTTTAAAGTTATTTATCTATCAATATTTATTACAGTTTTTGCAAGCTGCTCTAAAGAATATGAAGTTCCTCAAGATTTAATTGTGCACGACTTTGTTTGGAAAGGTTTAAATGCCTACTATTTGCACCAAGATAAAATTGCCGATTTAGCAGATAGACGCTTTAGTTCTGATCAACAATTAAATACTTATTTGAGTACTTTTCTTGACTATAACGTGTTATTCTCTAGCTTATTAATTTCTTCGGATGTAAAATCTACATTAATTGAAAATTACAATACTATAAATAATGTTGAATTAAGAACTGCTTTTACAAATGGGTTGGAATTCGGAATTATAGCTGAACCAAATAATACAGACAATGTTTTAGGCTATGTAACTCATATTTTACCAAATTCTGATGCCACAACCAAAAACATAATAAGAGGCGAATTTTTTCATGCAGTGGATGGAGTACAACTTACAAGAACAAATTATCTTGATTTACTGGTAAACGGATCAGATAATTTTACCTTACAAATGGCAAATTTTAACGGAACAATCGTTATTCCTAATGCCAAAATAGTTGCTTTAGAAAAACAAATTTACAACTATGCTCCTACTTTTTTAGAGAAAATAATTACTCAAAATTCTGATAAAATTGGGTATTTAGCATATAATAATGATTTTTCTAAAAACTACATCAACGATTTAAATAACACCTTTTTATCTTTTAAAAATCAAACAGTTACCGAATTAGTTTTAGACTTTAGAAATAATATTGGTGGTGGTAGTTTTGCTAAAAACGTTTCAAAAATTGCTGCTATGATTACGGGTCAATTTACTGCCGAAGTTTTAATAAAAGAAGAATGGAATTCAAAAGCACAATCTTGGTTTTTAGCTAATCAACCAGATTCTTTACTAACTAAATTTCCTACTAAATTAAACGAGACTACAATCATCAATAGTTTAAATTTGACAGATGTTTACATCATTTTAAACGGAACTAATTTTTCTGGTTCGTCAGCAACTGAATTATTAATAAATAGCTTAAACCCTTACATAAATGTACATGTAATTGGTACCAAAACAGCTGGAAACAATTCAGGTTCAATTACATTGTATAATTCCTTAGATTACGATTTTCCTTTAAGAAATATGACACATACAGTTGCTTTACAACCCATCGTGTTAAGTTTTCTAAATAAAAACGACCAAACCTATAACAACGGCTTTACGCCAAACATTACGTTGTGTGCAAATGAAGATGTTTTAAATTTAGGCGTTTTAGGAGAAACATCAGATCCTATTCTAAACCGAGTATTAAATTATATTGCAACAGGAAATAAGGGAACAAGTTCGGCTTGTAATCCTTCTAACTTTGAGTATTTATTTAACAGTATTAGTCCTCAGAGAGAAATTGACAAAGGCATTTTTATCAACCAAAATTTACCCAATACCAATTAATAATGAAGAAGTTTTTTTTATATGGTTTATTAGCAACAGCTGTTTTGTTAACATCATGCAATAAAGAAAAATCATATTCTATTGAATCGACTGTAAATGATAAAATAAATGGGTTTATTTGGATTGGTTTAAACAATTACTATTTATGGCAAAAAGATGTGCCAGATTTAGCCGATGGTAAATTTGCGAATTTAAGCGATTTATACTTATATTTCAATGGATATTCTAATCCTGAAACTGTTTTTGAAAGTTTATTAAATAGACCTACAGATCGTTTTTCTTGGATTGTTGAAGATTATATTGCTTTAGAAAATTCCTTTCAAGGAATTAATTTAAGCAACGGCATGGAGTTTGGTTTGGTATTATACAAAAATAAATCGAATAATCTTTTTGGTTATGTTCGTTACGTAATTGAAAATTCTGATGCGGCAACTAAAGCGGTTTCCCGTGGCATGATTTTTAATACGATCAACGGTTCTCAATTAACATTAGATAATTACAATGCTTTATTATTTAGCGATGCTACAAATTATACCGTTGGTTTTGCAGATTATAATGATGGAAATCCGGTTTCTAATAACACCTCTATTTCATTGTCAAAAATTGAAATCCAAGAAAATCCAATAGCCATTACCAAAGTTTTTACAGAAGGGACAAAAAAAATTGGATACTTACTATACAATCAATTTGCTAGAAATTATGATGCACAATTAAATGCTGCATTTGCAAACTTTAAATCAGAAAATATTAATGAATTAATTCTTGATCTTCGATACAATGGTGGTGGTTCTGTTAGTACTGCAACCTATTTAGGCAGCATGATTACTGGGCAATTTAATGGTCAATTATATTCGCAAGAAGTTTGGAATGATAAAATTAAAAAAGCATTTTCTGCTGATAGTTTTATAAATAATTTTAAAAATCAAATTAGAAATACAGATGCCAACGGAAACGTTATTTTACAAGAAAGCATTCAAAGTTTAGGTTTAAATAAAATATATATTATAACTTCTTATAGCACAGCTTCTGCATCAGAATTGGTTATAAACTCTTTAAGTTCTTATATTGATGTAAGATTAGTAGGTAAAACCACTAGAGGAAAACAAGTTGGTTCTGTAACCTTATATGATTCTGATAATTTACAAAGAAACGGTGCTAATTTAAACCAAAATCATAGATATGCAATGCAACCTTTGGTGTTAGAAATTAGTAATAAAGACAATAAAAATTACCCAAATGGTATTATTCCCGGAAAAACTTTACCAGGTATAGAATTAGGTGAAGATTACACTAATTTAGGAGTTCTTGGAGAGCGTTCTGATCCTTTATTAGAGAGTACTTTAACATATATTACATCAGGATTAAAAACAAGTAATAAAACGAATACTACTTTTGAATTTAAGGAAGTATTCAATTCTAAATTAGCTACACCAGCCAAAGACAATATGTTTATTAACTTTAAGTAAAAGGATAACTTAAATTAAAAATCCAGCAATTTGTTGGATTTTTTTTTATTAAATAAATTCGAGGTTTCTTAAATTACAAAATCAACTTTTCAACATCATCAATACCTTCAACAACTTCTTTATCGGTTAAAACATCTGGTCTAAATTCGCTCATTAACTCCTCTCTTTTAGATTTTGCATACGTATAACCAGATTTCCACCAAGTATGCATTAGTTTTTCATCAAAAATTAAAGAATTTGTAGTTAAAACTGTAGGTGTATAATATAAATTTAATTTTACATCTTTATTTTTTGCTGCCAATTTGCCTATTGTAATATTGTGTCTTTCTACATGCGTTAACATAAAATCAAACACATCAAACAATAACGAAAAAGGGTTTTTAGAAGGTACTCTATTTATCTGTGAAACTTCTGTTTCTAAAATTATGGCATCAATTTCGGTTGCTCCTCTTAAAATCGCCTCTCTAATTGGCACTAAAGATCCAAAACCACCATCTGCATATTGGCAATGATCTTTTTCTAACAAACTCATAAAAGGCACATAATTACAAGAGCCCCAAATCCAATCTGCAAAATCTTCGTAAGTACAGTCATTGCTAGATTTATATTCAATTTGATTGGCCGTTAAATTAGAAACAGTTACCACAACTTCTTTGTTGCTATTTCTAATTTCTTCGTACATCCTTTTAGTGATGTTATTTTTAATTAACGTGCGTAAATTTTTACTTTCTCCAAATGTTTTTCTTCCGTTTAAAAAATTCCACAGCGTATTTAAGTGTCTTATGCTAATTACTTTTTCGCCAGCAACCATTTTAATTCTAAAAGGATTATTACTAAAAATAGTTTCTTGATTTACATTCGTATATAAATGTTGTAACTCATCAAGCATTCCTAGTGCCAAATGTGAAACCATTAAACTACCGGTAGATGTGCCTATAAACAAATCGTATGCTCTGTTTTCTTTTTTCATTAAGTATTGGGCTACACCGCCTGCAAATGCTCCTTTACTTCCTCCTCCAGAAATTACCAACGCTTTTTTCATAAACTACAAATGATTTGTTTAATTTAGACGTATAAAAATATTAAAAATGAAAAGAATATCGATACTAATTTGCACTTTCCTTTTAATAAACTCATGTTCAAGTAAATACACTCCAAGAAACATCGAGAATATTGAGATTCAAGAATTTAAAATGGATAGCACTAGTATTAGAGCCATTATTGCAATAAACAAAGACTGTGTTTATTATGCTGGTTCTATTGGCGATTTTGGTTTTACTACGGATGCTGGAAAGTCTTGGTCTGTAAAAAATAATGTTTTTAAAGATTCTATTATTCCGCATTTTAGAAGTTTAGCCAAAAATGGCGATAATTTTTTTGCCCTTTCAATAGCAAATCCTGCTTTACTGTACAAAATATCGAAAAATACTACCGCATTAATCTACTCAGAAAATCATGAAAAAGTATTTTATGATGCAATTCAATTTTTTGATGATGGTTTGCACGGCATTGCAGTTGGCGATCCAACAGAAGATTGTGCGTCCATAATTTTAACTTCGGATGGTGGTAATTCTTGGAGTAAAATTTCGTGTGTCAACTTACCAAAATTTGCAGACGGTGAAGCTTTTTTCGCCGCAAGTAATACCAACATAAAAACATTAGGAAGCACAGCCTGGATTGCTTCTGGAGGCGCAAAAGCACGTATTTTAAAGTCGGATGATTTTGGTAAAACTTGGCAAATTTTTGATACGCCAATTATTCAAGGTAATGGTCCGCAAGGAATTTATTCTATTGATTTTGCTGATAAAAATAACGGAATTATTATTGGCGGAGATTACTCTAAACCCTCAGAAAACAAAGCAAATAAAGCAATTACCAAAGATGGTGGAAAAACGTGGACTTTAGTTGCAAACAATCAAAATCCTAATTACAAAAGTTGTGTGCAATATGTGCCAAACACAAACGGACAGGAAGTTTTTGCAGTTGGTAAAACAGGAATTTCTTTTTCAAATGATTCAGGAAATACTTGGAAAGACGTTTCTAAAGAATCTTATTACACAATTAAGTTTGTTGATAAAAATACAGCTTGGTTAAGCGGCGATCAAAAAATAGGAAAGTTAGTATTAAAGTAAATTTTTAAATTTTTATCGCAAAAGCGTAAAGATGCTAAGTTTCAAAGTTACTTTTGAAATCTTATTTAAAATGATTTTTTAAATTGTATTAATTTGTAGGATTTGCATCAAATAAAAGCGATTTATTATTGCAATGTTCCAAATCATTTTAAAATTAATAAACTATAATTCATAAAATTTAAATGAAAAATAATCTATATAAATCCTTAAAATTTGGCACTAAAAAAAGGTTTCGCATTCTTTTTATAGCATCGCTCCTGCTCTTTTCTTGTGTAAAACAATCAGAAATTAGTAACGATTTTAATTGTGAAAAATCAGCCTACAGCAATTTAGAAAATGTAGAAGATATTAAAAATCTATTTTCCTTAAAGCTTCCAAAAAATTGGAAAATAAATTTATATCAAGATGAATCGCAATCGTCTATTTTTGCCGCAGACACTACAAAACAATTAACAGAAACTGTTTTGATTGATGTTACTTTTATCAAAAATAAAATTACTTTTGATGATGTTTTTATGTTACAACAAGAACAAGAGAACTTAACAAAAGGTCTGATTAAAATAAAATCTAAAGAAATTACTCTTTTAGAAAAGCCCTCTTTTTACACTATTTACAAGGGGAAAAAAGGAGCTTTTTTGTATCAAACTTGTCATACTTTTATAAAAATAAATGCAGAAAATTTTATCCTTGCAAAAACAGAAATCTATGGCGATTCTTTGGTAAACGAAAGATTCTGTAATTCTTTTTCATTAATAGAAAACATTAAAATTCACCCATAAAAATGATTGATAAACAACACATTATAGCTCGATTTATAAAATATGTTACCATTGACACAGAATCGGATCCTAATAATCCTGCTTTTCCAAGCACCAAAAACCAATGGAACTTAGCCAAAGTTTTAGAAAAAGAACTTAATGAAATTGGAATGCAAGATGTTGAGTTAGATAAAAATTGCTATATCATGGCAACTCTGCCAAGTAATTTAACTTACAAAGTGCCAACCATTGGTTTTGTATCGCATATTGATACGAGTCCAGATTTTACAGGAAAAAATGTAAATCCGCAAATAATAGAAAATTATGACGGAAAAGATATCCTTTTAAACAAAGAGAAAAACATCGTTTTATCTCCAGATTATTTTGAAGATTTAGTACAATACAAAGGTCAGACAATTATTACTACAGACGGAACAACCCTTTTAGGTGCAGATGATAAAGCTGGCGTTACAGAAATTGTTTCGGCAATGGAATATTTAATTAAAAATCCTGAAATTAAACACGGTAAAATTAGAATTTGTTTTACACCTGATGAAGAAGTTGGTAAAGGCGCTCATTTATTTGATGTAAAAAAGTTTGATGCAGAATGGGCGTACACAATGGATGGCAGTCAAATTGGAGAGTTAGAATACGAAAATTTTAATGCGGCAAGTGCAAAAGTTACTATTACGGGTAAAATTGTTCATCCTGGCTATGCAAAAGGCAAAATGATTAATTCTATGCTAATTGCAACTGAATTTATTGGTTCGCTTCCTGCCAACGAGGTTCCAGAAAAAACAAGTGGTTATGAAGGTTTTTTTCACTTACATGACAGCAACGGAAATGTAGAACAAACTGTTTTAGAATATATTATTAGAGATCACGATTTAGACTTATTTGAGAAAAGAAAATACTTATTACAAAAGATTGCATTCGATTTTAATGAGCGTTTGCAACAAGATGCAATTACCGTAGAAATAAAAAATCAATATTTTAATATGAAAGAAAAGATAACACCTGTTATGCATATTGTAGATATTGTTGAAGAAGTGATGAATAATATTGGCATTACTCCTTTAATAAAACCAATTAGAGGTGGTACAGATGGTTCTCAACTTTCATATAAAGGATTGCCTTGCCCTAATATTTTTGCGGGCGGTCATAATTTTCATGGAAGGTTTGAGTACGTTCCGGTGGAATCTATGATAAAAGCGACAGAGGTAATAGTTGGCATCGCTAAAAAAGTAGCAACTAAATATAAAGTTTAAAATACTAATTCAACAAAGGAGTAAAATCCTTTGTTAAATTAAAATTGATCGGGATTTTTACCTTTAACATTTTGATAAAAAGCATAAAAAACCTGAAAATCTTTTTCCTTATCATCTGTTGTATAATAAGGGTCAGAAAGTTTTACTTGTTTTTTTTCAAAATCTAAAGTAGCCATTACAATAGGTACATTTGCACCCTTAGCAATATAATAAAAACCTGTTTTCCATTTGTCAACCTTTTTGCGCGTTCCTTCTGGCGATAAACCTAGTCTAAATTCTTCTTTTTCGTTAAATATTTGAATAATGGCATCAACGAAATTATTACTCTTACTTCTATCTACAGGTGTACCGCCTAAAGCTCTAAAGAAAAAGCCAAAAGGACCATTAAAAAGAGAGTTTTTACCAATAAAATTTACCATAATTCCAGAACTCATTCTTGCTAACATTGCAATAGGAAAATCTTGCCAACTTGTATGAGGAGCAGCAATAATGACATATTTTTTTACAACTTTATTAAAATCGCCATCTAACTT
This sequence comes from Polaribacter glomeratus, assembly GCF_002954665.1. GTDB lineage: Bacteria > Bacteroidota > Bacteroidia > Flavobacteriales > Flavobacteriaceae > Polaribacter > Polaribacter glomeratus. The sequence goes on along the minus strand of NZ_MSCM01000001.1, from coordinate 844,225 downwards.
CCAACCTAAAACTGTGTATAATATAAATCTTGCAATTGCTTTCATGGTCTGTCTTAAAAGTGATAAATTTAAGAACTTAATTTGATATGATGAACGATTTGATTATTTACTTCTTAACTGCACTGATTTTTAGCTTTGTAGGATTTCTTATTGGCAAGCTTTTGACCAAATTACTTGTAGAAAAAGAAAAAACGGTTGTAGAAAAAGAGAAATCTACTTTAGAAGAACGTGTTGCGCTGCTGCAACAATCTAAAGACATTGTTGAAGATAACTACATAGAACTTCAAAAAGAACTAAAAATTAATCAGCAAGAAAAAGAACGTTTACTAACTGTAAATACAAGACAAGATTCAGAAAACAAAAATTTACAACTAAAGTTGGATGAGCATAAAAGTGAAGTAGAAAAATTGCAAAAAAAGTTTACCAATGATTTTGAAGTGCTCGCCAACAAAATTTTAGAAGAAAAATCGAATAAATTTACAGTTCAAAATAAAGAAAACTTAAAAATAATATTACATCCGCTGCAAGAAAAAATAAAGATTTTTGAAGATAAAGTAGAGCAAACACACAAAGAAAGTATCGATTATCATGCTGCTTTACGTCAGCAAATTATCGGTTTAAAGGAGATGAATTTGCAAATGAGTAAAGAAACCATTAACCTAACAAAAGCATTAAAAGGTGATAGTAAGACACAAGGAAATTGGGGCGAATTAGTATTAGAACGAGTTTTAGAAAAGTCTGGATTAGAGAAAGATAGAGAGTATTATGTGCAGCAAAGCTTTACAAATGAAGATGGCAAGAGAATTTTGCCAGATGTAGTAATTCATTTACCCGATAATAAAAAAATGATTGTAGATTCTAAGGTTTCTTTAACCGCTTATGAACAATACATAAATGAAGATGATGAGTCATTAAAAGTGCAATTTTTAAAAGAACATATAACCTCTTTAAAAAGACATGTAGATCAATTATCAGAAAAAAAATATGAAGATATTTATAAAATAGAATCTCCAGATTTTGTGTTGCTTTTTATACCAATAGAACCTGCTTTTGCAGTTGCCATTAATACAGACAATCATTTATATAACAAAGCGTTCGAAAAAAATATAGTTATTGTAACACCAACAACTTTATTAGCAACACTGCGTACTATAGATTCTATGTGGAATAACGAGAAACAGCAAAAGAATGCCATTGAAATTGCGAGACAAGCTGGTGCTTTGTATGATAAATTTCAGAGTTTTTTAAACGATTTAATAACGATAGGTAAAAGAATTGATGAAAGTAAAAAAGAATACTCAAATGCCATGAATAAACTTTTTGAAGGCAGAGGAAACTTAATTAGTAGCGTTGAAAAGTTAAAAAAAATGGGTGCAAAAGCAAAAAAGGCAATTCCTGAAAACATTATTAAAAGAGCAAACGAATAACAACTATACTCTTATAAATTGTTCTTATATTCTAAATTAGAATCTTCATTTATTCCTTTTATTTTCAATTAGATAAAATAAAATTATAATATTAAGGACTTGTAAAGAATTAGGTAGCGCTAATAACTTTGAATAAAATTGGCTAATAGTTTTTTGTTCATCAAATAAACAGAACATTTTTATCCAAAAAAAAAATCACCTAATAAAAGATGATTCTTAATTCAAATAAATACACTCTTTCTCTCTATTTAATTATTCTTATTGAAAACGGATAGTTTGGCAACTCATCATTACTCGCTTTTATGGCATTTATAATCGGAAAAATTAGGTAGAAAAAACCAATTGCAATCAAACCTAAAATTCCTAAACCTAAAAGTAGAATTAAAGGAATACAAATTAAAATATAGATAAACATTGAAATTCTAAAATTTAGAATTGCTTTACCATGTGCATCCATACCAATTACATCGTCTTTTTTAGTAAGCCATAAAACTAACGGAACTATAAAACCACCAATTCCTGTTACAAAATCTAATAATTGACTTAAATGTGTAAGCACTAAAAGTTGTTTATCTTCTCTCATGGTTCTTCGGTTAAATTAACGCTATACAATTAAGACGAAAACTTTGTTGTTTTGTTACATAAATCTAATTATTATGATAACTAAGTATTTGAGTTAAGATGAACTCTATTTGAGCAAAGACAAACTTTGTATTGATTGTAGTTTTGTATTGAACTTAAAAACAAAAAAAACATATGAATTATTTACATATAGAAAAAGAGGAAATAAGACCAATTGTAACAGAATTAAATGTGCTTTTGGCAGATTACCAGATTTATTATCAAAAATTAAGAAATTTTCATTGGAATGTTTTAGGAAAAAACTTTTTTGAATTACACATTCAATTTGAAAAAATGTATAATGACACAAAAATTAAAATTGATGAAACTGCTGAAAGAATAGTGACCCTAAGGTACCACCCTATTAGTAATTTATCTGATTATATTAAAACTTCTAACCTTTTAGAATCAAGTCCGTTATTAACAGATACAGAAATGGTTGATACATTACTAAAAGATCAGAAAACTATTTTAATTCAATTATCAAAAGTGATCGAAAAAGCTACGAATGCAAAAGATGAAGGAACCATAGATTTAATTGGCGCTTATATTAGAGAATTTGAAAAAGCTTCTTGGATGCTAAACGCTTGGTCTAAAAACACCAAAGATATATTAGATAGTAGTTTTGTTAAATAATAACTATTATATAAAAATAACTTTTAACAATAAACTTTAAAACAAAAAATGGATAAAATAATATTAAAGCTAGAAACCTGGAAAGACCTTTTTATAAAAAACATACCAAATATTGCAATTGCTTTAATTGTAATATTTGTTGCATATTTTGCATCAAGAGCAATAAATAAATTTATTGCGAATAATTTAGGAGAAAAAATTAAGCAAAAATCTGTAAGAAACTTAGTATCTAGAGTAGCATCTGCAATTATATTCTTAACCGGTTTATACATGGCAATGACAATATTAAAGTTTGATGACACTTTAAAAGCTATAATTTCTGCCGCTGGTATATCTGGTATTGTTATTGGTTTGGCGCTGCAAGGTACTTTATCTAATACAATTTCTGGGGTAGTTTTATCATTCAGAAAAAATTTAAATATTGGAGATTGGATTGAAACTAATGGTTTTTCTGGTCAAATAATGGATATCAATCTAAATTATTTTGTTATTAAAGAAGCAGATAATAATATGGTAATTATGCCAAACAAAACCATTTTAGAAAATCCTTTTAAAAATTATACACTTACTACAAAAATGAGAATTTCTATTACTTGTGGCGTAGAATACGGTGCAGATTTAGAAAAAGTAGAACAGTTAACTAAAGAAGTTATTAGTGCTAATTTTAGCCAAAATGAGTTAGGAAAAGATGTAGAATTCTATTATACAGAATTTGGTGACAGTTCAATTAATTTTTTGTGTAGATTTTGGGTAGATTCTAAAAACGCACTTGAAAAACTAAAGGCAAAAAGTGATGCCATCATAAAAATTAAGCAAGCCTTTGATAAAGAAAACATTAACATACCGTTCCCAATGAGAACATTAGAGTTTGTTCCAAATCAAAACCTGAACATTAATAAATAAGTAATAGTATAAATTTCAATAAAACAAGCTTAATGCAATTGCATTGGGCTTGTTTTATTTTCTCTAAAATGTTATGTATTTTTGCACTATGATTAAAAACGATACTATTATTGCTTTAGCTACACCATCTGGAGTTGGAGCAATTTCTGTAATTAGACTTTCTGGTGAAAATGCAATTGATATTGTTGCTACTTTTTTTAAATCTATAAAAAAAGGGAAGACAATAAAGAATCAAAAATCGCATACCATTCATTTAGGGCATATTGTAAATAATGGTCTTATTTTAGATGAAGTTTTGGTGTCTATTTTTAAAAATCCCAGATCGTATACAGGAGAAAATGTCGTGGAAATTTCGTGTCATGGATCAAGCTTTATTCAACAAGAAATTATACAATTATTTCTACAAAATGGCTGTAGAATGGCAGATAATGGTGAGTTTACCATGCGTGCTTTTTTAAATGGAAAAATGGATTTATCGCAAGCAGAAGCTGTTGCGGATGTTATTGCATCTAATTCTGCTGCGAGTCATCAAATGGCAATTCAGCAAATGCGAGGCGGAATTACCAATGAATTGAAAGAATTACGCGCACAATTATTAGATTTTGCAGCTTTAATTGAATTGGAATTAGATTTTTCTGGCGAAGACGTTGAGTTTGCAGACAGAACAAAATTCAAAGAATTGGTGGCAAAAATTACCTTTGTTTTAAAACGTTTAATCGATTCTTTTTCTTTTGGAAACGCCATGAAAAACGGAATTCCGGTTGCTATTATTGGCGAGCCAAATGTTGGGAAATCAACTTTACTAAACACCCTTTTAAATGAAGATAAAGCTATTGTTTCTGAAATTGCAGGTACTACAAGAGACGCTATCGAAGATGAAATTATTATTGATGGTGTTGCTTTTAGATTTATTGATACTGCAGGAATTAGAGAAACAAAAGATATTATAGAAAGTATCGGAATTAAAAAAGCCTATGAAAAAGCAGACAATGCGCAATTAATTATTTTACTAATTGATGCAGGAAAAGTTGGTAGTAGTTTATCATCAGTTAGTCGTTTGGCAACTGAAGTTGAAATTATAAAAAATCGTTTTCCTAACAAACGTTTGCTAGTGATTGCTAATAAAATTGATAAACTTTCTTTGGATGAAACTGTAACATTACAAGCAGAAATTGAGAATTTAATTTTAGTATCAGCAAAAAATAAAACAGGAATTGAAACTTTAAAGCAAGAATTAACTTCTTTGGTTAATATTGGCGCATTAAGTAATAATGAAACTATCGTTACCAATTCTCGTCATTTTGAGGCTTTAAATAATGCATTAAAAGCAATTTCTTCTGTACAAGAAGGTATTAATTTAGAAATATCTACCGATTTATTTTCTATCGATATCAGAGAATGCTTGCGTCATTTAGGCGCTATTACAGGAGATTATGATGTTGATAAAGATATTTTAGGACATATTTTTAGTAATTTCTGTATTGGAAAGTAATAACCTCTTTTAAAAATTAATTGCCTTTTATGAAATTTAAATTCTATTACTTTCTATTAATAATCTATACTCTATTTACCTCGTGTTCTAATGAAGATGATATCTTTGATTTAAACACAAGGTTTTATTCCGATGTTCATAAATCTGCTTCGGCCAGGGATTTATTAGGAACTTGGGCAATATTTAATATAGAATTTAATGGAAAATTTTCACCGGTTCCTGTTAATTATCAAGATTGTGGACGTGATTATCTGGTGTTTTTAGAAAACGGAATTTATAAAGAATATGTATACCAAAACAGTGATTGCACCTATATTTCTAACACTTTAAATTGGAGCCTAGAAAATGGTGTCATAATTTTATCAAATCAATTAAATCAATCGGAGGAACTAGCTGTCACCAAATTAACGAACAACGAACTTGTTTTTAAAACTCGATTTGATGTTGATTCAGATGGTAATTTAGATATTTTAAAAGCATTCCTTAAACCTTATACTCCTATTGAAATAGATTTAATTTCAGACACTTTTGCACGAAACCAAGCTATTGAATATAAAAATATATTAAGTTACACTTGGGACGTTTATACCGGAAATCAAGAATTTATTGCTTATGAAATCTATAGAAGTTCGGGTACAAATTGCTCTAAAAGCAATGCAATATTAATTGAAACAATTTTAGATGTAAATACTGCTATTTTTACAGATCTTTTACCACCAAATGTAGAACGTCTGTGTTATTTTCTTAGGATAAAAATTAAAGACAACGTATTAGGCGAAAGCGATTTACAAACATTAGACACCTATACTTTAGAAGCAACACCTGTTAACTTAAATGTACCACAAGTAATTAATAATACGATACATTTAAATTGGGAGAAAAGCGAAATGCCCTACTTTTTATACTATGAAATTTCTTACTCAAACTTTGCCCCTAACATATCAGGATTTGGGGAACAAAACATAGACGTTATAAAAATTACTGATAAAAATGTAACTAGTTTTATTGATCAAAATCCGCCCTATTTAGAAAAACCCTACTATAAAATTAATGTATATGATATTTTTGGAAATAAAACCTATGATAGTTACGATAACTATACTGTAACTAGAGAAGTTGATTATAAAAGAGACGAAATTTTTAATATGAACAGCGTTCTATCCTATGCAATAAATCCTAATAAACCTATTATTTATTTTTTTGGATATGAAAGCAATGAATCAAATGCTATAAAAATTCATAGGTTTAATTATGAAACCAATAAAACGGAAGCAATTTCTGATATATCGCCAAATACATACACTAATTTACCAATTGAAACTTTTACATCTAACTATGGTGAAGAAATTTTTCTAGAAAATGGAGGAGAATTACAAGTTTACAATGCCAATACTTTAAAGTTTAAATACAACCTAAAACCTAATACTATTGGCTCAATTCACGATTTTATGTTTACAACATCTGGGTTTTGGACTTTTACTGATAGCAACCATATTTATACCTATTCAAGAAATAATGGCAACTTAACTCTGATAAACAAAAAGCCTCATTTTACAGGATTTCAACCAAATAATAATTACAGCATTTTCGAAATTAAAAACAATCAACTTTTAGTTGGTCATAAAAATGAATCGAATAGCATTCTTTATAATATAAACTCAAACGGGTTTCTATCCGAAGTAAAAACTGTTGCGATTAACATAAGTGAAAATGAAAAAAGAAATGCAAATTATAATGCTGCAGCTAATTTTATTATAAATTTTAACGAAAAACAATTATTTTCTACCAATAATTTTTCTGCTTTGGCATCTTTTAATCAACCTAATTTTGCATCCGGAGTGAGTATAGATGGACAAAATATTTATGGTTCAAATAACAACCCAAACTGGTCTGTAAATGACGATGGTCAGCAAAAAAAAGAGGCAATAATTTACAATAGAAATACTCAACAAATTCAAAATTTTATGACCAAAGGATATCCACATATTATTTTTGAAAATTATAAAGGTGAAATAGTTTCGATTTCAAGCGGAATGAGAAGAGAAAACCTGAAAAATAATATTAATAATAAAGCAGATATTTTTCTAGAAATCATCAGATAAATCTAGTTTATTGAGAGTAAAACCTTTAAAATAAATGAAAATAAAAGATTTAATAGGAGAATTTTCGATATTAGGAAGCAATCAAGATGCTGATGAAAATACTTATAATGGAACCCTTTCCTTAACTTTGGATGAAAACGAGCGAATTATAGCTAAATGGTTCATTAACAATACACAAAAACAATTTGGAACAGGCTTTTTTAAAAATAACATTCTTGTTATCAACTTTAATTACAAGGGTTTTGAAAATAAAACGTACAAAGGGGTTGTAATTTATAAATGCTTAAATAAAAATGTTTTAGAAGGTTTTTGGTCAGAAGAACTTGGAAATCCCAAGTATTTAGGATCAGAAAATTGTTTTAGAATAACAGACAAAAATGAGTTTCTAAATTAAACCTTGCGTAAAATAGTACACTCTTTTATTTTTTTAAAAAACCTAGTAAAATCTTATTTGTTATTTACCTAAGTATTAAAAGTATAAATTATTTATTTGTTTAAATTTGAAAATCAAAGTATTATTATTTGCTGATTAGGAAATTATTGAATAAATATATTTAGTCTATTAGAATAGGAGATAAACTTCTTTAATTCTAATTTATAAATGAACCGTTTTTATTTAAAAATTAAAATACTAAAAAAAGTATTTTTTTAGGATGGCCTTTTAACCAATCTTATCTTTTTGCCTTTTTAAATAGATGTTGTAAACAAGGCCTAATAAAATTAAAAATATACCTAGCAAAGTCCAAAGGTTATAAATTTCACCAAACCAAGAAGCACCAATTATAATCATAAATATAACTTCTAAATATTTTAGTGGCGCTATCACATTTGTTTCATGTAATTGAAATGCTTTGGTCATATATAACTGACCAACATAACCAAAAACGCCTAAACTTAATAGAAGAACCCATTCATTTAGAGTGGGATTTCTCCAATTATTGATAGACATGATTCCTCCAAAAACAAAAGCCATCACCATAAAATAATTTATGATAATTAATGGATTTTCTTTATCTCCAATTTTACGAATAATTACAAAAATGAGACCTAAAGAAATTGCCGAACAAAAAATAAATAAAAGACCTATTGAATTAACTTCAACTCCAAATCCTTTAATAATTAAAACACCAATAAATGCAACAATAAAAAGAAACCATTGCATCAATTTAATTTTCTCTTTTAAAAAAATTAGCGCAAAAATGGCTGCAAAAATAGGTGAAGTATACCTTAAAGAAACAGCAGTTCCAATTGCTAAATAATTTAAAGATTGAAAAAAACAGGTTAATGAAATAACACCTGCGAGGCCTCTAAGGGTCAATAATTTTTTATGAGTTCCTAAAAACGGAATTTTATATTTTATAATTAAAGGAACTGTAAATGCCAACGTACCAATAGATCTAAAAAACACAATTTGATACACATTAAAAACATTTAAATATTTTACAACAGTGTTCATTAACGAGAACGCTAAAACACTAAATATCATATAAAAAATTGCCTTGTTATGTTTCATGAAAATTATTTAAATAAAAAACCCAAAGTTACAATGAACTTTGGGTTTTTGTTTGTTTTATAAACTAATCAACCTCATAAAACTATTATTTTAAGTCTTGTATAATCTCAATTGCACTTTTAGTTAAACTCTCAATTTTAGCATAATCAAAATTACCATCAGCATCTTTAGCCATTAATTGCGATCCCATACCAACACTAGTTACACCTGCTTTAAACCAACCTTCTAAATTTTCTCTAGTTGGTGATACTCCGCCAGTTGGCATAATACTTGTCCATGGTTGTGGCCCTTTAATTCCTTTTACAAACTGAGGACCATAAATATCACCAGGAAATAATTTTACAATTTCGCATCCTAATTCTTCTGCTCTTGCAATTTCTGTAAGCGTTCCACATCCTGGAGACCATAAAACTTTACGTCTATTACAAACAATTGCAATGTCTTCTCTTAAAACAGGAGTTACAATAAAATTTGCACCTAAAGACATAAATCTTGAAGCTGCTGCTGCATCTGTTACAGAACCAACGCCCATAACCATTCCTGGTAATTCTTTCGTTACATATTTTACTAATTCTCCAAAAACTTCGTGCGCGAAATCTCCACGAGCTGTAAATTCTAAAAGTCTTGCACCGCCTTTGTAACAAGCAGTAATTACTTTTTTACTAATTTCTAGATCTTTATGATAAAACAAAGGTACCATTCCGGTATCCTTCATTATTTGCGCTACTTCTAACCTTGTAAATTGTGCCATAATTTGTATAATTTTTTATTTGTGTACCCGTGTAATTGTTTTCATCCGATAAAATAAATAAGAGTAAAAATCAATTAAACCTAATTTAACGTGCTACTCTACCTGATGCGTCACCACCCATTAATTTTTCTACTTCTGCAACGGTAACTAAGTTTGCATCGCCTTTTATTGTGTGTTTTAAACAAGAAGCTGCAACAGCAAAGTCTAAAGCATTTTGATCATCTTCTGGGTATTTTAATAATCCGTAGATTAAACCTCCCATAAAAGAATCACCACCACCTACTCTATCTACGATATCTGTAATTTGATATTGACGCGTTTCTAACATTTTTTTTCCATCATATAAAACTCCAGCCCAAGTATTATGAGAAGCAGAAATTGAACCTCTTAAAGTGGTAATTACTTTTTTAGCTCGTGGAAATTTTTCCATCATTTGTTTACAAACTGATAAAAAAGCCTCTGCTTTTACATCATGTCCGTGTTTGTGCACATCTAAACCTTCTGGATGAATTCCAAAATGTTTTTCTGCATCTTCTTCGTTTCCTAAAATAACATCGCAATAAGACGTTAATTCTGTCATTATTGCTTCTCTATCGCCACCGTAATTCCAAAGTTTAGCTCTGTAATTTAAATCTGTAGAAATAGTAATTCCTTTTGCACTAGCAATTTTAACAGCTTCTAGACAAACATCCGCAGCACCTTGAGAAATTGCAGGCGTAATGCCGGTCCAATGAAACCATTCTACACCTTCAAAAACTGCATTCCAATCAATCATTCCAGATTCTATTTCCGCAATTGCAGAATGTGCTCTATCATACACGACTTTAGAACCTCTAGAAACTGCACCAGTTTCTAAAAAATAAATTCCTAAACGATCACCACCATATACAATTTTATCAACTCCTACTCCACGTTTTCTCATTTCCATCATGGCACATTCACCAATATCATTTTTTGGCAAACGTGTTACAAAATCAACATCTACCCCGTAATTAGCTAATGAAACTGCAACGTTAGATTCTCCACCACCATAAACTACATCAAAATTATTAGCTTGTGAAAATCTTAAAAATCCTTGCGGAGCTAATCTTAACATGATCTCTCCAAATGTTACTACTTTACCCATTTTTTATCTAATTTTAATTGTTTAAGTTAAATTGGTTAAACGTTTAAGCAGATTGTTAAAATAAAATCAAAACCTATATTTTTCAATTTGTTTTGATTATAAGGGTAAACAAGTTACCTTTGTTTAAACGTTTAAGCAAATATATAATAATTTTGACAAACAAAAAGAAAACCACAATAAAAGATATTGCCAGTGTTCTAAATATTTCTGCAGCAGCGGTTTCTAAAGCATTACATAACGACTCTAGAATTAGTGATAAAACAAAAATTGCCGTTAGGCAAGTTGCTAAAAACTTAAACTATCAACCAAACCATTTGGCAAGTGCTTTACGAAGTGGAAAAAGTAATTTAGTGGGCGTTATTGTGCCAAAAACGAACAGCAACTTTTTTTCATCCGTCATAGAAAATATTGAACAGGTTTTAAATAAAGAAGGGTATAATATTATTATTACACAATCTAATGAATCTTTTAAAAAAGAATGTGACAGCATAGATACTTTACTATTTACACAAGTTGACGGAATTATAGCTTCTATGGCAAATGAAACAACCGATTTAGTGTATTTTAAGAAAATTAAGAAAAATGGAATCCCTTTAATTTTGTTTGATAGAGGAGAAAATAACTTAAATGTAGATTATGTAGGTATTGATGATTATGCAAGCAGTTCTTTAATTGTAGAGCACCTTGTAAATCAGGGATGTAAAAGAATAGCTCATATTGGTGGTTATAAACGAACAAGAATTTTTAATAATAGAATTAGAGGTTATGTGGATGCGTTAAATAAGTTCAACTTACCACTTGATAAAGAATTATTGATAGAAAGCAGCCTTACAATTGAAGATGGTAGAGCTAAAATGCAACAACTTTTAGCACTTAAAAATAAACCTGATGCGGTTTATGTTGCCGGAGATTATGCAGCTCTTGGTGCACAACAAGTTTTACTAGAAAATAACATTAAAATACCTCAAGAAATTGCCTTAGTTGGCTTTGGTAACGAACCTTTTACAGCAATGTTAACACCAAGTATTTCAAGTATTAATCAACATAGTGATGAAATTGGAAAAAAAGCTGCAGAAGCGTTTTTAGTACACGCAAAAAACAGCTCTTTTACACAAACTTTAAATAAGATAATTTTAAATGCTGAATTAATTATTAGAGATTCATCAAACAAAAAAAACCAGTGAACTTAGATTCACTGGTTTTATTATTTTAAAGATAATCGCTAAATTATTTTATTACATTACAAATAATCTTCTAGAGCTCATCATTTCAGAAACTCTTTCTGCAATATTTTCTAAAGCGGTATCGTTTGCAGCATTCGTAATTGCTTCGTCTATAAAATTTACAACAGCAGCCATATCTTCTACTTTTAAACCACGAGTTGTAATTGCAGGAGTTCCAACACGAATTCCAGAAGTTATAAACGGGCTTTTATCATCAAAAGGAACCATATTTTTATTTACCGTAATATCTGCTTTTCCAAGAGCGATTTCAGCATCTTTTCCAGAAATATTTTTGTTGCGTAAATCAATTAACATACAATGATTGTCTGTTCCTCCAGAAATAATATTGTATCCTTTAGCAACAAATTCTTTGGCCATTGCCGCAGCATTTTCTTTAACTTGAATTTGATATTCTAAAAATTCATCTGTTAAAGCCTCACCAAAAGCAATTGCCTTTGCAGCAATAACATGCTCTAAAGGTCCACCTTGATTTCCAGGGAAAACTGCAGAATTTATTAAAGTTGACATCATTTTAGGTTTTCCACTTTTTAAAGTTTCTCCAAAAGGATTTTCGAAATCCTTACCAATCATGATAATTCCTCCTCTTGGTCCACGTAATGTTTTGTGCGTAGTAGACGTAACTATATGACAATGAGGTAAAGGATCGTTTAAAATACCTTTAGCAATTAAACCTGCCGGATGAGAAATATCTGCCAATAAAATAGCACCAACACTATCAGCAATTACTCTAAAACGCTCAAAATCGATGTCTCTAGAATATGCAGAAGCACCAGCAATTATTAATTTTGGCTGTTCTTTTGTGGCAATTTCTTGTATTTTATCATAATTTAAAACACCAGTCTCCTTCTCTACTCCATAAAATGAAGGTGTATATAATTTACCAGAAAAATTTACTGGTGAGCCATGGGTTAAATGACCTCCATGAGATAAATCAAATCCTAAAATTTTATCTCCAGGATTTAAACAAGCTGCAAAAACAGCTGTATTTGCTTGTGAACCAGAATGTGGCTGAACATTTACATATTCTGCACCAAACAATTCTTTAGCTCTATCAATTGCAATTTGCTCTACAATGTCAACTATTTCACAACCTCCATAATATCTCTTTCCAGGATATCCTTCAGCATATTTATTTGTTAAAATAGAACCTTGGGCTCTCATCACTTGATCGCTTACAAAATTTTCTGAAGCAATTAATTCTAATCCGTTTAATTGTCTTTCTTTTTCCTCTTCAATAAGGTCAAAAATCTGATTATCTAGTTGCATTTTAGTTTTTTTAATAGAAGTTTCAAAAGTAACAAAAAACAAGATGCATAAGAAGAAGTTTTGCTAATTATTTATATGTTTTAGAGATAATTATGATTTTAAAAATAAAGTCTTGTTAAAAATGTGTTTTTCATGTTTATTTTGTTTTAAAATGGCAAAAAATTATGTAGGTTTGATGAAATTAAAAAATTTACAATAATGATTATAACAGCAAATAATCCTAATAGAAAATCTTGGCTAAAAGTAAAGGAAGATTCAGATTTTCCAATTCAAAATATTCCTTTTGGCGTTTTTATTACTAGAGACGATATTATTACCATTGGTAGTAGAATCGGCGATTTTGCTATAGATTTAGGTGCTTTTCATCAATTAGGATACTTTGAAGGAATTCCGTTAACCGATGATATTTTTTTACAAGACAATTTAAATGATTTTATTGCCGATGGTCGTAAAACATGGAGATTAGTAAGAAATAGAATTGCAGAAGTTTTTGATGTTAAAAACGGAAGTTTACGAGATAACGCCGTTCATAAAGAAAAAATAATCTTTAGAATGGATGAAGTAGAAATGTTATTGCCAGTTGCTGTTGGTGATTACACAGATTTTTATGCAAGTAAAGAACACGCAACAAATGTAGGTTCGTTATTTAGAGATCCAGAAAATGCATTGTTACCAAATTGGTTGCATCTACCTGTTGGTTATCATGGAAGAAGTTCTTCTATTGTGCCCTCTGGAACAAAAATAAGAAGACCTTACGGACAAACAAAACCTCTTGAAGGTAGTAATATTCCAGAATTTGGACCAACAAAATTATTAGATTTTGAGCTAGAAATGGCTTTTATTACTACGGATGCAAATGTTTTAGGAGAAAGAATACCTATTGATGAAACAGAAGAATATATTTTTGGTTTGGTACAGTTTAACGATTGGTCGGCAAGAGATATTCAAGCTTGGGAATATGTACCACTAGGTCCGTTTTTAGGTAAAAACTTTGCTTCTACTATTTCACCTTGGATTGTAACTTTAGATGCTTTAGAGCCTTTTAGAGTAGAAAGCCCTAAACAAGTTCATGAACCTTTACCTTATCTACAACAAAAAGGAAAAGGAAGTTACGATATTCATTTACAGGTAGGTATTAAACCAGAAAACGGCGTAGAAACGGTGGTTGCAAAATCTAACTTTAAATATATGTATTGGACGATGGCGCAGCAGTTAGCGCATCATACAGTTAACGGTTGTCCTGTAGAAGCTGGCGATATGATGGGTTCTGGAACTATTTCTGGACCAACTAAAGACAGCTATGGCTCTATGTTAGAGTTAACTTGGAAAGGACAAAATCCTATAAAGTTAAAAGACGGCACAACTCGTAAATTCATTAACGATAATGATACTGTAATCATGCGTGCACATTGTAAAAATAGTAAAGTGCGTATTGGTTTTGGGGAATGTATTGGTATGGTTTTACCTGCAAAATAAGTCAATAAAAATATTTTTAAAATTATTAAAACCTCACATTTATTGTGAGGTTTTTTTATATAATTTTTAGTTATTTTTGCAACCTAATTAAAAAACAAAAATGATAAAAAATATAGAAAACATTGAACTTCATTATTTAACTCTAGATGATTATAAAGAGTTAAAAGAAGCAATGATACAGGTATATGCAAGTATGCCAGATTCTTATTGGAGAGAAAGCCAAATTAAATCCCTAATAGATAAATTTCCTGAAGGACAAGTGGTTATAAAGATAAATGGAGACTTGGCAGGTTGTGCTCTCTCTATTATTTTAGATTACGACAAATTTGATGATGAGCATACTTATGAAGATATTACAGGAAATTTTACATTTGATACACATAATTCAGAAGGTGATGTTTTATACGGAATAGATGTTTTTATCAAAAAAGAATATAGAGGATTACGTCTTGGTAGACGATTATATGATTACAGAAAAGAACTTGCAGAAAAATTAAATTTAAGAGGTATTGCTTTTGGAGGTAGAATTCCTAATTACCACAAACATGCAGCCACTTTAACGCCAACACAATATATAGAAAAAGTTAAACGTAAAGAAATTCATGATCCAGTCTTAAATTTTCAAATTTCAAATGATTTTCATCCCTCTAAAATTTTAAACGGATATTTAGAAGGTGATGGTAATTCTGGTGAGTTTGCAGTATTATTAGAGTGGGATAATATTTATTATCAGAAAAAATCGAAAAAAGCCGCAACTAAAAAAACGGTAGTACGTTTAGGTTTAATTCAATGGCAAATGCGTTTGTACAAAGATTTAGATGAATTAATGGAACATGCAGAATTTTTTGTGGATTCGGTTTCTGCTTATCGTGCAGATTTTGCCTTATTCCCAGAATTTTTTAATGCACCTTTAATGGCTGATTATAATCATCTGCCAGAATCTAAAGCCATTAGAGAATTGGCAAAATACACACCAAAAATCGTTGAGAAATTTTCTGAATTAGCAATTAGTTATAATATTAATATTATTACTGGTAGTATGCCAGAAGTAAGAAATGAATTGCTTTATAATGTTGGTTATATCTGTAAAAGAGACGGAACAAAAGAGCGTTATGAAAAATTACATGTTACGCCAGATGAAGCAAAAATTTGGGGAATGCAAGGAGGAACTGAGTTAAGAACTTTTGATACTGATTGTGGTAAAATTGGAGTTTTAATTTGTTATGATTCAGAATTTCCAGAATTAAGTAGATTATTAGCTGACGAAGGAATGGATATTTTATTTGTACCTTTTTTAACGGATACTCAAAACGGATATTCTAGAGTACGCTTTTGCGCACAAGCAAGAGCGATAGAAAACGAATGTTATGTTGCAATTGCTGGTAGTGTTGGTAACTTACCAAAAGTAAATAACATGGATATTCAGTATTCGCAATCAATGGTTTTTACACCTTGTGATTTTTCTTTTCCAGCAAACGGAATAAAAGCAGAAGCCACTACAAATACAGAAATGATTTTAATTGCTGATGTTGATTTAGACATGCTAAAAGATTTAAATAAATTTGGAAGTGTTAGAAACTTAAACGACAGAAGAAAAGATATTTTTGAATTAAAGAAAAAATAGAAATTAGCTGTTTTTCTTAAACCAAAAAAGCTCCAAATTTAATTTGGAGCTTTTTTTATATAATGTATCTTTTAATCTTCATCTTCTTCAATATCCTCAATGTCTATATCATCGCCATCATCAAAAGAATCTTCGTCTTCTGCATAATCTTCCATTGTTTGTTCTAAACGATCACTAATTTTTACTAAATAAATAGTTTCTTCTGTTCTAACTTCTATGGCTTTTACAGTTTCTCCTTTAGCATTTTTAAAGGAAATAACATCACCATAATCATATCCGTCAGGATATTTTTCTACTAACATGTCTAAAATATCAGTTGTTAGTTTCGCGTATTCAACAATAACTCTATTCATAATAATTACATTTCTAATAAATAAGCAAAAATAAGTGGTGCAACAATTGTAGCATCACTTTCTATAATAAATTTTGGTGTATCCATATCTAATTTACCCCAAGTAATTTTCTCATTTGGCACTGCACCAGAATAAGAACCATAACTTGTTGTAGAATCTGAAATTTGGCAAAAATAGCTCCAAAATGGAGTATCTGTTCTTTCCATATCTTGATATAACATAGGCACTACACAAATAGGAAAATCGCCCGCAATTCCACCTCCAATTTGGAAAAAACCAATTCCGTTTTTAGAATTTTCTGTATACCAATCGGCTAAGAAAGTCATGTACTCAATACCTGATTTCATCGTAGTAGCTTTCAATTCACCTTTCATTACATACGATGCAAAAATATTACCCATTGTAGAATCTTCCCAACCTGGACAGATAATAGGCAAGTTTTTCTCAGCTGCAGCATACATCCAAGAATCTTTAATATCTATTTCATAATATTGTTCTAAAACCCCAGACAATAATAATTTATACATATATTCATGCGGTAAATAACGTTCTCCGTTAGCTTCTGCATCTTTCCATATTTTAACAATATGTTCTTGAATTCTTCTAAAAGCTTCTTCTTCAGGTATACAAGTATCTGTAACTCTGTTTAAACCTTTTTCTAATAAATCCCATTCATCTTGCGGAGTTAAATCTCTGTAATTAGGAACTCGTTTGTAATGAGAATGTGCTACTAAATTCATCACATCTTCTTCTAAATTAGCTCCGGTACAAGATATAATTTGCACTTTATCCTTACGAATCATTTCTGCAAAAATCTTCCCTATCTCTGCTGTACTCATCGCTCCTGCTAAAGAAACTAACATTTTAGAACCTTTATTTAGTTGCGCTTCATATCCTTTGGCTGCATCAACTAAAGCTGCAGCATTAAAGTGAAGAAAATATTTTTCTATAAAATCTGTAATCGGTTTTTGATTAGTAGTCATCCTCGTCATTTTTAAATTTTGATAATTTACCAAAAGGGTTTTTATCTTCATTATCATCTTCTCCTGTATTATACGTATCGTCTTTAGAAGCGAACTTATAACTTAGCATTTTATAAAAAAGTTTAGCTGCTATAAAGTCTGAAGATTTATCGTCTTTATTAGGGCATAATTCTACCATATCAAAACCTACTACATTTTTTTCAGCAAAAACTCGCTTTAAAAACTCTAAGGTTTCATAGTAAAATAATCCACCTGGCTCTGGTGTTCCTGCAGCAGGCAATAAAGAAGGATCCATAGCATCTAAATCAAAAGTAATAAAAACATTACTTGTTAGTTGATCTACAACATCATCCATCCAATCTTCATTTACAGCCATATCATGTGCAAAAAACACCTTGTCTGTATTCATTACTCTTTTTTCTGATACATCCATACTTCTAATACCCACCTGAACTAAGTTTGTATTTTGGCTTGCTTCATACATAGAGCAAGCATGGTTGTATTTAGAGCCTAAATATTCTTTTCTTAAATCTGCATGCGCATCAATTTGTAATACTGTTAAATTATTAAAACATTCGTTAAATGCTCTAACCGTACCAATAGAAATTGAATGTTCTCCTCCAAAAAGGGCTACAAATTTATTTTTGTTGATGTACTTTTTAGTTATTTTATGCACAGCATCAACCATCGCTTCTGGTGATGAATTTTCTGTAACAGTTTCTGCTAAAAAGATACCTTCTTTATAAACTTCAGAATCTGTTTCAATATCATACAATTCCATGTTTTCCGAAGCGTCTAAGAATGCTTGAGGACCTTTATCAGCACCTTTTTGCCATGTACTTGTTCCATCATAAGGAACAGGAATTATAACGATTTTTGATGTTGCTAGGTTTCCATGCTCTTGTGAAATTCCTGCATAATTTTTAGTTGTATTCATTTTAAATTTTGAGAATTAAAAGTACTACTTTTTTTTTATTTTTTAAATTAATTTTAATTAATAGCCCAAGATAGAAAGTAGTTCACTACTTTTTTGTTGCTCTTTAAATATTTTTGTAACAAAGTTACCGTCTTCATCCTTATCTATAATTAAGTGTTTTGGATGTGGAATTAAGCAATGCTGTAAACCACCAAAACCACCAATAGATTCTTGATACGCTCCTGTATTAAAAAACCCAATAAAAAGAGGTTTATCCTTTTCATAAACTGGTAAATAAATACCATTAATGTGCTGTTCTGAATTATAATAATCATCGCTATCGCATGTTAACCCGCCTAATAATACACGTTCGTATTTTAAGTTCCATTTATTAATTGGCAACATAATAAAACGTTTGTTAATTGCCCAAGAATCTGGTAAAGTTGTAATAAATGATGAGTTTATCATATTCCAACGTTCTCTGTCATTTTGTTTTTTCTGATACAAAACTTCATAAATTGTTGCTCCAGATTCACCAACTGTAAAACTACCAAATTCCGTAAAAATGTGAGGCACATCAACTTCTGCATTCTCACAAGTTTGTTTAATTTGATTTATAATTTCATCGATCATGTATTCATAATCAAAATCAAAAGCTAGTGAGTTTTTAATAGGAAATCCACCTCCAATATTTAAGCTATCTAAAGTAGGACAAACTTTTTTAAGGTTAATATAAACGTTTAAACACTTCATTAATTCGTTCCAATAATACGCATTATCTTTAATACCTGTATTGATAAAAAAATGTAACATTTTTAACTCTACCTGCTCATTATTTGCAATTTCACGTTCGTAAAAAGAAACTATGTTTTTATAACCAATACCTAACCTTGAAGTATAAAACTCAAACTTAGGTTCCTCTTCGGATGCAATTCTAATACCTACTTTAAACTTCTTTTTTGTTTCTTCTTGTAATAAATCAATTTCTTCATAGTTATCTATGATTGGTACACAATTTTTATGTCCAGAATTTATTAAAGCTCCAATATTTTTAATGTATTGGTCTCTTTTAAATCCGTTACAAATTACATAAGTACTGTCTTTTATTTTTCCTTCTTTTTTTAAACTATTAACAATATCGATGTCAAACGCAGAAGAAGTTTCTATATGTATATCATTTTTTAAAGCTTCATTTAAAACGTGTTTAAAATGCGAGCTTTTTGTACAATAACTATAAAAGTAATCACCTTTATAATCATGTTTTTCCATACTATTCTGGAACCACTTTTTTGCCTTGTTAATATTTTCTGATATTTTAGGAAGATAAGTAAATTTTAATGGAGCGCCATATTTTGCAGTTAATTCCATTAAATTAATTCCATGCCAAAATAATTTATTGTTTTCTGTTTTAAATTCTTCTTGTGGAAAGTAGAATGTTTGTTCTATTAAATCTGTGTATTTAGTATTCACTTTATTTATTTATATAATTAATGTTAAATCTATCTAAGCTAAAACTTTTTAAAATTTCGTTTTAGTGAAGAATTTGTATTTTTTATATTAAAGTGTTATCACTGCAAAATTTGCAAATAGACTACATGCAACTTAGAAAAAAGCTGCAATTTGATTAAAAACGAAGGTGGAGATAACTCAATTTTTTCGTGACATTTCCAAAATGTGTTGTAACGATCTTTCTCCCAAAGAAAGTTACTACCGAAATAAGAAAAACTTATGATTTTGCTCATTAAAAAGTGAATAAATATAAATTATTTTTTAACATAAAAAACAAAATTAAAAAAAAATACTTTTTTTTTCAACCTTTAAATTTCTTTGTAAACTGTTTAATTTCATTATTCTTCTGGAGGATGCCCAAATATATCTTCAAATATTTCATCAAAGTTTGTTCGTAAATGGGTGTTTAATTTTTTTCTGTAATCGTCTTTTAACCAAGTTACAAAATTATGGGTGCTTTTAGAAATACATTTTGCATATCTGTTAATTCTATCATCAATCTCCTCTCCTAGTAATTTGGCTAAAATCAATGCATCAAAAACGTCTTCGCTATTTTCTACACACATTATTGCATGGTGTTCTATCGATTTTTCTAAAACTCTTTTAGACGATTCACCAGCTTTAATAGTATCTATGTACACTTTTTTCATATCGAAATAAGTGTCTTTCGATTTTTCGAATTCTTTTTTAACATCCGAAGGTAATTCGTATCTAAAAGTACTTTCTATGTCTTCATCAGAAAGAATGGCATCTAAATAATAATCTGGCGATCTAAACATTTTTTGCCAGTCTAAATCTGCACCCCAAGCACCAAATCTGTGAAAATTATTTCCCAAATCGACTACCTCAAAAGTATTTTTATCGCCATAAATACGAGATCCACGACCAATCATTTGATAGTATAACGTTAACGATTTTGTGGCTCTATTTAAAATAATAGCTTCAATACTTGGCTCATCAAAACCTGTTGTTAAAATACTTACGGAAGTTAATATTGCATTGGGTGTTTTATGAAACCATTTTAAAATAAACTCACGCTCTTTTTTGGTATTTGTATTGTCTAAATGTGCAATTGCGTATCCTGCTTTTTTAAATGCATGAAAAACTTGAATAGATGTATTTATACCATTATTAAAGATTAATGTTTTTTTACCTTTAGAAGTTTCTTCGTATGCAGAAACTAATTTAGAAAGCATGTCTGTGTTGGTGTATAAATCTTCAGAAGATTTTACCGTATAATCGCCGTTTGCACCAACTTCTAATGAAGTTAAGCCTACATTATAAGAGTACAAATTTGCACTTGCTAAATAATCACTTTCAATTAAATGCTGAATTGTTTCACCAACAAATAATTCTTGATAGTTTTCATACATTGGTAATTTAGTGTTAGAACTCAAAGGAGTTGCCGTAACACCTAATATAAAAGCGTCATCAAAAAACTTAAATATTTTTGTAAATGAATTGTAATGAGCCTCATCTACAATTACCAAACCGATATCAGAAATATCAACTTTTTCATCGTTTAACCTATTTTTCAAGGTTTCTACCATGGCTACAAAACAACTATAATTGTCTTGGTCATCTAAAACTGCGGTTGAATTTATGATTTTGTTTTTTACACCAAACTCGTTCAACATTTTAGAAGTTTGCTTACTTAGCTCAATTCTATGAGTTAAAACTAAAACTTTCTTCTTAAACGTCTCTATATAACGTCTAACAATCTCAGAGAAAATTACCGTTTTTCCACCTCCAGTTGGCAATTGATATAACAAGTGATAATCTTGAGGCGCATCTTCAAAGCGTCTAAAAATTTCTTCAAGAGCATCTTGCTGATATCCGTATAATTCTTTACCTATAATTTTTTTCGAGGTGCTTGTTTCTTCCAAAAGGATATATATTTAGTTACAAAAATAAGACTTTAAAAGGTTTTTAAAGAATTTTTGAAAATAATTTTATTAATCTGTATTTTTTATTGAAACCTTTATGGTTATATTTATTTTTTATAATTGTAATAAATAAACGGAATGGTTTTTGGTGCTTAAATAAAAAAATTACTATGAAAAATATACTTTTGATTATCGTGATGCTTATTTCAAATGGCATACTATCACAAACAACGGAAAAAGAATTAGTTGACAATTTTATTAACAAAAATCCGTATTTCAACAATTATCAAGAAGAATTATTTTTTCTTCACACTAATAAAGAAACTTATTTTTCTGGAGAGGACATTTGGTTTGCAGCTTATATTTATGATAAATTAAATGAAAAACCCTCTGAAATTACTAAAAATTTACATCTAAATTTATATGATTTCAATTTTAAATTAATTGATCAAAAGTTATTTTACGTTAAAGAAGGTAAAGCTGCTGGTCAATTAAAACTCTTAGAAAATTTATCTTCTGGTACTTATTACATAGAAATGGATACAAATTGGAATAGAAACTTTAAAAAAGGTACTATATCAGAAATAACAATTATCAATCTAAATAATCAGCTTGACTCTTCTAAAAAAGTTTCTAAACCTGCAGAAACTAAATCAAAAAAGATAGATACTAAAACTGAACAAAATTTTCTTATCCATAGAAATGTAGAAGATATTAACACTGCTAATTTTAAAATTAAATCTATTTCAGATGTTATTGATAAACTTAAAGGAAATACAATTTACGCAGTTCTTCATAAAAATGATATTTTAGCTGCATGTGCTTCTATAAAAATAACGGATAAGAAATATTACAATCTTAAATTTAATTCTGAATCTTTTTTAAATGGAGCAAATACCATTTCGATATTTGATGAAAACAATATCATCTTAGCTCAAAGTACTTTTTGGAATTTTGAAACAAAAACTGGATCTGTTGGTGTTTTAAGTAAAGAAAAAAAGAGAGATACATTATATATAAGGCTAGATCATTCAAAAAACTTGTTAAACCCTAACCTAAGTGTTTCTATATTAAATGCTAAAAGTGAGTTAATTTCTGATGTCCCTAATATTTTAAATAGCTTTATTGATTCAGATTTTACAAAAATTAATAAAACGAAAGATTACAAAGAAATAAATAATCTTTTAACAGATAGAAAAATAAATTTAAATAAAACTACACGTCAAATTATATACGAAAACGAAGCAGGAACCAAATTAAAAGGAAAAGTAAATACAAAAACTGAAGTTCTTGAAGATTTTAAAGTATCGCTTATTTCCGAAGAAAATGAACTTTTTTTAGTGACTAACTTAAATAAAGATATGTCTTTTGAGTTTGATGATTTGTATTTAAATCATCCAACAAAATATAAACTAGCTCTTTTAAACTCTCAAGGAGAAATTGAAAATGCAAGCTTCTACATTTATAATAATTTTTATAATTATGAAGCTACAAATTTTTTAGAAGTAGAAAAAGAAACTAACAATATAAAACCGCTAGAAAATAACATATTTAAAAATAATATTATTCTAAAACCAGAAAAAGAAGTTGTAAAATTAAAAGAAGTTATACTTAACTCTCATGTTGACAAACAAAAAAATATTCGTGAAAAATATAAAAACATCATTGGTGTTGGTTTTACAGACTTTTATATTCCTGATGATAATTTAGCCGTAGGAGTTGATATCTTTTTTTATTTACAAACCATACCAGGTCTAAGGGTTTATTACCCGCCTTTATCTAGTGCGCCAATAGTATTAAATACCAGAGGGCCTAGTTCTATAACAGGTACAAAACTTGTTAATGTTAAACTAGACGGAGTTCCTATGGGAGAAGATTTACTACCATTAACTGGTTTTTTAACTACTGATTTTGAGGTAATTATGGTAAACCTAAGCGGTGCTGGAGAAGGTTTAAGGGGAAGCAATGGTGTTGTAAACTTAATAACCAGAATTGATAATGATTATCTAAGTAAAAAACACCCTATGAAAACTGCCAAACCAAAAGAAACATTAAAAGGTTTTGAAATTTCACTAGAAAACTATAAAAAACCTAATTTGATGTTTGATGATAGTTGGCTTGAGGAAGCTTACGGTACTATAGATTGGATTCCTAATTTAAAGACGGATATTAATAATGAGTTTTTATTAAAAATACCCGTTTCAACAGATCAAAAAGACATTAAATTAATTATTAATGGTTTTGATAAATATGGAATATTAATACATGAAACTATCAAAATATCAACTAATTAACCTTAAATAAACTCTTTTAAATTTACATTTGTTATATCATTATGAGATGCATCAAATACAGAAACTTCATTTTTTATAACTAATAATTGAGGTGATTGGTGCATTACTTGAAAAGTATACCCTATTTCATCAGAAATATTTCTGTAATTTAATAAATCAAGATAATATACTTTTAAATGCTGATGCTCTTCTGTAAATAAATTTTCAAATCGTTTAATAACCATACTACTAATTCCGCAACGAGTAGAGTGCTTAAAAATACAAATAGATTCCGTTTTAGATTGTTCTTTAATTTCACTTAATTGTTCTAATGAAGTTAAAGGAATCCAGTTTAAGTATGACTTTTTTTCTGGTTTTGAATCCTTTTCGCCTTTTGTACCAAACATGCTGTTAAATATACCCATTCTAAGTTTTTTTCTTTGTGGATGCAAATATAAGAAACTTTTATCAGTCAATAAGTCAGTAATAACAAGGTTTTAACAGACAATTTGGCTTGCTTTTTTCTCTTTCTTTGGATGGTACTAAAATTGTAGTAGTGATTTAAAAAACAGAAAATGAATTTAAATAATTATACAACCAAATCGCAAGAGACCATACAAATGGCGCAACAGATTGCGCAAGGTTTTGGTCATAATCAAATAGAAAACGAACATATTTTTAAGGCGTTAACTCAAGTTGATGAAAATGTATTACCATTTTTACTCAAAAAATTAAACATCAATTTAATAGTTCTTAATCAAATATTAGACAAACAATTAGAAAGTTTTCCCAAAGTTACCGGAGCTGAATTAATGCTTTCTAGAGAAGCAAATAAAACCTTGAATGAAGCATCAATCATAGCCAAAAATATGAAAGATGATTTTGTTTCGATTGAGCATTTAATTTTAGCAATATTTAAATCGAAAAGCAATATTGCCCAAGTTTTAAAAGATCAAGGCGTTACAGAAAAACACTTAAAAGCGGCAATTAACGAGCTTAGAAAAGGAGAAAATGTTACTTCTCAAAGTCAGGAAGAAACCTATAATTCTTTAAATAAATATGCAAAAAATTTAAATGAATTAGCAGAAAACGGCAAATTAGATCCTGTAATTGGTAGAGATGAAGAAATTAGAAGATTATTACAAATTTTATCTAGAAGAACAAAAAATAATCCAATTTTAGTTGGTGAACCAGGAACAGGAAAAACTGCAATTGCAGAAGGTTTAGCACACAGAATTGTAGACGGTGATGTGCCAGAAAATTTAAAAAATAAATTAATTTTTTCTTTGGATATGGGCGCGTTAATTGCTGGTGCTAAATACAAAGGTGAATTTGAAGAGCGTTTAAAATCTGTAATAAAAGAAGTAACAAATTCTGATGGTGACATTGTACTTTTTATTGATGAAATTCATACGTTAGTTGGCGCTGGTGGCGGGCAAGGCGCAATGGATGCAGCAAATATTTTAAAACCTGCTCTAGCTCGTGGAGAACTGCGTGCAATTGGTGCAACAACTTTAGATGAATATCAAAAATATTTTGAAAAAGACAAAGCTTTAGAGCGTCGTTTTCAAAAGGTGATTGTGAACGAACCAGATACAGAAAGTGCAATTTCAATTTTAAGAGGAATTAAAGAAAAATATGAAACGCATCATAAAGTTCGAATTAAAGATGAAGCTATTATTGGTGCGGTAGAATTGTCGCAACGTTATATTACCAATCGTTTTTTACCAGACAAAGCCATTGATTTAATGGATGAAGCGATGGCCAAATTACGTATGGAAATTAATTCTAAACCAGAAGAATTAGATGTTTTGGACAGAAAAGTGATGCAATTAGAAATTGAAATTGAAGCCATTAAGCGTGAAAAAGACGAATCAAAATTAAAATCATTACGTTCTGATTTAGCAAACTTGAAAGAAGAGCGCAATGAAATGAATGCAAAATGGAAATCAGAAAAAGAAATTGTAGACAATATTCAGAATGCAAAAGCTGCAATTGAAGATTTTAAAATTGAAGCAGAAAAAGCAGAACGTGACGGAGATTATGGTAAAGTTGCAGAAATTAGATATGGTAAAATTAAAGAAGCTCAAGAAGATTTAGAACGCTTTCAAAAAGTGTTGCACGAAAATCAGTCTGAAAAATCTTTAATAAAAGAAGAAGTAACCTATGAAGATATTGCAGAAATTGTAGCAAAATGGACCGGAATTCCGGTTACAAAAATGATTCAATCAGATCGTGAAAAGTTGCTAAAACTAGAACTACAATTACATAAAAGAGTTGTTGGCCAAGAAGAAGCAATTATTGCAGTTTCTGATGCTGTTAGACGTTCTAGAGCAGGTTTGCAAAACCCAAATAAACCGGTAGGAAGTTTCCTTTTTTTAGGAACAACAGGAGTTGGAAAAACAGAATTAGCAAAAGCGTTGGCAGAATATCTATTTGATGATGAAAATGCCATGACTAGAATTGATATGAGCGAATATCAAGAACGCCATTCTGTAAGTAGATTAATTGGTGCGCCTCCTGGTTACGTTGGGTATGATGAAGGCGGACAATTAACAGAAGCGGTTAGAAGAAGACCTTATTCTGTGGTGCTTTTAGATGAAATTGAAAAAGCACATCCAGATACTTTTAATATTCTTTTACAAGTTTTAGACGAAGGAAGATTAACGGATAATAAAGGTAGAGTTGCAGATTTTAAAAACACCATTATTATTATGACTTCAAATATTGGTAGTCAAATAATTCAGGAAAAATTTAGTGATCCAAAAGCAGATTTAGAGTCTGTTACAGAATTAGCAAAAATTGAAGTTTTAGCATTGCTAAAACAATCGGTTAGACCAGAATTCTTGAACAGAATTGATGACGTTATTATGTTTACGCCTTTAAATAAAAAGGATATTTTTAAAATTGTAAAGCTTCAATTAGATTATTTAAAGAAAATGATTGGCAAACAAGATATTACTTTAGACGCTACAGACGAGGCAATTACCTATTTAGCTAAAAAAGGATATCAGCCAGAATTTGGTGCAAGACCTGTAAAAAGAGTCATTCAGAAAGAAGTATTAAATCAGCTTTCTAAAGAGATTTTATCAGGAAAAATAACAACCGATAGCATTATTTTATTAGATGCTTTTGATGATCAATTAGTTTTTAGAAATCAATCTGATTTTGTTGAAAATTAATAAATAAATAATTTGGTTTGGTTAATTTGTAAAAGTGATATTTGAAAAAATATCGCTTTTACTTTTTTACTATATTCGCAGAAATATTATCATCATGAAAAAGCACATTCTTTTATTATTTATCGTTTTAATTTCTTGCACTTCTAATGTTAAAAAAGAAGAAACTGCTACAACAACTACCTATTATTTAATTCGTCATTCAGAAAAAGTTAGAACAGATACCTCTAATAAAAATCCGAATTTAAATGAAGTAGGTTTTGAAAGAGCTAAAAAATGGGCAGAATATTTTAAAGATATTCACTTAGACGCAGTGTATTCTACAAATTATAATAGAACAATGCAAACCTCTAAACCAACTGCAGAAAGTAAAAAATTAGCGATTATAAATTATAATCCTAGAAATATGTATGATTCTATATTTCAAAAAAACACACAAGGAAAAACAGTTTTGGTAGTTGGTCATAGCAACACAACTCCGGCTTTTGTAAACAAAATTTTAGGAGAAAAAAAGTACAAAGACATTGATGATAATGACAATGCAAGCTTATTTATTATCACCATAACTAAAGAAGGAAAAACAAGTACAATTCAAAAAGTTGATTAATTTAAAATAGTAACTTGAATATCTTCTAAAACTATTTCTGATATTTTTTTAAGCTGATTATTTTCAAAAGCTGTATCGAGATCAATTAAAGAAATAGATTTGGTTAAAGGTTCGTAATTATGATAATCAACAAAACGAATTCCGTTTTTAACACATTGCTCTTTTAGAACCCTAAAACGTTTTCCACCACCATTTGTGTGATAAGAATACGCTAAATAATCAATTAAAAAATCCTTTTTACCAATCCAATAAATAAACACATCTTCAAAATCTTCTCCTCCTCCATTTTCAGAAAAGGTAACTTCTATTTTATAATATTCTTTTCCTTTTATAATTGCTGATGGTAACAATTTTTTGCGAACTGCTTCGTCATTTAATCCATAGGGCAATACAGAAAAATAATGAACGGAATTTACTGAGTTTGCATACTTGTTTGCCATAGAATCTGGAACCGCAAAAGCATTTGCATTTATCTCTCTTCGAAAACCAGTATTACTTAATATGTCAGAAATTTTACCAACTTTCTTCTTTTTTTTAGTTCTAATCAATTCAAATTCGCCATTTAATCTTCTAGTAGCTAAATATTCTATATCTCTAAACTTAAATTTAATTTGAGAATTGCCAACTTTATCAGCGCCAGAAGCAATCATTGTTTTGTCAATAATTTGCTGTGCGGTTAATTTTGTATCAGAAAGTTGAAAAGAAATTAAAAAAGCAAATAACACTGCGGATAAATATCTCATTGAGTTTTGTTTATTATGGTCGAAAATAGTTTTCAAAATTACATTTCTTTCGCCAAAGTAAAAATGTATCTTTGTTAAAATTATTTAAATTAAAACCAGTCAATGACTGTACAGAAAAAAATAAATATACAGAATAAAAAAGCGCGTTTCGAATTTGAAATTCTAGATAAATATGTCGCTGGAATTCAGTTAACTGGAACAGAAATAAAATCGATTCGACTAAGTCAAGCAAGAATTACAGAAAGTTTTTGTGAGTTTAATGATCGTGGAGAATTGTTTATCGTAAATATGTATATACAAGAATATATGTTTGGACATCAATTTAATCACAATCCAAAAAGTGAACGTAGACTATTGATGCATAAGCGCGAATTAAGAAGTCTTAAAAGAGATGTTGAAGCTAAAGGAAATACAATTGTTCCTTTACGCTTATTTTTAAATGACAAAGGTTTTGCAAAATTAGAAATTGCTTTAGCAAAAGGAAAGCAAACGCATGATAAACGCGAAGTACTCAAAGATCGAGATAACAAACGCGATCTATCTAGAATTAAGAAAAATTTTAACGCA
Source organism: Polaribacter glomeratus (assembly GCF_002954665.1). Classification (GTDB taxonomy): domain Bacteria; phylum Bacteroidota; class Bacteroidia; order Flavobacteriales; family Flavobacteriaceae; genus Polaribacter; species Polaribacter glomeratus. The sequence goes on along the minus strand of NZ_MSCM01000001.1, from coordinate 815,028 downwards.
TAATTTTTTTTGATGCTAAGAGAGAAACTTAAAAATTACAATCTTATTTTAGCTTCTGCTTCCCCAAGAAGACAACAGTTTTTTAAGGATTTAGACATTGATTTTACCATTCAATTAAAACAAGTGGATGAAGTTTATCCGCAGGAATTAAAAAGAAGCGAAATAACAGATTATCTAGCAGATTTAAAATCAAAAGCATTTACAGATTTATCAGAAAAAGACCTATTATTTACTTCGGATACCATTGTTTGGCTAGAAAATAAAGCGCTTGGAAAACCCAAAGATAAGCAAGATGCTTTTAATATGCTAAGAGCTTTATCGGGCAAAAGACACGACGTAATTACATCCATCAGTATAAAAAGTAAGCATTTTCAAAAAATTGTAAACGATACTACAATTGTTACTTTTAAAGAAATTACCGATGAAGAAATTAAGTATTACATAAAAAATTACATTCCTTTAGACAAAGCTGGCGCATACGGAATTCAAGAATGGATAGGATTTATAGCCATTGAAAAAATTGAAGGAAGTTATTTTAATGTAGTTGGTTTGCCAGTTCATAAACTTTATGAAGAGTTAATAAAATTATAAAGTTGATATGTTACAATCCTTAAAAAATTAATGCTACATATTATCTAAATTTTACAAATTTCTGATGAAATAAGTGTAAAAATCAAAATTTAGATAAGCCGCAATTCTCAAAATGATTTAATTCTTTAGATTTCTTCTAAAAAGTAAAAATTTAGGGCTAACCTGTTATTTTTTTAAACGTTACGCACATTCTGTTAAAAAGTCTTTTTTCTATTCTCTGTTTTCATTTCTCTAAAGAGAAATAAAAGTTTATTTTTACGCAAAATTTTACAACACAACACAAATTTATAATGAAAAAATACACGTACACAGAAAAAAAAGACACACGTTCTGGCTTTGGTGATGGTTTAACAGAATTAGGTAGAACGAATCCAAACGTAGTTGCTTTATGTGCCGATTTAATTGGTTCTTTAAAAATGGATCAATTTATTAAAGAGAATCCAGAAAGATTTTTCCAAATAGGAATTGCAGAAGCAAATATGATTGGTATTGCTGCTGGTTTAACAATTGGAGGTAAAATTCCGTTTACAGGCACTTTTGCTAACTTTTCTACTGGACGTGTTTACGATCAAATTCGTCAATCTGTTGCGTATTCTGGTAAAAACGTAAAAATTTGTGCATCTCATGCAGGTGTTACTTTAGGTGAAGATGGCGCAACACATCAAATATTAGAAGATATTGGTTTGATGAAAATGTTGCCTGGAATGACTGTTATAAACCCTTGTGATTACAATCAAACAAAAGCAGCAACAATTGCAATTGCAGAATTTGATGGCCCAGTTTATTTGCGTTTTGGTCGTCCAAAAGTTCCTGTATTTATGCCTACGGATGAAAAATTTGTAATTGGTAAAGGAATTCAACTAACAGAAGGTAGTGATGTAACGATTGTTGCAACCGGTCATTTAGTTTGGGAATCTTTACAAGCTGCAGAGCAATTAGAAGCGGAAGGAATTTCTGTAGAAGTAATAAACATTCATACAATTAAACCTTTAGATGAAGAAATTATCTTAAAATCTGTTGCCAAAACAGGCTGTATTGTTACTGCAGAAGAGCATAACAAATTAGGTGGTTTAGGTGAAAGTATTTCAAGAACATTGGCATTAAACAATCCTACTCCACAAGAATTTGTAGCGACTAATGATACTTTTGGAGAATCTGGAACTCCAGAGCAATTAATGGCAAAATATGGTTTAGATGCTGCCGCAGTTATAAAAGCTGTTAAAAAAGTAATCTCAAGAAAAAAATAAGGTTTAAAATTAAAAAAGCATATTGTTTAAAAAATTAAGTGTGGAAATATAATTAGAACTAAAAAAAGTATTTCTATAAAGAGTGTTTTTATTTTATTTTTAAAATCCGTTTAAGTGTCAATAACTTTTGAATTTATGTAACTTTTAAATTCTACTTTAGAATTTAGGACTATGCTATTATTGATTGTGACCAATTTTTAAGAAAAATAAACTTACTTATTATAAAACGAAAAATGCTCTTGATTTCTCAAGAGCATTTTTTATTTATAATGTTATTTTATTAATAATTTATTTTATTAATGGATTTAAATAATCTGCTATAGTTGGATTATCAGGATCGCTCAAATCATTAGTTAAATCGCCATCATTGTTAGCATCTTCTTCATGAGATGGTTTTCCATCATTATCATGATCTGTATCTTTTACAAAATCTAATAGCTCAATATAAAAAAGTAAATTTCTATTTACTAAAGTACTTGTATAATTTCTTGAATCTATTGATGTATATGATAATCCTGAAGGAATAAATAAAATTCCTTTACCTCCATTTAAGTAAGTAATTGGACCGTTAAAAACATCTCCATTAGGTTCTTTTTTTAAATATCCTCCTTTAAAATTTTTAAAACCAAAAGACCAACCTCTAACGGCTAAAGTGTTGTATGTAAACCATGAACCTCTAGTATTACTATCAAAAGTAGCACTTAATTCAGTTGTACTATTAATTGCCTGTCCAGAGTATTTTGCAAAAATAGAATCTGAAACAGAAGGATACCCTTTATCTGGTTTAGACGGATTATTTGGATCTGTAGGATCTCCTTCACTTATTTTGTACACATAAAGTTTATAATTAATATCGTTCCTTTTTGCATCCATAATAATAATATTATCAAACAATGTTGCTTGTCCAGAAACTAGTGGCTTTACAGAATCTAATGTTGCATCATAATAATGATTTTTCAAAAAATTAACCAAAGTATCATTATCAGACATAGCTAGTGCCTGATGATCTACACTTAAAAAAGGATTTATAGCTCTGTTATTGTTATCACTACAAGAGTAAAAGGCAGTACTTAGAGCAATAAGCACAATAATATTTTTTATTTTATTCATTTAACCTTAAAATTTGAGTGCGCAATTTACCATTTTTATACCTTTGTAAAAAGACAAACGTTATTTTTTAACTTTTTTTATGAGAATTGACAAATATTTATGGTGCATTCGGGTTTTTAAAACTAGAAGCATCGCAACAACAGCCTGTAAAAAAGGGCAAGTTAAGATTGAAAATAAGAGCATAAAACCCTCTAAAGAAGTCTTTGGTAATGAATTGATTTTAGTAAGAAAAAATCAAATAAATTATCAATTAAAAGTTTTAGATTTACCAGAAAGTAGAGTTGGTGCAAAATTAGTAGCGCTATATATGAAAGACGTTACCCCAAAAGAAGAATTTGAAAAAACAGAACTTTTAAAATATTCAAAAGATTATTATCGTAAAAAAGGTGCAGGAAGGCCAACTAAAAAAGACAGAAGGGATATAGAAGGATATCAAGAAGATACAGAAGAAAGCATATGACAACAGAAAAAAATATAATTTTAAATACGGTTCAAATTAATCAAAAAATTAAAAGAATTGCGTACCAAATTTATGAATGCAATACAGATGAAAAAGAGGTTATTATAGCTGGCATTGTTGGTAACGGCTATATTTTTGCTGAAAAACTAGTGGAAACTCTTAATGAAATTTCAGCTTTAAAAATAAGCATTTGCCAAGTAAACATTAATAAGAAAAAACCATTAGAACCTGTAACTACCTCTTTAGCGGTTGCTGATTATAAAAATAAGTCATTAGTTTTAGTTGATGATGTTTTAAATTCTGGTACCACTTTAATTTACGGAGTAAAGCACTTTTTAGATGTGCCGTTAAAAAGATTTAAAACAGCAGTTCTTGTGAACAGAAACCACAAAAAATATCCTGTAAAAGCAGATTTTAAAGGGGTTTCTTTATCAACTTCTATAAAAGAACATATACAAATAGATTTTACGGAAAAAGAAGCTAAAGCGTATTTAGTTTAATAGTTTAACTAATTCTTTGGCTACTTTTTTCTTTGATTTATCGTCAACTTTTAAGGTTATTTTAGCTTGGTCGTAAAAAAAACGTCTTTCAAAAAGATGTTTTGCCACAAACTCAGGAATTTTATCATCGTCTAAAGAAGCTATTAAAGGTCTTTTAGTTTTCTTTTTTATCAACCTTTTGACTAAAGTTGGTATAGAAGCTTGTAAATAGATAGATATTGTATCATTATTATTAATTTCTTCGATGTTATTTGCATAACAAGGCGTTCCGCCACCAACAGAAAGTATAAAATTTTCCTTTTTTAAGAGTATTTCTTTCAAATATATGCTTTCAATTAACCTAAAATAAATTTCGCCCTTTATTTTAAAAATGTCTGAAATGGTCATTTTTTCTTTTTCAATAATGTAATCATCTAGATCTATAAAACTCATAGACAACTTTTTAGAAAGTTTTTTACCAACACTAGATTTCCCAGAAGCCATATATCCTAATAAGACAATTTTCATCATTTAAAATTTTTAACAAATATCGATAAAATTTATTCAATTTTATATTTCTAATTTAAATGATAGGTAGTATATTTGCACCTCAATTAAAAATGACCTGGTAGCTCAGTTGGTAGAGCATCTCCCTTTTAAGGAGATGGTCCTGGGTTCGAGCCCCAGCCCGGTCACCATAAAAAAGTTAAGCAATCATTGCTTAACTTTTTTATTTTAATTTAAAAAGCGCACGTGGCGAAATTGGTAGACGCGCAGCCTTGAGGGGGCTGTGAACGCAAGTTTGTGGAAGTTCGAATCTTCTCGTGCGCACTTTTAAAGATTTTTTTTATTCTTCACAAAATATTAACTTTTCTATGCCGTTTTATACCTAATTTAGCCGCTATGCAAAGAAACCTATTCATTTTGTGCTTATTTTTAAGTGTAAGCGCATTTTCTCAAAAAGACAGTATTCGTACTACAATTTTAAAAGGCCAGATTGTACATGCAGAAAACAAGCGTGCGTTAAGTGCCGCTCACGTTTTAAATCTAAACGCAGTTGTGGGTACAATTACAGATGATAAAGGTTTTTTTGAATTACCAACAAAAGCAAACGATACAATTTTAGTTTCTTATTTAGGATTTTCATCCATCAAACTAAAAGTTACAAATGATTTACTAAAAGGTAATGAACTAGAAATTGCACTTTATGAAAAACCAGAAGAAATTAAAGAAGTAATTATTAAATCTACTCAATTAATTGGTGTTTTAGAGGTTGATGTAAAACTTGTTCCTAAAGATCGGTTTACTAGAATTCATATAAACGGATTGCCGCAAACGTATGAAGTTGGTAAACCTCAGGGTAAAAACTTCGCTTCTCCAATAGCAGCTTTGTTTCAGCCTGTAGATTTCCTTTACAGCCTCTTTGGTAAGAAACCTAATCAACTTAAAAAGCTTCAAAAACTAAAAAAAGAAGACGATTTACGTAAAATGTTAGCTGGTAATTTTGATAGAGAGGTAATTATGGAATATCTAGAAATGGATAGACAAGAACTAACAGATTTGCTTACAGACTGTCAATACTCTGACTATTTTATCAAAAAAGCTTCTGACTTGCAAATGATTGAAGCGGTGTTAGATTGTTACGAAAATCACAAAGCACTTAAAAAAGGTAAAATAGAACGTAATAAAATTCCTGTAAAAAATTAACTTTATTAAAAATGACTAGAATTAAACACATTCATTTAAATTCTAATCAACTACTAAAAACGAATCAATACAAAGCCTTTTAAAGCGTTTTTACGTATTGTAAACATACTTCTACAGGCTTTATTAAATTACAAGCTTAAAAAGTGTTTAATTTCAGTTTAAAAAATAAATCTTCTTAGTTCTTATATACTTAAGAATATAGCAAAAAAAAATCCAGCTAAAAGCTGGATTTTTAATTTATTAAAGTTTAAATATTCTTACTGATTTCCTAATATAATTGGCATTCCAGACTTCCCAGAACCAATAACAATTACTTTACTGTTTGTAGATTTAGCAAGTTCTAAAGTAGCTCCAATACCTTTTTCCTGTAAAATTTTATCAGTTAAAGATTCACTTAAAATCTTGTTTGCAACCGCTTTACCTTCTGCATCAATTCTTTGTCTTTCTGCTTCTTTCTTCGCTTTAGATAATCTAAACTCATACTCTAAAGACTCTTGCTCTTGCTTTAATTTAGTTTCAATTGCAATTCTAATAGTTGAAGGTAATTTAACATCTTCTACTAAAACTCTTTTAACAGAAAGAAACTGTTCTTTTAAAATATTTTGAACTTCATCTAAAATTTCTTGCTCAATAACATCTCTTTTACTCGAGTATAATTGTTCTGGAGTATAACGACCAACAACACTTCTTGCTGCTGCATTAATTGCAGGATCTAACAATTCACGTTCATAATCTTCACCTTTAGTTTTTATTAATAAACCTAAGTTTTTAAGCTCTGGTTCATACCAAATTGTACCATTTACTTTAACTTCTAATCCATTAACAGAAAGTACATTCATTTCATCAGAAATAGACTGTTGACGAACTTTAATTACAATCATTCTGTTCCAGGGTGCAACAATATGAAATCCTTCTCCGTACGTTTTATCTGTATTTATACCGCTTCCTAAAGTTTCAAAAATAACGCCTCCTTCTCCAGGACCAATAGTTACTGTTGATTTAGAAAATAAAATAATAACTGCTACTATTAATACAACAATGAATATCCCACCTTTTGGGAATTTAAACTCCATTTGATTATTTGCCATTTTTGCTTGTTTTTAAATTTAACCAAATTTACGATATAAGTTCTTTAAACGCAATCTATATAGATACAATCTTCCGAAACTTCTATTTCTAATGTAATATGTTCTAAATGAAAATTATCATTTAAAACTTTTCTAACTTGACTTTTAATTTGTGCAGTTTTCTCTAAAGAAATACTTTTATCATGTACTACCAAATGTGAAGTAAAAACGTTATAATCCCCATCCATAGACCATAAATGGCAGTCATGAATGCTTTTTATCTCTTTATTTTCTAAAAGCTTTAATTTAATTTTATCAATCGAAACTCCTGTAGGAACACTTTGTAATATAATTTGAATACTTTCTTTACCGTTTTTAAAAACATTGAATAAAATAAAAATTGCAATACCAATTGACAAAATAGGATCTAAAATAGGAACATCCCAAAATTGCATAACAACACTTGCAATTAAAACTGCAAACCAACCTAAAACATCTTCTAATAAATGCAGTGAAACTACTTTTTCATTTATAGATGTTCCTTTTTGAAGCTTTAAAACTGCTGCTCCATTTACTATAATTCCTAGAATAGCAAACCACATCATTCCTTTAGCATCCGCATTTTCTGGGTTAATAAGTCTAGGAATTGCTTCTTTTATGATAAAAATTGATCCTATTAATAATACAACTGAATTAATAATTGCTCCCAACAGAGAGAATCGTTTAAAACCATAAGAATAATTTTTTGTTGCTTTCTTAGTCGCTATTTTTTGTAAATACCAAGCCATTCCTAAACTTAAGCTATCGCCTAAATCATGAACAGCATCAGACATGATAGCCAAACTATTAGTATAAAAGCCACCAATAAACTCAATTATTGTAAAAAATACATTCAAAAAAAATGCAGCTCTAATATTTTCTGTTGATGAATTATGATGATGATGATGATGATAATGATTGTGTGCCATACCGTTTTATAAATAGATTGCTAAATACTCTTACAGTTACAAAATAATACTTTTAAATTTTACCATGGTATTTTCTGATAAACCATTCAGCTGTAAAAAGAGCTACTACAAAGAATAAAATCCATTTCCAATCAATTAAATTTTGTTGTTTTACAGATGATTTTTGCACCGTATAAAAATACTCATTTTCTAAAAGTTCTTTTGTTACATCTGCCAATTGATTTTTATAATAAACCTTCCCGCCTGTTTTTACTGCTAATTGTTGCAACTTAGTTACGTTGGCGTTTGTAAACTGTTCTTCAATTTGATATTCAGTAATTATAAAGCGTCCGTAACTTTTAATATTTAACCCTAAAACTTCCACTTTATAAGAATAATCTCCAGAAACTAAATTCTCAATTTCAACCTGATAAGAATTGTTGACTAATGAAAACGGAATTTTTGTTACTTCTTTAGTTGCTGTATTTGTAATAGCTATTTCTAAAGCTGCTCTCGCATCAAATTGATAATTTTTATCGGTGTAAAATGCGGATATATTTATGGTTGAATTTGCAGGATAAATTGTGTTTGCATTTACCTCTAAACGGTCTCTCTTTTTATTGGATGCCAAATATTGCACTAAACTACCTGTAAATTTATCAAAGTCTTCGTATGAATTTGAATTTAAAAAACTTGCTGCTCTCCATTTCCAAATACCTTCTCCAAACAAAACTGCCGATTTCTGGTTGTTCACATCAAAAGTTGTTAGTAAAGGTTGATTGGTTTGAATACCGTTTATATTTTGATATAATAAAGTTTGATGTTCTTTAGAAATTAAAACTTCGCCAAACTTATCTTTTAAGGGAGGAAAGTTATTAAAACCAATATTTTCTTGTAAAAAAGTTAGAAACGAATCATTAAAAATTGCTCCATAATTTTCTGTTTGATTGATCGCTTTTTTTATAAAACCTAGTTGTTGTTTGTTGATAAAATTCCAATCCGTATTTGCCCCAGAAATTAATAAATAATTGCTGTTTGTTTCATTTAATTGAGAGATAATAGTATTAAACTTATTATTTACTTGATTTAATATAACTAATCTATAATCATTAATTTGACCTTTAAAATCATCAATCATAAAAACAGCTACAGAACGCTGTTTATTACTTTCTATCGATTTCTTTAAAGCACCAATATCTGGATGTAAAACCGAACTTAATATCAATACTTTTGTTTGTTCATTAATCACTTCAACAGAAAAACTTTTGCTATTATTTTTTGTATTTTTTTCGTTTTTTAAATTACTTACAGAAGCTGTATAATATTGCAAACCTTCTTTAGTAGAAGTCAAATTTGCAGTAATTGTTGCTGATTTTTTTTCCGAAGAAAAAGAAACATTTTCTCGATAAACAGTTTTTCCGTCACTAAAAATTGAAAATTGTGTGTTTACCGTTTCGGATCCTTCGTAGTTTAAAATCACCTCAACAGGAAACTTATTTTGAATATAACTGTATTTATTTACATTTAATTGGGCAATTTTAAGATCCACATATTTTGTAGTATCACCAATAATAATTGGGTAAATTGGCTGTTTAGTGTTTAAAAACTCATATGCAGCACCTATTGTTTGGTTTCCATCTGTAATTAAAATGATAGGTGCAATTTTATCTTTTTGCAATTCATTTACGCCTATAATAGCTTTGGCTATATTGGTTTCATTTTCTAAGAAAGAAAGGCTGTCTAAAATTTGTAATTCTCTTCCAAAAGAGAATTCATTTAAAGAAAATTTGGTAATTAAAGCATTGTTATTCTGTAATTTATAAATAAAATCAGTTACACTTTTGTCTTCCTTAAAAAAAGAAACTGATTTAGAGTTATCAACTAAAATAGAAAGCGTTGGTTTTTCATTTTCAATTTCTATTTTTTCAATGCTGGGATTTATCAACAATAAAATTAACAAAAATAAACTCATTGTTTTTAAGACAAAAAGCAGGTTTGTAACTTTTAATTTGTGCTTTTCTTTGTGAAAATACTGAAAGTAAGCAACTGAAATTGCCAGCAAAAAAGCGAATAGCACATAAAAAATAGTGGTTGTTTGCAATACTTTTATTTTATTGGAAAGATATACATATCATTGATAAAAGAAAAACCTGTAACGTTAATTTGTTACAGGTTTTTTTATATTTATAAAATTATACACTTTTTTATTTCTAAGTGATGATAAATTCTTTTTTACTACATATTAAAACGGCCAACTTATTAAGTTAACATTCCGCCATCAACAGATAGTGTTTGTCCTGTAATATAAGAACTCATATCCGAAGCTAAAAACACACATGCATTTGCAATATCTTCTGGCCTTCCTCCTCTTTTTAACGGAATAGAATCACGCCATCCTTGCACCACTTTTTCATCTAACTTGTCAGTCATTTCTGTTTCTATAAATCCAGGAGCAATAACATTACTTCTTACGTTTCTTGAACCTAACTCTAACGCAACAGATTTAGAAAACCCAATAATACCAGCTTTTGATGCTGCATAATTTGTTTGCCCAGCGTTTCCTTTTAATCCAACTACAGAACTCATATTTATAATTGAGCCTGCTCTTTGTTTCATCATTGGTCTAATAACCGCTTTGGTTAAATTAAAAACCGATTTTAAATTTACTTCAATTACCTGATCAAAATCTTCTTCGGAAATACGCATTAACAAATTGTCTTTGGTAATACCGGCATTGTTTACTAAAATATCAATTGAGCCAAAATCTTCTAAAACATTTTTTGCTAATTCTTGCGCTGCATCAAAATTTGCTGCGTTTGATTGATAACCTTTCGCCAATACTCCAAAAGCTTTTAATTCTTCTTCTAAAGCATTCGCTGCGTCTACAGAAGAACTATACGTAAAGGCTACATTTGCTCCATGTTTTGCAAATTCTATTGCAATTCCGCGTCCAATTCCTCTCGTTGCTCCGGTTATTATTGCTGATTTATTTTCTAGTAATTTCATGTTTTATTTTTTAGTTTTTGTGTTAAGCCCAAACTGACAATTATCAAATATAAAAAAGAAATTCCCGTTTTCACGGGAATTTATAGACCATTCTATTTAAAAAGAACGATTATTTTAAAACTTTAGCAACCATTTCACCAATTTTTGCTGGTGAACTTACTACGTGAATTCCGTTTTCTGCTAAAATTTTCATTTTTGCTTGCGCAGTATCATCTGCTCCACCAACAATAGCTCCGGCATGTCCCATGGTTCTTCCTGCTGGTGCAGTTTGACCAGCGATAAAACCAACAACTGGTTTTCTATTACCATCCGCTTTAATCCATTGTGCAGCTTCAGCTTCTAAATTTCCACCAATTTCACCAATCATAACAATTGCTTCAGTTTCTGGATCATTCATCAACAATTCAACAGCTTCTTTTGTAGTTGTACCAATAATAGGATCTCCTCCAATACCAATTGCAGTAGAAATTCCGAATCCTTGTTTTACAACTTGGTCTGCAGCTTCATAGGTTAAAGTACCTGATTTAGATACAATACCAACTCTACCTTTTTTAAAGATAAAACCTGGCATAATACCAACTTTAGCTTCACCTGGTGTAATTACACCCGGACAGTTAGGGCCAATTAATCTAGTATCTTTATTAGCAATGTATGCTTTTACTTTTACCATATCTGCAGTAGGGATTCCTTCTGTAATACAGATAATAACTTTGATTCCTGCATCGGCAGATTCCATAATTGCATCCGCAGCAAAAGCTGGTGGTACAAAAATTATTGATGTGTCTGCACCTACTTTTTCTACAGATTCTAATACTGTATTAAAAACTGGTTTCCCTAAGTGTTCTTGTCCTCCTTTTCCAGGAGTAACTCCTCCAACAACATTAGTTCCATAATCAATCATTTGGCCAGCGTGAAAAGTACCTTCACTACCTGTAAAACCTTGAACAATAATTTTTGAATTCTTATTTACTAAAACACTCATAGTTTATTATTTAGTCCATTTATTTTAAAATTTTCCAAAAGGAAAACAAAATGGTATTTGATTTAATTTATGTTACAAAAATAGCTATTTGTTCGTTTTTAAAAAAACAAAATAAATACTTTATTTACGATTTTTTTTGAGATTTTAAAAATTGCTTAATTTCTGCCATTTCTTTTAATTTTTCTCTTGATTCTGCTATAGGTGTTCCAAAATAAGATTTTCCACCAGCTACAGATTTTGTAACTCCTGTTTGACCTAAAATAATTGCACCCTTACCAATTGTAATTCCGCTGTTTGTACCAACTTGTCCCCAAATAGTAACTTCGTCTTCAATAATTACACAACCTGCAATACCAGTTTGTGAGGCTATCAAGCATTTTTCGCCAATAACAGTATCGTGACCTACATGAACTTGATTGTCTATTTTTGTACCTTGTTTAATGGTTGTATCACCACTAACACCTCTATCTATAGTACAAGAAGCTCCTAAATCTACATTATCTTCTATTACAACTCTTCCACCAGAAATTAATTTATCGTATCCTTCGGGTCTTTTTTTATAATAAAAAGCGTCTGCACCTAAAACCGTATTTGCATGAATCGTTACATTATTACCAATAATTATTTGGTCATAAATAGTAACATTTGGATGAATTACGCAGTTTTTACCAATTTTTACGTTGTTACCAACAAAAACATTGGGTTGAATAACCGTTCCTTCTCCTATAATTGCGCTTTCAGAAATACTTGCTTTGGATGCAATAAAAGGATTAAAATACTTGGTTATTTTATTAAAATCTCTAAAAGGATCATCAGAAATTAATAAGGCTTTTCCTTCTGGGCAAGCTACTTTTTTATTAATTAAAATAGTAGTTGCAGCAGAATTTAATGCTTTATCATAATATTTTGGATGATCTACAAAAACAAGGTCGCCTTTTTCTACAACATGAATTTCGTTAATACCTAAAATCTCAAAATTAGCATCACCTATAAACTCTAAATTTAAAAGAGTTGCAATATTTTGTAATGAATGTGGTTTCTTAAATTTCATTTATTTACTACCAACTGAAACTGATTACAACTTTATTCTTTAATTCTTTCTTGATAGGTACCTTTTGCAGTTTCTATCTTAATTTTATCACCTTCATTAATAAATAAAGGAACATTTACCGATGCACCAGTTTCTACAGTTGCAGGCTTAGTTGCATTTGTAGCTGTATTACCTTTAACACCAGGTTCTGCATGTGTTACTTCTAGAATTACACTTAGAGGCATTTCTACCGAAAGTGGCATATTGTCTTCTGAGTTGATAATTATAGTAACTATTTCTCCTTCTTTCATTAGTTGCGGTGTATCTAAAGCTGCTTCTAATAAACGAATCTGTGTATAATCTGCTTCATTCATAAAGTGATAAAACTCACCATCGTGATATAAAAACTGAAACTTATGAGTTTCAACTCGTACGTCATCAATTTTTCTTCCTGCAGGAAAAGTATTGTCAATTACTTTACCATTTGTAACACTTTTTAATTTTGTTCTTACAAACGCTGGACCTTTACCTGGTTTTACATGTAAAAATTCTATAATTTTAAAGATATCATTATTATATCTAATACATAATCCGTTTCTAATGTCTGATGTTGTTGCCATTTTTATTCTTTAATGCTTTCCTTTTTTAGCAGTATGCTTTTAGCGAAAAGCTATTATTTTTTTTAGTTAACTAACTTTTATAAACTTTATTAATTTACGTTGAAATATCCTTTCATGATTCCTCTATGAGAATCTTTTATAAATTGTATAATTTCATCACGTTCTGGAGTTGCTTCCATTTCCGCTTCAATAATATCTATTGCTTGTGTGTAATTATAGTTTTTTTGAAATAATATTCTGTAAATATTCTGAATTTCTCTTATTTTTTCGGTAGAATAACCTCTTCTTCTTAAGCCTACCGAATTAATACCAACATAAGATAAAGGCTCTCTAGCTGCTTTTACATAAGGCGGTACATCTTTTCTTACTAAAGAACCACCGGTAACAAATGCATGTTTACCTACTGATGCAAATTGATGTACAGCAACCATACCTGCTAAAACAACATTATCACCAATAGTTACATGACCTGCTAAAGTAGTGTTATTAGAAAAAACACAATTATTACCTACATAACAATCGTGTGCAATATGGCAATATGCCATAATTAAACAATTATTACCAACTGTAGTTTTCATTCTGTCTTTTGTGCCTCTGTTAATTGTTACACATTCACGAATCGTTACATTATCACCAATTTCTACCGTAGTTTCCTCATCATCAAATTTTAAATCTTGCGGAATTGCAGAAATTACAGAACCAGGAAAAATTCTACAATTTTTACCAATTCTAGCACCTTCCATAATGGTAACATTAGAACCAATCCAAGTTCCTGAACCAATTATAACATTATTATGTATAGTAGTAAATGGCTCAATTACAACGTTTCTTGCAATTTTTGCTTGAGGATGTACGTAAGCAAGTGGTTGATTCATAGTTATTTAATTTTAGAAATTTGCGCCATTAATTCAGCTTCAGCAACTAATTTACCATTTGCATACGCATACGCCTGCATGTGACAAATTCCTCGTCTTATTGGTGTAATTAAATCTGCTTTAAAAATTACAGTATCACCTGGTAAAACTTTTTGTTTAAATTTAACGTTGTCCATTTTCATGAAATAGGTTAAATAATTCTCTGGGTCAGGTACTGTACTTAACACTAAAATACCACCACATTGTGCCATTGCTTCTACTATTAAAACTCCTGGCATTACTGGCGAACCAGGAAAATGACCTACAAAAAAACCTTCGTTCATCGTTACATTTTTCATACCAACAACATGTCTGTCTGAAAGCTCAATAACTCTATCAACCAATAAAAAAGGTGGTCTATGCGGTAAAATATCCATAATTTGATGAATATCTAATAAAGGTGGTAAGTTTAAATCGTATTGAGGAACGTAATTTCTCTTTTCCGCTTTTATAATTTTAGCCAACTTCTTTGCAAACTGAGTATTTATTAAATGCCCGGGCTTATTTGCTATAACTTTACCTCTAATTCTTGTACCAACTAAAGCTAAATCGCCAATAACATCTAATAATTTATGACGAGCCGCTTCGTTTGCCCAATGCAACGTTAGGTTGTCTAAAATTCCATTTGGTTTTACGGCAATATTATCTTTTTTAAATGCCTTTTTTAGCTTCTCCATTGTACTAGCAGACAGCTCTTTATCTACATATACAATTGCATTGTTTAAATCTCCTCCTTTAATTAAATCGTTTTCTAATAACATTTCAATTTCATGTAAAAAACTAAAAGTTCTAGCATCTGCAATTTCTTCTTTAAAGTCAGACATTTTATCTAAAGTAGCATTTTGTGTACCTAAAATTTTGGTTCCAAAATCTACCATGGTAGTTACTTGATATTCATCCGAAGGCATTAAAATAATTTCGCTTCCAGTAACTTCATCCTTATAAGAAATAATCTCTTTAACAATGTATTCTTCAATATTGGCATCTTGTTCTTCTATACCTGCTTTTTCTAGAGCTTCTATAAAAAATTTAGATGAACCATCCATAATTGGAGGTTCTGATGCATTTATTTCAATTAATAAATTATCAATATCTAAACCTACAGCTGCGGCTAAAACATGCTCTGATGTTTGAATCTGAACTCCGTTTTTCTCAAGATTTGTACCTCTTTGAGTATTTACAACATATTCTGCACTTGCCTCTATAACTGGGCATCCTTCTAAATCTATTCTTACAAATGTAAAGCCATGATTTATAGGTGCCGGTTTTAATGTCATTGATACTGTATTACCTGTATGTAATCCTACACCCGATAAGGTAATTTCTGATTTTATAGTTTTTTGTTTCTTACTCATATTTGTGGATTTTGGGCATTCAATTCTTTTTCCATTTTTTCAATTGATGCTGCAATCTTGGGTAAATTTCTAAAATAAACGTACGATTTACTGTAATCTGAATAATTCATTGCTGGTGATCCTTGCACTTTTTCGCCATCTTTTAAGTTTTTGGAAATACCAGACTGACCTTGAATCTTTACATTATTACCAATTACTAAATGGCCTGCAAAACCAACTTGACCACCAATCATACAATTTTCTCCAATTTTGGTTGATCCTGCAATTCCTGTTTGTGCAGCAATTACAGTATTTTTACCAATTTCTACGTTGTGTGCTATTTGTATTTGATTGTCTAGTTTTACACCTTGTCTTATAATTGTAGATCCTAAAGTGGCTCTATCTATAGTAGATGATGCACCAATATCTACATAATCTTCTATAATTACATTTCCAATTTGCGGTATTGTACTATATTGTCCGTTTTCATTTGGCGCAAAACCAAATCCATCAGAACCAATAATACATCCAGAGTGAATTTTACAATGTTTTCCTATTTGGGTTTCTGAATAAATTTTAACTCCAGCAAAAAGTATAGAATTATCGCCTATAACAGAATTATCACCTATATAACAATTAGGATAAATTTTAACATTATCGCCAATTGAAACATTTTCTCCTATGTACGTAAAAGCTCCTAAATACTCATTTTTGCCAATCTTTGCAGAGTCTGCAATAAAATTAGGCGCTTCTCTACCCAATTTATTATTCTTTACTTCATTATAAAACTCTAATATTTTTGAAAATGCTTTGTAGGCATTTTCTACTTTTATAAGCGTTGTAGAAATTTCTTTCTCAAGCTCAAAACCTTTATTTACGATTGCTATAGAAGCATTTGTTGTATACAAATACGGGTGATACTTAGGGTTAGATAAAAAAGTTAATGAACCTTTTTCTCCTTCTTCTATTTTAGATAATCTAGAAACTTCTTCATTGGGATTCCCAATTACTTCGCCTTCTAAAATATCTGCTATTTGTTGTGCTGTAAATTTCATTAAATGCAAAAGTATAAAAATTAAAGCTATCTGTCTAATATCATTTTACTTTGGATAACAAATAAAGTGTTTTACAACCGGTTTTGTTAATGCCAATATATTTAATTGATCAGAAGCTTTTGCAATATCTTTTAATTTTCCTTTTTTATTTAAAATATAAATAGGCTTTTCGGTATTATAAGCTTGATTTATAATTTCTTGTGAAAAAACAAAATAATTAATTTCGTCTTCTGATAAACCTAGTTTCTTTGAAAACTTAGTTCTTTTTTTGTTGATTTTCTCCTCATCAAAAGCGTCTATTTGCAATTCAATTCGCAGTAATTTTCTGTCAACAATCATTTTAGACAAAACAGATAATATTTTATCTTGATGATTTGTCCATTCTTTTATGGCAGATAAAACATCATAATCATCTAATTTAGAAAACATTTCTAACGTTTCATTTGTGAAATTTTGCTGATTAATTTGTTTGTACAAAAAATATTTTAACGCAGAACTGCCAAATAACTCCTCGCCTTTTTCTGCTAATTCTTTTGCTCTTTTTAAAACGTTTACCAACATATTTTCTGCAACCAAACCTGTTTTATGCAAATAAACTTGCCAATACATTAATCTTCTCGCGATTAAAAATTTTTCTACAGAATAAATTCCTTTTTGTTCAATTACTAATTCCTCATTTTTAACATTCATCATCACAATTAATCTGTCTGATGAAATATTACCTTCTGTAACTCCTGTATAAAAACTATCTCGTCTTAAATAATCTAATCGATCTATATCTAATTGACTAGAAATTAACTGACATAAAAATTTACGTGGATATTTACCTTCAAAAATTTCGATTGCTAAACTTAGTTCCCCATCAAATTCTTTATTTAACTTTTTCATAAATTTTAGAGAAATTTCTTCATGCGATATTCCGCTAACAATACTATGCTCTAAAGCATGCGAAAACGCTCCATGACCAATATCGTGCAACAAAATTGCAATGCACAATCCGTTTTCTTCTTCTTCGGATATTTCAATTTGCTTAAAACGTAAAACTCTTACCGCCTTTTGCATTAAATGCATACAACCAATGGCATGATGAAAACGTGTGTGATTTGCGCCTGGATAGACTAAATTAGAAAATCCCATTTGGGCAATTCTTCTTAAACGTTGAAAATAAGGGTGTTCTATAATATCAAAAATTAACGAATTTGGGATTTGAATAAATCCGTAAATAGGATCATTTAAAATCTTTAATTTGTTAGGTGTTTTTTTCTTCAAATGCTTCGTTTTATCAATCGTATGCAAAATACGACTTAATGCCACAATTTTGCAAACTTTTAATTTTGGATTTTTTAAATTATCGGTGAATTGATTACAAAACCACAATTGGCAATATTTTATCATTATAATGCATCAAAAAAAATAACAATACCGTATTTTTAACGTTAAAATTTAAAAACAATATATGAGCAACATACAAATTTTATGGGTTGATGATGAAATTGAATTATTAAAGCCTCACATTCTTTTTCTTGAACTTAAAAATTATAAAGTTACAACCTGTACAAATGGTGCTGATGCGATCGATTTAGTTGATGAAAATAATTTTGATATTGTTTTTTTAGATGAAAATATGCCTGGTTTATCAGGTTTAGATACACTTGCAGAAATCAAGCAGAAACAGGCAAATTTACCTGTGGTTATGATTACAAAAAGTGAAGAGGAATATATTATGGAAGAAGCAATTGGTTCTAAAATTGCAGATTATTTGATAAAACCTGTAAATCCAAATCAGATTTTATTGAGTTTAAAAAAGAACTTAGACCACTCTAGATTGGTTTCAGAAAAAACAACGTCTAATTATCAGCAAGAATTTAGAAAAATAACAATGGATTTAGCAATGGTAAATAGCTACCAAGATTGGATTGAGTTGTATAAAAAATTGGTTCACTGGGAATTAGAACTAGAAAACATTAGTGATTCTGGCATGTTGGGTATTTTAGAAAGTCAAAAACAAGAAGCTAATAATCAGTTTTTTAAATTCATCAAAAAGAATTACGAAGACTTTTTAACAAGCAACGATAAACCTACATTTTCACATACTTTATTTAAAGACTATGTAGTGCCTCAATTAAGTAAAGAACAAGGTGTTTTATGGGTTATAATTGATAATTTGCGTTATGATCAATACCGTATTTTAGAACCTTTGATTAATAATTATTACAAAAAAGAGCAAGAATATTCGTATTTCTCTATTTTACCAACAGCAACACAATACGCTAGAAATGCTATCTTTTCTGGTTTAATGCCATCAGAAATGGAAAAACGTCATCCAAGTTTTTGGAAAAATGATACCGATGAAGGCGGAATGAATTTATTTGAAAATGAATTTTTAACTGCTCAAATAAAACGATTAAGTTTAGACATTAAACACGAATATTATAAAATAACTACCTTAAAAGGGGGTAAAGAATTAGCCGATAATTTTAACGGAACAAAGCAAAACGATTTAACGGCAGTTGTTTATAATTTTGTGGATATGCTTTCGCATTCTAAAACAGAAATGGAAGTTATTAAAGAATTAGCTGGTGATGATAAGGCTTACAGAAGTTTAACGCTAAGTTGGTTTAAAAACTCACCATTGTTCGAAATTATTCAGAAAGCGCAGCAATTAGGCCAGAAATTAATAATTACCACAGACCACGGAACAATTAATTGTAAAAATCCAACAAAGGTAATTGGCGATAAAAATATCAGTTCTAATTTACGTTATAAAACGGGTAGAAGTTTAAGTTATGAAGAGAAAGATGTCTACGCTGTTAGAAATCCTAAAGACATATTTTTACCTACCGTTGCTATGAATAGTCCTTTTATTTTTGCAAAAGAAGATTTGTTTTTTGCGTATCCTAATAACTTTAATCACTTTGTAAAATATTATAAAAATACCTATCAACATGGAGGCGTTTCATTAGAAGAAGTAATTATTCCGTGCGCTGTTTATAGCCCTAAATAAAATTATTTGTAGCTATCTCCTGCTCTCGCTACTCGCTTTTTTGTTGAAAAAATAAAAAGAGCTCAAACAGAAAGCTTGTCTTGAGCTTGTTGAAAGGTTCAATCAGGTCTAAACCTACTTACCAAGATTATTAAGTATAAAAAGTCTGATGCGTGTTAAAAACGTATCAGATTTATTATTTTTGCAACATGAATAAAAACTTTTCTTTAGAAAATTTATCTGAAGTTGCCGCTGAACTTATTTCATCCGCAAAAAACAAAACATTATTATTTTATGGACAAATGGGTGTTGGTAAAACAACGCTTATCAAAGAAATCTGTAAGCAACTAGGTGTTTTAGATACCATCTCCTCTCCTACTTTTTCTCTAGTAAATGAATACGAAACATTAGAAAACGAAAAAGTTTTTCACTTTGATTTCTACCGAATTACAGATGAAATTGAAGCATTAGACATGGGTATTGAAGAATATTTTGACACCAATGATTGGTGTTTAATTGAATGGCCAGAAAATATAGAAATTTTATTACCTTTAGATGCTGTAAAAATTCATCTTTCAATTTTGGATGATCAAAAACGCAACATCCAACTAAAATAAGCAAACAATGAGTCAATTTTCTCCTTTCAGTAAAGAAGAGTTATTACCACAAGCAGAAATGCTAGAAATAAAAAAGCAAAAAGGAGAACTTTTTATAGGCTTGCCTAAAGAAACTCATTTAGGTGAAAAACGAGTTTGTTTAACCCCTGATGCAGTTACAGCATTAACTTCTCATGGTCATAGAATCGTTATAGAAACAGGTGCTGGCGATGGCGCAAATTATACAGATAAAGAATATTCAGAAGCTGGTGCAAAAATTTCTTATGATGTAGAAGAAGCTTTTAAATGCAAAATCGTTTTAAAAGTTGCCCCACCAACCGCAGAAGAAATCGAATATATAAACCCGCAAACAATTTTAATTTCTTCGCTTCAATTAAAAACGCAAACCAAGAAATATTTTGAACATTTAGCTAAAAAAAGAATTACTGCCGTTGCTTTTGATTTTATAAAAGACGAACAAGAAACCTACCCAATTGTAAAATCTTTGAGCGAAATTGCAGGAACAGCTTCTGTGTTAATTGCTGGCGAATTAATGAGCGGCGTTAATAAAGGAAATGGGTTGTTATTTGGTAACATTAGCGGCGTTCCGCCCACAAGTGTTGTTATTTTTGGCGCAGGAACTGTTGGTGAATATGCCGCTAGAACTGCTATTGGATTAGGTGCTAGAGTAAAAGTTTTTGACAACTCTATTACCAAACTTCGCAAGCTTCAACACTCTTTGCCGGCGCCTATTTATACATCTACAATTCAACCAAAATCTATTGCAAAAGCATTGATGAGATGTGATGTTGCTATTGGTGCTATCAGAGGTAAAAATAGATCACCAATTATTGCTACAGAAACAATGATTGAACAAATGAAAGAAGGTGCTATTATTGTTGATGTAAGTATAGATAGAGGTGGCTGTTTTGAAACATCAAATGTAACCAACCACAACATACCAACTTTTGTAAAACATGGTGTAATTCATTATTGTGTGCCTAACATTCCAGCGCGGTATGCAAGAACTGCTACTTTATCTATAAGTAACATTTTTACACCTTATTTATTAAATATAGCAGAAGAAGGTGGCTTTGAAAATGCTGCTCGTTATGATAAAAGTTTAAGAAGCGGTATGTATTTTTATCACGGAATTTTAACAAATAAAACGGTTGCAGATTGGTTTGACTTGCCTTTTAAAGATATTAATTTGTTAATTCTATAAAAAAGTATAAACTTATAGAAAATAATCAAAATTTTTGTTACTTTTATTGTCCTGCTATGGATTAGAGTTTTTAATAATTAGTTGAACCCTGCAAAACTAGCTCTAATGACTATTGTCTTCAAGACAAAAGATTCGTTCGGTAAATATTATAACTATAAAATTATCTTATTTATCTCATTTCTTTTATCCTTAAACACCACTTCATTGTGGTCTCAATCCGTTTCTGTAAATGATGAAACCTATACAGCAAACACCTTAGTAGATCTTTTGGTCTCTAACAATTGTGTTACGACATCTAATTATCAACTTAGCTCAAAAAAATCAGTTGCTTATTTTAACAATAACAATTCTAACTTCCCCATAAAAGAGGGAATAATTTTAAGAAATGGAATTGCAAAATACTCTGAAGGTAAATTTACAGATGATGAACTAAGTAGCGAAATAGTTTCAAATAGTGATGCTGATTTAACAGAAATCAGTAATAATTCTGGTCAAAATTCAGAAATTTTTGATGTTGCTTTGTTAAGTTTTGATTTTATTTCTCAATCTTCAAAATTTGATTTTAATTTTATTTTCGCATCCAATGAATATGGCGAATGGCAATGCGGATTTAGTGATGTTTTTGGTTTTATTTTAACAGATATTAGTACAGGAGAAAAAACAAATTTGGCGATTTTACCAAATTCTAACGATATTGTTTCTGTAAAAAGTATTAGAGATACTCAACACAACACTTCATGTAATTCTGTAAATGCTAGCCTCTTTAGCACTCTAAACACAATTGAAACAGCTAATTCAAGCAGTCTTAACATGAGGGGATATACCGTTATTTTAAATGCTTCAGCAAAAATAGAAACAAATAAAAAATACAATCTTAAATTGGTTATCGGTGATTATGGTGATACTAGTTTTGATTCCGCTGTATTTATTGAACCAGGCAATTTTAATCGATCTTTTAGCGTAGGTGATGATTTTTCTATCTGTCAAAATGAACCGTTTATATTAAATACATTAGTAGATGATACCACAAACTTTAATTTTGAATGGTTTAAAGATGGCGCATTAATTACTAACGAAAATGCATCGAGTTATCATGGTACTAAAATTGGTAAATATAAAGTAAAAGCTACAAATGCAGAAGGTTGTTCTATTAGTGACGAAATTGTCATTTCAAAATTAAATATCACAAAAGAGCCAAAAGATCTTTACGAATGTAATAACGGAAACGATACTTCCTTTAATATTGGGCAATTTGATATTCGCTATTTCAACTTAGATAAAGATCGATATCGTCTTAATTACTATAATTCAATCGAAAACATAAATGCCAATAACCCTATAAATTCAAGTGATTTACGTTATTACTTAAGCGCTGGTAACGAAACAATTTATATAAAGGTAGAAAGCAGGTTATTAAATGAGTTATGTGAAAATTTAACGCTTAGTTTTAAATTGAATGCAATTGAATTTAAAACAAAAAAACCAAATGATGTTGAAGTATGTAAATCAACGAACACTATTAGTATACCTGGGCTGATAAATGCAGAAATATTAGAAAATTTAAATCAAGCTAATTATACAATAACATTTTATGGCTCATTTAAGGATGCACAAAACCAGGTTTTACCCATTACAAATGCATCTGTTTATCCTATTAGCGATCCAAGTAAGACCTTAATCTATGCAAGATCAGAAAGTAAATTTAATAGTAGTTGTTTTGATATTGTACAATTTAATGTTATTGTTTTTGATTTGCCAAAAATAGATACCATTAAAAATGTTATCGTTTGTGAAAATTATACATTACCGCCAATTGCTAATGGAAATTACTTTACTCGTTCAAATGGAACAGGAACCCCTCTTTTTACGGGAGATTTACTAGTTAGTAATCAAACTATTTTTATTTATAATGAAAACGAAAATGGTTGCTCAAATCAAAGTCAATTTACAATAAGTATCCTAGATAAATTTATATTGAAAGATAATTACTGCGAAAAATTTACGGTGTTTAATCCTCCTAATGGAGATTTTTATTCGGCATCTGGAGGTAAAAATGGTGGTGGTATAAACATACCAGCCGGAACAGAAATTAGAGAAAGTAAAACTATCTATTATTATGCAACTGTTGGCGAAGAAGTTTGTAAAGAAAAATCTTTTGATATTGTAATTATACCAAGACCAAAAGTAGATAAATTACAAAATATTGCAACTTGTACGAGTTACACTCTTCCCGAATTAACTTATGGCAAATACTTTACAGGCTCAAATGGTAATGGTAGTGAACTTACTGTTGGTACAGAAATATCAAAGAATCAAGTAATTTATATTTACAATGTTGATCGAAAATGTGAAAGTCAAACTTCTTTTAAAGTTTACAAAATTGATGTAAATAATTTTAAAGACCTTAAAATCTGCGGAACTTATACGCTGCCTAACTTAGATGTTGGCGGATATTTTACACAACCAAATGGATTAGGTGAAAAAATTGAAGAAGGAACCGTTTTAAAGACATCAGAAAGAATTTATTATTACGTAAAAACCCACGAAATTAATAATTGCACAACAAACTTATCCTTTAAAATTGATATTTTCCCTATACCAGAAACAGATACTTTAGAAGATGTTGTAAGATGTGTTAATGAACCTTATCTGCTACCAAAATTAACAAATGGAAAGTATTTTACACAATCAAAAGGTAAAGGAACAGAACTTACCGCAGGAGATTTAATTTCAAAATCAGCAAAAATATTCATATACAATAAAAATAATAATTGTGATGCAGAAACTAGTTTTAATATAGAAATTAGAATTTTACCTAGAGCAGATATTTTTACAGATGTTTTTGCTTGTAAACCTTTTGTTTTGCCTGTTTTAAATAATGGTACTTATTATTCAGAATCAGGTGGTCAAGGAGATCAATTAAAAGCTGGAGACATAATTTCTGAAACAAAAATAATTTATATTTATAGTATCGATACAAAATTAGAAGGTTGCGTAAATGAAAATATTTTTACAGTTGAATATCTTGGCGTAGAAGTTGATAAAATAGCAAATGTAAATAGCTGTGATTCTTACGCTTTACCAGCTTTAAATGTTGGGAATTACTTTACAAAAAGAAGCGGAAAAGGAACTAAAATGAATGCTGGAGACATAATTACTAATAATTTAGAACTTTATATTTATGCCGAAAATGGTAGTAGATTCTTTTGCTCTGACGAACATTTGTTTTCTATAGAAATAAGTAAAACACCAACTCTAAAAGATTTAATAGATATCGAAAAATGTGGTTCTTATACTTTGCAAGATATCAGCACAATTGTAAGTAATAAGTTTGAGTATTATCGCAAACCAAATAAAGTTGATCTTATTACTCCACAAAATTATACAATAACAGCAGTTGGGGAGCATTCAATTTACGCAGTAGAAAGTGCTATTTCAAATGAAAATTGTTATTCTGAGAAAGAGTTTAAGTTAACCATTTATCCGTTACTTGATTTAATTATAGAAGACGTGTTCATTTGCGAAGATTTAGACACAAAAGAAAATAAGAAACCCGTTGAAATTAAAACGGGTTTAAACCCTGTCAAATTTTCTGCTAATTGGTTTTTTGAAGGTCAATTAGTTGGATCTGGTGTAAATTATAATGCTACTAAAGCCGGAACATATAAAATAGAACCGATAAGATTAGTGGCAGAAAACGGGAATGATTGTAATTATAAACCTACAGAAATTCAAGTTCTTTCTTCTTCACCAAAGGTTAAAATAACATATTTATCCGATGATTTTTCAGATAAAACTTCTGTAAGAGTCGATTTTATAAACTATGGTCTTGGAGATTATGAATTTCAATTAAATGATGGTGGTTTTCAAACTGATGCTATATTTACAAACTTAGAAACTGGTATCTATACCATAACCATAAGAGATACAAAAAATATTTGCCCGAATATTAAAATAAAATTTACGGCATTGTCTTATCCAAAATTTTTTACTCCTAATAATGACGGCATAAATGACTTTTGGAATATTAAAGATTTAAAAAATAACCCTGAAGCAATTATTACAATACATGATAGATACGGACTTTTAATTACTCAATTTAAAGCATCCGAACAAGGTTGGAGTGGCTTTTATAAAAATGGAAAAAACTCATTACCTTCTTCTTATTGGTTTAAAGTAAATTTTATATTTAAAGAAGAATTAACAAATTTTCAAGCATATTTTTCTCTAGAAAGAAATTGATGTTTTTAAGATGTCTTCTATAAAATTCAATTATTTTTGTAGCCAATAATTTTAGCATGTTAATAAAAAGAATAGGATATTTTTTAATAGGAGTTTCAATAAGTTCTGTAGGTGTTTACTTTTTTTGGCAAAAGAAAAAGGCAACTTTCGATTACGGAATGGATTCAAGAACTCTAAAAAGTATCAGAATTAAAAAAAGAGTTTTTTCTGATGATGCAAAACGAGTAATGCTAAATTCTGATATTGATTCAACTGCAATTTCTACTATTTTATATACGGGTGATGTAGATTTTGGTAAAAGTAATCCAAGAAAAAAGCCTTGTGCAGAGTATTATATTAACGGAAACAAAGATTTAGAAAATGTAAGTTTATACGTTTCTAGATGTGATTCTATTTCTACGATTGAAAAAATAATTATTGAATAAGTATTATTCCAAAAGTTTAGATTCGTGAAATTTTTCTTCTATTACATCACTATTTTTAATAGATTTTTTTAACCAATCAAAGTACAATACTTCTTTTTGTTCTTCTGATAATTGCCAATCAAACTCAGAATTTCTTAGTTTTGTTGTAACATCTTGTAATATAATTGCCGCAGCCACAGAAATATTTAGGCTTTCTGTAAAACCAACCATTGGTATATTTAAAAATCCGTCTGCATTTTCTTTTACAAAATCAGAGATTCCTTCTGTTTCTTCACCAAATACGAATGCAGTTTTTTTACTGATGTCAAAATCTTGTAATGAACAAGAATCAGTATGCGGACTAGTTGCTATAATTTGATATCCTTTTTCTCTTAAATTATCAAAACAAATTTGAGTGTTATTTCCGTCTGATTTATAACGTTTGGAAGTGATCCATTTTTGAGAACCTTTTGCTACATACTTAGAAACTCTATTGATATATTTATTTTCAACAGTATGCAAATCTTGAACTCCAAAAATATCACAAGTTCTTAAAACGGCACTTGCATTGTGTGGCTGGCAGATATCTTCTAAAACAACTGTAAAATGGCACGTTCTTTCAGCTATCACTTTTTTGTATAAGGCTTTCCTTTTATCTGTTAAATAACTTTCAAACAGCGTTAATAATTCTTTGTCAATCATAGTAACAAACATATAATTATTATTTTTACCTTCATAGAAAGAATTTAAAATAAATTAAAATTGATGAAAAAATTAGTTGTTTTAACTGGAGCAGGAATATCCGCTGAAAGCGGAATAAATACCTTTAGAGATGCAGATGGTTTATGGGAAGGACATGATGTTATGCAAGTTGCTACTCCAGAAGGATTTAAAGCGAACCCAAAATTAGTATTAGCTTTTTACAATGAACGTAGAAAACAATTATTAAAAGTTGTACCAAATAAAGCACATTATAATTTGGTCGATTTAGAAAAAAAGTTTGAGGTAACAATTATTACTCAAAATGTTGATGATCTGCATGAAAGAGCTGGCAGTTCTAATGTTCTTCATCTACATGGAGAACTTTTAAAAGTAAGAAGTACTGCTGATGAGTCTCTAATTTTAAATTGGAATAAAGATTTGGTGTTAGGAGATCTGTGTACTAAAAAAAGCCAATTAAGACCTCATATTGTTTGGTTTGGTGAAATGGTACCAATGTTAGATAGCGCAATTGAAATTACAAAAAAAGCAGATGTTTTAATCATCATTGGCACATCTATGCAAGTATATCCAGCGGCTAGCTTAATAGATTATGTAAAACCAAATACGCACATTTATTTTATAGATCCAAAGCCCACTATTTCTAAAAGTAACTTTAACAATCTTACAATTATTACTGATGTTGCAAGTATAGGTACTAAAAAACTAAAAAAGCTACTAAATAATTAGCAGCTTTTTTATAAAAGTAAATATTTATTAAACTGTTTTATAGTGATGCAAATCATCATAAATTTCTTTACAACCTTTACCTGTAATAAAAACATCTTTACTATTTTGCAAACCTTTATCAAGAATTTCTTTTAAGGCAGATAGACCAGCTTTGTCTATTTCTTTTGTTTTATCAATATTTAAAACAATTTTTTTCTTCGTGTTTAATTTCTTTTCAAAGTAACTTAAAAACGGATTTACTGTTGATTTAATAATTTCGCCTTTTAAATAATAAACACTTTTCTTTTTTGAGATTTTAAGGGACATAATATAAATATTTAATTAGTAAATTTTTTTCTACTTATTTCAGATATAAACATTAATTCTGCAAAATGTATCAATTTAAAAAGAGTTGAGCCAAAACCCCAATTAATAGTTTTTGTAAAAATGTTTTCTTCATTTTCTTCTAACACTATCAATTTTGAGTTTTCAATAATAGCAGGATCTAAATCTCCGTAAGCGTTTATATTTAAGGCCGTTATAATTAAAGCCACTAGTATAATTAAAATTTTTCTCATTTTATTCTATTATAAAATAAAATTA
This sequence comes from Polaribacter glomeratus, assembly GCF_002954665.1. Taxonomy (GTDB): domain Bacteria; phylum Bacteroidota; class Bacteroidia; order Flavobacteriales; family Flavobacteriaceae; genus Polaribacter; species Polaribacter glomeratus. The sequence continues at coordinate 786,998 of NZ_MSCM01000001.1, read as the reverse complement.
GCTAATAATTAAAATTTTAAATTAAATTTTCGTCTTTTACAACTTATCTATAGATGAAATGTACTGTTAATTTAGATAACTAAATTATAATAAATCTAAACGTTTCATTAACTCTGGTCTATTAGAGCGACTTACAGGTACTACATCCTTTTTAATTAACACACTGTTATCTTCTATATCTATTATCTTTTTAACATTTATAATGTAAGAACGATGCACTTTTAAGAATAAAGAATCTGGTAATTTTTCTTCTATTTTCTTTAATGTAGAATGCACTACATAATTTTTATCTTCTGTTTTAATATTTATATAATCTCCTTTTGCTTCTATTAAATAAATACTTGATAAATCAATTTTAATTAACCTTCTATCTATATTCACATAAAAGTCGTTTTTAAGTTCTGAGTCTTTTTTTGTAGTGATTTCAGTTTTAATAAGTTGAAGTTTTTCTGCCTTAACTATCGCTTTTTCAAAACGAGGCAGTTCTATCGGTTTTAATAAATAATCTACTATAAAATCGTATTCAAAAGCTTCCATTGCAAATTTAGGATCAGAAGTAGTAAATATTATTTTAGGAGGATCTTTTAATGTTTTTATAAAGTCTAAACCACTAAAATTAGGCATATGTATGTCTAAGAAGATTAGATCTACATGATTTTCATTTAAGAATTTAATTGCCTCTATGGCATTTGTAAACTCTTGTAAAATATTTAATGACGTTACTTGATTACATAGTGTTCTAACGATAACTCTAGCCATCTGTTCATCATCAATAATTATACAATTCATAGCGTTAAATTGTTTTTAAATATTCAGTAATAGATAAAAGTGTTTCTTCAAAATCTTGCTCTTCTTTTAAGTTTAAAATATGCTCTCGAAGATTATGTTCAAATGCATTAGCCTTGTTGTAACTCTTTTCGAGTCCTAAAATACTGAATTTATGTTTAATTCTATGAACATTATCTTCAATTCTTTTGAAATCTTTACTTTTTAAGCTTTGATAGTACTCTTTTTTTTCATCTGGAAACTCGTTTTTAATTACATCTATTAAGGTTGCCTTAATAGAATCGTCTCCTCTTGCAAGCTGCTCTATATATAACAGATTTGGTTTTTCCATACTTATTTTAATAATGTAAAATAAAATATTGTTTCTATATTAGGTGTAGATTTTAACCAAATTTCTCCTCGATATGTTTCTACAATTTTCTTTACTATTGATAAGCCAATACCCGTAGACTTATAATCATTCTCTAATTTTTGAAATGCAATAAATATTTTATCAAAATACTGTTTATCGATACCTTTACCGTTATCTGTGACAGAAAATTGCCAATATTTATCTTTGTCAAGAAAATTAATTTCTATAAAACCATTGCCTTTTTTATCATTAAATTTAATAGCATTGTCGATTAAGTTGTAAAACAAAAGTTCAACTCTGTGCTGATCTCCTTTTATTGTAGGCAAAATTTTGGGTACTGAAATATGAACATCATTAGGATTGTCGATAGTTAATAAAATATCGTCTATTAGCATATTTAAATCTAAATCATATAGAATTTTTTCTGCTTTACCAATGGTAGAATACTCTAAAATGCCACGAATTAAGGTGTCCATTTTTTCTACATTCTCTCTAATTAGATTTATCACCTCTCTACCTGAATCACCTAAAATATTAGAATAATCGTCTTTAATCCAACTAGTTAATGCATCTATACTTTGTAAAGGAGACTTTAAATCGTGAGATACCATGTGAGCATATTCATTTAACTCTTGATTTTGACGCTCTAAATTTAATAAGAGTTTATCTTTTTCTTTATTTATTTCAATGATTTCTTTTGTTTGATTTTCAATAAAATCAACTAATTCAAGGGAGTCTTGACCAACTAAATTATTATTACCTTTTAAGTCATAAAATTTTAAGGTATTAATTACATTATTAAGTTTTGTTATAATTTCTTTTTGAGATTCTGACTCTTCTCTTAATTGCTTATTAGAATTAAAAAGTTCTTCAGAACTAATAGATGCTGCTCTTTGCAGCATTATAAACTGCTCATCAGAAGTATTATAAGATTTATTTACAGCGTCTAAAAACTCTTGCAGATCTTTATTAGATTGCAAGTTTTTAGGTAAATATTTTCTTAATTGTCTTTTTAAAAGCGGGTTCATTATTCACTTATTAGGGTAATAGCTATTGTTTGATTGTGCAATTGACAGTTATTTTCTCCATTAAATGGGGCTATTTCTCCATAAGAATAAAAACCACAGATCGTTGCGTCTTTCCCGAGTACCTCAATAACTTCCTCTACCTCTTCTTCTACTCTTTGATCTAATACTAATTTTCTACCAATACAACTTATTAAAATAGCAAGTTCTGGTTTATTTTTTCTTAGCTCTAGTGCTTGTTTTGCTGCTATTTCAGCAGCATTTACAATACTATCTACATTAGTCATCATTAGCTGCACCTTTGATTTTTCTAAAATATCACCGGCTAAAATCATTGAATTTTCTTCTTCATTAATATTTAAAATAGTTCTAACAATCGATTTCTTTTCATCAGCAGATTTTACTTTCAACGGATATAATAAAGCTGCTCCTGGCAATTCTTTAGATTTTTCTCCTAAATATGTTTTATATAAATCTAGTGCAGCTTTATCATCTAATTCAAATAATATATTGTCTTTAGATTTAGTTACCACTCTTTCTGGTCCAAAAGGAGTCCAACCACCATTTGTTGCAAAAGATACTTCTAACGTTTCGCCATAAAAACCTATGGCAACTATTTTACCTTCTTTAGGTTTTTCATTGTAAGATGAAACTGTAGTTTCAAATCTTGCCGCATCACCACACAAAGCACCTGTAATTATTAAATTGTCTTTAGTAGCTGCATTCATCCCTTTTGTTAATTGACTTCCGTTGGTAAAACTTCCATCAGAAACAATAAAAACATATTTTAAACCCTCTTTAGGAAACTTAGAAATTAATTCATGTCCTGTTTTAAAACTATCTATTTCAACATTAGAATTTAAAACATTTGCTGTTTTAATTAGAAATTCACTTTTCTCGAACTCAATTGCTGTAATAGTTACACTGTTATCGTCTACCGATTCTGAAGTAATATCACCAGAAGTTGATCCAAAAACTAAATGACCGTCTTTAAAAAGTTCTCTAACTTCATTGTAAATGTTTGGATCTTGTAACATAAACCTATTCCCAAAAACTAAAACCAAAGGCGCATTAAGAGTAAATTCTTTGCTTAAATATTCAAATTTTTTAGTCCCAATTTTCTTTAATTGTATGGTTTTCATTTTTTATTCTTTTAGGGATTAAATAAATATTTAAAAGCATTGATTTTAATTTACGCCAATTTACAATTTTTACCAATTGCTTAAGTAACAAATTGTAAATTTTATGTCTTTATATATTTGGTAAAATGAACATACTATCTTTTATTATTTTTACGAAACAAATTAATGAATACTTAACAACATTTTACTCATTAATTCTAAATTAAAATAAAGTATTCATTTTTTGATTATTTAAGACTTTAAACATTATTATTTAAGAATAAGTCTTAATAATTATAAAGCTGTAAATTATATTTAACGACCAAGTTTTTTTAATTACCTATATATGAAACCATCCTAAATTCGAGATTTATAAAACGCTATAGAGATAGTTTAACTAATTTTATAAAGCAAAGATTCTATTTAAACTAAAAGCAAAAAACCAATATTAATGGAGTTAAATTTTGAAGTAAATTAAGTGCTTCTATGGACTTTTAAAAATAGTAATAGTGTTTTTCAAACTCTAAACTAGGGTTGAAAATAATTTAAATATCACATTTTGATACAGTTAATCTAAAATAAAAGCAACTATAAATGCATTATTTTAAGCCTGAATCAACTCATTTACACTCCAATAAGACAAAACTACTTCAATTTTTTTAACGTAGTCCTCATACTTTAATGGCTTTAAAATATACCCAGACATACCTGTTCTGTAACATTCTAATAAATCTTTTTGATTACTTGACGTTGTTAATATTATGGTAGGAATATGCTTTAATTCGTCGTTTGATTTTATAATCCTTAGAAATTCTATACCATTAATTTTAGGCATATTTAAATCTAGTAAAATAATATCAGGAATGTTAGATCTATCTTCTAAAAAATGAAGAGCTTCTTCTCCGTTTTTTGCTTCATGTATCGTATGCTTTAACTTTAATAATGAAATGGTTCTTTTCATTTTCATTATTTCAATTAAGTTATCTTCAACTAATAAAACCTTTAAACTTTTTTCCATATAAACAGGGTCTTTTTCAAAATATGGAACTAAAATAATATTAAAGAAACGTATTTATTGTTAATGAAAGATAAATGACAAAATTGTAGAGTTAAAATGCGTATATGTGTCGATGAACTGTTTTTGTTTACGAAAATACAAGGATTTTATTTTTAAAAAAATCAACTAACTAAGCTACTAAAATACTCAAAAATTTCACCTTTAGAAATAGCACTTCCTTTTTCTATTAAATCAAAAACTTCTAAATTCCTTTCTGTTCGATACTCTTTAGAACCTTTAAAAACATCAACAGAATTATCCATAGGGTTTTGCATTAACCACTCAAAACCTTCTTGTTTCAATAAATTTATATCCCAATTTATTTTGATAGCAATTCTATGTATTTCTTTTTCATCACACTTAAATAAGTTTGCGGTAGTTTCAGAAAAATGCTCTAAATAGCTTGTTTTTGATAAAACATCTTCCCAAACAACATCAGAAAAAACATTCATTTCTTCTTCTGCAATAGTTGGAGTTTCTTTTTTAATTTTACTCCATTCTTTTACATCAATACTTTGAGTTGCTAAAAAAAGAGCAAATTCTTCGTGTAAGCCTTCAAATTGTTCTTTGGTAAGTTGTCTGTACTTCATTTATATTAAAAAGTAAAAAGTTTAAAAATTGAGTTTTTTTGGATGTGCTTATTCGCTACAAAAATAAGAAAAGTAACCTTTTATCAAAAAATTATATTTTTATAAAATAGACTTTATATTTAGGGCAAAATACAAGATTGATAAGCTAATTGGGTTGAACGCATCGCTCATAGAGTGTTAATAAATATGGTTTTACATAAACAAAAAAGCTCGTTATTTCTAACGAGCTTTCAAATATTTTATTTAAAGTAAGTACTTATTCAGCAACTACTTCAAAAGTAATATCAGCAACTACCGATCTGTGTAATCTTACAGAAGCTTCGTATTTACCTAATCTTTTTACAGAACCACCAACAACTTTAATAAATTTCTTATCTAAATCTGTTCCTGCTTTTGCAAGTGCTGCAGCTAAATCTATATTGTTTACAGAACCAAATAATTTGTCTCCTGAACCAACTTTAGATGCAATTTTAATTTCATATCCTTTAACTGTTTCTGCTATTACGTTAGCGTCTTCAATTAATTTAGCTTCTTTGTAAGCACGTTGTTTTAAATTCTCTGCTAATACTTTCTTTGCAGATGAAGTAGCTAAAACTGCTTGTCCTGTAGGGATTAAAAAGTTTCTAGCATATCCGTTTTTAACGTCTACGATATCATCTCTAAATCCTAAATTGTCTACATCTTGTCTTAATATCAATTCCATGTCTCTACTTCTTTATTATTTTAACATATCTCCAACGTAAGGCATTAACGCTAAATGACGCGCTCTTTTAATTGCTTGCGCAACTTTACGTTGATATTTTAGTGAAGTTCCTGTTAAACGTCTTGGTAAAATTTTACCTTGTTCGTTTACTAAATACATTAAGAAGTCTGCATCTTTATAATCGATATACTTGATACCTTTCTTCTTAAATCTACAGTATTTTGCTTCTTTTTTAGTGTCTATATCTAATGGCGTTAAATATCTAACGTCAGCAGATTTACCACCTTTTGCTTGTTGTTCAATTGTTGCCATTTCTTATTTTTTAGTAGATTTAACACGTTCACTTCTAACTTTAGCCCAAGCAGCAGCATGTTTGTCTAATCTAACAGATAAATAACGCATAATGCTATCATCTCTTCTAAATTCTAACTCAAATGCAGAAATCTCTTCTCCAGCTATTTTATACTCTAACAAGTGATAAAAACCACTTTTCTTTTTTTGAATTGGATATGCTAATTTCTTTAAGCCCCAATCTTCTTTTGAGATCATTTCAGCTCCTTTTGAAACTAAATAATCTTCGAACTTTTGTACTGTCTCCTTTATCTGAGTGTCAGATAAAACGGGATTCAAAATGAAAACAGTTTCGTAATGATTCATAAATTAAATTTTTTATTGTTTATTTTTAAGGCTGCAAATATACATACTTTTTATATTAAAAAGCATCTTTTTACTTAAAAAAAAATGAACGAGATGTTTGTCTTTAAACAAACTAAAATACTGATATGCATATATCTTTAACATTAAATTTGATTCATTCTAAATTTCTTTTTTTATGTGTGTACATTATTACTGATGCTTAATTAATGTAAAAGTAAAAATATAGTTTAAAAGAATATAAGTCTACTTATATGAAGCTACAAATTCAAAAAAAATAGTTGTAATTTAAAAATTTGTAGCAAACCTTGTATTTTAACCAAAAATGCCTTCTAATTCTTTGTACATAATTTCGCCTTTTACAATGTTTAAACCTTTTGATAAACTTAAATCTGATTCACAAGCTTTTTCCCATCCTAAATTTGCTAATTTTAAAATATATGCAAGTGTTACATTTGTCAAGGCAATTGTAGAAGTATACGGCACAGCACCAGGCATATTTGCAACACAATAATGCACAACATCGTTAATAATATAGGTTGGATCTTCGTGTGTAGTTGCTTTTGTGGTTTCAAAACATCCTCCTTGATCTACAGCAACATCAACCAAAACTGTTCCTGGTCGCATCTCTTTTAACATATCTCTTGTAATTAATTTTGGTGCTTTCCCACCTTTTACTAAAACGCCTCCAATAATTAAATCGTGAGTTTTTATAAGCTGTCTAATACTGTATTCACTAGAAAAGGCCGTAGTAACATGATTTGGTAATACATCGTTTACATAGCGTAAACGTTTCATATTAATATCCATAATTGTTACATGTGCCCCTAAACCTGCAGCCATTTTTGCAGCTTGAACGCCAACAACTCCAGCTCCTAAAATCAGTACTTTTCCTGGCGCAACTCCTGGAACTCCGCCTAATAAAATTCCACGACCTTTAATTGGTTTTTCTAAGTATTTTGCACCTTGTTGCACTGCCATTCTTCCTGCAACTTCAGACATTGGCGTTAATAAAGGCAGCGTACCTTCTTCATCTTCTACCGTTTCGTAAGCAATACAGACCGATTTACTTTTAATCATTGCTTTTGTAAGCGGTTCACTCGATGCAAAATGAAAATAGGTAAATACTATTTGGTTTTCTTTGATTAAAGGATATTCTAATGCAATTGGCTCTTTTACCTTTACAATCATTTCACTTTTACTATAAACCTCTTCTATAGTTGCTAAAATTATTGCGCCAACTTCTTGGTAATCTTTATCAAAAAAACCACTTCCTTCTCCGGCAGTGGTTTGTATAAAAACAGTATGATTTTTTTTTGTTAATTCAAAAACTCCTGCCGGTGTCATACCAACTCTGCTTTCGTTATTTTTAATTTCTTTAGGAATTCCTATTTTCATGTTGCTTAATTTAACTAGTTAAGCAGGTAAATTTATGTGGTTTTTTTTATTATTTTCTTATAAAAATAGTGCAATTCTAATTTTTAAGAATCTCCTAAAATTGGGGTTATAAATTATATAATTCTTATAATTGAAAGCGAATTTTATATACTTACTAAAAGCCAACTTTTTAAGGTTGACTTTTAGTTAATTTCAGAAGAAAATAAGTTGTAATTAATTCAAATCTAAACGAAGTCCTAAAGAAATATTTCTTGTTTCTGTATTTTTAAATAAAGGATTCAAATCATACTTTACATATAAACTGGTAGTTTTATATCCTAAATAAGCACTTAACCCATAATTAACGGTATTCATATTAAAGTTATTAAATTGAACTTCTTCTATGTCCACTCCATTTGCATCATTGTATTCTAAATATTGTCTTGTTCCTAATTTAAAACCTACAAAACCACCAACTCCAAGTCGAATCGCATTATTTGTTCTGTCTTTTACACGTCCATCTTCATAGGTTTTATTTTTTGACAAATCCCATTCTAAATGCATAGGAAAATTCATTTGCACATGTCTTAATCTGCTTTCTGATAATTGATTTCCATAAGTCTCAATTTCTGTATTCTCTCCATTTTTTACATGAATTCGGTTGTCTTGTAGTCTTAAATTATTCCAAAGAAAAGAAACTCCGTATTTAAAATAAACTTGCGAAGGATCTTCTGTTAAACGTGTTTTCCAGGTCCAACCTAATTCGTAAAAATGCGATTGCCAAAATTTATATTCAGAATTATTTAAAGAAGATAATTCATTATTGTTCAAAACATTATTTAAACCTAATGCAAAAACAAATTGTGTTGTTGTTCTTCTACTTTTTTTATTAATTAATTCCTTTTTAGAAACACTATTAAGGTCTTTTTCATTTTTTCCATCACCTTTATATGTAAGTTTAAAAACTTTATTGCCAATGGTAAATGTATTATCATCATCGTAATCACTCGTTAATTCTTCAGAACTTGCTATTTTTCCGTTTGTTTTATCTTGCACCAATAATTGTAACAAACGCTCTTGCTCACCTACCAATTTTTCTATTTTTCTTGCATGATATGCAGCAACTTCTTGCTTTAAAGTTCCTGAAGTTTCTTTGGTAATTTCACCTGTTTCTAACTTTTTATCGATGTCAATTATTTTTGATTTTAATGAGTCTTTTTGCTGATTGGTAATAATTTCTATTCTTTTTGATATTTTAATAACTTCTTTCTCAAATGTTTTTTCTTGAGATTGTGCCATGCTAGCGCACAACAACACTAAAACTAGTAGTATTCTTTTCATTTTTATTGATTTTAAAATTTGTGTTAGAGTTCGTCATTGCAAGAAGTATTTAAAGAAGTTATCTCTTGATTCATTTAAAAGATTGCTTGGTAAACCCACAATGACACTTGTTTTTTAATCGTTTCTACTTGCAATTACTGTAGCAATATCTGATATTTTATTCTTTAATGATTTCATAAAGTTATTTTGAAAATCATCATCATCAATTGTACGTTCTACTTCTGCCAAAATAGTTTCTGGATTCACTTTAATATTCGATTTTTTGAGCTCACTTTTAATCGTTTTTAAAATATCTTCTCTTCGCAAATTATTTTTGGCATAATAGGTTTTTACTTCTTCGGAAGTATGCGTTACAGCATATAATAAATCATTACTATTAATTTTAATTATGCTATTTGGGTCTTGTTCTAAATATCCTTTTTTTATTTCTGATGATTTTTTTTCTAAAAAATTTTCATCCGCTTTAGCGATAACTATTTGTGAGTCTACTTTAGCAATTTTATTTTTTTTCTTTGGATAAGATTGCTCAACTTTGTTTGCAATTCCGTTTATTTCTAATTGCTCTTCTGCTACTTCATCAACTTTTACGAGTGCTTTTTCAACAGGAATTTCATTGATAAATTTGATACTTTTTTTATCAATAGTGTTTGTGTCAATAGGATTATTAACTATAATTTCTTTAATTGATCCGTTTTGTTTAGGAATATCAGAAAAAACTTGAAACCCAATTGAAATCAACAATAAGACACTTGCTGCGGCGCCCGTATAAAAAAACCACCCTTTTTTCTTTTTCTGTGGCTGTTCGTCTAATTGCGCAGACAACCGATCCCAAGCAGAAGCCGATGGCTCAAAAGTTCTATTTGCAAACTTTTCTTTTATATTTTTATCTCTATTATTTGTCTCCATTAATTGTCTTATTCATTTTAATATAATTCTCTTGCAATAATTTACGTGCTTTAAATAATTGCGATTTTGATGTACTTTCAGAAATACCTAATTGTTCTGCAATTTCCGAATGTTTATACCCTTCTATGGCGAATAAATTAAACACCATTTTGTAACCGTCTGGCAATCTATCAATCAGTTTTTGAATGTCTTCTACAGAAGTGTTTTCTAAACTTTCTGTTGCTGCATCATTAAAAACATAGTCTTCATCATACAGCTCTATCAAGTTTTTTTTGCGTAGATACGAAATACAGGTATTCACCATAATTCTTCGTATCCAACCTTCAAAGCTACCTTCGTTTTTAAACTTGTGTAAATTGGTAAAAACCTTTAAAAATCCTTGTAAAAGCAAATCTTCTGCATGATGGTTATCTTTTACATATTGTCTACAAACACCCAACATTTTAGGAGAATGTTGCTCAAACAATTGTTGCTGAGCTTCTCTGCTGTTGGTTAACGCTTTTTTAATAAGCGATGTTTGGTTGTTATGTAATGATATAATTTTCAAGATTCTCAATTTATTTTAACTGCCTTACAAATATATAGACTCCAAAAGTTTTAAAAAGGTTGCCTTGATGTAAAAATAAATTTTACCTTTTTTATAAATACTTTTAATAATTGAAAATAAGTTGATGTATGATAGCAAAAAAACAGCATCTTAAAGTCTTTTTAATATAACAGATAATTTCACGAAGACTCAATACTATTTAGAATTTCAGAAAAAAGTATACTGTTTTTATAATTAGCACTTATTTTATTTTTAGTCTTATATATTTACATAAATTTCATTATTTTAAACATTTATTAGAAACACAATTATGAAAGAAAAACTATTAATCTTCTTGCTATTAATACCCTTTTTTTTATGTTCACAAACAGAAAAAGAAGCTGAATATAGAACAATTTCAGGTTTTATATCATATCAAAACAAACAACTGTCAAATGTTACTGTTTTTGTTGATAGCACTATGAGATATACTGTTACAGATCTTAAAGGATTTTACAGTATTAAAGCAAAACCCGGAGAAACTCTACGTTTTAGTTATGTTGGATTAAAAAAAGTTTGGGTGTTAGTTGAAGAAGTTACTAGTGTTCTTAACATCGGCATGAAAATTGAAAACACTAGAGAAGAGTTACGGCTTAATAAGACTTTAAAATTAGGAGGCGGAACTATTGGTGACTATAATGCTGCATATATGATTACGCAGATTGCCGGAGATAGTTTAAATAAAAATGCTACTTCTTTAACAAAAGCCATTCAAGATAAAATTCCTGATTTGAGAATTCGAATTAACGAATTTGCAGAAGAAGTTTTGTACATAAAAGGACAAGAATTAGATGGACCCGCTATATGGATTTTTGATGGTATTCTTTTTGATATTCCGTTACCTGTTTATACCTCTGAAGTAAAAGAGGTTTTTGTAATAAATACAGTAGAAACTGGTTTTGTTATTAGAGTAAAAACTACAATTGATTATGACACAATAAAAAATATTAATTATAATAATTTTTACTTTTTAGATGCAGATTATTATGCAAATGATGCTACTAAATACAAAAAAATAAAAATTGATACGCCAACGTATTTAGACGAATATCCAAAAAGAGCAAAGTCTACAGAAGCACTAAACATCTATTTAAATCAATACTCAAAATATAAAAATGAAACTAATTATCATTTTATCATATTTAATTATTTTAAAAAAGAAAAGTTTGATAAAAATAATTTATTAAAAGTACTTTCAGATTTTGAAAACTCATCGGCTAATAACCCTGAAGATTTAAAGGGAATTGCTTACAAATATCAAGAACTAAATGAACACGAAAAAGCTTTATCAGTCTACAAGAAAATAATAGAATTAAGGCCTAGATATTCACAATCTTACAGGGATTTAGCAAATACTTTTTTAATTTTAAAAGAATATAGAGATGTGTGGTTTGCTTATAATTATTACCTAAATAAAGGTTTTAAAATTGAAGATAATGACATCGGCGAAATTTTAACTTCAGAAATAATAGCTGCTTATAATCTTGATAAAGAAGAACAAAGTAGTCGTAGAAAAATTAAAATAAATAATCCGACCAAAAATATTGAAAGTGATGTTAGAGTGGTATTTGAATGGAATACTTCTGAAGCAGAATTTATTCTTGAATTTGTGAATCCTAATTTACTCACTTATGATGCTGAAAATTCTGCTAACAACAATAACGATTTAATTATTGATCAGAAAATGAAAGGTTATACCTCTAAAGAAATTTTTATCAAAGATTTAAAAAAAGGAAATTGGCTAATTAATCTCACTTATTTAGGAAACAAGCAACAAAAACCAACAATTTTTAAAATTACAACTTATTATAATTGGGGAAGACCAAATCAAAGTGAAAAAATAGCTGTGTTTGATTTTAATTTACAGAATGTAAAAATGCAATTATTAAAATTAAATAGCCGTTCTCTTTAAAACGAACTTTTGTTTAGATTTAGTTGTTGTAAACTCTCATTTTTAAAATCGTTAACAACTTTACCAGAAAAAATTTAGACTTTTATAAATAGTTCTTGAATGGGCTCTAACTAACATGCAGACTGTATGCTGATTTAATGAATACTGCTCACTTATTTAATACGCATCTACATCTATAATAAACCGAATTGGTCTAAAGTCTTTTACTGCTTCAAACGAATTTCTAATTTTTAAAACATGATTTTTAGTATTTGCTAAATTCTGTTTTGGCGGAATTTTAATTACAATGTTCTTTATAAACTGATTTCTAATTCGTGAAACTGCTGGTGCAGTTGGTCCTAAAACATTTTCACCAAAAGAATTGTATAACGATTTAAAAAGCCAATTAACGCCGCTATCAACTTTGTTATAATCTTTGTGTTTTAAAGTAATTTTTATCACTCGATAATATGGCGGATATTTATATTGCCAGCGTTCTTGCAACTGCTCTTTGTACATTTCTGTGTAACTTGTGGTAGAAACTTGCTGCAATATTTTATGAAAAGGATTGTAAGTTTGAATCGCCACATTTCCTTGTTTTTTACTTCTACCCGCTCTTCCAGAAACTTGTACCATCATGTCATACGCACGCTCGTGTGCTCTAAAATCTGGAAAGTTTAACATAGAATCTGCATTCAAAATACCTACTAAAGTAACATTGTCAAAATCTAATCCTTTTGATAACATTTGTGTACCCACCAAAACATCAATTTCCCTGGCTTCAAAAGCGCCAATTATTTTCTGATATCCAAATTTACCGCGAGTGGTATCTAAATCCATCCGTCCAATTTTAAAATCAGGGAAAAGTTCTTTTAATTCCAACTCAATTTGCTCTGTACCAAAACCTTTAGTATCTAAAGTATTACTACCACAAGCACCACAACTATTTGGCATTGCTCTTTGATAATTACAATAATGACAACGCAATTCGCTTCTAAATTTATGAAACGTAAGCGTTACATCACAATTAGGGCATTGTGGCGATACTCCACATGTTTTACACTCCACAACTGGCGAAAATCCACGTCTATTTTGAAATAAGATTACCTGTTCTTTTAAGTCTAAAGCATCCTGAATTAATTTGAGCATTCGATCAGAAAAATGGCCATTCATTTCCTTTTTTCGATGCTTTTCTTTCACGTCAATCAATTCAATTTTTGGTAATAAAACATTTCCATGACGTCGGTTTAATTCGACAAATCCATATTTTTTTTGTTGCGCGTTATAGTAACTTTCTAAAGACGGCGTTGCAGAACCTAATACAATTTTTGCTTTGTGAATTTTAGCCAAAACAATAGCTGCATCGCGTGCATTATATCTTGGCGAAGGCTCAAATTGTTTGTAAGAAGTTTCATGCTCTTCATCAACAACAATTAATCCTAAATTAGAAAATGGTAAAAAAATGGAAGATCTTGCACCTAAAATGATTTGTGCTTTTGTTTTATTTTCTAAAACATTATTCCAGACTTCTACCCTTTCGTTCATAGAATATTTAGAATGGAAAACAGAAATTTGGTCTCCGAAATAAACTTGTAAACGGGTAATAATTTGTGTGGTTAAGGCAATTTCTGGCAACAGAAATAAAACTTGTTTGCCTTGGTCTAAAACTTGCTGAATTAACTTTGTATAAACTTCTGTTTTACCAGAACTTGTAATTCCATGTAAAAGTGTTACGTCTTTTTCTTTAAAGGTTTCTTTAATTTCTAAAAGCGCTTTTTGTTGAAATTCGTTCAACACTTTTAAATCATTTGTATCGCCTTTAAATTGAATTCTGTCTGTTTGAATGTGATAAAATTCAAAGATATTTTTATCGACTAAAGACTTTAAAATTGATTGCGAAACTTTTGCTTTTTTTTCTAACTCTTTTGCTTTTATAGGTTTTTTAGTTGATGATAATTGAAAGAAACCAAAAACCGCTTCTCGTTGTTTTTTTGCATTTGATAATTCTTCTAACAAATTTCCTAAAGCATCATCATTATTATAATTAGCGTGTAAACGAATGTATTTTACCAATTTTGGTTTGTACTGTTCGTAAATTTCTTCCTTAATATAGATAGCCGATTTTTTTATCAACTCATTTACAGTAGGCATTACTTTTTTCTTACCTAAAATATCTGCAACTTGATGAATGGTTAATTGAGATTGATGCTGTAATGCTTCAAAAATTAAAAATTCATCATCAGCCAAAATAGATTCGTCTAAAAAAGCCTCATTTTTATACAAAATAGTTTCGCTTTCTAACAAAAAAGCAGACGGTAAAGAAGCCCTGTAAACATCACCTAAAGAACACATGTAATAATTTGCAATCCACTGCCAATGTTTTAATTGAAGCTCGTTAACAATTGGTTTTTCGTCAAGAATTTGTAGAATTTCTTTAGCCTCGTATAAAATTGGTGCAGTTTGATGGATGTTAAAAACCAAGCCAGTGTACATTTTAGTTTTACCAAAAGATACAGCAACACGCATTCCTTTTTGCAAAAAAGTTGCTTCATCTTCGGTTACAGAATACGTAAATGTTTTCTGAATTGGAATGGGTAATATAATGTCTATAAAATGCATTGTCACTTTGGGTTCTTGTGAAATTTAAATAGGTAAAACAGTATCAGGAAGTCATCTTTAAAAAAGTTTTCGATACAATATCGCCTAAAGGCAAAATTACTCGAACTGACATTTGTACGAATTACAATATTTCAAAACTACATAAAATTCACTACATTGTTACAAGAAATCATGCACAAATAGAACAATTAAAGCAATTTATAGATTATTATTTAACTTAGAAAAATGTATTTGGTGTGGAGGATGCTTTAGATAAAATCATGAATTTAACTAATGCTAAAAAATTTGTGTAATTAATAGAATTAATAGACCACTAAAAAAGGGTAAAACTAGAGACAGAAACTACAATTTATATAAATGAAACTGTCAACAAAAATTTGATTAGCTTAAAAGATTTGCTAAAAAAAATAAAAATAACCATTGTTAAAGACGCAATTAAATATTTAAAGAAAGCGATATTAAAATTAAACAAAATTTTACATGATAATTTTCATAAAGTTTTAACATTTAAAAAATAAAAGTTACCTAAAAAATTGTACCTTTATGGTATATAATTAAGTTAATAATTAACCCCCATAACAATTATGACTGCAGAAGATTGGAAAAGCAGAGGTAAATTTTATTCCGTTGCAAATCAAAATATTTTTGTTATTGATGAAGGTTCATCCTTAGATACCATTGTTATTTTACATGGTTACCCTACATCCTCTTATGATTACTCAAAAATTTTACCAGAATTAAGCAAACATTATAGAGTTGTTATTCATGACCATTTAGGTTTTGGATTTTCTGACAAGCCTAAATCTTATACCTATTCTTTAATTGATCAAGCTGATTTTGCACTACAATTATGGCATAAAATAGGCCTTAAAGAGGTAACTATTTTAGCACACGATTACGGAACTTCTGTTGCCAAAGAAATTTTAAGTAGAAAAAACCATAATCTTATTCCTTTAAAGATAAAACGTATAATTTTATGTAATAGCAGCATGAGACTTGAATATTTGCATTTAAGAAATATGGATAAATTACTAAAAGACAAAAAATTAGGAAGATACATTGCAAGGCTAACAAATTATGGGTTTAAAAAAATTAAAGACAAGTTTAAAAACAAAAATTTAAACCCAGAAATTCATACAAATTATGACATTAATAAAGTTTGGGATAAATTAGATACTTCAGAGGGCAAAAATGAAATTCTGCTTTTAAGTAACTTTATAAATGAGCGCTATACATTTTGGCATCGATGGACAGAGGCTTTAAAAAACTCGGAAATTCCTGTTAAAATTATTTGGGAAAAAAGTGATCCCGTTGCAATTAAAGAAATTGCGATTGTTTTAGCTACAGAAGAAATTAACGAAAATCTTGATTGGATTGAAAATGAAAGGTATTTTTCTATACTAGAAAATCCTACAAACTGGTTAAATTTAGTTTTTAATATTAATGAATCCAAAAGATAATAATTATGAATGTTTCAATAGACAACACCATGGTTATGAATTCTAGTGATTGGGAAAAAAAAGGAGTTTTAATCCCTGTTTTTGACAAAGAAATTTTTACGATAGACATTGGTAATCATCAAAAATGCATAGTAATTTTGCATGGTTATCTAACTTCTTCTTATGATTATTACAAAGTTTTACCAGAATTAAGCAAACATTACAGAGTTGTTCTATTAGATTTTGTTGGCTTTGGATTTTCAGAAAAACTTGATAAACAATATTTTACAACTATAGATCAAGCAGATTGTGTTTTAGAACTGTGTAGATTACTAAACTTAAATAATATTACACTTTTTGCGCATGATTATGGTACAGAAGTTGCACAAGAAATTATAGCAAGACAAAATTATTCCTTAATAGATATTACGATAGAAAAATATATACTAGGTAATGGTAATATGACTATCGATCATTCCTGTTATTTAGATTATCATAAAAAAGTAAACCAGCATGTTTCTAAAAAACTTATTGCAATGTTGGCTTCTTTTGGTATGTATAAGAAAGCTATTAAAGAGGCTTTCTTTGATGAAACTAAAATTTCTGATACAGAACTAATAGAAATGTGGCATCAATTAGAGTTAAATAAAGGTAGAGATGTTATAAATTTTATAAGCCATTATATTAGAGAGCGTAAAATTTTTTGGCATAGATGGGTAAAGGCTTTAAATGATAATAAGGTTCCTATAAAACTAATTTTAGGAAGACAGGATACTACAAACATTAATGCTAATTCTAACACTTTAGCTGATAAAAATGAAGATATAGAAATTTTATGGATTGAAAACTGTGGGCATTACCCAATGTTAGAAAGTCCAGAAAAATGGGTAGAAGCAATTTTAAAAGCGTAAAATATTTACTAAAAATTAATTATTACTTATTTTGTGAATTATTTAGATTGGAAAAATAAAGGTAAATTAATATCTGTTTTTGGCAATGATGTTTTTGTTATTGACAAAGGACACTTAAAAAAAACGCTTGTTATTCTGCACGGTTATCCAACTTCTTCTTATGATTACTATAAAACTTTACCAGAATTAAGCAAACATTACAGAGTTATTATTCACGATCATTTAGGTTTTGGTTTTTCTGATAAACCTGTAGATTACTCCTACTCTTTAATTGAACAAGCCGATGTTGCCCTACAACTTTGGAAACAATTAAAATTAACAAATATTACGTTGTTGGCGCATGATTACGGAACAAGTGTTGCTACAGAAATTTTAGCCAGACACAACAAACAACAAATTAATTTACAAATAGAAAAACTAATTCTTTGTAATGGTTCTATGCACATTGAACTGTCTAAGCTTAGAATGATTCAGAAATTATTAAGAAATAAAATTACCCGAAAATGGATTGCCAAATTAACCAATTACCCTCTTTATAGAAAAAATTTAAGAAATGTTTATTTTGATAAAAGTAAAGCCACCAATGGCGAGTTGCAAGAGATGTGGTTTATGTTAGAATATAATCACGGTAGAAAAGTAATTCATTTTTTATCAAATTATATAAATGAACGTTATACTTTTTGGCATAGATGGATTGGTGCTTTGAAAGAAACTACAATACCTACAAAAATTATTTGGGCCAAAAATGACCCTGTTGCGGTAGCTGTTATTGCAGAACTATTAACTCTAGAAATACCAAATAACAAACTGTTTTGGATAGATAACTGTGGACATTTTCCTATGTTAGAAAAACCAGATGAATGGCTTAATTTAGTTTTAAAATAAAAATTTTCTCTTAAATTGAGTTTCATTTAAAATAAAATTCTAAACCTTGATAATCTCAAAAAAATAAATAGGTTTTAAATTATGAATGAAATTCAATAAATGCATAGCCCTGATTGAAACGACATCCTTTTTTTATAAGATTTCTGTGAAGCAGAAACCTTATAAAAAAAGATATAGTGTAAAGCAGGAAATAGCTTCAAAAAAAACTACTCTTCTTCTGCTGAACTAAAACTAGGATTATTTTTGCTAAATTTACGTGAACCTTCATATAAATCATATCTTACAAACTTACAATCTAAATCTCCGTTTCGTAAATCGATTCTTTTAGAAGTTCGCAAGCCAACATGTTTTAATGCCTGAATATCTGAGGTAATAAACCAAGCTGTAGAATCTGGATAATTATGTTTTAAAGTATCACCAATTTTTTTGTAAAACTCTTGTGTATCTACATTTAAACGCTCGCCATAAGGGGGATTGAATAAAATAGTTGTTTTACCAAAAACCTCTTTGGTAGAGTTAAAAAAGTTAACGTGATGCACACCAATAAACTCATCTAAGTTCGCTTCTAAGATATTTGCTTTTGCTTTTACAATAGCCGATGGCGCTTTATCAAAGCCCATAATTTTAAAATGAGAGCTTCTAATTTTCTTTAAAAGTGCTTCTTGAATTACAAAATACAACTCCTCATCATAATCTTTCCAAGTTTCGAAACCAAAACGTTTTCTGTTAATATTTGCAGGAATATTATTGGCAATCATGGCGGCTTCAATTAAAATTGTACCCGAACCACACATGGGATCAATAAAATTTTCCTCGCCTCTATAACCAGATAACAAAACCATACCAGCTGCCAAAACTTCGTTAATTGGCGCAATATTAGTTGCTGTTCTATAGCCACGTTTGTGTAAAGAATCGCCAGAAGAATCTAGAGAAATGGTTAAAAGATCTTTGTTTATATGAATGTGAATTTTTAAATCTGGATAGTCTACATCTACATCTGGTCTTTTACCAAAATTGTCTCTAAAATAATCTGCAATTGCATCTTTAGACTTTAGAGCAATATAATGTGAATGGTTTGGTAAATTTTTAGAATTAGAAACAGCACCTATTGCAAAAGTACCATCGATATCTAAATATTTTTCCCATTTAATCTTTTTTACAGTATCGTATAAATCTTCTTCATCGTAAATTTTAGTTACTTTAATAGGCTTTAAAATACGAATAGCTGTTCTTAAAGCAATATTTGCTTTGTACATAAAACCTTCGTCACCTTTAAAAGAAACGCTTCTTATAGATTCTTGAACGTCTTTTGCGCCTAAATTTGTTAATTCTTCTGCTAAAACACTTTCTAAACCAAACATGGTGGTTGCCACCATTTTAAAATCTTTATTCATACGTGTAAAATTGACTACAAAAATACATTTTATATCTAGGAAAACGAACCCTGAGTTCATAAATTTTAAGTAACATCAAAGTCTTAAGTTAATTTGGGATAAAGCAAAACCCAATTTTATTTTATGCTTTTTAAAAGATTAAGGTAAATAGTATCAAAACAGATTTTGTGCATCGTAAGATTTAGTTACTTTTACAGACTTAAAGTTCGTAATGGACATTTTACAGCAAAAACCAATATCAATGAATAAAAGAATATTTTTAAATACTTGGTTATTGCAAATTTTATAGAAATGAAAACAAAAGATTGGTTTACAGATTGGTTTAACACACCTTATTACCATGTGTTATACAAAGATAGAAATGATGAGGAAGCGCTGTTATTTATGAAAAAAATAACTACTTTTTTAGCATTGCCAAAAACCACTCATATTTTAGATTTACCTTGTGGTAAAGGTCGTCATGCGGTTTTTTTAAATTCTTTAGGCTATAAAGTCACTGGTGGAGATTTATCTGAAAACAGTATTAAATATGCGCAAAAATTTAAAAATGATACTCTAAATTTTAGCGTACACGACATGCGCAAACCTTTTAACAATCAATACAATGCAGTTTTTAATTTATTTACCAGTTTTGGTTATTTTGAAGATGATAAGGATGATATTCTAATTCTACAAAATATTAAAAACGGATTGAAAAAAGACGGTGTTTTTGTGTTCGATTTTTTAAATGCCGAATTTGTTAAAGAAACTTTAGTTGCTAAAGAAACTAAAATTGTGGACGGTATTACCTTTAATATTACCAGAAGAATTAAAGATGGTTTTATACTAAAAGATATTTCTTTTTTTGCCGATGATCAAAATCATGCTTACACAGAAAGAGTAAAATATTTAGATGCAAATAAAATGAAAGCTTATTTTGAAAAAGTAGGCTTTACAATCACCAATATATTTGGAAATTATAATTTGTCTAACTTTGATGCGCAAACATCCAATAGATTAATATTAGTAGCAAAGTGAATTACATAATACTCCTTTTATCTGTTTTAGTTGGTTCTTTATTGGTTTTTATAATAAAGCCAGGCAACAAAATTGTTCGTTTACTATTAGCGTTTAGTGGCGCTTACCTGCTTTCTGTAACTATTTTACATTTAGTACCAGAAGTATACACGGTTCATACTGATGCAAAACGAGTTGGAATTTTTATTCTAGTAGGAATTATTTTACAATCGGTTTTAGAATCTTTTTCTAAAGGCGCAGAACATGGTCATATTCACATTCATTCTGACGGAAAAGAGTTTCCAACATTATTATTTGTGAGTTTGTGTGTTCATGCTTTTTCAGAAGGATTACCGGTTCATAACGCTGACGGTAATTTATTATGGGCAATTGTAGTTCATAAAATACCCATTGCAATTGTATTAACCACATTTTTAATCAACACCAAATACAGTAAAAAAACTATTTTTGGTTTTCTCTTTTTCTTTGGATTGATGAGTCCTTTTGGTGTTTTTGTTGGTGATAAAATTCCGTTTTTCACAGCGTATGCAACAGAAATTACGGCTTTAATTATTGGTGTATTCTTACATATTTCTACCATAATTCTTTTTGAAAGTTCTGAAAATCATAAATTTAACTTACAGAAATTTATTGCAATTCTTTTAGGTGTTATTTTAACAATCGTTACTTTATAATATTTTACGTATTTTTAGTTAATTAAATATACCTAATTGTAGGTATACAAATACCTTTATCTTTGTTAGATATTTGGTTTAATATTAACTTTTTATACGAACTATAATGCACCAAAATTTAAAAACTACATTCAGTTTAGATTTAGAAAATCAATGGCAAACTTTAATCGCGAGTAAATCTTATGGTACTTTTTTTACATTACACGGAAAATTTAAATATAAGACGGGAACTAAAGAACCTATAAATTGTGATTTATACATTCAAAATTTCTCTGGCCTAATTACAATAGGTATTGATCATGTTAACACTCAGATTAAACTAATCCACGACCCTTTAATGGGTAAACCTTGTTTTGTAATGTACGTCACCTTAAAAGCATTGCATGCAAATGATACCGTTTACAATAAGGAAGTACAATTATTTAATAACTTAAGTGGTCATTTATCTGCCAATGAATTTTCTAAAGAGTATAATTTAAAAATTGAAATTCTCTATAGTAAACTAAATGGTTTTAATAAGGATGACTTAAAAAGTTCTACAATAGTTGATCTTAATTATAAAAGAGATGGTGAAAGTTTACTAAAAAACACCTTTTCTGAACCTCTAAATGAGGACACAAAAACTCAACTATATAAAAATTATTTTAATTCGAATGATGATGTAACAATCTTAGAAGAACAAGAATTAGCATTTGATGGTAGAAAAACCATGAGAACTAGAAACTTTCAAGAAGAAACAATTGATAAAATTAAACTTTCTAATGGTGATATTCATGATGTTATAAAGCCTTATCCTTGTTATTTATCTTATGTACAATTTGTTTAAAAAAGATTTTTTATTAATTATTATTTATTTATTTATTGGTGCATCCTCATTTTCTCAAACAAATGACGATGTACTAAAATTAATTAGAAATTATGATTTTGATAACGCCAAAGAGCTAGTCTTAAATTTTAAAGATTCCATCAGTAAATCAAATTTTAATCAACTTATATATTTATTAGAAAATAAGGGTATTCACCAAGGTAATGATATTAATTTAAAGTTAAATATTAATGATAATACGACCAATGATAATTATTTAAATTCATTACAATTTTTAAATAAAGGTTTATACACACTTTATTATACTGACAATACTAATAAAATAGCCTCTTTTTCTTTCTTGAAAGAGTCATTAGATTGGGCCATTCTTAGTAAAAACAAACCCCTTATTTGTCAAGTTATAAAAGGATTTCTTGATTATTACCAGACTATAATCTCTATAGATGATACAACGTACAACATGTATCTAAATATCTATTCTAATAATATTTATGATGAAACGGAAAGAAATCTTTATCAATTTTATTCAGAAATCATAAAGTTTGAAAGAGCAAGTAATTCTAAAGTAGTTAAAAAAATTATCCCTAATTTATATAGCTTACAAAGTAAAATTACTCAAAAAATAGATTTAGCTAGAATTTATTTAAGAATAGGTAACTATCAACAAATTGAAAAAAAAGACATTGATAGTGCTTTTTTTTATTATAATAAAGCAGAAAATTTATTTGATAATTCTACTAAAGGATTTGAATTAGAATCGTTAATAAAAATACGCTCTAACAAGGCTAGACTAATGATTTTAAACAATAATGCTAGAGAAGCAGTAACGTTATTAAAAAAAATAATTGGTAAATATAAAGGATATCCTTTTGAAATAAATGAAATTTATTTGGACTACTATTTAGCTTTAGGTTATAAAAAATTAGAAAAATATGACAGTGCGTATTTCTATGGTACAAAAAGTAGTTTATCAGAAAAAAAACTAGATCAAAAACTACATTTGGCATCTCTTTATGATATTAATACCAAATATGAAACTGAAAGAAAAGAGAAAGAAAATCTACAACTAAAAATAGACAAAGAAAAAAACCAAAACCTTTTAATCGCTTCAATTCTTTCTCTTATTTTATTAAGTATAATTGCTGCTTTAACTTTAAAAAATTCTAAGCGAAAAATAAAACTAGCAGAACAAGAAAAAGAATTAGAAACTCAAAAAAATAGTACTTTTCTTAAAGAACAAGAAATAACCACTATAAATGCAATGATTGATGGTCAAGAAAAAGAACGAAAACGCATCGCTGAAGATTTACACGATAATTTAGGTTCTGTTTTAGCAACTTTAAAATTACATTTTGAAAACCTTAAAATTAATAATGAAAATAAAAAAATAGACCAACAAACACTATTTGATAAAACAGAAACCCTAATTGATGAAGCTTATTTAAAAGTAAGAAGTATTGCACATGCAAAAAATGCAGGTGTAATAGCAAACCAAGGTTTATTGGTTGCAATTAAAATGATGGCTGAAAAAATTTCATCGGCTGAAAAAATTAAAATCGAAGTAATTGATTTTGGTTTAAATAAGCGTTTAGAAAATGGCTTAGAAATTAGTATATTTAGAATTACCCAAGAGTTAATTACAAATATTCTAAAACATGCAGAAGCCAAAAATGCTACTATAAATATATCTTTATTCGACAAAAACTTAAACATTATTATAGAAGATGATGGAAAAGGTTTTGATATTAAAACAATTAATTTAAAAAACGGAATGGGAATAACTTCTATAAAAACTAGGGTTAAGCATTTAGAAGGCACATTTGAAATAGATTCAACTTTAGGAAAAGGAAGTTCTATTATTGTAAATATTCCTATTAGCTAAATACTTACTTATAGGTATATTAATAGAAGTTATAAACTGGTACTTTTAATAAAATAAAAAACTATGATTACAATAATAATGGCAGAAGATCATCAAATGCTCATAGACGGTGTGCAATCTTTTTTTGAGTATGATGAGGAAATAAGCTTTATAGGAACTGTAAATGATGGTGAAGAATTAGTGAAATTAGTTGCTTTAAAACAACCTAAAATAGTAATTACAGATATTAGAATGCCAAGAATGGATGGTATTCAAGCAACCAGGATCATCAAAAAAAATTATCCACACATACATATTTTGGCAATGACAATGTTTGATCAGCCAGAGGCGATAAAACAAATGTTAGATGCAGGTGCAACTGGTTATATTTTAAAAAATTCAGGAATTAAAATGTTATCCAAAGCCATTATTACTGTTGCAAATGGTGATACTTTTTTTGATCCAAATGTAGCTTTCAATTTTATGAACAGTTATATAGAAGATAATGTAACCATAGGCAATACTTCTAAGATCATTTTGTCTAACAGAGAAAAAGAAATCTTGAACTTAATTGCAAACGGATCAACTTCTAAAAAAATTGCAGAACTGTTATTTATTGCTAAAACAACAGTAGACACTCATAGAAAAAACATGATTAGAAAGTTAAATTTAGCATCTGGTAGCGATTTAATTAAATATGCTATCGATAAAAAATACAACTTTTAATTAGCTACTTCATTTATAAATTTAATGCGCATTAAACGAAGTTCTTCTTCATCATAATCACCATCAAATTCATCTAAAGCTTCTTGAATTTTATCTGATTTTGCATCCATAAAATAATCATAAATTTCTTCTTGTTGCTCTTCATCTAATAAATCATCTAAAGCATAATTTATATTTAGTTTAGTTCCAGAAAAAATAATGACTTCCATCTCCTTTATTAATTCACTCATTTCTAACCCTTTAGATTTTGCGATATCGTCTAAAGGCAACTTTCTATCTGTATTTTGAATGATGTATAATTTTAATCCAGAATTTACACCCGTACTTTTTACGATTAAGTCGTCTGGTCTTAAAATGTCATTTTCGTCAACATAAGTAGTAATTAACTTTACAAATTCTTTACCAAATTTTCTTGCTTTACCCTCTCCTACTCCATGAACTGTAGAAAGTTCTTCTAGTGTTATTGGGTATTTTAAAGCCATATCGTCAATAGATGGGTCTTGAAAAACAGCAAATGGAGGCACGCTCTGTTTCGCAGCCACTCTTTTTCGTAAATCTTTTAACAACTTTACCAGTTTTTCGTCGGCTGCACCTCCAGAAAGTTTTGAATTTGAAATAATTAAATTATCTCCATTTTCTATATACGAATGATCTTCTGTCATCATAAATGAAGTTGGGTTTAACAAATAGTCTTCACCTTCTTTATTTAACTTTATAACGCCATATTGTTCAATCTCTTTTTTAATAAAGTTAACCACTAATACTTGACGTAATAGTGCCATCCAATAAGGAGCCGTTTTATCTTTACCAATTCCAAAAAATGATTGTAAATGTGTTCTATGCGAAGTTAAAAGCGCATTTTCTTTACCTATTATCGTATTTACAACTTCTTTAGATTTGTATTGTTGCAAGGTGTTTTTTACTACAGAAAGTAATTTAACAACATCTTCTTTTGCTTCATTTTTTTTCTTCGGATTTCTAGAATTGTCATCCATATCTGCACCATCGCCATGCACATCATCAAACTCTTCACCAAAATAATGCAGTAAATATTTACGTCTATTCATAGAAGTTTCTGCATAACCAACAACTTCTTGTAATAGTGCGTGACCAATTTCTTGTTCTGCAACTGGCTTACTAGACATAAATTTCTCTAACTTTTCTATGTCTTTATAGGCATAAAAAGCCAAACAATACCCTTCGCCATCATCTCTACCTGCTCTACCCGTTTCTTGATAATAACTTTCTAAACTTTTTGGAATATCATGATGAATTACAAAACGCACATCTGGTTTGTCAATTCCCATTCCAAATGCAATTGTTGCAACTACTACATCACAATCTTCCATTAAAAACATATCTTGATGCCTAACCCTAGTTTTTGCATCTAAACCTGCGTGATAAGGAACTGCTTTAATTCCGTTTACTTGTAATATTTGAGCAACTTCCTCTACTTTTTTTCTACTTAAGCAGTAAATAATTCCAGATTTTCCTTCTCGTTGTTTTACAAAACGGATAATATCTTTTTCGACTTCTTTTGTTTTTGGCCTAACTTCATAAAATAAATTTGCTCTATTAAAGGATGCTTTAAACCTATTTGCCTCTGGGATACCTAATGTTTTTAATATATCTTCTTGTACTTTTTCTGTTGCAGTTGCGGTTAAACAAATTACAGGAACACTATCAATTGCTTTAATAATGTGTTTTAAATTTCTGTATTCTGGTCTAAAATCGTGGCCCCATTCAGAGATACAATGTGCTTCATCAATAGCCACAAAAGAAATTTTTTGAGTTCTTAAAAAAGTTACATACTCTTCTTTGATAAGTGATTCTGGTGCTACATATAATAGTTTGGTTATTCCGCTTGCAATATCTTCTTTAACTTGATTTACTTCTGTTTTATTTAAAGAAGAATTTAAAACATGCGCAACACCATTGTGTTCAGAAATACCTCTAATTGCATCTACTTGATTTTTCATCAAAGCAATTAATGGCGAAACAACGATTGCTGTACCTTCTGCCATTAAAGCAGGCAATTGATAGCAAAGCGATTTACCACCACCTGTTGGCATTATCACAAAAGTGTTTTCGTTATTTACAATACTTTTGATAACCTGCTCTTGTAATCCTTTAAATTTGTTAAATCCAAAGAACTTTTTTAGAGGACTATGTAAATCCATATGTGTTAATTTTCAATTTTAATTAAAGAAAACAAAACCTATTACTATAAAGTTTCAAGAAACTTTTTTTTGTAGTAAATTTGCTTGTTTTCTATATATAAAGATATAACTTTTTTTATTCTGATAAAAACATAAAGCTTGAAAGATACATCTAACATTATTGCCAATGCCAAAAGAACAATTTTAGCAGAAAGCGAAGCTATTGCTAATTTAGCAAATTTTATAGACATTGCTTTTGAAAAAGCAGTAAATTATATTTATAAATCTAAAGGACGCGTAATTGTAACTGGCATTGGCAAAAGCGCTAATATTGCTACTAAAATTGTTGCAACTTTTAACTCAACCGGTACTCCTGCTGTTTTTATGCATGCTGCGGATGCAATTCATGGAGATTTAGGCACTGTTTTAAAAGACGATGTAGTAATTTGTATTTCTAAAAGCGGTAACACTCCAGAAATAAAAGTATTAGTACCGTTAATTAAAAATTACGGAAATAAGATTATTGCAATTACTGGTAATATTGATTCTTTTTTAGGTAAAAGTGCTGATTTTACTTTAAATACTTTTGTAGAAAAAGAGGCTTGCCCAAATAATTTAGCGCCAACCACAAGTACAACTGCACAATTAGTTATGGGCGATGCATTAGCTGTTTGTTTACTAGAATTAAAAGGATTTACAAGCAAAGATTTTGCAAAGTATCATCCTGGCGGCGCTTTAGGAAAACGTTTGTATTTAAGAGTTTCTGATTTGATAAAAAATAATCAGCTTCCAAAAGTCTTAGAAAATGATTCTATTGCACAAGTAATCGTAGAAATTTCAGAAAAACGTTTAGGAGTTACTGCTGTTTTAAAAGATGATAAAATAGTTGGTATCATTACGGATGGTGATATTCGAAGAATGTTAAGTAGAACTACAGAAATCAATAATTTTACTGCTAAAGATATTATGGGTAAAAACCCTAAATCTATTCATAAAGATGCCATGGCTATCGAAGCTTTAGATGCTTTAGAAAATAATACGATTACTCAAATTTTAGTAAAAGATGATGATAATAAGTATGTAGGTGTTGTACATTTACATGATTTAATTAAAGAAGGAATTTTCTAATGGCAGAAGAACAAAAAGAAATGTCTTTTTTAGGACATTTAGAAGAATTAAGATGGCATTTAGTAAGAAGTTTTTTAGCCATATTTGTTTTGGCATTTGTATTCTTTATTTTTGCAAAAGAAGTATACGATAACTTTTTATTAGCCCATATTCAACCAGACTTTATAACTTATCGATTATTTTGCGATTTTTTTAATTATTTAGGCATGGATAGTGCCTTTTGTACTATTGATTTTGCTGATAAAAAACTACAAAGTATCGAAGTTACATCACAATTAATGAACTCTATTTG
Source organism: Polaribacter glomeratus (assembly GCF_002954665.1). Taxonomy (GTDB): domain Bacteria; phylum Bacteroidota; class Bacteroidia; order Flavobacteriales; family Flavobacteriaceae; genus Polaribacter; species Polaribacter glomeratus. The sequence goes on along the minus strand of NZ_MSCM01000001.1, from coordinate 758,678 downwards.
GTCTTCATTAATTTTAGGTTTTATTGCATCATTCCCTTATATTTTATGGGAAATTTGGCGCTTTATTGCCCCAGGATTAACAAAAAAAGAAATAAATAGTTCTAGAGGCTTCATATTTGTTGCTTCTTTCTTATTTTTTCTTGGCGTATTATTTAGTTTTTATGTAATTGCCCCAATTTCAATTCAGTTTTTATACAATTATCAAATTACAGATGCAATTGAAAACAGTTTTACACTAGAGTCTCATATAGGTCTTGTAACCAATATGTTAATAGGTGTTTCTATTTTATTTGAATTACCTGTTTTAATTTATTTTTTAACTAAAATTGGTTTAATTACACCAGAGTTCTTAAGAAGATATAGAAAACACGCTTTAGTTCTTGTTTTAATTGTAGCTGCAGTTATTACACCGCCAGATATTGCAAGTCAAGTTATAGTTGCTATACCAATTCTTATTTTATATGAAATAAGTATAATCGTTTCAAAAAGAGTCATCAAAAACCAACAAAAAAATGCCAACAAAAGTCCAAGAGTTTAATGAGTATCGTCAAAAAATGAACGGTAAAATTTTAGCTTCTGATAATAAAGTAATTAAACGAATTTTTAATTTAGACACAAATGCGTATGCTGAAGGTCATTTATCAGTAAAAACAAAAGAATTATTAGGTTTAGTAGCTTCTGCTGTTTTAAGATGCGATGATTGTATTGCTTATCATTTAGAAACCGCACATAAAAATGGCGTTACAAAAGAAGAAATGATGGAAACAATGTCTATAGCAACCTTAATTGGCGGTACTATTGTAGTCCCACATTTAAGAAGAGCCGTTGAGTTCTGGGAAGCACTAGAAAAAGAAGTATAATTATATAACTGTTTAAATGTGTAAGTCTAAACAATGTTTAAGAGAGCTTTAAGATTCTTGAAAATATTATTAATTATATTTACACTAATCAAAAATTAAACTTTTCTATAATTAAACAATTACACCTATTTTAAATATATGATTTTAAGAGCAGAGAACATTCAAAAAATTTACGGTAGCAGAAAAGTTGTACAAGGTATTTCTTTAGAGGTTAAGCAAGGAGAAATAATAGGTCTTTTAGGCCCAAATGGCGCCGGAAAAACTACTTCTTTTTATATGATTGTTGGCATGGTAAAACCAAACTCTGGTCGTATTTTTTTAGATGATAAAGAAATAACTGGCGACGCCATGTACAAACGTGCCCAAAAAGGAATTGGATATTTAGCGCAAGAAGCATCTGTTTTTAGAAAATTATCTGTAGAAGATAATATTCTGTCGGTTTTGCAATTCACGAACTTATCAAAAAAAGCACAAAAAATAAAGCTAGAATCTTTAATTGAAGAGTTTAATATTGGTCATGTTCGTAAAAATAGAGGCGATTTACTATCGGGAGGAGAAAGACGTAGAACAGAAATTGCACGATGTTTAGCTTCTGACCCTAATTTTATTTTGTTAGATGAGCCTTTTGCAGGTGTAGATCCTATTGCTGTAGAAGATATACAAAGCATTGTGGCACAATTAAAAAATAAAAATATTGGTATTTTAATTACCGATCATGATGTGCAAGCAACTTTAGCAATTACAGATAAAACGTATTTAATGTATAATGGTAGTATTTTAAAAGAAGGCACTCCAGAAGAATTAGCTGCGGATGAAATGGTGCGTAAAGTATATTTAGGAAAAGATTTTGAACTGAAGAAGAAGAAGTTTTTTACTCCTTAAAATTACCAAAGTGCCAAAGAATTCCCGACGGATCGTGTAAAAAGAATTCTTTTCCCCAATCTTTGTCAACAATTTTAGAAAGTTTGACTCTTTTATATGTTTTGGTAAGATTTTTTTCTTTGATTAAACTATAATAATTTTCAAGATTTTCTACTTCTAAAAATAGCATGGAATTGTCTACCCAATCTTTAACAAATGCTTTTTGTAAATAGAACCCTAGTTTTTCATCAATTTTAAAATAAGACAATGTATCTGATAAATTAGTTTCAGTAAACCCTAAGTCTTTATAAAAACTTTTAGATTCTTCATGGTTTTTTGCACCAATAAAAGTTCTTATTGATTTAAACACAGAGATTTAATCTTTTAAAAGTTGATGAGATTTTCTTTTCTGGATATAAAAATAGAAACAAACTCCTTTTTTACCATCTTCTCTTTTCTTTAAAGAAATTTTACCTCCTAATCTTTTAACAATCGCTTTTACAGTAGCCAAACCAATTCCTGTGTTGTCGTTACTTGCATCGCCTAATGTTTCAAAAATTGCAAAAACTTTAGCCCAATACTGTTCTTCAATTCCTGGACCGTTATCTTGATACGTAAAATGATATTTATGCAAATCTTCTTTAAAACTTACAGTTATTATAGCTTTTTTTTCATCAGAAAATTTTCTGGAATTCGATATTAAATTTTGAAAAACTTGTAAAAGTCCTATTTTAGAACTAAATATTTGTAAATCTAAGTTTTCTGAATCTAATACTAATCTTTTTTCAAAATCAATATTAATTATAATTCTGTCTAAAAGTTCTTTAATATTTAAATCTTCATAAACAATATTTTCACTAGTTACCTTAGAGTAATTTAAAATATCATTAATTAAATTATCTATATAAATAATTCTGTTAGAAATTAAATTTATGTGTTCTTCTGCATCCGTATTTTTAAAAAGTTGAATATGATCTTCTTTTAAAACATTTAACAAAAAATGAATACCATTAATTGGCGACTTTAAATCGTGCGTTAATCGATAAGCAAAATTATTTAACTGTTCGTTTAACTTTTTAACTTTTCTATTAGAATCTATAAGTTCGTTGTTCTTTTTTCTTAATTCAAAAAGTCGAACTACTTGTTTTGACAATAATAGTAAAGATTCTTTTTGATTTTCACTTAATACTTTTGGTTTATTATCAATAACACACAAAGTTCCTAAAGGATATCCTTCTGAACTGTTTAAAGGTGCGCCAGCATAAAAAACAACCTTAGTATCTTCGGTAGTTAAAGGATTATCGAAAAAACGACCATCTTTTGTAGCATCATTAACAATAAATAATTCATCAGGATTTAAAATAGTATGTGCGCAAAAAGCGATGTCTCTTGATGTTTCAGAAGCATTTATACCACGTTTAGACTTAAACCATTGCCTGTTTTCATCAACTATAGTTACAAGTGCAATAGGAGTTTCACAGATGCCAGAAGCTATTTTGGTAATAGCATCATATTCTTCTTCGGGTAAAGTGTCTAAAATATTATAATTTTTTAAAACTTTTAACCTTTCTTTTTCATTTTGGGGGATCTCAGCTGGTTTCATTTTTTTAATTGTTTAATAAAATCTTCTTTTTAAATACTGATAAAATAATGTACAATATAATAATTAATGGAACGGCTAGAAAATTTAAGGTAAAAATTAATAGTACAGAAGCGATAAGAAAAATATATTTTATGTAATTATTTTTAAAAGAATACTCTTTAAACTTTAGTGAAAATAGATGCATTTCTGCATTCATCAAAAAGCTTAAGATCCAAGTTACAGCTATTAAAAAATAATTATTACTTATTAAATCATTCACAAATTCAATCCCAGAATGCATCCGTATTAGTGGTAAAGAAACTACAAATAAACACATTGCAGGTGTAGGTAAGCCTATAAAAGAATCAGATTGTCTAGTATCTAAATTAAAACTTGCCAGTCTATAACAAGCTGCTAACGTTAAAATTAAGCCTATTAGTGGTACATCTAATATTTGCGCTGTTTTTAATTCTAAATTAGATCCTACATTTAAATTACTTTGTATTAATTTAAACATGATAATACCTGGTACAACACCACTTGTTACCATATCTGCCAAAGAGTCTAATTGTTTGCCTAACTCTCCAGAAACGCCTAATAAACGTGCAATAAAACCATCAAAAAAGTCAAGAATTATTCCTATCAATACAAATATAGCCGCAGTTTTAAAGTTTCCTTCAACAGCAAAAATTGCTGCAACCGTACCAGCAAATAAATTACCTAACGTAATGTAATTTGGAATTTGTTTTCCTAAACGCATATACTTTTATTTTCAATGGCTAAAGTAGGTAATCAAAAGTAGCTAATTTTCTAAATAGTTATTTTTTTGTCATATTTGTGCAAAATAAAACCTATGCCCGTCTTTTCTTCTGATTTTCTGCCCACAATGCCGTTTAGAAATGGTTATTTTAACACTACTTATAGGCCTCTTTTTATGAAAGACAAAGCTTCTTATATTAGAAAAAGGATTAAAACCTGGGATCATGATTTTTTTGATTTAGATTTTTCTTTTGTGGGTTCTAAAACTTTGGTTTTGCTAATACACGGTTTAGAAGGTAGTTCTGACTCTAAATACATGGCGTCCAACGTTAATCACTTAAAAAAAGAAGGTTTAGATACTGTTTGTTTTAATTTAAGAGGTTGCAGTGGCGAAGATAATTTGTTGCTTTCTACCTATCATAGCGGTAAAACGGAAGATGTTGATTTTGTTATAAAGTATTTATTAAAAAATTACGAGTACAAAAATATTATTATTGTTGGTTTTAGTTTAGGTGGCAATTTAACGCTAAAATACATTGGAGAACAAGGAGAAAATATTTCACCAATTGTAAAAGGCGGAATTGCAGTTTCTGTGCCAATTGATATTGGCTCAGCAGAAATTGAAATGGATAAACTAAAAAATAAATTATTTATGGAAATGTTTTTTAAAACAATGAAAAACAAACTTTTAGAAAAGGCTTTTAAATTTCCAGAATATAAATTAGATCAAAGTAAACTTTTTAAAGCAACAAAATTTAAGCACTTAGAACATTTATATACGGTACCAGTTTTTGGTTTTAAAAGCCCAGAGGATTATTGGAAAAAAGCAAGCTCAAAACCATACCTTTTGAATATAAATAAACCAACTTTGCTCATAAATGCTAAAGACGATAGTTTTTTATCAAGAGAATGTTATCCTTATGAAGAAGCAGAAATCTCTAAGTATTTCTTTTTTGAAGAAACAAAATTTGGAGGTCATGTTGGTTTTATGACATCCTTTAAACCTATTGAAAATACATGGCTAGAATATAGAATTGATCGGTTTATAAAAGAAAATATTCAATTAGATATTTAATAAACAATAACTAACAAAAACTACAGTTATTTTAGTAGGTTTTAAGATATTTGTAATCTATAATTTTTAATATTTGTGAAATACAAAGTAGCCCTTTTATTAATTGCTTTTCCGCTTTTTTTTAATGCGCAATCCTTTAGAAATTATTCAAATGAATTTTTAAATATTGGTGTAGATGCTGCAGCTTTAGGAATGAGCAAAGCGGTAGTTGCAACCACTAATAACGTGAATGCAATTTACTGGAATCCAGCTGGTTTAGTTGGTATAGAAGATTATCAAGGTTCTTTAATGCATGCTTCTTATTTTGCCGGAATCGCAAATTACAACCATGCTGCTTTTGCAATGCCTATCGATAAAAATAGCGCTCTTGGTATTTCTATAATTCGTTTTGGAGTTGATGACATTTTAAACACGACCCAATTAATTGATAGTCAAGGAAATATAGATTTTAATAGAATTAGTTTATTTTCAGCTGCTGACTATGCTTTTAATTTTGCTTATGCAAGAAATTTAATTTTTAAAGATGTTAAATTTGGTGTGAATGCAAAAATAGTTCGAAGAATTATTGGTGATTTTGCAGCTTCTTGGGGTTTTGGTTTTGATGCAGGTCTTCAGTTTGAAAGAAACGAATGGAAATTTGGCCTGATGGCAAGAGACATTACTACGACTTACAATAGTTGGGCTATTAATGAAGAGGAATTCAATAAAATAAAGGATGCAATTCCTGGACAAAATCAAGAATTACCTGAAACTACTGAAATTACAAAACCAAAAATTCAATTAGGTGTTGCTAAAGATTTTAGAATTGGGCGCTTTTTTAACTTGCAAACAGAAGTAGATCTAAATGTTCGTTTTGAACAAACCAATGATATTTTCTCATCAAAAGTGGGCAGTATCGACCCTGCAATTGGCTTTCAGTTAGATTATGATCAGCTTGTATACGTTCGTTTAGGAGTTGGTAATTTTCAATATATCACAGAATTTGACAATGGAAAATCGCTTTCTACACAACCCAATTTTGGTGTTGGTTTTAACTACCGTGGCGTTCAAGTAGATTATGCTTTAACAAACATTGGTAGTGTTGGTAACGCCTTATTTTCAAATATTTTTTCAATTACTTTTGATTACAGTTTTTTTAGATGATACTAATTTATGAAAAAAAAATACATCCTATTATTCTTTCTTTTTGCTTTTATAAAACCCTATAATTCACAAGTTAACCTTTCTGTATATTCCGAAGTTAGTCTTATCACCGCTGGTCCAGGAACTGAGTTATTTGAAGCATTTGGTCATTCTGCCATCAGAATTAAGGATCCTGTTTTACAAATAGATCTTATTTACAATTACGGAATGTTCGATTTTAATGCACCAAATTTTTATTCAAACTTCACTAAAGGAAAACTTTTATACAGTTTAGGTAGATATAATTTCGAATACTTTTTAGAAAGTTACAAAAAAGATAAACGTTGGGTAAAACAACAAGTTTTAAATTTAACGCTACAAGAAAAGCAAACATTTTTCAAGTATTTAGAAAATAATGCGCTACCTGAAAATGCTACTTATTTATACGATCCTTACTTTAATAATTGTGCCACAAAATTAAGAGATATTACAATTTCAATTTTAGGAAATAAAGTTGTTTTTATTGATGAAAATATCGATAAAAACCAATCTTTTAGACAATTAATGAACAAAGAAATCCATTGGAATACATGGGGGAACTTCGGAATTAATTTAGCTTTAGGAAGTAAATTAGATCAAAAGGCCACTTCTGATCAGTATATGTATTTGCCCAAATATGTATATGCGATTTTTAAAAACAGCCAATTGTTTATAAGAAATCAGCCAGAAAATATAATTTTAAGAGAAGATGTGCTCTTAGATTTTGAAGAACAAAAACAAGAACTATCAATATTTAATCCTTTTTTAATTTTTAGTATTCTTTCTTTCGTCGGAATTTTCATAACAATTTCTGATTACAAAAAGGAAAAAAGATCAAAATGGTTAGATTTTACAATCCTTTTTACAACTGGGGTTGCAGGAGTATTAATCATTTTTCTTTGGTTTTTTACAGATCATTCTACAGCTCCAAATAACTTTAATTTTTTATGGGCTTTTGCGCCTAATTTAATTATTGCCTTTTTAATGCTCAAAAATAATCAACAAAAATGGATGAAATTTTACTTCATCTTTTCGTTAGTTTTATTAATAAATATTCCAATTCTTTGGATTTCTGAAGTTCAATTATTTCCGGTTGCAGTAATCCCTGTTCTAATGCTACTTTTTTTTAGATATTTATTTTTATCAAAAGCTTTAAAATAAGTAACTATTTTTATTATTTTGATAATTTTTATAGCTTATTTTTGAAGGATATTTTACATTTGACAATATAATTTTTAATTTAAGCACACTATGTATCGCACAAGAATCCTAAAAATTAGTGTCTTATTTTTTTAACCAACAAACTCATCAACCATGAATAAACAACTTATAGAATGCGTGCCTAATATTAGTGAAGGCAGAGATATCAACAAAATAAATACAATTGCTAATAGTGTAAAAACCGTTGAAGGTGTAAAATTACTAGATGTAGATCCTGGTAAAGCAACAAACAGAACAGTAATTACCTTTGTTGGCGAGCCAAAAGATGTTATTGAAGCCGCTTTTAGATTGATAAAAAAAGCATCCGAACTAATTGACATGAGCAAGCAAAAAGGAGAGCATCCGCGTTTTGGAGCTACCGATGTTTGTCCTTTAGTACCAATCGCAAATATTTCTATGGAAGAAACTGCAGAATACGCACGTCAATTAGGTAAAAGAGTTGGTGAAGAGTTAGGTATTTCTGGCTATTATTATGAAAATGCAGCAACTTCATCCGATAGAAAAAATTTAGCTACCGTTCGTTCTGGAGAATATGAAGGCTTAAAAGAAAAACTTTCTAAACCAAATTGGAAACCAGATTTTGGTCCATCAGAATACAATCAACAAATAGTTACTTCTGGAGTTACAGCAATTTCTGCACGTGATTTTTTAATTGCTTACAACGTAAATTTAAACTCAACTTCTACTAGAAGAGCAAATGCGATTGCTTTTGATATTCGTGAAAATGGCCGAGTAAATACCATTAACGGAAAAAATGTTTTAGATAAAAACGGAAATCCAGAAAGAATTCCGGGTAAATTAAAAGCTGTAAAAGGTATTGGATGGTTCATTGAAGAATACGGAATTGCGCAAATTTCTTACAATTTAACCAACATTTCAATCACATCGATGCACGAAGCTTTTTACGAAACAGATTTGTGTGCAACAGAACGTGGTTTACGCGTAACAGGCTCTGAATTAGTTGGTTTAGTACCGTTACAAGCAATGTTAGATGCAGCCGATTTTTACTTAAAAAAACAAGAACGTTCTTTAGGAATATCAGAAAGCGAGAAAATTAAAATCGCTATAAAATCTTTAGGTTTAGATGATTTAAAACCTTTTAATCCGCAAGAAAGAATCATAGAATATGTAATGAATTCTGATGCTAGTAAAAAGTTGATTGACTTTACAATTAAAGATTTTGCAGAAGAAACTGCATCCGAATCTATGGCTCCAGGAGGCGGAAGTATTGCCGCTTACGTTGGTACTTTAGGCGTTTCTTTAGGTACAATGGTTGCAAATCTTTCTGCTCACAAACAAGGTTGGGATGACAAATGGGAATATTTTTCTAACTGGGCTGTAAAAGGTCAGAAATATAAAAATGATTTATTATTTCTTGTTGATGAAGATACAAATGCTTTTAACAAAATTATTGACGGATTTAGAATGCCTAAAACCAACAATGAAGAAATGGAAGCAAGAAAGCTAGCCATTGAAAATGCTACTAAATATGCAACAGAAATTCCTTTAAAAGTTATGGAAACTGCGCATAATTCTATCGAAGTGATGATCGAGATGATGAAAACCGGAATTCCAAATTCACTTTCGGACGCTGGAGTTGGCGTTTTATGTGCAAAAACTGCCGTAACAGGCGCATATTTTAATGTACGAATCAATGCAAAAGATATTAAAGACAGAGAATTTGCAGAAGAAATTATCGCAAAAGCAGAAGCTATTTATCAAAAAACAATCGTTTTAGAAAATGAAATGATGCAAATTATTAATTCTAAAATTTAAAATTATTTGGGCATTCTTTTCTAAACTAAAACAGAAAAAGTTTTAGTTTAGAAAAGTCGGGCTTTCCTTTTCAATCTTTTTGTTCGTACCTCACAAAAAGGATTTCCACTTCAATCCCTAATGCAGCTTACTTACTATGGAAATAGAAAAACTAGAAATTATAGCATATCAACCAGAATTTGCAAAAGACTTTTACAGTTTAAATGTGGAATGGTTAGAAAAATATTTTTATGTAGAACCTTATGATGAACTGGTTTTAAGCAATCCGCAGGAATATGTTTTAGATCCTGGAGGTTATATTTTCTTTGCAAAATACAATAATGAAATTGTTGGAGTTATTGCTCTTATCAATCAAAAAACCTATTTTGAATTGAGTAAAATGGCTGTTTTACCAAAATATCAGGGTTTAAAAATTGGTCTAAAATTAATGAACTTCTGTATCGAATTTGCAAAAAATAAAGAATGGAAAAGCATCACTTTATACTCTCACAGAAGTTTAGTTCCAGCAATTAATTTATATAAAAAAATTGGTTTTAAAGAAGTTGAAGTAGAAAAAGACGTACACTATAAAAGAGCAAATATTAAAATGCTTTTGAAGTTAGAATATATTTAGTCGAAGATTCAAATTTAAACTTTTTAGTTCTTTTTGAATTTGCGTTTCTGTATAATTATCAGAAAATTTTACAACTTTGTGGTTATTTAAAAGATTTTGAAACAAGTTTTAGAACTACAAGAAACTCTGAATCGCCAATTCATATCCTTTTAAACCAAAGCCAAATAAAACACCTTTTGCGGCTGGCGCAATAAAACTATGATGTCTAAACTCTTCGCGAGCATGCACATTAGAAATATGCAATTCTACAACGGGCGTTGTAATACCTTTTACGGCATCTCCAATACCTACAGATGTATGTGTATAAGCAGCAGCGTTTAGGATAATTCCGTCATACTCAAAACCAACTTCATGTAGTTTATCAATAATTTCGCCTTCAATATTAGATTGATAATAAGACAATTCTATTTCTCTAAATTTTAGTTGAAGTTCTCTAAAAAATTCTTCGAAAGTTTTAGAACCATAAATTTCTGGTTCTCTTTTTCCTAATAAATTTAAATTTGGTCCGTTGATGATAATTAGTTTCATAAAATCTTTTAAAGTTGTAAATATATACTTTATTTTTAGCAAATGAAATGGCAAAACGCAATTAGAGATTATCAGCTGTATTTAAAAATTGAAAGAGGTTTAGCTAAAAACACAATAGAAAGTTATTCTAGAGATTTAGAAAAACTAACCTTATTTTTGACTGAAAATGAAATCGACTTCACTCCTATTTCTATTGACGCTGTTACCGTAAAGGAATTTAATTACGCAATTGCAAAAAAAATAAATCCAAGAAGTCAAGCAAGAATCATATCTGGATTGCGTAGTTTTTTTGATTATTTAGTTTTTGAAGATTACAGAGAAACAAATCCTACAGATTTAATTGAAGCACCAAAAATTGGACGAAAATTACCAGATACTTTATCCGAAGATGAAATAAACGAACTTATTTCTGCTATTGATCTAAGTCATCCGCAAGGAGAAAGAAACCGAACAATTTTAGAAACCCTTTATAGTTGTGGTTTGCGAGTTAGTGAATTGATCACTTTAAAAATTTCTGATTTATTTTTTGAAGAGGGTTTTATAAAAGTTACCGGAAAAGGAAATAAAGAACGTTATGTGCCCATACATTTCAACGCTCAAAAATATATTACTATTTATATAGCTGAAATTAGAAGTCAATTAAAGCCGGCAAAAAGTTTTGAAGATACCTTGTTTTTAAACAGACGAGGCAAAGGCTTAACACGACAAATGATCTTTACTATTTTAAAAGAGTTGGCTGTTAAAATCAACTTAAATAAAAAAATAAGTCCGCATACATTAAGGCATTCATTTGCAACTCATTTATTAAAAAATGGTGCAGATTTAAGAGCGATACAGCTAATGTTAGGTCATGAGAGCATTACTACTACAGAAGTGTATGTGCATTTAGATACAAGTTATTTAAAAGAAGTTGTAGAAAACTATCATCCTAGAAAATAAAAAATCCTAACTTTTAAAGGTTAGGATTTTTTATTTATTTAAGTATTTCTTATCTTATTTACATTAAACAAAGTAAAAATAAAAAGATTAAAATTGGCTTTTACTTAGCTACATTCACAGCTCTAGTTTCTCTAATTACTGTAACCTTTACTTGTCCAGGATAGGTCATATCATTTTGTATTTTTTGAGAAATACTAAAAGATAATTCTGCAGCTTTCGTATCAGTTACTTTACCACTTTCTACCATTACTCGTAATTCACGTCCTGCTTGAATAGCATACGCTTTTTGAACGCCTGGAAAACCAAATGCGATTTCTTCTAAATCTTTTAAACGTTGAATGTAAGAATCTAAAACCTGTCGTCTTGCACCTGGTCTTGCACCTGATATTGCATCACAAACCTGAACAATTGGTGATAATAAGCTCTTCATTTCGATCTCGTCGTGGTGAGCACCAATTGCGTTACAAACCTCTTCTTTTTCGCCATATTTTTCTGCCCATTGCATCCCTAAAAGTGCATGAGGAAGTTCGCTTTCTGTTTCTGGAACTTTACCAATATCATGCAATAAACCAGCTCTTTTAGCTAGTTTTGCATTTAAGCCCATTTCCGATGCCATAATTCCACAAAGATTCGCAACTTCGCGCGAGTGTTGTAATAAATTTTGTCCATAAGAAGAACGATATTTCATACGTCCAATAGTTTTAATCAACTCTGGATGTAAACCATGAATTCCTAAATCTATAACCGTTCTTTTACCAACTTCTATAATTTCTTGCGTAATTTGAGTTTCTGTTTTCTTAACAACTTCTTCAATTCTTGCTGGATGTATTCTACCATCTGTAACCAATTTATGCATTGCTAAACGAGCAATTTCTCTACGAACAGGATCAAAACAAGAAAGAATAATTGCTTCTGGAGTATCATCAACAATAATTTCTACACCAGTCGCAGCTTCTAAAGCTCTAATATTACGACCTTCTCTACCTATAATACGTCCTTTTACATCATCAGATTCAAGATTAAAAACAGATACACAGTTTTCTACAGCTTGTTCTACACCTACTCTTTGTATGGTTCCTAAAACAATTTTTCTAGCTTCTTGTTCTGCTGTTAATTTAGCTTCTTCTACAGAAGTTTGTACAAAAGCCATTGCTTCAGATTTTGCAATTTCTTTTAAAGATGCAACAAGTTCCACTTTAGCTTCTTGTGCAGACAAACCAGAAATTTGCTCTAACATATCTACATGACGTTTGTGCATTTTATCTAGATCTTCTTCTTTCTTTTCTAAGAATTCTAATTTAAAAGTGTAATCTTTTTCTTTTTGCTCTACAGATTGATTTAAACGAATGTTTTTATCAACTTCAGAGGCAACTTTAGACTCTCTGTCTCTTATTCTTTTTTCTACGTCAGAAATCTTTTTTTCTCTAGATAAAATCACTTTTTCATGCTCAGATTTTAGTTCTATAAACTTTTCTTTAGCTTGTAATATTTTATCTTTTTTGATAGCGTCTGCATCAATTTTTGCTTCTTTTAAAATCGAAGCTGCTTCAGTTCTTGTGCTGTCTAGTATTTTATTTCCTTTCGATTTTTCAATCGATTTAAAGATCATAAAACCTGCTGCTAATCCTATAAAAACTCCCACAATAATGGGAAGTATCAATCCATCCATAATTTAAATTTAAGGTATAAAAAAAGCCTACGATAGTTGGGTTTTTAAACTCCAAAATGATATTTATAGGACTAACTAACTCTTTAAGTTTCCTTTTATAATGCTGAACAAGTTCAAGCGAAAAGGCATGCTTTAATAGTTAAGACTCATCCTTCATAATAGAATAGTGTTGAGTTTAATAAACAATTACTAACGTAGGCAGTGTTTTGTTAATGTATTTTAATGAACTTATTTTAAATGTTCGCTTACTAAATTAGTAAGCTCATTTAATTTCTTTATTTCTTCTTCATTTGTGTCATTTTTATTTAAAGATAGCATTTCTAATTTTGATGCAAATTGTAATGCAGACATCGCTAAAACATCTTGTTTGTCGCTAACTGCATAATTTTGCTCATACATAGAAATTAACTTATTAATTGCCGTTGCTGCTTTGCGCATACCTTCTTCTTCTTTAATGTTATTTACACTTAAAGGATATGTTCTACCCGCAATTACAATATTAATCTTTAGTTTTTCCACAATATAAAGAACTTTATTCTTGTAACTGAATTATACATTTATCAATTTCTCTAATTAATGTATTTATTTTCAGTTTTGTATCTTTTGTATTTGTACTACTGCCTTCAATAGTTTTTGCAATTTTTAATAGATCAAAATCTTTTTTTTGTGCTATTAATTCTTGCTTACTTTCTAAAACCTGATGTTGCAATGCTGTATTATTTTGAAGCAAAATTTGGTTTTCATTTTTTAAAAACTCATAATTTGAAAGTAAGCTTTTTAACTTATCTTCCAGTAAATGAATTGCTTCAAGTGTATTATTCATCTGTCATTTTATAATAAACTATCTGTACAAAGTTAACATTCTGTTTGAAACTTTACAACATTTTATCACTTTTTTACTAATTAACTGAAATTTAACAAATTATAGAAAGAATGATTTTCACTATTTTTGCACAAAAAATAATTATACTTTGAAAAAAACACTGCTTATATCCTTTGTATTACTTCATTTTTTATGTTTTTCTCAAGAAAAATATCCCCAAAATTATTTTAGTGATCCTTTAGAGATTCCTATCCTTTTATCTGGTTCTTTTGGCGAATTACGCAGCAATCATTTCCATGCAGGTTTAGATATTAAAACACAAAGTAAAGAAGGGTTAAAAGTTTTAGCCGCCGCAGACGGATATATTTCTAGAATAAAAGTGCAGCAGTTTGGATACGGAAAAGCTATTTATATTACGCACCCAAATGGTTTTACAACTGTTTATGGGCATTTAAGCAAATTTGCTGATAAAATTGAAACACATGTTAAATCGGTACAATATAAAACTGAAAGTTATGAAACTGGTAATTTAACTTTCAAAAAAGACGAATTTCTTGTGCAAAAAGGAGAAATCATTGCTTTATCGGGCGACACTGGCGGATCTGGTGGGCCACATTTACACTTTGAAATACGAAATACCATCACAGAAAATGTTATCAATCCGTTATTTTTCGGTTTAAAAGTTGATGACACTATTGCTCCTACTTTTCTAGATTTAAAAGTGTATGCTTTAAATACAGACTCAAGAGTTAATCAGCAGAGAAAAAGTTTTCAAATACCGCTTAAAAATATCGAAAATGGAATTTATACTTCAGAAAGAATTACTGCCAGTGGACTTATTGGTTTTGGCGTAAATGTTATTGATCGATTTAACAATTCAAACAACAAAAATGGGATATTCAGTTTAGAAATGTTAGTAAATGGCAATCGAGTTTACTATCATGATGTAGAAGAGTTTTCATTTGCTGAAAGCAAGTATTTAAATTTACTTATTGATTATGAGCACTATAAAAAATATAAAAAGAAATATCAAAAAACATATAAAGAAAATGCTAGCGAACTAACTATTTTTAAAGATTTGATAAATAATGGTAAAATTGACATTAAAGAAGCGCTTAATTATACCATAGAAATTATAGCTAAAGATTTTAAAGGCAATACCAGTTCCTTAAAAATACCAGTTGCAGGTGCAAAAAGTAATAGTATTTTTACAGAACAGATGAATACAACTGATTATAAAATAATTGCAAAGAATTTTAATAAATTTAAAATTGATAATGTTACTGTGGCTTTTCCTAAAAACACATTTTATGAAGACATCTATTTAGATTTTAAAATTGATAATGGAATTGCTAAAATTCATACACCAACAATTCCTTTAGATAAAAGTTACACACTAACTTTTGATGTTTCTAGTTATTCAGAAGCAGAAAAAGAGCATTTATTCATTGCAAATATAGAGTATTCTAGATATCCTAGATATCAATATACAAGAAAAAAAGACAGCACATTCTATACTACAACAAAAACCTTAGGAAGTTACACATTACTTTCCGATAAAGTAAAACCTACAATAAAATTATTATATTTTAAAGATCAACAGTGGCTCAGTAATTCAGAAACTTTAAAAGTAATGATTTCTGATGTTGGCTCTGATATCAAAAACTATAGAGCAACTATTGATGATGAATGGATTTTGATGGAACTTAATCATAAAAAAAACATATTAACCTATAATTTTAGTGATAAAAAATTGGTTGGTAGCAAACATATCTTTAAAATTGTAGTCTCAGACAACGCAGGAAATACGAATGAGCTTTCTGCAACGTTCTTTAAGAAACAAATAAACTAGCTTTTGTGAAAAAATTACTCTTCTTATTATTGCTTATACCTGGCTTTTTAGTTGCCCAAAAAACAACCATCTTAAAAGGTACCATAAAAAATAATTTAAATGAACCTATCGAAAAAGTTTCTATAAAGTTTGGAAATACTGGAGATGTAACCGATAAAGACGGAAACTATTCTATAAGAATTCCTTTTAACGAAGAAATTACGCTAATTTTTAGTCATGTTTCTTACAGAACTTTTACAAAAATAATTACAGCAACTAGCAGAAATGCAATTCGCTACTCACCTACTTTAACTTTAAAAACAGAAGAATTAAAAGAGATTGTTGTAAAAGATATCAGAAAAAAAGCAGAAGGATTAACAAGTATCGACGCTAATAAAGCAAAAAACATTATCGGTCCAAATGCTGGTGTAGAAAATATTTTAATGACTTTACCAGGCGTAAATAACAATAACGAGCTAAGCACGCAATACAATGTTAGAGGTGGTAATTTTGATGAAAACTTGGTATATGTAAACGGAATTGAAATTTACAGACCTTTTTTAATTAGATCTGGTCAGCAAGAAGGTTTAAGTTTTATAAACTCTAATATGGTGCAGAATATTAATTTTTCTGCGGGCGGATTTCAAGCAAAATATGGCGATAAATTATCATCTGTTCTAGATATTACGTATAGAAAACCTACCGAAACCGCCACAACAATAGACGCTAGTTTATTAGGCGCTAGTGTAACTTTTGAAGGACAGTTTTTAAATAATAAGCTTAGTACTATTACTGGCGTTAGGTATAGAGATAATAGTTTGTTTGTAAATAGCAAGCAAATTGAAACCAACTTTAGACCAAGGTTTACAGATGTTCAAACCTTTTTGTCGTATGATTTCTCAGAAAAACTATCCTTAAATTTCTTAGGAAATTTTTCTTTAAACAATTACGATTATCAACCAATATCTAGAAGAACACGTTTTGGAACCGTTGCAAATCCGTTGGAATTAATTGTGTTTTATTCTGGTCAGGAAAAAGATAAATATTTAACACTATTTGGAGCTTTATCCGCAGATTATAAAATAACTGATGATTTTACGCTAACCACAACCGCTTCTAGATACAATACCCAAGAAGAAGAGCATTTTGATATTGCTGCCGCTTATAATTTAGGTGAAGTAGATGCAAATATTGGTTCTCAAAATTTTGGTGAAGTTGATTTTTCTCAAGGAATTGGTTCGCAATTAAATCATGCTCGTAATGATTTAGATGCTTTAATATCAAATATTCAAGTAAAAGGAACTATCAAAAATGGTGAAACACAATGGAATTTTGGTGCAAAATATCAGCAAGAAGATATTAAAGACAGAATTAGAGAATGGGAAGTTATTGATTCTTTAGGGTTTTCTATAAGACCTCCTTTTCACTCCTCAAACAATCAACCTTACGCACCTTTTGAAGGCGAAATTACGCCATATCAAAACATCAGAAAAGATAATAATGTTGCTATCAATAGAGTTTCTGGTTTTGTACAATTTAATCAGCGTTCTTTTTGGAACGATCACGAAGTTTTCTATAATGTTGGTATTAGAGCTCAAAATTGGACTGTTACAGGAAACGGAATACAATCTAAAAGTCAGACAATTATTAGCCCCAGAGCTCAATTTGCCATCAAACCAAACTGGGAAAAAGATATGTTATTTAGATTATCTGGCGGCTTGTACGCGCAACCTCCATCTTATAGAGAATTAAGAAATTTTGACGGTGATGTTAATGTAAATGTAAAAGCACAAAAATCGATTCATTATGTGGCAGGAATGGATTATAGTTTTAAAATGTGGGAAAGACCATTTAAACTTACAACAGAGGTATATTATAAAGATTTATCTGATGTGAATGCTTATTCGATTGATAATGTTAGAATTCGTTACAGAGCAGACAACTTAACTACTGCTTTTGCAACCGGAATTGATCTTCGCTTAAACGGAGAATTTGTTCCTGGTAGTGATAGTTGGGTAAGTTTAGGGTATTTAAAAACAGAAGAAAATATAGATAACAGAGGTTTTATTGCAAGACCTTCTGACCAGCGAATTAAATTTGGAATTCTATTTCAAGATTACGTGCCAAATTTACCAGATTTAAAAGCGTATTTAAATTTGGTTTACAACACGGGCGTTCCGGGCGGCGCACCTGCGTATGCAGATGTATACCGTTTTCAAGAACGTTTAAGGGATTATAAACGTGCAGATTTAGGTGTTTCTTATATTTTTGTGGATGCTAATAAACAATTTTCTACCGGTTGGTTATCCAAATTTAAAGAATTAAGTGCAGGTTTAGAACTTTTTAATATGTTCGATATTCAGAATTCTATTACCAATACTTGGGTTAGAGATGTATATTCTAAAACTCAATTTGGAATTCCGAATTACATGACAGGACGTGTTTTAAACTTTAAAGTTGGAATGACGTTTTAATTACTCTTTAAAACAATCCGTTTTTTTAGGATAATCATTTTTATTCATTAAATCGCGTCTGTAGAATACAACTGATCCAATTACAATATTAGATTTGGTTGCAGACATACCTAAAAACAACTCTTTTTCACCTTTTTTATTAAAATCATAGGTTAAATCTTGGTGCAATGCTTTTTTTACTCCTTTATATGTATAACAAACTAGTAAACCATAAACACCTGCTAATTTTGTTGGTTTTGTGGCCGTCATATCATACGAGTTTGGTGTTATAATTAACCTAGCATTTCCATATTCGTTTTCTATTAAAAGTGTTTTTACATTTGTAATTGCTTGTGCATTTATAAACTGTGGTACTAAAAATAACATCAGGAAAAATAATTTTATTGCGTTTTTCATTTTACTAAAGTATGTATTAAATTTATATTTTCAAATATCCAAAAACTTGAGAAGCAATACAATACCTAGTATTAGGTATATTTTAAAACAAAAAAAGAGCTGATTTTCATCAACTCTCTTAAAAAATCTAATTTTAAATAAAATACTAACCCAATATTTGAGCAGCATGTGCTTTTGTTTTTACTTTAATAATTACGTCTTCTATAATGCCTTTTTCATCGATTACAAAAGTAGTTCTATGAATTCCGTCATATTCTTTACCCATAAACTTCTTTGGTCCCCAAACATTAAAAGCTTCTATTACAGCTCTATCTTCATCCGCTAAAAGCGGAAAAGGAAGTTCGTTTTTATTGATAAAGTTTTGTTGCTTTTTACCAGAATCTGCGCTTACGCCTAAAACGTCATATCCTTTTGCTAAAAAAGATTGGTAATTGTCTCGTAAATCACACGCTTCTGCCGTGCAACCTGGTGTACTTGCTTTTGGATAAAAAAACAATACTAACTTTTTACCAGCGTAATCTGTTAATTTTACTGTATTACCCTCTTGATCTTTTGCTTCAAATTGTGGCGCTTTATCTCCTATTTTTAATGATGTCATTCTATAAATGGTTTTAAAGATTAAAAATACAAAGTTTATAAAGTCTTTACAAGTTAATCTTAAAAAAAGTAAATTTTAAGTAGTCTATTTTACTTTCAACTTTTAACTTTACATTTTATAACTCAGATTTATGAACAAGCAAGAAAAAGTGCAATTTGTAATTGATACCCTCGAAAACAAATACCCAGAAATTCCGATTCCTTTAGATCATAAAGATCCATATACACTGTTAATTGCTGTTTTATTGTCTGCACAGTGCACAGATGTTCGTGTAAATAAAATTACGCCTTTACTGTTCGCTAAAGCGGATAATCCTTTCGATATGATAAAAATGTCTGTAGAAGAAATTAAAGCAATTATTCGCCCTTGCGGCTTATCGCCGATGAAAAGCAAAGGGATTTACGGTTTGTCGAAAATTATAATTGATAAATATAATGGCGAAGTTCCGCAATCTTTTGAAGGCTTAGAAGAATTACCCGCAGTTGGTCATAAAACAGCAAGTGTTGTTATGAGTCAGGCTTTTGGTGTGCCCGCTTTTCCTGTGGATACGCATATTCATAGATTATTGTGGCGTTGGAATTTAACCAACGGAAAAAATGTTACTCAAACCGAAAAAGATGCTAAACGATTGTTTCCAAAAGAAATATGGAACGATTTACATTTACAAATTATTTGGTATGGACGAGAATATTCGCCTGCTAGAGGTTGGGATTTAGAGAATGATATTATTACCAAAACTATTGGTAGAAAGTCTGTATTAGATGCATATTATAAGAATAAAAAGTAGTTCTTTCGAAGCTGTTTTTTTGACACAGATTTCACTAGTTTTCACGGATAGTGGAGGAAAAGAGATTGGGATGTTTAACAAAAAGACACAGAAATTATTTCAAACATCTTTAAAAAAAAAGTTCATAAAAAAAGCTCCAACATTTTAAAGTTGAAGCTTTTCCTCTCTTAATTCAAATTCAATTCAATGAAGCTTTCTGATTTTGTTTTAACAAAAGTTAAAGATTTGGAAAAATTAATCAGAAATTGAACTGTTTCTTGTTTGGGTTGCATCTGAAAATCAGATGACTTTTTTGAGTAAAGTTGCATCATATAAAGTTGTTTAATATACTGGTTATAAATAATTAACGATGCTTTTTTACTTTTATTATTGGTTCACTAAAATAATTTTATTTTTTTCTATTAATTTTCTCATATTTATTAACGCATACCGCATTCTACCTAAAGCCGTGTTGATACTAACGCCTGTGTTTTCGCTTATTTCTTTAAAGCTCATGTCTTTGTACATACGCATAATTAAAACTTCTTTTTGTTCATCTGGCAAACCGTTTACAAGATCTCTAACATCATCATAAATCTGATCTTGTATCAATTGTTTTTCAGCATTTAGGCTATCATCACCTAAAACAGAAAAAATATTAAAATCGTCTGTATTCTTAAATTTAGGCATTCTGTTATTTTTTCTAAAATAATCGATCACTAAATTATGAGAAATACGCATTACCCAAGGTAAAAACTTACCTTCTTCATTATAATTACCCTTTTTTAAAGTTCTTATTACTTTTATAAAAGTATCCTGAAAAATGTCTTCTGTAAGGTCTTTGTCTTTAATTTTGCTGTAAATAAAACTATATAAACGCTGTTGATGTCTCTTAATTAAGATCTCTAAAAAAGCTTCATTACCTTCTATATAACCCTTTATTAAACTACTATCTGTTTGTTTTTGTGTACGCATCATAACTACTTTTTAAAGAAAGAAAAAGCTTCTCTCTTTTTGATTTATTTATCAATAATTTAAAAAGTAATTTTTTACTATATGCGGCTTGTTTTGTGATTGTTAAGTCTTCAAATATATAAATATTTTTTCATCTAACAAATAATTTAACAAAATTCAATATGAATCTTTTTTTTAGTGGTTGAAAATAATGGTATTTTTATAGCTTATATTTTTTATAAATGAAAGCAGACATTTCTACAGTAAATCCGAAAGAAAACATCATCATTAAAGGAGCAAAACTCCATAATTTAAAAAACATTGATGTTGTAATACCAAGAAATAAGTTGGTTGTAATTACAGGTCTTTCTGGTTCAGGAAAATCTACTTTAGCGTTTGATACTTTATATGCAGAAGGTCAAAGACGTTATGTAGAGAGTTTATCTTCTTATGCACGCCAGTTTTTAGGAAAACTAAACAAACCAAAAGTAGATTATATTAAAGGTATTGCACCTGCAATTGCTATTGAACAAAAAGTAAATTCTACAAATCCGCGTTCTACGGTTGGTACATCCACAGAAATTTACGATTACATAAAACTATTATACGCCAGAATTGGAAGAACCTACTCGCCTATTTCTAATCAAGAAGTTAAAAAAGACACGGTTTCTGATGTTGTCAATTTTATAAAAAAGTTTGATGATAAAACAAAGCTTTTATTATTAGCGCCTATTATTATTGATGAAAATAGAGAATTAAAAACCTTGCTACAAGTTTTAGAGCAACAAGGCTATGCGCGTTTAAAATGGAATGATACTATTTATAGAATTGCAGATTTTCCTCAGGAAAAATATAAAAATGAAGCGCTCTTTTTAGTAATTGATAGAATTGTAACCAGAGCTGACGAAGATTTTTACAACAGATTGGCAGATTCCATTCAGACTGCTTTTTTTGAAGGAAAAGGAATTTGTTTTATAGAAAATTTAGAAGATAACAAAGTAGCTGAGTTTAGTAATAAGTTCGATTTAGACGGCATGTCTTTTTTAGAACCCAATACACATTTGTTCAGTTTTAACAATCCTTATGGCGCTTGCCCAACTTGCGAAGGTTATGGAAATGTAATTGGTATTGATGCAGATTTAGTGATCCCAAATACAGGATTATCCATTTTTGAAGATTGTATTTTTCCTTTTAAAACGCCCTCTTATATTCATTATAAAGAAGATTTAATTGCCGTTGCCTATCAGTTTGATATTCCGGTGCATAAACCTTGGTTTCAATTATCAGAAAAACAGCAAGAATTGGTTTGGAATGGTAACAAATCTTTTAACGGAATTAACCATTTCTTTTCGGTTTTAGAAGAAAAAAGTTACAAAATTCAGAATAGAGTGATGCTTTCTCGTTATCGCGGAAAAACAAAATGTACTACTTGTAATGGCAGACGTTTGCGAGAAGAAACCAATTATGTAAAAATAAATGAGCAAACAATATCTGATTTAGTAACACTTCCTTTGGATGAATTATCGATATTTTTCAAGAACATACAATTAGATAAATACGATGAGAAAATTGCAAAACGTTTATTAACAGAAATCAATAATCGACTACTTTTTTTAACGGATGTTGGCCTTTCATATTTAACCATCAACAGAACTTCTAATACACTTTCTGGAGGTGAAAGTCAGCGTATAAATTTGGCAACTTCTTTAGGTAGTTCGTTGGTAGGTTCTATGTATATTTTAGATGAACCAAGTATTGGCTTGCATCCAAAAGATACTGAAAGGTTGATAAAAGTTTTAAAAGACTTGCGCAATTTAGGCAACACAGTAATTGTTGTAGAACATGATGAAGACATTATGAAAGAGGCTGATTATATTATTGATATTGGTCCAGAAGCCGGAACATTTGGCGGGCATGTTGTTGCAGAAGGAAACTTTGAAGCAATTTTAAAATCTGATTCTTTAACAGCTAAATATCTAAATGAAGATTTAAAAATTCATGTTCCTAAAAAACGAAGAACTTCAAAAAATAGCATCCAAATTATTGGCGCTAGAGAACATAATTTACAAAATATTGATGTTACTTTTCCGCTAAATTGTTTAACGGTAATTACCGGAGTTTCTGGTTCTGGAAAAAGTACGTTGGTAAAAAGTATTTTATATCCATCGATGCAAAAAAAATTGGTTGGTTATGGAGATAAGGTTGGTCAGCATACAGAAATTAGAGGAAGCTTTGAAGATATAAAAAATGTAGAATTTATAGATCAAAATCCTATTGGGCGTTCTTCGCGTTCAAATCCTGTAACATATATTAAAGCCTATGATGATATTAGAGCGTTATTTTCTAATCAGAAATTGGCAAAAATAAGAAACTACAAACCCAAACATTTTTCTTTTAATGTTGAAGGCGGACGTTGTGAAGTTTGCAAAGGAGACGGAATTGTTACCATAGAAATGCAATTTATGGCAGATGTGCACTTAGAATGCGATGTTTGTAATGGAAAACGTTTCAAAAAAGAAGTTTTAGAAATTACGTTTGATGGAAAATCTATTGATGATATTTTAAGCCTTACTATTGATGATGCCGTTGAATTTTTCTCTGAAAATTTGGTTACTAAAATAGCAAAAAAATTAAAGCCTTTGCAAGATGTTGGTTTAGGATATGTACAATTAGGACAATCATCTTCTACACTTTCTGGCGGTGAAGCACAAAGAATAAAGTTAGCATCCTTTTTAGTAAAAGGAATTACTAAAGACAAAACCTTGTTTATTTTTGATGAACCAACAACTGGTTTACACTTTCATGATATTAAAAAATTATTAGCTTCTTTTAACGCTTTAATTGATAAAGGACATTCTATTATTGTAATTGAACATAATATCGAATTGATAAAATGTGCAGATTATATTATTGATTTAGGCATGGAAGGTGGTAAAAAAGGTGGAGAACTTATTTTTCAAGGAACTCCTGAAGAATTAGCAAAAAACAAAAAATCCTATACTGCTAAATATTTGGCAGAAAAATTATGATTTATTAGTTTTAAGTTAAATTAAATAGGAAATTAATATTAAGAGAATTTTATGTAAATTGTGGGTATATATTACCTCCCTTTTAAATGAATAAAAAAATTAAAATCCTCATTGTTGAAGACAATGTAATTATTGCTGATGATTTAAAATTCACACTAGAAAATCTTGGATATGAGGTTGTAGCCTGCTTAATATCTTATGAAGAAGCTATTTCTTTTTTGGAAGAAAACAGCATCGATTTAGCCTTTTTAGATATTAGTTTGTCTACAAAAAAAACAGGAATTGATATTGCAAACTATATAAATGAACAAACGAAAGTGCCTTTTATATATTTAACTTCAAATTCTGATGATGCTACTATACGATTAGCTTCTAAGACAAACCCCAATGCTTATTTAGTAAAACCTTTTGATAGTAATAACCTAAAAGCAGCTATAGAAATTGCTATAAATAATCATGTATCATTAGATTTAAATTTAGTTGAAGAGTTTGTTTTTGTAAAAAAGAACGAATTTCATCAAAAAATTTTGATAAATGATATTGCTTACATAAAATCTGACAATGTATATTTAGAGCTGCATTGCAAAGAAAATATAAAACACCTTTTAAGATCTACATTAAAAAGTTTTATTGAAAAACTTCCTGAATCTTTTTTACAATGCCATAAATCTTATGTTATAAACTTAAATTACGTAAGCGCTTTTAGTACAAAATCTGTAATTGTAAACGATAAAAAAATACCTATTTCATCTCAGTTTAAAGGTGCTTTTAAAAATTTTATAAAATAAAAAAACGATCTATAGATGACAAAACATTGCTGTTTTTTGTTTTAATATTAAAAAAAGGTTTTGTTTTAAGTTTATAACATCATTTATAAAATAAGTGCACTTATATAAAAGCAAAAAAAGATAAACATTAAGTCTTATTGCAGTTACATCTATAATAATTGTTTATTATTCCTTTAGAAATTACAGAGGTTCTTCATTTCACAACATTTTTAAGTTAATTTACAACTTTAATGATATTAAAATAAAATAATATTTTAAATTTAGAATAGGTTTAATAAAATGGTCTCAAAAGTTTACTTCCCTAAATTTTAAGTAATTTTAGTTATTCAAAATACTTTTAATATCTTTTAAAACTTTATATTTTAGATTTAGTTAAAATATATAAACAAAAAAATACTTAATTCCTCAATTATAACTATTAAAACAAATGAAATTTCTTAACATTTTTGCTATTTTTTTGTTTGTTATCAATTCATTCTCTCAGGTTAAAAAGAGTGATTCTATTATTTACGTTAACTTTTTAAATGAAAAAAATTACGAAAACAAAAAAAATATTTTTAAAAACATATTAAAAGGTAATTCTACTATTAAAAGTACAGAAGAGTGGATTAAATTTTTTAATAATGAAGAGCGTAAGAATAAAAGTGATTTCTTGGCACTTTATAATATTACCCTTTGTAAAGTATTTTTATACAATAGCGAGCGGTCTTTAGAAAAAAGTAATGAAATATTGTACAACTTCTATTATAAATTCAAAAATAATCCAGAAAAAGAAAAACTCTGTAGATTATTAAATTTACTCTTTAGAAATTGTGAAAAATTAAATAAAACATCCGAATTACTAATTATCAATAAAGAAAAGTTAGAAACATGTTCTCCAAACACTATTGTTTTTTATGATGTGTATTCTAAACTAGGCCTTTTAGACCTAGCCATAAAAAACTTTAAAGTATCGAAATCGTATAAAGAAGATGAAATAAGTTTTGAAAATGGAACAAACCAAAATAATCTAGGTGTTTTTTATAAAAGAGAAAAAGAATATGATAGTGCTTTTTACTACTTCGATAAATCCTTAAATATTCTAGAAAAAGTAAAGAAAACAGATGTAGTAAAAGATAACAAAAATTTAAATTATTGGATTGGACTAGTAAAAGGGAATTTAGGTGAATGCTTCTTAGAATTTAAAAATTATAATAAAGCTTTAGAATTATTAACAGAAGAAGAACTACAGTCAAGGTTATTTTATAAAGGTACTATTTGGCCCTATGAAGATGATTACTATAAAAATATGGCTATTTGTTATTTAAAAACAGATAAACTTAGTTTGGCAAAAAAGTATACAGACAGCTTATTTTTAAAAAAAAACATTTTATCCTACAGCAAACTAAAATCAGCGTATTTTGAAATTATAAAAAGATATGATTCTGCCTTTTATTATAATAAGTTATATATAGAAGCATCCTATTTAACAGAAAAACAAAACAAGCAAGAGTTAAATACTAGTATTCTAAAATTGTTAGACTTTCAAGAAGAATTAATATCTCAAAAATTTAAAATTACCGAGATAGAAAATGAAAATAAGTCAAATAAAAAAGAGTTTTTAATTATTTTCTCCATTTTAGTAGTATTGGTAGTTTTTATAATACTTCTAATTAATTTAATTTATAAAAAAAATATTGGAAAAAAAATTATAGAAAATCAAAATGAAGCCATTAACAATTCATTATTAGAAAAAAATGTTTTATTGGGTGAACTACATCATCGAGTAAAAAATAATTTTCAAATAATAATTAGTATTCTAAATCTGCAACTCCAAAAAATTAATAATGAAGAATTTAAAAATACTTTTCAATATAGTATCAATAGAGTTACTACAATTGCCCGCATACACGATAAGCTACTTAAAAACAATAATTTAAATGAAATCCCTTTAAAAGATTATATAGAGAATATTTTAACTGATTTAAAAGTAATATACAATAGCTTACATACCATAAACATAAATATTAACGTAGATCGTAAAATATTTATTTATATAGATCAAACGCAAGCATTAGGACTCATAATTAACGAGCTAATCACAAACTCTTATAAATATGCTTTTTCAAATAATAATAATAATAATTTAATTAA
Source organism: Polaribacter glomeratus (assembly GCF_002954665.1). Lineage (GTDB taxonomy): Bacteria > Bacteroidota > Bacteroidia > Flavobacteriales > Flavobacteriaceae > Polaribacter > Polaribacter glomeratus. The sequence goes on along the minus strand of NZ_MSCM01000001.1, from coordinate 731,842 downwards.
CCTTACAATTTCAGAAAAAGAGGGTATTATCTATTTTGAATATTCTGATAATGGAATCGGCTTTGACCTAAATAACATAATGATAGAGAACTCTATAGGTTTAAAATTGATACAAAGATTGGCCAACCAATTAGGAACTAAAGCAGACATAACCTCTAGAGAAGGAATGGAAACAACATTTTCATTCAAAAACAAACTTGATTTATAAGTTTTTTTACACAACAATAATACCCTATTTCACAACATTAATTTTTTTTTACTTAATAAAAACTGTAAATTCATACTGTAATCAGCATTATAAAAGTATTGAATCCCCCAAGTCCCCCAACTAAATATCTTAAAATAATGCTGATTTTTTATTTCTACGATTCCTAATTGACTCTCAAAAAAATCCTAAAATAGCTTAAACTTAAACCAGTTTCGCTGCTATCTTTAAAATGTTTAAATATTTAGAGAAATAGAAATCGTTCAAAAGTTATTAAAAAAATCTGCACTTTCTTCAGTTATCATTTAAACATAGGGCGTTTTTATAAATTGTAGTATAGTAATAAACAATTTAAAAAATAAACCTTAACAACTTTGTATCTTTAGATAATTTTGAATTGCTATTTTCAATTAAACTGTAATTAGTTTAAAATAAGCTTATTATCACTCTTTCTATAAACAAAAAAAGTCTTCTCATTTCTGAGAAGACTTTGTATTTTGGGTGGAAGACGGGACTCGAACCCGCGACACTCGGTACCACAAACCGATACTCTAACCAACTGAGCTACAACCACCATATAATTGCGGGTGCAAATATAAATGTTTTTTCTTTTTCTATGAAAGAAAATATTAAATTAATTTACTTAAATTTTCAACAGCCACGTAACGCTCTGTGGTAAAGCCTTCTGCATAATCTACACCAATTAATCTTCCTAGATCTTTTGCTCTATAGTTAATACTGTCAATAAAGTTCTTACTTGTTATTGGTGTTTCTGGCTCATTACTATTTGGATCGTAAAATTGAGACGAATATGCCAATATTGATTTTGTTTTAACATCAATAAACCCAGTAATATCAACAACAAATTGAGGTTCAATGTTTTTCCATTGCATATAATGGTACACTAATTTTGGTCGCCATTTATCTTGTAACTTGCCTTCTACTTCTGTTTCAACCTTTATTAATCCGCTTAAAAAGCAAGCATCAGAAACTAAATTACTTCCTTTTGGATGATCTATATGTCGATCATCAATAGCATTACAAAGCACTATTTCTGGCTGATATTTGCGAATCATCTTTATGATTTCTAATTGATGCTCTTTATCATTCGTAAAAAAACCATCTGCAAACCCTAAATTTTTACGAATAGTAACACCTAATATTGCCGCAGCATTGGCAGCTTCTTTGTCTCTTAAATCTGCAGAACCACGAGTACCTAACTCACCTCTGGTTAAATCTACAATTCCTACTTTTTTTCCTAAAGAAATTTCTTTGGCAATAGTTGCTCCACAGCCTAACTCTACATCATCTGGATGTGCACCAAAAGCTAAAATATCTAATTTCATAAATATGTTTCAAATTTAAATCAATAATTACTTCTCCTTTTATCAGAAAAAAATCATTTAGAAATACAAATAGACATCATTTCTATTTAAAAAGAGTCTTTTGATGCAACAATATTAAAAAAACAAACTATTAAAACACCAAAATTCAATGCTTTATTTAAAAGAGATACATTTCTATTACGTTTTCGTTTGTTGATTTTATTAAAAATAAGCATCCTTTATTAACATAATCACAAAAATTAGAGGAGTTTTAGAAGGATGATATTTATCATAAAAATCGACTAGCAATCCTTATAAATTTACCTTTTAAAAGAATGAATAAAACCCAATAATATCAGTAGATTATGATTTTAATGCTCGTTATTTTAACAGGTACCATAGGCTTATTTATTTGGGGAAAATACTCGCCAGATGTTGTTGCACTCGTTTCTATGCTGAGTTTATTTTTATGTGGAATTTTAAATTTAAATGAAACATTAAGTGGTTTTAGCAACCCGACAGTAATAATGATTGCAGGATTATTTATAATAGGAGAAGGTTTATCTCAAACAGGATGGACTGCCTTAGCGGGTAAAAAGCTAATAGAATTAGCGGGTAAAAGTGTTCCTAAATTATTGGTGATTATAACACTTGGAGCAGGTGTTTTATCAGGATTTGTAAGCAATACGGGCACAGTAGCTACTTTATTACCGGCAACAATTTCTTCTGCTTGGAGTATTGGTACATTTCCTTCTAAAATATTAATTCCGGTTGCTTTTGGCTCAAACACTGGTGGTTTATTGACTTTAACAGGCACTCCACCAAACATTATTGTAAATAACGCATTAATAGCCGCTGGTTTTGAAGGCTTTTCTTTCTTTGAGTTTGGGTTGATTGGTTTACCGCTTTTAATAATTGCCCTTATCTATTTTAGATATTTTGGTTTTAAACTATTACCAAGCAACAAAACCAATAACAAGCCTATAAACATTGATACAACATTACATGAATGGATAAAAGTATATCAAATTGAAAACGATTATTACAGATTAAGAATTAGATCTATTTCGCCCTTAATTAATACAAAAATTAGTGAATGGGATTTAAAAAACACTTACAAAGTTCATATTATCCGTTTAAAAAGAAGACATCCAAATAGATTAAAAGGAACGCAACCTTTTATTGAATTACCAGAAAATGATACCGAATTAAGATATCATGATATTCTTACCGTTAAAGGCACTACAGAAGATATTAATAAATTGATGATTACGTTTAGATTAGGTCTTTTACCAAAAGAAACTGCAGAAAGTGAATTAAGAAACAACTTAATAAATCAAGAAGTTGGCATGTCTGAAGTTTTGGTTACTCCTAATTCTCAATTAGTAGGTGTAAAAATAAAATTACATGAATATTTTAAAAGATATGACATTCAATTATTAGCGACTTCTAGACACAGAAAACCCTATTTAGAGGATGAAATTACCGTAAATTCTGGAGATAGCTTTATTATAAGAGGTCCTTGGGAAAACATAGAAAAGTTAAAAAATCAACATAAAAATTTAGTAGTTGTTGGTAGACCAGAAGAAATGTTAAAAGATGTAGATGAATTAACGCCGAAATCATATATCGCATTAGGAGCTTTAATTTTAATGATTGTACTTTTAGTTGTAAAAGCAGTTCCTGGTTCTATTGCTGCCTTAATCTCTTCCGGAATCGTTTTATTTTCTGGCTGTATCCCTTTTTCTAAAGCCTACAAAGCAATTAGCTGGACGAGTGTAATAATGATTGCTGCAATGATTCCGATGGGAGTTGCCATCCAAAAAACGGGCACAGCAGTAATGATCTCTAACTCAATTATTGATCTTTTAGGAAAAGAAAATCCGACTTTATTATTAGCAGGAATCTTTTTATTAACCACTACGTTTAGTCAATTTATAAACAATTCTGCAACCGCAGTGCTAATGGCTCCCATTGTTATTTTAACAGCAAGCACTCTACAAATATCACCCGCTCCCTTATTAATTACAGTGGCAATTAGTGCATCAACTGCATTTTTAACACCAATTGGCACAACCACAAATGCAATGGTAATGAGCTCGGGCGATTATAAGTTCGTAGATTATTTTAAAGTAGGTTTTCCGCTTTTAATTCTCTTTTTAATTACAACGCTCCTACTTGTTCCAATTATTTGGCCATTTTAAAACATTTAAAATAAATAGAAACTATAATAAAAATTAACATCATGAAAACCAACAGAAATTTAGAAGTCTACGGAATCAAAAATGTAACCGCAAACTGGAACTTATCCCCAGAAATATTGCAAAAAATAACTGTAGAAAAAGGAATGGGTAGAGAAACCAAAAACGGAACTTTAGCAATAAATACGGGTAAATTTACCGGTAGATCGCCTCAAGATAGGTTCATTGTTAAAGATGCTTATACAACAGACAAAGTTTGGTGGGGAAAAACAAATAAACCTGTTTCTCAAGAAAACTTCGATAAATTAAAAAATAAGGTTACAGGCTATTTATCTAACAAAGAATTATATGTAAGAGATGGTTTTGTATGTGCAGATCCTGCTTTTAAAACCGATATAAGAACTGTAACAGAATATCCTTGGTCTAGCTCATTTGTCTTTAATATGTTTTTAAGACCTTCGGATGAAGAGTTGGCAAATTTTGATGAAGAATGGCTCGTTTTATGCGCACCTGGTTATGTTTGTGAAGATCCAAAAGCATACGGAATTCGTCAAGGAAATTTTTCTATCATTAATTTTACTGATAAAATTGCTTTAATTGGAGGTTCTGCATATACAGGAGAAATTAAAAAAGGTATTTTTTCTGCCTTAAATTTAATTTTACCAATAGAAAAAGATGTTTTACCAATGCACTGTTCTGCAAATGTTGGCGAAGATGGAGATACTGCCATTTTCTTTGGATTATCAGGAACGGGTAAAACAACGTTATCCGCAGATCCTAGTAGAAAATTAATTGGTGATGATGAACATGGTTGGACGGCTAATAATACTATTTTTAATTTTGAAGGTGGCTGTTACGCAAAAGCAATTGATTTAACCGAAGAAAAAGAACCAGACATTTTTAGAGCAATTAAACCAGGAGCTTTATTAGAAAATGTTGTCTTTGATAAAGAAGGAAATGTAGATTATATGGATGGTTCTATTACACAAAATACTCGTGTAAGTTACCCTATTTACCACATCGATAATATTGCAAAACCGTCTTACGCAAATAATCCTACAAATATTTTCTTTTTAACTGCGGATGCTTTTGGTGTTTTACCTCCTGTTTCTAAACTAACGCCAGGTCAAGCTGCATATCATTTTATCTCTGGATATACTGCAAAAGTTGCAGGCACAGAAGCCGGAATTACAGAGCCTGTACCTTCATTTTCTGCATGTTTTGGAGAACCTTTTATGCCGTTACATCCAACGAAATATGCAGAAATGTTAAGTAAAAAAATGACAGAAGCTGGTGTAAATGTTTGGTTGATTAATACCGGTTGGTCTGGCGGTCCTTATGGCACTGGTTCTCGTATAAAATTAAAATATACAAGAGCAATGATTACAGAAATCCTAAACGGAAGTTTAGATACCATCGAGTTTGAGCAACATCCAATTTTTGGATTGTTTATGCCAAAATATTGTCCGAACGTTCCTACAGAAATGTTAAACCCAATGAATACTTGGTTAAACAAAGGCGCTTATATCAGTAAAGCAATCCATTTAGCACATTTCTTTCACTTAAATTTTGAAAAATTTGCAAATGAAGCTTCAGAACATATCATTGAAGGCGGGCCATTAATTGATGAACACCATCATTTGGGAGAACACTTCTAGTTTCTTTTTGAGGTTAGGTTTTTATGCAAATAAAAATCTAACTTTTTTAAATTTATTAAAATTATGAAAAAGGTATTTTTATTCATCCTATTTTCTATTTCATTTACAAATTTTAACGCTCAAACAAAAACTGAACAAAGTTTTGGAAGTTGGTATCTTATATACGGAACTCATAAAATTTCGAATAATTGGAGTATTCTTACAGGTTTTGAAGAACGAAACTATCAAACCTTAAAAAACTATAATCTAACACTTTATACAGTTGGCGCAAATTATAAAATTTCGAATAAATTTACTGCCACCTTAGGATATATGTATTTAGATATTGATAGAACTTTTGATTCGGATGTTGATCCAAATACCATAGAAAATAGACATTATGAACAAATTTCTTACACCTCTAATTTTTTAAACTTTCCTTTTTATCAACGTGTACGTTTTGAACATCGACATTTAAATTCTGTGGAAATCAACACTTTAATAAATAGAATACGATATCGGTTTAAAACAAAAATCGCATTAAACCAGACTTTTTACTTAATGGCAAGCAATGAATCTTTCTTAAATTTTAAAGGCAATTTATATGCAGAAAATAGATTTATTTCTTCTTTAGGATTTAAAGCGTCAAAAAATATTTCTTTAGAAATTGGGTATTTAGGTCATTATATAAATAATTTACATTTAGACAGATTGCAGTTTGGACTCTTTTTTAATACAGATTTAAGCAAAAAAGCAACCAATTAATTGGTTGCTTTTTTTATAGCTTGTTCAATATCTGCAATTAAATCATCCGTTTCTTCAATTCCCACCGAAAAACGAATTAACCCTGCTTTAATTCCTCTTTCTAAACGCTGTTCTTCACTTAATAAAGCGTGTGTGGTTTGGGTTGGACTCACCGTAGTGCTTTCCACGCCTGCTAAACTCATCGATGGTTTTATTAACTGTAAACTATTTTGAAATTTCATTGCGTCAATTCCTTTTTTTAGTTCAAAAGACAACATGGCACCAAAACCTTTCATTTGTTTTTTTGCAATTTTGTACTGCGGATGACTTTTTAATCCCGGATAATAAACGCGATCAATATCTGCATTACTTTCAAAGTATTCTGCCATAATTTGAGCATTTTTAGTTTGCTCTTTTACGCGCAGATTCAACGTTTTTAAACTTCTTTCTAACAACCAAACTGTTTGATCGCTTAAATTTCCACCAAAATTAATGGCTGTTTTCCAAATCTGCTCAATATGTTCTTTGGATGCTGCAACTGCTCCTGCAGAAATATCAGAATGACCACCCATATATTTTGTTGCAGAATGTAAAATAATATCAATTCCGAAATCAACAGGATTTTGATTGATAGGCGATGCAAACGTATTATCAATCATTGTAATGATATTTTTTTCTTTTGCAACATCTGCAATTTCCCTCATATCTGTAATTCCTAATAACGGATTTGAAGGTGTTTCAATATATAAAATTCTGGTATTTTCTTTAATTAAAGCTTTAAAATCGGCTGCTTTATCACTTTCTGTAAAAGAATATTCAATTCCGTATTTATCAAATTCCGTAACCACAAAATTATACGTTCCACCATAAATTACTTGCTGAATAATTACATGATCTCCTCTTTTCAAAAAAGCCAACATCGCACTAGAAATAGCCGCCATTCCTGAACTAAAAATCAAAGCATCTTCTGTACGCTCTAAAGCCGCAATTTTTTTGCATAACATTTCTTGATTTGGCGTATTTAAATATCGCGGATATCGCTTAACATCTACTCCGTCAAAAGCATAAGAAGTAGACATATAAATCGGGGAAATAGCACCTTTAAATTGCTCATCTTTTACTTCACCAACGTGAACGCATATTGAATTTATTCCTAGTTTATTACTTTTATTCATTTCGAAAATTTTATATCAGCTAAATTAAGAAAATCGATTGATTAGTTTCTAGAAAAAAACAATATCTTCGTTTTATGATATCAGTTTTACTTGTTGGAAAAGGAAATGTAGCAACTCATTTATATAACGCATTTAATCATATTGATAAAATAAAAGTTACGCAAATCAGTTCTAGGGAGTTAACTAAAATTCCGCAAGCGGATGTTACAATTATTGCGGTTTCTGACGATGCAATTGCAGAAGTTTCATCAAAAATTACAAATGATTTTGTGGTTCATACTTCGGGTAGTGTTGCTTTGAATGATTTAAAAAACGGCACAAAAAAAGGAATTTTTTACATGTTACAAACTTTTTCAAAGGATAAAAAAGTCGATTTTAACGAAGTTCCTTTTTGTTTGGAAGCAGAAAATGAAAATGACTATACATTATTAGAAACGCTTGCAAAATCGATAGGAAAAAAAATCTATACCATCAATTCTGAACAACGTAAAACCTTGCATGTGGCTGCTGTTTTTGTGAATAACTTTACCAACCATATGTACAAAATAGGGAATGACATTTGCATAGAAAATAATATCCCTTTTGAGATTTTACAACCATTAATTAAAGAGACAGCATCAAAAATTGCACATTTATCACCTGAAAAATCACAAACGGGCCCAGCGATTAGAAATGATCAAAAAACAATAAAAAATCACTTAAATTTGTTGGATTCAAATCAACAGAAAATTTATAAAATTCTTACAAAATCAATTCAAAGTTCAATTGATTAAATCTTTTACAAACTAAAAATGTTACTTCGAGCGCAGTCTAGAAGTTTTATAAAATAAAATATGGAAATTAGTTACAAGCAATTATTACCCAATATAAGTACTTTAATTTTTGATGTGGATGGCGTTCTAACCAACGGAATGGTTACCATTATGCCTGACGGAGACTTAATTAGGCACATGAATATAAAAGATGGTTATGCTTTAAAAACGGCTGTTGATAAAGGATATAACGTTTGTATTATTTCTGGTGGAACAAACGAAGGTGTAAAAACCCGTTTAGCGAATCTAGGTATTAAAGACATTTATTTAGGCGCACATGATAAAATTAAGCAATACAAAGAATTGGTAAAGAAATACAATTTAAAGCCAGAAAATGTATTGTACATGGGCGATGACATCCCAGATTATCCAGTAATGAAATTGGTTGGTTTATCGTGTTGCCCAAATGACGCAGCTCCAGAAATTCAAAAAATATCAAAATACATTTCCTACAAAAAAGGTGGCGAAGGTTGTGTTAGAGATATTATAGAACAAGTTTTAAAAGTGCAAGGAAAGTGGGAAGCAAATTTTGATGCTAAATATGATTAGGGAACTCCATAATTATTAAAGTTTCTAATATCCTTACCTATAAAAATTTTAAATTTTGACATTCCTTTTTGAAGAATCAAGATTAATTATAAAAAAAGTATTTTTTATTAACAGTAATATTTTAACTCCTTAAAAAATAAAATGAAAAAAATTATCTTAAGTACAATTCTATTTGTAGTAACAATTTCTATAAATGCACAAACTATTTTTGGCAAATGGCATTCTAAAAATGATGAAACTGGTAATGTTGATTCGGTTATTGAAGTCTATGAAAAAAACGGAAAAGCTTTTGCGAAAATAATAGAAATTAAAAATCCTGAAAGAAAAAATGCTGTCTGCGTTTTATGCGAAGGAAAAGATAAAAATAAACCAATTTTAGGTTTAAACATATTAACAGGTTTAGAGAAGGATGATGACGAATGGTCTGGAGGGAAAATTTTAGATCCAAGAAACGGAAAAATATACAAATGCTACATTAAGCTTGAGCACGCTAACAAGTTAAAAATTAGAGGCTATATTGGATTCGCTTTATTAGGTAAAACTGCTTATTGGGAAAGAGCTGAATAGTATAAAAAACTTTTTCAACATCTTATTAAACTATGGATAAAATCCATTTTGCTATAAAAAATGAAAGCCTTTGCACTAAAAACAACTTAGTAGAAAGTATTTTAAATGGTTTAGATTCTTTTCTAAATTTAAAATATAAAAAAGGGCTTTTATTTTCTATTTCGGTTTTAGAAAAATTTATAGAAAAAGAAGCAAAATACGACGCACAAACTTTAACTTTAAATGAGAAAAGAGGCATCAGGTCTTTTTCTAGTGGAGAACAAAAAAAAATATTACTCGCTTATTTAATTGAACAAAAACCCGATTTTTTAATTTTAGAAAGTCCCTTTGAAAGTTTAGATACTAATGCAGTTTCAGATTTAAAAGAGAATCTTATAAAGCTGTCTTCAAAAATTATTTTAATTCAGATTTTTAGCAGAAAAGAAGAACTTTTACCAATAATTACACACGTTTTAGAAGTTGAAAATGATGTAATTACATCAAGTAATGCCATAGAAAAATATACTTTTAAAGAGCATGATTTTGTTTTTAAAGGTACAATTCCTAAATCCATCACTTTTTATAAAAACATACCAAAACAGTTAATATCACTGCGAAATGTTACAGTACATTATGGTGATAATTGTATTTTAAACAGTATAAATTGGATTATCAACAAAAATGAATTCTGGCAATTAATTGGACCAAATGGCTCTGGAAAAACCACCATTTTGTCTATGATTTATGGCAACAATGTAAAAGCCTACGGACAAGAAGTTTATTTGTTTGGCAAGAAAAAAGGTTCTGGAGAAAGTGTTTGGGAGATCAAAGAAAAAATTGGCTACTTTAGTCCGGCAATATTAACGTTGTTTCAAAGAGAAATAACTGCAAAAGAAATGGTTATATCTGGTTTTTTTGACAGTATTGGTTTGTATAAATCACCAACAACATTACAAGTTCAACTGGCTAAAGAATGGCTTAAATTACTAGGTTTAGAAAGTGAAAAAGAAGTTTCGTTTAAAAACTTAACTACTGCAACACAGCGATTAGTTTTAATTGCAAGAGCAATGATTAAGCACCCGCCTTTATTAATTTTAGACGAACCTCTAATGAATTTAGACAACCAAGGAACCGCTATTCTCATCGCTTTAATGAATAAAATTGTAAAAGAAAGCGACACAACTATACTTTTTGTTTCTCACAGATCTGTTGACAATTTGTTGCTTAATACTGTTTATGAGCTCGTTCCTACTAAAAATGGTTCTATAGGAAGTATAAAAAAATAGGTTTAATTTTTTTCTTCTAACATTGGCACAAAAGCAAAATCTCCTAATTCATGTTTCTCAAATTCTTTGCCCGATTTTCTAATAAATAAGGTCATAATTTGAGTATTGTCTCCAACCGGAATTAATAACATTCCTCCTACTTTTAATTGAGATAACAAAGGTTTTGGCACAAAAGGAGCACCAGCTGTTACTATAATTTTATCAAAAGGCGCTTGTTCTGGCAAACCTTTATAACCGTCGCCAAAAATAAATTTTTTAGGATTGTATCCTAGTTTTGGCAATAAATTTCCAGTAATTCTAAACAATTCGTGCTGTCTTTCTATAGAATATACTTCTGCATTTAACTCTAATAAAACAGCTGTTTGATAGCCAGAACCTGTACCAATTTCTAAAACTTTGTCTCCGCTTTTAATTTCTAACGTTTGCGATTGAAATGCAACTGTGTAAGGTTGAGAAATCGTTTGATCTGCAGCAATAGGAAAAGCTTTGTCTTGATAGGCATGAGACTCAAAACTAGAATCAATAAAAAGGTGTCTTGGAATTTTTTTTATTGCTTTTAATACATTTTTATCCGTAATCCCTTTTGCTTTTAATACAGTAGCCAATTGGTTTCTAAGTCCTTGATGTTTTGCTGTGTCTTTCAATTCTTGGTTGTTTCTAGAGTCTAAAAATACTAATAAATCTAAATAAATTCTTATAAAATTGTATCTTTGTTTGTCTCGGTATTTTAAATACCAGAAAATACTAAAAAACAAGATTTTATGTTAAAAGTTGGGGTTTTAGGTGCAGGTCATCTTGGAAAAATTCATTTGCGATTATTAGAGCAATCAAAAAAATACGAATTGGTTGGTTTTTATGATCAAGACACTTTAAATGCAGAAAAGGTTGCAGAAGAATTTGGGTACAAACTATTTGCTTCTATCGATGATTTAATTGATGCAGTAGAAGTTGTAGATATTGTTACACCAACGTTATCTCATTTTGAATGTGCAAAAAAAGCAATCAAAAAAGGCTGTCATATTTTTATTGAAAAGCCAATTGCAAAAACAGTTTTAGAAGCAGAAGCGATTAGAACGTTAGCGAGTCAATATCACGTTAAAGGTCAGGTTGGTCATGTAGAAAGATTCAATCCGGCGTTTATTGCGGCAAAAGGCATGATTGATAACCCAATGTTTATTGAAACACATCGATTGGCAGAATTTAACCCAAGAGGTACAGATGTACCTGTGGTTTTAGATTTAATGATTCATGATATTGATATTATTCTTTCTGTAGTAAAATCGAAAGTTAAAAATGTACATGCAAGCGGAATTTCAGTAATTTCTGATACTCCGGATATTGCAAACGCAAGAATTGAATTTGAAAATGGTTGTGTTGCCAATTTAACTGCAAGCCGAATTTCTATGAAAAACATGCGTAAAAGTCGCTTTTTTCAGAAGGATGCGTATATTTCTGTTGATTTGTTAGAAAAGAAAGCAGAAGTTGTACGAATGAAAGATGTACCAGAAAATCCTGATGAATTTGCAATGATTTTACAAAATGCAGAAGGTGTTAAAAAACAAATTTATTTTGACAATCCAGAAGTTGAAAACAACAATGCCATTTTAGATGAATTAGAAACATTTGCTGATGCAATTATTAATAACACAGAACCTGTTGTTACTTTAAGAAACGGAACAGATGCTTTAAGAGTTGCTCAAATGGTTATTGATAGTTTTTAGGTTAGCCTCTAATATCTATAATTTATAAAAAAACAAATGCTTTCAATAGTTTAAAAAAGTTAGCAAATACGCGCGTTAGGGATTGCAGTGAAAATCCTTTTTTTTTACATGAAATTATGAAAAAGAATAAAATCTCTTTAGAAAGCAAAAAACTTTCTTGATAATAGGTAAATAAAAAAAGATTGAAGCGTAAAGCCCGACCTTTAGGGAACGCCCAAATAATATAAAAAATAAAATAATACTTCATGAAAAATATAGCTGTAATTGGTGCTGGAACAATGGGAAATGGAATTGCGCACACGTTTGCTCAATTTAATTATAAGGTTCAGTTAATTGATATTTCTGAAGCTGCTCTTGAAAAAGGGATGGCAACGATTACCAAAAATTTGGATAGAATGGTTGCTAAAGAAAAAATTTCTGAGGCTGATAAAGTAAAAACGTTAAGTAATATTACCACTTTTACTTCGATAAAAGAAGGTGTTAAAAACACAAGTTTAGTAATTGAAGCTGCCACTGAAAATGCAGTTTTAAAAGCTAAAATTTTTAAGGAATTGGATGAAGTTTGTGACGAGGAAACCATTTTAGCAACAAATACATCGTCTATTTCAATTACTCAAATTGCAGGTGTTACCAAAAGACCCGAAAAAGTAATTGGAATGCATTTTATGAATCCTGTGCCAATTATGAAATTGGTAGAAATTATTAGAGGGTACAATACTGCGGATGAAGTGATGAATTTTACGGTTGATTTAAGCAAGAAAATTAATAAAACGCCTGTAGAAGTTAATGATTATCCAGGTTTTGTTGCCAACAGAATTTTGATGCCAATGATTAATGAATCTATCGAAACTTTGTACAATGGAGTTGCTGGTGTTGCTGAAATTGATACCGTTATGATGTTAGGAATGGCGCACCCTATGGGACCTTTGCAACTAGCAGATTTTATTGGTTTAGATGTTTGTTTGTCTATTTTAAATGTGATGTACGACGGGTTTAAAAACCCTAAATATGCACCTTGCCCACTCTTAGTAAACATGGTAAATGCAGGTAAACTAGGTGTGAAATCTGGAGAAGGCTTTTATGATTATTCGGAAAGTAGAAAGGCGGAAAAGGTTGCTAAAATGTTTAGCTAACGGAATGCTATGAAAAAGAATATTATTGCTTTTTTGTTACTTTTTATTGCCTATTTTTCTTTTGGTCAAGATAATAAAAAGCCTTTTTTTAAACCAACTAAAATTGGTTTTTTATACAATTATGGTACAAATGAAAATTTTATAAATAATGATCCTGATTATACGTATGATACAAATACTTATAAACTACAGGCTTTTTATAAATTAGGAAACTGGAAAAATTTTGATTTCGAGTTAATAGTGCAACCACAAGTTCAGTTTTTGAATCATCAATTATTAAATGAGCAATTCGTAACTCCGGATGAAGAAAATTACCAAGATAAAAGAACAGAATTCACAAAAGAAAAAATCATGAATTTGTATGCGTTGGAATTTGGTTTTGCTGTAAAAAAACAAATAACAGCCAAATTAGATTTTCAAACAACTTTAAGTTTAGGTTTTTCTGTGATTGACAAAAGAACCGAACGCTTGGCAAAAGGGTTTACGTTTATAGAAAACCTCTCATTCGGATTTTCTCATGAAACTTTCTCGAATTCTTTCATATATCTAGGAACTAATTTTGGCCATGTTTCTAATTTAAATTTTCAAAAACCAAATAACGGGTACAATATTTTAGGTTTGGAAGTTGGGTATTCTTATGCTTTAAACTAAAAGTAAACCAATTTCATATATTTAAAAAGCAAAAAAAATCTCATACATTTTAAAACGTAAGAGATTTTTTTAATAATTTTTTAGATGCTTTGTTTTTAATAAGTAAAAACTAAAAATGCTTTTTTAATTATTTACCTAACCAAGAGTTTAACATCCAAATTGTTTTTTCTTGTTCAGCTATAAAATCGCTCATCATAGAATTTGTTCCTTCATCGTTTGTTTCATCAGAAAGACTTAATATACTTCTTTCTATTTTTAATAATTCTGATAACGAATTTACAACCAACTCTACGCCTTCTACATCATTAGAAATATCTTTACCAACTGGCACAGAAGCTTCATTTATGTAATCTTGAAAAGTATGTAAAGGTTTGCCTTGTATCGTTAAAATACGTTCTGCAATTTCATCAATTTTAACTTGAGAATCTGTGTAGAACTCCTCGAACTTTACATGCAGCTCAAAGAAATTTTTTCCTTTAATATTCCAATGTAAACCTCTTAAATTTTGATAATATATTTGAAAGTTTGATAATAAACCGTTTAATTTTTCTACTAAATTTTGAGTTTCTTTTTTGTCTAAACCTAAAATATTTTTGTCCATTATGATTGTTTTTTAATTAAGTTCAAATTTAGGAGAAATTTAAGAAGAAAAGCCATAATTATAATTGATAGTTTTAATATCTTTATCAGATATAACTATAAAGATGACCATAACCCAATTAAAATACGTTTTGTCAGTTGCAGAATATCAGAATTTTACAGTAGCTGCAGAACACAGTTTTGTTACACAACCTACACTGAGCATGCAAATTCAGAAGCTAGAAGACGAATTAAGTGTTAAGATATTTAATCGTTCTAAAAAACCAATCGAACTTACAGAGGTTGGTAAAAAAATTGTTGAACAAGCAAAAGTTATTGTGGATGAAAGTAACCGAATTTTAGATATTGTACATCAACAAAAAGGATTTATTGGTGGTGAATTTAAAATAGGAATTATACCAACTGTAATGCCAACTTTATTACCCATGTTCTTGCAAAACTTTACAAAGAAATATCCAAAAGTAAAGTTGATTATAGAAGAATTAACTACCGAAGATATTATTAGAAAATTAACAGACGGTCATATAGATGCTGCCATTGCGGCAACTCCTTTAGAAAATGAAGCCATTAGAGAAAGACCTTTGTATTACGAACCTTTTGTTGGGTTAATTCCGCAAAATCATAGATTGTACAATAATAAAACCATCACTGCGGATGAATTAGAAATTGAAGATATTTTGTTATTAGAAGACGGCCATTGTTTTAAAGATAGTATACTTAATTTATGTAGAAATCATAAAATTGATAACAAAAAAGGATTTCAGTTAGAAAGTGGAAGTTTTGATACACTAATAAAACTGTCTAAAGAAGGTTTAGGAATGACGCTTTTACCCTATTTACATACGTTAGATTTAAATGAAATAGACAAATCTCATTTACGTGAATTTACAAATCCGCCACCGGCGAGAGAAGTGAGTCTAATTTATCATAAATCGCAATTAAAGATGCAATTAATAGAAGCCTTAAAGAAAACGATTGATGGTGTAATTAGAGGTGCTATTTCTTTTTCTGATGTAAAAATTATAAGTCCGTTGCAGAAAAAATAAATACCTGTAAACTAATTATTTAGAATAGAAATCTTAAAACCTTATTTTTGAAAAAACTAAAAAACCTAATCTAAATTTATTTTAGATTAGGTTTTTTTATACTTATTAAAATTTGAGTCTCAATATATTTTAAGAATACATTAATTCACGTAATTCCTTAATTTTTGGATCTGATAAATAATCATCAAAAGTTGAATATCTATCTATAATTCCTTTTGGTGTTAATTCAATTACTCGGT
Organism: Polaribacter glomeratus; assembly: GCF_002954665.1. Lineage (GTDB taxonomy): Bacteria > Bacteroidota > Bacteroidia > Flavobacteriales > Flavobacteriaceae > Polaribacter > Polaribacter glomeratus. The sequence continues at coordinate 715,972 of NZ_MSCM01000001.1, read as the reverse complement.
TTGCAACAGTTTGTGCAAACTCATGATCATGCGTAGAAATTAAAACAGTTCCTTTAAAGTTAATTAACGAGTTATTTAAGGACTGAATAGATTCTAGATCTAAGTGATTTGTTGGCTCATCCAAGATTAAAATATTAGCTCTTTTCATCATCATTCTAGAAAGCATACAACGTACTTTTTCTCCTCCAGAGAGCACATTACTTTTCTTTAAAGCTTCTTCACCAGAAAAAATCATTTTTCCTAAAAATCCACGTAAAAAAACTTCTTCACGTTCTTCTTCTGTTTGAGCATATTGTCTTAACCAATCTACTAAATTTAATTCTCCGTTTTGAAAGAAGGATGAATTATCTAATGGCAAATAAGATTGAGTTGTAGTAACTCCCCAAGAAAACTTACCAGCATCGGCTTTTTCGTTACCAGTTATAATTTGATAAAAAGCAGAAATTGCTCTAGAGTTTTTAGAAATAACGGCAATTTTATCGCCTTTATTTAGATTAATGTGCACATTGTCAAATAATTTTTCTCCTTCAAATTCTTTTGACAAACCATCAACTGTTAAAATTTGATCACCAGCTTCACGGTCTCTATCAAAAATAATTGCAGGATAACGTCTACTAGAAGGTTTAATATCTTCTACATTTAATTTCTCGATCATTTTTTTACGAGAAGTTGCTTGTTTAGATTTTGCAACATTGGCAGAAAAACGACGAATAAATTCTTCTAGTTCTTTCTTTTTATCTTCCGCTTTTTTATTTTGTTGTGCTCTTTGTTTTGCTGCTAACTGACTAGATTCATACCAAAAAGTATAGTTTCCAGAATAATTATTTATTTTGCTATAATCGATATCAGAAATATGCGTACAAACTGAATCTAAAAAGTGTCTGTCATGCGAAACTACAATTACACAATTATCAAAATTTGCGATAAAATTTTCTAACCATTCAATAGTTTCAAAATCTAAATCATTGGTAGGCTCATCCATTATTAACACATCTGGATTGCCAAAAAGCGCTTGTGAAATTAACACACGTACTTTTTGTTTACCATCTAAGTCTTTCATTAATGTAAAATGCAAGTCTTCTGTAATACCCAAATTAGATAACATGGCAGCTGCATCAGAATCTGCATTCCAACCATTCATCTCTTCAAAAATTATTTGAAGTTCACCTATCTTATCTGCATTTTCATCAGAATAATCAGCATACAAATCATCAATTTGCTTTTTAATTTTAAACAGCTCTTTGTTACCCATCACAACTGTTTCTAAGACTGGGAATTCATCAAAAGCATAATGATCTTGGGATAAAACAGACATTCTTTTTCCTTTTTCTAAGTGAACTTGACCCGAAGTTGGATCTTGTTTACCAGAAATAATTTTTAAAAAAGTCGATTTACCCGCGCCATTTGCACCAATAATTCCATAGCAATTTCCTTGAAGAAATTTTGTACTTACTTCATCGAACAAAATACGTTTTCCAAACTGAACGGATAAATTAGAAACTGATAACATAATTGTATTTTAAATTTCTGCAAAAGTACTAAATTGTTTCTCTTTTCTTGCCTGATTTCTAATGGTTTTTGTAAAAAAAAGATGTTAAAAATTAAATACTACTTATACTATTTTTAACAGGGTATTAACAACTGAAGCAACGTTGAATACTTAGATTTGTAGTGCGTTTTTACCCACAAGCAATTATGATAAAAAAATTAATTTTCTATTTATCTTTCATCTTTTTATTAGCGTTAATTGGTTGTAACTCTAGTAAAGAAGAAACATTAACATATTTTGGGGGCAAAATTATAAATCCCAAATCTAAATATGTGGTCCTTTTTTCTTTAGATAAAGTAATCGATACTTTTTATTTAGATACAGAAAATAAATTTCTTGGTAAATTAAAAAATGCAAATGAGGGTTTATATTACTTTTTTCACGGTAATGAAAACCAATATATTTATTTAGAACCAAAAGATAGTTTAATGCTGCGTTTAAATACGTGGGATTTTGATGAGTCTTTAGTTTTTGCAGGTGAAGGTGCTGAAAGAAATAATATTTTGTTAGATTGTTTTTTAGAGGATGAAAAAGAAAAAAAAGCTTTTTATGAATTTAACAAACTAGAGCCAGCAAATTTTAAAAGAAAGGTTGATTACTTAGCAAAATTAAAACTAGAAACGTATCAAGATTACGTGGAAAATCACTCAACCGAAACTAGTGGTTTTAAAGAAATTTTAAAAGTGGCACTTACGTATCCTTTATATGAAAGAATAGAAAAATATCCTATCATTCATGCTAAATATTCTGAATCTGGCAGCTTCCCAAAGCTAGATAAATCCTTTTTTACATATAGAGATCAAGTTAAAATAGACAAAGATTCATTAATGTATTTTCCTCCTTACTTTAGATACGTTAGAACTTATTTATATAATAAAACGTATGCGTTAGGACATCCTTCTGTAAAAAATAAATATTCTTCTAAGTTTACCTCAGACTTATTAACTATAATTGACAAAAATATTACTTCAGAACTTTCTAAAAATGTATTGTTAAAGCAAACAGTTATTAGCCATTTTTACAACAAATCGAGCTGCGAAATTAATGAAGATCCTTTTGACAAATTTTTTGAGTTCAGCACAAACGAAAAAGACAAAAAGCAGATTCAACAGATAATAAATGACTCTAAAGCTGTTAAAAAAAATAATACGTTGCCCGATTTTAATGTTATTGATTTTGCAAATATAGAAAGACCAATAAGTGAAATTATAAAAGGTAAAAACGCGCTCCTTTTCTTTTGGAATGATGAATACTATTCAGAAAATTACATAGCTTCAAGAATGGCCTATTTGTCAAAAGCAAACCCAACAATAACTTTTATTCAAATAAAGATTGATGGTATAAAAACGGTTAACATTGAAAATACAGATGTAACAAACCAATATTATATAGATGCAAAAAGCGTAGCAAATACTTTTTTAACGAGTAAAATGCCACGCTGTATTTTAGTAAATAAAGCCCAAAAAGTAACAAATGGTTACGCATCTTTTTCTTCTTTTAACATAAACCCTTATTTAAAGGCACTTAGCGAAAATTAATTAATTCTTTTTTAGTGCATTATATCTTTAATTTAAAGTACCTTTGCACGATTTTAAAATTGAGATAGCTCAATATAAATCAAGTCCAAGAATTATAATCAGATTTACAGGTGGGCGTTCTGTGAATCTACAAAAACACAGTAATGTCAACATTTAAAGAATTAGGTTTAAAAGAACCTATCATTAAAGCATTAACAGATTTAGGTTATGAAAACCCAACTGTTATTCAAGAACAAGCAATTCCACAAATAATTACTTCTAGAAGCGATTTAAAAGCTTTTGCGCAAACAGGAACTGGTAAAACAGCGGCTTTTAGTTTGCCTATACTAGAACTTTTAGACACTAGTAGTAATAATGTACAAGCAATTATCTTATCACCTACAAGAGAACTAGCCGTTCAAATTGGTAATAATATTAAAGATTTCTGTAAATATTTAAAAGACGTTAACGTAACGACTGTTTATGGAGGATCTAGTATGGAAGAACAAATTAGATCTCTAAAAAGAGGGTCTCAAATTGTTGTTGGTACGCCAGGTAGAACCGTAGATTTAATTAACAGAAGAGCTTTAAAACTAGGAAACGTTAAATGGTTAGTCTTAGACGAAGCTGATGAAATGTTAAACATGGGTTTCAAAGACGAATTAGATAAAGTTTTAGAAGCAACACCAGATACAAAGCAAACCTTATTATTTTCTGCAACTTTTCCAAGAGAAGTAGAATCTATTGCTAAAAACTACATGACAAAGCCGGTCGAAATTACTTCTGGCGAAAAAAATGCAGGATCTGATAATGTAAGTCATGAGTTTTATTCTGTTACAGAAAGAACTCGTTACCCAGCTTTAAAAAGGATTGCAGACTTAAACCCTGATATTTATGCAATTATTTTTTGTAGAACTCGTAGAGAAACTCAAGAAGTTGCAGACAATTTAATAAAAGATGGTTACAGCGCAGATTCTTTGCACGGAGATTTATCTCAAGCACAAAGGGATTCTGTAATGGGTAAATTTAGAAAAAAATCAATTCAGATATTAGTAGCGACAGACGTTGCTGCTCGTGGATTGGATGTAACTGAATTAACACACGTAATTAACCATAAATTACCAGACCAAATAGAAAACTACACACACAGAAGTGGTAGAACTGGTAGAGCTGGTAACACAGGTATTTCTATTGTTTTAGTAAACGGAAAGGAAAAAGGAAAGTTAAGAGCAATCGAAAAAATTATTCAAAAGAAATTTGAAGAAGGAAAAGTACCTTCTGGAAAAGAAATTTGTCAAAATCAATTAATGAACTTAATTGATAAAGTAAATAATATCGAAGTAAATGAAACTCAAATTAATGAGTTTTTACCAAGTATTTATGACAAATTAAAAGATTTAGATAGAGAAGAGCTAATCAAGAAATTTGTTTCTTTAGAGTTTAACACCATGTTAGCGTATTATGAAAACGCTAAAGATTTAAACGATTTATCTAGAGATAATTCTAGATCTAGAGATACAGCAGATAATATGACGCGTTTCTTTATCAACATTGGTAGAAAAGACAGTTTAAACCCTGCTAAATTAATTGGCTTAATTAATGATCAAAATATTGGTGATAAAATAGAAATTGGTGCAATTGATATTTTAGATACTTTCTCTTTCTTTGAAATTGATAAAAATTTCGAAGACAAAACATTAGAAGCTTTTTCTTCTAACCAACCAGATTTTGACGGTCGTTCGGTAAACATCGAAATTACTAAGAAAGATCGTTCTGGCGGTGGCGGTGGCGGCCGAAGAGGTGGTAAAAAACCTTTTGGCAAAAAAGATGGTGGTTTTGGAAGACGTAAAAGTTCTGAAGGTTCTTCATCTTCATCTGAAGGAGGTAGAAAAAGAAGTGATCGCCCTTCGGATAGACCAGACAGAGGTTCTGCTGACAGAAAAACTGGTGGATTTGGAAGAAGACGTAGAGAAAGATAAACTACAAAAATATACTTATAAAGCCTCACATTTTGTGAGGCTTTTTTTATTTTTGAGTTTTTAAATAAGCAATAACTGCTTTTCTAATATCAAAAGCTAGCTCGTTCTTTTTTGGATTGTAAACAGAAAGTACTTCTTTGTTTTCTGATGATAAAAAAGGTATATCAAATCCTTGTAATAAATAATCAGAAAAAGCAACTGTGTAGGTTTTTTTAATATCTAATTCTTGGTTTTTAATAAACCACTTCTCATCTACTTTCTCTGCATTAAACCTCTGTAAGTATGCTCCTGTTCCTGCAGCTAAAAGGCCGTAATCTAAAACACGTTTTAACAATCTACCTGTAATCTCAACTTTAAATATTGCGCCACCATAAGGTAAAACTCTAAAAATATCTACCGCATTAATATCGCCTACTAATTCATCATCAATTCTAATAGAACCACCATTTACAATAGCACAATCAACTTTATCCTCAAAAGCAAAAGACATCGATTTTGTAATAATTGTTCCTAAATTGGTTTTTTCACTTCTTATTTGAGTGTCTCTTCCATCCAAAGGAATTTTAGTTTTGTAAATAATTTCATCAGGATTTTCTATAATATCTTTGATTTGTGTTTTTAAAATATTTTGCCATTTAGTAACAACTAATCCAACTTTTTTGTCACTTTTAATTGATGCGTTTATCTCTTTTAATTCTGATTTTACAATAGTTTTCTTTGTCTTTTTATCATAAAAAATTCTATGGATATAAGCAGTTTTTGCGTTTGCATCTGCTTTGGAAATAATTACATTTCCTATTTTATCATAAGAATTTGTATGTTCGTGACCACCCATTATTAAAGGTAAATTAGGTAGTAATTTTGCAATTCTTTTATCATTTGTTAGTTTGACATGCGTTAAACCAAAAACAACATCTACAGAATCTTTTATAGCTGCGTAAGAAGCGCGCGCTTTTACAAACATATTTCCGTATTCTACATATTCTACCGGGTTTGACGGAATGCAAACACTTATGAAACCGACCTTAATTTTGGTGCCATCTTCGTCTGTAAATTCCTTTATAAAAGTTTCGCCTAAAGAAATTTGTTTTCCTTCCACTTCTTTGTAAAAAGGAATTGATTTTTCTTTTGTTTTTAATTTTACGTTGGCAGATATCCAAGGAAAATTACTTTCATTTAATCGTTTTTGTAAATCTTGTTGCGAAACATCAAACTCATGGTTTCCAAACGCTACTAAATCAACATTCATGGCATTCATTACTTCTACCATTTGTTTACCACGAACTCTTTCACCGTCTACTTTTATAGTTCCCAGTAAAGACGGATTTAAAAAATCGCCAGCCATAAACAACATCGTGTTTTTATTTTCCTTTAATAATTCTTGATGTACCGTTTCTACTCTTGCCAATCCACCAAATTCTCCTCCTTGAATTGGTCCAATTTCATACACATCGTTAATTTGTAAAAAAGTGAACTCAATTTTATTATCCTGCTTCTTACAAGAAAAAAAAAGTGCAATTGATAATATATATAAGAGTGATTTTATAATTTTCATTTTAAATTGTTTTTTGATTTCGACAGTTCTGAACTAGATACGTTTTTAAATTATAGTTTTAAACCTTACATAAAAACCTCTAAAGCTTTGTTATACGCGCTTTCAAAACTCATGGGTTTTATATTTGTATCAGCTTTTGCCGCAGTAAAATAACTTACTAATTTTTCTGTTGGCATATTGCCCGTTAATTCATCTTTCGCCATCGGGCAACCACCATAACCTTTAATTGCACCGTCAAAACGGTTACAACCTGCTTTAAATGCTGCATCTACTTTTTCGTGCCATTTATCTGGCGTTGTATGCAAATGCGCGCCAAACTCAATTTCTGGATATTTTGGAATTAAATTCGAAAATAAATACGAAATTACTTCTGGAGTAGAACTACCAACAGTATCTGAAAGCGATAAAATTTTTACGCCCATTTTAGAAAGTTTCTCTGTCCATTCACCCACAATATCAACATTCCAAGGATCTCCACAAGGATTACCAAAACCCATTGATAAATAAGCAACCACTTCTTTCTTTGATTTCTCAGCAATGTTTAAAATTTCGTCTAATGCTTCTATTGATTCCGCAATCGTTTTATGTGTATTACGCATTTGAAAGTTTTCTGAAATTGAAAAAGGATATCCTAAATAATCAATTTCTTCAAATTGTGATGCATCTTCTGCGCCTCTTACATTTGCAATAATTGATAACAATTTACTTTGCGTTCTAGACAAATCTAATTTTGCTAAAACAGCCGCTGTATCTCGCATTTGAGGTATGGCTTTTGGCGACACAAAACTGCCAAAATCGATGGTATCAAAACCAACTTTTAATAAGGAATTAATATACAATGCTTTTTTTTCTGTGGATATAAAATGAGATTTTATACCTTGCATTGCATCTCGAGGGCATTCTATGATTTTGACTTTTTTCATCATCTCAAATATAGATAAAGTAATGTTGTTGCAAAATAATTTAACCCAATTATTATCCCATTTATAGTAAATTCGCTTTCAAATGAGTAAATCAAAAATAATATTACCCATAATTGTTATTTCGCAATTTTTTTGCACGTCTTTATGGTTTGCAGGAAATGGTGTTATGAGCAATCTTATAGAAGCGTTTCACTTAGAAAAAAATGCGCTTTCTTTACTAACTTCTGCTGTTCAATTTGGCTTTATAACGGGTACATTCGTATTTGCACTGTTTACAATTGCTGATCGTTTTTCGCCTTCAAAAGTGTTTTTTATAAGTGCTCTTCTTGGTGCTCTTTTTAATTTGGGATTCATTTTTGAAAATCAAACTTTAATTAGTTTGATTAGTTTGCGTTTTTTAACAGGATTTTTCTTGGCAGGAATTTATCCTGTTGGAATGAAAATTGCCACTGATTATTACAAAAAAGGATTAGGGAAATCTTTAGGATATCTAGTAGGAGCTTTAGTTTTAGGAACTGCTCTACCACATTTATTAAAAGATATGTTTATACAATCCTCTTGGAAAAGTGTTTTAATTACAACTTCTTCATTAGCCGTATTTGGCGGATTATTAATGTTGTTATTTGTTAAAAATGGGCCCTTTAGAAAAGCTAGCATAACATTCAACTTTTTAATCTGCTTTCACCTTTTTAAAAATGTAGGTTTTAGAAAAGCTGCCTTCGGATATTTTGGCCATATGTGGGAATTGTATACTTTTTGGGCTTTTGTGCCTATTTTGCTAATTACATATCAAAATCTGCATCCAGAAATTACCTTTAATATTTCTATTTTATCATTTGTAATTATTGCAAGTGGCAGTATTTCTTGTGTTATTGGAGGTTATATTTCTCAAAAAATAGGCGTTAAAAAAACTGCTTTTAGCTTCTTATTATTGTCTTGTATTTGTTGTATTGCTGCCCCTTTTCTATTTCAAGTTGCAAATAAAAGTTTATTTATCGCTTTTTTACTGTTTTGGGCAATGGTAGTTATTGCAGATTCGCCCTTATTTTCTAATTTAATTGCGCAAAATACACCCTCAAAAAACAAAGGTACCGCTTTAACTATAGTCAATTGTATTGGGTTTTCAATTACAATTATTAGCATTCAAGTTATAAGTAGCTTATTCAATTCTACAAACTCAAATTTGGTTTTTTCAGTTTTAGCAATTGGTCCTATTTTTGGTTTGATAAGTTTAATAAATCAATCTAAATTTTTAAAACCATCGATTATCATCCTAAAATAGTTGTTTAAAACACTCTTTATATTAAGAGGAAACTCACTTTTTGTCTCATTATTTTCTGTCAGAAAAAAAACTTAAAATACAACACAATACTGCTTTTTGTTAATACGTCGTTAAAAACTGAGTAATTATAGAAGGAGTTTTCTTTTTTGTGTTATTTTTGACCGAACTTAAAAATAAAAAAATGGCAAATATTACACTAAAAGGAAATGCAATAAATACAATTGGTACTTTACCTAAAACCGGTAGTAAAGCAGCTGATTTTAAATTAACTGCTGTAGATTTATCAGTAAAAAATTTAAAAGACTATGCTGGTAAAAAAATTATTTTAAATATTTTTCCAAGTGTAGATACTGGTACTTGTGCTGCTTCTGTAAGAGAATTTAATAAAAAAGCAGCAGATCTAAAAAACACAGTAGTTTTATGTATTTCTAAAGATTTACCATTTGCTCAAGCCCGTTTTTGTGGTGCAGAAGGAATTGAAAATGTTATAATGCTTTCTGATTTTGCTACTGGTAGTTTTGGAAAAGATTATGAAGTAGAAATTACAAACGGACCCCTTGCCCACTTACATTCAAGAGCTATTGTTATTGTTGATGAAAACGGAAATATAGTTTATACAGAACAAGTTCCTGACATTGTTGATGAGCCAAATTACGAGGCTGCCTTAAAAGCAATTTAATTTATGAAAAATCCTAATGATGGTTATTTAAGAGGAAGATTAAGGAGTTTAAAGTATGCCTTTAAAGGTTTTTATATTTTGATTACAACAGAAGATAGCATAAAAGCTCAGTTATTTTTTGCCTTAATTGCAACGATATTAGGATTTTATTTTAATATTTCTGATACTGAATGGTGTTTACAATTTATTGTTATTGGTTTAGTTTTAGTAGCAGAAGCAGCAAACACGGCTATTGAAGAATTAGCAGATTTTGTACACCCAGAGTATCATATAAAAATTGGTTTGGTTAAAGATATTGCCGCTGGTATACCAACCTTTGCCGCACTTATTTCTTTAATTGTTGCTGGTTTTATCTATCTACCTAAAATTTTATTGTTATTTTAAACAAAAAAGTATCTTTACTTTTTAAAAGTATAATTAAATTTTAATGGCCAAAAAGAAATTAAGTACCAATAAAACAACTGCTAAGAAAGTAGAAAAAACGAATATTTTTTCATACCTAAAATCAAGGCAATCAAAAACATTATTCTCGTTATTTTTAATATTATTTGCTGTCTTTTTATCTATAGCCTTTATTTCATTTTTATTTAACTGGCAAGACGATCAAAGTACTTTAAATTATTTAACTGATAAAACTGTTAAAAGTAAAAACCTTTTAGGCAAAATTGGCGCTAATCTTAGTAGCTTTTTTATTTATGAAGGTTTTGGGCTTGCTGCTTTTATTATTCCGTTTCAAGTTTTTTTAACAGGATTTCATATCCTTTTTCAAAAGAAATTTGCTAGAATAATTATTTCTTGGAATTGGGGTTTACTATCACTACTATGGATTTCTGTTACTTTTGGGTTTTTAAACACGAAGTATGCCCTTTTATCTGGCGTTATTGGTTTTGAAATTAATAATTACCTGCAAACTTTTATAGGAAAAACTGGATTAATAATCGTTTTAACATTCACTTTAATTACTTATTTAATAATTCGTTATAAAGTTTCATTTGATGTTTTATTTGAAAAAATGAAACAAAAAAGACTAGAAAAAGAAGCTGCTAGCTTTGAATCTGAAAGTCTAGATACACCATCAGAAAAAATTATAAAGGATTCAAGTGCAGAGTCTATCAACTTAAAAAAAGACAAAAAATCAGAATTTGAATTATCGCTAGAAAACTTAAAACCAACTATTGAAAAACACTCTGATGTTTCCTCTAAAAATAAAGGTATTGTTTTACAAATTGAAAAAGACCCTGAACTACTTGTTGAGGAAACAGTTAAAGAATTAGAAATTGATATTGAAGAAACGGAAGAAGAAGAATCATCTACCGAAAATTTATCAGATAAAATATTAAAAGACTTTGGTGAGTTTGACCCTACTTTAGAGCTATCAAACTTTAAATTTCCAACCTTTAACTTATTAAAACAATACAACGAAAGTATCTCAATTGATCCGCAAGAATTAGAGGCAAATAAAGACCGAATTGTAGAAACGTTAAAAAACTATAAAATTGGTATTGCAGAAATTAAAGCTACTGTTGGTCCTACCATTACTTTATATGAAATTGTTCCTGAAGCAGGAATTAGAATTTCGAAAATTAAAAATTTAGAAGATGATATTGCTTTGTCTTTATCTGCTTTAGGAATTAGAATTATTGCGCCAATTCCAGGAAAAGGAACCATTGGTATAGAAGTACCCAATAAAAAATCGACCATTGTTTCTATGCATTCTGTAATTTCGTCAAAGAAATTTCAAGAATCACAAATGGAATTGCCTATCGCTTTGGGTAAAACAATTTCTAATGAAACTTTTGTGGTAGATTTAGCAACAATGCCACACCTGTTAATGGCAGGTGCTACCGGTCAAGGAAAATCTGTTGGATTAAATGCTGTTTTAACATCACTTTTGTATAAGAAACACCCTGCAGAAGTCAAATTTATTTTGGTTGATCCGAAGAAAGTAGAATTAACTTTATTTAATAAAATTGAACGTCATTATTTGGCAAAATTGCCTGATGTAGAAGAAGCTATCATTACAGATACAACCAAAGTAGTACACACATTAAATTCTTTATGTATTGAAATGGATAACAGGTATGACTTGTTAAAAGCTGCCATGGTAAGAAATATAAAAGAGTATAACGTTAAGTTTAAAAAACGTAAATTAAACCCTAATGACGGGCATCACTTTTTACCATATATTGTATTGGTAATTGACGAATTTGCAGATTTAATTATGACTGCTGGTAAAGAGGTAGAAACCCCAATTGCACGTTTAGCACAATTGGCTAGAGCAATTGGTATTCACTTAATAGTAGCAACACAAAGACCTTCTGTAAATGTAATTACAGGTATAATTAAAGCAAATTTTCCTGCAAGAATTGCATTTAGAGTTACTTCAAAAATAGATTCTAGAACCATTTTAGATTCTGGTGGTGCAGATCAACTAATTGGACGTGGAGATTTACTATATACTGCTGGAAATGAAATAAATAGAATACAATGTGCTTTTATTGATACTCCCGAAGTTGAAAAAATTACAGATTTTATTGGCTCTCAAAAAGCCTATGCCGATGCTTATTTACTACCAGAATATGTAGATGATGAAAGTGGCACAAGTATTGATATTGATATTGCAGATAGAGACAAACTGTTTAAAGATGCAGCAGAACTTATTGTAATAGCACAACAAGGATCTGCTTCATTATTACAAAGAAAATTAAAACTAGGCTATAACAGAGCTGGGAGATTAATTGATCAATTAGAGGCCGCTGGTATTGTTGGTGGTTTTGAAGGAAGTAAAGCAAGACAGGTTTTAGTGCCCGATTTTGTAGCATTAGAACAATTATTAGAAAACGAAAAGAAACAATAAACGCTCGAAAAAAATCGAGTTCACAATTACTAAATATGAAAAAAATAACAACTTTATTTTTAAGTTTATTTATAACAACAATAGCTATTTCTCAAAACGCTAAAGGTGCAAAATCTTTATTAGAAGAAGTTTCTACAAAAATGGGAGCTTACCAAAACATGTTTATCGGTTTTAGCCAAACTTTAAGCAATTTAGATGCAGGAATTAAAGAGGGTGATGAACCACCAATAAGAGGTGAAATTTATTTAAAGGGAGAAAAGTATAATTTAAAATACTTAGGAAATGATTTTATGTACGATGGTATAAAACTGTATGTAATTAATAATGATGAAAAAGAAATTTCGATTACAAATGGTGATTTAGATGGTGATGACGGCTTTATCTATCCTTCAAAATTATTAACTTTTTATAAGGAAGGTTATAACTTTAAAATGGGAAAATTACAAGATGTAAATGGTAGAAAAATTCAGTTCGTGACACTAAATCCTATAGATAGTAATTCTGATATCGTTAAAGTAGAGTTAGGTATAGATGCTAAAACAATGCATATTTACAAACTAATACAAACAGGTTCAAATGGATCTAAAACCACGTTCACAATTACTGACTTTAAAAGTAATCAACCATTATCAGATTCTTTTTTTAAGTTTGATAAAAAGAAGTATTTAAGCCAAAAATACACGATAGATTAATTATTTCAATTAACAGAAAATTAGTAGCATCTTAATAATTAAGATGCTATTTTTACGTTTTATGAAAATTTTAGATAAATACCTTTTAAAAAGTTTTTTTAAACCTTTTATAGCTACATTTCTAATTGTACTTTTTGTACTAGTGATGCAGGCTTTATGGCAGGCGTTCGAAAATATTGCAGGTAAAGGAATTAGCCTTATTTTTATCTTAAAGTTTTTGTACTATACAACTTTAATGATCATACCGCAGGCATTGCCAATTGGTGTTCTACTCTCATCAATAATGGCCTTGGGAAATTTGGGTGAAAACTACGAATTTGCCGCAGCAAAATCTGCAGGAATCTCTCTGCAACGATTGGTAAGACCAATTGGGATTTTAGCAATATTTTTAAGCGGTATCAATTTCTTGTTTTTAAATAATGTCTATCCTTATGCTGTATTTAAGCAAATAAATTTAAAGCAGAACATAAAAAAGAAACAACCAGCAATGGCTTTAATTCCTGGAAGTTTTAATGCAGATTTACCAGGTTATCAAATAAAATTTGATGAAAAATATGGTGAAGAAAAAAACCTGCTAAAAAATGTATTAATCTATGACTTAAAAGGAAATAGAGGAAATCAGAAAGTAATAACAGCAAAAAGAGGAAAAATAATTACAGAAGAAGGAAGTAGATATATGACCTTTATTTTATATGATGGTAATTATTATGAAGAGCATGTAAAATCTGCAAGAACATCAATTAAAAGATCAAAAATGGCAGCTTCTAACGCCACTTTTAAAGAATATGAATTTAATATTGATATTGGTAATGCCCTAGATGAAGGTGGCCTGGATTCTTTGAGTAGTAAAGGCTACCCAATGATGTATAGCTTAAAAGAAATTCAAGATACCATACCAAAGTTAAAAGAAAGTTATTACGAAACATTAGATATTAGAGCTAAAAATATTTTTTTAAGCACACAAGCTAATGAATTGTATAAGTATCCCGATTCCTTAAAAAATAAAAAATTAGAGAAAAGCACAATTCAGAACTTTCAAGACCAAGAAAAAGTTACGATATTAAATTCGGCTATTGCAAAAACAAATAGGGTTGTTAGTAATTTAAAAAACAATAATCTTACTATAAAATGGAGAAGAAAAATATTAAACTTTTACGATACAGAATACTACAATAGGTTTGCATTTTCTCTGTCTTGTATTATTCTCTTTTTTATAGGTGCGCCTTTAGGTTCTATAATTAGAAAAGGTGGTTTTGGCTTGCCAATGATATTAGCAATTGCCGTATATGTAATCTATTTCTTTGCAAATACATTTGGTAAAAATTTAGCAGAAGAAAGTACCATAACCTCATTTTTAGGATCTTGGATTTCTGCAATTATTATGATACCTGTAGCAATATTATTAACCAGAAGAGCTACAAAAGATAAGGGAATATTTAATTTAGATTCCTTTTTACAACCAATTATAAATTTGTTCAAAAAAATTATACCAAAAAAAGGTACGAAAATATGACAGCACAAAATTTACAAAAAGACACACAATTAAATACCATAGAGGAAGCAATTAATGACATCAGAAATGGTAAAATTATTATTGTTGTTGATGACGAAAATCGTGAAAATGAGGGTGATTTTTTAGCAGCTGCAGAAAAAGTTACCTCAGAAATGGTAAACTTTATGGCAATGCACGGTCGTGGTTTAATTTGTACACCATTAACAGAAAACCGTTGTAAAGAATTAGAACTAGGAATGATGGTGCATAACAACACCGACCCTATGGAAACGGCTTTTACAGTTTCTGTTGATTTACGTGGTAAAGGAGTTACAACCGGTATTTCGGCTGCAGACAGAGCTTTAACAATTAAGGCGTTAATTGACCCAGAAACAAAACCTTTTGACTTAGCAAGACCTGGTCATATTTTTCCTTTAAAAGCTAAAGAAGGTGGCGTATTACGCAGAACTGGGCATACAGAAGCAGCTATAGATTTTGCTCGTTTAGCTGGCTTAAAACCTGCAGGTGTTATTGTAGAAATCATGAATGATGATGGCACGATGGCACGTTTACCACAGCTTTTAAAAGTAGCCAAAAAGTTTGATATTAAAATTGTATCTATAGAAGATTTGGTTGCTTACAGAATGGAGCATGATTCTTTGATTGAAAAGAAAGAAGATTTTGAAATTGAAACTCGTTTTGGAAAATTTAGATTAAGAGCTTACGAACAAACAACCAATAACCAACTTCATATTGCATTAACAAAAGGCTCTTGGACTAATGAAGAAAGTGTTTTAACAAGAATAAATTCTACTTTAGTAAACAATGATATTCTTGGTACTTTAACTAATAATGCAGATAAAAAATTAGACCAAATGTTTCAAGTAATTAATGAAGCAGAAAAAGGGGCTATTTTATTTATTAATCAGCAAAATGAATCTAAAAATTTATTGAGTAGATTATCCGTTTTAAAAGAAAATCAGAAAAACGGCGAGTTAAAAGCTCCGGCAATTGGAATGGATCAAAGAGATTTCGGAATTGGCGCACAAATTCTGCACGATTTAAACATTAGTAAATTAAAACTGATAACAAATACAGAACAAACCAAAAGAGTTGGTATGATCGGTTATGGATTAGAAATTGTAGATTATATAAGTTATTAAAAAGAAAAATAGGAAATGTAAAAATTGAAGGTTAAAAAAAATAGGCAACAGTATTTAAAAATGAAGCACTAATTTATACTTTCACTTAAAAAAAGTTGACTAATTTTAAAACACTTTTATCTTAACAGACAGGATTTTTCTCTAGCTTACTGTTTAATTTTTTACTGATAAAATACCAGTTATGATTATAATCTTAACTGGTATTTTATTTTAGAAGGTTACAAATCATTGTTGATTAATTTTTATAAAATACTACGGATAAATAATTTAGGGTGTTTATAAAACCTTTTAGCTAACAAAAAAATTACAAGTTGCTGATTAAAAGCCAAGGTTCAAAAAATAAATCAAAAAAGCGATATCTAATTCAGTATCATTATTAAAAACTTTATAGCTATTTTATAAATGCTAAAAATTGGTCAGTGTTTCCTCAAAATTCTTAATTTGAGAACTAACGAATTGAATCAATGTAGTTTAGATTACCGCTCCAATAAGTATTCACATCTGCAAAAATTAGCTTTTTTACTTTTAATCTACTAGTTTTAAAATGATTCTAAGCTTTTTTCTTTATTTTTTTAAATTACAATTCTTTATAAACAATAACACTAAATAGAACTCAAAAACAGTTATATTAAGCATATAAAAAAATATTTCGCTTTCTTTCAGACAATAGATAAAGTAACTTTATTTCTTGGCATTAAACTTGCTCTAAATAATGTTATAATTTGAATTTATAATTTTTAAAAAAATAAACATTAAAATGTCTAAAACACATATCTACTTAATGCCTGGACTAGGCGTTGGTCCTGGAATTTTTAAAAAGCTTACCCTAAACCCAGAGTTCGAATTGCATTACTTAGAGTGGAAAAAGCCTATTTCGCAAGAAGAATCTCTCGTTAATTACGCCATGAGAATGGCCGATGATGTTAGGCATAAAAATCCTGTTTTGATTGGTGTTTCGTTTGGTGGAATTTTGGTGCAAGAAATGAGTAAGTTTTTAGATACTAAAAAAATTATTATTATCTCTAGTGTTAAATCTAAAAATGAATTCCCAAAGAGGTTTAAATTTGCAAATGCTAGTAAAATTTACAAACTTTTTCCAACAAGTATTGTTACTAATTTTGACAATTATAGTAAATTTTTTATTGGAAAATACCTTAGAAAAAAAGCAGAAAACTACAAAAGGTATTTAACAGTTAAAGATAAAACGTATATAGAATGGTCTATTCAAACGGTTTTAAATTGGAAACAAGAAAAACCAATTGGTCCTATTTTACATATTCATGGTACAAAAGACAATGTATTCCCTATTAAACACATTCATGATTGTGAGCAAATCATTGATGGAGACCACGCTATGATTATTATAAAAGCAAAAAATATATCAGAAAAAATTAATAATTATTTAAACTGAGAACTAAAATTAGAGTACTTTTAATCATCAAATTTCAAACTAAAATGAGTAAAACTTTCAAAATAATTTCGGTAATAAGCGTCATTTCTGTAATCTTTTTATGCGTTAGCGCTGGTAATAAAAATGCTGAGAATGTTGTTGTAAATGACCCAAAAATTGGGACACATATAAACTATAAAATACAAGCACTAAAACTACCTACTAACTTAAACCTTGCAGGAGAAAGAGTTCCTCTAGAAATTGCAGATGTTAAAGAACGAATGGAAAGAGAATTACTAGTAAACACCTATTGGCAATCTAATGGTTTGTTACTCTTAAAACGTGCTAATAAATATTTACCTATTATAGAACCTTTATTAGCAAAGCACGGTTTACCTGATGATTTTAAATTCCTAGCATTGGCCGAAAGTGGTTTTACCGATGAAACATCATCTGTTGGCGCGGCTGGTATGTGGCATTTTATGAAGGAAACGGGTAAAGAATATGGTTTAGAAATAAACGATAATGTTGATGAAAGATATCATATAGAAAAATCTACAGAAGTAGCTGCAGAGTATTTAAAAAATGCCAAAGAAAAATTTGGCTCTTGGACACTTGCTGCTGCATCATATAACGCTGGTGTTTACGGGATATCTAGAAGAATAAAAGAACAAGAAGTTACCAATTATTATGATGCCCTTTTACCAGATGAAACAGAGCGCTATATTTTTAGAATTATCGCTCTAAAAGAAATTATAAACAACCCTGAGAAATACGGTTTTGTTTTTGAACAAGAAGATTTATATACGTTACCAAAAACGAATACAATTAAAGTTGATACTGCAATTTCAAATATTACAACATTTGCAAAAAGATATGGTTTAAACTACAAGGAATTCAAGATTTTGAACCCTTGGTTGAGAGAAAATAAACTGAACAATAGCAGTAGAAAAGTATATGAAATTAAAATTCCTGTAAAATAATTATTCGATAATATTCTTAACTCTACCAACGAGACCGGATTCTAATTGCACTTTAATTCCATGAGGATGTGTAACTGATTTAGTCAATATTTTAGCAACAATTCCTTGCGTTAGTTCTGGCTCAAT
>NZ_MSCM01000001.1:541607-697760 GCF_002954665.1 Polaribacter glomeratus | reverse complement strand
TTAGTTCTCCTGTTCGTTGATGTGGTTTTAATACTATTTCCACAAAAATTCCAAGACTAATATTTACTCTTTTTCTAGCATCAATAATCATAACATATTGTTTTTATAAAATTAAAAAAGCCTATCAACATTTGTTGATAGGCTTTTAAATAAAAAATTAACTAGTAATAGATATATATTATAATACTCTTACGTTTACTGCGTTTAATCCTTTTTTACCATCTTGTAAGTCGAATTCAACTTCATCGTTTTCACGAATCTCGTCAATTAATCCTGACACATGTACAAAATGTTCTTTGTTTGATCCTTCTTCAGTGATAAATCCAAATCCTTTAGATTCGTTGAAAAATTTTACGGTACCTTTATTCATTATAAAAATTATTGTGTTGTTAACTTAATTACTAACAACGTTTATTAGTTGCAAATATAACACCAATAAATCAATTACAAAATAAAATATTGTTTTTTTTATATAAAAATCTTATATTATTTTGTAAAACTAAAAAAGCCTATCAAATTATTGATAGGCTTTTAGATAAAAAATTAACTAGTAATAGATATAATATATTATAATACTCTTACGTTTACTGCGTTTAATCCTTTTTTACCATCTTGTAAGTCAAATTCAACTTCATCGTTTTCACGAATTTCATCGATTAATCCTGACACATGTACAAAATGTTCTTTGTTGTTTCCTTCCTCAGTGATGAATCCAAATCCTTTAGATTCATTGAAAAATTTTACGATACCTTTATTCATTATAAAAAAATTTATTGCGTTGCTAGATTAATTCCTATCAACATTATATTAAGTTGCAAAGATAATGCCAAAAAATCATTGAGTACATGAAATATTAAAATTATTTTAAAAAAACTTTTAAAGCCCACCCACAAAGGATTTAACTAAGTTAAATTCAGTAATAATGTCTTCTAAAACATCTTTTGCAGGTTTTATTTCATGAATTAATCCTGCAATTTGACCAATTTCTAGCTCTCCATTCTCTAAATCGCCTTCAAACATTCCTTTTTTTGCTCTTGCTCTGCCTAATAATTCTTTTAATTTTTCTTTGGATGGATTTTGTAAATATAATTCTTGAATTTCATCATAAAATTTATTTTTCACCAAACGTACAGGAGCTAATTCCTTTAATGTTAATTGCGTACCGCCATCTTTTACATCAATTATTGTGTTTTTAAAATTTTGATGCGCAGAAGATTCTACTGTTGCCGCAAACCTACTACCTATTTGAACTCCATCGGCACCCAAAACCATCGCAGCTAACATTCCTCTTCCTGATGCAATTCCTCCCGCAGCAATTACAGGAATTTTTAACAATTCTTTCACCATCGGTATTAACGCAAAAGTTGTGGTTTCTTCACGGCCATTATGTCCACCAGCTTCGAAACCTTCACAAACAACGGCATCAACACCTGCTGCTTCGGCTTTTAAAGCAAACTTTACAGAACTTACAACATGTACTACTGTGATTCCTTTATCCTTTAAAAAAGAGGTCCATGTTTTAGGGTTTCCTGCAGAGGTAAAAACAATCTTCACGCCTTCATCCACAATAATGTCCATAATTTTTTCAATATCTGGGTACAACATTGGTACATTTACACCAAAAGGTTTATTTGTTGCCTTTTTACATTTTTGAATGTGTGCTCTTAAAATTTCTGGATACATTGACCCTGCTCCTATTAAACCCAAACCGCCAGCATTTGAAACTGCCGAAGCTAATTTATAACCAGAAACCCAAATCATTCCTCCCTGTACTACTGGATATTTTATATTAAAAAGTTCTGTTATTTTATTTGTCATTATTTTTTTATCAGTTTAACTGTTTTTTGCTGATTTTCGTATTGAATTTTTAAAATGTAAATTCCGTTTTTTAAATCATTACTATCAATGGTTTTTGATGTCAATCTAGATTTTTCAAAAACCAATTGTCCTAAGGTATTAAATATTTTTATTGACAGACTTTCTGCAGCATACTCATCAACAGAAATAGAAAATATGTCTTTTATAGGATTAGGGAAAATTTTGATTGATGAATCCTTAAAATTATCTAGCATCAATACTTGATGATATGCAGCTTCAAAATCAGGAATTCCGTATCCATATTGATCCGTTGGTGTATTAAATCTATCAGCAGATTTACGAATCACATCCATAATTTCAAAATTCGTTTTATTAGGAAAAGCTTGCCAAAAACAAGCGATAACACCAGCCATTATCGGCGATGAAAAAGAGGTTCCGTTTGATGTTGAAACGTTTCCAGATAAATAATTAATAATTGCAGAACTTTGCCCTTGTGCTAAAACATCTGGTTTTATTCTAGTATCGGCCGTTGGCCCAAAAGAACTAAAAGACGCTATATTTTCTGAAGAGTTTACCGCTCCTATTGAAAAAACAGCCACAGCATCTGCAGGCGCACTAATATATTTCCAAGAATCATTCCCCTCATTTCCGACAGCATTTACCAAAATCATTCCTCTAGACGCACCAATTTCTGCTCCTCTAGAGATAAAAGTTGTTTTTCCGTCCATATCTGCATAGGTGTAACTGTAATTTGGATTGTCAAAAGTGGTGTATCCTAAAGAAGTATTAATCACATTTACGCCTAAACTATCTGCTTTTTCCGCAGCTTCTACCCAAAGCGTTTCTTCTAAAATAGTTTCTGTTTCTGCAATTTCAGAAATAAATAAATAAAACTTTGCATCTGGCGCTGTACCCATAAATTGATTTTCTAAATAACCAGCAATTGTTGATAAAACATGGGTTCCATGATTATTTCTAGTATATAAATCGGTATTTCTGTCCGCGAAATTATAACCTCCTAAAATTTGATTGTTATCTCTTATTCTTTGAAAAGCATCCAGAGAATTTACATTTGGGAAACCCGCATCTATAATAGCAATTATCATTCCTTTGCCTGTAAAATTTTGTTGATGTAAAAAATCTCCTTTCAACATTTTAATCTGACTTTCGGCACTTCCGTACTTAAAGTCGGTTTTAGTTTCAGCGAATTTATTTTTGTGTGAAGCATTTTTTTTCTTGCTCTTATTATTAGCAAGTCCATTTAAACTTTTCTTTTTAGCATTTGCATTTAAACTTTTATCGGCAAAATCGATTGATTCAATAAAAGAATAGGTATTTAAAAGTGCATTAATATTCGTTTCTGTACCCTGAATATGAATGGCATTTAACCATTTAGACTTCCCTAAAACAGTAATATTTACGTCGTTTTTTAATTGATTGTAATAAATAACATCAACAGGAACATCTTTTAAATCTAATGGAATATTTTGTATTGTTCTTCTATCTAAAGAACGTTGCGAAAGCATCTGCAAAGGGTTTTGCAAGAAAGTTGCTGCATTTGGTTTGTCTTTTAAATAAACCCAAGCATCTTCTGCTTGAGAAAAAGAACTCAAAAAGCTAGCAATACCTAAAAAAAGCAGTAATTTCTTCACTTTTCGAAATTACTACTTTTTTACGATTTTAAATATTTTTATTAGGATATTACACCAGAACCTAACAATTCTTCGTTTTGATACCAAGCAACAAATTGACCTTCTTGTATTGCAGATTGTTTATTGATAAACGCTACATACAATCCCTTTTCAACCTTGTGTAAAGTAGCTTTTTCTAAAACTTGTCTATATCTTATTCTTGCATCCACATTCATTGTTTCCCCAACTTTTAAAGCTAAATCTTCACGAATCCAATGCAATTCTTTGTTAGAAACAAACAACACATTTCTATATAAACCTTTATGGCTTTTGCCTTCGCCTGCGTAAATTACATTTTCTATAACATCCGTTTCTATAACGTACAAACCTTCTTTTGTACCGCCAACATTTAATCCTTTACGTTGTCCTTTTGTAAAATAATGTGCTCCTTGGTGTTTACCAACTACTTTTCCGTCTTCTTTTTTGTAGGAGAATTTTGTTGAAAAATAAGCGAGTTCTGCTTCCTTGTTTTCAAACTCAGGATGCGTTTTTGTATACTGCTCAAAATCCGAAGGTATTGTAACAATTATGCCTTCTTTTGGTTGTAATTTTTGCTGTAAAAATTCTGGCAAACGTACTTTACCTATAAAGCATAAACCTTGAGAATCTTTCTTTTCTGCTGTAATTAAATCAGCATTTTTGGCAATTTCTCTAACTTCTGGTTTTGTAAGTTCACCAATCGGGAACAACGCTTTTGTTAATTGTGCTTGCGAAAGTTGACATAAAAAATACGATTGATCCTTATTGTTGTCTTTACCTGCTAATAATTTATAAACCGGTTTTCCATCAATAATTTCCTCTCCTTTTCTGCAATAATGGCCCGTTGCAACATAATCTGCTCCTAATTTTAGAGCAATATCCATAAAGACATCAAACTTTATTTCGCGGTTACAAAGAATATCAGGATTTGGAGTTCTTCCTTTTTCATATTCATTAAACATATAGTCTACAATACGCTCTTTATATTGTTCGCTTAAATCTACCACTTGAAAAGGAATTCCTAATTTTTCGGCAACAATCATTGCATCGTTACTATCTTCTAACCAAGGACATTCGTTTGATATTGTGACAGAATCATCATGCCAATTTTTCATAAAAAGACCAATCACTTCAAAACCTTGTTCTTTTAATAAAAGTGCTGTAACACTAGAGTCTACACCACCAGAAAGACCAACAACTACTCGTTTCATTTTTTAATTTTGAGGTTGCAAAGTTACAAATTTGATTAGGATTTATTGATTGAAAGAATTGATGCAATTATTAGATTCAATTATGAGGTAATTTTTTAAAAAAACTAACCATTTAAAATCATAAAAAAATATAACTTTATACTACTAAAACACTTAAAATCTAGAACGCCACTAGCTTAAACCTAATTCTCTTTTTTCTTAGTGTACGTAGCTTTTTTATTCTTTAGGTTTTCATCGGATGATGTTTCTCCATCAATATAATAGTCCCACTCACCTACTCTTTTTCCGTCTTTATAAAAACCGGCTTCTTTAAGCTTTCCATTTAATTCGAAATACTTTGCAGGTCCATTTGGTTTGTCCTTTTTGTAGGTAATTTCTTCAATTAAAACTCCGTCGCTAGCGTATTTTTGCGAAAGCCCGTCTTTTAATCCTTCTTTATAAAAAGTAATTTCTGTCGCTTTTCCGTTTGGATAATAATTAACCAATTTACCTTCTAATTTTCCTGCTTTATAAACTTCTTCAGACATTGTTTTACCATCCTTAAAATAGTAAACCCAGTTTCCAACTCTATTTTTACCTACAAAAAAACCTTTGCTTTGCAGTTTACCTTTAATCGTATAAAATTCAACTAAAATAGTATCATTATTAGAATAAGTTTTAATAATTATAGGAACAGCAGAATTTGAAATATCATAAAATTTAAAGACGCCAGTTTCTTTTCCGTTTTCAAACTGACCCGTATATCGTATTTTATCATCCGAATAATATTTTACCCAAGTGCCTGTTCGTTGTTTTTTGTCGTTAAATTGATTGATTTTCTGAGCATTTATAGCATTACTTGTAAAAAAACAAGCAATAAATGCAAAAACAAGTTTTTTTATATTTAGCATTATAAAAATTTTAAAGTAAATATACATAAATCAGAATAAAATGAGCATTCTTTATTTAACAGAACAACTCAACAATATAGAAAACCCAACAAGGGAAAACCGAAAAAGAGTCTCAAATATTGTGATAGAAAATCGAATTTTATTTAAAGATTTAGTTTTTATTACTTTTGATATTGACAGTATAACTTCTAATAAAGCTGCCTGGATTTTAGAATGGATTTGCAATCAGCATCAATTAAATTGGATTTTACCTCATTTAGATATTTTTCAAGTAAAATTCGACTCTAAAATTTGACAACGCTATTAAATCTTGTGCCAAAATTTGCGAACTTTTAGCCATTGCTTTTTGTACTAAAAAAATAATGAAGTTCGTAAAAAATTAACAAAAACCTATATTGATAGAATTATTGAAACAGGTTTTGATTGGTTAATTACCCCTCAAAAAATTACTGTGAGCACCTATAAAATGACAACTTTATATCAATTAGGATTAGAAAGAGATTGGGTTCATTCTGAGTTAAGACATCTTATTTTAACTATAATTATTCATCAAAATAAAGGCACAAAAGCCAGAGCAAATCATATTTTAAAATTGATAGAAAAACAGAAATTGCAAAATTTAAGAAATAAATAATACACATTTAAAAGTATAAGAATAGAAAACTAATTTAGGTTTTTGTAGGATTAAAATTTTAAAAATTTTATGAAATATTTTTGTTTTATTAAAATCATAATCTTAAATAAACTATCTACTTTTATTTCTGTTAATTCGTAAAATTCGTCTTTAAAAAACATCAGAAATCTACTTTATAAATCTGTTGAATTCACTATTTTTGTACTTCACAACATAATAAAAGATGAAATTAACACAACTAAATGCAATCTCACCTATTGACGGGCGTTACAGAGGTAAAATATCAAAATTAGCCGATTATTTTTCTGAAGAAGCTTTAATAAAATACAGAGTTCGTGTAGAAATTGAATACTTTATTGCGTTGTGCGAAATTCCGCTGCCACAATTAGCTGATTTTAATAACAACTTATTTACTGATTTGCGTAAAATTTATACTGATTTTACAACTGAAGATGCTCAGAAAATTAAGGATATTGAAAAAATTACCAATCATGATGTTAAGGCGGTTGAGTATTTTATCAAAGAAAAATTTGATGCTTTAGGTTTGCAAAAACATAAAGAATTTATCCACTTTGGATTAACTTCTCAAGACATTAATAATACTGCAATTCCGCTTTCTATTAAAGAAGCGATGAACGACGTTTTTGTGCCTCATTATTTTGAAGTGGTAGCGCGTTTAGAAGAATTAGTGATTGAATGGAAAGATATTTCGATGTTGGCAAGAACGCACGGTCAACCAGCGTCGCCAACCAGATTAGGTAAAGAAATTGACGTTTTTGTAGTTCGTTTAAAAGAGCAATTTAAATTATTAAACGATATACCAAGTGCTGCTAAATTTGGCGGTGCAACTGGTAATTACAACGCACATAAAGTTGCATATCCAACAATTAATTGGAAAGCTTTTGGTGGCGAATTTGTGCAAGAACGTTTAGGTTTACAGCATTCTTTTCCTACTACACAAATAGAACATTATGATCATTTAGCTGCTTTATTTGACAATTTAAAACGAATCAATACAATCATCATAGATTTAGACAGAGATTTCTGGACTTATGTTTCTATGGATTATTTTAAGCAAAAAATTAAGGCTGGTGAAGTAGGAAGTTCTGCAATGCCGCACAAAGTAAATCCCATTGATTTTGAAAACTCTGAAGGAAATTTAGGAATTGCCAATGCAATTTTTGAACATTTATCAGCAAAATTACCAATATCAAGATTACAAAGAGATTTAACAGATAGTACTGTTTTACGTAATGTTGGCGTTCCTTTTGGACATACAATTATTGGTTTTACATCCACCCTAAAGGGATTGAATAAATTGTTGCTAAACAAACAAAAATTTGAGCAAGATTTAGAAAATAATTGGGCTGTTGTTGCAGAAGCTATTCAGACTATTTTAAGACGTGAAGCATATCCAAATCCTTATGAAGCATTAAAAGGCTTGACAAGAACAAACGAGAAAATCAATCAAAAATCTATTGCAGATTTTATTGACACTTTAGAGGTTTCATCAGAAATTAAAAAAGAATTAAAAGCCATTACACCATCAAATTATACAGGAATATAGATAATTATGAACTTAAAATTACAACTTAAAAATTATAGGCTGTTTACTTACTGGGCATTGCTTACTACCTACTGCTTTCTTTTTACCTCTTGTAAATCAGAGTTTAAAGATGAGTCAAACAAATTTAAAATAGGTGTTTTTGAAATTCCTGCTGGTAAAGATTTTGTAAAAGAAACAATTATTAGAAAAGATAGTATACAAATTAGTAAACACGGATTGCATGTAGATACTTTGTCTATTAAATGGAAAAATAATTTCTTTTACACTTTAAAATACATCAATCCAAAAACGGATTTACAAAAAGATCCAATGTTTGTTCAGATTAATGAAATTCATGAGGATTCTTATGATTTTACGGTAAAAATTGGCTTTTCAAACTTCACGAAAAAAGGTACTATTTACAAAACGAAATAATATGGAAATATTTGCGCATGCAGATACTTGGGTTGCATTATTGACACTAACTTTTTTAGAAATTATTTTAGGTATAGATAATATTATTTTTATTTCTATAACTGCCAATAAACTACCAAAAAATCAAATAAGAAAAGCCACACTTTTAGGTTTGGCTTTGGCAATGATTACTAGAATTTTGTTGCTTTTTAGCATTTCGTATTTGATTGCAATGAAAGACCCTTTTTGGGAAGTTGATTTAGGTTGGTTTAAAACTGCATTAACTGGCCAAAGTATTATTCTATTTTTAGGAGGCTTATTTCTATTATATAAAAGTACAAAAGAAATTCGTCAAAAAGTAGAAAACAGTAATGAAGAGCAAGTAATAAAAATACCCAAAGTAATTTCGTTTAAAAGCGTTATTTTTCAAATTATTTTAATAGATATTGTGTTCTCATTTGATAGTATTTTAACAGCTGTTGGAATGACAAATGGTATAGATGGTGCTTTACTTATTATGGTAATTGCTGTTATTGTATCCATCATTATTATGATGATTTTCTCTAACCCTATTAGTGATTTTGTAAATAATAATCCTACAATTCAGATGTTGGCATTGTCGTTTTTAATTTTAATTGGTTTTATGTTAATTACAGAAGGTGCTCATTTATCACACACAGAATTTTTTAACAAAAATGTAGGTGTTATTCCTAAAGGATATTTGTACTTTGCCATTGCATTTTCGCTAGGAGTTGAAATGTTAAATTTAAAATTAAGAAAGAAAAAAAACTAACATCAAACAGTTTAAAAAACATATCGTACTTTTTTTATTGTTTCTATTGATGATTCCTACATCAATAGAAATTTTACATGCTTTAGAAAACCATACTCATTCTGTATGTCATTCTAAAACAGAAAATCATGTGCATGAAAAAATACTAGATTGTAATTTCCATTTTTTAAAAATTAACCAAGGTTATCTAACAAACAACACGTATAAATTAATAATACCCGTTGAAGAAACAATTATTGTTAATATTCCATATAATTTCTTATTAGATTATCAGCCACTATCTTACCAACTTCGTGGTCCACCTGCTTTATAGTAATCACTTTAAACTCTCTTTTTAACGAGAGTATTTCCCTAAACTTTGGGATAAAGAAGACCTCAAGGTAAAGCCTACAGGTAGTCTTTTAGATTATTAATATCAAAGCATTAAAATGACTCAAAAAATCTTTTTATGTGCACTGTTTTGTATTCTCTTTTTTACGGGATACGCACAAAATTGTTCATATACATTTAAAGGCACTGTTACCGACTATCATGACGGAACGTCTATCTTTGGAGCAACCGTATATCTAAAAAATTTAGATAGATATACGACTACAGATTATCAAGGAAAGTTCGAAATTAAAAACTTGTGTAAAGGAGAACTTCAAGTGATTTTCTCTCATGTATCTTGCGAAACAAAAGAGGTTTTAATCAACTTAACAGAAGATACTTTTAAAGAGTTTAATCTAGAACATCATATAGAAGACCTTAAAGAAGTTAGGATTACTTCTGCAACAGGATTAAAAAATAAAACAGCGCAAACTACTGTTTTAAAAACTGATATTATTGATAAATACAGTAGTCAAAATTTAGGTGATGCACTAAAAAACATTTCGGGAGTTTCGTCTGTAAATACTGGTAATACAATTGTAAAACCGATGATAAATGGGTTGCACAGTAGTAGAGTTATTTTAATGACAAATGGTGTTCGTTTACAAGATCAAGAATGGGGAATTGAACATGCACCAAATATAGATATTAATACAGCAGAAAAAATTACAGTAATTAAAGGTGCTAATGCCTTAGAATTTGGAGGTGATGCAATTGGTGGAGTAATTGTTGTAGAGCCAAATAGAATCATTTTAAAAGACAGTCTTTACGGTAAAAGTATTTTAACAGGACAAACAAACGGGCAAGGTTTTAGCCTGCATTCGTCTTTATCAAAATCAACAAAAAAAGGATGGTATCTAAATGCAAAAACTACCCTTAAAAATTATGGCGATTTTGAGAGTCCCGATTATGTTTTAACCAATACAGGCTTAAAGTCTCAAGCTTTTTCTGTACAAACAGGTTTAAAAAAATTTGAGAGTGGCTTTAATGTATATTACACCTATCTTAAAAATGAAATTGGTATTTTAAAATCGTCCCATTTAGGAAATATAGAGGACTTAGTTAATGCTATAAATTCTGATAATCCTCTGGTGGTTGATGATTTTTCATACACTATTAATGCTCCTAGACAAGAAGTAACGCATCAATTAGTAAAAGCAGATTTGTATAAAAGATACAAAAAATTAGGAAAATTAAAAGTACAGTATGATTATCAAAATAACCAACGATTAGAGTTTGACTTGCGTATTGGTGCCGATAAAAATAAACCTGCCATTGATTTAAATTTAAGTTCTCATGCTGTAAATACCAGTTTTGAATTTGATTCTAAATCTAACCAAACCTATAAAGTTGGTTTTATGGGAGCTTATCAAAATAATTTTGCAGATCCCAATACAGGTGTTAAAAGATTGATACCAGATTATGATAAGTATGATCTTGGCGTTTTTACCATTGGTAATTTTCTCTTGAATGATAAAACAAGTTTAGATGTTGGTGTTCGGTATGATTTTAATTACATCAATGCAAAGAAATTCTATTTTAAAAGTAGGTGGAGGGAAAGAAATTATGACAATGAATTCAGTACTCTAATAATTGGCGATTTTAACACGCAATGGTTAGTAAACCCTGAATTTAAATACCATAATTTTTCTTCATCATTAGGAGTTTCTCACGAGTTAAATCCACAAAACTCTTTCATTTTTAATTACGCATTAGCTAGTAGAGCGCCAAATCCTTCAGAATTATTTAGTGATGGTTTACACCATTCTGCGGCAAGAATTGAGTTGGGAGACTTACGGATGAAGCAAGAAACTTCCAATAGACTGTCAACCAGTTATCATTTTAACAATGAAAAAACGGCTTTACTAGTAGAGTTATTTGTTAATCATATTCGTAATTTTATGTACATAGAACCCAACGGAACAGAACAAACTATTCGCGGTGCTTTTCCTGTATGGATATATAAAAGTACAAATGCAAGTTTGTTTGGTATAGACATTAATTGGCTACAAAAAATTACGGATCAAATTAATTTTAACAACAAAACATCTTTTATTAGAGGAAAAGATATTGTCAATAGCACAGATTTAATTGATATTCCAGCAGCCAAAACTCAAAATAGTTTTGGGTACACAAATAAAAAGTGGCATCAATTTAATGCTAATTTTGAAAGCGAATTTGTTTTTAAACAAAACTTATTTCCAGATACTAATTTTGAAGTTTTTATACCCACAACCAATTCAAATGTTTTGGTTGATGTGAGTTCTACTCCAAATAGTTATCATTTATTAAATTTTAATACAGATGCAACCTTTAAGTTATCACAAAAAACAAACGTAACAATAGGAATCACGGTTACAAATATTTTAAACACCAATTACAGAGAGTATTTAAATAGGCTAAGATACTTTGCAGATGATCTAGGAAGAAATTATTTATTACAATTAAACTTTAAATATTAAACATAAAAAACAAAATAATGAAAACAATAAAAAACATAGTAATTTTAGTATATATAGCATCAATTTTCGCAGCATGTTCTAATAATGAGGATCCAATAGTTATTAATGAAGAAGAAGTAATTACAACAGTAAGAGCAACTTTAATTCCGCAAAATGGCGGTGCCACGATTATTTTAGAAAGTAAAGATTTAGATGGCGATGGGCCCAACGAACCCGTAATAACTGTTTCAGGAGCTTTAGATAAAAATAAAACGTTTGCTGCAACTTTAGAGATTTTAAATGAAACAGAAAGTCCAGCTGATAATGTTACCTTAGAAATTTTAGAAGAAGCTGTAGATCATCAATTCTTTTTCTCATTTACAAATAATATAGCAACCGCAACATATACTGATCAAGATAGTAATGGAAACCCAGTTGGTGTTAAATTTAATGTATTAACTGGAAGTGCAGGTGCTGGAACTTTTACAATTATTTTAAGACACGAACCAAACAAGTCAGCAACTGGTGTAATTACTGGTGATATTACAAATGCTGGTGGTGCAACAGATCTACAAGTAACTTTTGATATTACTGTTATATAGATTTAAGATTGTATAAATAATTAAGGCATTGTATAAAAATACAATGCCTTTTTTTTTAGAACTTAATTTAAGTTTAAAAGAATATTTAAATAATTCTTAGTAAAATAATGTAGAAAATTGTTACTTATTAGAAACACTTTTTTTATTTTTGCAAAATATTAAATTGTGCTGTTTTATAGCTTTTAAAAGTCATAAAAATGCTCGTAAAAAAAAGCATTAATTTGTCAAAATTACCTAAAGAACATCAATTTATTGATTTCTCTGATTACGGAAGACCACTAGCAAGAATCATTGCAAACTCTCTTAAAACAACAAAATTTACTCCAGTAGATGTTACCGTCGCATTTGTAATTTCTGGATTAATTGGTGTGTTTTGTATTTTTAAAGGATATTATTTTGCAGCCGCTTTCTTTTTAATTTTAAAGTCTATTTTAGATGCTGCGGATGGTGAATTGGCTAGAATAAAAGAAACCCCGTCTTACACAGGTAGATTTTTAGATTCTGTTTCTGATATTATTTTAAACTTCATCATTTTTATTACGATTTGGTTTTTAACAGATACAAGTTTATTTCTAACATTTTTAGCTTTTTTTGGAATTCAATTACAAGGAACTTTGTACAATTATTACTATGTAATTCTAAGAAATAGATTTGATGGCGATACAACAAGTAGAATTTTTGAAGATAAAACTCCTATTGCTTTACCAGGAGAAAAACAAAAAAATGTAAATATCCTTTTCTTTTTGTACAAAGCTTTTTATGGCGTTTTTGATAAAATAATCTATGCTTTAGATAAAAATGCATCCGAAGGAAAAACACTACCTAATTGGTTAATGTCTTTAATATCGACCTTTGGATTAGGTTTTCAATTATTATTGATAAGTATACTTTTAGTTTTAGATTTAAAAGAAATTATAATTCCCTTTTTTATAGGATATTCTGTATTGATTTTTGTCTTTATAGCTATCAGAAAAATCTTTTATTAGTATACATGTTTCGTTTTCTTTAAAGTACTTAATACGATAAAAGAAGCTAAAAAGAAAATAGCTAAACACAACACAGACCATTGCATGGAATCTGTTATCTCGTATAAAAATCCATATACAAAAGTTCCTAAAACAATTGCTATTTTTTCGGTAACATCATAAAAACTAAAGTAAGTAGCATGATCTTCTGTTTCTGGCAATAATTTAGAATACGTAGATCTTGTTAAAGATTGAATTGCTCCTTGCACAAAACCTAATAAAACTCCTAATGAGTAAAAATGATACGCTACATTTTCTTGATTTTTATCTAACATAAAAGCAGCAAAACAAACAATCATCCAAATGAAGATCGTAACTTTTAGTGCTTTAATATTCCCCCATTTTTCTGAGATTCTAGAAAACACAAATGCACCTAAAATTGCCACAATCTGCACTAATAAAATAGTAACAATTAAGTTCATGGTTGGCAGACCCAACTCTGTCGAACCAAAAATTGCAGCCATTAAAATAGTTGTTTGAACACCAATACTTAATAAGAAGAATGAAATTAAAAAACGCTTTAAAACAGGTAAATTCATTACTTCTTTTGCAACAATTTTTAATTCTCTAAAACCTCTCCAAATATAATCTGCCTGTGGTTTTTTGTTATAAATATCATTGGGTAATCTTTTAAAAGTAATTTGCGCAAAACCAATCCACCAAATACCCACTAAAACAAAAGAAACACGAGAGGCCATTGATGAAGCTGCACTTTCTACCGCCTTTATTGCTTTTGCTATTTCTGCTTCTGTACCGTTTATTCTTATCACTTGGTCAATACTAACATCAAACCCAAATACGCCAGGAAACATTATCATTGCAAGATTTAAAATCAATAAAAGAACAGAACCCGTATACCCATAAATAAACCCTTTTGCACTTGCTCTATCTTGTTGCTCTTGGTGGGCTACTTCGGGTAAATATGCATTGTAGAAAACCAAACTTGCCCAAAAACCAATACTTGCCAAAATTGTAAAAACGATTCCGATCCAAACAGTATCTAAACCTTCAAAAAAAAATAAACTGGCTACGGATAATCCTCCCATCCAACAAAAAAACTTCATAAATTTTTTCTTACTTCCTGTGTAGTCTGCAATTCCGGATAAAATTGGCGAAATAAAAGCAACTACTAAAAAAGAAAAAGAAAGTGCGTAACTGTACAAACTATCTGGATGATCCCATTTCATCCAAAGAAAAGAAACCGTTTTACCGTCTGTAACTGTGCTATAATATAAAGGAAAAACCGCAGTACTAATTACTAGTGAGTAAACAGAATTAGCCCAGTCGTAAAATGCCCAACCATTTATAAGTTTTTTATCTCCTATTTTTAACATACTTATTTTAAATAAAAAAACCGTTCAAAATTAATTTTTGAACGGCTAAATATATGAAAACTAATTGTTATTTTATTTTTTGGTTTGTAAATTACCTTTTACATTATATTCTGCAGCATATTTTTTAGCAGTTGGCAAATAACTTCTTAAATCTTGAATTCTAGATTCATTTGATGGGTGTGTACTTAATATTTCTGGTTGAGAACTTCCTCCTGATTTTTCGCTCATTCTTACCCAAACCTCGGCAGCTTCTTTACCATCATAACCAGCCATAATCATAAAAACTAAGCCTAATCTGTCTGCCTCTTGCTCATGAACTCTGCTAAACTTTAACATTCCTAAACCGGATGTTACACCAAAAGCTGTGTTCCACATTTGTTGAGACTCTGCACTTTTACTAGAAGTACCTAAGGCAACTAATAAACCACCTATTTGTTGACCATAAGAGTTTGTCATTCTTTCTTGACCATGTTTTGCAAATGCATGTGCAACCTCATGCCCCATTACTGCAGCAACACCGTTACTATTAGCGCAAATTGGCATAATACCTGTATAAAAAACAACCTTTCCGCCTGGCATACACCATGCATTTACAGTTTTATCTTCTACTAAATTAAATTCCCACTGGTAAGAATTTGCTTCTTCAACCATATTGTTTGCTCTCATAAAACGATCTACAGCTGCCGAAATATTTTGACCAACCATTTTAACTTGATTCGTTAATTCTTTATTGAAAGAGAGTTTGTTTTCCTCTAAAAAACCCTTGTATT
The DNA here is from genome assembly GCF_002954665.1 of Polaribacter glomeratus. Taxonomy (GTDB): domain Bacteria; phylum Bacteroidota; class Bacteroidia; order Flavobacteriales; family Flavobacteriaceae; genus Polaribacter; species Polaribacter glomeratus. Next base: position 682,243 of record NZ_MSCM01000001.1, on the reverse strand, counting down.
GTGCAAAACTTGCTGGTAAAACTTGAGCATCACTTACAAAATTAATTCGTTTTCTACCAGTAATTGGCACTGTGCTACATTCAGCAAAAAGAAAAACTGCTACTACTAAAACTATTATTTTTTTCATGTTTTTTTTACTTTTAATTCCTAGATATTAAGACACTAAATGTGTATTTTAGTCACTTATAACAAACGTTATAATTTTTAATAAAATTACGTATTCTATTTTTCTAAAACTAAAACTTTACTGTAAATTACAGATTTTAACTATAATTTAATTACACGCTAATTGTAAGGTTTATTATAAATACTAGTCTAAGTTTTAAAAGGGATTCGTTTTTATAGAAAAGTATAAATTCCTAAAATTATTAAGAATAAAAGTATAAATTTTTTAATTAAATATAGATGAAAAAACTAGCAAGTATAGTTGTTTTAATGTTGATGATCAGTTGCTCAGGAAATGCGCAAAACTCATCCAAAGAAAAGAAATCTTATAAAGTTGAAAAAACAGCTACCGAATGGAAAAAACTACTTTCACCTGCGCAATATTATGTATTAAGAGAGGCAGGTACAGAAAGAGCGTATTCAAGCGATTTAAATGATAATCATAAAAAAGGAGTTTTTGTGTGTGCTGCATGCAAAACTGCTTTGTATAAATCTGAAAATAAATTTGATTCGGGTTCTGGTTGGCCTTCTTTTGATAGAGCAGAAAAAGGGAATGTAGAATTGGATGTTGATTACAAAATAGGCTATGCAAGAACTGAGTTAAAGTGTAATACTTGTGGTGGTCATTTAGGGCATTCATTTGATGATGGACCAAGAGAAACTACAGGAAAACGCCATTGTATAAATGGAGCAGCCCTAGAATTTGTTCCTGAAAAATAAAAAAACATTTTAAGTCTTTTTTAAAATAGTATCTTTAAAATCTAGTTTAGCTTTTTAAAGATGAAAAAAATAAAATTTCCAAGCGCACAAACAGTTCTATTAATAATAGCTGCTTTTGTTGCGCTTTTAACTTGGTGCATTCCCGCTGGTCAATATGATAGATTAGCGTATAACAAGGATGATAATTCATTTGTTAAAACTAGCGAAGATGAATCAATTATTTTAGAAGCCTCACAAAAAACATTAGATGATTTAGAAATTAAAATTCCGCTAGAAAAATTTACTTCTGGCGCTATTTATAAAGCAATAAGTATTCCTAGAACGTATCAAAAATTAGAAGCAAGACCTCAAGGTTTGGCCTCATTTATATTGGCGCCCTTAAAAGGGATTATTCAAGTTGCTGATATTATTATTCTAGTACTTTTTATTGGCGGATTAGTAGCTATCGTTAATTACACAGGAGCTTTTGAAGCAGGAATTTCTAGACTTTCGATTCTTTTAAAAGGTAAAGAATACATTCTAATAATTGTTGTAACAACACTAATAGCTTTAGGAGGAACTACTTTTGGTTTGGCAGAAGAAACGATTGCCTTCTACCCTATTTTAATTCCTATTTTTATTGCAGCTAAATATGATGCAATTGTAGCTTTAGCTTGCATTTATATTGGCAGTTCTATTGGTGTTATGGTTTCTATCATTAATCCTTTTAGCACAATTATTGCGTCAAATTCTGCGGGTATTAATTGGACTTCTGGAATTGAAGGACGCGTTTTTTTGCTAATTACTGGGTTAATAATCTGTATTTTATATATTATTAGATATGCCCAAAAAGTAAAAAAGGATCCATCAAAATCAATCATTTTTGATCAAAAAGAAAGTATCGAAAAAAGGTTCTCTTTTCAGAATTCTTCAGAAACTTTTAACTTTACGCTTCAACTAAAATTGGTGCTTGCCATTTTTATTTTGTGCTTTGTAATCATGGTTTATGGCATTAGTAATCTAGATTGGTGGTTTATAGAAATGACAGGGGTCTTTTTTGTTGGCGCACTTTTAATAGGTTTTTTGTGCAGAATAAACGAAACTGTTTTTGTTGATACTTTTATAATAGGTGCTAACGAGTTGTTAAGCGTTGCTTTTATAATTGGTTTGGCAAGAGGTGTAACTATCTTAATGGAAGATGGTTTAATAAGTGATACTTTATTATATTATTCTAGCTCATTTACAAACGGAATGAACAAAGGTTTGTTTATTAACTCGATGCTTTTTGTTTACAGTGGGTTGTCGTTTTTTATTCCTTCATCATCAGGAATGGCCGTTTTAACAATGCCAATAATGTCTCCTTTAGCAGATACGGTTTCTATTGGTAGAGAACATGTAGTAAATACCTATCTTTTAGGTATGGGATTATTTAACTTTATAAATCCAACTGGTTTAATTTTAGCTTCACTTGCTATTGTAAAAGTTGGTTATAACAAATGGCTGAAATTTGTAATTCCGTTAATTCTAATTTTAACTTTGGTTTCAATGATTTTTTTAACTATTTCTGTTTATTTGTAAACCCTGTAAACACATTTTACTGATTCATAATTACATTTTAAATTGTTAAAATATTGATTTATAAACGTTTGATTTATTTAGAAAAAAATAGAGAAAATGTTGCTATAATTCAATAAAAAATTATTTAATTTTACTTATTTTCATATTATAAATTTTAAAATAAAAACATAAGTTTTAGGTGACCTTTTAAATTTATTGGTGTCTTAAATGTATAATCTATCCCCCTAAGGAACGAATTGAAAATAATTATATTTATACTTTTTTTTCTGAATGTATGTATTGCATTTTCCCAGCAATCAACAAAAAAGAAGTACACTGTACTCAAATCTACGTTAACTTCGGTAGGTTCTTCTGCTGTTTATGCTACGGATAACAAATACAGTGTTCAACAAAGTATTGGTCAATCTGGTATTATTGGTAAAGTCGCAGTAAATTCAATTACTGCACAACAAGGTTTTCTTACAAGTACCATTTATTTAAAAGTAGATAATTCTAATAGTACTACTTTTAATGAAACTTTAGACTTTATAATATCTCCAAACCCTTTTGTAGATTATATAAAAGTAACATTTTCTAAAAAAACAGCATTTGATATTTACATAAAAATTTATGATGTAAATGGTAAGGTTTATAATTCACAAAAGTTTTTACCTTCTGATGAGATTGTTATAGAAATGAGAAGATTTAGTATTGGAACTTATCTTATACAGATAAAGAGCGGTAGCAGTATTGCAACCGAAAAAATATTAAAAATAGAATAATTAGACTGATGAAAAACAAAACTAAATTCAGTCTTTTATTGCTATATACACTCCAGTTTTCTGCAGGATACGCGCAGCAAGTTTATGTAGAAACTGGTTTTGAAACTGCCTATTTTAAAGATTACGTAAATAATTTAGGTGAAAACACCTTAGATTTAAAGTCTGCTAAATCACAAAATTTTTTTTTAGAAAGTGGTATCAGATTAAATATATATAAAGATCGATTAAAGTTGAATGCAGGTGCAAGTTATAATAATTATAAAATTAATACTGGTTTTTTTGCAGGTAACACAAGCATTCCGCTTACCTACGATTTAACTTATGTTGGTTTAAAAACAGGGCTAAACTTAGCTATTATTAACGAGCCGTTATTTAAACTACAAGTACATTCACACCTATCTTACGATTTTCTAACCTCTGGAACAAGCAAATATAGAGATGTTGTAAATGATCTTATTAAAGACAATACATTCGATAGAACTTTACTACGTTTTCATAGAGGATTAAGTGCAGAGTTTTTAATTTCTGATACAATATCAACGTATGTTAGTTACAATCTTGCAGATAGTTTTAGAGAAAAAAATCAAGATAGTAACATTGAAGAGATATATACATTCCGTACCAATTCGTTTTCGGTAGGACTACTTTTTAGTATTGTTAACCCAAGAAATAAATGCTACGGAGGATTTTAAAATAATGGATAATATGAAACTTGTAACTAAAATATGGATCTATTTGTTCCTATTGATCAGCACAATTGTGTTTGGTCAAACTCCTGGTTTTAATTATCAAGCATTAATTTTAAATAATGTTGAAATTCAGATTCCTGGAACCAATGTAAAAGAAAATAAAGTTCCTTTAGCATCTGAGGATATTACTATACGATTTACAATAACTAATGAACAAGGAATAGAATATGTAGAAGAACATGATGTTACAACTGATGAAAACGGAATGATTTCTCTTATTGTTGGTGAAGGAACGCCAATAAGTTTCACTTTTGAGAATATTAATTGGGATGGAGAACTTAAATATTTAAATGTAGAACTAGACATTCTTAGTAATAATGAAGGCTTTGTCTTTTTAGATACTCAAAAAATATTATACATCCCGCATCCAACAAACGGAAACGGAACTATAAAAATTGTAAATGCTTTAAATGAATTAACACCACCTTATAAATTAGGAGAATTAATCTGGATTACAAATTATGGACCTAATAAAAATCCTAGTTTAATGATCTGGAATGGCTACAATTGGCTACCTGTAAATGATGATTTTGATCCTACTAATGAATTAGGTCTTGTGGTTGTAGAAAATGATGCTGCTAGAGCTGCTAGATTTGTAAATCCAGAAAATGGAGACCAAGTCTGGAATAAAACCTGTAAATGTATACAAGTATTTGACGCCCCAAATTGGGTATCTATTTCAGGAAATGTAACAAATGTTTTAAATGGTTTAACTAACGAAAGTAATACCATAAAACTAGGAGGCAATTTAACAGAAGCTACACAATTAGTTACAAATGCTGCAAATACATTGGCAATAAAAGGACTACAAGAAAGTACTAATCAAGAAGATGTAATTATTGCAGCTGATAAAGATACTGGAGTTTTAAAAACAAAAAAACTAAACGATTTTTTACAAAAAAAACAAATAGTAATTATTGCTACTGAAGGTCAATTAGAGTTCAAAACTCCACTAAATATAACGAATTCAGACAAGTTAGACGTTTATAGAAATGGTGTTCGTATTGATTTTACAATTTTGAACAGCACAACCATAAAATTAGAACCTGAAGCAATTTGTTACAAAAATGATAAAATAAGAATAGTACAATTAAATTAATAAGAATCAAGACAATAAAATAAGGAATATGTAGAATTAAAGAGCAAGAATTATCAAATTTAACAAAAACGGAAATAAATAGTAAAACAATTATCAAAATTAAAAAAACAAAAACAATGAAAACAAATTATTTAAAATTAGGCGTATTAAGCCTTATGATGTTGGCTGGTACTGCCATTAATGCGCAAACGACAACACAAACAGACACTAAATTAAATAAAAAAACAGATGCTGCTTCAGATGCTGTTGTAAGAGTTATTGACAATAAGGGTACAATTAAGTATCTTCAATCAAGTAACGGTATTACTACAATTACATCAACTACAGCTGGAAACGCAACTACAACTACTTGGCAATTAGGTGGTACCTTAACTGACAGTACTTATATTGATGTTTCAGATAAAATATTTGCTTTAGATGGAATTAAATTAATTACTCCTAGTACTGCAACAGGATCTGAAGCAACTTTAGCTTCAACAAATGCTGTGACATTATCTGATGGTAAAGCTGGTGGAACTGCTGGTGGGACAGGTTGGGCTGTTTTGATTAGAAATGAAGCTACGGGTGAAACTCAAAAGATTTTAGCTTCTGCATTAATTACAGCTGGTCGTCAAGAGTTTCCAATTGCAGCAGATGGTAATGTAGCTGTAACAGCTTCAGGTTTAGCTCTTGGAACAGCAATAAGCAAAGTATCTGTTTATAGAAATGGGGCAAAATTAAGAGCAAGTATAGATTATAACGTAACTGCAGCTGATACTGTTACACTTACTTTGAACTCTACTGCTCCAAATGATTGGACTACTTATGTTGGAGATATTATTGAAGTTCAATGGATTTACTAAAAAGTAAATAAATTAAATTTTCTTGTTTAAGTATATTTATAATACATAAAGAGTTGGTTTTTTAAAAAACCAACTCTTTAAAATAAGTAACATTAAATAAAAATAATAGTATTAAAAGCTTAGCCTATTAGTAAATGTTTTATAAGACAAGTATTAAGTTTCTAATTTTTATGTTTTATGCATTCTGCATACAAATAAGTTATGCCCAAGAAATAAGAGTTATTGATAATAAAGGGACTTTAAAAACTGCTATTAACAATAGAGTAACTTCTTCATCCACTTCTCCTATTTTACCTTTAGAAGGCGATGTTTGGTTTGATAATGCAGATGCAAGCAACATTATTACTAAAATTTACGATGGCACAAGCTGGATTTTAGTAAATACCAAAGTAAATAAATTGCAAGATGCAGATGGTGACACCAAAGTTGAAGTAGAAAAAAATACAGATGAAGACATTATTCGTTTTCAAACTTTAGGCACAGAAAGAATGCTTATAAATTCAACTGGAAACGTTGCTATTGGTAATCCTAACCCTAATGCAAAGGCTATTCTTGACTTAACAAATACTCAAAAATTTGCACTTTTGTTGCCATCAGAATTAATTCCTGTAGATATTATAACGCCAACTGATGGTATGTTGATGTATTCTTCTCAAAATGAAAATGCTTATCTCAGAGCAGGAAGTGCATGGAAACCAATAACATTTAACAACGTAACCAATGAATTAATTTTTGAAGGTACTGCAGCAAATAGTAACTTTTATTATGTTTCAATGTTGATAAATAATGACTGGAAAGTTATAAAATATGATAAAACAGATGTTAATGTAGAAGTTGAGGCAACTGTATTAAACAATCCAGGACAAACTGCACAACCAACAACGTTAGCTCAATGTGAAAGTCTTACTTATAATTAATCCATCGTATTTCATGAAAAAAGCTACATTAATAATTATTACTTTATTTTCTATTGTTTTCAGTTATGGTCAAACCTATACAGTAGATGCTAGTGCTAGCCCATCAACATTAGTTTGTACAGGAACGGGTATTACAAGCGATGGTATTTATAATGCCCTAATATCTAACAACATTGGTACTGGGCATTTTAGGGAAAGTCTAGCTGGTAATAAAAAAACCTATGTTTTTAATGCCCAAATTAGAATAGGAAACGCAACAAGTAGTGGTTCAAGTTCCGTATGGAATTGCTCTAACCAACATATTAAAATAAACGCTGCTAGCTTTCAAATTTATGGCAGTGTTTTGCAAGGAAATATTACTTTAGGACAAAGTGCAGATGGTGGTAGTTTCTCTGTGGTAGGAACTGTAAATGACTCTTTTAAATTATTTGATAACGGAATTTTTAGAGCCTATGGAAGTGCACTATATGCACAGAATAGAATACGATTAAGTAGTAATTGTAAATTTGAGGTAATAGATTGTGACTTTGAACCAGAAGATGGAGTTACTGTATCCGATGGCGGTGGAGCAGCAGGATCTAATTCTACAATTTCTTATGATCGATCTAGAGTTCATCATACCAAGGAGGTTGGTATTAAATTATATGCAGCAAATAACACCAATACTTTTTCATTAAACGCAACAAAAGTAGAAGGCTGTAAGTATGCGTTTCAACTTGGAAATTCGACTAATTTAAGACCAATTTTAAAAGATGTTAAAATAAATAGTTGCGAATTTCATATAGTACCAAATCAAGGAAATGCAAATGTTGTTTTTGTAAACCCAGATTTTACAACGCTAAGAGCAGATATTTTCGATGCAAATGATATTACAACAATTGCCTTTAGGTATTCAGCAAAAGTTTTAGATGCTGCAAACATTCCGATCCAAGATGCACGATGTTATTATTTAGATGGTAATTCAAATATTGTTTTAAATAATACTTTAACAGATGCTAGTGGCAATGTTACTGGCTTGTTTAATTACAATGGAGAAACGTGCCTGCAGAATTCTACATATGTGGGAATTACAAAAACAAATAGACAAAACCACTCAAAATCTTTTGCTAGTTATTTACACAATCTAAAATCAGAAAGTCTTAGTATTTCTAAAGATATTTCAGAAAATATTATTCTATCAAATGATGCACTAATTACAGAGACTTCAAAAGCAATAGTAAATGCATATACAGTAATAGAAACAACAGAAAAATTTTATGATCGTGCAAAAGCATTTCTAGTAGATAATTATAAAGGTGAAACAGCAACCATCATTACTAGAAATGATAATACAATTGATGCAAAAGGACACAATGTAATTATTGATGCAACTGCTGCAACTCCTTTTGCCTTTAATGGCACAACTATTACTATTAAAGCGAACGTTTACACAGGTAATATTATAACATCTTCATCGGCAACTGTTACCACTAAAAATGGAGCCAAATTAGAGGGTGGTTATACTGACATTACAGGAACCAATAAATTTGTTCATCTAGATTGGAATGATAGTAGCCAACTGGAAGTCTCTTTTATTAATAATGATGACAATAGTGTAATATCGTCAACAGGTGCATCACCTACAACTCAAGTATTTAAAGGTTTCTTTTTATTACCAACACCTTCGCCTACCAATGGAATTAGTGTAGAAGTTTCTTTTTCAACAGCTGGTGGTACTCCACTTTACGAATCTATAATACCGTTAAAAGATTTAAGTTTTATAAATTTAAAAGTATTATTAGATAATAGAGGTTCCGAAGAAAATCAACTTAAAATGTTATATCTCTACAAAAAACTTTTAGTTAAAACAGAAGCGATTAAAAATACTTTAAGCACGTCAACTAATACAAATGTCACTTTAACCGAGAATATAACAAACACAAATTCAGCATCAGGAGGTACTTTAGAAAATCAGGAAGCTCTAATACGTCTTTTAAAAAGATTATTAAATAAAGTAAGTGCCAACAGAGAAGCTTTAAATAACTAGTAAAAAAAATAACTTCAATTATTTTATGCACACAAAAAAAACTATTATTTAAGAATACCCTTTAATTATTTTATATTTATTTCTTATTTTTAAGCCGATAAATTATTTTTTGATGGACAAAGTAGAAATTGCAGAATTATTAGATACAAAATATAAAGAATTATTTAAATGGTTAGAACATCAACCAAGAGAAGATTGGGAAAAGGGTCCAGAAACAAAATGGTCTGTAAGTCAACATATACAACACTTAGTCGATAGTCTGCAATTACTAAATAATGCTTTAAGTTATCCAAGATTTATTTTAAAATATAAATTTGGCACTTGTAATAGAGCATTGAGAGATTATGAATCGGTTGCTAAAATTTATCAACAAAAACTTACAGTAAATTTAGAAAAAGCAAAAGTTTATAATCAAAAATTAAAAAAACCTACTTTAGCAGAAAGAGATCGATTGTTAACTAGGATGCAAATTCAACAAAAAAAATTACAATACAAAACGGTTCATATTAGCGAAAGAAATTTAGATACCTTAGTGCTTCCTCATCCTTTAATGGGTAAAATGACGGTTAGAGAAATTATTATGTGGACGGCTTATCATACAGAACATCACACAAAAACTTTGCAAAATTTATATTAAGTGAAAACAATTATTAAAAAACCTCATATTTTCTTTTTTAGTTTAATTCCACTTTTTATACTTATAGGTTTAATTAAAAAAGAAGGTATAATTGATTTAACGATTAATGATACTTTTTTTGCTGTTAAAATAAATTATTGGTGTTATTTTTCAGCAGTGTTTGTAAGTTTAATTGGCTTAAATTACTACATGCTGTTTTGGGTTAAAAAGCCTACTATCCAAATTTTATCATTATTTCATATAATTTTTCAAGTTGCGGCTTTAATTCCTTTCATTTTTTGCCTCTTTTTTTTGAACACAAAAACAGTATTTACTTCAAATTTTATATCCGATTCAATAGATCTTTATCAAATTCTTACTATTTCTTTTACACTTTTTTTAATCTCCTTTTTATTACACATTCTTAACTTCATTTTAACTTTTTTTAGAAAGCCTGCATAAATTTGCTATAAATTTATATGAAAAAATTAATTACCAGACCGCATCTTCTTTTCTTTGCATTCGCTTTCAGTTTCATTATACTCGGATTTTTAAAAAAGAATATGTATGCAGATATAGCTCTATTTGACACTTATTTCGTTTTTTATGCAGATTTATGGTGTTTTATTTCGGCTGTATTTTTTAGTTTAATTGGTTTAAATTATTTCTGTTTAATTTGGGCGAAAAAAGAACCTAACATTTGGTTAACGATTCTGCATTTATTTTTACAAATAGCATCTCTAACACCTTTTATATATGTAATTTTTAGTTTAAAATCTGACAATAAATTGCCTACTAATATTTTTTTGTCCTTCGTAGATTTAGATCAAGCTTTAGTCGTATCCTTTATGATTTTTCTATTCTCAATTTTTATTCATTTAATCAACTTTTTTACAAGCTTGTTTTTAAAGACTAAATAATTAAAAAACTCCTTTTTATCACTTTACTAATCATCTCTAATTCTTATATTTGTGTTTCCTAAAAAAGAAGACAAATTATGTTTAATAATTTAAGCGATAAATTAGATAAAGCCCTACATACCTTAAAAGGTCATGGTAAAATTACAGAAGTTAACGTTGCAGAAACTTTAAAAGAAGTTAGAAGAGCACTTTTAGATGCCGATGTTAACTTTAAAATTGCCAAAGAATTTACCAAAAAAGTACAAACCGAAGCATTAGGACAAGATGTATTAACTACCTTGAACCCTGGTCAATTAATGGTAAAGTTGGTAAAAGATCAACTTACTGAATTAATGGGTGGCGAAACTGTTGGCGTAAATTTAGGAGGCTCACCAACGGTTATTTTAATGTCTGGTTTACAAGGTTCTGGTAAAACTACTTTTTCAGGAAAATTAGCAAACTATTTAAAAACTAAAAAATCAAAACAAGTTCTTTTAGTTGGTTGTGATGTTTACAGACCTGCCGCTATAAATCAACTACAAGTTGTTGGGGAACAAATTGGTGTTGAAGTTTATGCAGAAGTTGGTAACAACAATCCTGTAGAAATTTCTCTAAACGCAATAAAACATGCCAAAGCAAATGGCAAAAATGTTGTTATTATTGATACTGCTGGTCGTTTAGCAGTAGATAAAGCAATGATGACAGAAATTTCTGATATTCATAAAGCTGTAAATCCGCAAGAAACATTATTTGTGGTAGATTCTATGACTGGGCAAGATGCTGTAAATACTGCAAAAGCATTTAATGATATCTTAAATTTTGATGGAGTTGTACTTACAAAGTTAGATGGTGATACACGTGGTGGAGCTGCTTTGTCTATAAAATCTGTTGTAAATAAGCCAATAAAATTTATTGGTACTGGCGAAAAAATGGATGCTATTGATGTATTTCATCCAGATAGAATGGCAGACCGTATTTTAGGTATGGGTGATGTTATTTCTCTTGTTGAGCGTGCTCAAGATCAATATGATGAAGAAGAAGCTAGAAAATTACAAAAGAAGATTGCTAAAAATCAATTTGGTTTTGATGACTTTTTAAGTCAGATTCAACAAATTAAAAAGATGGGAAGCATGAAAGATTTAGTAGGCATGATTCCGGGCGCTGGTAAAGCAATGAAAGATGTTGATATAGATGATGATGCTTTTAAAGGAATTGAGGCAATTATTCATTCTATGACTCCAGATGAAAGAAGTACACCTAATACCATAGATGCAAGTAGAAAAAAGAGAATTGCAAAAGGATCTGGAACTACTATACAAGAAGTAAATCAATTGATGAAGCAATTTCATCAAATGAGTAAGATGATGAAGATGATGCAAGGTGGCGGCGGTAAAAAAATGATGCAAATGATGCAAGGAATGAAATAAAACGAAGCTGCATTGTGCAGCTTTTTTTATGTAAAAATGAAAACACAAATACACTCTTTTTTTTTAAAAATTAAAAAAGAAAATTTCTTCTTCCTAATTCTTGGTGTTTTAATTTTCTTTGTTTCAAAAAGTTTTGGAATGTTTGATGACGACATTCTTTTTGGCTCTAAAATGGGCAATCAATTGTATTATAATTCAATCTTTAATTGGTCGATGCCTGATAGTTTTGATCCTGGTCATCCACCTTTTTTAGGATTTATTTTAGCTGTTTTCTGGCGGATATTTGGCCATGAACTTTGGGTTTCTCATTTAGCCATTCTGCCTTTCATAATTGGTTTTTTTTATCAACTTCATAAATTTATAAGTTACTTTATCTCAAAAAGAGGATTACAATTTTTTGCCTTTCTTTTAATTATAGCTGATCCGTCTGTGTCTACTTGCTTCGTGCTCGTAAACATGGAAATTATAATGCTTTTTTTCTTTTTTTTAGCAGTAAATTCAATTCTTCAAAAAAATAATACTCTAAAATTTATAGGGCTATTGTTCTTAAGTATTGTTTCCTACAGAAGTATGATGCTTTTTGCTGGTATTTTTTTATTCGACTTTCTTAACAAAATTTTTTATCAAAAAGAAAAAATTAAAAAAAGTATCACTTTTAAGTTTTTGTTCTTTTATCTAGTAGCAAGTTTACCCGCTTTTATTTTTGTTGGGTGGCGTCTTTTAACAAAAGGATGGTTGCAAACACATCCAGATTCACCTTGGGTTGGTTTATGGCATGTAGCAGATCTTAATTATTTTATAAGAAATACCATTGTTTTAGTGTGGCGATTTTTAGATTTTGGTAGAGTTTTTATAATGCTTTTTATTATTATCAGCTTTGCTATTCATGGAAAAAAAATAATAGAATCTAAAAAAAACAAACAACTTTTATTATTGGCAGTAAGCGCTGTAATTTTTATTGTTTTAACAATTTTAATTGTAACAAATTCAGTTGGTATTAGATACTTTATCGTTTCATATATCTGCTTTAATTTGTTTGCTTTTAAAATTATAAGTAATTTTTATTCATCAAAAAAGAAATTGTATATTTTACTTTTTGTTGGTTTACTTTCTGGTAATCTATGGGTATATCCAAAATCCTTATCGCAAGGTTGGCGCGCAACGCTAGGTCATATACCTTATCATTCTTTAAGGATACAAGCAATAGATTATTTAGATAAAAATAAAATAAATATAAATGATGTAGGTAGCTTTTTTCCTAATTACACCACTATTGATCTTATTGATTTAAGTGGTGATAAAAGAGCATTTGCAAAGTTTAACGGAAAAAATAAATATGTGTTTTATGCTACTGTTTATAATTTATCCGAAGAAGAAATAAAAGATTTAGCTACTAATTATACTATCTTAAAAAAATTTAATAATTTTAACACAACAATCATAATTTATACATTTAACGAAAAATGATTTTATTAGACGGAAAAAAAACTTCGGCAGATATTAAAGAAGAAATTGCTTTAGAGGTAAGAGAATTAAAAGGCAAAGGATACAAAACTCCGCATTTAGCAGCAGTTATTGTTGGTAATGATGGCGCAAGTATTACCTATGTAAATGCAAAAGTAAAAGCTTGTGAAAGAGTTGGCTTTGAATCTACTTTGATACGATTATCAGATGAAACAACCGAAGAGGATTTGCTAAATGAAATAGCAATTTTAAATGTTGATAAGGATATAGATGGCTTTATTGTTCAACTTCCTTTACCCAAACACATTGACGAACAAAAAATATTAATGGCAATTAATCCTGATAAGGATGTTGATGGCTTTCATCCAACAAATGTTGGAAAAATGGCTTTAAACCTGCCTACATTTATTTCTGCAACTCCGTTCGGGATTTTAGAATTGCTAGACAGATATAATGTAGAAACTTATGGAAAACATGTTGTAGTTTTAGGAAGAAGTCATATAGTTGGCAGTCCAATGAGTATTTTATTATCGCAAAAAAGAAAGGTTGGTAATGCAACTGTAACCATGTGTCATAGTAGAACTAAAAACCTTAAAGATATTACTTTACAAGCTGATATCATTATAGCTGCAATAGGTATTCCTGAGTTTTTAAAAGCAGATATGGTTAAAGATCATGTTACAGTTATAGATGTTGGTATTACACGTTTACCAGACTCTAGTAAGAGAAATGGCTTTAGATTAGTTGGTGATGTTGCTTTTAAAGAAGTTGCAGAAAAAGCAGCTTTTATTACACCTGTTCCTGGTGGCGTTGGACCGATGACAATTGCAATGCTACTAAAAAATACATTATTAGCGTGTAAAAGAAAAAACCAAAATTAAACAATGAATTTTAAAAATAATTTAGAAGCTTTTTTTGAAAATTTTCAAGTATTTATAGGAATTCTACTTGCAAGTATTGGGTTAAAGGCTTTTCTTTTACCCAATGGTTTTTTAGATGGCGGCGTTACGGGCATTGCTTTATTAGTTAAAACACAAGTAGATATTAATATTTCTTATTTGTTAGTACTTTTTAGTATTCCTTTTTTAGTTTTAGGTTTTTTTACAGTTTCAAAAAGAATTGTAGTTAAATCTATCATTAGTATTTTAGGGTTGGCTATATTTATTCATTTCGAAAACTTTCAAACGATTACAGATGATAAGCTTCTTATTTCCATTTTTGGAGGATTATTAGTTGGTGCCGGAATAGGTATTGCCATCAGAAATGGTTCTGTTTTAGATGGATCAGAGATTTTAGGAATTTATTTAAATGATAAATTTGGTATTAGTATTGGTAAAATTGTATTAGTCTTTAATGTTATTTTATTTAGTATAACAGCTTTTGTAATATCAACAGAAATTGCATTATACTCTATACTTACCTACATTATTGCCGCAAAAGTTACGGATACGGTTATTGAGGGTTTTGAAGACTTTATTGGTGTTACCATTGTTTCAAAAAAACATGACCTAATTAAAATTGCCATTATAGAAGAATTGGGCGTTGGACTTACAGTTTACAAAGGTAGTTCTGGGTTTGGAAGTAACGGAACGGCTGAAGATTTTGATATTATCCACTCTGTGGTTAACAGAATAGATATTAAAAAGATGTACAGAATTATACAAAAAATAGATGTAGAAGCTTTTATTATAGAATTTGATGTTAATAATGTAAAAGGTGGTGTTTTAAGACATTATCTAAACAAAAAGAAAAATACTAAGTTTTTAAACTTGCAAAATTCGGTTGCAAATAAAGAATAGTGCTTTTAAAGTTGCTATGAAATTTTAAGAACCCTTAATTTAAGAACGTTTTAATAATTCAATTTTGCAAAAAATTCCTATTTAAAAATAGGTAATGTAATTTTATATATAAAAATAAAGTGTTTCTCTATTCTTCTCTATTCACCAAATCAATAGAAAAAGCAGGCAAACAAACAGCTAAATATTCGCAATCGGTCTCAAATGGATTTGAATATTGAACACGTGTGTTTTTTTCTATTTTGATGGATTGACCCGCTTCTAAAATGATAATTTCGCCGTCTATAATAAACTGTTTTTTACCTTTAATAATATAAGTATATTCATCAAATGCAGGTGTTTGAAATGGTTCTTTCCATTTTGGTGGAGCAACCATATGGGCAATACTTATTTCTGTATTTTTGTCTGTAGCATTACCAAAATGCTCTTCAATTAATTTACCATCTGTTGTTGGCACAACAAATGGTTTATTTTGTATGGTATATTTTTTCATACTGAATCTGCGTAAGCGATTGAAATGGCATCCTTTTTAGTTTTTTAACTAAAAAGATATAATGTAAAGCGCGGTCACGTTTTTATTACGTGATACGCCCTAAATAAACCAAATAATAAATGATTTTATTTTTGCTAAATCTGGTATTTGCTCTAAAGATATTTTTTGAGTAATAAAGTCTTTAATACCTAATTCATCTTTATCTATAGTAATTGTTGCATTTAATTCGTCTAAAAATAATGTAACAGATTGTAAAGTAGATTCTGGCCTTAGTATGTTATTCGCATTTATTTCAGAAAAATTAGAATTTAAACTAATTCCGTTTTTCGTCTTATAGCGAATATCATGAATTTCAATACTTTTTATAGTTGATGTAGAGTCTAATTGTTCTTTTGGTATTATTGTAAGTAGAAGGTTACCGCCTTTTTCGAAAATTAAATATTCGTCATCATCTTGAAAATAATTATCGCCTAAAGCACCTTCACTTAAATTTTTAACAATAGAATCGTTTTTAAATAAGTTTTGTAAATCGGTAATTTTAGTGGTTTCAGTAATTTTACCCACTTTTCCTTTTTCAATTTTAAAATCATTACTTTTATTACAGCTGGTAATTAATAATGAAAGTGCAATTACAAGTATAGATAAGGAGTTTTTTTTATTCATTTTTAGTTGTTTTATTCTTTATTTAAACGTTCAGATTTTAATTTTGTTATTTCATCACTTTTTTTAAGATCCCAAAAAATGCTCTAATAAAAGTGGCACTTGTTAAAACTTTTACAATTGGATTTTGTCTTGTACTACTGGTTGTATAGGTTCTAGATGATGACTTTTTATTTCTTTCTCTTTCTTTCTGATCTTTTAAGTCCTTAATTGCTTTTTCCTCGGCTAAATTAATCTTTTCTATTTTACTATTCAGCATTTCGTAAGCACTTTCTCTATCTAATTCTTGGTTGTATTTATGTATTAATTTAGAGTTATCAATAACAGCCGCCAATTCTTTATCCGTTAAAATATCCATTCTACTCATTGGCGCACGCAACATGGTTCTAGCTAATGGTGTAGGAATTCCTTTTTCGTTTAAAACGGATACAAATGCTTCTCCAATTCCTAATTGCGTCAACACTTCTTTAGTATCATAATAGTCAGAACTTGGGTAATTTTCTGCTGCCAATTTAATTGCTTTTCTATCTTTTGCAGTAAAAGCTCTTAATGCATGCTGAATTTTTAACCCCAATTGTGCTAAAACATCTTCTGGAACATCATTTGGGTTCTGAGTTACAAAATACAACCCAATTCCTTTAGAACGAATTAGTTTTACAATACTTTCTATCTGATTTAACAATGCTTTAGAAGCTTCTTCAAAAACCAAATGTGCTTCGTCTATAAAAATAATCAATTCTGGTCTGCCACTATCTCCTTGTTCTGGAAAAGTTTCATAAATTTCTGCCAACAATTGCATCATAAAGGTAGAAAATAATTTTGGCTTGTCTTGAATGTCTGTTAAGCGTAAAACAGAAATAATTCCTCTTCCGTTTTCATCAATTCTTGTTAAATCTTCCACTTCAAAAGATTTTTCTCCAAAAAATAAATCACCTCCTTGTTGTTCTATTTCTATAATTTTACGCAAAATTGCACCTGTACTTGAAGAAGAAATGCGACCATATTCTTTTTGAATCTCCTCTTTTCCTTCATCAGTAACATATTGCAGCACTTTTTTAAAGTCTTTAATATCTAACAATGGCAATTTATTGTCATCACAATATTTAAAAATGATGGCAACAATTCCTTGTTGCACTTCTGATAAATCTAAAATTCTTGATAACAGAACTGGACCAAATTCTGATACAGTTGCACGCATTCTTGTTCCTTTTTGTTCAGAGATGGTCAATACTTCTATCGGAAATTTCTTGGCCTCAAAAGGGAAACCAATTTTTGCATGCCGCTCGTCTATCTTTGGGTGTCCAGGACTTGGTTGTGCTAAACCAGATAAATCGCCTTTTATATCCATCAGCAAAACAGGAATTCCTTTGTCTGATAAAGTTTCCGCTAAAACTTGTAATGTTTTTGTTTTTCCCGTTCCGGTTGCACCAGCAATTAAACCATGTCTGTTTAGGGTTTTTAAAGGTATTTTTACAATGGCATTTGTAATTGTTTCTTCTCCTAACATGGCTGCTCCCAATTCTATATAATCGCACTTGGTTGCATAACCGTTGTTTATATATTCAAAGAATTCTTCTTGCTGACTCATTTTTTAAATTTCGATAAAAATAATCAAACTTTAAGAG
Source organism: Polaribacter glomeratus (assembly GCF_002954665.1). Taxonomy (GTDB): domain Bacteria; phylum Bacteroidota; class Bacteroidia; order Flavobacteriales; family Flavobacteriaceae; genus Polaribacter; species Polaribacter glomeratus. The sequence goes on along the minus strand of NZ_MSCM01000001.1, from coordinate 664,427 downwards.
TTTGAAAATAAAAAACAGAATTAGTTAACTTTTTCTTCTATCTAAAAGATTATTTATAGTACAACTCTTTTAAAATTAACTTCTAGCTTTTACAGAGTATTCTATTTTGTATCTTGTTGGCCTTTACTAAAAAAATCAAACCCAATGAAAAAACTATTTACAATCTTATTTATAGGTGCTACTTCCCTACTCTTTTCGCAAGAGTTTTCTATGGACATGCTAAAAAACATGAAACCAAGAAATATTGGTCCTGGCGGAATGTCTGGCCGTGTAACTTCTGTAGATGTTGTTACCTCAAATCCTGAAATTATATACGTTGGTACTGCATCTGGTGGAATCTGGAAATCTACTTCTGGCGGCGTAAAATGGGAACCAATTTTCGAAAAAGAACTAACAGCTTCTATTGGTGCAGTTGCTATTCAGCAATCAAACCCAAGTGTTATTTGGGCAGGAACTGGTGAAGGAAACCCGAGAAATAGTTTAAATGGTGGATTCGGAATTTACAAATCTTTAGACGCTGGTAAATCTTGGAAATCAATGGGTTTAGAAAAAACGAGACATATTCATCGTGTAGTAATCGATCCTACAAATCCTGATGTAGTGTACGTTGGTGCCATTGGTTCGCCTTGGGGAGAACACAAAGAACGTGGCGTTTATAAAACTACGGATGGTGGAAAATCTTGGAAACAAATTTTATTTACAAATACAAAATCGGGTGCTGCAGATTTAATTATGGATCCAAAAAATCCGAATAAATTAATTGCTACCATGTGGGAACACAAACGTGATCCTTGGTTTTTTAAATCCGGCGGAACAGGAAGTGGTGTTTACATTACACACGATGGCGGAGAAAATTGGAAACAAATTACAGAAAAAGAAGGTTTTCCAAAAGGAGAATTAGGCAGAATTGGTGTTGCAATTGCACCAAGTAATCCTGATATTATCTACGCTTTGGTAGAAGCAAAGAAAAATGCTTTGTACAAAAGTGAGGACGGTGGTTTTAAATGGGAAAAAATAAATGATAAAGAAGATATTGGAAACCGCCCTTTTTATTATTCAGAAATTTATGTTGATCCGCAGAATGAAAACAGATTGTATACCGTTTTTACCTATATAAATGTTTCGCAAGATGGTGGTAAAAACTTTAAAGAATTAATGCCTGCTTATGGGGTTGATAATGGTGTGCATCCAGATCATCATGCTTGGTGGATTCATCCAACAAACGGCAAATTTATGATTGATGGTAATGATGGCGGTTTAAATATTACTAAAGATGGTGGAAAATCTTGGCGCTTTATTGGCAATATTCCTGTGGCACAATTTTATCATATTAATGTAGATAATGAGTTCCCTTATAATGTGTATGGCGGCATGCAAGACAATGGTTCTTGGCGAGGTCCTGCCTATGTTTGGAAAGCTCAGGGAATTAGAAATTCTTATTGGCAAGAAATTAGTTTTGGTGATGGTTTTGATGTTGTTCCAGATAAAGACGATTCAAGATATGGCTGGTCTATGAGTCAGCAAGGTTCTGTTGTAAGATATGATTATATTACAGGAAACAATTATTCTGTACAACCAACACATGCTGATGCTGCTATTGAATTGCGTTTTAACTGGAATGCCGCTATAAATATGGATCCTTTTAACAATAATACGTTATACTTCGGAAGTCAGTTTGTACATAAATCTACAGATAAAGGGTTAACTTGGTCTGTTATTTCGCCAGATTTATCCACAAATAACCCAGAGAAATTAAAACAAGGAGAAAGTGGTGGTTTAACAATGGATGCAACGGGTGCAGAAAATCACTGTACAATTTTAGTAATAGAACCATCAGTTTTGGAAAAAAATATGCTTTGGGCAGCTACGGATGATGGTCAAGTACACATTACAAAAAATGGTGGCGAAACTTGGACAAACGTTGCAAAAAACATTAAAGGTTTACCAGAAAATAGTTGGATTGCACAAATAAAAGCATCCAACAAAAATAAAGGTGAAGCCTTATTAATTGCAAATGATTACAGACGTTTTAACTATACGCCGTATGCATACAGAACTAAAAATTACGGTAAAACTTGGGAGCGTATTGTTGATGAAAATGATGTGCAAAGTTACACGCTATGTATTATTGAAGATCCAGAAAATGAAAATTTACTGTTTTTAGGAACGGATGACGGTTTATATATTTCTATAAATACAGGCGAAAAATGGACAAAATGGACGGAAGGTTTCCCAACTGTTCCTGTAAAAGATTTGGTAATACATCCCAGAGAAAACGATTTAATTATAGGAACTTTTGGACGTGCAGCTTGGGTTTTAGATGATATTCGTCCTTTAAGAGCAATTGCAAAAGGAAATGTGATTTCTAAAAAATTAGAATTGTTTGCGCCACCAACTGCCTATCAAGCAGAAACGCAACAACCAACAGGAAGCAGGTTTGGCGCAGATGCAATGTATCAAGGAGAAAATAGGGGTCGCGGTGCACTAATTTCTTATTATATCAATAATCCTAATGCTAAAAAAAGCGAAAACAATACAGATGCTGATAAAGATGAAAAAGCAGATGAAGATAAAGTTGATGATGAAATAGCTTCTGATGAAGATAATGAAACTCTTAAACAAGTTCAAAGTGACAAGCAAAATACTGTAAAAAATGATTCTATAAAATTAGAGATTTTTGACGGAGAAAGGCAAATTAGAACCTTGAAATTTAAGGTTCCTAAAGAAAACGGAATTCATAAAACTACTTGGTATTTAGACGAAAAAGGTGTTGATCGTCCTTCTAGAACTCTTAATAAATCGAAAAGAGAACCAAGTGGAGTTTCTGTAAAACCAGGGATATATCGTTTAAAAATGACTTTTGGTGATGCAGTTTCTGAGCAAAATATCACCGTTGAATTTGATCCAAGGTTACAAATTTCTGAAGAAGCAATTAATCAGAAATACAATGCTAGCAAAGAACTTGAAACGTATCAAGAAAAAACAGCAGCCATTCTAAAACAATTAGTGGAAAGTAAAAATACTGCCGAAGCTATAAAATCTCAATTAACAAAAGAAGATGCTAAAAAGTTTGAAGCAGAAATAAAATCATCTATAGAAATCAGTAAAAAAATTGATAATTTAATTGCGTTGTACTTAGGTAAAATTGATAAAAGACAAGGAATTACAAGAAACCCAGAAGTTACCGTAGCACAGCGTTTTGGGGTTGCAAACTATTATGTTAGTTCGCGTTTTGGAGAGCAAACAGCTACAGAAACACAATTGATAAATCAGTTTAAAGAAACCTATATAAAAGCGGTTTCTGAAACAAATTCGTTTTTTAATACGGATTGGTTAACGTACAAATTGGCAACTGAAAAAATTCAAATTTCAAAATTTAAGGAGACTAAAATTTATTCAACAAATTAAAAAATAAAAACAAAAAATAAGTGTTCTTTTGTGCTTGTGTCTTTTCAATTTTAAAACACAAGCACAAATTTCTCTTAAAATGTTCCCTACGATTATAAATTAACCGCTTACCTTTAAATCATACTAAAAATAAAATTTAATGATCGAACCAATTTTCACAAATGATGCCATCGTTTTTGGCATTTTAATGACTTCTTTAGGATTTGTTTTTTACACAGAAAAAATTAAAACGGGTTTTTGGCATAAATTTTATAAAATTGTACCTGGTTTATTTATGGCCTATTTTATTCCTGCTCTTTTTACAACTTTTAGAATTATATCCCCAGAATGGGAAACTGAAAATGCTGCTGGTGAAGTTGTAAAAAACAGCTCACAATTATATTTTGTTTCTAGCCGATTTTTATTGCCTGCAGCTTTGGTTTTAATGACGTTAAGCATCGATTTAAAAGCTATTTTTAACTTAGGTTCTAAAGCTTTAATTATGTTTTTTACAGGAACTGTTGGTGTTATCATTGGCGGACCTATAGCTATTTTATTAATTTCAATTTTCTCGCCAGAAACTGTTGGTGGATCTGATTTTGACGCAGTTTGGAGAGGACTTTCTACACTTGCAGGAAGCTGGATTGGTGGTGGAGCAAACCAAACAGCCATGTTAGAAATTTACAAATATAACCCCGCAAAATATGGCGGAATGGTAATTGTGGATATTGTTGTAGCTAATATTTGGATGGCAATCTTATTAATAGGAATTGGTAAGAAAAAGAAAATAAATAAATGGCTAAAAGCAGACAATTCTGCTATTGAAGAACTAAAAGAAAAGGTAATTAAATTTACTCAAAAAGTAAAAAGAAATCCGTCTCTTACAGATTTAATGGTAATGTTGGCAATTGCTTTTGGAACGGTTGGTTTTGGGCATTTTTCAGCTAGTTATTTAAGCGCTTTTTTCTCGGATATAGTCTCATCTTTAACATCGCAAACTTGGAGAAATATCTTCTCTTTTTTAGATTCAGAATTTTTCTGGCTAATTAGTATTTCTACTATTATTGCCATTATTTTATCTTTTACAAAAGCAAAAAATTACGAAGGTGCTGGCGCAAGTAAATTAGGAAGCGTTTTTATTTATATTTTAGTAGCTACTATTGGTATGAAAATGGATTTAAATCAGGCTTTTGAAAACCCAGGATTAATGGTTATTGGAATCGTTTGGATGACAATTCATGCATTATTATTAATTATAGTTGCCAAAATTATTAGAGCACCTTATTTCTTTTTAGCAGTAGGAAGTCAAGCAAATGTTGGTGGTGCAGCTTCTGCCCCAATTGTTGCACAAGCTTTTCATCCATCATTGGCAAGTGTTGGTGTTTTATTAGCTGTTTTTGGCTATGCAATTGGTACGGTTGGCGCAATTGCTTGTACTATTTTAATGGAATTAGCATCCACTTTATAAAAAAAATCAGCATATTTGCATTCCAAAATTTTAATCAAAAATGAAAAAAATTACAGCTGTTTTAGCTTTATCAATTATACTTTTTGCGTGTTCTTCTAAAAAAGAAGGAAACATGGTTGTTCAAGGACAAATTAAAGGCCTTAAAAAAGGTACTTTGTACTTACAGAAAATGGTAGATACGTTGTTAGTTTCTGTTGATTCTATTGCGTTAAATGGATCCGACATGTTTACTTTAACAGATAATGTAGATTCGCCAATTATGTATTATTTAACGTTTGATGGAAATACATCGGATAAAAGAATCTTATTTTTTGGAGAACCAGGCGTTATTACAATTAATGATAATGTTGCTGAATTTGGCTATACTCCAAAAATTACAGGCTCTAAAAATCAAGAAATTTTAGACAAATACAATGTTATTAGTAAAAGGTTTCAAAACGAGCGTTTAGATTTTATCAAAAAAGATTTTGAAGCTAAAAAAGCTAAAAACGAAGGTTTAATTATAAAACTAGAAGAAGATTACAAAAGGTTAGTAAGAAGAAGAGTTTTATACACAACTAATTTTGCACTAACAAATGCTGATTTTGAAGCTGCTCCATACATTGCTTTAACAGAACTGTATGATGCTAGTATAAAAATGTTAGATACTGTAAATGTAAGTTTAACGCCAAAAATTAAAAATTCTGTTTACGGTAAACGCTATCAAGAATATTTAGATGCTATAAAAGCAAACGAACAAAAATAATTGAAAAGTTTGTGAAATAAAAAAACCGGGCAATATGCTCGGTTTTTTTTATTTGAAATTTAGAGTGAAATACACCAACTATTAAATAATTATATTAAAAATCTCTTTAAAAATAAAAGAGGACATAAGAAATATAATAAAGTTAGATAAAGTCCTCAAAACCAATTTAAATCGCATTTTAACAGTACTTAATTCGTTTTACGATACTCCTTAAGCTAAAATTAGTTAAGAATCTTATTCTTTAAAGGTTAATACATAATAATTAGTTATAATGGTTGCAATATAAATACTCATTTTAAACCTATCCTTTAATCACTTTGCCAAAATTAAAAAATGTACTAATTTATTAAATACGTTATTAATTCTAAGTTTTTAAAAAAATAAGTTTATTTCTTTATACTTTTTAACGCCTCTAAAAGGTTTGTTTGTGGCAATTTACAAGTACCATTTACACATACATAGATAAAAGTACTGTCTTCATTAAACTTATAAGATAAAAGGGGTAAAGTATTATTTTCTTCGGATGTGCCAGCTATTAAAATATTTGGCAAGTACTTATTTATTAACTTTTTATTTATTGCAGAGGCCTCTTTACCAGCAACAACAACTTCATAAAAAGGTTTTGTGAAATTTGTCATTAAATGTAACCAATTACTATAATTCCCTGGATTCATTTTAATTTCCTCCTTTAAATTATTTAACATTTGTTCTGAAGTTTTTAAATAATTGTTATCAGAAAAATAATGCCCTAATTTAAAAAGGGAATTTGCAATAATAGAATTTGATGCAGGCATTACACCGTCTATAACTTCATATTTTCTAGCTATTAAGTTTTTATCTTGTTTAGTTGTGAAGTAAAACATTTTATTATTTTCATCAAAAAAATTAATAAATAAAGTATCCATCAATTTTTTAGAAGCTAGTAACCATTTTTCATCCAAGGTAACTTCATATAAAGAAATAAACGCATGAATTACAGCTGCGTAATCTTCTGAATAGCCATTTATGGTGCTTTTTCCATTCTTAAAATTCCTGTTTAAACCTTTATCTGATCTTAACTGATTTTCTATTAAAAAATTTGCATTTTTCACAGCTGCATCTAAGTATTCTTTAGTTCCAAAAGCCTTGTAAGCATCTATGTAACCTTGAGTCATTAATGCATTCCAAGACGTTAAAACTTTGTCGTCTAAATTTGGTTTACTTCTTTTACTTCTTGCTTCAAAAAGTATTTTTTTCCATTGCTTAATCTTCTGATTTAAATCATCTAACAGTAAATTATGTGCTTTTGCAAATGCTTCGGTTGATGTATTTCTAATTAAAACATATGTACCATTTTCCCAAAACCCATATTCATTTAAATTATAAAATTCTTTAAAAAGATTAAAATCATTTTTTAACAACTGTTTTAATTCTTCTTCTTTCCAGCTATAAAAAGCACCTTCCTCTTTTTTACCTAATTCGTTTTTACTGTCTGCATCTAAAGAAGAATAGAAAGCACCATTTTTAGCAGTTAATTCTTCTTTGATAAAATCTAAAGATTCTAAAACGACATTTTTATAAAGTTCGTTCTTTTCATTTAAATAGGCTTTTGAATATAAACTTACCAGTTGGGCATTGTCATATAACATTTTTTCAAAATGAGGAATATGCCAATCTTCGTCAACAGCATACCTAGAAAAACCACCACCAATTTGATCGTAAATTCCTCCATAGGCCATTTTAGTTAGTGTAGTTTGTGTATAGTTATCGATTGTTTGATCCTTAAATTGATAATTATACCTTATTAAAAAGTCTAAAGAATTTGGCATTGGAAATTTTGGAGCATTTTTAAATCCGCCTTTAATTGTATCTAGTTGATTTTTTAAAAAGTTAATTGATGATGTAACTTCATTAAAATTAAAAATAGGAACTGCTTTGTTTAAAGTAATTAATTGAGACTCTTGAATTCCTTTTGTTAGGTTTTCTGCAAATTCAATTGCTTTTTGAGGTTCTTCTTTATATAATTTAGAGATGCTAATTAAAACTTTAGACCATTGCTCTTTTGTAAAGTACGTACCTCCAAAAATAGGTCTACCGTCTGGAAGCGCAATACAATTTAGTGGCCAACCACCGCTTCCTGTCATTAACTGAACAGCGTTCATATATACTTTATCAACATCGGGTCTTTCTTCTCTATCTACTTTTATATTGATAAAATTATCGTTCATAATTTTAGCAATAGAATCATTTTCAAAACTTTCTTCCTCCATTACATGGCACCAATGACACGCAGAGTAACCAACAGAAATAATAAGTAGTTTATTTTCTTTTTTCGCAAGTTCTAATGTTTTTCTATTCCAAGCTTTCCAATTTACAGGATTGTATGCATGTTGTAATAAATACGGACTTGTTTCATGAATTAAATCATTACTTTTTTTATCCGTAGTACTATTACTTTTTGAACAACTTAGTGTTAGGAGAAAAAAAAGAGCTATTAGATAATATTTTGCAGAATTTTTCAATAGAAGTATTATTTAATAATAAAGATATTCATTTTAGATGAAGAATACACAATTAACTAAAAAATTATGGCACAAAAAAAACGCTCAAAAGTTAATTTGAGCGTTTAATTTTATTGGAATTAAGTTTACTTATTCCTTGATAAATTTAGCTGTACCAACTTTTCCATTTACATTGTATTTAATTAAATAAATACCAGAAGATAAATTAGAAATATCAATTGAAGCTTTTGTATCGTTTACATTAACATTCATTACATTTTTACCAATCACATTAAATATTTGAGCATTTTGAATATTTTCTTTAGCAGAAATATTTAATCTATCAGATGATGGGTTTGGATACATAGAAAAACCTAATAATTCATTATTCACTGTACTAGCAGTTCCTGCAACATACATGTAAATATTATCAATATAGAAAACACTTGTTTTGTTTGCTACAGTAATTAAAAACTCTTTAATGTTATTTCTATTGAATTCTGCTGATGTACCTAAAGCAATGTCAGCAGATCTCCAAGTTTTAACTTGTTCTTGTGAAGTTATGACAATAGACATATTTTTTGCATTAGTTTCTCCTGCGTTGTCATGATTTGATAATTTAGGGTTAAAAACTTGTCCTTCTGAAAAGTCAGTTCCTATCCAATAATCAATATGAAAATGAGTCATAGCTGTTGCATCAACAGGTGTACCTAGTGTAGCGCCTAAAAAATTAGCAGCTTTCACTTTTAATACTTTATTACCAGCTATTGTTACTTCTTCTGATTGAGAATCATCCCAAGTTACATTATTAAGACCAACACTTGCGTAAGCTTCACTGTACATAGCTACAACGTTTCCTGCAGCATACGTTGGAGGTGTATTTGGTGCAGTCGTTGGAGCAGGATCTACAACAGGTGCTACAACAGCAGTTAAACCTTTAAGATTTTTTATGTAAAAAACTCTTCCATCTGCCGCTCCAAAAGCGTTATTTGCAGTATCCCAATTGATATGAAGCGCAAAATCAGCATAAATACCGTTTGCAGGTACCTTACCATCTAAACTTTTATCAAAGCTTAACGTTAAAGTTTCCCATCCTGATCCTGTGTGACTTACAGAAGTAACTGAATCAGGAGCTCCTGATACACCACCTTGTGCTTTAGGTGCAATGGTTATTGCTGTTGTTGAATAAACATCTAACTGCATTGTAACCTGAGTATCGGAAGTCAATTTATAATTGTTAGTTAAAACAACGTTAATACCCTGCCACACTGTACCACCGGCATTACTGGTTATTTTAACTACTTGATCCGAACCACTAGGGTCCATTGCATATTCGGCAGCCGTTTCTCCAAAAGCACCCTCATATCCAGAGCCATTAAACGATTCTAATAAATCGTAAGTTTGAGAAAACCCTATTGATGTTATCAACAAGGCTAAAAATAAAGTAATTTTTTTCATGTTATGTTATATTTAAATTATTGTTCATCAAATTTAATAAAGTATAATTGCGAATCCAATAATAATACCACTACAAAAAACATACATCCCTAAAAAAAAATACATTTTATTAAAGATTTTGAACTAGGGCCAAGTGCATACAAGTTATTTCATTTTAAATAAAAAGTATTATTATTTGACAAATATATACTTATATGGGTAATGTATGGGTGTTATTTAATCTATTGATTTTAATGATTTTAGAGTATAGTTTTGATAAATGAAAAAGTTCAGTATATTTTACTATACTGAACTTTATATTATAATTTGAATATTCTTAGAAATTAAAACTTTAGTTTTTCATGTTTATCCCACAAACCCCAATAAGCACCAACATCTCCTTCTGCGCCAACTTTCCATGATTCATCAAATGAAGAAAAATAAAACATTTCTACATCATCAACTTCAGACCAAACTTGCGAATTTATAAAGTATTTCATTGTGTTTTCTGCACCAGAATGTGCGCCCCCCAAACTACTTCCTTGACTTGGCCAACCTGTTTCTGTAATAATTGTTCTTTTTCCTTTCCCTGCATTTTTTGCAAGATTATACATTTGTTGCATATGGTTTAATGAATAATCGATATTACAACCTTCCCAATATGGATAGCAATTTGCTAATATAACGTCACATGCTTCTGTTATAGCGGGTCTTTTAGCAAACTCATAATAAGCGTCTACATAACCAACTTCAATTTCTGGTAAAGCTTTTTTAACTCTTTTAATATAAACCAATAACTCTTCTTCGGTAAGTTCTTTACGATACAAAACTTCATTACCAACGGCTGCAATATCTACACAACCTTCTTTTGCTAACTGAATTAAAGCTTCAATTTCTTCTTCATTTTTTTCTAAATCATCTCCTAACCAGGCACCCACCATTGTTTTAATTCCGTGTTTTTTAGCTATTCTAGGGATGTGCTCATTGCCTTCTATACAAGAAAAAGAACGAACCCACTTTGTATATGGTTTCAAAATTTTAATTCTTCTTTCCACTTGTTCTACTGTAATAGTATCTCCTGGCTCTTGACCGTCTTCGTACAAACTAAAACAGATTCCATGCATGCCTGTATCCAACGTTTCTCTCCAAAGTTGTACTAAGTCTTTTTGTGAATACTCTTTGAATTCTACCCCTATATTTTCTTTGAATTTACTTTTAGTTTCTTCAACTGAAAAATGCTGTTCTTTTCTATATGACATTTTCTTTTGTTTTGTTTGGTTAATTATATTTAAATTTTTCGTCTTTATCCCAAATACCCCATCTTGCACCTAATTCTCCTTCTATATCAACTTTCCAAGTTTCATCAAAAGAAGAGAAATGGAACATATCTATATTTTGATTCTGAGCCCATTCTTGGGTTGCAATAAAATACTTCATTGCATTTATTTTTGAAGGTATTGCATCTTCTTTAGATTGTCCTTGACTTGGCCACCCTGATTCCGCTATTATTACTTTCTTATTTTTTGCAAGATTTTTTGTGATTTCTAGCATTTGCCTTAACAACGTTAAAGATTCATCAACATCATATCCTTCCCAGAAGGGATAGCAATTTACTAATATGATATCTGATGCTTCAATTAGCTTTGGGTGCTGGTAGTATTCATAATATGTATCTACATAACCAACAGGAACACCTGTGCCTGCCAACGATTCTTTTACCCTATTTATGTATCCTAGTAACTCATCTTCTGAAATATCTTTTCTTAATAATACTTCATTACCAACTGCCGCAATATCTACTTTTCCTGATTTCGCTAACTTAATTAACGCTTTAATTTCTTTTTCATTTCTCTCTTTATCCTTACTAATCCATGCACCAACAATTATTTTTAAGCCACTTTGATGTGCATTTTTAGGAATAAGCTCATGTCCTTCTGTAGAAGAAAATGTACGAATCCATTTTGTGTAAGGAGAAATTATTTTTAATCTACGGATAATTTGTTCTTCTGACAAAATATCTCCAACATTTTGACTTTTTAAATAAGGGCTAAAACATAAACCATGCAAACCAATTTCTAATTTTGCAGAAAAAAGTTCTTTTAATTCATCTAAAGTTTTAGTTGAATAATCTGTTTCTATAAAATTATCTAACTTTATACTATTAGTTAAAGAAGGTAAAAGATTGCCTGCTCCATAACCACTTGTTATTGGTTGCTGCTTTCTTTTTTGTTTTCTTTTAGCAAGTTCAGCACTAATTTCTAATGCTTTTTCTTCTGTAAGATCATAACTACGCATAATCCACATGGCACCAAGAGTACCTACTATTGGCAAACCAGAATAGAATAATCTTATCCCAGTAATTGAGGCTTCTGTATTTTCTGCATCTGGCACAAAACCTACTAAGGCCATAATAGCGCCAGTTAATAAGCCAGCAATTGCAAAACCAAACTTTACCATCCACCAATAAATAGCGCCAAAAACCCCTTCTCTTCGTTTACCTGTATTTAATTCATCAATATCAATAACATCCGAAGTCATAGACATCATTAAAGTAAATAAACTTCCAATTCCGAAAGAGAAAAAAGGCAATGCGAATAAAAACATATACGGCTTACCGGGTATAAATAAAAACCACAACATTATATATCCTATTACAGAAATACCTTGTGAAACTAAAAAAGCTTTCTTTTTACCCATTGTTTTTGACATCTTTGCCACAATAGGAATCACTAAAAAAGTAGTTACTAATGCACCTACACTACCTAATAAAGTTGGCCAAAGACCCGCAGCAGGAGCATCGCCATTAAACAGGTAATACACTACAATAAAAAATGAGAAACCTGCTACCGTATTAAAGGCATTAAAAATTAAAAATGTTGAAAAACATAATTTTCTAAAAACTGGAATCTTAAATGCTTCTTTAAAATTATCTAGAATTTCTTTTAAACTGCCTCCTATAGTTTTTAAAGTTAAAGGCGTTAAAGTTTCGTCATCTTTAGTTGATTCACTTTTTATAAAAAAAGCAGGAATCATTGCTAAAATAGCGCAGATAACACCCACCCAAATAGCTAAGGACCTGGTTGCTTCCGCAGCGCCTCCTTCAAACCAAGTAGGATCATACATAATTACCCAAAACCAAGGTGCAATTACCCAGGCCCATTGTCCTATCCATTGTGCGATTGCCATAATATCTGTTCGCTCATGAAAATCATCACTCATTTCATATCCCATTGCAACATAAGGAACCGAAAAAATAGTTAATCCTAAATAAAAAACTAAAGACCACACTAAGAAATAGGTAAAATTATAACTTAAGCTATCTACTTTATATAACTGCCACATTAGTGCAAATGAAATACCCATAATAATGGCTCCTAAAAACACATAATGTCTACGTCTTCCCCAAATAGACCTTGTATTATCTGATATAAAGCCCATTATAGGATCTGTTATAGAATCGAAAACTCTAGGAAGAAAAAATAGAATTCCCCACATCCAAGTAGGAAAACTTAAATCCTGAATTAAAACCACCATAAAAATACCTAAAGCCGCAGGAAACATCTGATTGGCTAACATTCCTAATCCAAAAGCAATTTTTTGTCCCATTGGAACTTTATGCGATTCTCCTGTTGTCTTTGACATATTTTTATTGGTTTTTTAGTTGATTTATTTTTTAATTAGCAATTACAATCGTTTGTATTGCTTGCCCTTGTATTGCTATATTTATGCTTTTTTGATCTAAAATTAAATTTATATTTTTTGCTTTTTCGCCTTCATTAAAGACAACTACTGCAATTGATCCATCCGTATTTTTTGCGGCTGTTACCATTAATTCTTTGTCCGAATTTTCTAGAGAAATAATACTTGCCTCAGGTCTTATAAACCTACTAAAATGAGAAAGTGTGTAATAAATTGGTGTAAAATAAACTTCGTCTTTTATTGGATCTACAATAACCGGTGCAACACACCAATTTTTAAACCAGTTTGGGCCTCCTTGTGTGTCTAAAACCATATTCCAATCTATCCAACCATCTACATAGTTGTTTAAACAACCAATAATATCTCTTGCATATCTGTTTACTGGCGCGTACTTTGGATGTAAATACTTGTCTTTTTCTGGTGCCCAATCCCAACCCCAATCTGTAGCTTCTTTTTTCCAATACCAAGCATCATCTTTCCATTTTGGTACTTCTGAATCTACACAAGCTTCTGATTGAATTAAATATTTATTTGGTGCTTTGTTGTGAGCGTATTGTAATTGTTCTGGAAAATAATCATAAGTACTTGCATACCAATGAATAGCTGTACCGTCAAAATATTTTGAAGTTTCCTCATTTTTATACATGGAATCTACCCACTCATCTAAATGCTCTCTATTTTGATCATAGCCTAATATTTTTACCTTAGGATAATCTGCCTCTAATTTAGGTCCTAAATGATGCTGTACAAAATTGGTCATTTCATCAGGTGTGTAATGCATACTTTCCCAATTCTTATCGTTTCCTAAAGGCTCATTTTCTACTGTAACCCCCCAAATATCAATACCTTCTGCATTATACGCTGACACATATTTAGAGAAAAATAATGCCCAAGTATCATAATATTCGGGTAATAACTTTCCTCCTAACCAACTCTTATTATCCTTCATCCAAGGAGAAGCCGTCCAAGGTGATGCTAAAATTTTAAAGCCGTCTTTAGACACTTTCATTGCATCTTTTATAAACGGAATGATGTCATCTTTATCCTCATCAACAGAAAAATGCACGAGTTCTTTGTCGTCTTTAACGGGCGCATACGAATATTGACTTAAAGAAAAGTCGCAAGAATTCATGTGCGTTCTTGTTAAAGAATACTTTGCACCACTTTCACCAAAATAAGCTTCAATAATACTATCTCTATTTTTTTTACTGATATTATTTAATAAATACGCCGATGATTCTGTAAAAGAACCCCCAAAGCCAGTTATTTTTTGTCGTTTTTGTTCTGGTAATAATTTAATTTGAATGGTGTTTTCTTGATTTTCATCCGAAGAAAAATTTTCTAATTTGGTTAAATTATTGCCATTAGCAGACGTTTCAAAAACTTCTACAACTAATACTTCTTGTTTAGGTTCGCAACTTATAATCATAAATGATAAAAATGAATAGAAAAAATATTTTGTAATTTTCATTAATTAATTATTTTGGATACTCTGTATTTGGTATTAAAACTGTTTTCATTAAAGCATCTTTTTTTCCATTAAATGTTTTAATAATTGGGTTACCGCCTCTTTTTAAATCCTTAAAAACGCCTTCATCAACTAAGTTCCAAATAGGAAATTTAGCTTCTCCTTTTAGGGTAAATAATCCAAAATGATTTTCTGAACCTTGTGCATTTTGAGCATCTTTCCATTGTTCATCAAAAGCTTCAAAATAAAAACATGAAATTCCTTCTTTGTTCGTCCATTCTCTTAAAAGATTATAATACAATCCTTGCTTATATTCATCGGTTGCTCTAGAACCATCCTTGCCATAATGACCATCAGAAATAGTTGCCCAACCGGTTTCGCCAATATGAATCGTTTTTGTAGAATCGATACTTTTTACATATTCTGAAACATTGTAATATTGATTCTTAGCAAAATTTAAAGCGCGATTCATTGCCGAATTTACTTTATCTTTTTTTGATAACTTTTGCTCGTATTTTGGAACTTTCCAAAAATCTGGGCTGTAATGTGAGTTGTGATACGGATAGGTATGCATAGAAACATAATCTACCGCTTTTATAATGTCTTCTAAATCCTTAACTCTATAACTTTCATCTCCTCCACCCCAAGAGGCAAAATCATCTGAACAAGTAATCCATAAATCTTTAGAAAGTTTATTTTCTTTCTTTAATTTTTGCAAATGATTTACCCATTTTAAAATAATATTTGGTCTTACAAAATAACTTGCAGCCCATCTTACCATCGCTTCATTACCAACGGCAATTACTTTTACAATGTCTGGATATTTATTTGCCAAAGCAACGGCTCTAGCAATTTCGCCCTCGTTCTGTGCACTTTCTACTTCATGATTTGGTGCTTTATCTGTCCATGCATTTAAGCAATCTATCCAAGCACCTAACATTACGTACATTTCAAAACTTGCATCTTCATTTTTAAGCTGATGAATTGCTTCTAGCACATTTGCTGCATGTGGTAATTTTGGTTGTACATTATAGGTTCTAATAATGCGAATGCCCATAGCGTGCATCAACTTTAAGTCTTCTTTTAATTGCGGAATTGTAGGTTGATTGTCTTCTCTTGACTTCTCTCTATATCCTCCGTAAGAAATTGCTAAATAATCTGGATTTCCTAAAATTTTGGCTGCTGTCATTTCTTTTTTTCGTTCTTCCTTTACTACTGTTGTGTTCACTTTTTTAGAACTGCATGCAAAACCAATACTTAAAACTAAAATCGTAACTAATAATTTAAAATTTGATTTCATATTTTTTATATTGATACTAATTGTTCTTGCTTCTTTTTTTCTTAATATTTTAAACCATATCCGATAGGATATAATGGTTTTATTGAGTCGTCCCAAAAATTTGGACCGTATTTTCCTTTAAAATCTTCTACGGATTTTGGCCAAGAATGGGGCAGTTTTCCAGAGAAATTATATTCTCCAAAAAGCACTTCTGCAACACCTTTACCTTCAGATCCTACTAACCAAGCTGCAATAAACGCATCCGAATTTTGTATTTGTTTTGTAACCACTAAAGGTCTGCCAGAAACTAAAACAACAATTGTTTTAATCCCTTTTTCTTGATACGTTTTTAGATACTTTTGATGCGCTTCTGTTAATGTTAATTGCAACGTATTTGACTCGTGACCAATATCTCCAAAGAATTCTGCGTACGGATTTTCGCCAACAACAATGATTGCTACATCTGCATCAAAATGATTTTGAGTAGCATCCTTATCATAAACTACAGTTCCTTTTGCTAGTTTTTTAATTCCGTTTAAAATAGTAGTTGCTCCTTTATAATTTTTTTGTGTTCCTTGCCAATTTACAGTCCAACCACCAGATTGTAATCCAGAAGAATTTGCATGTTCACCAACCACCACAATTTTCTTTGTTTCTTTGGATAAAGGCAAAATAGCATTCTTGTTTTTTAACAAAACTAAAGACTCTCTAACTGCTTGTTTTGCAACTTTTCTATGCTCTTTACTACCTATTTTAGCCACTAAAGTGGTATCCGGAAAAGGGTTTTCAAACAAGCCTAATTTAAATTTTTGACGTAGAATTCTTCTTACTGCGTCATCAATTCTAAACATAGAAACTGAATTATTTTTAACGCCTTCTTTTAAGCCATTCTGAAAAAGTTCTAAATCGCCATCAACCGCCATAATAACGTCTATACCAGCATTTACAATATCATTTTCTCCAAAACGAGAATAGGCTTTCCAATCAGAAACTACAATTCCGTCAAAGTTCATCCCAACTTTTAAAGTATCGGTAATTAGCGCTTTGTGAGCATGCATAGAAATACCCGAAATTGTATTAAATGATGCCATAACAGCACCAACATTTTCTTTAACGGCTACTTTATAAGGTGCCAACAAACGTTCTTTAATTTCTACAGATGATAAAGAAGTTTCTCCTCCTTCAACCCCAAAATCAGTAGCACCATCACCAATAAAATGTTTGGCAGTTGCCATTACAGTTGTTGCATCCGCTAAATTTCCTTGAAGTCCTTTTACAGCAGCTTTTGTTAACTTTTCTGTAAGTTCTGTGCTTTCTGAAAATGCTTCATAAACGCGGCCCCATTTTTCATTAAACGGAATTGCAATACAAGGCGAAAAAACCCAGTTAAAACCGGTTGCCTGACTTTCTATTGCCGTAATTTTTGCAATTTCTTCAACTAATTTTTCATTTCCTGTTGCGCCTAAACCAATATTATGCGGAAAAATAGTAGCGCCTTCAAAAGTATTTTGACCATGAACAGCATCAACTGCAAATAATAAAGGAATGCCTAATCTTGTAGAAAGCGCTTTCTTTTGAAGTTCTACAAACCTTTTTTGCCAATCTAAAGCTGTTTTTCCCGGATTTGGCCCTTGTGTATGAATAACTGAACCTATAAATTTAGAAGTAATATGTTCATCAGCAGCCTCTTCAAAATGTCTTATTTGAGACATTTGTCCAATTTTCTCTTCTAAAGTCATTAACTTTAAAAGAGAATCTACTTTCTGTTCTATTTGAGCTTCTTTACTTTTTTTCATTTTACCATTCGCGATAATTCCTATTAACGATAAGCAACAAATGATGTAAATTATATTGCGGCTTT
Source organism: Polaribacter glomeratus (assembly GCF_002954665.1). Lineage (GTDB taxonomy): Bacteria > Bacteroidota > Bacteroidia > Flavobacteriales > Flavobacteriaceae > Polaribacter > Polaribacter glomeratus. Next base: position 646,603 of record NZ_MSCM01000001.1, on the reverse strand, counting down.
TCATCAACTTTATTTAATAATTGATACTATTATATGGTTAATTTTGTTTGTTCTGTTAAACATTTTTGTACTTGTTTCAGCATCTAAAGTCAAGCTATCAAAATTTGTTTTTGAGCCATCATTAAAAAGAACTTCTACACCAATTTTGTTTGATAAACTATAAATAATTGGCACTTGACAATAGGTATAACACATTTGATCTTTCTCAATATTTAATTGATGTTTCTCATTGTTAGTGTCTATATAATCAAATACTTTGGGCGCATTTAAAAATTCTGATTTTTTTAATAATCTTGGCATAAAAACAACTTTACCATTTTCAACAAAAACACCTAACTCACCAAATCTACTTAACAAATCTTCTTTTACTTGACCTGTCATTCCTGGTTGTTGTGCTCCTTTTGTTGCTGGTGTATGCGAATATGCATCCGTAGGAAAAGCACCATATAATTCTGGTGATTTATGTACTCCAATTCCTGCATTTATTTCGTAATAATGGTCTAATAATTTACCAATTACAAGTTCACTTGCTCCTGTATTTACGGCTAATAAACAGTTTTCTTGTACTGCTAATAACAGTTTAGAAACCATGTGCCAATAAATAGAGCCTAAGCCTTCAAAACCAAAGAAAGTTCCTGAGCGACCTGTAAAAGATTTGTGATCAAAAATTTCTTCAAAAACCTGTAAAACGTATTTAGATTCTTTTGCTACTAAGTCTTTATATCCTTCCGATAAATTTTCTAAAGCAGCTTTTACACTATTTGCATTGTTGAAACCTCCGTTAAAATGATAATTTCCTAAAACGTCTTTTTCAACTACTTGCTTATTTCCATCTTGAATAAGTTGTTGCAATAATTTAGAATTTTCAACTTTTTCTGATGCTATATTATTCTTCTTCGTAAATCTTGGTAAATTTTTATTCGGATATAAAATGTAACTATATTGGTCTGCTCTAAATAATGCAGATGCTTTTAATCCGTCTAATAAATCAAGTGCTTGGTTTGGTGATAAATAACCAGAGCTTAATGCCGCAACTTGACCTTCTAACATTTCTGATAAATAAGAAATAGAAACTTCGTCTGTATTGTTAATCGTCATTAAATTATATGCATGATACATATTGTCTTGACGCTTATTTGCTCTAATACTATGGTCTAAATATTTTTTAGTGATTTCAAAAAAGTGTAATAAAGACGCTTTTGTTACAGATGATTTTTTAGCTGTAAATCCGTTTTCGTAAATAAATTCTCTGTATTCACTTGCAGGATTTCCTAAACCGTCTAACACCGTTTTTCTATCTTTATCGGATACTTTACCCGATAAAATACCTGTATTTGAATACAAGGTCTTTAAAATATCAGAAAACAAGAAAGCAACTTCATTCGAAAGATCTACTGTTTCTAAATCTGATTTTTCTACAATTTCTTCAAAGAAATTAATAAATCTTCTTAGGTAATTTAAAGTAACCATAGAAACGCCATTACCAACTAAAGCATTGTTTGCGTCATTCCATTCTGGTCGTTGTGTGTTTAACCAAATTCCGCCTTCAGGAATAAAGTTTGATACTTTTGCCAAAACAGTAACTAACAGTTTTTCTATTAAATTTACTTTGTAAACGTTGTTATTTTTATCTGTTAATAAAGAACCATCAGCACCAATTTTTGCTCTTCTTTCATCAATCTTTGCATTTAAACTATGGTCAAAATCGATGGTATCTTTTGAATTCTTTAAAATATCTGCGTACGATTTTATTTTGTATGGCACATTTGCATACACAAAAACTTCGTCTGTAAATAAGTCTGCTAATTTAGACGGATAATGTTTTTCTATAAACTCTAAAAATTTCAACAAATAAATTACTTGATGATCGCCCCAATAGCCTATGTAAGACCAAGGATCGTGCTCTTCGATTACTTCCCAATCAAAGCCACCTTTTGTAACCCTGTAAGGATTGTAACCTTCAAAAGTAGTTGCGTTTAAAAATTTATGAATCATACTCTCAATAAACTGAGGATATGAATGTGCTAATGCTTCCCAATTTTGAAAAATGTCTCTCCAGTTTCCTTCATAATCTAAAATTTTAGAGCCATCAACATCACTTTTTGTATTGATTGAAAACTTGTTCCATGGTCTACTTGGATCTCCATGTCTTCTACTAAATTTTAGTGGTAAATATTCTAAGCACAATCTTTTAAAATCTTTATCGGCATCTTTTTCAGCTAAATTTTTAATAAAATCTAGCGTGAATTTTTCTGGTAAATTTTTTAAAGATTCTTTTTTAGTTGCAAATAAGGGTTTGTTTGCTTTTGATAAATAAGTTGTAAAATCTTCTTTTTCAATAGTATAATTGTCATCAAAAATACCACCTCTCATAATATTGAAAAGTGTATTTGAAAAGTGTCTTGTATTGATTAATGGATCGTTAGAAAGTTGCAATCCATCTGAAGCAGCGGCTAATTTGATTAATTTTTTAGTTCCGGCTTCGATGCTGTCTTCTAAAAGTTTTTCTAAACCTGCATCATTTTTGATTAATTCTGAAATTTGAATAACATCAGAAACTGTTTGATTTACGTTTGCAACTTGTAACCAAGACTTTTGTTGTTTGGAAGATAATTGAATATCAGCATTTAAAAAATAAGCTCCTTTTTCTGCTTTAATATCTACTTCTTGCACCAATTTTAAGCCTCTTCTAAAATTATTTAGTTGCAAAGAAGATAATAAATACGTAGGGTTTTTAAATCCTAAAGACCAAACTAAATTTGCTTTTAAAGCTTCACTTGGTTCTGCTTTATCAACAATAATTGCACTTAAAGCAAAAATACCTAAACCGGAATCTGCTTCTAATTCACATTTTTTATAAGCATCTACTAAATTACTTCTAATACCTTGCAAGTCTGAACTTACTCCGTAAGGAATAATGTCTTGAAATCCGTCTAAAACAGAAATATCTAAGTTTTCATCAGAATTGTTTACCAACGTTGCTTTTCTAACAAAGCCAAATTGATCGCTAGAATTCCATTGATATTTAAAAGTAAGTCCTAAATCTTCATTAATTTCTTCAAAAATAATTTTATTTCCGAATTCATTTTTATAAAGATTTCTAACTATTGAATACGTTCCTGCTTGCCTTTCAGAAAAAGGTTCCCATAGCAACGTCTTATTATTTTTTTGAACTCTAAAAATAGATTTACAACCAGTTGTTTCTGCTAGTTCAGTAATTTTATCATCGGTATAATATGGAAAAATCGCATATTCTGCATTTTTTCTACCAGCAGTTAAGCCTCCATTGCTTGAAATAAACATCCAATGATTAGAGTCTGAAACAATGGTCATAAAAAAAGGACGCATTGTGTGGCTATTAGAAATTTTGTAGTAAGATTCGTTTTCGATAGTTACTAAATCTCCAGTAACTTTATGAGTTGATTTAAATGCCATATAATATTTGTAAGAAACAGTTTGGTTATTAATTTTTTCTTAATTGAATTTTTATTTATTGATACACTTTAACATAATCTATAATCATTGTTTGTGGAAAAACAGTTTCCGAATTTGGAGAACCTGGTAAATTGCCACCAATAGCCATGTTTAAAATTATAAAATACGGTTTGTTAAAAACCCATTCTCCAGAAACATCTGCAGGTGTAATTTGGTTGTATAAAACATTATCTACATAATAATTTATATAATTTTCTCCCCATTCTATTCCAAAAACATGAAAACCAGTATCAAATCTATCATTCATTAAGGTATACGCTTTAGAAACAGCTTCGCCTCCAGAATAACCTGGTCCGTGAACAGAACCTAAAACAGTAGTTGGTTTGTTACCAAGATATTCCATGATATCTATTTCACCTGCTAAAGGCCAAAAAACTGTTGATGGATCATCCGGAGTTTCAACACCTTCTTGTAGATTTGCTCCTAACATCCAAAATGCAGGCCAATATCCTTTTCCGAAAGGAAGTTTAATTCTAGCTTCAATACGTCCAAATTTTTGTTCGTATAAACCTTTTGTTAAAATTCTACCTGAAGTATATCCAGCACCTTGAAAATTTTCTTTTTTAGCGGTAATATGTAACATACCATCTTGTACTTTTACATTCTCTGAGCGGTAATATTGTAATTCATTATTACCCCAACCGTTATCACCAGTACCTATATTATATGCCCATTTTGAAGCATCTAATGTTCCGTTTGTGTTAAAATCATCTTCCCAAACTAAATTGTTTAGCGTTGTAACAGTTTGTGTTTCATCTAAATTACAACTAGCATAAGATAATACTAGCATTAGTATTAAAACATATTTAGAAACTTCTTTTAATTTATTTATAATATTCATAGTGCTATTCTATAAGAGTTTATTTTTATTAATTATGGAAATAGATGTTATCTAGAAAAACACTTGAAATTGTGCCATCTGATACATATACTAATTGCGCTAAATTAGACCTAGTTGATAACCCTGAAAAACTTGATAAAGGAACATCAACACTTATCCAACTACCATTTACTAATGGTGTAGCACTTGTGCTTCTTAAAGTAAGAGCACCTTGTCTATCATTACCACCACCAAATACATTATCAGAACCTAAATCTTGTATCTGAATCCTTAAAAAGTCTCCTGGTTTTAAATCATTTTCTAGAAAAATATCTATATGAAAATGTGTCATAGCAGAAGCATTGATTGTTTTGGCACCTTGAAACTCTGTTCCTACGAAATTAAGTGCAGTGTACTTGATAATATTATTTCCGTTAATGTTAATATCGTCTTGACCTTGAGTTGTAGAGAACGTCCAATACCCGTTAAAATAATCTACTGGTCTGTTTATATAAGCATCACTAAAAACAGCTATTACTTTTGCAGCTTCTAAAGTTGGTGTTGGTGCTAAAGCAATAGAACTAACCTCTAAAGAACCTGTAGCTTGCACTCCTTTTAATTCTGCTGTAACAACAGCAGAGCCTTCACCTGCTAAAAAAACTTGATTCCCATTTGCTTGCGCTACGTTAGCATTAGAAGAAGAAAAGTTAAAATAACTTGAAGAAGCCACTACATTTACGTCTTTACCATTGCCTAAATTAGAAGTAACACCTACTCCACTTATTGCTAAATTTTCACCTACAAAAGCAACTCCGGTTACATCTAAACCGTTATTTATAAATGGTCTTGATTGACCTATAGTTCCTAGATTTTCGAACTTAACTTCATCCATCCAAAAAGTATATCCAAATCCGTTTATTGCGCCAGCAGAATAAAATAACATTCCTCTTTCTTTAGTTAATTTTGATGCATCTGGAATAGGAATTATAAACTTAGTCCATTCTGTTGATAGACTTAAGTTTACCAGCTTTGCTGTTAATTCTGGCTCTCCAAAACCGATTTCAGCAATAATAGCTCCTTGAGAAGATTTTGCCCAAAAAGTAAGTGCATTAAAGCCTGTTAAATCTCTACCCGCGCCATCAATTAAAAATAAAGCGCCTGCAAAATTCCCTTCAGGATCGGTTGAGTTTGGTACATTAAAGCGCATAGAAGAGCTACCTTGATAACTTTCTTTATCGTCTATTGACCATGCTGTTAATTTTGAACCAACTGGGTTTGTAGCATCTGGACCATATGGAAAATAAAAGTTAGTTCCCATACCTACGGGACTATCCGTGAAAACCTCAGCAGTTCTTGGATAAGTTGCCAAGCTTACATCCGAAGAAATCTCTCTCTCACAACTTAATGATACTGAAAAAATTAGCGTTAAAAAAAACGCCTTTTTTAAATTCAAAATTTGTATTTTTTTCATTTTTTTTTATTTTTTTTATTAGAAACGTGTACTTAAATACACATCAATATTAATTAATTATAAAAATAAATATTATCTAAATATATATTTCTTAAAGATGAGAAATTAATATTTTCAAAGATAATTTGACCTACGTTATTTCTAACTGTTGATGACAAAGAGAACTCTATAGGCATCCAGGCATTTGCAACAATACTTGCTGATTTTCTAACAAATAACTGTTTTCTAGTATCATCACCACCGCCACTAGCTTGGTCTGGTCCAAAATCTACAATAGTTACTAAAAAGTCGAAGTTTGATGGCACTACTCCTGGTATGTACAAATCAAAATGTAAGTTAGCTTTTTGGGTTGCATCTACGATAGGATTTGCAAATTGAATACCAACAAAGTTAAAGTTAGTATAATTTAGTATCTGATCGCCATTAACACTAAAATCAGCAGATAGTGTAGTTTGGTATGGTTGCCAATATCCATTATAAAAATCTACAGGTGTATTGTTGTAGTGATCGCTAAATATAGAAATTACATTACTTGATGCTCTTGTTGGTTTTGTTGGAAAAACAAAATAACCCCTTGATTTAATTGTTAAAGAACCTGATGCTTCTAGCTCTCCTAGAGTTGCAGTGATAACTGCTGTTCCTTCAGAAATAACTTCTACCACACCTGATTCACTTACTTTTGCTACCGATGGATCTGAAGATAAAAACTGATAATAATTAGCTGCTACTGCTATTGTTTGATCAATTCCTGAGACTAAATTAAAAGTTTGAATTAAACCTGCAACCTTAACATTTACACCAATAAATGAATCTGTAATAATATGTTCACCATTTTGAATTGCTGGCCTAAGTTGAGCCACCGTTCCTAATTTTTCAAATTTTAATTCGTCTATCCAAAAAGAATAACCATCTCCGCCTTCTGGTCCTTCCGCAAACCACATTAAACCACTTTCTTTGGTAAGTTTAGATGCCATTGGTATGGGAATCGTATATTTAACCCAATTTGTGGTTAAACGAAGACCTTGTTTACTTACCTGAAATTTATTTTCGCCAAAGTCTTGACCAAAACCGATATCATTTATGGTAGCTGCCTTTGACGATTTTGCCCAAAAAGTAAGTACATCATATCCAGATAAATTTCTACCTCCGTTATCATCCCTAAAGATTGCACCAGCAAATGCCCCTTCTGGATCACCAAAATTAGGCACATCGAAACGCATAGAAGCTTTTCCTTGATATTTTATTTCTGTATCCACAGAGAAAGCGGTCATTTTAGAACCTGCAAAAGGATAGTATTCTAAACCACTGCTAAAAGCATCTATAAACACTTCTGCGTTGGTAGGATATCCTGCTAATTCTGCTTCTTGCGAAAGCTCTCTTTCGCAACTAGTAGTAACAATACCTAATAATGCCAACATTGCAAAATTTCGTAAACTAAATAGATTATTATTTCTCATTGTATAAGATTTCTATTTTCCTATATTGATATGAACATATGTTCTAATTTCCCATTCTGATCCATTAGGAAAACCAACAGGACTGATTGTTGGTGCAGTATCAAACTCATTTGTAGTTTGCGTAGGAAGATATCTTGGTGAAAATTGATCTAAAGCTCTCCAAGTTCCTCTAATACCAACTTTTGTATCAGGCAATAAAAACCAATTAGGTTTACCTACTGAAGTTGAAAAATCAAGCATTAATTGTAATGGAAAAGTTAAGTTAAAATCTCTGTGATAATCAAAAGGTCCCCAATCGTTCACTTTCACCATTCCTGTAAGTTTCATTTTATTATAAATCATTCTTAAATCTGCACCACCTCTATAAATTAATCTTTCGCTATCTCCATTTGCTTGACCTGTTCCATAGTAGAAATTTGCTATTAAGCCTAAATCTGGATTTATTTTAGAAACCATTCTTGAATTAATTTCCCATAAATCTGCTGCTGGAGCCGATTTTGAAAATGCAAATGAAGAACGATTTGCTAAGAAACCAATGGCAGCATCTTGTGTAGTAGGTAATTGTCTAAATACAAATCCTAAATTCATCGCAAACTTAGCATCTTCTGCTCTATCGTTGTCAAATTCGTACATATAAGTTGCTGGAGTAGGATCAAAAGTGAATAAAATTTCTCCTGCGGTCATCTCTCTGTTACCAGCTCTTACAACAAAAGGATCATCAACAAAATTTCTTAATCTTCCTGGCGCATTACCACCATTTGGCATCGCTTCTACTAATGGTTTTTGATACATGAAATTTGGTGCAATTTGAAATTTACCACCAAAATTATATGAAATACCTGTAAGTATATTGCTCATATTACCACTTCCAGAATCTTTTAATTTCCATCCTGTAAAAGTAAGTGTAGCATCTGCACCACCGTTTGCTACTAAGCCCATAACAGAACCTTGTGCATACCAATTAAAACCTGCATTTGTGTACGTTATTTTTGCTTTACCTCCCCAATTGTCTTTTGATTGAATTTTGTCATTTACAACTTGTCCATTTTCATTTATATCTTGATACACTCTACCGTTTAAAGGATTACCTCCCCAAATAGCACCAAGTTGAATTCCAAAATTATCTCCTTTTTTCTCAACAGCGATTGTTGCTCTTTCTGTTGGTAAAGCTGGTATTACTCCTGTTCTTAACTGTGTAGGATCTAAAACTCTATTTCCGTTTTCATCTAAACCAGAACCTGAAACTATATCTTTATGATAAATAGCTGAAAAGTCTAAGCCTTTAATAGTTCTTTGATACTTTAATAAAACAGCTGGATTTGCTCCCCACCACAATTGTGGTCCAAAAGCAGCTTTTAATCCTGATAAAACACCTTTTCCATCTACTTCAATTCCAGAAATTTCACCATTATAGATATCTAAATTAGGTCCGTAGTATGCCTCTGGATAAAGCGCAAAGAAATCTCCTTCATAACCCCAATGATAATGACCTGTTCTATAAAAACCTCTTAAATCGAAGTCTTCTGCATTCCATTCAAATTCTGCATTATAAACTCTTAATCTATTATTATCTGTTAAAGTTGCAGTACCATTTGGCGTTTCTACTTGAGTTGGTCTACCAACATTTTCGTAAAAGATGTCATCAATAGGATTTCCTGCAACATTTCCTAAAATATTAAAATTAACTTCTGCTTTCATATTTGCAGAAGGTTGACCTTGAACACCTACAAAGTAAGATTGCATATGATCAAAACCTAATCTGTCAGGAAAAGCATCACCAGTTCCATCTGCAAATTGTGGAGTTGTTAATAAAGAACCTCCTGTATTGAATGTTGTAAACTCTGCTCTTAAATTACTTATTTTTAATACCTCAGTGCTTCCCATAGCCGCTTTATCGCCTCTTGCTTTTAACACAGCATCCATTAAGCTAATATTCTTAAAATAATTTTGAACGGTAATAGGAGTTGTTTCAAATACATTAAGTTGATGCGCTTGTTTTAAAGCATAGTATGAAGCTCTTGGATAAAGTGTATAAAGACCTCTGATATCTGTTGGTCCTTTAGCAGCAATACCAAACCACTCTTCATTCATATTTTTATCACCAGACTTTGCTTGATCTAAATCATAACCGTTGCTTGACCAAGATGCTTTACTATCGTGTACATCTGCATTTTTTCTATCATCGAAACCTGCTTTAAACCAACCATCACTAGATTGAAAAGTAAAACCACCTATAGAATTTTGTGCTTTGCCTAAACCATAAGCATTTTCATATATCTCTTTCCAATTACTAAGCATATAATGTGCTTGCATTAATTGGTCTTCTTTATTATCTTTTGCATTAAAAGCATCAGAACCAAATTCTGTAAATAAAATTGGCTTATTAAATTCTTTACTAACTCTACTAAATGCATCAGAAAAAGAGACTCCACGATACATATTAGTTCCATAGATGTCAATATCTTTACATTGTTCTGCAACGATGTCTAAATACAATAAATCTCCATTACAAATACCTATTGGATGAGACTTATCGATTGCTTTCATTGCTAATGTTGCGTCGTTAAAAAGCTTGTACATCGCTTTTGCTTGCGCTCTTTTTGCTTGATCGTCATCGTTGATTATAACTCCCGAGTCTGTTTCAGCTCCTTCCCAAGTTAAATGGTAATTATTTTCATTACCTAACATAAAAAGTAATAAACCAGGTGTATCCTTGTATAATTTTAACATATTAACCGATTCATCAATAAGGTTTTTACGAACCTTAGGATCGGCATAGTTTGTTTTTGCGTTATAAATACCACCAATAGTAACGCCATAAGCACCAAACTGGTGATTAATCATTGTGTATATTCCAAAATTCTTGTAAATATAAGTAACCCATTTTGGGGGCATTCCAATATAAGTTCTAATGGCGTTAACGCCCATATTTTGCCATAAGGGCATTTCCTGATCTAAACCAGCTTTAATTATTGCATCAGATTTCTCCCAAAATTTAGCATCCAAAACATTGTAACCAATAGGAACATAATCCCAATTAATACCATTAACAATAAAATCTTCGCCGTTAACAAGTAGTTTCATTCCTTTTTCACCGCTGAAAATAGAAATTTTATCAGCCTGCGAAAAGCTATTTAAAACGAATAAGAAAAGCAGTAATCTTAAAAAAATATTCTTCATAATTTGATTTTTTAAATAATGATAAGTCGTTAAAGGTTTTTAATTCTATTTGATATATTTTTGAATTTCATAAAACTAAAATAATTTTATTGTTATTTTATTAATAATTACCTAAACAAAAAACATACATCATAATATTTACACAAAAAGCCTGATAATACGATATTTATGAAGCAAAAGAAATTACCCCTTTTTAATGTATCCTTCTAAATGTTGTGGTATTGTATTGTTTCATTTCATATTGGTTTGGTAAAAAAGAGTTTACACTTAGTATAAAAGTAAAAAAAAGTACTTGAAACGTCTGAATTATTTAATTTAAATTACTTTTAAAAATTTATTTTGATTTTAAAAATTCATATTGGATTAATAAAAAAGGTCAGTATAAACTGACCTTTTTTATTAAACTTAAGTCTTGTTATTCAAGAATGATAATAAACCACCAATCAAACTCAGCGTTACCGTCTGTAGTTCTTAATATCATTTCATTAGGAACATCTCTATCAAAAATTTGGTATTTATGGTTTCCTCCTGTATAATAACCTATAAATCCATTACCTGATAAACTTATTGTTTCTACTCCTCCTGGAGCCGTTAAAGTATAAGTTGCAGTATAATCATCAAAAGGATAATTTTCTATTTCTGGGCCGTTTACATTTCCTGTAGTATTTGGTCCTAAATCATTAACAATATACGGAGATCTTCCAAAAATAGTACCGTTGGTTGTATAGGTAAAAGAACCATCAGAACTAAATACAAAACGATCATCGTACATTCCCAAACCAGCTTTCTCATCTATTCCTGCACTATACCACTCTGTAGGAGTTAAACCCCCAACTGGACCCAAACCAAAATGACCTGGCTTAGCCGATTTAATTTTCCATGATTTAGTTTTAACTGCTGTAGGGTCTGCAGGATCAAATCCATATAATTTTGATTTCAATTCTACGGGTGCTGAATATGTAGATAATACATCTACTTGTACAGCTTTACTAGAGGAAACACCTGCAATACCAGATGCAACTACAGTAACTGTATATTTATTTAACCCTAAAGTACTAAAACTAATAGTAGTTTTACCCGATAAAGCAACAGTCTCTGAGCCACTAAAGACATATTTATAGGATACTGCATTATCTGCAGTTGCTGTAAAGTTTACAACTCCACTTCCATCTCCATTTGGGTTACTAGCATCAGCTCCAACAATTTCTGCTGTAATTTGGATATTTGAAGGCGCTATGATTTGTCCAAAAGTATAATCGTTTTCTTGACAACCAATAAAAACTATTGTTATCAGAAAAAAGAATGCTTTTATATATTTTGTTATTTTCATTTTATTTGTTTTTAGAATTTTAATAGTTCTAGACTTAATTTATAGACAATAAAACGTTATCTATATTAACCATTCCATTTTGTCCATTTAGATCAAATAAAACTCTAGCATTTGTTGCTCCAAAAGCATCAGAAGATAGTGTTAATGTATACGTTGATCTTACAGTTGTTATATCGACTGGTTTTGAATCATTCGAAAAATCGCCTCCACTTAAACCAATTCCTCCAATTATTGATCTATTTACATCAGACCAAGCATCAAAAGTTAAAGTATAAGAGTTTCCTTTAATAATTTCAAGTTTTTGACTAACATTTACAAGATAAGGCTCACTTGGTTTTGCATTTGTTACATTAATAGAGTAGTATGTATTGCCTGCATTTGTTACTACTGGTGCAGCAAGATTATCATCTACACCTACAATCCAAGGATCACTTCCATTTTCGAAATCTCCATTCGTTAATAGACTATTAACATTTAATTTTAATGAAACATTATCAATATTAACCAACCCATTTTGTCCATTTAAATCGAATAAAACGCGAGCATCTGCAGCTCCAAAAGCGGCTGATGACAATGTTAATTCATAATTTGATTTCACAGTAGAAATATTGACCGGTTTAGAATCATTTGCAAAATTACCCCCACTTAAACCAATTCCTGCTATAATAGCTCTATTTACATCAGACCAAGCGTCAAAAGTTAAAGTGTACGTATTTCCTTGAATAATTTCTAGTTTTTGACTAATATTTACAAGGTAAGGCTCGCTTGGTTTGGCATTTGTTACGTTTACAGAATAATAAGTATTACCTGCATTAGTTACCACGGGTGCTGGAGCATTATTATTAACACCTAAAATCCAAGATTCGCTACCTTTTTCAAAATCACCGTTATTTAATAAACCGTCATTAAACGGTGCTGCTGCAGGAGCTCTATAGAAATAAAAATTATCTATATATACAACGCCAGAAACCCCATCTGAATCTATTAAAATCTGTGTTATCTTTTGTTTGTTTGCTAAATTACCACCATCAAAAGCAGACATGTCTATCTCAACACTTTGCCAAGAACCGCTAAGAGTAGTGCCTAAAGAGGCAACAGCTTCACCAGAATCTATAGTATTCACTATTTTTACAGATAATCCATTTGACCTTCCAGCTGGCACCCAGTAATCTATATGTAGCATTTCCATTCCAGATAGATCTATACCAGTGTCATCATTAGTAACTAAACCTAAAAAATCTAACTTTGTAAGTTTCCAAACATTGTTATTATCTATAGTTGTAGCTTCAAAATTTGTTTCTGACCAAGACGTTGGTAATTCGCTTAAAACTACGTTTGCATATTTATCACTAAAAATAGATACTACGTCTGTAGCAACTCTATTTCTTGGTGATGGTGCTGCAACTAAAGGTGCTAAAATTTCTGTAACATTAAAATTTACCAAAAACTCAGTTGTTTCTATTGCTCCTCCTTTTGCAATAACTTTTACAGCATACGTGCCGGCAGTTGCATATTTATAAGAAATTGTTGTTCCAATATTTCCTGATTTTACTGGTTGAGCAACTCCTGTTTCGCCAGATTCAAAATCAAACATAGTAGCAAAATCTGCATTTGCAGTAATATTTACTTGCTTAGAAATAGCTGAATCATTTTCTAAAACTACCACTAAATTTTGTGGTGCTTTAAATGAAACTACTAATTGTTGAATAACTTCTGCTGTGTCTCCATTAAGATTTGAAGCAACAACTTTTACTTCATATGATCCTTCTGCATACACATGATTTACACTTTCTCCTTGACTTATAACTACAGGTTCTAGGGTTGAATCACCTAAATATACGCTAAAACTTTGAGCTCCGTCAGCATTTGGGGTTATTGTAACTGTACCTGTATTATCTTGAGTGATATTATAGATTGCAGAGATATTTGTTGGTAATGCTATGTTATCTACAAATGAAATGTCTCTTAAATTATCTGTACACGCTACTATTAAAAATAGCATGAAAAAGATTTTATAAATATTTTTATTTTTTCTCATTTTTTTTATTTTAATAATTAGGATTTTGAGACCAACGGTTTCCTGTTAACTGAATTTCTATAGCCGGAATAGGAAAAATTTCATGTTTCCCAGCTACAAAACCATTTATTTCTTGAGCGGCTTTACCTGTTCTTACTAAGTCAAAAAATCGATGTCCTTCGCCCACTAATTCTAATCTTCTTTCTTGAAAAATATTATCTGTTAATGTTGGTCCGGTAGCAGTAATATTATTTAAATTATTACCAAAAGCTCTTTCTCTAACTCTATTTAAATAATTTTGTGCTTTTATATCGTTAGGAGTTGGCTTTCTATTGAATGCTTCTGCTGCCATTAATAATACATCTGCAAAACGTATTGATCTGTAGTTATTAGGATTTGTTAAATTTCTATCACCTTGGGCGCCAGCTTTTCTTTCTCTAGGAATGTATTTTCTATTAAAATAACCTGTATGTTCTGAACCTACACCAAAAGTTGCACCTGTACTTGTAGCCCAAGCATTAATATCTAAAATAGCTACATCTCTTCTTAAGTCTCCTGCTTGAAAAGCATTGTAGACTTCTTGAGTTGGTACATTAAAACTAAAGCCTGATGAAAATTCTGGTCCAACATAATTTCTAATTCCGCTAAAACCAACAGCAACATTTCCTTCACTACATTGTAAACAACCAAAACCTGCGCCTTCTGCCTCTGAATATTGTACTTCAAAGATAGATTCTACATTATTTTCTCCAGCTTCTTCAAAAATAGTATTGTAATTTGATACTAAATCATAAGGACCGTTTAAAATAAGATTGTCTAAAACATCCGAAGCTTTATCAAATTTATTTTGATACAAATACGCTTTTCCTAACAATGCTTGTGCAGCACCTTTAGTTATTCTACCAGCTTCACTTTGTGTATATGGTAAATTATCTGCAGCATACATCAAATCTAACTCTATTTGCGCGTATACATCTGCTTTAGGCGCTCTATCTATATTAAATTGTTCTCCAAAAAGAATTCTTTTGTCTACAATTAAAGGTACATCACCAAACCATTTTACTAATTCAAAATAATAATAAGCTCTTAAAAATCTAGCTTGCGCTAAGACTTGCTCTTTGCCTGTAAATTCTATATTATCTTTAAATTCTAAAATATAATTAGCTCTGTTTATACCAGAAAACATCCAACCCCAAATATCTCTTAATTGAGCATTTAATGGTGTGTGCATCATGTCATCTACTTCCTGAATACCTAGAACATCAGTTGCGCTTTCTCCACCTGCAAATGTATTGTCTGATGCTATTTCACCTAACAATACGTTTAAATAAGTAGATTGCAACAAGTCATAAGCACCAACAAGTGCATCTTGATAATCTTGTTCTGATTTAAAAAAGTCTTCAGAATTTTTTGCATTTGATTTAACATCAACAAAATCGTCACTACAAGAATAAATTCCAAAAGTAATTATGATTAATGCTACTATTTTATTTATGTTTATTTTTTTCATTTTTTATAGTTTAAAAATTAACATTCATTCCAAATAAAAATGTCTTTGGATTTGGATAAAAACCTTGGTCTATACCACCTCCTATTGGAGCTCCGCTTGATGCTGTAGGGTCAAAACCTTTATACTTTGTTAGTGTAAACAAATTGCTTGCAGAAACGTAAAATCTTACTTTATCAAAATCTAGTCTCTTTAAAACATCATCGCCTACCGTGTAACCTAATTGCACATTTTGTAGTCTTAAGAATGAACCGTCTTCTACAAAGAAATCTGAAAATAATGAGTTCCCATTTGCACCAGTTGTTACTCTTGGAAATGAATTACTAGTACCTGGCCCAGTCCATCTATCTAAAAAAGAAGTAGATCTATTTGTTAATGGCAATGTTCTTTCATAGTTTCTTACAATCTCGTTACCTATAGAAGCAAAAGCGTATGCATTAAAATCGAATTTTTTATAGTTAAGAGAAATGTTTAACCCCATTGTAACATCTGCAATTGGATCTCCAATGTAGGTTCTGTCATCACTGTCAATTACACCATCTTTGTTACTATCTACAAATCTCAAATCACCAGGAGCTGCATTTAATTGAGTTGCATACTCATCAACCTCTTTTTGCGTTTGGAAAATTCCATTTGTTTGATATCCGTAGAAATAACCAATAGGAAAACCAGCTTCCATTCTTGACGGTGGCTCTTGACCAACTCCAAAAGTACCACCTTCTAAAACTCCTGTTGCGTTACCAACAAATAGCACGGTATTTTGTAGTGTTGTAAAATTATAATTTGCACTAAATCTAAAATCGTTAGAAATTTCTTCTTTGTAACTAATAGAAAATTCAAAACCCTTATTCTCTACAGTACCTGCATTTACAAATGGTGAACCAGAACCTGGAGCAGAAACGCCTAATAAGCCAGATGCTTGTGGTTGTACTAATAAATCTTCTGTCTTTTTATTAAAATAATCTATCGTAATATTTACTTTATTATATAATTCTAAATCTACACCAAGATCTAAAGGTGTTTGTTTTTCCCATCTTATTTCTGGGTTTGAAATTCTACCAAAAGCAGCATCTCCTCTAACAATTTCACCGTTAAAAACATAATCTCCTTCACCATCTAATAAAGCTACAAAACCGAAAGGAGGAATTCTATCATTTCCTAAGATACCATAACTTGCTCTAAATTTCAAGAAGTTTAAAACCTCAGAGTCTTTTAAAAAATCTTCTTCGGATGCAACCCAACCTAAAGAAGCTGTTGGAAAAAATCCGAATTTATTTTGAGGTCCAAATTTAGTAGAACCATCTCTTCTTATAACCGCAGAAAAAAGATATTTGTTATCATAACCATATTGTAATCTTGTAAAATAAGACAACAAACGATCATCATAGCTTAAATTTAAGCCATTATTTCTGTTTTTAAAAATTTCTAAGAAATCTCCATTTGGTACAAGCGCATTTACTCTTACATCGTTTATCGAAGTTCCTCTAGCAAAATTTTGTTGATTTTTAATTATATTACCTTGTGTTCTAAAAACAGAGGTACCAAGCATAATTTTTACATCATGTACATCATTAAAAACTCTTTCATAATTAACGAATGCATCAAAAGTATAATCTTTAAAATGTTCTTCATACTCAGAAAAAGTGCTATCAAAAATATTAAAAACATTAGATGGCCCGTAAATAAATTCTGGCAAAAAAGTGTTCGATTTAACAACTGCATAGTTGAACTGCATTCTTGTTTCTGCTGAAAAATATTCTAAAAACTTATAATTTAAAGCATAACTACCTGCAATTTTATTTATCCATGTTCTATTTTGAGCATTTTCTACCTGCGCTAATGGATTTGCAACTTCAATACCTGTACCAACTGGCGGAGGCGTAGAAAAATTTCCAGAAGAATCATACACACCCGTTGTAGCAGGCATATTTATAGCATTAAATAAAACAGAGCCTAAGGTGTTTTCAATTAAATTTTTCTTGTTAGTATTTGTATATATCGTAGATGATGTAAATTTTAAATCATCTAAAATATCTGTATTAAAATTAAACCTTGCGGTAGTTCTGTTAAAATTAGATTTATCAGCGCCAACAATACCGTCTTGATCTATAAGTGATAGGCCAAAAGCATAAGATGATTTCTCTGTTCCTTTACTTGCAGAGTAGTCAATACTTGCAATTGGCGCAGTTTTAAAAACGTCATTTTGCCAATTTGTACCTTGACCTAAACCACTTACGCTTGGAAAAGGCAATGCATCACCATTTGCGGCAAATGCTTCGTTTGCTAAAAGTGCATATTCTGTAGCATTTAAAAGTGGTATTTTTCTAGTAGTTTCTTGAAAACCAAAATACATATTTAAGCTAGATTTTAATTCTGTATTTTTTCTTCCCGATTTCGTTGTTATTAAAATAACTCCGTTTGCACCACGAACTCCATAAATACCTGCAGTTGCATCTTTTAAAATGTTTATTGATTCAACATCATTAGGGTTAACTACACTTAAATCTTCTATAACATTACCATCTAGTAATATTAATGGTCTACTATCTCCGTTTGTAGAGACACCTCTAATTTGAATATTTACGCCCGCTCCAGGTGAACCTGATGTTGATGTAATATTTACACCGGCAACTTGCCCTTGTAAAGCTTGATCAATTCTTGTTGGTTTTAAATCTTCTATTGTAGCACTACCAATTACAGAAACAGCTCCAGTTACTTCTTTTTTTCTTTGGGTTCCATAACCAACTACAACAATCTCATCTAATGATTCTGCAGATTCTTCAAGAGTAACATTTGTTGTTTCTTGACTAACTACTACTTCTTTTTTCTTGTATCCTAGGTAATTAAAGACTAGAATAGTACCTTTTTGTACTTTAGACAAACTATAAAGTCCGTCAAAATCTGTTTGGGTACCTGTCGTGGATCCTTTGATAATTATACTTACCCCTGGCAATACATCTCCAGTAATTGCATCTTTTACAATACCTTTTACATTTAATGTTTGAGCTGTTGCCCAAAGACTAATAAACATAAAAAGAAGTAATGAAACTTTTTTTCTCATGAATAATATTTTAGTTAATAATAATGTAAAAATAAGGTTACTTTTTTGCTAAATCAGTAAAAACGACCGCAACAAAAAACATACACAACATAAAAATAGTCTTAATATACAACATGTGCTAATGTTAAGGAAATATTAAAATTACGTTATCCTACTGTAAAAATAACTGATGTTGTGGTTTTGTATAGGTATTTATAATGAATGTTAAGGTATTATACTTCTATGATATAACTTGTTAAGTTTTCATCATGTGGTAAATTCATTTTTTTTCTTAATCTGTAGCGTTTTACTTCTACACTTCTTGGAGAGATATTTAATAATGGTGCTATTTCTTTTGAAGACAAATTTAATCTAAGGTATGCACATAACCTTAAGTCGTTTGGTGTTAACTCTGGGTGTTTTGATTTTATTTTATCTAGAAACTTTTTATCAGCATTGTTAAATGCTTCTTGAAACATTTTCCAGTCATCTGTATTATTTAGATTTTTGTCAATGATTTTAACAACCTTATTTAAATTCTCTTTTCCGCCAGAAACTAATTCTGTTTTTATCGAACTTAAAAATTCGTTCTTTCTAATAATACTCATTGTAGAAGTTGCCAATTCTCTATTTTTACCTTCGATATCGTTTCTTAGTTTTTCGTTGTTAAGTTTTATTATTTTTTGAGAGCTTTCTAACTCTTGTAATTCTAACTCTTTTTGAGCTTTTTCTAATAATTTTTCTCTCTGATTTCTATAATATTTGCGATGTAAATCATTTACTAAATATGCTAAGTAAATAAAAAGAAATATATAAAGTGTAACCATAAAATTATTTACATACCACGGCTTATCAATTTTAAAAGAGTATTCTGCAACATTATTACTTAATTTATTGTCAATTGAAGCCCTTACCTTAAAAATATAGTCTCCATGAGGTAGGTTTTCAAACAAAAGCGAACTTGAATTTGATAACTTACTCCATTTTTCATTAAGACCGTCTAATTGATACTGGTACTTTATTGAAGATGTTTTATTATAGTTTGGAACACTATAGAAAAATTCAAAATTATTTTTGTAGCTCTTAAATGTGTCGCTTTTAGATAAACTTAATCTACTTTTAGGAGCATCAAATTCATGATTAAAAACCTTATTAATACTTACTTTAAAAGTATTTGGTTCTTTAATATTATTTAAATTAACAATTAGATACCCATCACTAGTACCTATTAAATATTTTTTGTCGCTTAGATAAATAATATTTTCATAACCCGAAGCACCTTTATGCACTGATCCTTTAATAGGTATTATCTCTAAACTAGGCTTGCTACTTAATTTTCCTGGTGTAAAATATCGAATATCCTCTTTTGTAAAAGACCATAGTTTATTACTCATTTTATCAAACAATAATTTTGCTGATAAAAATTTATCTTGCGGTATTAATTTACTATAAATAGTGTCTAATTTAAATTTATTTTTAGCAACATCATATCTAAAAACTCCCTTTTTACTAGAATAAAAAATATCTTTATGATATTTTATTAAACTTGAATGAATTCCTTTTTCTACCGATTCGTCTTTATTTACTTTTAATACTTTTGTAAAATCTTTGTCAACTTCTAATTTAAAAACACCGTTATACTCATGATTTACAAATATTTTATTATCCTTTTCTAAAATAAAGTATTTACTAGAATTATAAAATCCTTTAATTTTATTTCTTAATTTCCATGAAGAACCTACTTTTTCAAGAACGTATAAACCATCATAATTACCCTGAAGTATCGTAGTATTTGTTATTTTTTTAACACCCCAAGTACCTTCTACTCCTTCTATTAATTGCGCATCTTTATTCTTAACAATAAATGTTCCAGAATCATGACTACAAAAAAGCGTATTGTCTATTTCTTCTAAATCCCAAACTTGACCTTGTGTGTTATTTACAAACTGAAAAGTATCTTCTGTATCTTTTTTTCTATAGTATAATCCCTGATTAGTTCCTAAATATAAATAATCATTAAAAACGATTGAAGCATAAATTGTACCCCAAAAATTATTCTTTTTTTCATATAACTTAAAGGGCGATGTTAAATTTATTGTGTTAATACCGTTATCTAAACCTAACCAAATATTACTATCTAGATCTTCAAAAATACTTAAAACAGTATTATTACTTAAACCTAATGCTTGGGTTACTTGGTAATTTAGTTTTCCTTCTTTTGTAAGATAGATAAGTCCGTCAGAAATTGTACCTATTACTATACTACCGTTTTTTAGATGATTTGCACTATAAATAGTTTTGTCTAATAAAAAATTATTAGAAGGTATTTTCCAGGGCTTAATTTGATTGTTTTCTAGAAAGAAGAAACCATTTTTTTGCGTTAAGAAAAGAAGTTTTTGATCTTTTAAAAAAATGTCTACAACCTTATTTTCTTTTAATATTACATCGTCTGACACTAATTTAGGAACCCCATTTTCTATTCTATAAATCCCTTTTGTATTTTCTTGAAAATAAATAATTCCATCAACGATAGATAATTTAAGAATCTTTCTTTCTGCATTTATAATTTTAATGGTGTTTGTTTTTAGATTAAATAAATAAATTCTTTCTAAAGATTTGAAAATTATATAACCATCTAGCTCAAAAATTTCCCAGATTTGCTCATCTTGAAGCATTTTAATCTTCTGCTCCTTTACAATGGAAGCATATTCTAAAAGACCAAAATCATTTCTTTTCCAATAACCAAAATCCATATAAAAACCAGTATAAATCTTATCTTCAAAAGATTTAACAGAACGCATTATTGTTTCATTTGGAGTTGCATACAACTGCCAATTAGCGCCATTATATTCTAATAGACCCTCGTTATTTGCAACATAAATAAATTTATTAGTTCCTTGAGAAATTGCCCAATTTTGGTTTTCTGCACCATATATTTCTGTAGAAAAAATATTTATTGGTGGTATTTCTTGAGAAGACGATGTATAGCCAAATAAACTTATACTTATGATTACTAATATTTTAAATAATTTATAGCACATATACAGCGTTGTTGAGTTAACAATATAGTGCAAAATACTTAAAATTAATATATTAAAATAAAACAGTATTGTTATTTTTAATTTTATTTTAATATTCTTAACATGAAAATAAACGCTACAATGCTCTTTTTTGACTGATGAGCTATTTATTACTAAAAAAAAATAGTAACTTTATAAAAAATAAAAAATTAATGAATTTGATTAACAAATTAGGAATTGCCAACGCAATTATGCTAGTATTGTGTTTTTTGATTATTCTTTTTGCTGAATACCTTTTTTTAACAGGCGAAAAACTTCATGGAATTTTTCTTGGATTATGGGCTCCAACATTATTAGGTGTAATGATTTTTCTAAAACTGATTAAGAATGAGCGTCGATAACATGATCTTTTATTTTTCTATTATTGTAATTATATGCGTTATAATCTGGGCATATTTTATGATAAATGAATTTAATAAAGCAAGTAAGAATTAAATATTACTCTATTTTTTCTAGTAAAACAATAGTATACATAGTTGTAAAATTAACTTTTCCATCTTTTACTTCTACTTTTTTATCAGAATAGAAATCTCTTAGTTTTTCTCCATTCTTAAAAACGGTAGAAACATCTAACTGTATATTTTTATCTATCAGATTCATTGCCACTAACACTTTATCCTCTTTTCTAGTTCTAGAAAAAACCAATCCATTTTTATCAGAAATTAATTGATGTTTTCCAGCTCCTATAGCCATATGATTTGCTCTAAACCGCCCTAATTTTTGCCAGTGTCTTAGAATTTTACTAGTATCTGTATTGGTATTTATTGCATCCCAATTCATAAATGATCGTAAAGTTGCATCGCCTACAGTGCCTTCTATTGTTAAATCTCTGGCAGATTCATCACCATAATAAACTTGCGAAGACCCTGGTGATAACAACAACATTGTTGCGGTTTTATAAGGCATTTCTCTTTCTTTATCAAAAGGTTGCCCATCATCATGAGAGGTCATATAATTTAAAATCCTGTAACCTTTTAATTCATTATTTAAAATGGAATCATATGTATAAAAAACATCTTGTTCTGCCATTTGTTTAGCATTCCATTTCATTTCAAAATTGATTAAACTATGAAATCCTTTGTCAAAATAATTTACTTTTTTATCACTAAAATTAAAAGTTCTCCCAGCCGAAATTCCATAATTATAAACCTCACCAACTAAATAAAAATCGTTATTATCTAAAACTTTTTCAGGATTATTCTTTTTATAATCAGCAAAAGCAACATCACATTCAACCTTAAATTCTTGCCAAACAAATTCTTCTGTATGCTTTACCGTGTCTACTCTGTAACCATCAATTCCGAATTCAGTAATATAATCTGTCAACCATTTCATAATATAAAAACGCGGCGCTCTTGGATGCCCAGTTCTTGCAAAAAAATCATCTAATTCTTTAACTTCTTGTTCATAACGTCCTTCTGCTTTCCATTTTTCTACTAAATGTTTTGGCAATGCTGCAGCTTCATTACTTTCTGTTTTAATATCTGGCAGATTTTTTACAAGTGTGCAGGTAATTGTATTTTGATACGTATCATATTTGCATTCTGGTTCTGTTCTTACCCAATCGCTTGGCCAAACTGGATCTTTTTCTGTAACAGGACCCGTATGATTAATAACAGCATCTAACAAAATCCGAATTCCGTTTTTATGAGCAACAGTTACTAATTCTTTTAAATCTTCTTTGGTTCCAAAATTAGAATCGACTGAAGTCCAATCTTTTGTCCAATACCCATGATACGCATAAGACAAGCCTGTACCTTCGTCTGTACCTCCATGAATTTGCTCTACAATCGGCGTCATCCAAATAGCGTTAATTCCTAAATTAGTAAAATAACCTTCTTTAATTTTTTGTGTAATTCCTTTAATATCACCT
This sequence comes from Polaribacter glomeratus, assembly GCF_002954665.1. GTDB lineage: Bacteria > Bacteroidota > Bacteroidia > Flavobacteriales > Flavobacteriaceae > Polaribacter > Polaribacter glomeratus. The sequence continues at coordinate 623,333 of NZ_MSCM01000001.1, read as the reverse complement.
CCTTCAAAACCTCTTAACTTGCCCGTTTCTTTGGTTCTATCAAAATTAAGATCATTGCTAGTATCTCCGTTATTAAAACGATCTGTTAACAAAAAATAAATGTTAGCGCCATCCCAAGTAAAATCTTTTTTAGAAATTTTATTTTCTGTTTTATTTACTTCAGAATTAATTTTACAACTAAAAATAGTTGATAGCACAAAAATTAAAAATATATTTTTCATCATAGGATTTTATTGAAGTTGAAGAATAAATGATTCTAATGGTTTGATATCAATTCTTACTGTTGCTTGGTTGTTTTTAACAAATAACTTTGCTGAATGTTTTTTATACAATTGGTCTTTTAAGGGATATTCTCCATCCTTTAAATTCCACTTTTCAATTACATCTTGTGGCAAACCCAGCTCGAAACCATATATGTTTTCTGAATTAAAGTTTGAAATCACAATCAATTTTTCTGTATCACTCCAACGCACAAAAGACAACACTTTTTCGTTGTACCATTCGGTATTTTCACGATTAAATTGATGAATATCTTGGTATGCTCCCATCAAGGCATCCGAAGTAATGGTAAAATTTAACAAACGTTTGTAAAAGTCTCTTAAAGCCAATTCTTCTTTTGTTGATTTTCCGCCGTCAAACTGATTATTATTCGCCCATCTTTGAATTGCTGGTACACCCACATAATCAAAAATTGACGTTCTAGAAGAGGTTCCAAATCCCGGGTTTTCAGAACCATCTTCACCAAATTCTTGTCCAAAATAAATCATCGTTGGCGCCGTAGAGATTGTTGCAGAAACTACCATTGCTGGTTTTGCTTTATTTGCATTTCCTGCAAATTCTGGACTTGCAATTCTTTGCTCATCATGATTCTCTAAAAAGTGCAACATATGATGCTCAATATCTTTTAAATCTTCTTGAATTGGAGGAATATGATCTGTTAATCCGCGACCTTGCATCACGTTCTTAATGGTATCGTATAACTGAACTTTATCATACAAATAATCCATTTTTCCTTTTTTTATGTAAGCTCTGTACATTTTAGGATTGTACACTTCTGCTAATAAAAATGCGTCTGGATTTTTCATTTTAATAGCAGAGTTCATGTAACTCCAAAATTCTACAGGCACCATTTCTGCCATGTCATATCTAAAGCCATCCACCCCTTTTGAAATCCAATAAAGCGCAATATCTCTAAATTTTATCCAAGAATTAGGTACTGTTTTATCTTGCCAAAAAGCAAAATGTTTTTTATAATCTTCATTTTCAAATCCTGCTGGTAATTCATCAAAATCTTTTTTACCTTCTGGAGAAATTCCATAATTTACTTTTACAGTTTCATACCAATCATAAAAACTTGGTTTTGGAGAACGCGAACCATTTCCTGTCCATTTTGCAGGATTTTCATCAAACTCTCTATCCGATAAAGGATGATTTTCTCCGCCTAATGGCACATATCCATTTAAAAAATCGGGTACTTGAAACTCCTTTTTTGGAACATAATAAAAGTTATTATTTACATCATATTCAACTAATTTATTGTCATCAGCTCCAAAATCTTTCGTTCCTTCGGGATTTGATATACTTTGATAATTTCTAGCAACATGATTTGGCACGATATCAATCAAAACTTTCAAGCTATTTTTATGAGAACGACCAATTAAATTTTCAAATTCTTGCAATCTATTTTCGATATTTACAGCCAAATCAGGGTTTACATTGTAATAATCTTTTACTGCGTAAGGAGAACCTGCTCTACCTTTTACAACATCTGGATCATCGTTTGAAATGCCAAATTTTGTGTAATCTCTAATTACATCGTGATGCGGAACGCCTGTATACCAAATATGCGTAACTCCTAAATCTTTAATTTCAGACAAGGCTTTATCTGTAAAATCATTAAACTTTCCTACTCCATTTTCTTCGATAGTTCCCCATGGTTTGTTCGTGGAATTTGTGTTTCCAAACAGACGTGTAAAAACCTGATAAACAACTATTTTCTTGTTTAATTCTTCAACCTTCATGTTCTTTTCTGATACTTTTTCTGATGAACAACCAACTACTATTAATAAAATTAAAACGGATAAAACGCTATTTATTTTCTTCATAATTGATTGCTATTTTAATGTTATTTTTACTTTTAATTCTTTATTCGGATTCCATTTTACAGGAATAGAAAGGGTGTTATTTTCTGATGAAATACGTTTTCTTTTTCTGTTAACCTTTATCTTTTTAGGATTCCAATTGATATTATGTATAATTAATGTAATTTCTTTTTCTGATGAATTCCAATTCTCACCAAGTTCTGCTTCAAAATCAATTTCTAAATATCTTCTCGTTAGTTCTGCTTCAAATTCTAAAATTTCATATTCCCCTTTTTCAAAAGCATTAGAGAGCAAACCATTATCGTTATACAGTTCTCTTTTACTTTCTTTAACGGATGCATCAAAATAATAGTGAATTTCTAAAGTATTACCGTTATAATCATCCGTAGTTTGCACCAATTTAGTCATCGGAATAAATGTACCAGATCTCACATACGTCGGAATTGTATTCTCCTCCACTTTTACCGTGTTAGTTTGTCCGCCTTCCACTTTTTCATCCGTATAAAAATTCACCCAATTGGAAGTTTTAGGAAAATAAATTTCTTTCGTTTTTACCGAATCTTTTAAAATCGGAGTAATTAAAAAATCTTTTCCCCATAAATAAGTTACCGCGTTTGTCATTAATTTTTCAGCCTCCTCTTCAAAGAAAATAGGACGCATTAAAGGGGTTCCTTTTTGATGATTCTCGAATGCTAAATTGTAATTGTAAGGCAATAATTTATAACGCAATTCAATAGCTACTTTTGCTAATTTCTTGGCTTTATCGCTTCTAAAAACAGGTTCACTTGGCACATCTTCTTGCGCGTGCGGTCTAAATATTGGTTGAAAAACGCCATACTGTAACCACCGCGTGTATAAGTTATCGTCTAAATTTGCGCCTGCAAATCCGCCTAAATCAGAGTGCATATAGCCCAAACCTTGCATTCCCATTTGTAAGGCAATTTCTGGTTGAGACTGCAAACCGCCCCAAGTTCTGTTTACATCTCCAGACCACGGAATCATACCAAATCGTTGCGAACCAGAAGATCCTGCACGCATTAAAATAAAAGGTCTTTCATTTGGGAATTCTTTTTGATATCCTTCAAAAATTAATCTTGCCCAATCGTGACCATAAATATTATGAATTTCATCTGCTTTTTTGTTATAGAAATTTACCCAAGACGGTAATACTTCTGGCTCTCCTAAATCTCCCCAAAGTCCTTTTGCTCCTAAATTTAAAAGATTTTTATAGATACTCCAAAACCATTCTTTTCCTTCTTTTTTATAAATATCTACAATGCCCGTATTTCCAAAATAGAAGTCATATTTAGCAGAATTACCAATAGAATCGGTTGCTAGAACTTCTTTTTCATCGGCTTCTTTCCATTTTTTAGAAGTTGATAAAATAAAAGGTTCTGTAATTAAAACAGTTTTAACTCCTTTATCTTTTAAACGAGAAATCATGCCTTTCATATCAGGAAAAGAATCTGTATCTACTTCTAAATTACCCATGGTTCCTTTTAACTCTTTTCCAAACCAATACAAATCTAGAATTATAGCATCGACAGGAATTTTTTCCTCTTTAAATTTATCAATAGTTGCCGCTGTTTCTTTTTGAGAATGATAGCCAAATCTGCTCGAAAAATTACCTAAAGTCCATCTTGGTGGCAACGGTTGTTTTCCTGTTAAATTGGTGTAATTATCTATTAAATCTATCCACGAGTCTCCTACAATAACTTGATATGTTTTTCGTCCAGAAATCGTTTCATAGGTTAACGAATTGTCATTTTTACTATCTAAATCTAAATAACCAATGGGTGCATTATCAAAATGAAGCATGTATTTTTTTGATGAAATTACTAACGGAATTGTAAAATTCATTAATTCTGCATGCGTTTCATAACCGTATTGCGCTCTGTTATAAAGTGCCAAACGGTTACCTCTTCTGTTCATTCCTAAAGCTCTTGCGCCTCCGCCAAATAAAACTTCATCCGTAGTTAAATTGAATTCAATTTTTTCTGTTTCATCAGCAATAATATTTCCTTTTACCAACTCTAAAGGAATGTGTTTTGATTTAAAATAGCCCTCTTTTTCTGATGTAATAAGATTGTTTTGATAATAATATGAAATCTTAAAAGGCGATTTTTGAACTTTTACCGAAATACCTTTGGAATAAAAATTAACAGAAATTGATGAATCACTGAATCGAGCATCAGAATAAATAGGTTTTAAAACTACCGCATGAGAATCTTTATTAAATTGTTCATCTAATGGAATAAAAGTAGTTTCAACTATTTTAGTATTATAAAATTGAATTTTATAAACCCCATCATTTACTTCAATATTTAAGAATTCACCGTCTTTAAATTCAGCGCTCTTAAAAACTCTATTTGAATTTTGAGCAACCGAAAAAGCTGTAATAAAAACGGATAAAAAAAGGATTTTATAATTCTTCATATTTAATTTTTATAAGTTCTCTATACAATTCCGATGAAAAATCGGAATCACTCGAACTGTCAGCTTTTTATAATTTAGATTTCAAAGGGTTTAAAAACCTTTAACCTCTTTATTTTTCTAATTATTCTTTTAATAAAAAAGACAACGGAATATGTATTCTTTTTTGCCAAGATTTTTCTGAATGATCCGCGTCTGGAAAAAATAAGTTTCTATAATTTTCGATTGAATATCCTTTTTTATAATATAAATCATCTACAAGAGATGCATATTGAGGATAATGACGATCTAAAGTTTTGTCTCCATAATCAAAATAAATTCTGTGCGTTTTAGGATCTGGAATATTTGCATCTACATATTTAAAAATTGCACTAGGAAACGGGTTGTTTTCCTCCGCCATTCCGCCTACCCAATGAGTAGATAAACAGGCTGCACCTTCAAAAACAGCTGGATATTCAGAAATTGCATACATAGACATTAAACCACCCATAGAAGAACCTGCTACAAAGGTGTTTTCTTTATCAGCATGCACAGAATACGTTGCATCTATATATGGTTTTAATTCTGAAACTATAAATTTTAAATAATTATCGCCTTTAAAATCAATCGAAAAATCACCTTCTTTTGCTCTTTTATAAACACCTTCTTTTCTATCTTTATCCATAAAATCCATCGCTTTTTCTGGAAATAAATCTTGCCAACGAATATCTGGAATGTTATGAATACCAACAACTATAAAATCCCTGGTTATTTTTTGAGCCATTAAATCTGTGGCAGCTTCATCAATTTTCCACTCTTGTTTGTTCCAAGTTTTTGTAGAATCAAATAAATTTTGACCATCATGCATGTATAAAACTGCATATTTTTTTTCTGCGGAATAAGCACTAGGCAACCAAATATCAACAGGTCTTGGAGTTATATTTACTGAAGGAAAAGAGTCTACTCTTAATAATTTTCCTGATGCTAAAACTGCATCTTCAACCACAGCAGATTTAATATTTTTAAAAGCTTCTGTATTTTTTGAATTGCAAGAAATTAGCAAAAAAATGGACAAAAGAACACTTAAATTTTTCATTATAATCTAGTTTTTAGGGTTTTAGTTATACGCTATTCTACCTCAAAGTAGAATCGATCAAACTTAAAGAGCAATTTAAGAAATTAGAATTTTGTAGTTAAAATAAGATTTCCTTTTTTTGATAATTTTATTTCATCACCCCAAATAAAAGCTTCACCAGTTATAATATTCTTTAACTTTTTGCCATTCAAACCTATTTCTGAATATTGTTTTAAATCAATCGTAATTGGTTTGTCATTTTTGTTGATAATATGCACAACCGTTTCATCATTCTTAATTCTGAATAAAAAATAAGTGCCCATAAATGGTGCAAAATGAACTGTTTTTCCGTCATGAATTGCAGCACTGTTTTTTCTATAATTTAAAACTTTACTTACAAAAGATTGCATCTCTTTTTGAACATCCGTTAAACCTTCACCTGTAAATGCATTTACTTTATCGCCTTTCCAGCCTCCAGGAAAATCGGTTCTAATTAATCCATGATCACCAGGGTTTGCAGTATCGTTCATTAAAATTTCTGTTCCGTAATAAATTTGCGGAATTCTAGGCATCATCAATAAATAACCCAGCGCCATTTTTGCGTTCGCTGCATCTTGATGCACTTCTGTAAACAACCTGCTTTTATCGTGATTATCTAAAAAAGCAACCAAATCTTTAGGTGTTTTATAATGAAAATCATTTGCTAAACCTTCATAAATTTTTATCAAACCTTGGTCCCAAGCTTCTTGTTCATTAATTCCTTCTAAAATAGATTTCATCATCGGGAAATCCATTGGCGATTTTAAATTTGATTCATACCCATCTTTATTATTTGCGCCTTTTTGCCAATAGCCAACGATTAAAGGATTATAACTCCATTCTTCGCCAGTAATAGAAAAGTTAGGGTATTCATTCATAATAGAACCCGCCCAATTACTCATAAATTTTTTATCTGGATACGGATAGGTGTCTTGACGAATTCCGCCTAAACCCAGCGTTTCAATCCACCAAATACTATTCTGAATAATATATTTTGCCATAAATGGATTTCGCTGATTTAAATCTGGCATTCCTGCAACAAACCAACCTTCGTTATTTCCTTTTCGATCAATCTCTGAAGCGTATAAATCTTGATTTGTAGTTCTTCTATGATTCGAGCCAATATTTGTTTCATTATTCCAATTTTCTATATTGTCTTCATAGTTTTTCTGATTGTTTACCCAATCATCAAAAGGCAGATCTTTCATCCACCAATGTTCTAATCCACAATGATTTGCCACTTGATCCATGATTAATTTCATTCCTTTTTCACGCAATTCATCCGCTAAATTTTTATAGTCATCTAGGGTTCCAAAACGCGGATCAACTTGGTAATAATCTGTTATTGCGTAGCCGTGATAAGATGCTCTGGGAGTATCATTTAATAAAACTGGAGTTGGCCAAACTGCTGTAAAACCCAAATCTGAAATATAGTTGATGTTATTCGTAATTCCCTTTAAATCACCTCCATGACGCTCGTAACCATTTGTTCTATTTAAAGAGGTATCTTTTAAATTATTATAAACATCATTGCTTTCATCAGCATTTGCAAAGCGATCTGGAGTAATTAAATAAATAGCATCCGCACTTGTAAAACCAACATATTCATCAGCTGATTTTTCTCTTGATTTTAATTCGTAAGTATGTGTTTTTGTTGTGCCATCATCAAAGGTAAAAACAATGTCAAATTTCCCTGCTTTTGTTGATGCATCAATCTTTAAATCAATAAATAAATAGTTTTTACTTCTTGCTTTGTTCACTTTTATAATAGAAACGCCTTCATAAGAAATTATAGGGTTTGAGTTCCCAATATTTTTTTCTTTTACTAAGAGTTGTAACGAAGTATCCTTAAAACCAATGAACCAATTAGGGGGCTCAACTATCTCTAGAAAAGAATTGGTTACTGGTATCTCTAAAGTTTCTTTTTTATTTTGCATTTCTTTTTTTTGACAGGAAAATAAAAATACAATAACTATTAGTACTGATAGATTTTTCATTTTTATTGATTTTACTAATTATACCTACAAGGTTTTAAAAATCTTGTAGGTTTTTAGGTAATCGTTTCGTGAATTTACACTGTTACTAAATTATCTGGAGAAACAATTATAGGTTCGCCATTTACTAAAATATGTACATCAAAAGTTCCTTCTAACTCAAAATCAGTTTTATTTTGATGCACGTTTACTTTTATTATCTGATTTCTAAAATTCACTTTAAATGAATACGATTTCCATTGTTTAGGTATTTTTGGCGAAAACGATAAGGTGTTATTTAAAATTCTCATTCCTCCAAAACCTTCTACAATACTCATCCAAGTTCCTGCCATAGAAGTTATATGTAAACCTTCTTCTACTTCGTGATTGTAATCGTCCAAATCTAAACGAGAAGTTCTTAAATAGAACGTATACGCTTGTTCTATTCTATTTAATTTTGCAGCCTGAATACTGTGTACACAAGGCGATAATGAACTTTCATGCACCGTAAAAGGTTCATAAAACTCAAAATGACGTTCTAATTCTTCGGTAGAAAAATGATCTTCGAACATATAAAAACCTTGCAAAGTATCTGCTTGTTTTATATATGGTGAACGCAAAATCCTGTCCCAACTCCATTTTTGGTTGATCGGTCTTTGGCTCTGATCTAAATCTGTAACCGTAATTAATTCCTTGTCTAAAAAACCATCTTGCTGCAAGAAAACATTATGCTTTTCTGAAAAAGGGAAATACATATTGTCAGCCACATTTTTCCATTTTGATAATTCATCTTCAGAAAAAGTTGTTTTTTCTTTAATTCGGATGTAATCTGAACTGTGATTAGTTTTAATCTTTTCTATATTTTCTAACGCATAATTAATACACCATTTTGCAATATAATTTGTGTAAAAGTTATTGTTGATGTTGTTTTCATATTCATTAGGACCAGTTACTCCTAAAATCATAAACTTATTTTTATCCGAAGAAAAAGTTGCTCTTTGTTGCCAAAAACGTGCAATCGCAATTAAAACTTCTAATCCTTTTTCTGGAATATAGGTTGTATCATTTGTAAAACGCTCGTAGTTAAAAATAGCAAAAGCAATGGCGCCATTTCTATGAATTTCTTCGAAAGTAATTTCCCATTCGTTGTGGCATTCTTCGCCATTCATAGTAACCATTGGGTACAATGCTGCTCCGTTATTAAAACCAAGTTTTGCGGCATTTTCAATGGCTTTTTCTAAATGATTGTATCTGTATTCTAATAAAGTTCTTGCAACTTTTTGGTCTTTGGTTGCCATGTAAAAAGGAATACAATACGCTTCTGTATCCCAATACGTGCTTCCACCATATTTTTCGCCAGTAAATCCTTTCGGACCAATATTTAAAGAAGCATCGGTTCCTAAATAGGTCTGATTTAACTGATAAATATTAAAACGAATTCCTTGTTGTGCTTTTACATCACCAGAAATTGTAATGTCTGACATGTGCCAAATTTGAGCCCAAGATTGTTTTTGAGTTTCTAATAAAGCCTCAAAACCAAAACTTACGGCTTTGTCTAAAACGTCTTTTGCTGCAGCAACCAATTCGTCTTTATCATGATTTCTATCAACTACATAACCACCAAATTTATGAATGGCAAAAGTTTGATTTTTTTTAATTTCTTGCTGATAATTGCAAGAGGTGTAATTTGATGTTTTCTCTACATTACAGCCGGTAATAACCTCATCGTCATTTATAAACAATCTAGATTCCATAAAAGTACACGTATAAAAATGTGTTTTCATGGTTCTTGCCTCAATGTAAGATTGTTGATTGTTTTGAGAAACTGCTAAAACATCCCAAAATTGGTCATCCCAATTGGTGTCTACATTTGTTATTCCTGCATCTAAATAAGGAGAAAAAGTAATTTTTGCATCCAAATTTAAAGGAGTTACTTCGTATTTAATTGCACCAACTTCATCTAATTCTAGACTTAAAAAACGTTTTGAATCTACCTTAATTTTGATTCCGTTTTGTAAAACCGCCTCAAAACTTCTTGACAACCAACCTTCTTTCATGTTGAGTTCTCTTTTAAATTTCAACACTTCTTTGCAGGTATGTAAATCTAGTTTTTCGTCGTTAATTTGAACGTTAATTCCGATCCAATTTGGCGCATTTAAAACCTTTGCAAAATACTCTGGATATCCGTTTTTCCACCATCCAACTCTTGTTTTATCAGGATAATAAACACCACCAATATAACTTCCTTGAAACGTTTCTCCTGTATAATTTTCTTCAAAATTAGCACGTTGTCCCATGGCTCCGTTACCAATGCTAAACAAGCTTTCTGAAGATTTTACTTTATCTGAATTAAATCCCTCTTCTATGATAGACCATTCATTTGGTATGATATAATCTTGATTCATTTTTTTTTATGATATGAGAACAAATATGCCAAACTGCTTCGCTAATGGACTTCTTATTGTTCTGTTATTTATTTTTTATTTTTTAAGATATATAACTATTAGAAAATAGATTTTAGGTTGTTTTCTAATCAAACAAATTACTATTTAATAAGATCTTTTTAAAGTGATAAACATCAAAGATTTCTCTATTGTCTTATCTCTTTTCTCAACTCTCTTTTAGCTTTTGTCTTGATTCTTTTTTCTATTTTCTATTTTCTATTCTCTATTTCTTATTTATCAATCAACTCTTGTATAAACTCGATACTAATTTCTGTAAAATCTCTAAAGTTAAATTGTGCTTCAGAAAGTATATTTTTATCACCAATACCAATACTTATCATGTTTGCAGCATTTGCAGCTTCTACACCAGCAACAGCGTCTTCAAAAACAATACAATCTGCTGCGTTTACACCTAATTGCTTTGCCGCTAGTAAAAAAACTTCTGGATCTGGTTTTGCTTTTGTTACATTATTACCGTCTACAATTGCATCAAAATAATGTAATAAACCAACTTTTTCTAAAATAGGTTGTGCATTTTTACTTGCAGATCCTAATGCTATAGGAATGTTATTACTTTTTAAAAATTCTAAAATTTTAGGTACATCTGGTAAAATTTCTGATGCATCCATGTTTTCTATATACTTTAAATAGTCTACATTTTTTTCGACCATCCACAAATCAAATTCTACTTGTGTAGCTTCTCTATTACCAATTTCTAACAAAATTTCTAAACAGCGTTTTCTACTAACACCTTTAAACAACTCATTTTGTGCATGTGTAAATTCGAAACCTAATTCGTTTGCTAACTTTTTCCAAGCTAAATAATGATATTTGGCAGTGTCAACAATAACTCCGTCCAAATCAAAAATAAATCCTTTTTTCATCTCTTTTTAAATTTCATGTATCATAAAATGAATAAAAACTTCATGTATTTGTCAATCGCTATGCGATGATGTAAAAATTTTTATTAGCACTAAAAATAAGTAATAATTTTAAGTACGCTCATTTCATTTTAATTTTCTTCTTGATAACTAATAGCGTTTTTATCGGTAATTAATAAGTTACATAAACCTGCAATTACCAAACTGATTCCTGCAATAGTCATTGCGTTGATAGCTTCTTCACCTAATAAATTAGATACATAATTGATTCCGCCTAAGGCTGCAATAATTTGCGGAATTACAATAAACATGTTAAAAATCCCCATAATTACGCCCATTTTCTTAGGATCTACCGCACTTGATAGCATTGCATACGGCATCGATAAAATACTACCCCAAGCAAAGCCTATTAATACAAAACAGTATTTTAAACTTTCTGGCGATGCATAATTCATCAGTAAAAAACCAATACCTCCTAAAATCAATGAAAATAAGTGTACATATTTTCTGTTGATGTTTCTTTTAGAGGTGTAAAAAGTTAATAATAGAGCAAATGCCATTGAAGATAAACCGTAAATTCCCATTGCAGAACCCACTGAATTAGAAGATTCTTGAAACTTTGTGTTTGCAATATTAAATGCTTCTGCTTGCACTGTATCTGCCATATTAAAGGCCGCTTCTAAAGGTGCTGGTGTATGAAAAATATGTTCTGTTAAAGCAGGGTTTGCCATAGACCACATTGTAAAAAATGCAAACCATGAAAAAAACTGAATAACGCCCAATTTTTTCATGGTGCTTGGCATGCTCCCAATATTGTTTATAATGTCTGGGATAAAGTTGTTCTTTTTTGCCTTTTCAAGTTCAAACTCTTCCATATTCTCTGGTGGATATTCTTCTGTTTTAAAAACAGTATAGAGAATACTTGCCATAAATACCAAAGCGCCAATTGCAAAAGCAACTTTTACAGACATTGGTACAACACCAGATGCTGCTTCGTTACTAACTCCTAATTGAGAAACCATCCAAGGTAAGTTACTGGCAATCCAAGTACCAATACCTATAATTAATGTTTGAACTACAAAACCATAAGATCTTTGAGATTGTGGTAATTTGTCTGCCACTAAAGCTCTAAAAGGCTCCATAGAGATGTTTATAGACGCATCTAAAATCCAAAGAAAACCAGCTGCAACCCATAATGCAGGCGAATGAGGAACAAAAAATAAGGCAATAGAACTTAAAACTGCACCTACTAAAAAGTACGGTTTTCTTCTACCCCATTTTACACTCCAAGTTCGATCGCTCATATAACCAATAATTGGCTGTACAAGTAAACCTGTTAACGGTGCTGCAATCCAGAGCAAAGGGATATCTTCCTTTCCTGCTCCTAATGTTTGAAAAATTCTTGACATAAACCCACCTTGAAGGGCGAATCCAAATTGTATTCCTAGAAATCCAAAACTCATGTTCCAGATTTGCCAGAAGCTTAATTTACGCTTTTCCATTATCGAATATTGTAAAATGAATATTGCGATAAGTTTTTAGACTTATCAATTAATAAATTTTGTGGAATGTAATTTATTGATAAACCTTAATATGATAACAAATATATGTTTTTTTTAAGAAGTTGATAAAAAATAGCAATAAAACTTACGACGACGGTTTCGTAGATTCTCGTATTTTTAAGTCGCTTGAAATCACTATTTTCTTAGGTCTGTAAATTTCAGTTTCGTTTTCTATTCTTTCAATTAATAACTCTACAGCCTGCATACCCATTGTAAAACCATGTTGTGCTATTGTTGTAATAGAAGGTGATGAATATTCGGAGATTAATCCATCAGTAAAACCAATTATCGAGATCTCATTTGGGATACTTAAACCTTTCTCTTTCGCTATTCTCATTGAGTTTGCTGCATAAATTTCATTCACGGCAAACACTGCATCGATGTCTTCCTTGAAAACTTTTTCTATTTGAGATTTGATATCTTTTTTCTCATCTACCTCAACTATTAAATTTTTATCGGTTTTAATGTAAGCTTCTATCAATGCTTTCTCATATCCTTGTCTTCTTAAAGCGCCCACATTTACATGGTTGGGAGTGGTTATTAAAGCTATTTTTTTGCGTCCGTTTTCAATTAAATGTTTTGTTGCTTTATAGCCTGCACCAACATCATCAACCACCACTTTATCACATAAAATTTCATCTACTACTCTATCAAATAATACCAAAGGAATTTCTTCTGCAACCAAATCAATAAAGTGCTTAAAATCTTTATTTTCAAGTGTTTCACTAGCAATTGAAACAATTAAACCATCTACACTACCGTTAGACAAAACCTTTAAAGTTTCTACTTCTTTCTTGTACGATTCGTTAGAGAAACAGACCATAATATTGTAGCCTTTTTTGTTAGCGCCTTCTTCTATACCCATAATAACGGTAGAAAAGAAATGATGTACAATTTTAGGCAGTATTACTCCTATTACTTTTGTTTTTTGATTTCTAAGTTGTAGTGCTAAATTGTTCGGTTTATAATTGTATAGATTAGCATACGCTTGAATTTTGTCTTTAGTTTCAGAACTTATTTCGTGACTATCTCTTAAAGCTTTTGAAACTGTTGATGTAGAAACCCCTAATTCTTTGGCTATTGTTTTTATGGTAATTTTTTGCTTCATTTTTTTGGAAAAAGTCAGTTTTTAATGTTAATTTTTGCTAATTTAATGATAATCCCTTAAAGAAAGTTGTTAACACGAAACCGATTTCGTGACTTTTATCATATTGAAAAGAACAATCTACATGCTATATTTACAGTGTGGAATGTAAGTTTATTGTTAAGACAAATCAAATTTACAGTTATTATTTAACAAATTATACATGAAAAAATTTAAATTATTGTTAATTGGACTTCTTTTAAGTACATCATTTACAATGTTTGCACAACAAACAGTAAAAGGTGTTGTAAAAGAAAAAACAACAGGTATAGCTTTACCTGGTGTTAGTGTAGTAATAAAAGGTACAAGTAAAGGTTCTCAAACAGACTTTGACGGTAACTTTATTCTTGAAAAAGTAAATACTGGTAATACACTAGTTTTTAGATATCTGGGGTATGCAGATAAGGAGATTGTTATTGGTTCTAATTTTAACTTAACAGTTGAACTTGAAGAATCTTTTGAGCAATTAAATGAAATAGTTGTTGTTGGTTATGGTACAACTACCGTAAGAGATGCAACGGGTTCTGTAGAAGCAATTTCGGAAAAAGAATTTACAAAAGGTAACATTGTTACTCCAGAAAACTTATTAAGCGGGCGTGTTGCAGGTGTAAACATTACAACAAGTGGTGCTCCTGGTTCTGGTTCTCAAATTAGAATTCGTGGTGGTTCTTCTTTAAACGCTTCTAACGATCCTTTAATTGTTATTGATGGTTTGCCATTATCTGGTGTTAACTTATCAAGTATTAACCCAAGTGATATTGAATCTTTCTCTGTATTAAAAGATGCTTCTGCAACTGCAATTTATGGTTCTAGAGGTGCAAATGGGGTTATTATAATTACTACTAAAAAAGGTAGAAAAGAATACTCTTTAGATTACGATTATCAAATGGGTTTTGGTGAAATTAATAATAGAGTAAATGTTTTTGATGGCAATGCTTTTAGAGATTTAATAGCACAACAACGACCAGATAAAGTAGGTTTGTTAGGCACAGCTAATACAAATTGGCAAGATGAAATTTATCAAAAATCGGTATCAACACAGCACAACTTAACAGCTAGAGGTCAAATTTTTGGTGCAATACCAACAAGGCTTTCTATTGGTTTTGCTGGCATAGAAGGAAACCTTTTAACATCACAATTTGATAGAGCAACCGTTTCTTTATCTATGAATCCATCGTTTTTTGACAATCATTTTAAAATTGCTTTAAATTATAACAGAGCTTTTGAAGATAATAGATTTGCAGATTCAGGTCAAGTTAATGCAGCTTTGCGTTACGATCCTTCACAACCTGTATATGATTCTACTTCTCCTTTTGGCGGGTTTTATCAGCATTTAACAAGAACGCCCGGTGGAATCTTAGTTCAAAACGGTACAAGAAATCCTGTTGCTGCATTATTACAAAACAACAACACTTCTAATGTGTTTAGACAATATGGTAATTTAAAACTTGAATATAACTTTCATTTCTTACCAGAATTAACCATAACTGCCAATGCAGGTTTTGACAAATCTACTGCTAAAGGATTCGTTTTAAGCCCGTTAAATAGCCCATCAAATTATACTGATTTATTTGTAGGTAACGATTCTGGTTATACAAATAATGTTTTAAATGAATCTTTTGATGCGTATTTTACGTATGTAAAAACTTTTGATAAGTTAAAAGCAGATGTAATGGCTGGTTACTCGTATCAGTCTTTCGATGGTTCTGGTAACAATACCGGAAATACTAGAAATCCAACAGATGCTGGTACTACTACTTATGTTAATACTCCAGTTGCTTTAGTTGGTTTTTTAGCAAGAGCAAATTTAACTTATAATGATAAATATTTATTAACGTTAAACTACAGAAGAGATGGTACTTCTAGATTTGGTCCAGAAAATAGATGGGGAAATTTTGGAGGTGCAGCTTTAGCTTGGAGAATGAGTGATGAAGAATTCTTAAAAGATAGTAAAGTAATTTCTGAATTAAAATTGCGTGCTTCTTATGGTCTTAACGGTCAGCAAGATGGTATTCAAGGAGATTTATATTTAGACAGATATCGTTTTGGAAATCAAAACTCACAATATTTATTTGATGGTTCTCCTATTCAATCTACAATTCCTTCTCCTAGAAGTAATTTAAAATGGGAAAACACAGCAACTGTAGAGTTAGGTGTAGACTTTGGCTTATATGATAATAAAATTACAGGTTCTATTAATGCATTTCAAAAAAATTCAACCGATTTATTAGCAACTGTTGCCGTGCCTGATGTTGCAAACTTTACAAACAGAGTTACTCAAAATATTGGAGATCTTCAAGTAAATGGTTTAGAGTTCACTATAAATTCTGATATAATTAAAACAGCAGATTTAAACTGGAACTTAAACTTTAATGCTACTTACCTAAATAGAGAGATTATAGATTTGGGTGATAGTGGTGATATTGATGTTGGAGGTATTTCTGGAGGAACTGGTAGATTTGCTCAATTATATAGAGAAGGCTACGCACCTAATTCATTTTATGTGTTTAAACAATTATACAACACAGCAGGACAACCAATTGAAGGCGCTTATGCAGATTTAAATGGCGATGGTATTTTAAATACTTCAGACAAATATTTAAAAGGAAATCCTCAAGCAGATGTTACCTTTGGTTTTCAATCTAGTATCGATTATAAAAACTTTGATATAGCTTTTAACTTAAGAGCTAGCGTAGGTAATTATATTTACAACAATGTAAACTCTTCATCTGCTCAATACGATTTATTATTAGATAATGCCGTTTTAGGAAACATTCCAACATCGGTGTTAAATACTAATTTTAATACTACTGCAGATGTTATTGCTTCTGATATTTATCTAGAAAACGGTTCTTTTTTAAGAATGGATAACATAACTTTGGGTTATACTTTTGATAGACCAATCAAAAAATTTGCATCAAACAGCATTCGTTTATGGGCTGGTATGCAAAATGTGTTTACGCTAACAAACTATTCTGGTTTAGATCCAGAGGTGTTTGATGGAATTGATAATACTACCTACCCAAGACCAAGAACTTTCTTACTTGGAGCTAATATCAAATTTTAATTACTAAAAAATTTATAATGAAAAAAATATTTAAAATCGAACGAATAGCAACAATATTCCTGATCATGGTAATTGCTTTGTCTTCTTGTACAAAAGACTTAGACATTACACCACAAGATGATCAAGATTTATTAGGAGAAGATTTCTTTAAAAACGAAACAGCCTATAAAGAACTTTTAGCAGGTGTATATGCAAACCTATCTTTAACAGGTATTGACGGCCCAGAATCATCAAATATTCAAGGATTAGATGCAGGTACAAGTCAGTTTGGTAGAGTATTATTATACTTACAAACATTGTCTGCAGACGAAATGATTTGGTCTTATGAAAACGATCCTGGAACACGTGAAATACAACGTAATATCTGGAATGCGGATGATCCAATCATTTTAGGAATGTTTGGTAGAAGCCATGTAACAATAGCTTTTGCAAATAACTTTTTAAGAGAAACTACGGATGCAAAATTAGCAGAAAGAAATGTTTCAGCAGCAACAAAAACTGAAATTGTAGCTTTTAGAGCAGAAGCAAGATTATTAAGAGCAATGTCTTATTATTATATGATGGATTTATTTGGTCAAGCAAATTTTGCAACAGAAAATGATGCAATTAATGCAAAACCACAAACTTATAATAGAAAACAATTGTTTGACTTTGTTGAATCAGAATTAATTACAATTGAAGCAGATTTAAAAGCACCATTGCAAAACCAACATGGTAGAGCAGATAAAGGAGTTGCCTGGATGATTCTTGCTAAAATGTATTTAAATGCAGAAGTTTATATTGGTGAATCTAAATACACAGAATGTATTACAGTTTGTAAAGAAATTATTGCTGGCGGTTATACATTAGCTACTAGTTATGCTCATAACTTTATGGCAGATAATGATGTAAATTCAGCTAAAAATGAAATTATATTTCCTTTAATTTCTGATGGAACTTTTACTCAAAACTACGGACCAACAACGGTTATGGTAAATGGAGAAGTTGGTAGTTTAGAAGCTAATGGTGCTGCACTTGGTGTTGGTGCTGGCGGTTGGGGTGGCGCTTTAAGAGTTAGAAAACAATTTGCGCTATTATTTAATGATGGTATTTATAATAATGATACTAGAAATACTTTAATTTCTGGAACAAGAAGTATAGAAATTACAGATATTTCTGATAAAGATCAAGGCTATATCATCGAAAAATATTCAAATGATAAATCTACTGGCGGTTTTGGTGCAGACCAAACATTTGTAGATACAGATTTTCCATTATTTAGATTGGCGGATGTGTATTTAATGTATGCAGAAGCGCAACTAAGAGGTGGTACTGGCGCAACTACTGCTAATGTAGAAAACTATATAAATTCTTTAAGATCAAGAGCAAACAACCCACAAAACAATCTTACAATTGCAGACATTACTTTAAGTTTTATCTTAGATGAAAGATCAAGAGAATTACACTGGGAAGCGCATAGAAGACAAGATTTAATTCGTTTTGGTAAGTTTACAGGTGGTTCATATAACTGGGCTTGGAAAGGAAATGGTACCAATGGTATTGCTTTACCTGCACACATGAAATTATATCCAATACCTTCTGCAAGTTTAGCATCTAACCCTAATCTAACTCAAAATGCTGGGTACTAATATTAATAACAAACTACAAATGATGAAAAATATAAAAAGATTTTCAGCTATTACAATCATCGGAATCCTATTTTTAGTTTTCAATTCTTGTGATGATACTTCTGAAATATTTACAATTTCAGCGCCAACAGCGCCAGTTTTGGCAGATCTTGGTTTTACAGATTTACAATTAGATGCTGTAAATACAGGAAATCCTGCAGTAACTTTAAATTGGAAAGATGCAGCATATGGGCAACAAGCATCCATCAATTATGCAATTCAGTTTGCAAGTGATGAAGCTTTTACAACTCCTATAATTCCTGCTACAATTACTGGTAAAACCTCTATTACTTTATCAGTAAACGAAGTAAATGCAGCAGCGGGTAATGCAGGTTTAAATCCTTTTGAATGGGGAACTTTATATGCAAGAGTTGTTTCTTCTTTAGGTACTCAAAATAGCGAAAAAACAATTTCTAACGCTATACAGTTTAATGTATATCCTTACTACAATTATGTATTTAATGATTATTATTTAGTGGGTAATGCTACTTCTGCAGATTGGAATAACAACAATAACAACCCTGCATTATTTAGAGATCCAAATGATAAAAATACATTTTATTACACAGGATTTTTTGGAGCTGGTGAATTTAAAGTTCTAGAAGTAAAAGGCTTATGGCAACCACAATGGGGTACAAATGACAAGTCAAGTATCGACGTTAACCCAGGTGGAGGAAGTGATCCAGGAACTTTTCCTAATAATAATTCGGCTATAACTGCATCAGGGTTCTATACCTTTAAAATAAATTTTGCAAGCAAGACATTTAATTTTGAAGCTTTTAATGCTACTGGTAAAATGAGTCCAGCAAGTTTAACTTTAAAAGGAACTAGTACTGTTGATGTTGCCATGGCAGCTTTAGGTTTTGATGGTCATATTTGGTATGCAAATAATGTAAGATTAACTCCTGGAGATGTAGCTTTTGTTACTGGTGCAGGTGCTAATTGGGGAGGTTCAACTTCTTTTTCTGGAACAGCAACCAATGGTGGTGGCTCAGTTCCTGTTATCGTAGAAGACGATTATAATGTATGGTTTAATGATTTAACCGGCCAATATATTTTAATCCCATTAAATTTATAGTATCAATTTAATTTTTAAAAGATAAAAAATGAAAAATTATATAAAAAAATTAAGTTACTTGTTGCTTTCATTTACCTTAATACTAGGTTCTTGTGAAGTAGAAGAAAGCTTAACATTAACTAGTCCAGAGGCATCATTTACGCTAGACACGCCTGGAATTAGCACTGTATTTTTAAACTTTGCACTTCCTAATAATCCTGCTTTTACAATTTCTTGGAAGGATCAATTAAGTTCAGGTGCAGATTACACTATAGAAATGGCTACGGATGCAGATTTTACAAGCCCTGCAACCTTAGGAACAACAAATAGCAGTAATTTTTCTATGACTGTTGATGCTTTTAACAAAGCAATTAATAATGCAGGTGTAACTAATTTTAGTGATGTTGCAATTTATATGAGAGTTAAAGCTGGCAGTAATACAACAAATACCATATTAATGTTAGTAACTACCTTTCCTGTTAATGCACCTACTTTTACTGGTGTTAAGGATGGAGATGTTTTTGTATTATCATTAGATAATAATGATGCGCTTGCGGTTACTTTTGGCTGGAATGATCCAATACTAGACTCATCGTTACCAGTAGATATAGAATACATTTTAGAAGCTGCATTGCCAAATACAGATTTTGCAAAGCCAATAGAAGCCGGAAAAGTTAAAAATATGAACTCTATTTCGTTAACGAATGCGCAATTAAATACAATTGCTATTCAAGCTGGAATTCCTGTAGACACTGCTGGCAATGTTTCTTTTAGAATAAGATCTATTATTACAGATGCAGCATCAGGAAGTATTTTAGAAAGAATTGCAACTCCAATAACAATCAATGTAACAACTTACTTAACCGTTTTAGATTTATCTACAACTTGGGGTGTGGTTGGTTCTGCAGCAAATAATTGGGGCGCAACTCCAGATTTACCTTTCTTTAAAACAGCTGTAGCTGGTGTTTTAACAGCGTATGTTAATTTAGTTGCTGGTGAGTTTAAATTTAGAGAAAATAACGATTGGGCTAACAATTATGGTAGTGATTCATCAACCGGAGGTACAATAACTTCTGGCGGAGGAAACCTTACAACTACTGGTGGTTCTTATAAAATAGTATTAGACCTAAATAATTTAACATATTCTATAGAAAGTTTTTCTTTAGGTATTGTTGGAGGTGCTTATAACAATTGGGGTGCAACTCCTGATTTTATGTTAGAATATGATCAATATTCTGATGTTTTTAGAGGAATTGTTACTTTAATCGACGGAGAAATGAAATTTAGAATGAACAATGATTGGGGAACCAATTATGGTGATAATGGAGCAGATGGAACTTTAGAAGACGGTAGTGCAAACATTGTTGTAACTGCTGGTATTTACATTGCTACTGTAAACCTAAAAGATTTAACCTATTCTCTAGAAAAAATAGACCATGTTTGGGGCTTAGTTGGTGGCGCGTATAATAATTGGGGCGCAACTGCGGATGCTAAATTTAAAAGAGATTGGTCTAAACCATTTAACGATGTTTGGTTTTTAAATAATGTGACTCTTATAGATGGAGAATATAAATTTAGAGCTAACAATGATTGGGGAACCAATTTTGGTGATAATGGCGGAGATGGCGTTTTAGAAAATGGTGGAGCAAACCTTGTTACTGTAGCAGGTACTTACAGTTTTGTTTTAGATTTCTCTAATCCTGATGCACCTACGTATACAAAAAATTAAATTTTAATATAAATTTTACAAGAGCTATCTATAAACGATAGCTCTTGTTTTTTAAAACCCTAATCAAATGAAAAAAATTACTTTACTCGT
The DNA here is from genome assembly GCF_002954665.1 of Polaribacter glomeratus. Taxonomy (GTDB): domain Bacteria; phylum Bacteroidota; class Bacteroidia; order Flavobacteriales; family Flavobacteriaceae; genus Polaribacter; species Polaribacter glomeratus. Next base: position 602,091 of record NZ_MSCM01000001.1, on the reverse strand, counting down.
TTTATTATGTATTACTTCATTCGGTTTTAGTCAAGTTCAAAATGTTACTTTTAACGTTTCTCCTGCTACTTTCGAAGAAACAAACACTATTACCATAACAGTTTCAAATGTAACAACTGCTTCTTGGGGCGTTTCCGATATTTATTTATGGGCCTGGTCTTATGACGAAAATGATATAAATTCTATTGATTCTCCTACTAACGGAACGTGGACAAACTCTAATGAAACACAAAAATTAATTAACAACGGTAATGGTACTTTTTCTATTACTTTTAAACCTACCTCCCTTTACAATAGAACAAATATTGGTAGTATTGGAATGTTGATAAAAGCAAAAAACGGAACTGGAGATAAAAAATCTCAAGATCAAATATACCAAGTTGGTGCTTTTCAATTAACTTTAAACTCGCCAACAAACACTACTTCTATTCTAAATTCAGGAGAAACACTTCCTATTAGTGCAGCAACCTCTTTACCTGCTAACTTTAATTTAAAAGCAAATGGTTCTTCAATAAACCAAAAAACAAACTTAACAACATATAGCTTTTCTCCTACTATTACTCAAAACACCACTTTTGTTTTAGAAGCTACAAATAACGGACAAACTGTAAGCAAAACTTTTAATGCAATTGTAAAACCTACAAATGTAGAAGCTGCTGTTCCTGCGGGAATGAAAGACGGATTAAATTTAAATCCAACAGACAATACCAAAGCAACTTTAGTTTTTTACGCGCCTAACAAAGAATTTATCCACGTAATTGGTAGTTTTAATAATTGGGAAATAAATAATACCTATTTACTAAAAAAAGATACAGCAAAAAACCGTTTTTGGATTGAACTAACTGGTTTATCGCCTCAAACAGATTATACGTATCAATATATTATTAATGCGGACTTAAGAGTTGCAGACCCCTATTCTACCATTGTTTTAACAGAAAATAATGATCAATATATCAACGCAACTACCTATCCAAATTTACCAAGTTATCCCGCAGGTAAAACAAATCATGCTGTTACGTTATTAAGAACGGGTGATGCTTCTTACGCTTGGCAAAATACCAATTTTCAAAAACCTAAAAAAACAGATTTAGTAATCTACGAATTATTAATACGCGATTTTGATGCGCTTCATAGTTTTGATGCTGTAAAAAATCGACTAAATTACTTACAAGAATTAGGTGTAAATGCTATTGAATTTATGCCAGTAAACGAATTTGATGGCAATGAATCTTGGGGATATAACCCGTCTTTTCATATGGCTTTAGACAAGTATTATGGTAACATTGCTTCTTTTAAACAATTAATTGATGAATGTCACAAACGCGGAATTGCAGTAATTTTAGATGTAGTTTACAATCATGCAAGTGGGCAAAACCCATATTACAGAATGTACAATACCGATAATGGTGGTTATGGCGGACAGGCAAGTGCTGATAGTCCGTTTTTTAATCAAACTGCTACACATTCTTATAGTGTTTTTAACGATTTAAATCACTCTAAACAAGCTACTAAAGACTATATAAAAAGAGTTTCTCAATATTGGATTGATGAATTTAAAATTGATGGTTTTAGATGGGATTTAACAAAAGGGTTTACTCAAAATTGTACTGCTAACGACGAAGGTTGTACCGGAAATTATCAAGCAGATAGAGTTGCTATTTTAAAAGGATATGCAGATAATCAGTGGGAAATCGATTCAAATTTTTATGTAATTTTCGAACATTTAGGAGGAAATACAGAAGAATTAGAATGGGTAAATTATAGATTATCCGAAGGAAAAGGAATTATGCTTTGGGGAAATCAAAACTATAACTATAGACAAGCTGCGGCTGGAAATACAAGTCAGTCAAATTTCTCTAATGTTTCATACAAAAATAGAAATTGGCCAGTTCCAGCAAATATTAGCTACATGGAGAGTCATGACGAAGAGCGCTTAATGGTAGAAAGTTTAACGGCTGGTAAAGCAACAAGTACTTATAATATCAAAACCTTAGCAACTGCATTAAAAAGACAAGAATTAGCAGGCGCATTTTATTTTACAGTTCCTGGACCAAAAATGATTTGGCAGTTTGGAGAATTAGGATACGATTTTAGTATCGATTATAACGGCAGAATTGGAAACAAACCAATTAAATGGGATTATTTTGAGGTTCAAGAAAGAAAAAACGTTTATAATACTTGGAATAAGTTAATCCAATTAAAATTGAAGTATGACATTTTTGAAACTTCAGATTTTACTATTGATTTAGCAAATACCAACGGATTAAAGAAAATTCAATTAACGAGCACCGCTGCAGCGGATATTCAATACATCAATATTATTGGTAATTTCGGAATTACTACTCAGAATATAAATCCTGTTTTTCAAAAAACGGGCACTTGGTATGATGTTTTAAATAACAATCAAACTATAAATGTTAGCAATACAAATAGTTTAATTTCTTTAGCGCCTGGTGAATTTAAAATCTACGCGAATACTGCAGCAACTTTATCAAACGATGATTTATTTTTGAATGATGACATTGTCGTATATCCAAATCCGGTGAGAAGCTCGTTTAAAGTAAATATTGCAACCAACAACATTATAATTTATGATGTAAACGGTAAAAAAATAAAAGAGTTTTCTGGCGATTTTAATGCGAATTCTTCATTTTCTGTTAAAGGCATTAAAAGAGGATTTTACCTTTTAAAAGCGAGTAATAAAGAGGGTAAATCTTATAAAAAATTAATTATTGAGTAATTAATTTTGAAATACATTACAAAAAGAGCTGCTTTTAAAGCAGCTCTTTTAATTTTATAATAGTAGTATCAATTTCTTCTTTTGTGGTGAATTTTGAAAAAGAAAAACGAACAGACGTTTTATCTGCTTCTTGATCCTTTAAAATTTCTGCCAATACATGAGAACCTTTATTGCTTCCACTTTGACAAGCAGAACCTCCTGAAACAGCAATTCCTGCCATATCTAAACTAAACAAAAGCATATCATTTTTAACAGGAAAACGAACGTTTAAAATAGTATAACTACTTTTTTCAAAGTCTGATGAACGTCCGTTAAACTGAATATCCGAAGATATATTTTGCAATTCAGTACTAAAATAATGTTTTAGGTTTTCTATATATTTTGTATCACTTTTAAGATTATTCATTGCAATAGTTAGCGCTTTATCCATTCCTAAAATGGAGTGCACATTTTCTGTACTAGACCTCGCTCCTCTTTCTTGATCACCGCCATAAAACATTGGTAAAACTCCGAATCCTTTTTTAAAAAAAGCAAATCCAACTCCTTTTGGTCCGTGGAATTTATGAGCGCTTGCAACGAAAAAATCTAGTGGATATTTCTGTAAATCTAGCGCATAATGCCCAATTACTTGCACGGTATCAGAATGAAATAAAGCATTATATTTTTTGCATAAAACACAAATTTCATCCACAGGTAAAATGTTACCAATTTCATTGTTGATGTGCATTAAACTAACCAAGGTTTTTTTATCCGAAGCAGCTAAAAGCTCTTCTAAATGATTTAAATCTATAACTCCAAATTCATCGACATGTACAAAATCTAAAATGATATTTTGAGTTCTTTGAAGAAACTCCGCAGTATGTAAAACCGCATGATGTTCAATTTTTGAGGTTATAATTCTTTGAACGCCTAAATTTAAAACGGCATTATTTAGAATTAGATTGTCGGCTTCGGTTCCGCCAGCCGTAAAAATAATTTCTGGTGCGGTTACGTTAAAATGTTTTGCAATATTTTTTCTAGCAGTTTCAACGGCTGATTTTGCTTTTCGTCCAAATTGATGGGTAGAAGAAGGATTTCCAAAATTTTCTTGCATCGAAATATGCATTAATTCTAAAACCTCAATATCAATTTTTGTAGTAGCGGCGTTGTCTAAATAAATAGCTTTCATGTTACAAAAATACGTTTTATTAGGGAAGTTTTAAGGAATACGAGCTAACTAAAAAAAACGAAATTAAGAACTATTTAATGACACGGATTTTCAAGGATACTAAAGTAAAAATAAAAATCAGCTTTTCTTGTTTCCTGTTTCCTGTTTCCTGTTTCCTGTTTCCTGTTTCCTGTTTCCTGTTTCCTGTTTCCTAAAATTAAAAAAACGACCATATAAGCACATAGAAAAACATAGCTTTAGTCTCTTTTTCTTCTTTCTTCTTTCTTCTTTCTTGTTTCTTGTTTCTTGTTTCTTGTCTCTTGTTTCTTATTTCCTTAATTAGTATCAGTATAAAAACCCTCTACTTTCCTACTCTGTAGGATTCTGAAAAACGTACACTTCTGTAGCTCCTAGACCATATTTTTTGTAGGAAGCATCATAATATCTCACCGGATATTTATTAAGTAAATAATGTAGTTCAGATTTTAAAACTCCTTCGCCAACTCCATGAATAAAGACAATTTTAGAAATTCTTTTACTAATAGCAAACTCAACTTTACTTTTTGCTGTATCTAATTGCAGGTTTAACATGTCATAATTATCCAAACCTCTTACAGACTTTACTAACTTATTAATATGCAAATCAACCTCTAAAATAACTTCGTGTTTTTCTTTTTGAAAAAAGCTTTTTTTAGGCTTATTAGATATCATTTTCTCTTTTAAAAGATCGTTGTTTATATCAGAAAACTTACTTAACTCATCTTGTTCCTTACCAATTTTAACCAATTCTGATTCATGAAAATTAAAAATCATTCCATCTGTAGTTTTAATAGAAACTATGCCACCGTTTACATTGGTTACGATTCCTTTTAAAACATCATCTAAAACAGCAACTTTATGACCAATTTCTAAACGCATTCTTAACTTAATTTTAATTTACAAAAATACTTTATTTCCTTAACTTGCAATCAAAAATAACAAGATGCTTATCTCTTCAACAATTTCTTTAGAAAACTTTTTTGTAAACGCTTATAAAAAAGCAATAATTTCTGATGAAAGAAAAATACTTTTACTTAAAATTTCTGATGCAATTGCGAAAGAATACACTTTAAATAAAGAAGTTAACCTTAATTTTATATGTACTCACAATTCAAGAAGAAGTCAATTAGGGCAAGTTTGGAGTTTTTATGCCGCTCATTATTTTAAACTGAATATCAATGCTTTTTCTGGCGGAACAGAAGTAACCGCTTTTTATAGAAATACGGTAAAAACCCTTCAAAAAGTTGGTTTTGAGTTTCAGTTAACAGATTTTTCTCATCAAAATCCTACTTATCAAATTTCTTTTAAAGGGACAAAAAAAGCTGTTTTGGGTTTTTCTAAATTTTATAGCGATCCTATAAATAAAGAACCTTTTATGGCAATTACAACGTGCAATAATGCGGATGTAAATTGCCCATTTATACCAACTGCAAGTCACCGTTTTCATTTGCCTTTTGTAGATCCAAAACATGCTGATGGATCTGATATACAAGAAGAAACCTATTTAGAAACGAGCCAACAAATTGCTGCTGAAGTTTATTTAATTTTTTCTGAAGTTAAAACGTTAATCTAGCTATTTCTTAAAAATAACACTTGTTGTGAAGCAACCATCTCGAATTTCTGTTTAAATTTAAATCTAAATGGAAAATAATTTCATGAGAACTTAAATTACCACCAAGTGTTGATAATTTATAATCATACGCGTATCCTACTCTATATTTCTCATTAATGATAAGTGCAAATAACGCACTAACTGAGTTTTCATAGCGATAAGACAACCCTGCTTCTATAATTTCTTTGTACAAAAAATTAGAATTAATGTCTACAGAAATAGGTAAATTAGGAGCGTATCTCACCATTGTTGATGGTTTAAATAGCAAATCTTCTGTTAGTATAAACAAAGCGCCTGTTGAAAAAAAATAGTTTGCATTTGTTGCAATTTTACCATTATCAATATTTTCTTGGGTGTAAAATTGTGGCGTTTCTAACAAATAAGGCAAAGATAAACCTACATAAAATTTTCTATTATAATAAAAAGTACCAAATCCTACATTGGGGAAACTACCTGTTGCAGAAGCGTATATGTCATTATCTGGTGTAATTCCGTTTGCCAAATTATTACTGTAAAAAGTAATTCCGCTTTTTAATCCAACGGCTAGTCTACCATATTCTGATGTTACAATTGTGTAAGAAGCATCGATATTTACATTTGTACTTTCTGATAAACCTATTTTGTCATTTACAACGGTAGCACCAAAACCTAGGCCCATACTTGTTCTTCCGTTTACGGAAAAAGTTCTAGTAACTGGCGCACCCGCTACACCTACCCATTGATCTCTTGACAATACAGACATGCTTAATTCTGCTCTAGAACCAACGTATGCAGGATTTATAATCTGCATATTGTATAAATATTGTGTATAGTTGGGTACTTGTTGTGCATCCGTATATAAACTAAAAGTAAAAATGAATACTATTGCCCAAGTTTTAAACCAATGAGTTTTAGCGTTTTTAATTTTAAAGACAATATCGTTATTAGTTCGTATCATCTTATCAATTCTATAAAATTTCTAATTGGCTTTGTAGTTCCGTCATTAAAATCTAACGTGTAAAAATAAACACCAGCCGGAACGGGATTTCCATTGCGAGTTCCATCCCACCAAATTGGGTTTACCCTGCCATTATTAGTATAGTTGTATACTTCATTTCCCCAACGATCAACAATATTTAGTTTAAAATTTGCATACTCTTCAATACCAGATATTTTAAATAAATCGCTTTTACCATCAGAATTTGGTGAAAATAAATTAGGATAATCATTGTCTTTAATAAAACCTATTCCCGCTGGTATAAATGTATTTGATACATTTGATAGGTTTGTAGTCGCTTGCAAAATTAGTGTTTCTGTGTCTTCGTTTAACGCATCTTCTAAGGTTTCTACAGCTTGAATTATCGAAGAAGTGAAAGCGGGAATATTCGTAAATATAGCAATCGGTTTGTAATCTTCATTTGCATTTGCAGTATCGTCTAAAGTTTCTAAAATAAAATTTATTGGACGATAATTTTGCATCGGTTGTAAATCTGCATTTAAAAGCCTGATTGTAAACACTAAAACACCACCTTCAACAACAGTTATATCTTGAATATCCACTAACGGATTTGGATCAATATCTAAAATTACACCTGTTTTATTTAAATCTTGAGCGCCAATATTATTTGTTGTAACGACACCAATTACATTTAAATTTTCTTCTTCTAACTCGTTTAAATTATCAGTTTTTGTAGCAATACTAAATGAAATTTGTGTGTTTGCATTGTTTGGATTTACGGTGCCATTAATGGTTAAGCTTTCTAAAATTGAAGTATAATCATCTGGACTTATAGCAAGGTTATCACTTGTATTAATTTCTATAATGATGGGTGTAGAACTTGGGTTACTTATTTTAATTGTGTGTTCTAAATCAATGCCTTCTTCTTCTCTAGAATTATTCATTGTAACTGAAGGCTTTGCATCATTGTCTAAAATAGTACCGATTCCTCTAATACTATTATTTATGGTATTGTTGGATGTAATTGCTCCGTTTAATGTAAATAACTCATCCAATTCATAGATAATATCCTCTAAAGAATTTACTGTAAACTGAATGGTATTCGTAAAAGGAGGAATCGTGAAAGTTGTATTTGTAAAACCACTATAATCGAAAGGAGAAGTAGCTACATCATACACATTTGTAGTATCCGTGCCGTTTATAGTTGATAAATTAATATCAATTGGCGAAGCACTTTCTATTAAAATACTGTTGTCGTTTTTTGTAACTAACTTTAAAGTAAACACAAAATCCTCTCCTTCTGTTGCAATAACATTATCGATAACAACAATAATAGCTAGTATTTCTCTCCAATCTCTTTCTGGATTATCAATATTATCTATGTTTGGAAAATCCGTAGGAACTTGTCCATTTGTAGGATTTACTAAGTTTCTATTCCTATCAAAAGCATCATCAAGGCCGTCGTTGTCTGCATCTAAATTAAACGCTATTGTTTCTGCAATTCCGTCGCTATTTGTATCCCAACCTTCAATACGATCATCACGAATATCATTATCAGAATTTAAATCTATGTAATCGAAAATAGTATCGTTGTCTGTGTCTGTAGGATTAATTCCGTTTGGATATGCAGTATCAATTCCTGTTGATGAAACAGTGCCACTTAATGGTTTATAATTCTCTGTTAATTGTGCTTCAATGTTGTCTACAATTCCGTCTCCATCCGCATCAATATCTAAATAATTAGGATTTCCATTTGCATCAGTATTAGGAATTGTGTAATTAATTGAAGCATTAGGAGAATCATTATTTTCTAGCGCATTATCCAGTCCGTTTGCGCCAACTGCATTATTCGTTGCACCATTATTATTGGTGTCTTTAATTGCATTTCCTGCCTCAACAATGTCTAAAATTCCATCATTATCACTGTCTAAATCAAAATGATTTGGAACGCCATCGCTATCAAAATCAAAAATATCTACAATTCCGTCTCCATTCGCATCTGCTCCAAAATCTGTATCTCTATAATTTGGAATAAAATCCGCATCATCGTCATCTAGCGGATTTAAACCATTGTATTCTAACGTATCTAAAATGGTATCATTGTCATCATCAATATCGATGCTATTTATAATTCCGTCATTATCTGTATCTGTAGAAGCGTTTACAATTACAGATCCAAAGGACTCCGTTGGGTCACCCAGCGGAACTGTTGATGTAAAAAAAGCAGTATTTATCCCAATACAAGACTCACTATAAACCACCGAAAATTGAATCGTAATCGTTTCATTTACTTTTAATAATCCTGATGTTCCATCAAAAAAAGAACTATCAGAAGAACCATCAAAATCTACATTTAATATAGGGTTTGTAGTTGCTGATGATTTTTGAATAAACGGTTTTGTTACAGAAATTATATTTCCGCCACAGATGTTTGTTAAATCATCTTTTAACTGCAAATTTTCTAATTGTACAGATTCACTCGTATTTTTAATCGTAATTTGAAACGTAACTTCTTCTTGTTCTAAAATAGTGTTTGGTGCTTTTTTAACCTCTGAAATTATCTTATTTGTGCTTGACGAAGAGGTAAATAAAAATCGCATACTTGCTCTAGTACAATCACATTGCAATGAAGAAGATACAATTTCTGTAGGCGAATTTGATTTGTAATATCGATCTAAATGATTTCCTAAATTATCCGACCAAACAACAAAAGAGTTCAATCTTTTATTACTAGTCGTCGTTTCATCAAAGCCATCGAGACCTCCTTGTGTTTGAGATTTGTCATTTTGATAAAAATAGCTGTAATTAGTTGAAGAATAAGGCTCTATTAAATAAAAAACCTCTAATATTATAGTTTGCCCTGGTGCAAGTGACGTATTTGGCATTAACAAAGTTGAACTTGTATCACCATTAAAAGCAGTATTAACTAGAACATTTGGACCAGAAACTTGGTTGACTTTTAATTCTTGAAAAGTAATTCCGTTATCCAAAAAACTACCTAAACCCATGTTATAATTTACATTATTAGCCGTAGAAGTTCCTTCGTTTGTAATAATTACTGTATTAATATAATCATAAGTTCCATCAGAATTTATGGTTCCTGGAGGATCTAATAAATCATTAAACTTAGGCACATGCAAACCTGCAGCTATAACCGCTTCTGTAGTATGAAAATCTGTAAGCGTAAAGCCATCCGAGTCATTACCTCTATCTGAAGTAACATTTATAGTACTGTCAAAATCAATTCCAGCGCCAGAAGGTGTTGGGTTTGGCCTACCATTACAAAAAGGATTTACGGTAACACAAAAAACAACTACAATATTTTGTCTAGGATATAATGTTAGATTAGCTATTGCATCTGCATTAAAAATTGAATTTGATGTTACGTTTAAGAAATTAGAGTTTGTAGCAGCACCCGTAAATTCTCTTGGGTAACCAGTATCGTTTATATAATCTGGTGTAAAATTATTATTGTAAATTTCTACTCCGTCAACGCCAACAACACAACCGTTGCCAAAAGTTGATTGCAAATTACTCGTTAAATCTATGTTTTTTATCAAACTTGAAGGATGATAATCTCTTGCTGTACTTTTATTTTTAAGAACTACTGTATATCTTAATTTATACTCTCCGTTTGCCGTAAATCCTTGATTACAACTACTAAATGGTGATATATCTAGCAAATTATCAATATGTTCTACCGTTAATAATAAATTGGCAGTTGTTGTAAAAGTACCGTCAGAAACCGTATAAATAATTGTAGGAACGTTGCCTGTATAATTTAAAAAAGGAATAAAAGTATAACTACCGTCTGTATTTATTGTAATACTACCTTCGGCAAGTACGGCTAGTTGACTTGCTACATATGATATACCATTTACATTAAATGCGGAAACGGTTAATATATCGTCTGGATCTGCATCTGAGTCATTTACTAAAACTCCTGGAGCAGCAACATTTAAAGTAGTATTTACTTCTGCAGTATCATAATCAACTTGTGCAAATGGTGGAACTTGTGCTGTTAAAAACTGTAAAAATGTTAAGAAAAAAAATAGTACTATAAAATGTCTTTTTTTCATACCAGAAAAACAGGGTTTAATAAATACATAAAAATATAGGGTTGTTGAAAAACTTAGATTTTTAAATTTTTATCGTAAGGAATACTTTTTAATATGTGAGTGATAACATTAGCTCTAGCTTCCGTTTTTCTATTAGCACGTATAATTTTCCATGGAGAGATTTTAGTGTTCGTTTTTGCAAACATGGCGTTTTTATACTCTGTGTATTGATCCCATAAAACCTGTGCTTTTTCGTCTAACTTGGTCATTTTCCATTGTTTTAAAGGATCATTTTTAATATCTTCAAAACGTTGTGCTTGTTCTTTTTTAGAAATAGACATATAGATTTTAACCAAATGAATTCCAGATTCTAAAATCATTCTTTCAAAATCGTTTACTTGATTCATAAAAATATCATATTCTTCTGGAGTACAAAATCCGTTTACAGGCTCTACGACAGCTCTATTATACCAACTTCTATCAAAAAACACCATTTCGCCAGCTTTTGGAAACTGTTCTACATAGCGTTGAAAATACCATTGGGATTGCTCATCTTCCGATGGTTTGGGTAATGCTACAATACGCATATGACGCGGGTTGATTCGCTCTGTTACCCTTCTAATTGCGCCACCTTTTCCTGCTGCATCTCTTCCTTGAAAAACAACAATTATACGTTCATTATTATTAATTGCCCAAGTTTGCATTCTAATTAACTCGGTTTGCAATTTCTCTAATTTTTTCTGATAATCGATATATCTAAGCGCTTTTACAATATTAAAAGGCTCTTTAGATAACAAAGCTAAAAATCCTTTTTTAGAATTTAACTTTTTAATGTCTGATGCTGTTAATTTTATATCCATAAAATTTAATCTATTTGTAAAGTATTAGAACGATAATAACGCATGGCAATGTTTGGATCTGGATTTACAACAGTACCCGCATCTAACTTACCTTCATAATCAAATTGTGATAAAACGTGTCTCATCGCCTCTAATCTTGCAACTTTTTTGTCATTGGTTTTAATAATCATCCAAGGACTATAAGAAGTGTGTGTTTTTGAAAACATTTCTGACTTATAATGTGTGTATTTATCCCACAAAATTTGACCTTGTTTATCCACCGGACTAAATTTCCATCTTTTTAAAGGATTTTCTTTTCTTGCTTCAAAGCGCTTTTGCTGCTCCTCTTTAGTTATTGACAACCAAAACTTTATGATAACAACGCCATCTTCATACATCATGTGTTCAAATTCTGGAACTTGCACTAAAAATTGTTTGTATTGACTACCAGAACAGAAACCCATTACAGGTTCTACAACAGCTCTATTGTACCAGCTTCTATCAAAAAAAACAATTTCACCAGGATTTGGTAATTCTTTAATATATCGTTGAAAATACCATTGCCCTTTTTCTACATCCGTAGGTTTATTTAATGCTACCAATCTGCTCGATCTTGGGTTTAAATGCTCCATAAATCTACGAATATTACCACCTTTTCCGGCAGCATCTCTTCCTTCAAAAACAATCGCAACTCGTTTCTTTTTTTTAGAAATATAGTTTTGAAGCTTTACAAGCTCTATTTGTAATAATCTTAATTCGTTATTATAAGAGAGTGTATTTACTACCTTATTATAAGAAATATTCTTTTTCTGTAAAAGAGATAATAGTTCTTCATTATTTTTTATGTTCTCGAATTCTTCTCTGCTCAGGGCTTCTTTGGTATCCATGTATTAAATTTAAAAGGTCTAAAATAAAACCTTTTTTTTAAAAAGCTGTTAAAATTTCACTCTTTTAAATTAGTTCTTTTATATTTGTTTACTATGAAATATAGCTTTTATTTTTGTTTGCTTTTCCTTTCTTTTCAAATTCTTTCTCAAGAAAAATTCTCAAAAGAAATAACACTTACAACGGATAATGATTTGTATGTTTCTTCTAAAAAAGATAGATATTATACAAATGGAATGTTTTTAAATTACAGATATCTTTCTAAAACTAAAAAAGAAAATCAAGAAAAAAGAATTTTTGAAATTGAAATTGGTCACGAAATGTATACGCCTTACAAGGCAATTGTAGAAAACATTAATGATCATGACAGACCTTTTGCTAGTTATTTATATGGAAGTTTTGGTGTTAATCGAATTTATAAAAATGATAAAATTCTAAAAACTTCTATACAAATTGGAGTTATTGGTCCAGACGCTTTTGGTAAAGAATTACAAGATTTTATACATGATATTTACGGGTTTAAAAGAGCAATTGGCTGGGAGTATCAAATAAAAAATGCTTTTGGATTGAATTTTAATACCGAATATTCTCAGTTTTTAGTAAAAGATGAATCAAGTAATTATGATGTATCTTGGATTAATGAAGCAAAACTAGGAACCGTTTATACCAATATTTCTTCGGGGTTTTATGCAAGACTGGGTTTAAAAACCTTGGCTAAAATTACAAATTCAATTGCTTTTAACACTAATTTAAATGATGAAAACACTGCCTTTAAACGAGAAACAGAATCTTTTTTATACATAAAGTCAATGGTTAGGTATGCACTTTACGACGCTACATTACAAGGTAGTTTTTTAAATACAACGAGCCCAGTTACTAAGGAGTTAATTCCTTTAGTTTTCCAATTAGAAGCAGGTTTAAAATTTACTGCTAACAGGTTTAATTTTGGCTATGCTTTTCATTTTAGCACAAATAAATCGAACCAATTAAGAAATGATAATGGCAATATTTTTGGCACAATTTCTTTTCATTATTTACTGCATTAATCTGTAAAGAAATCATCTTTAAACCCTATTAAATAGAGCTTTTCTTGAGCTCTTGTAATAGCGGTATACAACCATCTAAAATATTCTTTAGAAACACCATCTGGCAAATAAGGTTGTTCTATAAACACAGTCTTCCATTGCCCACCTTGAGATTTATGACAAGTCATAGCATACGAAAACTTTACTTGTAAAGAATTAAAGTATTTGTTCTTTTTAATAGCTAAAAATTGTTTGTATTTAGATTTTTCGTGCGCATAATCTTCTTTTACCGCTTGATATAATTTATTTGATTCCTCATAGGTTAAGGACGGACTTTCACTGGTTAATGTGTCTAATAAAAGCACCGTTTCAAAAGGTTGCATTTCTGGGTAATCAATCATTTTTAACTCAACTTCAGCAAAATTAAAACCGTACAATTCTTTTATAGAAAAGATTTTTAAAACTTGGCAAATATCGCCATTGGCGATAAAACCTGCTGTAGAGTTTTCTTCTAACCAATAATAATTATTTTTTACAACCATCACAAAGTCGCCAGCAGAAATTTCATTTTCTTGTCCGCGAATTCTCATTCGTATTTGCTGATTGTATTCATTGGCTCTTTTATTAGAGCGCACAATAAATGCAGTATCTTCTACTCCATCAGAATCATATGCAGTTACTAAAGCGTCTTCAATATCATAACCATCCGTTAATCTTTTAATATCAGGAAAATGAATATCAAACTGAAAGCTATTGCCTTCATTTTGTAATAATAACCTTAATTGTGTTGCATTTGCTAAAATACCCGAGTTTTCATGCTGTCGCATTACTTCATCTAATTCAATTTCTGTAACACTTTTATGATATTCATAGGTTAAAGTATCTGCTATTAATGCCGGACTTACGTCTAATTTTACGGGCGGAAGTTGCGCTGTATCACCAATAAAAATAATTTTACATTTTTCACCTGCATATACATAAGATATTAAATCGTCTAACAAAGAACCAGATTCAAACAATTTTTGATTTTGTCTACTATCTGGAATCATAGAAGCTTCATCAATGATAAAAATAGTGTTTTTATGTTTATTTGGTTGTAAAACAAAATCTACAGAACCATTTGATTGCTTTTTAGGAAAGTATATTTTTTTGTGAATTGTAAATGCGGGTCTTTTAGAATAAATAGAAATCACTTTAGCTGCTCTACCTGTTGGCGCCAATAAAACTGCTTTTTTGCCCACAGAAGTAAGCGCATTTACAAAAACACTTATCGTAGTTGTTTTTCCTGTACCGGCATATCCTTTTAATAAAAACAATGAATCTTTTTCTTCATTAAAAATAAAAGTGCTTAGTAAATTTAGTAATTGACCTTGTTTAACCGTTGGTGTGTATGGAAATTTCTTTAATAGTTCCTTATAAAAATCAGAAGATATTTTGTGCATATGTATTTTAAATGACCAAAGATACATTTCTTTATAAAGAAAAATTTTTATCATTAAAAAAAAAGTGTAGATTTGCGATAAGACTATTAAAAAACAATATAAAATGAATTTATTATTAATGATTATTGGAGCTATCGCAGCTGCTGTCGCTGTAGCCTTTGTTGTAGTTAAATATTTACCTCTAAAATTACGATGGATTCCATCTGTTATACTGCTGCTCTTAGCAATATATTTGGGGATTAAAATTTATGATGGTATTTTAGAACCTATTAAATTTAATGAAGAAAAAATTGAAAAATTCTCGGCTGTTGTAGATAATTTAAAAATTATTAGAGATGCAGAAGTAAAATATTACGAAGTTAACGCGCAATACACCAATGACAAAGCTGGTTTAATTAATTTTATCAACACAGCTAAAATGGCTATTACCGAAACTAAAACAATTGTAGTTCAAGTTAACAAAGGTGGTGGTGTAATTATTGACGAAGAGAAAAAAGTTACAGACACTATTGGCTATGAACCCGTTTTAAAATATTTTAAAGGTAGAAACTTTACAGATATGTTTAAAGTTCCTGGTGTAGAAGGTGCTGAATTCGAAATAGAAGTTGGTTCTGTTGAAAAAGTACCAGGTTTAGTTGTTGCAACTTTTAGAGCAAGAACTCCTAAAAAAGGAATTTTAACCGGTATGAATGAATCTTTAGTGAAACAAGAAATCGAAGCTATTGAGAATGATCAAATTAAAGGTGAGTATGTTTCTGTAGGTTCTTTAGAAGAAGTTACCACTGGTGGAAACTGGCCTCCTGCTTATGATAAAAAAGACGGTGCAAAAAAAGACGAGTAAAATTTCTTTACAGAAAACAAAAAATATAGCATTATCCATCCAATTTAGTTTGGATGGATTTTCTTTTTGTGTAACTGACTCAGAAACACAAGAAAAAATTTATTTTACAGCATATCAATTTGAAGAAACCTTAAATTCTCCTGAAGATTTACTAGAAAATATTGAGTATATCTTTAAGAATAACGCAAATCTACAATTTGAATACACCTCAGTTTTAGTTATTCATAAAAATAACTTAGCTACGCTTGTACCTTCAAAATATTTTGATGAAAATAAACTAGCTTCCTATCTTAATTTCAATATTAAAACATTAAGTACAGATTTTATAGCTTTTGATGAAGTAACCTCTATTGAAGCTAAAAATTTGTATGTCCCTTATATAAATATCAATAATTATTTATTTCAAAATTTTGGTGAGTTTGAATACAGACATCATCATACAATTTTAATAGAAAAATTATTAATGCTTAAAAGGTTAAATGAAAAAACAATGTTTGTCAATGTGTCTAAAAACTCATTTGATATTGTTGTCTTAGAAAATAAAAAAATTATTTTTTTAAATTCATTTTTATATCAGACAAAAGAAGATTTTATCTATTATATTTTATTTACAGTAGAACAAATTCAACTAGATACAGCTATTTTTAAGTTGTTTTTTATGGGAGACATTCAAACTGAATCAGAAATTTATAAGATTGCTTACAAATACATAAAAAATATCTTTTTCCTAGAAAGTCAAAATTCCATTTTCAAAGATTTAGAAGCACCAAACCACTCTAACTTTATATTACTAGGATAATGAGAATAATATCAGGAAAACTAAAAGCAAGACGTTTAAGAGCACCTAAAAACCTACCAGTTCGGCCAACAACAGATATGGCAAAGGAAGCTTTGTTTAACATTTTAAACAATCAATATTATTTTGATAGCATCACTGTTATTGATTTATTTACCGGAACTGGAAATATTAGTTACGAATTTGCCTCTAGAGGTACAAAAACTATTTATGCAGTAGATGCTAATTTTAATTGTATAAAGTTTATTAATACAACTGCTAAAGAACTAGAATTAGACATTATTACCTACAAAAGTGATGTGTATAAATTTCTAGAAAAAACACCTTTAGAAGCAGATATTATTTTTGCAGATCCTCCATATGATTTTGAACTTGAAAAATTTCTTGAGATCATTGAAACTGTCTTTACTAAAAAAATGCTGAAAAATGATGGTGTTTTAATTATTGAACATTCTAAACATACAGATTTAACTACTCATGCAAAACATAGCTACGACAAGCGTTATGGAGGTAATGTGTTTAGCTTTTTTGAAAATTCTACCGAAGAAGAAACAGAAAATTAAAGTAAGGATGTTATAATATCGGCTATTGAGATTCCTTCTGCATCTGCTTTGTAATTTTTTACAATTCTGTGCGATAAAATAGGAATAGCCACCGACTTAACATCTTCTATATCTGGAGAATATTTACCATTTATCGCGGCGTGTGCTTTTGCCGCTAAAATTAAATTTTGTGATGCTCTTGGGCCTGCTCCCCAATCTAAATAACTTTTTACCATATCTGTAGCTTCGTTAGATTTTGGCCTGGTTTTGCCAACCAAAGTAACTGCATATTCTATTACATTATCTGTAACTGGTATTTTTCTGATCAATTTTTGGATTGCAATAATATCTTCACTAGTAAACAGGGCATTTACTTTTTGCTCTATGTTGCTTGTTGTGCTTTTAACAACTTCTACTTCTTCTTTAAATGAAGGATACTCTAAGTTAATAGAAAACATAAAACGGTCTAATTGAGCTTCTGGCAAAGGATATGTTCCTTCTTGCTCAATAGGGTTTTGAGTTGCCAAAACAAAAAAGGGTAACTCTAATTTGTAATGATTTCCAGAAACCGTTACAGAACGTTCTTGCATAGCTTCTAAAAGGGCTGCTTGCGTTTTTGGTGGAGTTCTATTGATTTCATCTGCTAAAATTATATTAGAGAAAATAGGTCCTTTTATAAACTTAAACTGTCTATTTTGATCTAAAATTTCGCTTCCTAAAATATCCGAAGGCATTAAATCTGGTGTAAATTGTATGCGTTTAAAATTTAATCCTAAAGCATTAGAAACTGTATTTACCAATAGAGTCTTAGCTAAACCTGGTACACCAATTAATAAAGAATGGCCTCCACAAAAAATAGATATAAGTGTAAACTTTACAGCTTCTTGCTGACCAATAATTACTTTACCAATTTCAGATTTTAATGAATTATATTGAACTACTAATTCATTTACAGCTTTAACATCAGACATTTTTTACTTAGTTTCTTTTTTCCAATTTTTTTCGAAAGTACATTTATTATGATCTGCAGACATTTTAATATATGTATCTTTTATTTTCTCTTTAGACCATTTAGTAACGGTTTCTTCTTTCTTTTTTCTTAATGCTAAATCTTGAATCTTTACATAATCTTCAACTAAATCTGCTGTGTGAGTATCTGTTCTATCTTTCATAATTATGAATTTAAACATTTTCTCTCCGCTTCTATTTTGATCAAAAAAGACATCTGAAAGTTCGCCTTTTTTTAACTCAGCAACCCTTGCATATAAATCTGGATCCATTCTGGTTAAATCAAATTTAGCATCACCAGTATACGGATTTACAATTGCGCCGCCATTATTTTTGGTTTCTTTATCTTCAGAATATTTTTTAACCGCTTCTTCAAAAGTAATTTTGCCTTCTTTAATATCTTCTGCAATTTGTTCTGCTCTAACTTGGGTATCTTTTAATCTGGTTTCAGGAATATCTGGCTGCATTAATATATGTGATGCAACCCTCATGTTTCCTTTAATTTCATGCAATTGCATTAAATGGTATCCAAAATCTGACTTAAATGGTTTAGAAACTTGATTAACATCTAAACTAAAAGCCATTTCTTTAAACTCTTTTATAAATGGTGAGTCTTTAGTTACCTCGTATTGCCCTCCATTTTGGGTAACTCCTGGATCATCAGAGTTTATAATTGCTTTCATTTTAAAGCTAGCACCATCTTCTATTTGCTTTTTAATCTCTTCTAATTGTGTAACAATTCTGTCGTTTTCTTCTTTAGTTGGAGCTGCATATAATACAACTTGCGCCAATTCTATTTCTGCAGGAAACTCTGGTAATTCTCCACTATTTTTTAATCCGTTAAAATACAAACGAACTTCTTCTGGTGTTACATCTATCTTTTCGGTGATTTTTTCCTGTTCTTTTTCAATTAAAACATTTTCTTTTTGAACAGTATATAATTCCTTTTTTAAGTCGTCTAAATCGTTAAAACCATAAGCTTCTATTACTTTATCTTCACTGCCATACTGTTGTGTAAAATACTGTATACTTCTTTCTACTCGGCTGTTGATATCTGCATCGGCAACTACAACACTATCTACAACGGCGTGGTGTGCTAAAAGTTTTTGTTGCATTAACTCCTCTAACATTTCACAGTCTGTAATAGTAATTTTACCTTCTGATCTAATTTCTACTTCTTGTTTAAATTTCTCTATATCAGAATCTAAAACGATGTTTTTACCAATAACTACAGCAACACCATCTATTTTTATTTTTTGAGCAAAAGTTGATATACTCATCAACCCAAGAAAAACTGATAAAAAGGTTAATTTAGTATACTTTAAAATTGTTGTTTTTTGTTGCATCTTTTACTAGTATTTTTTCTATATCTCTTATTAATTCAATTTTACGTTTGTGTAAAATCATTTGTTTTATGGTAGGTTTAATATAGCTTAATGGAGCTGTATCATTCCTTAATAAAACGTTTTTTATAGTGGCCAAATATAACCCTAATGAATCTTGTTTTTGGAGTAATTTTGATTTTTTTAACATATTATCCTTCGAAAAAGGAACTTTTAACAAAACCTTATCTAATTGTGTCCAAACAGAATCGTTAAACTGAAAATGCTTAAAACTTAATTGCTGTTTTTCTAATTTTTCTAAATCTTCAATTTTTTCTGATGCAAAAAGTTTTATAAGCTCATTTTTATTAATTACTTTTTTAGTAAAATGAAGATATTTAATTTTCACTAACTCTTCGTTCAATCTAAAATTTTCTTTATTTTTTGAGTAAAAATCAATAATTTCTTCTTCTTTTATAACGGTATCTAATTGTTGTTTAATAAGTATTTCTTTATAGTTATTAATAAGTAGACTTTCTCTATAATCTTTAACTAATGCAGAAATTTCATTTACTTCTTCTAAAGAATTATTGTTCTCTGCTTTTTGCAGTAATATTTGTTTTATTGCCCAATTATTAATAAAACTTTTTACCAAAATGAGACTATCTTCTTCGCTTATATCTTCTGGTAAAATACTATTTAAATCTTTTTTGAAAAGCTTTTCTGTATTTACAACTGCAACAATTTCTGATGTTATTTCGGTATCTTCTTGCATTTTAAAATAATTACAAGAGTTTAATAATACTATCGTTAAAAATGCAATTAAAAAATGTTTCATTAGTTGCTTTTATAAAATTTAATCAATTTTTTAAGTTGTCTTTTATCAACGTCTATAACGCTTTTTCTTCTTAAATCTGATATCCAATTTTTTTCTAAAAAGTTTTGATAATCGTTCATTACTTGACCTTTTATAGAATCTAATACCTTTGGCTGATACTCTTTTATATGATCGTTAAAGAAAGTTTTTAAGCCCAAGGAGTCTTTAGATGATTTTTCCCATATTTTCTGTTGCATTAACTCAAACAACAACAATCCGTCTTTATACTCTTGAATAGTATACGCAAATTCTGGTTCTGATTTTTCTAAATTATCTTTATAGTAAGATAAAATTTCTGAATCTTTAAAGTCTTCAAAACTTTGATATACGGGAATATCTGTACTTTTATTAAGATAATTTACAAACTGCTCTTGCGTTATTTTTAGGTCATTTATTGATAAAATTATTGATTGCAGTGAATCTTTTGAAATTGATTTTAAATCGGTTCTATTAAAAATATCTTTCGCTTGTTCATTTTCTACAATAGCATATTTTTTCTTTAATTTGTTAATTACCGCCTTTTGAGATAACTGAGCTCTATCACCAGATCTTACTTTACTTTTTAAATCACTCTCCATTTCACTAAAGGGTGCAATAGGATGTTTTTTAATGAGTTGAACAATATGCCAACCAAAACGTGTTTGAAATGGTTTAGAGTATTCGCCTTCTTTTTGCAAACTATAAGCAGCATCTTCAAAAGGTTTCACCATCATTCCTGGTCCAAATTGTCTCAATTTTCCTCCTTTAGATTTTGTACCAACATCACCAGAATATTGTCTTGCTAAAGCACCAAATTGCTCATCACTTTGTAGTTTTTTATAAACTTCATTGGCTAGAGCTTCACCATTCGTAGAAGTGTCTGTTATTAAAATATGAGCCACTTCAACTTCGCCTTTCGATTGTCTTAAAGAATCTACTTTTAAAATATGATACCCAAAACTAGTTCTAAAAGGTTCTGAAACTTCACCAACCTTGGTGTTATAAGCAGCAGCTTCAAAAGGATATACCATTCTAAAAGCAGAAAAATAACCTAAATTACCTCTATTACCTGGTTTGCCAGATTTTTGATCATCTCTGGTAGAAGGGTCTTCAGAAACCTCTATCGCAACTTCTTCAAAATCTTCTCCTTTTATAATTCTATCTCTAATTTTTACAATTTTCTGATACGCCTCTAAAGTATCTTTTGGACTAGGAGTTTTTGGAGTAATAATTAAAATGTGTTTTGCTTTTACTTCATTTTTTGTTCTAAAATAAGCATCCTTAACAAGTTTGTTTATAAAAGCCGAATCTTGCATATAAGGGGCAGAAAGCTGATTTCTATAAGTCTCCATTTCCCTTACATAAGACGTTAAAGTGTCTAAATTTATACCATAAGCTTCCTTTACTTTAAGCTTATAGTTAATAAAAAGGTCTAAATTTTTCTCAACATCTTTTGCTTCTTCATTATCAATTGCGTCTAAATTTTTTTCATAAACTCTCTTAAAATCAGAAATAGTGATTTTTTCACCATCAATAGTAAGTAAAACTTTGCTTTTCTTTTGTGCAAAAACGATGCTTGAAAAGCCTAAAACGACTAATAAAACTAACTTTCTCATAAATTTATAATGATATAATTCCTTTAATTTTTTCTGCTTTTTTGTAATACTCAATTACTTTAGAAGCACTTGCTATTTGTAATACGACAGAAAGACTATTATATTTTCCTGTTTTAGATTTTTTTGTTTTAATAACTGCACCCGTGTTATTAAATATTTCTTGCACTTCTTCAAATTGATTTTCATCCGAAGGAACAATAAATTTATACATATACTCTGCCGGAAAACTTGTTGTGTCTTCTAACTGAGTTTTTAATTTGGTGTAAAACGCATTTTTTTCACTCATTTCGCTCATATTTACATCTCTTTTAAGTATTTAAAAAATAACCGCCCACAATATTACATTAAAAATTAGTTTTATAAAACGAATGATTTATTTTTGTGGCACTCAAATTTTGGGTGAAAAATCAAAATTAATAATTCTAAGACAAAATACTTGCAAAAAAATCAGCAAAAAATCGTTTTAATTGGTGGTCCAGGAACAGGAAAAACAACTGTTTTAAATAAATTAAAAGAAAAAGGTTTTTTTTGTTTTAATGAAGTTTCTAGAGATGTTATTTTAAAAGCACAGAATAAAGGAATTGAACAACTCTTTTTAACAGAACCGCTACTATTTAGCGAAATGCTTCTAGAGGGTAGAGAAGAACAATTTTTATCTGCTGAAAAAAGACAAGAAAATATTGTTTTTTTTGATAGAGGAATTCCTGATGTTCATGCTTACATGAATTATTTTAAAACTGATTTCCCTGCTACTTTCTTAGAAAAAAGCAAACACTATAAGTACGATATAATCCTACATTTTTCTCCTTGGAAAGAAATACATATCACAGATAATGAGCGTTATGAGACTTTTGAAGAATCTTCTATTATTGATACTTTTTTACTAAGCGCATATTCAGAATTGGGATATAAAATTATAAACGTTCCTTTTGGTTCTGTTGATGAAAGAACTAATTTTATTATTAATTCGCTTTCTTGCGAATTATGATTTCGGCAAAAGAAATAATACAAGAATACTGGAATTTTTCTTCTTTTAGAGAACCTCAAGAAGAAATTATAAACGCTGTTTTAGAAAAAAAAGATGTAATTGCGCTCTTGCCAACTGGCGGCGGAAAATCGATTTGTTTTCAAGTTCCGGCTTTGTTAAAAGACGGCGTTTGCATTGTAATTTCGCCTTTAATTGCTTTAATGCAAGATCAAGTTGAAAACCTAAACAAAAGACATATTAAGGCTACAACTATAAAGTCTGGTTCTTCCCAAAATGAAATTATTACACTTTTCGATAATATTAAATTCGGGAATTTTAAATTTTTATATATTTCTCCAGAAAGATTACAATCCACCTTTATTCAGCAAAAAATACAAGAGTTAACTGTTTCTTTTGTTGCGATTGATGAAGCGCATTGTATTTCTGAATGGGGAAGTGATTTTAGACCTTCTTACCGAAATATTAAAATTTTAAAAGAACTAATTCCTGGTGTAAATTTTATCGCACTCACGGCAACTGCAAACAATATCGTTTTAAAAGATATTGCAGAAAATCTTGAATTAGAAAATACGCAGCTATTTAGAAAATCTTTTCAAAGAGAAAATTTAGCCTATCAAGTTTTTACAGTAGAAGACAAATTATTAAAGCTAGAACAAATTTTTACAAAGACTAAAAAGCCAGCAATTATTTATGTTACTTCTAGAAAAAGAACAGAAGAAATTAGTAATTTTTTAAACGCTAAAAATTATAAAAGCAGTTTTTATCACGCTGGATTATCTGCTAAAGAAAAGCAACTTTCTTTTGATAATTGGATGACAGAAAAAACACCAATCATAGTTTCTACAAATGCATTTGGAATGGGAATTGACAAGCCAAATGTTGGTATTGTTGTGCATTTTGATTTGCCTTTTAGTATCGAAAATTACATTCAAGAATCTGGTAGAGCAGGCAGAAACGGCAACAAATCTTTTGCTGTTTTATTTAAAAATGAAAATGATATTGCTATCTACAAAAAGCAAATAAAAAAAGCATTACCAAACATTGCAGAAGTAAAAGAAGTACACAGACAATTATACCAATATTTTAGAATTGCAAAAGGAGAAATAATTGATAAATATTACAGTTTTAACCTTTTAAAATTCTCTAAAATTTATAATTTTACAGCTGTAAAAGTAGATGCAATTTTAAAGATTTTATCTAATAACGGCATCCTAGAACTTACAAATACATACAATCAAAAATCTACAGTACTATTTACTGCAAGCAGCAAAAATGTTGTTTTATACGCCATAAACAATATCTATAACAAGAACTTTATAGATTCATTATTAAGAACTTATAGTGGTTTATTTAAACAAGAAGTTAAAGTAGATGAATTTCTACTCGCCAAGAAAAACAATATTACTTCTAGACAAGTAATTGCCAATTTAGAACAATTAGAAAAAGAAAATATACTAACTTACAAGAGTGTAAAAACAGATACAGAAATTCGTTTTTTAGTTCCAAGAGAAGATGATTTAACCATCAATAAATATTCTAGAGAAATCGTGCAATTTTTAAAACAAAAAGAAAAAAAGTCGGATGATTTTTTACTGTATATTCAAAATAATTCTATGTGCAGAAACACACAAATTTTAGATTATTTTGATGAAAAATCAACCAAAAATTGTGGCATTTGCGATGTTTGTTTGTCTAAAAAGAGTTCAAAAAAAATTGCTATTTCTTTAGAAATTCTAGCAATTTTGAAACAAAAAAATGCGTTAACATCGCAAGAAATAAATCAACATATAAAGGCAAATGAAAAAGACATTTTAATACATTTGCGTGTGCTTTTATCCGAAGATAAAATACAAATAAATCATCAAAATAAATACCAACTAAAATAAAATTATGAAAGATGTACGTATCGTTTTTATGGGAACTCCAGATTTTGCGGTTACCATTTTAAGACATTTAGTAGACAACAATTATAACATCGTTGGTGTAATTACGGCTGCAGATAAACCTGCCGGAAGAGGAAGAAAACTAAACGAATCTGATGTTAAAAAATATGCGTTATCAAAAAATTTAACAATTTTACAGCCTCAAAATTTAAAAAATGAGACGTTTCAACAAGAATTAAAAGCATTAAATGCCGATTTACAAATTGTAGTTGCATTTAGAATGTTGCCAGAAGCAGTTTGGAAAATGCCAAAATTTGGTACTTTTAATCTTCACGCTTCTTTATTACCGCAATACAGAGGTGCAGCGCCAATTCATTGGGCAATTATAAATGGCGAAACAAAAACAGGTGTTACTACTTTTTTTATTGATGATAAAATAGATACCGGAGAAATTATTTTACAAAAAGAAACTGCAATTGAAGATACAGAAACTGTTGGTACTTTGCATGACAAATTGATGTTTTTAGGAGCCGATTTAGTTTCTAAAACTATTGATTTAATTTCTGATGGAAATATAACAACTAAAAAACAACCAGTTCTAGAAGAAAAATTTGCCCCAAAGTTACATCCAGAAAACACAAAAATAGATTGGTCTGCTCCATTAGATAGTATTTATAATAAAATTAGAGGTTTAAATCCTTTTCCGGCTGCTTGGACGATTGTAAAAAATGAGGATGAAGAAATATCAGTAAAAATTTATGCAGTTCAAAAAGAAATTAGTGAGCATCAGTTTAATGTTGGTAAAATAATTACCACTAAAAAAGAGCTAAAAGTAGCAGTAAATAATGGATTTATTATTATTGACGAACTTAAACTTTCTGGAAAGAAAAAAATGGACTCAAAAAGTCTTTTAAACGGTTACACTTTTTCGCAAGAAGCAGAAATGCTTTAACCCTTTATTGATGCGGTTTTAAGAGTTTTTGATTTTTCAACCTCTCCTTATTAACAATTTGATGCTATTTATTAACAAAAAGGCACTTTTTTTAAGGTCAAACTTGCGCAAACCCTTAATCCGTCTATATTTGTTAAGCTATTACAGCACAAAAATAATATTCAATTAATTTAAAATCTATTTATTATGAACAAGTCTGATTTAATCGATGCAATGGCTGCTGACGCAGGAATTTCTAAAGTAGCAGCTAAGGCAGCTTTAGAGTCTTTTACAGGTAATGTAACTTCTGCTTTAAAAGGTGGTGGTAAAGTTGCTTTAGTTGGTTTTGGTACTTTTTCAGTTTCTAACAGAGCTGCAAGAAGTGGAAGAAATCCACAAACTGGAAAAACGATTCAAATTGCTGCTAAAAATGTAGCAAAATTTAAAGCTGGAGCTGGATTAAGCGAAGCTGTAAACTAATACGTTACAACTTAAAGCTATAAGGAAACTCTCTTTTAAGGGAGTTTTTTTTATACCTATATTTTACATATATTTACTTATGAGCCACTTAAAACCTCTTAAAGGAAGATTGCTAATTGCAGAACCATCTATTTTAAATGACAGTTCTTTTAATAGAGCAATTATTTTAATCACAGAGCATACAAACAAAAATTCTGTTGGTTTCATTTTAAACAGACCTTTAGAATATACACTACAAGATTTATTACCAGAAATAGCGTGTAATTTTACAATCTATCAAGGAGGACCTGTAGAACAAGATAATCTTTATTTTGTGCACAAGGTTCCCCATTTAATACCAGAAAGCATAGAAGTTGATAGTGGCATTTTTTGGGGTGGTAATTTTAAATCATTAAGAGAATTATTAAATAATGGTGATTTAGAAAGTACTGATATTCGTTTTTTTCTTGGTTATTCTGGCTGGGATAAAAATCAACTTACCGATGAATTAAACTTAAACTCTTGGTTTATATCAGAAAATGATATTAAAAATATTTTATCTACGGATGATGAATCTCTTTGGAGAAATAAAATACTACAAAAAGGCGGTGATTATAAACTTTGGGCAAATGCACCAAGTGATGTTAATTTAAATTAAGAAGTAGTTACTTCTAAAACCCTTAAACTCTTACTTATTTTATCTGAAAAACTAGTTGTAAATGTTTTCTTCTTGTAGTTTGTTACTGCCTGAATACCTATAATTGCATTGGTTATAAAAACTTCATCTGCTTTTTGAATTTCAAAAGGAGAAATGGTGGTTTCTTCTATAGAATACGCTTCGTTTTTAGTAATTATTTCAATTACCTTTTTTCTAACGATTCCTTTTATACATCCTTCTGTATATGCAGGAGTTTTAACTACATTTCCTTTTAGAATAAAAATATTAGCATTTGTTACTTCAACAACTCCTTTATTTTCGTTGATTAAAACACAATTGTCTAGCTCATTTTCTTTCGCAAAAATACTAGCTAAAGTATTCACCATTCTATTGTTTGTTTTTATAGTTGATAATAACCCTGAATAATTATAAAAGTCTTTAAAAACATCTACAATATAAACATCTTTAGTTACATAAGTATTTGGTTTTGCATCAATAAAATAATGAATTTTATTCGTTTTTGGTGTGTATAAACCACCATCTCTACGATACACGTTTAATCGAACTCTAAAAGAAGTATCACTATCTTGAGCTGCCACTGTTTTTAAAATTTCTTGCTCTAAAAATTCTAAGGTAAATTTCATAGGTATCTTCATGCGTAACATCCTCATAGAGGACATCAATCTAAAATAATGATCTTCCCAAAAAACAACTCTATTATTGCTAACTTTTATCGTTTCAAAAATTGCATCACCATATTTAAACCCTCTATTTTCAGGAGAAAGTTTCACATTTTCTTCAAATAATAATTCGCCATTAAAATTAATCATCAACATATATTTTAGACTTGCAAAATTACTACATTTTAATAAAAATTGGGCATAAAAAAACCCAGCAGTTTGCCGAGTTTTATTTATTTCAATTAATAATTATGCACCAATTGTGTGTTTTAATTCATCAATTTGATTTTCCCAAAGTTGTTTGGACTCTTCTACCTCATCGTCATCATCAGCAAAATCTGTAACAATTAAAGAAACATCTTTAGTTAAAGCGTCAACTTGAATCTTAATTTCAAAATAACTTTCGTCATCTTTACTCTCTAACCACTTAAATCTAATTCTGTCTTCTGACTTTTTTATAATTAATTCTGCTTTTTCTTCTACACCTTCCCAAATAAAAGTAAACATTTTACCTCTAGAATTCACTTTATCAGCAAACCACTCTTGCAAATTAGAAGGTGAAGAAATGTACTGATACAGCATGCTAGGTGACGCACGAATAGGGATTTCTAATTCAAATTTTACTTTATCCATTGTTAAAACGTTTGGATTACAATATAGGTATTAAATCTATTTAAAAAAAATTAAAAACACTTCTTGCGTATATGTAAAAATCGATTATATTTGCAGCCTCAAACACAAATGGCGAGGTAGCTCAGTTGGTTAGAGCGCAGGATTCATAACCCTGAGGTCACGGGTTCAAATCCCGTTCTCGCTACAAACTTCAATCGTTTACAAAACAACAGTTTAGTTCACTCTAAACTGTTTTTTTATGCTTAATATTCAAGAAATCATTACCTTTAACTCCAAAATTGAACACGATTTGGAACACGATTTGGAACACAAAAAGCTTTTTTCTCCTGCTAAAATATATTCCGCAAATGGAAACCTTTCTAAGCGCTGGTATATCTATTTTTCATTCAGAAATCCTAAAACAGGAAAACTTGAAAGGATGCAAAATATTTATGGGAAGGCTAATATCTACAAAACAAAGGAAGAACGATTGCAGGTTTTAACCTCTTATAGAAAGAATTTACTCATTTTACTAAAAAAAGGGTACAATCCTTTTGAAAATAATGAAAAACTATATCAAGAAATAAACACAATAAAAGACAATAAAGTTACGCCAGCGACTTCAAAAGAAAAGCCAGTTGAAAAGGAAGTAGAAATAGTTAAGACAGATATCTCAAAAATTGAAAGTAACACAGAAATTTTAGATAATGCAACGTCTGCAGAAATTTTAGATACTACGAATCTTTTACTACTTAATACCGCTTTTGAATTTGCTTTAAACTTGAAAGCCAAAGAGGTTAGCAAAGGAACAATCTACGATTATAAAAGAAAAAGTATTCATTTTACAAAATGGCTAGTAGAAACAAAACCTGAGGTAAAATATATTACAGAAATTTCTAGAAAAGATCTTATCAATTATTTAAACAGCATTCTACTAAAGACTAGTGCTAGAAATTACAACAACTACAGAGTAGATTTAAGTAGCTTGTTTCAAGTACTTAAAAACAACGAACACGTCGGCGAAAACTTTCTAAAAGGAATTCCTATTTTAAGAACGACCCCTGAAAAGCATAAAAGATTTTCTGAAGAAAAGCAACAAGAAATTTTCAATTATCTAGAAAAAGAAGATGAAATACTTTTTCTATTTATCAAATTTATTTCTTACTCACTTATAAGACCTGTAGAAATCTGTCGTTTAAAAATAAAAGACATTGATTTAGAAAGCAAAACAATGCAATTTAAAGCAAAAAATAGTCCTTTAAAAACAAAAATAATTCCAGAAATTTTATTTAAAGACTTACCTGATTTAAGCAAATTAGATAAAGAATCCTTCCTCTTTACTCCTACTAAATTTGGTGATTTATGGGAAGCTACCGACAACAATAGAAGAGATCATTTTTCAAAAAGATTTAAAAAAGTAGTAAAGGAACACTTTAAATTAGATGAAGATCATACCATATATAGCTTTAGACATACCTTTATATTTATACTCTACAATAATCTACGAAAAACAAAATCTCCATTTGAAGCTAAAAGTGAATTGATGCTCATAACTGGGCACAAATCTATGACCTCTTTAGAAAAATATTTGAGAAATATTGATGCTGAACTTCCTGCTGACTACTCTAAATTATTCGAGAAAAATGAAAAATAATAAGAGAAAAAATAGTGACATTTTTAATGACCTAAGAGATAGAGCAACATACCCTTCTATATTATTTATACCTCTAGACTACTTTAGTAAATTTTTGACAGAAAAAGAACTGAAGGCTTTAGATTGGATGTTTGATCGAATCGTTTTTGCAAGAGCAAAAATGGATGTTTTATTTATGGACGAAAATGAAATTAATTTTGATATTTTCAAAAAGCAAGATTATCTGCGTGAAAATTTATTTGAATTAGTAGATCTAAAAACAGATTTGAAACGAACTCAATTTGAGTTTATTTTTGAAAGGTATAAAGATCACATTTTAGCAATGGAATATTTCTTTGATTTAATGGTTAAAAAAATTAATACTGGAACAAACGTAGAATATTCAAAATATATTAAAATATTTGAGATTCAACTAGCTTATATAAGTATGCATCAAAAGTCTTTCAATGAAGCATTCCCTTTATATGCAGAAAAATACAAAAGAGAAATTGATCTTGATGCATTTATTATTGATAAAATCATAGAAAAAACTGCAAAAGAAACTCCAAAAAAAGCTTACACAAAACCTAAAGAAAAATTAATAACAGATTTTGAATCACAAAACTTTCTGCTTAAAACTGTATTTAAGTTAGATCAAGATATTTTAAACTAGAATCTTTTTCAAAGCCTCTAACTCTACTCCTAAATCAGTAAACATATTTATAATACTGCTTAATTTTAATTCGTGTTCTTCGTATTCTTGGGTGTTGATACTGCAGGTAAACTTCCATAATTCCAATACTTCTGTAACAGGAACTTCATAGGCTTGATAAGAGGAATTATCTGGTTTTAACAAAAAAGATTGCTTCTCCTCTACTTGATTGTACAACCTTTTGTAAGTCATTCCGTCATCTTTTGTAACAACAATATATGATTGACCACTTTTTGCGCTCTTAATATCCTCGACAAATTCTGCTACTAAATACGAACCATCTTTCATTGGCAACATCGAATCTCCTTTAATAGGAAATGCTCTGTGTTTTCCTTTTGGCAAAAAAGGGAGTTTAATTTTTTCTAATTGTTCTATATATTCTGGATCGTCATAGCCTAATAAATAACCTGCGGATGCTTTTGCAGAAACAACTTCTATCAAGTTTTCATTATCACTATCCACCGTTATTGGAAACAAGACTCTTTTATTACCAACTTCAATAAAAGAAACATCTTTTGCCTTTGTCAAATCGTTTTTGATAATAATGTCTATCGGAATTTTAAAATAGGTAGAAAAATCAATTAAAAAATCAATTGTAGGTGAAGATCTGCTTTCTTCATAAGAACTTATTCTTGATCTTGTTACCAATAATTCTTCCGCCAAAGATTCTTGTGTTAACTTTTTAAGGGTTCTTAGGTGTTTGATGTTTTTTGATAAATTATTCATAATGCTACAATATTGAGCAACAAATGTACGAATTTGTATCTAATTTTACAGTGTGAAAAAAAATATTTTACATCTCGATTTAGATACTTTTTTTGTTTCCTGCGAACGGTTGATTGATAGCAGGTTGCAAAAAAAACCGTTGTTAGTTGGCGGAACTGGAGACAGAGGTGTCGTGGCTGCTTGTAGTTATGAAACGAGACGATTTGGCGTGCACTCTGGCATGTCTATGAAAATTGCGAAAAGACTGTGCCCCGAAGCAATCATTATCCGAGGAAATACAGGTACCTATTCTAAATACTCAAACTTAGTAACCGAAATTATCAAAGAAAAAGTACCCGTTTTTGAAAAAGCAAGTATTGATGAATTCTATGCAGATCTCTCTGGTATGGATACTTTTTTTGGAAGCTATAAATATGCTTCTGAATTGCGTCAAAAAATAATCAAAGAAACTGGATTGCCTATTTCTTTTGGGATGTCAAAAAATAAAATAGTTTCCAAAGTAGCTACTGGTGAAGCAAAACCTAACAATCAATTGTTGATCGATGAAGGTTTTGAAAAATCGTTTTTAGCGCCTTTGTCAATTCGAAAAATCCCATCCGTAGGAGATAAAACCTATCAAATTTTACGGAATCTTGGCGTTGATAAAGTAAAGGTAATTCAAGAAATGCCTTTAGAAATGATGATTAGTGTTTTGGGTGCTAACGGAAAAACGATATGGAAACGCGCAAACGGCATCGACAATCCACCAATTATTGCCTTTCATGAACGTAAATCTTTATCCACAGAAAGAACGTTTAACAAAGACACTATTGATATGAAAAAACTAAAAGAAACCATTTTTGCAATGGCAGAAAATTTAGCATATCAATTGAGAAAAGGCGATAAATTAACAGGAACGATTAGCGTAAAAATTAGATATTCTGATTTTAACACCTATAGCAAACAGATCAAAATTCCTTATACAAGTGCAGATCACATTATTATTCCTACGGTGTTAGAATTGTTTGAAAAATTATATCAAAGACGATTATTAATACGATTGGTAGGTGTAAAAGTTTCTGATATTGTGAGTGGAAATTATCAAATTAATCTTTTTGATGATAATGTACAAATGCTAAATCTCTACAACGCTATGGATAACATCCGAAATAAATATGGCGAATTAAGTATAATGAGAGCGGCTGCGATGGGCGCAAAATCTATTGGACGATTTAGCAATCCGTTTAACGGAGAACCGCCTTTAATATTAGCACATCGAAAACAATAGTGTATGTATCTAAATTGTCATTCGTATTATTCGTTGCGTTATGGTACGTTTTCTGAAATTGAGTTATTGCAACTTGCTAAAGAAAATGGTATTGCGAGTATTGCACTTACAGACATTAACAACACGTCTGCGTGTTTAAATTTTGTGCAACAGGCTAAAAAACAAGGAATAAAACCTATTATTGGGGTTGATTTTAGAAATGGCAATACCCAACAATTTGTAGCACTTGCAAAAAGCAATACTGGCTTTGAAAATATAAATCAATACTTATCTTCTTTTTTAGAAGCAAAAAAAGCAATTCCTAACAAACCTATTTCTTTAAAAGAAGTGTATATCATTTATCCTTTTGAAAAAGTATTGGAATTGAATTTAACTTCTTTTGCTGAGAATGAATTTATTGGAATCTCTATTGCTGAAATCAATAAACTTCGTTTTTCCTATCTAAAAAAATACCAAGATAAATTGGTGATTCAACAACAAGTGACCATTCGAAATAAAAACGATTTTAATGCACATCGTTTATTGCGTGCTATTGCGAACAACATGCTATTGAGCAAATTACCAACAACCGAAGAATGTTTACTATCAGATCGCATGCATGCTGCAATAAAAATAGAAGAATATTTTAGCGAGTTCCCTTTTATTATTGCAAATACAAAAGCATTACTAGAAAAATGTACTATTAACTTTGGATTTGACACTGAACGTGAAAATCAAAATTTACAAGTCTATTGCTCTACTTTTGAAGAAGATTGCGAAATGTTATTGCAATTGTGTACTGATAAAATTCACAAACGATATCAACATCCTACGCAAAAAGTACATGACCGACTTGAAAAGGAATTGAAAGTAATCATCGATTTAAAATTTGTTTCCTTCTTTTTAATCAATTATGATATTATTAAATACGCGAAAGAAAATAACTTTTTTCATGTGGGTAGAGGAAGTGGCGCAAATAGCATTGTTGCTTATATTATTGGTATTACGGATGTAGATCCGATTGAATTAGATTTGTATTTTGAACGTTTTATCAATCCGTTTAGAGCTTCTCCACCTGATTTTGATATTGATTTTTCATGGAAAGATAGAAATACCGTTACGCAATATATTTTTGATCGTTTTGATAATGTTGCTTTGTTAGCAACCTACGTTACTTTTAAATACAAAGCAGTTGTTAGAGAATTAGGCAAAGTATTTGGATTGCCAAAAGAAGAAATTGATAAATTAAGTAAAAGATTAGCGCCAAATCAATTGGATGATATTTCTAAATTGGTTTTAAAATACGGGAAACTCATCGAAGGCTTTCCAAATTATGTGAGTGTACATTCTGCAGGAGTTTTAATTTTGGACAAACCCATCCATTATTTTTCTGCAACCAATTTACCTCCAAAAGGATTCGCTACCGTTCAGTTTGATATGAATATTGCAGATGATATTGGTGTTTTCAAATTTGATATTTTAGGGCAACGTGGTTTGGCTAAAATTAAAGATGCCTTAGAAATTATCAAAGAAAATAATCCTGATGCTCCTAAAATAGATATTACAGATGTTGAAACTTTTAAAAAGGATAAAAACATTAATAACCTTTTAAAAACGGGCGGTGCTGTTGGTGCGTATTATGTAGAATCGCCTGCAATGCGTGGATTGATGCAAAAACTACAAACGCAAGATTATTTAGGTTTGGTGGCTGCAAGTTCTATTATTAGACCAGGCGTTTCGGGTTCTGGTATGAAAGATGAGTTTATAAAAAGACATCGTTTTCCTGAAAAACGCAAAGAAGCGCATCCTATTTTATTAGAAATTATGCCAGAAACCTATGGCGTAATGGTGTATCAAGAAGATGTAATGAAGGTTGCAAATCAGTTTGCAGATTTAACCTTGGGTGAAGCTGATATTTTACGAAGAGGAATGAGTGGAAAATACCGTTCTGTGGAAGAATTTAAAGCGGTTGAAGATAAATTTATTTCTAATTGCAGAAAAAAAGGACATAAAGACGACTTAATTTTTGAGGTTTGGAATCAGATTAAAAGTTTTGCAGGATATGCGTTTGCAAAAGGACATTCGGCGTCCTACGCAGTAGAAAGTTACCAAAGTTTGTTTTTAAAATGCTACTACCCTATTGAGTTTATGACCGCTGTTTTAAATAATGGTGGTGGTTTTTATTCTACAGAACATTACATTCATGAGGCTAAAATGTGTGGCGCACTTATAGAATTACCTTGCATTAACAAAGGTGATCATGCAAATAGTGTAAAAGGAAAAACAATTTATCTAGGTTTTGGATATTTGAAAAATATAGAACATTTATTAATCCAAAGAATTTTAACGGAACGTCAAATTTATGGTGTTTTTCTTTCGTTGGATAATTTTATAGATCGCATTGCAATTAGTATTGAACAACTTACTATTTTGATTCGTATTAATGCGTTTCGTTTTACCAATAAATCTAAAACAGCATTGCTTTGGCAGGCCATTTTTAAATTAAAAGGAGCAAAAAAAGAACAGGAACAACAGCAGATAAAACTCTTTCAATTGCAACATCAAAATTATGAAATTCCGAAATTAAATACGCATTGGTTAGAAAATGTATATGATGAAATGGAGTTGTTAGGTTTTACAATTCACGATTATTTTTCATTAGTTACAGAAGCATTTCATCCGCATATAAAAGCGAAAGAAATGGAAGTTTTTACAAACCAGAATGTTTTGTTATACGGACAATTAGTAACCACCAGATACAACAAAACATCCCAAGGAAAACTAATGCGTTTAAGCACTTTTATTGATGCGGATGGCAATTATTTTGATGCCGTTCATTTTACGGATGTGGTTCAAATTTACCCAATTAACGGTATGGGAATTTATGCTTGTTATGGAAAAATTACAAATCGTTTTGGCTTTTGTAGTATGAATGTGATAAAATCTAAAAAAATGAGTATTGCTGGGGATCCTAGAATGTAAATTAATTTGAAAATTTAAAGTGTAAAGTTTAAATGATGGTATTGCAAATATAGATTGCAGATTGCGGTGTATAAAAATTACGGTAAACATAGGTTTTATGATAGTTAAAACTAAAAAAGCAATACCTTTTTTAGCAATACTGCAATACCTTTTGCAATACCTTCTGCAATACCGCAATACTCGAATACCGTAATACTAGAATACCAAATTAACGGAATATGAATTTGTACCTTTTATGGAAAAATTACAAATAGTTTTGGCTTTTGTAGTATGAATGTGATAAAATCTAAAAAAATGAGTATTGCTGGGGATCCTAGAATGTAAATTAATTTGAAAATTTAAAGTGTAAAGTTCAAATGATGGTATTGCAGATTGCGGTGTATAAGAATTATGATAAACATAGGTTTTATGATAATTAAAAATAAAAAAGCAATACCTTTTTTAGCAATACTGCAATACCTTTTGCAATACCGAAATACCCTTTTTTAGCAATACCAAAACACGGCTAGCAATGCCGTTAGCAATACCAACAATATCAAAAAAGACCGAAAACAATACTAAAAAAGACCAGAACATTCGTTTTAGCAATACCGCAATACCTTCTGCAATAACGCAAAACTCGAATACCGCAATACTCGAATACCCAATTAACGGAATATGAATTTGTGCCTTTTATGGAAAAATTACAAATAGTTTTGGCTTTTGCAGTATAGATATCATTAAAAATAAAAATAAGTATTGCCGGTGATCTAAGGGCTTGGGGCATTTTGAAAACTTAATAAATCTAAGTGTTCGCTTTACCTCCCATAATTCCCCAAACTAGCCTTCAAAATCCCAATAATCTCTTCTCGCAAAGATTGTGGACTTAAAACCTCTACCTCTGATCCGATTTTTAAAATTTGAGTTTTAAATTCATAATTAGGATATACAAAAAAATCAACTTGATGTTTGTTTTCATTATTTTTAGGAAGTATAACTTGCGATGAATGTAAAGGCAAACTACGCATGTATTTTACATGCAATTCGTCAACCAATAAACTTACTTTTTCTGGGGCGCCTTCACCATAAGTCACACCAACCGTGTGATTAAATTTTGACAATCTTTCTGCAAAATCTTCTCTTTTTTTCTTCGATAATTTCTGAATCTCAACATTTGTAATTCTATCAATACCAAAAGTTCTAATTTCATCACTGTTATCTAAAGCCCCAACAACATACCATCTATTTAAATATTCTTTTAAAATAAGAGGTGTAATCGTATATTTATGATTAGAATTTCGCCAAAAACTTTCATGTAAAAAAGTAATCTCTCTTTGTTCTTTAATCGCTAACAAAATATCTTTTAGATTTTCTATTCCTTTAAAGCCTTTAGAATCATCAAAACTTACGTATTCTAAAATTGTATTACTATCTTTTAAACTATTAGAAAAAATATCAGCAACCTGAACAATCTCAAGAAATTTAAAAAAAGAATCAACCTTCACACTCTTTTCTTCATTGATAAAATACCCTTTTTGTAGATAGTGGTATTCTATTTCCACTCCTAAATCTGCTCTAATTTTAGAAAAATACCTTTGTAATGTTCTTTCTGAGATATACTGATCTCTTTCTCCTAAATGCGATATAATATCTGTTTTTGTTGGGTATTGCTTATCGTATACAAACTGAATTAAAGATTGAAAACTCAACGGTATGTTATAATTTGACATCGCTTTTTTTTTATAAATATAAAAATAATAACGACACCTAATGACGTACTTATAAAATACTTTTGAAAAATAATTATGCCTCCAGAACTTAACCCATAAATACAAAAATTAACAGTACAATCTATGATTACTATTAAATGTTTTGGAGAAGGTAGTTGGATTCATTTATTGGATTCAACGACGAAAACAGTAAAATGCTATAATATAATTGCTGCTAAAATGAAACTTCCAATTGAAGAGGCTCTATTAGATATTTCATTTTATCAACACTTTAAAAATAATATTGATGAAATTGATCACTTAATTATTGATTCCTTTGGAGGTTTATTACATTTACAAAACGCCACAATAGAAATTTGGTTTGACAGAAAAAAAGTAGCCAAAATTCCTTTTCAAGATTTAGTTACCACCACTTCTCTCTTCCCACTTTATAAAACGACTAAAATAGACTTCAAAAAAAACCAATTTGAAAAAGGGATTTATTTAAAAGAAACCGTAATTGGTTGTGTTGGTGTTTATAAAATTGATGCTAAAAATTTTGACATCAATTTACTTTCTTTTCAACTACTTACCTCCTTTTTTAACCCTACTCTTTTATTAATCAACTTTACGTACCAAAATATTTTACTTAAAAAAGTAAAGGATGATTGCTTAACCATGCATCAAGAAATAATTATTTTAGAATAATTTATATTTTATTTTTATTAATCCGACACGGGTTGTCGTAGTTGAAGTTGTTCTTTGTATCAAACTTTAAAAAACGAGAGCACATGGTACCAAAGTTATTAGAATTACAAAACAAATTTGAATCGAAAAAAGAGATTCTAGAAAATGCAAGAATCATTTTAAAAACCGAATTTATTGGAATAGACAAACCCATAGATGCTATTATAGATGCTATAAATTCATGGTTTATGCTTTCTACAATGCAAGAAAGACCTTTCATTATTAATTTATGGGGATTAACAGGTGTTGGCAAAACTTCCTTATTAATACGAGTAAAAAATATTCCATCATTATCAACAATTTGTTTAAATAAAAAATAATGAAACATCGATTAGGTATTTTTAAGATTCAAACTGCACCCTTTTTATGTGATTTTATTCAAAAATTTAAGTTCAAAAACAACGATAAAAACCTGTTATTGATTCGTAAATTATATGCTACATTAAATCAGAATGATGCTTTTGAAAAAAAAGCTTTTCAACATATTTATAATGCAACTTGTTTTTACACTAATGGAGAGAAAGTAATTTCTTATAGAATAGAAAATGGTTTTCATGAATTGGGTATTCATCATCATATCCATAATTTTGAGCATTACTTTTCTAAAAATTTATCAACTCGAGAACTTTGTGATGTAAATTTTTCTTTTAAAAAATATCGCTTTAAAGAAAGCTTAGAAAAAGAAATTTACGCTATGCTTTCTGTAAAAGAAGGCAAACAAAAAGTACTGGTATCAAATTCTGATGTTCATTATATTCAAGCTTTTAAGGAGCAAAACATTGGCATCTATCTACAAATGAATACAATCAAGGTCATTGAATATTACACCAATGATTTAATAGTTATTTCTAAACGGTTAGAAGAAAAACATACACCCATAAAATTGAAATCTTGTTTTAATTGTGTTTATTTTAAAATGATGGATGATTTACCTCTAGTTTCCAACAATAGCTTACATACTTGCATGCTGATAAAAGAAAAAGCAACTGATATAGAATTCAATGAAGCCATTACTCATATTTGGAGTTATTGCAGTGCATATAAGCCTAAATAGTACCCGATTTATGAACCTTTTTTAAATATTTATTATGAATCATATACTTTTAACATCAGATAACACCTCTAATAGTGTAGCGCAAAGATTTAATGAAATTGAGATTACTCTTACCTCTTTTAGCAACAAACTAAGACTGCTTAATCTTGGAATTATAAGGGGGATTAAGGAAATTAAAAACTGGGAACTTTATCAAAACATGACTACACATCAGTTTAACAAATTTTTAGAGGCATTGATCCAAATAAATGAACTAAATTTATTTATAACACTCGAAAGAAAGAGAAACCAAAGACAACTAGAAATTAATTTTGCTAAACTTCTGGTAATTTGTTCTGTATTTAATAATTACATGAATATGCCTTTAATTAACGCAATAAAAAAAAACATTAATCACGATAACTTAGACCCAAATGAATTATTTTCTAAACTATTTAATACCTACGAAGTATCTAAAGATTTTACAAATAGTGCATCAGTGATTGAAGATTTTATATATAATAACTTTAAAAATGCTACATTTAATAATAGAAATTATATTGAATTTGATTACTTTAAAACCTACGAAGATTTTACTATTATATTAGGCATCAGAAATGGAAAAAATATAAGAAAATTAAACCCAACAGCTTTAGAGATTTCTAAAAAGGAAAGTTTTTATTTTCACAGTCAAGATAATTTATTGTCGGTTCAAAATTCAGAAAACTATATAAAAAAAAGAATTATAGCTTCTAAATTAGCCATCATTTGTGAGGAAAATACTGAAAATGAATTTGGCTTCAACAGAACCTTTACCCAGAAAATAAATTTAATTGAAAACTATTTAGAGAGCAGCGATACATTTAGAGATACTATTGACAAGTATTATACTGATATTTACTTCTGGAAGTCTGGTTTCAGGATTTTAATGCAATCTCATTGTAATCCTCATGAAATTCAGACCTATGTAGATTATATAGAAAACCAGAGGAATCATTTAGGTTCAAATTTTACTCTAAAAGGTAAAACGTATAAAAGTATTATAAATCAAATGGAAGTTTGGCATGACACCATAACATACAATGAAATAGAAGGAAACCCCATTGTATGGGGAACAAAAGAAGAAGGTGCCTTAAAAACCATTACAGTAAAAGATAAAATATACGAGTATCAACAAATAATTGATTCCTTTGAATTATATATAGAGGGGCAAAAGAAAAAACATTGTGTGTACACCTATTTAGATCGTTGTGTAGAAAAGAAAATTCAGATATGGCGACTTTATGAGAAAAACACCAATTATGGTTTAACTATGGAAATAAAAAATGGAAAAATAACACAAGCTCTGGGAAAATTCAATATGGCAGACCACTATTTAGAGCGAAATGTTTTAACAGTAATGGCTAAAAGGGAAAATTTAAAAATATATATTTAAAAAAATATGCTATCAAAATCAAGATATTTAAAACGATTAAAATGTCAAAAAGCATTGTGGTTAAACAAGTATAAAAAAGAAGAAGTAGTTTATTCTGAAAGCACGCAACACGTTTTTAGTGTTGGGAATACCGTTGGTGATTTAGCACAAGATTATTTCCCAAATGGAGCATT
Organism: Polaribacter glomeratus; assembly: GCF_002954665.1. Classification (GTDB taxonomy): domain Bacteria; phylum Bacteroidota; class Bacteroidia; order Flavobacteriales; family Flavobacteriaceae; genus Polaribacter; species Polaribacter glomeratus. Next base: position 561,800 of record NZ_MSCM01000001.1, on the reverse strand, counting down.
AGCTTTAGTTGATCATTATGCAAATTCTAAATCTATTGCTAGAACCAAAGAATTAATTGCTGATGGAGTAACTACCATTTACGAAGCCACTTTTGCCGCTGAAAACACTTTGGTTGCTGTAGATATTTTACATCAAATTGATGGAAAATGGCACGCATTTGAAGTAAAGAGCACCAATTCTGTAAAAACTGAACACATTAGAGATGCTGCCATTCAATATTTTGTGATGACCAATGCAGGTATTGAAATTGAAGATATTTCTATCATGTATTTTGATAGAGCGTATGTAAAACAGGGAGAAATTGTACCTCAACAATTGTTTACTTATGAGAGTGTATTTAGCAGAATTCAATCTTTTTTACCCGAAATACCTAAAAATATTGCTACCTTTTTAGCAGTGTATCAACAAGAAGAACCGACTGTTTTAATTGGAAATCATTGTGATAAACCTTACCCATGTGAATTTGCCAATTATTGCCAAACATTAAAGGAAAACCAACCTATTATAGAGGAATGGGCAAATGAACCTGAATTATCAACTGAAATCAATTATAGAAACGAAAAAGCTATTCAACAATTTTTAGTAGAAAATCCGTATCCAATTTATTCTTTCGATTTTGAAACTATTATGGAAGGAATTCCAAAATATGATTATACGAGACCTTATCAGCAAGTTCCTTTTCAGTATAGTTTGCATTATCAAAAAGATGCAAATTCAGAACCTCAACATTATGAATTTCTAGGAAATGGAAAAGATGATCCTAGAGAAGGATTAATTATACAAATGATTAATGATTTAAATCATTATAATAATGATGGGAAAATTTTAATGTATTCTAGTTTTGAGAAAACGATGATTAAAGGCTTAATTAGAGATTTTCCAAAATACACAGAAGAACTAGAGCGTATAATTGAGCGTTTGGTAGACTTAGGTGTGATTTTTAGAAAATACTTAAAAACAGAAGCCACACAAAGTACATGGTCCTTAAAAACGGTACTTCCTACTTTTTTACCACAACTTTCTTATCAAGATTTAGAAATTCAACAAGGAATGGCGGCTATGGATGTTTATAGAAATTTAGATAATTCTATAAATGAAGAAGAATATCAACAAGATAGAAAAAACATGTTAGCGTATTGTAAGTTGGATACTTTGGCTGTTTTGGAATTATATAACCTCCAATATTCCATTGCTGAGGTAAAAAAATGCCAAGATTGTAAACATTTTTTCCAAACAGGAATGGCAATGAGAATGGGTGGGAATTCTGGGTATTGTATGTTAATTCAAAATAACGATAGTGCTGGTATAGTTACAAATGAATACGGTGTAAGATCTGCAAAACCGAGTGCAATTAAGAAAAACACAGATACTTGTAGTAAATTTGAAAAAGGATATTAAAGCATATAGGTTTTACTATTTCTTATAATATCACCTGTTTATACGTGCGCATTGTAAACGCTTTTACTGCTTCCATAATAATTGGTGTAAATATGCTGATAAACACTAGCTGTTTTTAATCCTACCTCTTCATCGGAGTAAAAATCTTGAGGTAAATACAATAAGTTATCATAAATGGCACTTTTTACTTGTGCTTTAATTTGTCTGCTTTCTCGCCAGTTATTTATTTTTAGTTTTTCAGATTTTAAAGTTTCTAAAGTTTTGGCAGCAACTTTTTTAACATCTTTTAGTTCTTTATTACTTAATTCTTTTCCTTCTTTTAATAAATCAAAAATAGCAAGTGTTTCCTGGTCTGGCAAATTTTCACGAACAACACGTTGCTCTTCTTCAGAAAGATCTGCTATAAAGTTACTAAGGTTTTCAAAAGTCCTAACCGTATCTTCCAAGCTTTTACCTTTGTTATATTCATCTATAATTTCTTTGTAACGTTCGTAGAATTTAATTCGCAAAGGGTTTTCTTTCATCATTTGCTCTAGACGTTGCTCAATAGCATCTTGTAAATTAAATACAAGCGTATTTTTACGAGGTGTTTTAGCAAAAGCAGCTCTTAATTTATCAAAATCTAGCGAAGATAAATCAACATAAATTTCGTCTTTTGGCTCTCTAAGAATTCGATCCTGAATTAGCACACTGTCACTAACAATTTCCTGTAAATCCATGATTATTTGAGTGACGTCTGCTGATTTTACATTCTGATTTAATGCCGAATAAATAGCTTCAATAGCATTGTAATTTTTAACGTGTTTTTTTAATAAGTCATTAGGGAATAAAGCTTTGTATTTTCGAAATACATTACGAGCCATCATTTCAAATGTGGTTCTAGTAGTTTCATTCAAACAAACACAATCTACTGCTTCCTTAATTTTTGCAATTTTAGACATTGGTTTTGCATCTTTCAGTTCTTGTAAAGAAAATCGCAATCCTTTTAAATATGCTTTTACATCTTTTATCGCTTGTTTTAGTTCTATTTCTACATCTTCTAAAGGCTCAATTGGTTTACCTGATGGTTTGCCTTTTCCTCCAGACTTTCCTCCTTCACCATAAATAGAATAGGCATGTTCTAATTGCTTATACACATTTCCATAATCTACAATCAAACCATTTTCTTTTTCATCATCGTAAACACGATTGGCTCTTGCAATAGTTTGCATTAATGTATGTCCTTTTATTGGCTTGTCTAAATATACGGTGGATACGCAAGGTGCGTCAAAACCAGTAATCCACATGGCACAAACAATGGCTAATCGAAATGGATTGTCTTCATCTTTAAATTCTTTTTCTAAATTACGTTCCACTATTTTTCTACGATGGATTTCGATATCTAAATTCATTTTACGGAATTTATCGACTTCGTTTTGCTCACTACTCACCACCACACAAACTTCAGTTTCTTTTACTTTGTTGTATTTACGTTTTAGTTCTTGCGCTTCTTGCTCGTCTTCTGCGTTCTCAATGCGCGTTTCTAGTTCTTTTAAATATGCTGGCCAATACCTCATGATTAGCTCGTACATCCTAACTGCTGTTGGTTTGTCTAGCGCCACATACATAGCTTTACCTTGATAACCACGTTCGTTAAAATGCCAAACTAAGTCTTTTGCAATAGCTTCTAATCGAGGTTTTGCGGTAAGTATTGGATAATCTCTATTAAATAAATATTCTAATTTTTTCTTTTGGTCGTTGTCTAAATCTTCATTTTCAAATACAGCAGCCATTTTTTCGTCTAGCTCAGGATTTGTAATGTCTAATTTTTCACCTCTATTTAAATAACGCAATGGTAATGTTGCTTCATCTTCAATAGCACGTTTAAAATCATAGATAGAAACATATTCTCCAAAAATATTCTTCGTAAATTCTTCTTCATCCTTTATAATTGGTGTTCCTGTAAATCCTAAATAGGACGCATTAGGTAAACCGTGAAAACGCATATTTCTAGCATACGTTCCAGATTGTGTTCTATGCGCTTCATCACTAATTACAATTACATTTTTACGGTCTGTAATTAATGGATATTCACTTTCTAATTTTGGATCTATAGAAAACTTATGAATTAATGTAAAAACATAGCGATGATTTTCTGATAATAATTCTCGTAAATGTTCTCGCCCAGAAATTCCGTTCTTTTTTCCTGCAATACAGTTTTTATCATTTACAACGCCAACGCCAGAAAAGGTGTCATACAATTGGTTTTCTAATTCTGTTCTATCCACAGCAATTAAAAAAGTGTAAGAACCACCTAGTTTTCTGTGAATTTTTTCGCACAAAAATACCATAGAATAACTTTTTCCAGAACCTTGCGTATGCCAAAACACACCCAATTTACCTTCTAAATCTTCTATATTATTTACGTTTTTTATTACTTTATTTACACCAATGTATTGGTGGTTTTTCGCCATTAATTTTACAATATCTCCATGAGAATCGTCAAACAATAAATAGTTCTCAAAAATATCCATTAAACGATGCTTGTCGCAAGTACCACGTAACATGGTGTCTAAACTTACTTCTCCCTCTTCATCTTCTTCGATACGTTTCCATTCTAAAAAATATTTAAAAGGACTTGTAATTGTTCCTACTTTTGCGTCTGTTCCATTGCTTAAAATGATAAATGCATTGTTATGGAACACATGAGAAATGGTGTCTTTATAATCTTTTAAATTGTCTGAATATGCATGTCGCAAATCTTGATGATGTGCTTTGAGTTCAAAAAACACTAATGGAATACCATTTACAAAACCAATAACATCAGGTCGTCTCAAATACAATTCTCCTAAAACTTCTAATTGTCGTACTGCTAAAAAATGATTGTCGTGATAATCATTGAAATTAAAAACGTTGAGTTTTGTTTTTATCAATTCTCCTTTATCATTAGTATAACTTACAGGAATACCATTTTTAAGTAGGTTACTTTTTTCCTTATTAATTTTTCCTAAAGTTTGATCGGCTATTTTTTGAGTAATTAATTCAACAGCTTGCTCGTACGCTAATTCTGGATGATTAGGGTTTAATTTTTTAAGTGCTTGTAACAAATACCGCGTTAAAACAACCTCGCTTTTATCTTCTCTACCTAACAAACCATGTTCTCCAAAGGATTCTTTTTTCCATGCAGAAAGGACTGTCCACCCTAATTCTTCTAATACATCTTGTGTTGCCTGTTCTATTAAAGCATCTTCTGAATATTCGTAGCTCATGATCGTACTAATTTATTTAATCGTGTTTGGTATCCTTGTATGTAATTTCGTTTGGACTTTTCATTTAAAAAAGATGCTTCAATTAGTAGTAATACTTTATCGCTTTTAGACGTTAAACCTTTAAATACTTTATCTACTTGTTTTTTTGAAATTCCTGCTTGTTCTCCTAAACTATAAAACTGTTCTGTAACTTTACCTTGTGCTAAATTTGGTGGTAATAATCCTTCAGTTAATGCAAAGTTATTATCGTCTATATGGATTCTACTGTTTAATAAATCGTACGCAGGACTTAATTTAAAATCGCCTAAAGGTGTTTCTATCAATGAGAAGTTTTTAAAATGTGCATCTCCATTAGAGAACACATAATTAAAAAGTATCAGTTTAAATAACTTGATAGATTCTACAGCATAAGCTGGTGTGTACTTTTTTAAAATAGTAAAGAGTTCCAGGTAATTACCTACATATTTAAAATCTTCGCCATGTGTTTGTGGTGTTCGTTCTGCCAAAGAAGCAAAATCTTCTTGAGCTAATTTAGTACCATCGGCTTTAACATCAAATCGTTTTGTGATATAAGCAGGATCACCATTTTTAAAAAATATAAGTGCATTTTCTGCAGTTTCCATATCAAATACTTGTCGTGCAATTTGCATTGTTAAATGCTCGTTTGCTGGCATTTGATCTGCATTTTTACCAACGTTTGGAATCGGTTTTAAAATGTATTGCCCTTGTTCGTTTTCTTCTTTTAAGCGTAATTTATTTTTTTCTAATACCACAGAAAATTTTTCTTGTACTCCAGAAATAGACATACGCTTTCTATTTTCTGTAAACAAAGCATCAGTATTCTCATTACTTGCTGGCGCATCGTATGGTAAAATAGCACTTACTTTTTTACCGTAAAAAACACGTCTTAACGCAGTATTGCTATAGGTTATGTAACCTTTGGCAAGTGTACTTGGACAAACTGTTATTTGCGGTAAAGTCATTATGCTTCAATTTTTTTAAGGGTAACTGCACCAATAGTATCTTGTTTTGCGGTAGTAAGTAAAATACCAAAATGGTCTTTGGTGTCTATTCTATTTTCAAAACAAACCGTTTGTTTGTTTGATCCTTCTGGCAACATATTATAAAAAAAAGGGAAAAGATATTTAGAATGGTATTCTTGTTGCGTTTTTGGTAATGTTAAACTAATTGCAGGTTTTTCTTTATCATTAAACCATTGGTTGTGGTATGTAAACACAAAACTAGCATCATCTAACTGTGTTAACAAGCCAGCGATTTCTTTTTTAAATAAAACTTCTGCTTGTCTCATTATTTAGTGATTTCTTTTACCCTATAAGATAATTCCATACCTAATGCATTACCCAATTTATTTAAAGTTTCTAAAGTTGGGTTTCCTTTGCCGCTTTCAAATTGTTTTAACGTTCGCAAACCTACACCAGAAAGATCTGCAAGCATTTCTTGTGTTACATCTAGGTTATCTCTACGTGTTTTTATAGCTTCTATTAAATCTTCTGAGTGCATTATATTGCTCTTTTTATGTAAATATATGCCTTTTTATTGATTAAATGTATGATAAGTGCTTTTTATTGCACTATTGATATTTTTATTGTTTAATTGAAATAAAACAACGCTAAAAGTGCTTTTTGTTGCACTAATTGAGTTGTGATTTTTTAAGCTTTTTTGAGTGTTTGTACTATTAAACCGTCTTCTGAATATTCGTAACTCATAGTTTATTATTTACTAACTCTGATAAAACCTGAGGAGAACCTCCATTGAAAGTACCGTGTATATTAATAAATTCTTTAAAATTTACAAACAACTTATCTTCATCTTTATAATTATGGTTAACAGCAATAAATTGTCCTTCCTTCCACATCTTTTCTTTTAACTTACTAGCATACCATTTAAATATTAATAGCTCATCAACTGTATTAAAATCAATTTCACATTCTGATACTTTATTTTTTAGTAAGTTTTCTAAATCTTTTGACTTTTTAAAGTCATCAAAAAACAACTTAAAAGCTAAACTATCGGAATCTATATCTCTAATAATTCGTTCCCAATCTCCAAAATTATATTTCCAATAATAACTAGACCATTTTTTCTGCCAATATGAGCCATACCAGAATAAAGCAATTCTAATTTTATTAACATTCCTGTCATCTATCTTTCCATCATCTTTTAAAGGAAATAGTGCATACAATTTTTCTTTAATTAAGGTTAGTTCACCAATTGAAAGTTTATCATTAAATTCTATTAAATGAGATGAGTTTATATTTCTTAAACCGGTTCCTTCCAAATTTAAAGGGTGATCTTCTATTTCCCATATTAAACTTTCATAAAGAAGTAAATCAGAACTTGAGTTTATTCTCAAATTATTTAGGAAGCTATACTTTAAATTTTCATTTACAGTTCTATAACTAGTTTTTATTTTTGATTCGTCTTCTACATTTGGTGTGTCAAAACCTTGATTTAAAGTATCAAAAACACTATTTACATCTATTATTCCAATAGTTTGTTTTAAAGCTGAAACAGCTCTACTATAATTTTTAAATCTAATATAAAAGAAACGTAATACTCTAAAGACCTCATCCACATCTAAACTAGCTTTAGGTCTATTTTTTATATATAAAAGCCAAGACCAAATAAAAACCATTTTATTTTGTTCTGTCCCTTTATTTTTGTCTGAATAATCGGCAAACCAATCTGTTTCGTTCTTATTAAATACCTCCCAAATATCTTTTAAACAGTTATTAACCCAATTAGAATAATGATAATTATATTTCGATTTAAAAGCTTTCGAATTATCAATTAAAAACTTAAAAGCATTGATATATTTTTCGACTAATTCAATTGACAGCAAATCTTCTATTTCATCTGCCAAAAATTCTTTATTATTATAAATTTGATAATTTTCTAAACCAGCAATACAGTTAATAAAAGCATTGTATCCAAAATCTGAACTTTGGACAACTCTAGTTTTGTCTCTATGTTTCCAAAAAAAATGTTGCCAACTTTCCCATTTTTTTCCTGAATTAAACAAATCCTTTCCATCCAGCATTAACGCGGCTTTAGTAATTTCATTATCTGCTAAATCTTCTCCTCTAGCATTCATTGTTATATACAATTCCTCTCCTTCTGACGTAACCTCAGTTTTAAAATGCCAAAAAACAATATTACTTAATAGATGATTATAGTATTTAGTTTCGCAATTATAAACCTGTTGTATATATTTTAATGAGTTAATCATTGCATTAATACTAACATCTGTTTTATAATCTTTTAAAAACCAAGTTTGCTTTTCAATCTGTTCTAAATCTTCAGTTGAATTTGTCTTCTCTACAAATTCTAAAAGAAATCGTTTTGTTAAGTCTCTAACTTTAAAATCAAAACTCATAGATACGCCATCAAACCTAATTAATGATAAGAAATCATTCTTCTTATCCTCTTTTAAAGCAAAATAAAAGACAAGTAAAAACAATGTTGTAAAACGTTGTTGACCATCTATTAAATTTTCATCAAGAAATCTGTCGTTTTGTACTTTAACATAATCTGGTTTATAAGAATATAAAAAACCTATGTTAATATGTGCATTTCCTTTTGGTAAATTACAACATTCACAACCATCTCCTATTTTCAATTTTAATTGTTTTAAGAATTTAGTAATTACCTTTTCATTATTTCCCCAAACATATTCTCTTTGTATCTCAGGGATAATGAAATTATTTTGAGACAATAACGTTAGTAAATTCTCTTCCTTTAAAAATGCTTTTTGTTTTTTACTCATTTGAAATAGGTTTAAAAAATTCTTCTAAAGTAGTATGTATTCCAACTGCATTTTCTTCTATATCTTTTAAAGTCCAATTATTTAAATCGTTAGAAGATGTGCTTTTAATAAATGTATTTAATGTATGTTGTCTTACATATAGACCATTAATAGTATTTGTTATCACATTTGTTCTTTTTAAAGCGTATTGACTATTACCAAAACCTCTGTTTATAGTTAAATGCAATAACACTAAATTGCCTAAGGAATTGACTGGTCGCTTTTTATGAATTGTAGATTTAAATTCATTTAATGCTTGAGATTGCTCTTCTTCAGTAATAGCGTCCCATTGTTTTTGGTCATATTCAAAATATGGTATATGTTTTAATAAATCGTAATCAATATTAAGTGAATCTATGTATTCGTTAAGTTTCTCTATTGGATTTGGCAATGCTTTTATTTCATTTAATTCTCTAGGTGTACCAGAAAAAATATGTTCTTTATCTTCTTTATAATTTTTAAAATATCTTGGCTTTAAAAAAGGCAATGGGTTTCCTTTTTCTTTAGTTTTGCTATGCTCCATAATATCTAATACTATTAAAATTTGCTGAATAATTCCCGTATCATACCAATTTGTGGCATTTTCTGAATTATAATCTTTTATTTTAGACATCCAATAATCATATCCTGATTCTTCTTTTTCTGGATTTTCTTTGCCAAAAACAGCATTTTTAAGTTGCTCTAAACACCATTCATTTATAAATTGACTCCTTGTTTTATTTTTAGAAATCCATTTATCATAAACTTCTTTAATTTTAATTTTTGAATGCGCAAATAGAAAACCTAAAAAATGATATATTTTTCTATCCTCAAACCAATCTTGTAAAACACGATTTAGCTTTAATAATGATTGATACATTACAAGAGCTTCTTCTTTCTCAAAACTATGCAATGTAATATCTGATTCTCCTTTAATTTCGACCCATATTTTATAAAGTAGATTAATAGGATGTTCTTCTTGATTAAACTTTATAGTTTCCTTAGTTCCTGTTTTAATTTTAGTGAAATTCTGAAAATATAATTTTACATCTTCACGACTCCACCAACTATTCATTTCGTCTAATTCCCAACCAATACGAGTTCTTCTTTGATTTAATTTTAATATATCCTCAACATTTTCAGCATCAAAATCTTCTAACTCTTGTTTTGCTACTCTGGTAATTAAAATAGCTCTAACTAAATCTGAACCATCTAAATGCACTTTTCCTGCATTTAAGTTCATAAACAATTCCTGTTCAGAAACTTGTTCTACTTTATTGACTATAAGCTTTACATGATTTAAAACAATATCTTTATAATTATCTATATCTAAAGTTCTGTTTGGGTTTGAAAACCAAGAATCTATTGTTTTTAACGCTATAAACATGTGGTATATATCCTGATAATCTACATCATAATCTACTTGAGAGATAATGAAGGTTTTAAAATCTTCAGCTTCTAGTATTGTTTTAATAATATTAGATTCATTTGCTATTACTTTCTGAATAAAATCATTAGAAGGCTCTCGTACAGCATAATTTATCATGCCTTCTACTATATTATTAGCCTTTAAATAAGATAATAAAAGTGTTACTGTAGTTAAGCGTTGCTGTCCATCAACAACATTTAAGTAAGATTCATTTTTTAAATTTTGAAATAACGTAATATTTTGTAAACAGTAAAAATGATCATTATCTCTTGTTAAAGAAAATTTATAAATATCATCTAGTAACTGGTTAACTTGCTGTTCGCTCCATTTATAACCTCTCTGGTATTCTGGTATGTTATAAATTTTTCCTTTTGGATATGTGGTAAAAACCTTTTGTAAACTATATAGTAATTCAGCCATTTATTTTTTTAATTATATTTTTCAGACTCCTCTGCAACCATCCCCAAAACTTCACCAACCTACAAACTCTCCACATCTACCAAACCACTCATTAAACGTGGTAACAAAATATCTCGCGCTTCTTTTAAGTGTTGGTTTTGCTTGGTTAAGTTTTTAATTTGTTTATCAATATTTGAAGTCAAATGGTTGAATTGAATATTTATTTCTTCAGTAGCATGTAATATTTCAATTCTTTCAACATCTTTTTTAGTAACTGAATTATAAATTGCTCCTCCACCCATTAAATTATCTTCATAAAAGATATTTTGAAGTTGATATAATAGAAAACTATTCCAATGTTTTTTATGATTAATTGAGGCTAAACCACGACCAATTATTAATTTCTCTATTGCAACATTTAATCTACCAACAGGTGCGCGAACGCTAAACAAAATAGAATCTTCTTCTGCTATTCTATTTCCTTGTGTTGACCAAGATGAATTAGTTGGAAATCTTAATCCGTAATCTTTTACTCCTTGATGAAATGGTAATCCTTTTTCTTCATTATTATAAAATTCCGATTTAGGACTTTGTCCCATTACTAGATTAGCACATTCAACAAGTTTCACTTTCTCCCACCCAACAGGCAACCCACTAACCGCATCAATCTCCACATTCTCATAACCATGAAATTTAAAACGTACAAACCACTCTTCATAGGTTTGTTGTGCTTGTTCTTCTAATAATTTTATGCGTTTTAGGTTGTTTTCTATTAAATCATCATACCCCGATAAAATGGAGGCTATTTTGCGTTGGGTTTTTAGTGGTGGAAGATTGATTTTAATGCTTTTTACAAAACCAGCATCAGCTCTTTGTCTTCCTGAAGAACCAACCATACTGTTTATAGCATTCTGCTGAAACCAATGTGTTTTAGATAAATAATAAACGAAATCCGTATCTGTAATATCCTTCTTTCCTCTAAAAACAAAATATTCAGTAGATCCAAAACCAGACTTTCCATTTAACTCTTTTGCTTGAGCAATCTTTCCGTTTTGTAAACAAGGTGTAATTCGAGCAAAAAGAGTATCTCCTTCTTCAAATTTAGAACCGCTACCTTTTAAGCCTTTTTCTATTATAGGTTTTACATACTTAATTCCACTATCTAAGTTTTCCATTGGTATAAATGGATAACTTTCATCTTTCTTCATTTTAATCTTTGGTGGAAATTGAACTACATCACCAAATCTTACTTCTATCCAACCTTCCATCATAACTTCACAGATTGAATTTGTTGCATTAAACTATTGGCTTCGGTATTGAGTTGTGCTAATTCGGTATGAATTTCTTTCATTCTCCATTTGTAGTCAAAATCCATATTAATATCAATTTTAACACCAACGTAGCGCCCTGGTGTTAAGCTGTAGTCTTGTGCTGCAATTTCTTCTAAAGACGCTATTTTACATAAACCTTCTACATCTTGGTAAATTCCTTTTGGGAAATAAGCAACCAATGCTTCCCAATCTATAATAGCCTGTTTCCCCTCTTTTAAGCTTTCCAAAACTCCAGAAGCATAGACACTTAAAGGCTTGCTTAAAACTGTAATTTTATTTTTAACAGGTGCTAATTGTTTTGTGATCTCTTGCTTTTTAAGCTTTGCCTTTTTTCCTTTTTCTTCAATTAATAATAAGCTACTTTTTAAGCTTCCTATTAATTGCTCTATTTCTTTAAAAGGTGCTTTTAGTTCTTTATAAAAATCGTTTATGGTTTCTAAAGCGATTGTTGGGTATGTAAGCTTGCTGTCTAAACCTTGTTTGCCAAATTTTTCAGATTCAAAAATTACACTAAACTCTTTATATGTTTGCTCATAAACACTGTAAATAGCAGAGAACTCTGCAGTGCAGTTATCTTTGTGAAATCGAATACTACTAGAAAAAGCATTTTCGTTTTTTCTGTAGAGTTCTTTAATAGTCGTAATGTTATTTTGTTGCCCGATAGAAAAATCATTAATGGTACTTGTAACTACCCTAAAGGTGTTTCTGGCATCGATCATTAATACTTTATCCTTATTTATTTCTTTTTTCCCTTTGTCAAAAAACCAAACGTGGCAAGGTAAAGAACGTGTGTAGAAAAAATTATTACCTATAGAAACCACACAATCTACATCTCCTGTTTCAATTAATTTTTGGCGAATTAGCTTCTCTGCATTTCCTGCATCTGTTGCTGAACTTGCCATAACAAAACCTGCTCTGCCTGTTTCATTTAAATAAGCATGAAAATATTGCATCCATAAATAATTCCCGTTACCAATAGTGCCTTTTCCTGTTAATGGTGCGCCAAAAGGCAAACGTTCATCCTCTGCTAAAAACTTATTATTTGAATCTATTTTATCGACATTAAATGGTGGATTTGCCATGACAAAATCACACCTTCCTGTTAAATTTGGTGTATGTGGATTGGTGTAAAAACTATTGGCTTCTATAATTTTGCCTTCTATACCGTGTATAGCAAGGTTCATTTTTGCCAAACGGGTGTTGTTGCTTTTTAGCTCTGTACCATATACCGTAATCGCCTCATTAACACTTTTGTTTTCATGGTCTTTTATAAAATGTGCGGTTTGTACAAACATACCGCCAGAACCACAAGCAGGATCATGAATAATACCATGATTGGGTTCTATAAAGTTTACAATCAAATTTACTAAAGAAGGTGGTGTAAAAAACTCACCACCTTCTTGCGCTCCTGCGCCTTGCATAGAGAATTTCATTAAGAAAAACTCGTAAATACGTCCGAAGACATCGCCTTTAGCATGTTTTACTGCATCTTTATTAAAAACACGTACCAAAGCTCGCAAAAGTTTATCATCAAACTCTTGGTAGCTTTTTGGCAGAATCCCTTCTAAATCTGGATATTCCGCTTCAATAAGCTTCATGGCATTATTAATAGCTTCCGCTATATTTTCTACTTCGGGTAATGCTGCTAAATAATCGTACTTGGCTTTTTCAGGAAGCATAATGGCTCCTGCCGCTGTGTAATCTTCTTTTCTGACTTCACGTTTTTCTTTAGTTCGTGGGTTTATTGGTAAATTAGTATGTACTTCTATCTTGGCATCTTCGTATCGATTTTGCGCAAAACGTAATAATACTAAACCTAATAATGGGTCTTTATATTCGGCAGCTGTCAGTTTAGAGTTTGCTCTTAAATCGTCTGCAGCATCCCAAAGTTCGGTTTCTAATTGTTTAATGGTAGATTGATTCATTTACTATTTTATGCTTTGTGGTTTTTAACTTTTCTTTAGTTGTTTTATTTATAAAATGATTAATCTTTACCAAAAATGCTATCAAAATTCATAGAATCTTCATCAAAATCTTCATCGTGACGATCTGGAAACATCATATCTAATTCTTCTTCAGGATCGAATTCTCGTGAATCTTTTATAAATTGTTCTATTTTTTTTATCAGTTTTTCTAGTTTGTCTAATTCAATAGAAGCTGGTACTTCTTTCGTTGGAACAAATCTATATTTAGGATGCTTCTCTGCTTGCTCAAATAAATATTGCGTGTCTAACTTTATTTCATCAATTAAATCATAAAATTCACGTTCTTCAAAGTCCGATTCTATTTCCTTTAGTTTATTAAAAGCTTTTTGATATTTTTAGAAGTAATTCATTTTTCTTTTTGTTGCAATTTAATATATAAGTGCGACATAATGCGTCGTATTTATCTGGATATTTCATTTCTTTTTCAGGAAAATAAAAGTACTAAAATGAGTTGAAATAGAATTACTGAAACCCATAATTATTAATAAAAAAGAGAAGTACTTCATGAAAAGTTAATAATCAAAAATCTATTACATCTTTTTTGATACTGTATTATAAAATAAATTAACAAATAAAAGAGATAAAATGAACTGATTTTAGGGAAATGAAAAAGTTTTTTTTAATATAAATTACCTTTTATCTGTCTAAAGATTTTATTAAAATAAAAGTTTGAATTCAAAAATAAAATCATAATTTTACCACTATACATTATATAACCAAGTGAACAAAAACTGCACACGTTTTGGAACACGATTTGGAACATTTTTAGCATAAAAAACACATTTTCAGGTATATAAATCGAACTTTTTCGAATTCATAACCCTGAGGTCACGAGTTCAAATCTCGTTCTCGCTACAAGGCTAAGCCTAATTAAATCAACGAATTGTGTCTCACAATTCGTTTTTTTATGCCTTCTATTTTCTTACTTTTGCAACGAGTACACAAAAGAGTACACGATTCAGCTATGGAATTGAATTATTCGGAACCCAAAATCTTCACTGGCGGAGTAGATATAAATACTTGGACTAAGCTCTCTACAAAGGAGAAAAAAGAAGCTATGTCGAAACATTGGTATGTTTATTATTCTTACCGAAACCCAAAAACAGGCAGATTAAAAAGGCAAATTAACATAAAAGGAGGTGCTAATTTTTACAAGGACAAAAAAAGCCGTTATCATATATTATCAAAGCTTAGGGAAAGTTTAGAATATGTTTTAACACAAGGCTTCAATCCTTATGAAGATAATAGTTCTTTAGCAGAATTTATTGAGCAAAAACTTCTAATGGATGAAACAGAAACTAAAAAAGTAATTACACCTATTGAAAAAACCATACCAATAGTAAAAGTTGAGCCTATTTTAACTGTATATCCAATAAGAAAAGCTTTTAATTTGGTGTATCAAATAAAATCTAAAACACAAAGTGTAAACTCTCATGGAAATTTTAAAAGTAGGATAAATAGGTTTCTCGAATGGATGAAAAAAGAAAATATTGATTTAAAAAAAGATATTTCTATCATCAATAAAAAGCTTGTAATTGAATACTTAAACACAGTGCTAGCATCTTCTAGTTCTCGAAATAGAAATAACACGAGAACGGATATAAGTTCGTTATTCCAAACATTAGAAGATAATGAAATAATACAAGATAATTTCGTTAAGAAGATTAATATATTAAAATCAACTCCAGAAAGAAATAAAACTTACACAACTACTGAACAAGAAAAAATATTTGAATACCTTAAAGAACATGATAAGGTATTGTATTTATTTGTTCTTTTTGTATCCTACAATTATTTAAGACCTGTTGAAGTTTGTAGATTAAAAGTTGGAGATATTGACATCATTGATAAAAAGCTGTATGTAAGAGCTAAAAACCAAGCTGTTAAAATTAAAATTATTCCTGATATTCTTCTTAAAGAAATTCCTGATTTATCAGAAATAGATAAAGATTTCATTCTTTTTACACCCGACACTATTGGTGGTTTATGGGATACCATAGAAAATAATAAAAGAAATTATTTCACAAAACAATTCAAGAAAATAAAAGATCATTTTGGATTAGGAAAAGATTATGGATTGTACAGTTTTAGACATACTTTTATAACCAAGTTATACAAAGAAATGGCTAAAACCGCTACTCCATTAGAAGTAAAAAGTAAATTACAATTAATAACAGGTCATTCAACCATGCAAGCATTAGAATTATATCTACGTGATATTGATGCTGTTTTGCCTGAGGATTATTCAAAACTATTAAAATAATGGAACATAAATATTTTGGAATTTTAACCGAAGAAATGTATAATTCCTTTAGTGATAAAGAAATGTTTAATTTTCTAAATGATAACAACTTAATAGAATTATATACAAATCTAACAGTTAATCATAAAAGGAATACAAATCAAAAAAATGGCTTTGAAATTTTTGCAAAACCTAATCAGAATGAGACTGCATATTCTTTTTCAGACAAGTTGGTTCATGAGGTTTATGCATTTATAAAACTTTTAATTATTGGGTCTATCAATACTAACTTATTGATTTTTAATAGTGATTTTGAAATTAATAATTTTGGCTTTTCAGATAAGAAAATGAAAAAATCTGCCTTAAAAATATTTAAAAATTATTTTTTTGACTTAGTTAATAAACAGCAAATTATATCAGATAAAAATACTGGTAAAGAGCTGGATAATCAAAAAATGATTCCTGCACTAAAGAAGGTTCAAAATAGTTTATTTGAAAAGTTGAAAGAAGAAGAAACAATTATAACTTGTTATTTATTTGGATATATCGATCATTTTGATAAAGAATTTTTAGACAAAGACCCTATTTTACTAGAAATTTACGAGTTTGAAAATAAGCTAAACATTATTATTGAACTTAATAAAAAATTTCAGTTTGAAAAGGATGATATTTTCATTTCAAAAAGTATAGCTCAAGTTACTTACGAGAAATTTCCGGATGAATTTGATTCCATCGAAGTATTAGAATTTATTGAACTAATAATGAATGATAGTAAATATCAATTTAGAAAATTTGCGTTAGGATTATTCTACGCCTTAAAAATGGAGTTAAACTTAACAACAATTTCTGCCGAGGGGTTTAATCAATTGCTAACAGAATGTTTTAACTGTAATTTTAAAAACTTATCACTTGGTAATTCAAGTGCTAAAAGTCATGTTGAAAAAGTCGAAATGTTTATATCGAAGTACCAAATATTCATTTCTAAGAGCTAGCTTTTTTCTGTTTCACTAAAAACTTCATTAATTCACTACAATTCACTAGATTTTCATAAAACTTCACTAAACAACTCACTTTTTTAAACATCTATATATTAGTTACTTGCACTCAGTTAAATATTATTAGCTGGGTTTTTTGCATTTATAAGGAATTGCATTCAACTTTTTTAATAAGTATTTATCAAAAACAAAAATGTTAAATATAAAAAAGTAAACAATGAATACAACAACCATTAATTTTAGAATTGACGAACTGTCAAAAGACGAACTTCAAGAAATTGCAGATCAAAAAGGTATTAAAGTTTCAAATTTAGTACGAGATATCATAACTGAGTACTTAGAGAATCATCATTATCCAACTAAAGAGGTTCAAAAGGTTCATGAGGTTATTTTACCTATCCCACCAAATTATAACCATTTTCATTAAATCAATTTTAATATGTTACAAGATAAAATTGATATTATATCGAAAGATATCGCAATTAATCAAAAACTACTCGAAGATAAAAGTTCGGAGAGTGGTTGTTTGATTATCAAAGAAGCGAACACTTGGATCGAGGAAGCCAAGAACAGACCTATACCTAATATGCTTTTTAGTGAATTTTGGTACGAGAATGAAGTATGTATTTTGTTTTCAGACACCAATCTGGGTAAATCGATACTAGCAGTTCAAATTGCTGATAGTATTAGTAAAGGAATTGCAATTGAAGGATTTAAACTAGTTTGCAAAGTACAGAAGGTTTTGTATTTAGATTTTGAATTATCCGACAAACAGTTTGAAAATCGATGTTCAGAAAATTATCAAAATCACTATTATTTTAGTCCAAATTTTTTAAGAGCAGAATTAGATTCAGACTTAGAAATTCCTAAAGGATTTAATACTTTAGAAGAGTATTTATGTAGCACACTTACAAATACAATTCAAAAAACGGAAGCAACAGTTTTAATTGTTGATAATCTAACCTATTTAAGTCACGAAAACGAGAAAGCTAAAGATGCTTTGTCTTTAATGAAAGCACTAAAAAAACTATCAAAAGAGAAAAACATTTCCATTCTTGTATTGTCACATTCTCCTAAAAGGGATGAATCTAAACCAATTAGTAAAAATGATTTAGCGGGTAGTAAAATGCTCATGAATTTTTGTGATAGTTCTTTTGCAATAGGGTCTAGTTCTCAGGAACCATCTTTCCGTTTCATCAAACAAATTAAACAACGTAACACAGAGCATTTGTATCACTCAGAAAATGTGGTGGTTTGCAGTGTTGATAAGGAAACTAATTTTTTAGAGTTTCAGTTTGTAGGTTTTGATTCAGAAAAAAACCATCTTAAAACCTATGGTTCTTCAGATTTAGAAGAAAGAGATGTTCAAATGGAATTATTGATTTCTGAAGGATTATCTAATACAAAAATAGCTGATAGACTAGGACTATCAGAAGGAGCAATTAGAAAAAGAATAAAAAAATTAGGTCTATAAAATGGTGGCAACTGATGTATATACGATAGCGAAAGCTCTTTCAAAAGAAGAGTTTATTAGGCTGTCTGATATGCTCAGAAAAGAAGTGAATCAAACTAAAATTAAAGCACCTTCAACAACTAAACTTCCCGACTTTACCATGGAAGATGGATTACGTTTTCTACTAAAACATTACATTAAAAAAACAATTAAAACATAATCGTACCATTCGTACCCAAAAAAGAGGTACGAATGGTACGAATTATATGAACGTTATGAATACCATTTATAAATATAGTTTAGATACAACCAGTAAAAAATTTGTTTGTCCTAATTGCAATAAAAAAACATTTGTAAAATTTATTGACAATGAAACTAATCAGTATTTAAATGATATTGATGGTAGATGTGATAGAGAAAGTAAGTGTGGTTACTTCAAAAAACCCGATAATAAATGTATTACAAAAAGTATTACAAATTGTATCACAGAAGTAATACAACCAACGTATCACAATAAAGATCTTGTGTTGCAATATCGTGATACATTGCAAAAAAGCAACTTTATTGTTTATTTATTGAGTGTTTTTGATGTAAAAAGTGTGTTACAAGCTATAAAAACTTACAATATTGGTATCACAAATTATTGGCATGAAGCAACTATATTCTGGCAAATAGATACTAAAAACCGAATTAGAGGTGGTAAAATAATGCAGTACAATTGTAATACAGGTAAAAGAGTAAAACAACCTTTCAATCATGTGAGTTGGGTTCACAAACAATTAAAACTAAATAACTTTGTATTGCAACAATGTTTATTCGGTTTACATAATTTGACCAACATTTCTAAAGATGATATCGTTTGTATTATAGAATCTGAAAAGACTGCTATTATTATGAGTATTCTATTTCCTAATTATTTGTGGTTGGCAACAGGTAGTAAAACGAGGTTTAAACAAGAAATGTTACAACCTTTAAAAGAATACAACGTGATTGTTTATCCTGATAAAACCGTTTGGGAATCATGGAACAAAACCGCAATACTTTTAAATAAACAAGGTTTTCACATTCAATGTAGTTCATTATTAGAGAATTTAGATATTGAAGATGGTGGTGATTTGGTTGATTTTTTGATTTAATCAGTTGTGAATTGATTTCAAAATTGTATTTTTCGTGATGAATCACAAATGTAATTAATTCTAGCGTTGTGCATATACCGTTGTGAATTGATTTCAAAATTGTATTTTTCGTGATGAATCACAAATTCATGAAGCGATCCCTGGTAAGTCTGTAAGTTGTGAATTGATTTCAAAATTGTATTTTTCGTGATGAATCACAAAGTTACGAGCAAGGTAAAACGATTACTTTTTGTTGTGAATTGATTTCAAAATTGTATTTTTCGTGATGAATCACAAAAGTAGTGGCTCCTGTACCCCCAAAGAATCCGTTGTGAATTGATTTCAAAATTGTATTTTTCGTGATGAATCACAAATACCTGTACTTAGATTAAACCAATAACCCCGTTGTGAATTGATTTCAAAATTGTATTTTTCGTGATGAATCACAAACAGATCAATCTACGAGTAAAGCTACAATTGGTTGTGAATTGATTTCAAAATTGTATTTTTCGTGATGAATCACAAACTAGGAATATTTTTAAACAATTTAAAGCCTGTTGTGAATTGATTTCAAAATTGTATTTTTCGTGATGAATCACAAATATTATTGATAACCACTATTCAAGTTACCAGTTGTGAATTGATTTCAAAATTGTATTTTTCGTGATGAATCACAAACTTCCCATTCGTCTGGCTCTGCATCAAAGTGTTGTGAATTGATTTCAAAATTGTATTTTTCGTGATGAATCACAAATTTTCATATACAAATACGTTGTAGGTAATAGTTGTGAA
>NZ_MSCM01000001.1:376242-541106 GCF_002954665.1 Polaribacter glomeratus | reverse complement strand
CACAATCTAAATTCCTGAAATAAAGGGTTAGACTTAGCAATACATTTTATCTTTTGCGTATTTTTTATACCCTCTTTTATAAAAAATCTTTCTTCATAAGGACAATCCGAAATTGTAGACTTTTTACTTTTTAATGGTCGTTGATAAAAAATTATATCATCAATAAATAGATAATCAAAACCATTATCCTTTATATTATTTTGATGCGCTTCATTTCTTGGATATAATTCATTTATACAGGCATCATACAATTCTCTATCTTGTAATTCAGAATGAAATTTTATTTGTGTTTTTAATATTTCTTGCAGTTCTTCCTTATAAAACTTTCTTTCAATAGTTTTAACTAGTTTTCCTCTTATTTTTTGTGTTGGATTTTGTAATAGTGTTTCGTATATAAATTGTCCTACTCCAACAAGACTTTTCTCACTATTAAAAGACTTAATTTTTTTCTGTGTACTTTCTTTTATAGCAATCCAATCTGTTTCCGAATCTACGATCTTAAAACTTCTTTTAATCTCTCCATTCTTAAGTTCTGTTGTAGTGACTATAAATTCTTTTAGTTTATTTAACCAACTTTCAGGTTTTGTTGTTTGTTTATCATACTTCCATCCATTATTAAAATAAATATCATAAAGCAATTCCCCTGTTTTTTTTATAACGTCTCCAGACACTTTAACTTCTGCAACAAAAAGCGTCTCAAAACTTTTATTATTCTCCTTACCTCCTTCTTCATCCTCTCCTCTTAACTGATAATAACCTCTTTTCTGATTAAAGTTTAATAATATCCAAGCTAATTCCTCTTGGCTAATTTTTTTAGTTAATGCCTTTTTACGGAGGTAATATATAGTCCAATCTAAAGGTATAGTAGTTTCTTTACCCGCTTGTTTAAATTCAGTAACCATTTCATTAAAAGAATCCATAAATATAAATTCATGTTTTCCAACTTCATTTTTACGATAGTTAAGTTTTTCTTCTGTGCCATTTTTAAATTGTCCGAAATGTTTTTCAAAATCAATGGACTCTTTATAATGTTGCGGTAAAAAGTTTAAAACATTTAAAACTCTGTGAAGTCTTTCTCTTCTTAATAAATTTCTTTGATAAAGTCTCCTAACACCTCTATATTTAGTCCTTTCTGCAGTTTGAGAATAAGATTGTCCAGAATCAAATTTACCTAAAATGTCCTGAGACATAGGAATAATTCTACTACCTAGGCCATTTATTTCTCCTTTCTTATTATTAAAGTCTTGTGTTGTTAATGCCCAACCAATAGAGTTTGTACCAAGGTCTAAACCTAATATTTTTTTCATAATCTATTTTTTTCTAAATTTAGAATAAAAAAATAAATTAGATTTACTGAAACCCGTAAAATAGTATCATTTTTTTATTTTATATTTGTATAACAATTTTGAAATCAATTCACAATAAGGATTATTCCGTTGTGAAAACATTTAAAGCGGCATCATATTTAATTATGATGTCGCTTTCTTTTATAAAAATAATTAAGTTATTGAATTTCTAAAGATGATTGATTTTGTATCACAAAAATCAGTACATTTGAGTAGAATTTTTTTATAAATCAGAGTACACGTTTCGGTACACGATTTAGTTAAAATATAGCATAAAAGCGAAAAATTAGGGAGTTTTTGTAAAATTCATAACCCTGAGGTCACGGGTTCAAATCCCGTTCTCGCTACAAACTTCAATCGTTTACAAAACAACAGTTTAGTTCACTCTAAACTGTTTTTTTATGCTTAATATTCAAGAAATCATTACCTTTAACTCCAAAATTGAACACGATTTGGAACACGGGAAATAAAGAACTTTATAAAAAACTAGTAAGTATGTTGATAATTGTGGAGTAAAAAATGAACCTATTTTGAAATACAATTTCAAGCAATTTAAGTTTAACTTACTAAATTTCAAAACTATAAAAAGACTATTATTTAAAGTTTGTAACCCTTAGAATATTGTTTAAAATCTCGTTTTAGCCACAAAACGAACTAAACTTAAACGAATAACAAAACTGACTAATTTTTTGCTAAAAGATTCAAATCTCATTATCGTAAGACTTTTTAATTAATTCTGCTTTACTATTAATCTCTAAAACTTTGTAAATATTTTTTATATGACTGCGAACAGTATCTAATGATATAAATAAATTGTCAGCAATCATTTTATAGCTTTTCCCGTCAACAAGTTCCGTTACTATTTCTTTTTGCCTTGCAGTAAGTAATCCTTTTTTTGAGGTATTTGGTGCAAAATGATTTGCGATTTTTCTAGCTATTGAAGGTGACATATAAGAGCCGCCTTTATGAACAACTTCTACCGCTTCAAGTATTTTTTTTAAAGGTGTTCTTTTAGATAAATAAGAACAAGCTCCTGCACATAAAGCCTTAAAAATGCTATCACTATCTTCAAAAGTTGTGAGCATTATAATATCAATATCAGGTAACTTTTTTGTAATTAAAGGAATTCCTTTAATACCAGACATTCCTAATAAATTAATATCTAATATCAAAATTGATGGCTGAAGTATATGTAAATCTACATTTTTAAGAAAATCTTCAACCGAAGAGGTAATAAGTACACAATCTATATGTGACTGTATGTTAAAAAATGCCTTTAAGCTTTCTTGCACTAAAACATCATCTTCTATAATTGCAAGTCTTAAATCATTCATTTTTTATAATTTGTAACACATATATTTAGCTAGTAAAGTTATAAAAATAACTATTTAAAAAAAATCACATATTAATGTGATATTATAAATTAAATGGAAGATATATTTGAATATAAAAGCCAGCATCTTTGGTAATTTTAAGTTTGCCTTTTATTTGCTTTGTTCGCATTTTCATATTTGACAATCCTAATCCTGTAGAATTACAGTCTCCTATATTCTTACCATTATCTTTTATGTTAAAATGACTTCCTTTTTTGCAATTTACAATACTAATAATTACATGATTTGCATTTGAATGACGAATTATATTTGTGATCGCTTCTTTAAATATTAAAAATAAATTTTGTTTTATTTGTGGCGATAACTCTCGATTCGGGTATTTTATAGTGTCCGTTTCTAATTGAAATGTAATTTCTTTTGATAGCAATAAATCTTCCGAAAGCTCTCGCATTCGCTCTACTAAATCATTTGTGCTTTGCCTTCTACTATCAATACTCCAAACCAAATCTCTCATTTGCGAAATTGCGTTTCTACTAATCGTTGCAATTTTTTGTAACTTAAATTTATCTGCATCATTTGCATTGGTCTCTAAAAGTTCGGTTTGCATTGCCAAGCCAGAAAGCATAGAGCCAACATCATCATGTAAATCACTTGCAATTTTGGTTCGCAATTTTTCCATGGCAAAAACTTGCTCTAATCGATATATAAAAATAGCGTAAAACAACACTATTATTAAAAAAATGATGATACTTATAAACCACCATTTTTTATAAAATACTTGTTGCACAGTAATAGGAATTGATAAAATAGTAGCGCTCTCAACTCCTCGAGAATCTTTACCTTTTACTTTTAAAACATAATTACCAGCTGGCAATTGATTGTAGCGAATAAATGAAGCATTGCCTTGATGAAACCAACGGTCTTCAAAACCCTCTAATTTAGTACTATAAGTATTCTTGTTGTTCTGAAAATAGCTGGGCATCATCCAACGAACTTCAAAGTATTGATCATATGGTGAAATTTTTAAAGTTGTAAGTTTTGTTTGACTATAATCTGTATTAAAGTTCTTTTTATCTTTACTGTTATATCGGTTAATACTTGAAAGATGTAACCTTGGAGGATTCGATTTTTTTAAAATATCTTTAGGTCTAAAGGTGTTTAAACCATTCATGCCTCCAAAATAAAAATCGCCAGCGTTCGATTTATAAAATGATGAATAGTTAAATTCGTTATTTGACAAACCATCTTCATCATAAAAATTTTGAAAAGTTTTAGTCTTTTTATTGAATTTAGAAATTCCGTTATAAGTACTAATCCAAAGGTTTTGTTCTTTATCTGTTAAGATCCCTACAATATTGTTATCTGGTAAGCCTTCTGTTTTGGTATATTTTTTTACGGTGTTTCCATCTGCAGAAATATGGTTAAGTCCACCGGCATAAGTACCAACCCAAAGACTGCCATCTATATCCTCTTCCATAACAAGAATTAAATTTCTTGAAACACTTGGTTTAGAATCCGTTTTGTATTGTTTTATTAATCGTCCGCTAAGATGTATTTTTAGTACACCATCATTTTGTGTTCCTATCCATAAAACACTATCTGTTTTACTTTCTTTAAAATATCTAAAATCGGCAATATTATATTCAGCTTTTGGGTTTTTAAAAATAAGTTTACTAGTTTCTGTTTCAGGATTAAAAAGTAGTAATCTGTTTAGACTTTGTCCTAAAAGGATTTTACCATTCTTAAGCTTAATTAATGTGTTTTCTCCTTTAAGTGAAATATTATAATTAAATTGAGGGTAACTTTTAGTAGTTCCATCCTTCAAATTTATTTTCAGCAAATTATCTCCTATTGTAAACACATTGCGCTTTTTATCATCTAAAACATAAAAATTGCTTTTGTATTTTGATGCATCTCTTGAGACACTATCTAGTTTAATTTGTAAAGTATCAATAATGCCATTTTTTGTTTTGTAGATAAGCTTGTTTTCACTTTCACATTTTGCAAAAACAGTTCCATATTTATCTTCAAAAATACCACGCATTGTGTTGCCCCAACCTTTGTTTTTAGATGTAAAAAGAGTTTTAAAAAGTTCTTCAATTATTTGAATTTTAAACAAACCATTATCGGTTGCAACCCAAAGTAATTTATTAGCATCTATAAAAAGATAATTAATTTTAGAGTACTCAAATCTAGAGATTAATTGTTTGGTATAATCAACAAATTCTCCTTTAAAATTCATGCGATATAACTTTTTACTACTAGCAAACCATAGTTGTTTTTGGTGATCTTCTATGGCATAGTAAAATTGGTCATCGCCTTTAAAAATTCGTTTTTTGGTTAATTTTTTTTCATCAAAAGTAAAAATACCAAGTTCTTTTCTTGGAAAAAAGTAATGAATATTATTACTATTAAAAAAAGATACCGTAAAATTTAAATCGGCAAAATGCCACGTATAATTTGATAATTGAAACGTATTTAATAAATTTCCTTCGCAATCAAATTTTAAACTTCCGTTAGGTGCAGACCATAAAATATTACCTTTTTTATCCTCTACTAATCTACTATACGCATATTTAGGTCTTTTTATAGAAGCTCTAACTTCAAATTTTTCATTTGTTAATTTTTGTAAATATTGTTTTGCTTTTCCGTTTTCTACGGATAAAAAATCGTCAGACATAATCCAAATACTACCATCTGTCGCTTTTAATATTCGTAAAACGCTGCCTTTGATGTTGTGTGTGCTGTTATAGGCAATAACTTTATCTGTAGATAATTGTAGTTTAAAGAGCCTTTCATTTGCTAAATACCAAAGTTCATTAGTAGTCTTATCATAGACTAATTCTCCTGTAATTAATTCCTCTTCAATATAAAAAGGGTTCTTTTTATCAGAATTATAAACCTTAAAATTATAACCATTGTAGCGAACCAAACCAATGTCTGTGCCAAACCACATAGCACCTGTAGCATCTTGAGTTATAGATGTAATGTCTCTAAAAGGCAACCCTTGTTCTGTAGTAAGTACATCTATTTGAGATGGATTTTGTGCATACACAGAATTACAAACGTGTGCCAATATAAAACAGGTAATTCTTAGAGCGATTTTTTTAAAGATTTTCAAAAAGCATTATTAGGTAGTTAGTTGGTTTCAAATATACAAAAATAAAGAAGCTAAATATCACATTAAGATGTGATTGACATTACACTAAACATCTTTTAATTTAGCTTTTATAATTACCAACATAAAAACTATTTATTAAAACCAAACTTATGAAAACATTAAAAACAAGTGCAATTGTATTATTTCTGCTAATTGGGCAAATTAGTTTTGCGCAAAACAAAAGTTACAAAGAAACAGTAATAGAAAATCCTACTGCCGAAGAAGATTTAAAAGTAGTTGCAGATTATTATGATGCACTTTTAAATAATAAAATAGACAAAGTAGCTAGCTTACTCGCTGAAAACTTTGTGCAAAAGGGGCCAAGCTTCGGTAAAACAGAAACAAAAGCT
Organism: Polaribacter glomeratus; assembly: GCF_002954665.1. Lineage (GTDB taxonomy): Bacteria > Bacteroidota > Bacteroidia > Flavobacteriales > Flavobacteriaceae > Polaribacter > Polaribacter glomeratus. The sequence goes on along the minus strand of NZ_MSCM01000001.1, from coordinate 534,916 downwards.
GAATTAATTGCCAATTGGAAAGAATGGAATAAAGTAAGAACAGAACAGAAAAACAACTTTATTAGTCAGACATTTAGAGTTATTGATGGCGACTATAAAGGTGATTGGGTTTCTGTTTGGGGAAACTACATTTTTACACAAGATAGTATTGAAGTGAATATGCCTTACCAATCAACGGCAATGATAACAGACGGTAAAATTGCTAGCCTTACAATCTATTATGACGTGTTAGCTTTGTATCAGGCTATGGGTTATAAATTAACAAAGAATTAGAGAAAGAAAAAGAAGAAGTAATTATAAACAACTAACCAAACTTGAAAGGCATTGCTAAAATCGCTTAATGATTCTTGGTGGTGTCTTTTAAATTTAACTTTATAAAATAAATCAATAGTGTCCGATTAAAAATGTATTTAGCTTGATAAACCCTTTTTAAAATCAAGTCTTGATTCTAAAAACAAAGCGAACTTATGTCTTTTATCAGACAACAACTAAAATAAATATAGTAACCATTAAAAATCAATTTATTATGAAAACAGTAGGTATTATTGGAGGTTCTGGCTTTATAGGAAGTTATGTTACCAAAAACTTTCTAGAGCAAGGTTTTAAAGTTAAAGTTTCTTCGACAGACATTACAAAAGGAGAAAAATACGCACATTTAAAAGAACTAACTAATGCTCAAAACTTGAGCATCATTCCGTTGAATGTAGAAAATAAAAAACAGTTAGAGAACTTTGTATCAGATTGCGATATTGTAGTGCATGGCGGCACTCCTTTTCAGTTAGATTTTGTGGATGCAAAAACCGAATTATTTGATCCAACGATAAAAGGTACAGAAAATTTTTTAGCAGTAATTAACAGCACTCCAAGTGTAAAAAAAGCGGTCTTAATTGCTTCGGTTGCTGCTTACAATACCAACTTTCCTTTACCCGCTGGTAATAAATCATCAAGTGATATATTCAGTGAAAAAGATACTCCTTTTATGAGTGAAGAAAGTCATCCGTATGCACAAGCAAAATTTATTGCGAATACAACCGTGAATGACTTTATAAAAAATCATCCTAATTTAGATGTAGAAATAACAACAGTATCACCCGTTGGTGTTTTTGGAAAATCAATGTCGCAAAGACAAGACTCTACCTCTACTGGTTTACAGTATTTAATTAAGAATAATATTGCGCCGAATCCTTTTGTACAAATGTTATTTGATACGGATGCAGAAATGGCAATGGTAAATGTAAAAGATGTTGCAAAAGGTATTTACAACGCTGCAACAAAAAAAGGGTTACATGGTAAAAACTATTTATTGAGTAGTGAATCCTATCCAATATCAGATATTTCTTTGATGCTGAATAAAAAAGAACCACAACATGCTGCTAAAGTAATTTATCAAAATGGTTTGGCTGAAAGAGAATTAGATTTACCATTTGTTTCTGCTCAACAAACCCTTAATGAATATGCTGGTTAGTCTTATTTATGATAGATAAAATGAACTTGAAAATTGATGCAATCAAACAAAGTTTAGACTATAAAACAAATACACTATGAAAAGAAAAATATTGTTTTTAATAATTTTTCAATTAACCATTTGCACGTTACATAGCCAAATTATAACAGGCAAATGGTATGAAATTAAAGACACACCTAGTTTAGAAGTAATCATAGAAAAGAATAATGATGCATATTCTGGTACTTTTAATTGGGAATGGAAAAACTGGAGGAATACAGCTAATGCACCACTTTATGAGCTATTTGTTAAAAAAGATTCTCTTTTATTTGAGTTAAGAAGTGGAAATGATATTGAGAACTACAAATTAAAATGGGATCCTAAAACAAATACCTATAATGGTTTTTATTATCAGAAATTTGAAAAATTAGATTCAGTAAAATTCAGTAGAACTCCAATAAAACGAGATTTAACCAATACCAAACCTGCTAAAAAAAAGTATACAAGACAAGACACTTTAAGAGGTACAATAACGCCAGAAAGAATTTGGTGGAATTTAACCCACTATAATTTAGATTTTGAATTAGACGTAGAAAATAGATTTATAAAAGGTTCTAATACGATCACATATACAGTATTAGAATCAAAAAATGTGATGCAAATAGATCTGCAACCTCCAATGAAAATTACCAAAGTGAAGCAATCTGGTAAATCGTTGACTTTTAAACAAGATGGTAACGCATATTTCATTCAATTAGATGAAAATCAGGCAATAGGGACATCAAAAGAAATTGAGGTTTTTTATGAAGGGAGTCCTAGAATAGATCCAAATCCACCTTGGGGAGATGGATTTACCTATAATAAAGATGCCAATGGCAAACCATTTATTTATACTGCTTGTATGGGTGGTGGTGCTAGTTTGTGGTGGCCAAACAAAGACCACATGTATGATGAGCCAGATAACGGAATGGTCATAAGTATCACTGTACCCAATGATTTAATGGCGGTTGCCAATGGGAAATTGACAGCTACAGAAAAAAAGAAAAACGGAACAACAAAATATGAATGGACCGTTGTAAATCCCATCAACAATTACGGAGTTAGTCTTAATGTAGCAGATTATGTTCATTATTCAGATCCTTATAAAGGTTTAAAAGGAACACTTGAATGTAATTATTATGTGTTACCAGAAAATTTAGAAAAAGCAAAAGAGCAGTTTAAACAAGTGCATTTAATGTTAGAAGCTTTTGAGCATTGGTTTGGACCGTATCCATTTTATGAAGATGGTTATAAATTAGTAGAAGGGCAAGGTATGGAACATCAAAGTTCTGTTGGGTATTCAGGCTATCAAAACGGAAGGTTAGGAACTGTTCAAGACCCCTCGGATTCAGGTTGGGGCTTAAAATTCGATTATTTAATTATCCACGAATCTGGTCATGAATGGTTTGCAAATAGCATTACGTTTAAAGATGTAGCTGATGTTTGGATTCAAGAAGGATTTACAAATTATGCTGAAGCCTTATATTTAGAATATCATTTTGGAAAAAAAGCAGGAGAAGAATATATAAAAGGGTTGTCTAAACTTATTAAAAACGAAGAACCTATTATAGGAAATTACGATGTAAATGATTTTAATTGGTCTAGAGATGTGTACATAAAAAGTGCAGTAATCCTGCATACTTTAAGAAACGCACTTAATGATGATACAAAGTGGCGCGCTATTCTTACAGGTTTAAATACAGCGTTTTATCATAAAACCGTTACTTCTGCGGATGTTGAGAATTATATCATAAAACATTCAGGCTTAAATCTGAAACCATTTTTTGATCAATATTTAAGAACTACAACAAGACCAATCTTAGAATATTATTTTAAGGATAATCAATTTGTTTACAAATGGATAAATACGATTGTAGGATTTGAAATGCCTTTAAAAGTAGACATCAATAATAGAGAATATTGGATTAAACCAAAAACAGTATGGACTTTTTATCATCTAAACGATACAGATACTAATACTAAAAAGGAGTTAAGTATCGATCCTAATTTTTATGTTTTGAGTTTAAAAAATATGGATAAATAAATGTTGATAGTAATCAAAAAAATAAAAACTAATACGGCATCACTCTAACCAAACAGTAAAAATACAAGATGAAAAGAAAAATACTATTTATATTGATTTTCCAAGTCTCCATTTGCACAATATACAGTCAAAACAAAACAGGTAAATGGTATGAAATTAATAATCCGAAGGGAAATTTAGAGGTTATCATTGAAGAAAATAACAATAACTATGCTGGTACCTTCAATTGGGAATGGCAAAATTGGATTAACAAAGTAAATGCACCTTTAGATTATTTGCTTTTTAAGAACGATTCACTATTATTTAATATAGAGCAGCCTAAAACCACGTTTAATTTTAAATTAAAAAGGGATGCTGAAACAAATACCTACAAAGGTTTTGCTTTTGTCAAATCTCGCAATTTAGGTCCTGTAACCTTGAGTCGAAATCCTATTAAAAGGGATATGAAGATAAAAGCTGTAGCTGAAAAAGCATATACAGCGCAAGATACTTTAAGAGGAAAAATAACTCCAGAAAGAGCTTGGTGGAATTTAACGCACTACAAACTAGATTTTGAATTAGACATCGAAAATAAATTTCTTACAGGATCTAATACAATAACGTATACAGTATTAGTAGCAAATAAAAGCATGCAAATTGATTTGCAACCTCCTTTAAAAATTACGAAAGTGCTGCAATCTGGCACTTCTTTAAATTTTACACAAAATGGGAATGCTTATTTTATCCAATTAAACGAAAATCAAGTAGTAGGATCCTCAAAAGAAATTGAAGTTTTTTATGAAGGAAATCCTAAGGAAGCACCAAGACCGCCTTGGGATGGAGGTTTTACCTGGAGAAAAGATGCAAGCGGCAAACCTGTAGTTTTTACATCTTGTCAAGGTGAAGGCGCTAGTTTGTGGTGGCCTAATAAAGATCATATGTATGATGAACCAGATAACGGAATGACGATTCGTGCAACGGTTTCTAGTGACTTAATGGCGGTTGCAAATGGAAAACTAACCGCTACAGAAAAAAATAAAAACGGAAAAACCACCTACGAATGGACGGTTCTAAATCCTATTAATAACTACGGAGTTAGTCTTAATGTGGCAGATTATGCTCATTTTTCTGATCCTTACAAAGGATTAAACGGAACACTTGAATGTGATTTCTATGTGTATCAAGAAAATTTAGAAAAAGCCAAAGCACAATTTAAACAGGTGCATTTAATGCTAGAAGCTTTTGAGCATTGGTTTGGACCTTATCCATTTTATGAAGATGGTTATAAACTGGTAGAAGGAGTTGGTATGGAGCATCAAAGTGCTATAGGCTATTGGGGATACCAAAATGGAATGCCAAGAGATGGTCAAGATTCTTCAGGTTCTGGTTGGGGTTTAAAATTCGATTATCTAATCATCCACGAATCTGGGCACGAATGGTTTGCAAATAATATTACCTACAAAGACATGGCAGATATGTGGGTACATGAAGGATTTACAACCTATTCTGAAGCCCTGTATGTTGAATATCATTATGGACAAAAGGCAGGAGAAGAATATATAAAAGGACTATCTAAAAAAATCAAGAACGACCAACCAATTATTGGCGATTATGATATAAATGATATTGAGTATTCAGGAGATGTATATGCTAAAAGTGCAGTAGTCTTGCATACTTTAAGACACGCACTTAATGACGATACAAAGTGGCGCGCTATTCTTACAGGTTTAAATAAAGAGTTCTATCATAAAACAGTAACTACAGCAGAAGTTGAAAATTACATTACAAAACGTTCTGGATTAAATTTGAAGCTATTTTTTGATCAATATTTAAGAACTACGCAAATACCAACATTAGAATACTATTTTAAAGAGAACCAATTTGTTTATCGCTGGATAAATACAATTGTTGATTTTGAGATGCCCCTAAAAGTAACGCTAAATAATCAAGAGCTTTGGATTACTCCTAAAACAAAATGGACGTATTACTATGTGAATGATGCGGACGCTAAAAAAGAAGTAACTATTGATCCTAATTTTTATGTAGCTAGTTTTAGGAATATGGAAAATTGATAAAAAACTCAATCTTATAAAAAATCTCAAAATATTAAAATCATGAAAAAAATTCTCATATTCACACTTTGCTTTTTTGCTTACTATTCAAATTTTGCGCAGACTTATATAACAAATACAACCATCATAGATGTAGAAAATCAAAAACTACTTCCAAATCAAACGCTTGTCATTACTAATAATAAGATTTCAAATATTAATTCAAGCAAAAAAATTACAATTCCTGCAAATGCTACTGTGATTGACGGAACTGGAAAATATCTTTCACCAGGTTTAACCGATGCACATATTCATTTTTCTCAAAATGGTGGCATATATACGCGACCAGATGTAATCGATTTACAAAAATTTGTCCCTTATGATCAAGAAATTGAAGCTACAAAAACCAATATGGAAGACAAACTTCGTCGTTATTTACAAAATGGAATAACTACTGTCTTTGATGTTGGTGCTTCTTATCCTTTTTTAAAACAAAGAAATGATTTTAAGGAGGCAGCATTTGCACCAACTATATTTATCACTGGTCCATTAGCAACTACTTATGAACCTAAAGTTTATGAAAACTTTCAAGATGATACGCCATTTACTTTAACCAAAACCATTGAAGAAGGTATTAAATCTGTGCAAGACCAGTTACCTTTTAAACCCGATTTTATAAAAATTTGGTATATCGCTGGAGCTGATGGTTTATCGATTGAAGAAAGCGCCAGAAAAAATATTCCAATTATTAAAGCTATTATAGACGAAGCTCACAAAAACAATTTAAAAGTTGCTGTTCATGCTACAGAACGAATTACAGCACAATTAGCGGTAGAAAATGGTGCCGACTTTTTAGTACATAGTGTAGTCGATGAAATTCTAAAACCAGATTTTATTCAATTATTAAAAAAGAACAAAACAATTCTTTGTCCAACACTGGTTGTGATGGAAAATTATAATAAATCATTGGGGCAAGAATTGGAATTCAACTTGTATGAATTTGAAAAATCGGATGCTTTTCAATTGGGTAGTTTAATGGATTTAAAACATATAACCGACACAACTTTGGTTGAACGCTATAAAAATATAGTGCAATCTAAAAATGCAAAGGAAAAAACGATTCGTGATGAAAAAAATATGCTAGCAAATTTAAAACTCCTTTCTGATGCTGGTGTTACTATAGTTACCGGAACGGATGCTGGAAATATTGGAACATTGCACGCTACCTCATATCAAGCCGAATTAAAAATGATGCAAAAAAGCGGCATGACTAATTGGCAAATTATTGTGGCTTCAACATTAAATGGAGCAAAAATATTAGACAAAGAAAAAGATTTTGGAAGTATTGCTATCGGCAAAAATGCAAACCTCATTTTACTAGATGAAAACCCTGTTGATGATTTGAAAAATTTAACCAAAATAAACAAAGTCATAAATAAAGGCGTTGTTTTTAACCCAAGTGATTTGGTAAAAGACACGCCAGAAATTTTAGTACAACGTCAGCTTAATGGGTATAACATGAGAAATATAGATGCTTTTTTAGAACCGTATGCAGAAGATGTTGAATTGTACACCTATCCAAACACCCTAATTGGAAAAGGAAAAGAAAATATGCGAAAAAACTATACTCAAATGTTTGAAAACACACCCAATTTGCATTGTGAACTAAAAGGCAGAATTGTACAAGGAAACATTGTTATCGATAAAGAACAAGTCAAATTTGGTAATAAATTCCAAGACGCTACTGTCATTTATCATATCGAAAACGGAAAAATTCAAAAGGTATATTTTGTGAAGTAATAAAAGAAAAACTATAAATAACCACAAATCAATAAATGCAACCAAACCATGAAAAACTATATTTTAATACTAGTAGCCTTATTAGGAATTACTCAAATAACACAAGCACAAGAAGACAACTATCTATGGCTTGAAGAAGTTGATGGCGAAAAAGCTTTGGAATTTGTGAAAAATCAAAATAAAGCAACTGTAGAAAAATTAAGTGCAGAAAAAGATTACCAAGATATATATGATCGAAGTTTAGCAATCTATAATTCTAAAGAAAAAATTGCGTACCCCAATGTTTATGGCAACTATGTGTTTAACTTTTGGAAAGATAAAAATCATGTAAGAGGTATTTGGAGAAGATGTTTATTAGAAAGTTATACTAGCGGAAATCCTGTTTGGGAAACCTTATTAGATATTGATGCCCTTTCAAAAAAAGATGATATTAAATGGGTTTATAAAGGAGCCCGTGGTTTGTATCCTGATTTTAATCGTTTTATGGTTGAACTTTCTAAAGGAGGTGGAGACGCAGTAGTTATCAAAGAATTTGATATCAACAAAAAAGAATTTATAGAAAATGGTTTTTCTATGGATGAATCAAAAGGAGGTGCTAGTTATATTGATAAAAATACGTTAATTGTTACTTCAGATTTTGGCGAAGGCACCATGACCACATCTGGCTACCCAAGACAAGTAAAAATATGGAAACGAGGTACACTTCTAAAAGATGCACAACTTATTTTTGAAGGCAATTCTACTGATGTAGGTGCAGGGGGAAGTGTGTTTAGAGATGGAGATAAAGCTTTTAATGTAATTTATCGAGGTTTGACTACTTTTTCTACCCAACTTCTAGTTTGGAATAATAACAAACTGATACAACTAGATATTCCTGATGACGCTGAAACAAGAGGTATTATAAATAATCAACTGCTTGTTCAATTAAAATCTGATTGGACAGTAAATGCTAAAACCTATAAAATAGGAACTCTTTTAAGCCTCAATTTTACCGAATTGTTAAAAGGAAATAAAGAAATCGAAGTAGTTTTAGTGCCAAATGAGTTTTCAAGTATTTCAGGTGTTAGAAAAACCAAAAATAAACTTCTTGTAAACCTATTAACAAACGTTACAAGCAATTTATTTATCTACTCATTCAACAACGGAAAGTGGTCAGATCAAAAAATGAATACGCCAGATTTAGGAGCTATTTATATTGCTGATACTAATGATTTTACAGATCAATTCTTTTTTGGTTTTGAGAATCTAATTACCCCAAGTACCTTATACACAGCCGACGCCAGTAAAAATACTTTTAAAGTTTACAAATCATTACCAGAATATTTTGATGCTAGTAAATATGAAATAAATCAGTACAAAGCAACATCGAAAGATGGTACGATGATTCCTTATTTTATGGTATCCGCCAAAGGCGTTAAAAAAGACAGTTCTAACCCAACGTTAGTCTATGCATATGGTGGGTTCGAAATTTCTTTATTACCTTATTACTTATCAACTGATGGAATAGCATGGTTAGATAAAGGAGGTGTTTATGTTTTGGCTAATCTTCGTGGAGGTGGCGAATTTGGACCAAAATGGCATCAAGACGGAATCAAAGAAAAGAGACAAAATGTCTACGACGATTTATTTGCGGTGTCTGAAGGTTTGATCGCTAAAAAAATAACATCTCCAAAACATTTAGGTGTTATGGGTGGCAGTAATGGTGGTTTATTAGTAGGTGTTGCTTTTACACAACGACCAGATTTATACAATGCTATTGTTTGTGAAGTGCCTTTATTAGATATGAAACGTTATAATAAACTATTAGCAGGCGCAAGTTGGATGGGCGAGTTTGGGAATCCTGATATTGCTGAAGAATGGGAATACATCAAAAAATATTCTCCTTACCATAATCTTAAAGAAGGAGTTGATTATCCAGAAGTATTCTTTGGCTCTTCTACTCGTGATGATAGAGTGCATCCTGGTCATGCACGTAAAATGGTGGCTAAAATGAATGCAATGGGTTACAAAACCTATTATTATGAAAATACAGAAGGCGGCCATGCAGGCTCTTCAACCAATGAACAAAGTGCAAAATCAAACGCTTTGATATTTTCTTATTTGCTGATGAAGTTGAAGTAATATAATTTAATTGTTTAAAATAAAATAGCATTAACATTTCTATCAAATAAAAAATGAAACTAAAAAAAACAACTTTATTATTAATAGCACTTTCGCTAACTATAACTCTTAAAGCACAAACAGAAAAAGAGAAAGTAATTGAAACAACAAGTAAAGCAAAAATTGAAGGTCATATTTATTTCTTGGCAGACGACTTGCTAAAAGGGAGAGAAACAGGAACTCCAGAAAATAAAATTGCAGCTTCTTATTTAGCAAACACATTACGAAGTTATGGCGTAAAACCAAACCCAAAAACAGGAACATTCTATCAAGATGTAAAATTGAAACGAGCTTCATATCCTGCTGATGTTGCTATAGAAATTAATGGACAGCAAATTAAAGAGTATGCTTTAATTGTTCCATCAGCAATAAATACAAATGCTGATGCGGTGTATTTAAACTACGGCCTTAAAAATGATTATAATGGAAAAAATATTAAGGGAAAAGTCATCATCATAAAATCTGGAAGTGAAGAAATAAAAGATGCCAGAGCTGCTTATGGTTTGCTAGAAAAAAAACAAGAATTAGCCAAAGCGAATGGTGTAGTTGCTATCATTGAATTATTAGATACTGATAAAAATATGTGGGAGCTTATTAAGCATCACTTCAATGCACCTCGAATGATTGTTGCTAAAAATAAAAAAGCCGATAAAAGTGATGATACTGATATTCCACACCTTTGGACTTTAGATGAGAAACATAAAACGGCTACCGTTTTTAGTTCGATAAAAAAAATGACGGCTAAAGTAGAAATGAGCGAAAAGACAGAAGAAATAGTTATGTCTCAAAATGTTATAGGCTTTATAGAAGGTACAGATCCAAAGCTAAAAGAAGAATTTATAATTTACTCTGCACATTACGATCATGTTGGTATTGGTAAGCCAGATGAAACTGGAGATACAATTTACAATGGCGCAAGAGATAATGCTATTGGCACAACAACAGTGTTGAGTATTGCGGAAAATTTAGTTAAATACCCAACAAAGCGTTCTGCTTTATTCATATTGTTTACAGGAGAAGAAAAAGGACTTTTAGGTAGTGAATTCTATGTAGAAAATCCTGTGCTTCCTTTAAAACAAATGGTCTATTGCTTTAATAGCGATAATGCTGGTTATAACGATACCTCATTAGTTACAATTATGGGTTTGTCTAGAACTACAGTTGCACAACATATTAAAGACGCTGCAGCTACATTTGGTCTTACAGCGATTGATGATCCTGCACCAGAACAAGGTTTATTTGATAGAAGTGATAATGTGAATTTTGCAAAAAAGGGAATTCCTGCGCCTACATTTTCTTTGGGATTTACGGCTTTTAACGGCGATGTTACAAAATACTACCACCAACCTGGAGATGAAGCAGATACTTTAGATTATGATTATTTATTAAAGTTTTTTAGATCTTATATATTATCTGGAAGAAAAATTGGCAACGATTTAAAAACACCTGTTTGGACAGGCGGAGATAAGTATGAAGAAGCATCAAAAGCACTTTATGGAAATTGACTTTTTATAATTTCTCAATTTTAAGCAATAACCAACCAACCAACCAAAAAATGGAAACTAAACAAACATCATTAACACCATTAAAAGCAGTCGATCGAATACAGTCTATAGATATAATGAGAGGCATCGTACTTTTTGGCATTTTATTAATGAATATCAATGGAATGGCACTAGCAAATGCCTACGGTGACCCTACTGTATCTGGTGGCGCAACAGGATGGAATCTCTATACATGGATCGCTACAAATATGCTTTTTGAAGGGACAATGAGAGCTTTATTTTCGCTATTATTTGGTGCAGGAATGTTTATTCTTTTGAATCGTTTGGAAAAAAAAGGTGCAGGTATAAAGGCGGCAGACATTTATTTTAGACGCTTAATGTGGCTGCTACTTTTTGGTCTTATACATGCCTATCTAATTTTGTGGACGGGAGAAATTTTGTTCGCATATTCGTTAATGGGTTTCTTAGTTTATACTTTTAGAAATATGCAGCCCAAGAAATTAATTATTATAGCGCTTGTTTTACTTTCTTTTGGTACCCTTTGGAATTATGCCGATTACGAGGAAAATGCTAAATTTATTAAAAATGTTTCTATAGCAGAACAATTTAAATCCGAAGGAAAACCGCTTACTGATGAACTAAAAACAGCGCAAATAAAATGGGAAGAATTACAGAAAGAGCGCTCGCCAGAGGCAATTACCGAATACAATAGTAACATGCAAAAAGAGTATTTTAGTGTGGTTGCTTTTTTAGCACCTATCAATATATATTATGGAAAACTCTACTCCTATCGCTACGATGTCTGGGATATTTTAAGCATGATGCTTTTAGGGATCGCTTTTTTTAAATTAAACATACTTTCCTCTGAAAAACCCTATGCTTTTTACTTTCTTATGGCAACTTTTGGGTATTTGGTAGGATTGACAACTAACTATTTTGAGATCGCTTACATTATGAAACAAAACTTCTCATGGTTAAGTTTCTCAAAAACAAATATCACTTACGATTTAGGTCGTGTTGCAGTAGCCATAGGACATGTTGGACTTATTATGCTATTTTGTAAATCAACTATTCTATCACAACTAAAAAAAGCACTTGGTGCAGTTGGTAAAATGGCACTGACCAATTATATAATGCATTCGGTAATTGCACTGTTTATTTTTACTGGCGCTGGTTTTGGACTATTTGGAGCTTTTCAAAGACATGAACTCTTGTACATTGTATTTGCAATTTGGATTTTTCAGTTAATTGCAAGTCCTATTTGGCTTAAGTACTACTATTTCGGTCCTTTAGAATGGCTTTGGCGAAATTTAAGCTATCAAAAAAGACATCCTTTGAAAAAGAAAAATTGGGCGCAAAAAAAATGAAAAAATTTCTAAAACAGTTCTTTCTAATTTTAATAAGTGTTATTACTATTACAATAATTACAGTATATATAATTGAACTAGTGCATGAACTGCTCATTTGCATCAATCATTTATACCAAATGGTCGTGAACGAAATGCTTGTTGGTACAAACTATGTAGACAAAGTAATATTAAATATGAATTTAAATAAACACGCCGCTTAAGTAAATCTATTTACATTAATCAACTACTATTAGTATCTTTAATTCACTTTCTTAAAACGAATTACTTTTCTAAAATATTTTTTTTGGTATTTGGTATTATTGTAAATCTAATAAATCTTTTAGGCAGCGATAGCCCTTTTTATCAGTTAAAAATTACACTTAGAGTGTTTTTATTTGCAGTTCATATTGGTCTATTTTAAATGAATCCTATTTTTATTTACTTGTATGTTGAAAATAAAAAAGTAGTAATTTATACTTTGCATAGTTAAACAACAAGCTATATTTTTACCGAAAATTATAAATCTGAACATAAAATTAAAATAATCAAAACTAAAAATATCATTTCTATTATTCCGTTGCTATCAATAATTAAGACAAATACGCCGCCAAAAATATTAAAAGAGCGTGTTGTAGAAATGGTAAACTTGCCTTATTACGAATGTGTTGTTTTGTTTATTGATAACAAATTATCTGTTATTGTGAAGCTTTGGCAATCAACTAGACATTACGTTTGTAAAAGTGTAGCCCAAGAACGTGTTATTATTGATGAAACTTTAAGAGGAAAAAGTTTAGGAAACAGCTTTTACTTGGATAGACGAGCAGGTAAAAAATATAGGTTGCGAAGCCATTGAATTAAACACTTATATAAGCAACCCAAAATCTCATAAATTTTATTATAATCAAGGATACAACATCTACGGATTTCATTTTTTAAAAGTATTGAGAGATGATAAAAAGTTTTATTAATTTTTGATAAAAAAAAGATTGTAGAACTCAAAAATGATACTATATTTGCAGCCTTTACCAAGCGAAAGTAGCTCAGTTGGTAGAGCGTCAGCCTTCCAAGCTGAATGTCGCCGGTTCGAACCCGGTCTTTCGCTCAAAAGACTTTATTAGAAATAATAAGGTCTTTTTTTTGCTTTAAATTTACTTAAAACAAAAAATTATTACTCGAAAACAATATCAAACATCAATCAAATAATATTTGTATTTCAATAAAAATGAAGTCTTTACTACTTTATAAAGTCTCTATTTATTTTACAAACTTTTTAATTTATCTCCGAAAAGTAATAGTAAAAGAATCGGAATTGCTAAAATAATTACAAATGTAGTGTTGGTTGTAAATAACATAGGATTTAACAAAAGTGTTAAAGCAAAACCACCAATTGTGCCTCCTAAATGCGCTGCATGCCCAATATTACCTACCTGCTTTTTCATTCCATAAATAGAATAGACTAAATAACCTACTGCAAAAACATACCCAGGAATCGGAATTGCAAAGAACAACAACAATTGCATATCAGGAAACAATAAAATAGAAGCATATACAATTCCGGAAACCGCACCAGAAGCTCCTACTGCACTATAATAAGGTTCATTTTTATGATACTGTAACGTGTACAAACTACCTGCCAATAAACTTCCAAAATAGATAATTAAAAAACTAATACTTCCTAAAATACTATCCACAAAACCGCCAAACATATAAAGTGCATACATATTAAAACCAAGATGCATCCAATCTACATGCAAAAAACCAGAAGATATCATTCTAATTTTTTCTTTTCCTAGAACTCTACCAACTTGAAATTTATATTTATCTAAAAAAGCATAATTATCAAAGCCTTTCATAGAAAACAAAACGTTGGCGATAATTATCAATAAAACTATGGGATTTGAACCTTGCATCATCTTGCAAAAATAGCAAAATCTCTTTGTTTTATTTATCCTTTCTGTTTAATTTAAATTATAGATATTTGCAATTAAAACAAAACCGAATGCAATTTTTAGCTTTTGCAATAATCTACCCTTTTATCTACTTACTTTCTAGATTACCAATGCGTATATTATATGTATTGTCAGATTTTTTTTTCTTCTTGATGTACAATGTAATCGGCTATCGAAAAAAAGTAGTTTTAGAAAATTTAAAACTCGCTTTTCCTGAAAAATCCGAAGAGGAAAGAAAAAAAATAGGAAAGGACTTTTTTAAACATCTTACTGATTTAATTATGGAAAGTGTAAAGGCCTTTTCTATATCAGAAAAAGAAATGTCAAAACGATACACTTATAAAAATCCTGAATTGGTAAATAATTACACCAGGCAAGGCAGAAGTATTGCATTAGTTGCTGCACACCAAGCAAACTGGGAATGGTCTATTAGTTTACCACTTGTTTTAGAAGGAAATGTAAGTGGTGCATACACCAAATTAGGCAATCCTTATTTTGAAAAAGTTGTACGCAGTTCTAGAGAAAAGTATGGAATTATAGGATATAAGGCAAGTGAAACTGTAAAAGGCATGCAAAAGAATTTTGCAGAAAAAACGCAAGGTTTATATGTTTTATTAAGTGATCAGTCTCCTCAAATGCACAAAACATACTATTGGAATGATTTTTTTGGTATTAAAGTGCCAATGCATACAGGTGCAGAAATGCTTGCTAAAAGGTTTAATTTAGTGGTGATTAATTATGTAACCAAAAAGATAAAAAGAGGATATTATGAAACAGAATTTCAGTTGATAACGGACGCTCCAAAAGAGTTCGAAGATTATGAAATTACTGACAAATATACGCTGTTAACAGAAAATAATATTAAACAGCAACCAGCTCTTTACCTATGGTCTCATAAAAGATTTAAACATAGAAATAGTTTTGACGAATGGCAAAAAATGAAAGTTTCTAAACAGTAAACCAAGAAGCAACTAGTTCTTTTTCAATTGGTTCTATAGAATTATGCACATAATCATTCTTTATAGAATCGTACTTATAATCTTTAGCCCAATCTTGTATATTTTCTGACAATTCTTTTAATGATTTACAAATAAAATCTAATTCGTTATTTGTTACCGTTGGATGCAAAGACAAACGAATCCAACCTGGTTTTTGTGTATTACAGCCATGTAAAATCTCATCTTTTATTCTATTTGAAGTCTCTTGATCTACGTTTAATAAAAAATGGCCGTAGGTTCCTGCACAAGAACATCCACCTCTAGTCTGAATCCCAAAACGATCATTTAATAGTTTAACAACTAGGTTAAAATGAACCTTTTCAAAGTAGAAAGAAAAAATACTTAATCTTTTTTTATGATTTGGAGCTAATATTTTTACA
The DNA here is from genome assembly GCF_002954665.1 of Polaribacter glomeratus. Classification (GTDB taxonomy): domain Bacteria; phylum Bacteroidota; class Bacteroidia; order Flavobacteriales; family Flavobacteriaceae; genus Polaribacter; species Polaribacter glomeratus. Next base: position 519,218 of record NZ_MSCM01000001.1, on the reverse strand, counting down.
CCAGATAAACCTTCTAAAGTTTTAAATAACACTTCGTTAATTTCATCTTCTCTTTTTCTGATGTTCTCTACGCCCATTTTGTTTTTCAACTGAATTGCCAATGCAATCTTTATGGTTTGTAAAAAAGCAGGTGTTCCGCCATCTTCTCTAGTTTCTACATCATCAAAATAATCATGCTGTCCCCAAGGATTTGTGTAACTCACCGTTCCTCCTCCTGGATTATCTGGTACTGTATTTTTATATAATTTCTTATTAAAAATCAATACACCTGCACTTCCTGGTCCTCCTAAAAATTTATGCGGAGAAAAGAAAATTGCATCTAAATATTCCTCTTCAATTTCTGGATGCATATTAATATCAACATAAGGCGCACAGCATGCAAAATCTACAAAGCATAAGCCGTTATACTGATGAATTAATTTTGCAACTTTATGATATGCTGTTTTTATACCTGTAACATTAGAACAAGAAGTTATTGAAGCGATTTTTATTTTTCTATGTTCGTGCTTTTGAATGCATTTTTCAAAACTTTCTAAACACACTAAACCTTCATCATTACAAGGAACAACCTCAACATCTGCAATGGTTTCTAACCAAGAAGTTTGATTTGAGTGATGCTCCATATGAGATATAAAAACAATCGGTTTTAAATCTTCTGGAACCGTTGTGTACTCTTTTAAATTTTCGGCAACTTTTAAGCCTAAAATACGTTGAAATTTGTTCACAGCAGCCGTCATTCCCGATCCTGTGGTAATTAAAACATCATTAGAATTTGCGTTTACATGACGTTTTATAATATTTCTAGCTTCGTGATACGCAAGTGTCATTGCGGCACCTGTTGTAGAAGTTTCTGTGTGTGTATTTGCTACAAAAGGTCCTAGTTCGTTACAAATTTTTTCTTCAATAGGTCTGTACAATCTTCCGCTTGCCGTCCAATCTGCGTAGATGATATTTTTTATTCCATAAGGAGATGTAAATGTTTGATCTACGCCTATAATATTTGCACGAAATTGACCGAAATATTGCTCTAAATTTTTCATTATAATCTAAATTTACCTCCAATTAAAATATTATTTTGTAAAAAGAAAAAATCTTGAGAAGCACTATCCGCAGCATTCGTACTTATCTTAACATCGGGCATGTTTATATAGCCACCTTTTAAATCTGCCTGAATAAAAAAATGTTTTAAAAATGTAACATTCAATCCAAATCCGGCAGAAAGTCCGTAACCAGAAATATGATAATCATCGTGTCTATCAAGACCTAAAAGCGAAGTATCTGTTTTTGGATATAAAACTCCAGCACCAAAACCTTCTGTAATGTTTATTTGAAAACTCTCTGATTGTAAACCAAACCAACTGCTAATATCATCAAAACGATATAATTCTATATTGATGTAATTTAAACCATCTGTATGTTCTAGGCGTAAAAAATCTTCTGTTAATTGAATTTGTTGTCCGTTATAAACACCATCATATTTTGTATTACCAATATTTATTGTTCCGTCTATATCTACAAACTGGTCATTATTAACAACATATTTCATGTGATCTACACCTAAAGAAATCGTGTAATTTTCTTTAAAAAAATATCCAATTCTTGCATTTGTTTGTGGTTTAGTCAAGTTTGTAATTCCAAAATACTTTTTAAAAGTAAATGCAGATGGTGTATCTCGAGCTTTTACATCTTGCAAGGTAAAATCATAATTATCACCTTTAAAGCGAATATTTGAATCGGTATAACTTGCCCAATTCCAACCCCAATACACAAAAAACTTACCTTTGTTCGTACCCTTTTTCTTTTGATTTTCTTGCGCATTCACAGATAATACCATGAAAATTAAAAGTAGTGAAAAGTGTTTTTTCTGAAACATTTAAGCTATTATTTCTTTAATTTCATTGATAAAACGTATTGCCAAAGCATCGGCTGCATCTTGAGATTTAGCTTCTGTATAAATTCTAATAATTGGTTCTGTATTCGATTTTCTTAAATGAATCCATTCATCAGCAAAATCAATTTTAACGCCATCAATCGTGTTTACATCCTCATTTTTATAAGTTGATGCCATGGTTTCTAAAATTTTATCAACATCAATCTCTGGTGTTAATTGAATCTTATTTTTGCTCATAAAATAACTTGGATACGAATCTCTCAAGGTTTTACAAGATACTTTTTGATGTGCTAAATGCGATAAAAACAAAGCAACACCTACCAAAGAATCACGCCCGTAATGTGAAGCAGGATAAATGATTCCTCCATTTCCTTCACCACCAATTACCGTATTTGTTTCTTTCATTTTTATAACCACATTAACTTCACCAACTGCACTTGCCGTATACGTTCCGCCATGTTTTTGAGTAACATCTCTTAATGCTCTAGAAGAAGATAAATTAGAAACCGTGTTCCCTCCTTTTAAACGTCCTAATACATAATCTGCACACGCAACTAATGTATATTCTTCGCCAAACATAGAACCATCTTCAGAAACCAAAGCCAGTCTGTCTACATCTGGATCAACTACAATTCCTAAATCTGCTTTTTCTTTCACTACCAATTCAGAAATATCTGTTAAGTGCTCTTTTAAAGGTTCTGGATTGTGAGGAAATTGCCCATTTGGTGTGCAATATAATTCAATACATTCTACACCTAATTTCTCTAATAATGCAGGTATAAAAATTCCTCCAGTAGAATTTACACCATCAACAACCACTTTAAATTTTGCTTTTTTAATAGCTTCAACATCAACTAATTCTAAGTTTAAAACTTCTTGAATATGCTTTTCTAAATACGAATTATCTTTTGTATAACTTCCTAAATCATCAACGTCTGCAAATTCAAAATCTTCACTTTCTGCTAAAGCAAGAATTTCTTCTCCTTCTGCTCCATTTAAAAACTCACCTTTTTCATTTAATAATTTTAAAGCATTCCATTGTTTTGGATTGTGGGAAGCCGTTAAAATAATACCGCCATCCGCTTTTTCTAAAGGTACTGCAACCTCAACAGTTGGTGTTGTAGAAAGACCTAAATCAACTACATTAATTCCTAAACCTACTAAAGTATTTGCTACTAAACTAGAAATCATTTTACCAGAAATACGAGCATCTCTGCCTACTACAACGGTTAATTTTTCTTTATTCGGATTTCTGTTTTTTATAAAAGCCCCATATGCTGAAGCAAATTTTACTGCGTCTATAGGTGTTAAATTATCAGCAGTTTTACCTCCAATTGTACCTCTAATTCCTGATATCGATTTTATTAATGTCATAGTTTTATTTTAACACTACAAATATAAAATTTTTCATTCGATTACAATTCATTAAAACCCTTTTAGTATCATTTTTAATAGATATTATAATCATTTTTAATGCTTTGTATTTTTTTAGTATATTTAAAATAAAAATCAATGTTATGTTACATTTATTGAGAAAAGCAAGACAAAAACTTTTAACAGAAAATAAATTTAGAAAATACATCATATATGCTCTTGGAGAAATACTTCTTGTAATGGTTGGTATTCTGCTAGCATTGCAATTTAGTAGCTGGAACCAACAAAAAGAAAACACAAAAAAAGAAGAATGGTATTTAAATAATATTGTGGAAGATTTAGAATATCAAAAAGCAATACTAAAAGATATGATTATTCATTATAACGAATCAATTTTTATTGAAAAATCAATAATAAAAGACTTCTCTATAAATTATAGTTTCTCTGATATCGATAGTTTAGATGATAAATTGAATTATTTAACGATTTCATATGACTTTCCTAAAATAGATAATACCTATAGAGAGCTTGTTTCTTCTGGACAATTTAGTTTAATTAGTGATAAATTTTTAAGTGTTGAAATTATAAATTACTATTTATTTTGTGAAGCAAATGACAATGATGTAAATAATGATCTTAACAATATTTTTTACAAAGAAATATACCCTGTTATTAATAAATACGCTCAAGTTACTATTTATGAAAAAGGAAGCTCGCCGGATGACGAGTCTTTAAACGATATTGACCCCGCTTTAACTTTATTTATACAAAACAAACTAAAAGAACCTGCATCTAAACTAGAGCTCATTAATGCCGTTAAAACCAAATTTATTTTACAAGAAAATTTCCTTGATTTAGTAAGTAAAACCTTGATTGATATTGATTCTTTAATTAAAAAAATAGATGCTTATTTAGGATATACGCCAGATATGGTAAATCATTATTAGTAATTAATAATAAAATATTAACAATGCTCTTTTTTATCATAACAACGGGCTTGATTTAAGATCAAAATGTATTTAAGCAAAACAATAAATAAAATATAATACACTAATATTCAATAAAATAAATATTAAAAATATTTATTTTAACATTTATTTAACTATATTTGATTTAACCAAATTACTTAGAACAAATCTAATTAAATATACCATGACTGCATTCACAAACATTTTTATGATTCAAACGATGAAGAACCTGCAGTCTCAATTATTGATGGAATATGCGGAAATGACTTTTTTAATAATTTTTATTTCAATAGCTACTTTTATTATTATGGCAACACCAGTTGCACTATTTTATTTTACTTTAGATAATTATTTTAAATGGAGAGTTACCAAAAAACTCATTAACAAAGACTTGTGTTGTAAAAATAATCAAAGCCATTCATCGTATGTTACTAAAGTATGCGAGCAATACAAAACTTCTTTTACTAAATTTATAGCCAACGCATCTGCTTTGATTGCATGGAATATATTCTCTATAATTTATATTAGCCTCTACTTTTCTGATTTTAAAACGGGAGTTTATACGTACTTCTTATCTCCTTTTCAGGTAATAGAATCATTTAACATCAATTACTCAATAGATACGCTTTCGCAATTTAAAACAGAGGGTTTTTATATGTTTGTTATATTTATGATCTCTTTACTATTTTTTCAAATTGGAAGATATGTAGCACTATTTTTACTTAAAAACAATCTATTATTTAGTCTAAAAAATAAATTACTTACCAACTACAACCAATTAGAAGCAACAATTATTGAGGCTTAATTAAAAGTTTACAGCAATTAGAGACCTTAAAAAATATTTTTAATAGATTCTAAAGAATCTAAAACGGAATTATATAAACAAAAAAATACGGCAATTGCCGTATTTTTATATCGTATCAAGTACTATTTATTTTTTAACGGGCGTTCCGTATAAATCATAATCTCCAGCTTCGTGAATTTCGATATCGATAAACTCTCCTATTTTAACATAATGCTCTTTTGCATCTACTAAAACATCATTATCAACATCAGGTGAATCGTATTCTGTTCTTCCGTAAAAATACTCGCCATCCTTTCTATCAAACAAACATCTAAACGTTTTACCAATTTTTTGTTGATTCAGTTCCCATGAAATTTGAGACTGAATTTCCATAATCTCATTAACACGTTTAAATTTCACATCCGCAGGCACATTATCTTCTAAAACATAAGCCCCAGTATTTTCTTCGTGCGAATATTCAAAAACACCTAAACGCTCAAAACGCATTTCTTCTACCCACTCTTTTAATTCTTGAAAATGAGCTTCTGTTTCTCCTGGATATCCTACAATTAAAGTAGTTCTTATCCCCATTTCTGGCACAGCTTCTCTAAATTTATGAATTAAAGCAGTCGTTTTTTCGTGCGTTGTTCCTCGTTTCATCGATTTTAAAATCTCTGAATTGATGTGTTGTAAAGGAATGTCTAAGTAATTACACACTTTAGGTTCGCGTTTCATCACGTCTAAAACATCCATTGGAAAACCTGTAGGAAAAGCATAATGCATTCTAATCCATTCTATTCCGTCTACTTTAGCCAGCGCTACTAACAATTGTGCTAAAGCTCTTTTTTTATAAATATCTAAACCATAATAGGTTAAATCTTGTGCAATTAGCATGATTTCCTTAATCCCCTTTTCTGCTAATTTAGTAGCTTCTATAACAATGTTTTCAATTGGCGTAGATTTATGCTTACCTCGCATTAAAGGTATTGCGCAAAAAGAACAAGGTCTATCACAACCTTCGGCAATTTTTAAATATGCATAGTGTTTTGGAGTCGTTGTTAAACGTTCTCCTATTAATTCGTGCTTATAATCCGCTTCTAAAACCTTTAATAAATTTGGCAAATCATGTGTACCAAAATACTGATCTACATTGGGGATTTCCTTCTCTAAATCTGGCTTATATCGTTCACTTAAACAACCCGAAACAAAAACTTTATCAATTTCACCCGCTTCTTTTCTTTGCACATAATGCAAAATAGTGTCAATACTTTCTTCTTTGGCTTTACCAATAAATCCGCAAGTATTTATAACAACAATATTTCCATCATCTTCAGGATCTTCGTGAACCACGTTTTTACCATTGGCTTTTAACTGGCCCATTAGCACTTCAGAGTCGTAAATGTTCTTTGAACAACCTAAAGTAACAACGTTAATCTTATTTTTTTTGATAGTTTTTGTGCGCATATGTATAGCTTTTTGCCCTTAGCTGCTTGGCTTTAGACAGTATATTCTTATCATTTTTCGCTTTAATTTGTATAAAAATTAAAACGAGTGCAAAAATAGTGATTTTTAAATGATTGGTATTCTTTCTATTGATAGTTTTTAGGCATTTTTCTCACTTTTGTTAATTGTTCAAAAGCATACCCGATTTCTAATAGTCTTCTTTCCGAAAAAGGAACTCCAATAAACGTTAAACTAATAGGTTCTCCCGACTCTTTATATCCCATAGGAATTGTAAGCGTTGGATATTTTGCAACCGCGGCAATACCCGAATGATAATTATTAATTGATAAAATTGCGTCTAAATTCTCTGCTTCTAAAGCTTGTAAATACTTTTTCCCTTCTGAGTTTAAATGTTGTTTCACAATTTCTAGCTGTTCTAAAGTAGTGGTATCTTTTACTATTCCTTTAAATAATTGTTGACCATAAGGAGCTCTTAAAAGAGAATCTTTTTTATTAAAAGTTATAACATCTTTTACATTTTTAACATTTAAAGATTTGTCTGCATTGTTCTTTAAATATTTTGGCAAATCATGTTTCATATCAATATTTAATAAAGTAATAAACCCATCAAAAGAAATTTCTGGCGGTGTAATTTCTAAAATCTCTGCTCCTGCTTTTTTAAGTTCTTTTATCGTATTTGCATAAATTGAATCTGATAAGAGCGATTTTAAAACTCCTACTTTCTTACCTGTAAAGTTATTTCTAAATCCGTTTTGTAAATAATCTCCGCTTAATTTTTTCGAAGCATTATCCTTCTCATCAAAACCTTTTATCGCGTTTAATAAAATTGCGTTATCAATAACATTTTTTGTCATTGGGCCAGGTGTATCTAAGGTACTAGAAATTGGTGCAATACCGGTTCTACTCAAAACACCTATGGTAGGTTTTAAACCTACAACAGAATTCAAACTTGAGGGCGATGTTATAGAACCCGATGTTTCTGTTCCTATCGCTGCAACTGCATAATTTGCAGCAACTGCAACGCCACTTCCTGCAGAACTTCCTCCAGTTTCAAATACTTTTCTGCCGTAAGGGTTTAAAGTTTGTCCGCCAATGGCAGAATATCCTAAAGGGCAACCAGAACAGAAAAAATACGCCCATTCACTTAGGTTTACCTTCCCTAAAATTAAAGCACCATTTTCTTTGAGTTTTTCAACAATAAAAGCATCCGTTTTAGTTAAATTTTTTTCTAACGCAATCGCTCCCGCGGTAGTTGGCATTTCTTTTGTGTCTATATTATCTTTCAATAAAATAGGCATTCCGTATATAGAAAATTCAGAAATATCTTTTGCATTCTTATCTTTTTCTCTAGCTTCTTTTAAAACATCAGCATTTAGTGCAATAATGGCATTTAAAGATTTTGTACTATCACTTTCAAACTTTCTAATTCTATACAAATAAAAGAGCGTCAATTTTTCATAGGTTAAACTTCCTGCTTTGATGCTTTTTTGTAGCGAAGGAATGTCTTTTTCAAGAATTAAAGGTTTTAACTTTTGGTAATTTTCTTCAGAAAAATAAGCTAAATCGTCCTTAAAAGGTTTAAAAACTTCATTCATATCTAATTGCTTAGATTGAATGAGTTTAAATTTCATTCTATTATTTTCATGGTTTTGCTGTGCTACTAATTCAGCCGTTTCATTATATTTTTTAAAAATGATTTCAGGTTGTCGATTTTTACAAGAATTTAGTAAAAAAGTCAGCATAAAAATAAAAAGAATATTTTTCATAAGAAAATAAATTTGCTGGGTTAAATATACAAATTATTTAAAATTATGACCTTACGTGTTTAATTTAGTTTATTTTTAAATATCGATACAATCTATTTATATGGCTACTTCTATTGTTATCTGCGGAGCAGGAATTGCGGGCATTTCGACAGCTTACTATTTACTTAAAAACAATTGTAAATCGAAGGTTGTTTTAGTTGATAAAAATCAACCTTTATCATTTACAACAAGTAAATCTGGCGAAAATTACAGAGATTATTGGCCACAAGAATGCATGCAGAATTTTGTAAGCCGCAGCATTTTATTGATGAAAGACTTAAGACTAAAATATGGCTCAGACTCTTTTAAAATGATAGAATCTGGTTATAATTTTATAAGTCATCACAAAGAAAACCCTATTTTTGACATAGAATCAAATGACAAATCTAAAGCCCTTTTAGAAAAAATTGATGACACGGCAATCATCCAAAGAGACTATCCTTATTTAGATAAAAAGATAGCAAAAATTATAAAAATAAAAAATGCAGGTAAAATTGATGTGTACGATTTAGGTAATTTACTATTACGTGAAGCTAAAAAAATGGGACTTCAATTTATACAATCAGAAGTTTTATCAATCAGTAAAATTAATGGCGATTATAAGGTAAATTTAGCTTCTAAAGAAACCCTAAATGCCTCTAAAATTGTAATTTCTTCCGGTCCTTTTATCAATACTATTGCAAACATGTTAGATTTACATTTTCCTGTTATAAATACGTTACAAAGAAAATTTATCATTCCAGATCCTAAAAACATCATCCCAAAAAATATGCCTTTTACCATTTATGCAGATTCTCAAAAGCTAAATTGGTCAAAAGACGAAATCGCTTTTTTTTCTTCGGATGAAAAGTTACATTGGTTATTGCAGGAGTTTCCTGGAGGTTTGCATATAAAACCAGAAACTGAAGGCATAAAACTCGGCTGGGCTTTTCAAACAGAAAGTGAAATACCAGAATGGCATCCTAAAAATTTCGATTTATTTCCGCAAGCAGTTTTAAAAGGTGCCAGTCGGTTTATTCCAGAGTTAGCTGCTTATGAAGAAGATATTCCTACGCCAATTATAGAATATGCTGGTTATTACACTAGAACAAAAGAAAATTGGCCAATTATTGGGCCAACCAAAGAGAAAAACGTTTTTGTTGTTGGCGCACTTGCAGGTTACGGAACAATGAGCGCTTGTGCTGCTGGAGAATTATGTGCTAACCATATTTTAAAAAGTATTGATTTGCCTAGTTATGCTGAATATTTTCATCCATTGAAATATGAAAATCCTAAAATTATGAACTTAATTAATAACCTTAAAAGTGATGGACAGTTGTAAAAGGTTACAAAAATTTTCTTTCTATAGTTTTAATTGGGTAATTATATAAATTGAACAGAAATTTGAAAAACACAAAACATCAACATTTAATAAACTTTGCAATTATTTTTATAATTTATAGTTGCGCATCAGTTAAACAAAATATGCAAAATACTTCTCTTAAAACAGTATCCACTAGCGCTAAATTTGAGCCTAAAAACGGCGAATGTCTATTTTTTATTGGTCAAGATTTAAAAGCTATTGGCGGTCTTGAAAATTATTCTGATGGATATTGCGACCATTTTGAGATTCCTGCCGGCATTACTTTATACACCGGTTTTGCAAAAGGAACTGAATCTTACGGATATCTGCAAAAAGGAAATGACGGCATTAAAACGATTGCAAATTGGGGCGCAGAAGACAGTTGCATGCAATGTTATGTGGATAATGCAGCTTTTAAACATAGCATTATTGCCATTGGTTTATCTTTAGTTGGTAACGAAAAAAAAGTAGCAAATGGCAAACACGATTCTTTAATAAAAGAACTTGGCGAATGGATTAAAAGTATAAAAAGGCCTGTTTTTCTTCGGATTGGTTATGAGTTTGATGGTTGGGATTGGAATAATTATAACAAAAAAGACTATTTGGCTTCTTGGAAACGCATTCATGCCATGTTTGCCGAAATGAAAGTAACCAATATTGCTTTTGTTTGGCAATCTAAAGGAACAGGTTCTGATCAAAAAATTTTGGAAGAATGGTATCCTGGTGATGATTTGGTTGATTGGTGTGCCTATTCTTATTTCATAAACACAGACGAAGAAATGCTAACCTTTGCTAGAAAACATCATAAACCCGTATTTATTGCAGAAGCAGCTCCTATTCTTTTTAATGGTTCACAATTCTTGGATACGTTTCTTTCAAATCCTGCGCAAGCAAAACAAGCCTGGGAACAATGGTTTGTGCCTTTTATTAAAACTTTAAATGACAATAAAGATGTTATCAAAGCATTTTCTTACATCAATGTAAACTGGCCAGAACAGCCAATGTGGAAAAATAACGACTTGTTTAAACACGTAGATTCTCGCATTCAAAAAAGTGAGTTTATTACAAAAAAATGGTTAGAAGAAATAGCAAATCCCAGATATCTAAAATCCACCCCTAAGTTGTGGTCTCATTTAGAGCAGAAAGATTAAATAGTAGCTTTTATATGTTGATGAATTTCAAGAGATAAATTGTCTAACCCTACTAAATTAAGCTATTTTCTAATCATTTTATTTCAACAACTCGCAGCAATAAATGGTTCAAAAAATATTCTTAAAATTTTTGAAAAAAAATCTAATTATGAATGAATTTATTAACATACATTTGTACTCAAATTATTTATAAATGCTTTACTTTAAGTGTTTTATTTTTAGCCTTATTTTGTGGCTTTCTTTTACCTCATCACTTCAATTAAATGAAGCTACCTCAACTTTTGATCGCAAAACAGAAATTAAAAATTTGTCTAACAACATTAATCATCAAGCATTAATTGTTGATGCACATTTAGAAATAAACAGTGCTAATTGGTCTGGAAAAACATCTAAAATTCCAAATAACTATTTAGAAAATAAACTAAAGCAACCCGTTGCCGAAACTTACAATTATAAACTTGTTTATTTAGCGATTGGAAATAGGATTCCTTTAAAACTAACATCAAAAATTATCCTTTTTCCTTTTCATTTTTTTACGTAAAAAAGTACTTCCTATTTTTTACTAAAAAGTGTTCTCAATTTTCGAGAACAGAAAGTTAATGCAGTTAAATCAATAAAAAACTTACACTATGCTTGCAATAAAAATATCAATGTCTGTGATTTACACAATCACTACCTTATTCTGTGTTTTACCATGTATTTATTTCATATTTATAGGAAAAAATAATACCACAAAAAAAGAAAAATTATTTAAAAATACCATAAGAAATGAAAACGTTTCTCTGAGTGAAACAGAGCAATGGCATAATAATTTTATTGGCTTTGACGATTATCAAAATATACTAGTTTTTATGCAGTTGATAAACGAAGAAGTATCGCTTTTAAAAATAGATTTAAACCAGATAAAAGGCTGTCAAATTAATAAAAAAACAAGAGATGTTAAAAGAGAAAATAAAATGCATACTGAATTGCAATCTTTAAATTTAGAATTGATGTTTTTAAAGAAAGACAAAATTAGTACGCTTAATTTATATGATGTAAATAGTGAATTTACACAAGATTCAGAAATAGAACGTGCTGAAAAATGGCAGAAATTAATTCAACAAAATAAACTAAAAGCAGCTTTAAAATAAAGGTGCAACTTAATTCAATTTAACTATAAAAAATGCAAGAAAACCTAAATAAAGTATCAATAATGTCACTTTTAGTAACATTAGGAATTGTTTTTGGCGATATAGGAACCTCACCTCTTTATGTTTTTACAGCCATTACCCAAGGTAACACTTTTGATGAAGTATTGGTGCTTGGAAGTTTATCTTGCATTTTTTGGACGCTATTAATTATAGCAACATTTAAATATATTTACTTAGCTTTAAATGCAGACAACCACGGCGAAGGAGGTATTTTTGCGCTGTATGCATTATTGCGCAGAACAAAGTCGAAATGGATTATTTATCCTGCATTGATTGGCTGTGCCACATTAATTAGTGATGGTTTTATAACACCTGCAATTTCTATTTCTTCGGCGGTTGAGGGATTAAGTTTAATTTATCCAGACATTTCAACTTTACCAATTGTAGTTGCTATTGTAATTGGTTTGTTTTTAATTCAGCAGTTTGGAACTAAAAAAATTGGCGGCTTTTTTGGCCCAGTAATGCTTATTTGGTTTTTAACTTTAGGAACCTTGGGCGCGCTACAGCTAATAAAAAACCCAGAAGTTCTAAAAGCAATAAATCCTGTGTATGCCTTTTCGTTTTTATATAATTACCCAAAAGCTATTTGGGTTTTAGGTGCAGTATTTTTATGTAGTACAGGAGCAGAAGCATTATATTCTGATCTTGGTCATTGCGGTAAAAAGAATATACGAATTGCGTGGACTTTTGTTTTAAGTATGTTGTTGCTTAACTATTTTGGACAAGCTGCTTTTTGTTTATCAATGCAAGGAAAAGGCAGTGTAGACTCGGTATTTTATGCAACTGTGCCAGATGGATTTTTATATTACGTAATAGGTATTGCAACATTATCTACAATCATTGCTAGTCAGGCATTAATTACAGGAATTTTCACCTTAGTAAATGAAGCTATTAAACTTAAACTATGGACTAATTTAAAAGTTAAGTATCCTTCAACTCACAAAGGTCAAATTTATATACCTGCAATTAATTATTTTTTACTCTTTGGATGTTTATTAGTAATTTTTATTTTCAAAAAAGCGTCGAATATGGAAGCTGCTTATGGACTAGCAATTACCATAGATATGATTATGACAAGTATTTTGTTGGGCTTTTTGTTAAGGATTAGAAAACGAAAATTGAAAAGAATATATGCTTTTTTTGTAATTGTTTTTTTTAGTATAGAATTCACTTTTTTAATATCAAATCTTAATAAAATTCCTCACGGTGGATGGTTTACACTTTTGCTGGCGTCATTTTTCTTTTTATTACTGCTATTTTATAACAAAGCTAAAAGATTAAGAAGCAAATTTGCCGAATATCAACAAATGGTAGACATTAAGCCGATGCTAATTAGTATTCAGGATGATATTCAGATTCCTTTTTACGCCACTAATATTGTATATCCAACAAGATCTTCTAATGCTAATTTAATTGATAGAACCATCGTACATTCCTTATTTTACATGCAACCTAAAAAGGCAAAAGTATATTGGTTTTTACATTTAAATATTACTGATATGCCTCACGAAATTGCCTATGAAATTGAAACGCTTATACCAAAAAGAGCCTTTTTTGTTACCTTAAATTTAGGATTTAAGGAACCGCACTTAATCGATTATTTTATCAAGAAAATTTATCAAGATTTAATTGATTCGGGAGAGATAATACCCGAAAGTGCTTTTAAAAGCTTGATTGATTATAAGATTCCAACAGATTTTAAATACGTTTTAATAAACTCACGAGCGGCATCAGAAAATGAATTATCACTAATAGATATATTCACCATAAAACTCTATCGCATCTTAAAATCGAGTGGTTTAACAATCATTTCAGACTTTGGGCTAGAATCAGCAAATATTGTGGAAGAAAAAATACCTATAAATGTTTCAAAAATTAATAATGATTTATTAATAAAAAGGATATAAATAATATCAACTATATTTTTTACTGAAGTTATAAAGTCTAAAAAAATATTAAAATAGATTTTTAAGGGTTAAAATAAAAAAGGTTTTGGAATTTAAAAAATTAACAGAATCGTTTTTATTTTATCCTTCTTTTTTTACAAAAATCTATAGATAAAAAATATGTACTACTTAAAGAATCCGTTTTAAAAATTGATTAAAGAAACTACTTAGTAGCAATATTAAAAAATAATTTAAGCCTAAAAACACTAAACAGAACCCTACTTTGGAAATTATAAATATTTTTGGAAATTTTTTCCTAAATCTAGATAAACACCTTTTTGAATTGGTTTTAGAGTATGGAATTTGGATTTATGCCATTCTCTTTTTAATCGTATTTTTGGAGACAGGACTCTTAGTTATGGCTTTTTTACCAGGAGATGCTCTATTATTTACTGCTGGTACTTTTTGCGCAGGTGTTAAAAATGATTTGGGAGAAACAGCGGAGTTGAATCTCGTTTTAACACTTATTCTATTGCTCATAGCTGCAATTATTGGTGATGGTTTAAATTATTATCTTGGTAAACATATAGGTCTAAAAGTGCTGAATTGGAAAATTAGGAATAAATCAATCGTGAATCCAAAATACATTATAAAGACCAATGAATTTTATACGCTTCATGGTCCTAAAACAATCATTATTGCACGTTTTTTACCTATTATTAGAACTTTTGCGCCTTTTGTGGCAGGAATTGCAGAAATGCCTTATGCAAAATTTGCTCGCTTTAATATAATTGGAGCATTTGTGTGGGTTTTTAGTTTGGTTTTTCTAGGTTACTTTTTTGGAAATCTAACCTTTGTGAAAAATAATTTTGAAGCTATGATATTAGTAATTATGCTACTATCTGTTTTACCAATATTTATTGAAATTATTAGAATAAACTGCAAGAAGATCAAAAAATAAATTAACAAAACTGCTATAGAGTTTTATGGAAAAAATGACCCCTTGGATTGTATTAATATCTTACTTACTTGCACTTTTACTAATTGATTTTTTTATTTTACATAAAAAAAATCGCGTAACCTCTGTAAAAAGAGCTGTTTTTGAAACTATTTTCTTTATTACCAATGCACTCATCTTTTCTGGTCTTATATATTGGTTTTACGATAATAATCTGACAGAAAACTTAAATAACCTACAACCAACTGAAGCAGTAATTAAATACTTAACAGGCTATATTATTGAACTTTCTTTAAGTGTTGACAACCTTTTTGTAATTGCTATTATCTTTACTTCTTTTAAAATTCCGAGTCAATATCAACATAAATTATTATTTCTTGGAATTCTTGGGGCAATTATATTTCGTGCAATTTTAATTAGTGTTGGATTGATCTTATTAGATAAAATTCACGGAATGAGTATTATTTTTGGTTTATTTTTATTATTTACAGCTCTAAAAATGTTAAAAAAAGAGCCAGAACAAGAAGTAGAAAAAGAACCAAAAGGAATCATGAAATTATTTAGATTCAGTAAAGAATTACACGGCGGCAAATACATTGCTAAAGTAAATGGTAGAACTGTTTTTACGGCACTTTTTGGTGCATTAATAACTATCGAATTTACAGATTTACTTTTTGCACTAGACAGCATTCCTGCAATTTTTGCAGTAACCACAGACCCTTTTATTGTATATAGTTCAAACATATTTGCCATCATGGGTTTAAGATCTCTTTACTTTTTCTTGTCAAATATGCTCGATAAATTCACCTACTTAAAATACAGTATTTTTGCCATTCTTGTATTTGTCTCTATTAAATTAATGACAGCTGGCTTGCTAAAAATTCCTGAATGGTTTTCACTTTTATTTATTGGAGTTTCGCTTTCTATTGGTATTTACATATCAACTCTTAAAGTAAAATCAGAAAAAAATTAGACACAATTAAATTTATAATTAGTACTGTTTCTTCAACTATTTAGAAAAATTACTGCAATTATTTCTTATTAAATTTAGGTGCTAAAGTAATTGCCGTTGTAGTTCATCTTATGAAAAAAAGTATTAAAGACTTAATTTTAAAAAATCCAATTTTAAACCTTTTATAAAAGACAAATGATAGTAAACTGCTATTTTTAAATGACTTTCTCCTTAAGATACTGTTCAATTTTCTTCTCAATAGTTGCATCTACGTCACTAATATTTAAATAAAATCCTTTATTAGCCTCTAACAATGCCTCTAAAGCACTATTATTTTTCCATAATAAAACTTTTCCGCTTAAAACATCTGCTCCAGAATACACTAATATGTAACTTTTAAACAAATCTTTTTCTAAAGGTTTTATTTGAATAGAAAACTGAGAATACGAATTGTTTTTTTCTGAAAATTCAGAAATTAAATAGTTTTCTGTTTTATTAATTCTACCGATTCCTTTAAAACTTTTATTATTGATTTTTAAAGTTAACTCGCCAAGGTCATTGTGCACTATAAAGTTGATAGGAATTAAGTAATTATTTTCATCAAGGTAGAATCCAAAATAGTCTCCAATTAAAAAGTTTACAATTTCTAAACGATTCACAGAAACAGAGAGATCAGAATCTTTATGCGGTAAAATGTTTTCTACCTCCATTCGTTGTGAATATAAATAGTGGTGAAAAATAGGATTTACTTCAGTAGATCTCACTTTTATATCTTGTGTTTCTTTATCATTAACTTGTTCTAAAATTAATTTACCTATAACGGGTCCGTTATTTCTATTAAAACCACAATAAGCGCCCAACAAAATTGGTTTAGATTGCATATTATTGCCATAAAATAAGTTCACAAAACACTCTTTGTTTAAACTAGAGTTTTCTTTATTAAAGTAAAAAGACAATGCACTTTCTCCTGTTGGCACACATTTTCCATAATAGGTATAAAAAATAGGTTTCGAATTTCTTTCCCAATATAAAATTTCCCAAGAAACTGTTTTCATTTTATGAATGGTAAACTTACTCTTTATAAAATATTGTTCGTTTTCTACATAATATCCAACATAGTAAAGCGCATTTTCATTGGTTGAATCATCTTCAATATTTCCGCCTTCTGCTTCTCGAGTAGCATCGCTAATGTATAGAGATTCCTTTAAATATTGTTTGTAATTGTCATATCCTGCGGCAATAATTAGCAGCGATAAGTAATCCCTTCTCATTTTTACATTCTTACTGTTTCCTTTTTGTACTTCTCTAACTTTATTATAAATATATTTGCCGTTAATCCATTTTGTGGTTTTTTCAATTATAAATCCTTTTAAGTTAGGTTCTTTCTCATTGAAATTACCAAAGCCATACAACTGAAATACAGTCAACGTTTTTAATTCTACCCCATAATGTTTGGAGAAAGTTACTAATAACTCATTGTGAAGGCTTTCTATAAAACCATTTGAAAGTTGAATTCCTCTTACATTCATTGTTGTATCTTTTAGGTATTCAAAAATACAAGTATTCCTATTAAATTCCTATTTTTAAGGAATAACATTAAATTAACAGGAATGATGGAATTAATAATAATATATTTTTAGATTTGTTTAACTAATTTTAAATACTTGATAATGAAATATTTATTTCTTTGCATTTTATGCAGTAGCTCCCTGTTCATTTTTGGACAAACAAATAAAGATATAGGAGGTAAAATTTTAGACAAAACAGGAAACCCATTGCCTGGAGCTACTATCATCGAAAAAAACAATTCAAACAACGGAGTTACTTCTGATTTTAACGGGGATTTTATTATTTCTGTACCTAAAGCGACGAACGAGTTAGTCGTTTCTTATTTAGGATTTGAGACTAAAACAGTTCAAATAACAAGCAATAATTTGTTTATTACACTATTAGAAGCATCGAATCAATTGGGCTCTATTACTATTAAAGGGTTTTCGTCAGTAGCTAGTAAAGCACGGGTAAGGGCGCAAGCTATTCAAAGTCTTCCAGAAACCACAGTAGCTGTAAATGCAGAAACAATTGAGTTAAGTGGTATTAATAATATTCAATCATTTACTTCTCAAATATCAAATGTAACTTTTAACGAAGCACAACAACCTGGCGTTAACTTCTTAACCGTAAGAGGAATTTCGCAAATTAGAAATGCAGAATCTCCTGTGGCTGTTGTTATAGACGGAATGACTTTGCCAGATGCAAGTGCTATGAATATGTCTTTATATGATATTGAATTATTAGAATTTGTAAAAGGACCTCAAGGAACATTGTACGGTAAAAATGCAATTGCAGGCGCTATTAATATTACTACAAAAGAGCCAACAAATAAAAATAAGACCAAAGTTATGCTATCATCTGGTAACGGCGGAATGTTTGGAGCAGGACTTTCTTCTTCTGGTGCTTTGGTAAAAAGTAAATTTTTTTTATAGTGTTACCGGTCATTATAATTCTTTTGATGGGTTGATTAACAATACTTTTTTAAACCAAAACGTAGATTTTTCAAAAGAATACAATGTAAGAGCAAAACTGAAATATAGATTTAACCCAAGATGGTCTGCAACTTTTGTTCAAGATAATTTTAATGTAGATGCAGGTGGAAACTATTATGTAACTAAAACTGATATTTTTGTTGCAGGACCGCCACTAGCAGATAATGACTATTCGAGTGAGCCATTTGGTGATATTTTAGGAGATTCAGATCTTTCGAATTCGTTGAGTAGTTTTAAGCTTGAAGGTTCATTGAATAAAATGAAAATACAGTCAGTTACTTCCTATAATGCTACTAAAAGATATTACATAGGTGAAAATGATTATACACAGTATGCTTTTAGTAAAGTATCACAACAAGCAGATTCTGATACATTTAGTCAAGAAATTAGAGTAACATCAAAAGAGAATGAAAATTCTAAAATCAATTATACTTTTGGTACACTGTATCAGAATAGTAAGCGTTATTTAAACACTTCAACATTTTTAAATAAAACCTATTATGAAGGCGGATTTGTAGATGCTTCTGCTGAAAATGCAAATTATAGTAAAGATCCATTAGTAGGAAACGATGATGATAATTCTATTGCAACCTTGGCAGGTTTTGGTTTTTTAGATTTTAAATTATCTTCTAAATTCACGCTTTCTGCAGGAGTTAGAGTAGATTATGATAAACTAACAAATGAATCTCGTATCTCTAATACTTCTCAAGAAAACGACATCACTGTTTGGCAACCTAAATTTTCAATATCTTATCAATTTTCAGAAAACACAATGGGGTATGCAAATTACGGACGTGGTTATAGAAGTGGAGGATTTAATTCTGATACTACTGTAAAATTTGATAAAACGTACAAAGCAGAGTTTACAAATAATTATGAAATAGGTTTAAAAACAAGCTTTTTAAATAACAGAATTATTTTTAATAACTCATTTTATTATATCGATTTTCAAAATCAGCAACAATACACTTTTATTCCTGTAACACCAGCGGTATTGGGAATTTATAACTTTGATGAATCTAAAATTTCAGGATTTGAATCAGAAATAAAATTTAGAGCAACTAATAATCTAGATTTCTTTGCAAGTTTAGGTCTTAATGATGGTGAGATAAAAAAAGGAACGTACAACAGATTAACCAACGCGGCTGCATTTGATTATGAAACCCATGAAGATGTAGATGTTAGCGGAAATACATCACCATTCACCATAAAAAGTACAATTCAACTAGGTGCAAATGCTAATTTTGAATTAGGAGAAAAATCAAAATTAGGATTTCATTTAAATGTTGATAGTAGAGGAACACAATATTGGGATCCTTTAGAAGAGTACAAACAAGATCCATACACGCTGGTAAATGCAAGAATAAATCTAAAATTTGATAAAATAGGAATCAACCTTTGGGCTAATAATATTTTAAACACCAAGTTTAATACAGAGTTTTTTCCAACAGCAGAATTTGGTTTTAACAACTTAAGGTTTCCAAATACACCTACAACCATTGGGATAGATCTATCCTATACTTTCTAAATCTAGAAAACTAATTACAAAAATTTAATAATTAATTTTTCTTCTTATCAATAATTAGATAGGAAGGCAGGATTACTGACGCAAAAATTAAATAATAATCAACACTTAAAATAACAAATTATGAAAATCAATTGTAACATTTTACAGTTTCATGAAACAGGACAGCTAGACGTTTTAAAAATGGACAATGTAACGCTAGAAGACCCAGTAAACGATGAAGTATTATTCAGAGTCGATGCATTTGCTATAAATAGAGCAGATGTGCTTCATTATCAAGGTGCGCATACTACGTTGCCTACTTTTCCTGCACGTATTGGTTCAGAAGCAACAGGTGAAGTTATTAAAATAGGTGCTAAAGTAACTGATTTTAAGGTAGGTGATAGGGTTACTTCTATACCTTTAAATACAGATAAATATGGTGTGCAAGGTGAATATGCTACAGTACCACAAGATTATTTGTCAAAAGCGCCAGAAAATTTAACTACAGAAGAAGCTTGTTCTATTTGGATGCAATATTCTACCGCATATTTTGCTTTATTTCATGTAGGTAGCGTAAAAAAAGACGATTTTATTTTTATCCCTCCTATTTCTAGCTCCGCTGGCTATGGTTGTTTTGAATTGGCAAGAGATGCTGGTGCCAATGCTATTGGATCTACAAGGTCAAGTGCTAAAAAAGAGGAGTTAAAAAAATTAGGCATCCATAATCTTGTCATCACAAACGAGGAGTCTGTTGAAAACAGATTGGCAGAAATAACGGGTGGAAAAGGCGTTAGTTTCGTGTATGACCCAGTAGCAGGAAACTTTTGTAACGAATATTTAGACTCATTATCAATGGGTGCAGTGATTATTATTTACGGATTATTAGATCCGAATCCAACACTATACCCATTGGTTCCTTTAATTCGTAAAAAAGCAATTATGGATGCATATTCTCAATTCAATCATGTAGAAGATATCAATAAATTGAATGAATGTAAAGCTTATATTTTAGAAAGAATTAAAACAGGAGCAATCAAACCAGTGGTGAGCAAAGTTTTTGATTTCAAAGATTACAAAAAAGCGTATGAATATATGCTTTCTAATCAGCAGATAGGAAAAATTGTAGTTCGCGTAAGTAAATAAATACCGCGAGATGGGCTCATTGTAGTATCAAATAAGAATACTTTTTTACTATTTTGACGAAGAGTGTTAGAGGTGTTAAATCAAAAATCCCGCTTATAATACTGAACTTGTTTCAGCATCTAGCGGGATTAATTTGCCTTAAGCCGGCAAGTTTAGATAAGTTTTTGAATTTAAAACTTCGCTATTTTTCAAAATGGAATTTCAATAATAAATAATAAAAGATATGAGAGTAGCAACAGATATTGGAGGAACTTTTACAGATCTTGTGTTTTTCGATTACGATCAAAAAAACAAAGAGGTTAAAAATGTAGAGGTATCAAAGGCAAGTACCACTCCAGGCGAATTTGAGAAAGGAATTCTCAACGCTATCGATAAAATAAATCTAGACCTTAGTACTATTGATTTTTTTGCACACGGCACTACCGTTGTAATCAACGCAATAACAGAAAGAAAAGGAGCAAAAACAGCATTAATTACAACAGAAGGTTTTCGAGATGTTTTAGAAATTGCAAGAGGAACAAGACCCGATTTATATAACTTTAACTTTAAAAAGGAAGCACCCTTTGTAGAGCGATATTTAAGACAAGAAGTTAAAGAACGCATCAATTATTTAGGGGAAATTATTACACCAATTGATGAAACTACCGTAGATAAACATATTGTAGAATTTATAAAAGAAGGAGTAGAAGCAATTGCAATTTGTTTTTTACATGGCTACAAAAATCCTATTCATGAAGAAAAATTAGCGAATTATATTCGTACTAAATATCCACAATTCGAAGTTATCTCATCCTATGAAGTTACAAGAGAATGGAGAGAATATGAGCGTACGAGTTCTACAGTGCTTTCTGCTTATGTAAAACCATTAGCCACCAAATACTTAAATAACTTAACGCATCATTTACAAAAGTTGGGATATAAAAATGATCTTTATATTATGCAATCTAATGGTGGCATTACCACGGTAGATGATGTAAAGGCAAACCCTATTACGCTTATTGAATCTGGACCTGCAAGTGGTATCCTAGGCGCAGTAGTATTAGGTAAAACAATTGGTAAAGAAAATTTATTAGTTTTAGATATTGGTGGTACAACAGCAAAATGTTCTTTGATTGAAAACGGAACACCAAAAATTGTAACTACTTACAATATTGAAAAAACAAAAACCCAAGCCGGATTCCCGATACTAACTCCAGTTATTGATATTGTAGAAATAGGAAATGGCGGCGGAAGTATTGCTTGGTTAGATGATGGTGGTAAGATGCGTGTTGGCCCAAAAAGTGCAGCTGCAAATCCAGGCCCTTCGTCTTATGGACAAGGAGGTACTCATTTTACAACAACAGATGCAAATGTTGTTTGCAACCGCATACATAAAGACTACTTCTTAGGAGGTGAATTAAAACCAGACTTCAATAGCATAGAAAAAGCGGCAAAACCACTTTGTGAAACATTAGATATGACGATGCAAGAGGTTGCACGTGGTGTAATTCGTGTGGCTAACTCTAATATGATCAATGCATTAAAAAGTGTTTCTGTAAATAAAGGCTACGATCCAAGAGATTTCACATTAGTTGTTATTGGTGGTGGCGGACCCATGCATGGCGCTTATTTAGCGCAAGAACTGCAAATGCCAGAAGTAATTATACCTCTTAATGCAGGCGTATTTTCTGCTTTCGGAATGCTAATGTCAGATTTAAGAAGAGATTACATTCGAACCGATGTAATGGACTTGAATGAAGATAAATTCTCTACGTTGAAAGCTGTTTTTCAAGAAATGAAGAATGAGGCCGTGAAAGCCTACGAAAGAGATTCTTATTTAAAAGAAGACATCAAATTTGAGTATTATTTAGACCTGCGTTACAATGGTCAAGAACATTCGGTAAAATTGGGTATTCCTAATTTAGATGATTTAAAAATGGATGAAATCGAGAATAATTTTCATCAATTACATAAAAAGCGTTACGCGTTTAGTTTAAAAAATACAACAATTGAAATTGTGAATTATCACTTGGTGGCAGAGGTTATCGTAAATAAGCCAATTATTGCCAAGGTTACATCAAAAGGTAACACAATCGCAGATGCTTTAATTGTTAAAGAAGCTGTAGATTTTGATGAGGCAGGCATTCATGAGGCTAATTTTTATGATCGCACTAAATTAGAGCCTGGAATGACCATAGAAGGACCGGCAATCATTGTAGAACAATCTACATCCACAGTTGTACCACCTAATCATCAATTTTCAATTGATGCGTATGCAAACATTATCATTAGCAAAACAAAATAATTATGAGCTTAAATAAATTCACATCAGATATCATTCAAGATTCATTAATTTCTATTGGTGAAGCAATGTTTGAAACAATTCAGAGAACCAGTATGAGTCCTATAATATACGAGGCATTAGATTATGCAGTGGGTATTACCGATGGCGAAGGACGATTGTTAGCGCAAGGTAACGGAGTAATTACCTTTTTAGCAGCAATGAGTCTTGTGGTAGAAGAAACATTAGAACGGTTTGACAATGAGGACCCAATAAAAGAAGGAGATGTTATTATCGCCAACACGCCTTATGCAGGTGGCGGAACACATTTATCAGACATTGCGTTAATTACACCTGTTTTTTATAAAGGAGAGCGTGTTGCTTTTACAGTAAACAAAGCACATTGGACAGATATTGGCGGAACAAACCCAGGTTCTGTATCAACAGTGTCTACTGAAATTTATCAAGAAGGTTTGCATTTCCCTTTTGTTAAAATTAAAGAGGAAGGCAAATTAAATTCAGCGCTTATTAAAATGTTAGAAGCAAATGTTAGACTTCCAAAAAGTACGTTAGGAGATTTATTTTCGGGCATTGCTGCAAATGATGTAGGAGCCGAAAGAATTGTAAAATTAATTGACAAATACGGTTTAGAAGCATATAAACAAGCTGCGGAAGAATTTATGGATTATGGCGAGCGTATTAGTTTACAAGAGTTGAAAAAAATTCCGAATGGTGAGTATGAAAACACAGGTTGGATAGAGAATGACGGTTTTGGCAACGGTCCTTTTCCTCTGAAATTAAAAATAACAATTTCAGATGAAAACATGATTTGCGATTTTACAGGATCTCATCAACAATTAAAAGGGCCTTTAAATTTATCAAGAACAGGATTAGAAACCGCTGTTAGAGCGGCTTTTAAATCGATAACCACACCAACATTACCCGCAAATAACGGCTCTTTTAAGCACGTAAAATTAATTTGTCCAGAAAAGACAATCGTAAGTGCAGAGGCACCCGCGCCAATTTCTGTTTATTATGAAGTTTTTTTAGCTGCCATCGATTTGTTGCTAAAAACGTTAGGCCCTGTGGTTCCAGATAAATTACCAGCAGGTCATTTTAGATCGGTATGTGTAACGTATATTTCTGGAATTCATCCCGTAACTAATGAGTTTTACGTTCAGGCAGAACCGCTTTCTGGAGGTTGGGGAGGTTGTGCTACGCACGATGGAAATCGTGGACAATTTTCATATGCACATGGAGAATCTTATAACATTCCTGCAGAAACTCGAGAAAGAAAATATGGCGTTGTTGTAGAAGAATATGCTTTTCATAATGAAGGTGGTGGTTACGGAGAATTTCAAGGCGGAAATGGACAATATTTAACCTTTAAAATTTTATCTGATGAAGCATATTTAACGGGTGCATTTTTAGGGTATTCAATTCCTACTTGGGGGCTTTTTGACGGAAAAGAAGGCAGTTATAATTATTTTACAGTAATAAGAACCGATGGTACTGAAGAAACCTACAATGTTGTTACAAATGTAAAGCTCAATAAAGGCGATCGAGTAAAGCTAGTAACTGCAACAGGTGGTGGCTATGGAGATCCTAAAAACCGACCTATTGAGAAGATAGAAAAAGATATTAAAAATGGCTTTATTACAACAGCGCAAGCTTTAGAGCATTATCCTAAAATTGGTAAAGCATAACAAAACCAAAAAGAGATGGAAGTTATAAAATTAAGTTATCCAGAAAATGATTGTTATTTAAAATACATCATTCAAAAGCAAGAAAAAGGAATCGCTGTAGATTGTGGTTCCGTAGTTTTAAAAAAAGGGCAAAAACTTGATTTTAAGACACTTGATTCGCATGAAATAAGCTATTTAATTTCTGGAAAGTTGAAGGTATTTACAAAAGATGGAAATGAAAAAATCATGAATGCAGGAGATTTAATTTATTTAAATAAAGATGAAATTCGTAAAACAGAAACGTTAGAGAAAAGTGAAATTCTATTCTTTTTGTTTAAGGAAGACTAAAGTATAATTTCAATATTAAGTATTAAAGTATAAAACCAATGGAAAATATTTCTAAAAATTCACAAAAAAATAAAGATTCAGCTTTTTCAGCTGTGCCAGTAACTGAACGTCAACCTTGGTATGTTCCAGCTATTATTTTTGGCGGACTCGAGTTTTGTATTCCTGTACTTTTAATAGGAGGCATTTTAATTGCAAACTTTAGTTTACTCGAAATCATAGGGATTTTAATAGTAGGTCTCGTATTTTTTCAATGGATTGGGAATGCTATACAAGGGTATATAGGAGCAAAATCAGGCTTAACTTCATCAGCTTTGGCCGCTTTAAGTTTTGGAAAAGAACAGGCTAGAGTTGTTGTAGGTATTGTTATTTTGATGTTAACTTTAGGTTGGTGGGCAATTCAAACTTCTGTTGCAGCAGATGCTTTTATCGCTTTACTAGGAATCAGCAAACAGGATGATTTGTTTTTATGCATTTTAAGTACTGCACTTATCGGTTTCCTTTTTGCAATTCCATCCATATTGGGCTATGGTTCTATAAAATGGGTAGATTATATAGCTATTCCTGCCGGATTACTATTAGTTACTGTGGCACTTTATTTATCTATTAACAATTTAGGATGGGAAAAAATAGCATCCTGGAGTCCAGAAGGAAACATGTCTTTTGTAGAAGCTATTAATCTAGTGATTGGCATAAATGTTGCCCAATGGCTTATTGCTCCAGATTACACTCGATTTGCAAAGCCAAAATGGAAAGATAATATTTTGATTCCGTTAGGCATCATAATCGTTGGTTTTCCGTTGTTTTTAGTAGGTGGTATTATGTCTATGGGTTCTGGTAATGCAGATATTGTAGAAGTAATGCAAGAATTAGGTTTTCCAGCTTGGGGATTCGTGGTTTTATGGGTTGCTACGTGGACCAGTCAATTGGTGAGTAATTATACAGGAGGTCTAGTACTTTGCAATATGTTTAACCTGAAGGACGACAAAAGCAGAAAAATGATGACACTGCTATTTGCAGTACTCGGAATTATATTAGCACTAATAGGTATTATGGATCAATTTATTAATTTCTTATATGCATTAGCGCTAGTAATTCCTGTAATTGCAGGAGTCATTATGAGTCACTACTTTTTTGTGAACAAAACAGCTTTTACAACAGATCAATCATGGAATTGGTTGGCAACAATAAGTGTACTCGTGGGTCTGTTAGTTGGTTATTTAACGCAATATCAATATTCTGTAGGAATCCCTGCAGTTCAATCATTACTAGTTTCAGGAACCGTTTATGTTCTTCTAAATAACTGGCTAAAAAGTAAAAAAAATGAAGTAACTATTTGATGATATATAAATTATATAAGCTTTAAAACTAAAGGCTAAAATAGATAGCATTCGTTTTTTATAAAATTGATTATTAATAAACTAGCTAAAAATTTTACTGCATAGAAGTTATAACGCTAAATACAGTACACTTGCATATCTTAGAAATATTAAACTTTAGCAAAACTTTATTTTAAAACATAAAAAAAACTCATTAAAAAGGAGTTTTTTTATGTTTTAAAACTACTGTATTTACTTAAAAAAGGAATCTACAAATTCGTGTTTATTAAACACTTGCAAATCGTCTATACCTTCTCCTACTCCGATATATTTTACAGGAATTTTAAATTGATCAGAAATACCGATGACGACTCCGCCTTTAGCTGTTCCGTCTAATTTAGTAACTGCTAAAGAAGTAACTTCTGTTGCTAATGTAAATTGTTTTGCTTGCTCAAATGCATTCTGACCTGTAGAACCATCTAAAACTAATAAAACCTCATGTGGTGCATCTGCTACAACTTTTTGCATTACACGTTTTATCTTTGTTAATTCGTTCATTAAATTAACTTTATTATGCAAACGACCTGCAGTATCAATAATTACAACATCTGCATTTTGCGTTACTGCAGATTTTAAAGTATCAAAAGCTACAGAAGCAGGATCAGAACCCATTTCTTGGCGCACAATTGGCACATCTGTTCTGTCTGCCCAAACCTGTAATTGATCTATTGCTGCAGCTCTAAAAGTATCTGCTGCTCCTAAAATAACCTTTAATCCTTGTTTTTTAAACTGACTTGCTAATTTACCAATGGTAGTGGTTTTACCAACTCCGTTAACACCAACAACCATTATTACGTAAGGTTTTTTATCTGCAGGAATAGTAAAATCAGTTTCATTACCAATATTTGTTTCAGATAAAAGTCCGGCAATTTCTTCTCTAAGAATTGTATTTAACTCGTCTGTGCCTACATATTTATCTTTGGCTACTCTTTCTTCTATTCTTGTTATAATTTTAAGCGTTGTATTTACACCAACATCTGATGCCACCAAAATCTCTTCTAAACTATCTAAAACATCTTCATCTACTTTAGATTTTCCAACGACTGCTTTTGATAGTTTGCCAAAGAAACTTTCTTTAGATTTTTCTAACCCTTTATCTAAGGTTTCTTTTTTTTCTTTTGAAAATATATTTTTAAAAAAACTCATAATTCGAGTTGCTAGTTTTTAGTTAATACTTTTTAGCTGTCTAATATTGTGCCACCTTAAATTGTCGTCAATTTGTCAGATTTACTTTTTATTAGCAAACAACTGGCGTTAGGGATTGAAGCGATATCCTTTTTTTGATTAAAAAATCTGCCTTAGCAGGTTTTAATTAAAAAAAGATTTAGCGTAAAGCCCGACCTTTAGGTAACGCTCAAAAATACGTAATTATAACCCATAAAAAAAGCTACTTTCTAAATTAGAAAGTAGCTTTAAATATTTTATGTAGTAAATATTACTTTTTTGCTAAAAAGGCATCTACTTTTTCTGGTTCCATGATCGATTCTACAAATGTGTAAGCTCCTGATTTTGGAGATTTCACCATTTTGATAGCTTTACTTAATCTTTTAGATGAAGTTTGTAACGATGCAACTGTTTTTTTTGCCATTGTCTAAATGTTTTTAATCTATATGCTCATTTCTGAGTTCTAGATGTTTTAATTATTTAATTTCTTTGTGAACAGTCACTTTTTTTAAGATAGGATTGAATTTTTTAATTTCCATTCTATCTGGAGTGTTCTTTTTGTTCTTAGTAGTAATATATCTAGAAGTACCTCTTTCTCCTGAAGCTTTATGCTCTGTACATTCTAAAATTACCTGAACTCTGTTTCCTTTTTTTGCCATCTCTGTATGTTTTTACTAGCTTTAGATTATTTTGTTAAAAATCCGTTAGCTTTTGCTTCTTTAATAACTGCAGAAATTCCTTTCTTGTTAATATTTTTTAAAGCTGAAGCAGATATCTTTAATGTAATCCACTTATCTTCTTCTGGAATATAAAAACGCTTGGTCATTAAGTTAGCGTCAAATGTTCTTTTTGTTCTATTCATAGCATGAGAAACATTGTTCCCAACCATTGCTTTTTTTCCTGTTAATTCACAAACTCTAGACATTATCTTGACAGTATTTTATAGTGTTATCTCTAAACGAGGTGCAAATTTACAATTAATTCTAATTATGAACAAAACAATTTTATAAATTTTTTACTTTTCTTTTGTAATAATGTTTCATCGATATCAAAAAGGCCTTTTTTTCTGATGCTTTTTAGATAAACAAACTCTAAAAAGACCTGGTAATAAATAGATTTCTAAAATTACTAGAACTTTTAAACCCTTGTTTTTCAGGCTCGTTTTTAAAAAACCTGAAATCTTAAAAAAGTAATATAGTTTTCCAAAAGTTCTAAACTGTTTATAATTTGGTAAAAATAGAGCCATATTTAAAAACCAAAATACCAACTAATAATAAATAATTATAGACTACTACCATTCATTTTTAGCTCACTTATTCTAATTTAGAACAAAATAAATGGGTTGTAAAAGCAGATTACATCAATTCTCTGTACACTATTTCTAGCGCTTTACTAACGGTTCTATTAATCACTTTTTCTCTTGGTTGCCCAAAATTAAATTCCTCAACGAACTCTTTTTCATCGGATACAAAAGCAATATACACCAAACCAACACTTTTATCATTATGATCTGTTGTTGGGCCTGCGTTTCCTGTAACTGCAATTGCATAATTAGTTTGCAATCTTTCTTTTGCACCTTTTGCCATTTCTAAAGCAACCTCTTTACTTACAACAGAATGTTCTTGAATCGTTGCTGGCAAAACGCCTAACAAACTTGTTTTTGTTGCGGCAGAATAGGTTACAAAACTGCCTTTGTAATAGGCTGATGAACCTTCTATAGAGACAATTGTTGCAGCTATTTTACCACCTGTAATGCTTTCTGCTGTACAAATTGTCTTGTTATTCTTTTGCAACAACTCTCCTACTCTTTTTTCTAAAGAACGATCATCATCTAAACCTGTAATAATTTCTGGAATTAGTTGATAAATTGCAGCAACTTTTTCGTTTAACTCCTTTTCAAGAATTTCTTTGTTTTCGCCTTTGGCGGATAATCTTAAACGCACTTTACCAAACGAGGGCAAGTACGCTAACTTTATATAAGCTGGTAAATTATTCTCAAAATCTTCTATTCTTTCTGCAATCGTACTTTCGCCTTGTCCATACGTCATAATTGTTTTATGAATAATAAATGGCAATTTAAATTGTTGCTGAATTCTTGGTAAAACCTGATTAGTAATTAACCCTTTCATTTCATAAGGAACTCCGGGAAGTGACACAAAGACTGTGTTATTTTCATAAAACCACATTCCTGGTGCTGTCCCAAAATTATTCATTAATAAAGTTGCTTTGGATGGCAATTGCGCTTGAAAACGCTGCACTTCTTTAAACGGATGGTTTATTTTTCTAAACAATCCTTTAATGTGTTCTAAAACTTCTGGATATTCAACAATTTCATCATCATGAAAGAATTCTGCAATGGTTTTTTTTGTGATATCATCTTTTGTTGGTCCTAGGCCTCCTGTTAGAATAACAATATCTACTCTTTCTTGCGCTTCTTTTAACGCATTTAAAATGTGTTGTTTATCATCCTGAATTGAAGAAATCTGATACACAGAAACCCCAATCTTATTCAATTCAATTCCTATCCACTGTGAATTTGTATCAACAATCTGACCTATTAAAATCTCATCTCCAATGGTTATAATTTCTGCTTTCATCTATTCTCCTATTTTATCTATTGAATCAACCTTTACCTTCTTTTTTTTACTCCAAACAAAATTTAATAAATGAAATATAATAACCAGAAAAAATAAACCGATAAAAAATGCTTTCATACCTATTGCTGGCAGATTATCTACATTAAACTCTTCTGAATTAAAAAACTTACAAAAAAGAACATACGTGAAATATGCGACTGCGAAAATAATGATTCCTAAAAAACCAAATAACCATTTATTCTTTTCATGATTTTCTGCAAGTCTAAAAAAATAAAAACCCACGTAAAAAAGAAATATGCAACCTAAATATCCCAATTATTTAATTCTCGTTTATTTCACTCTAATATTAAATGCCTCTTTTCCTTCAATAACTCCTTTTAAAGTATCATTCTCTAAAATTTTTCCAACGCCTGCAGGCGTTCCTGTAAAAATAATATCTCCCTTTTTTAAAGTAAAATATTGAGAAACATAAGCAATCAATTCATCGGTTTTCCACAACATTGCATTGGTGTTACCATCCTGAACAATTTCATCGTTCTTAAACAATTGAAATTGTAAATTCTCTAAATCGAATTGTTCTTTTGGATAAAATTCACCCACAACGGCACTTCCATCAAAAGCCTTTGCTTTTTCCCAAGGCAACCCTTTTTCTTTACACGCGTCTTGCACATCTCTTGCTGTAAAATCGATTCCTAAACCAATTTCATCATAATATTTATGTGCAAATTTTGCATCAATGTATTTACCAACTTTATTAATCTTAATTAAAACCTCTACTTCATAATGAACATTATTAGAAAAAGGCGGAATAAAAAATGGATTCTTTTTTGGTAAAATTGCAGAATCTGGCTTCAAAAAAACAACAGGGTTTTCTGGTTTTTCGTTCGCTAACTCTTCTATATGTTTTGCGTAATTGCGCCCAATACAAATTATTTTCATTCCTTTTTATTGAGAATTAAATGATTCAAAAATTAAAGTTGATAATTTTATTTTTTATAGACTGCCAACTGCAACTGAAATACTACTTACTTTTTTTTACTCCCCTGCTTCTGGAAAAACAATTGCTCTATTTCCTGAAACTATTATTTGATGGTTTAAATGGCATTTTACTGCTCTTGCCAATACTAATTTTTCTATATCTGCACCAATTCTTTTTAAAGTTGTTGGCGTGCTTTCGTGTGTTACCGGCTTTACATCTTGCTCAATAATAGGTCCTTCATCTAAATCTTCTGTTGCATAATGTGCCGTTGCTCCTATTAACTTTACACCTCTTTCATATGCTTTTTTATATGGATCTGCTCCTTGAAAAGCAGGTAAAAAAGAATGATGAATATTAATAATTCGCTCTGGATAATGATTGATAAAATCCGAAGACAAGATTTGCATATATCTCGCCATAATTACCAAATCGATTTCATTAGAATCTAACAACTCAATTACTTGAGCTTCTTGGGTTAATTTCGTTTCCTTGGTAACGGGTAAATAATGAAAAGGAATCCCAAACATTTCTGCAATGTATCTTAATTTATCATGATTACTAACAATCATTTTTATAGTACAATCTAAACGACCTTCTTTAGATCGCTCTAATAAATCGTATAAATTATGACTTGTATGCGAAACCATAATGGCAACATTCTGCTTTTTATCGCCATAATTTACAGACCAATTAAATTCTAAAGGCGCTGCTAATTCTAAAAAACTTTTTTCTAATTCAGTTTTTGAAATATTTGTTCCGTCTGCATTTAAACGAACTCTCATAAAATAAGTATCTTCAATAGAATTTACATATTGCTGACAACTTAAAATATTGAATCCTTTTTCAAAAAAGAAATTAGTAATTTTAGCCACCAATCCTTTTTGATCAGGACATTTTATTAAAAAAGTTACTACTTGTGATTTCATAAAAACAGCCCATCCTAACCTTCCCAAAGAGAAGGAACTTCAAACTGGGTAATTTGGAATTTCTATTAATTTCTATACGTTAATCAAAAAACACATTCACTTATTAAACTGAAAACTGTGACTGCCAACTGAATGCTTAAAAACTGCCTACTTGTCTATGGTATCCATTTTTTAGGAAAATTAGGTTTTCTTTTTTCCAAAAAAGCATCTCTTCCTTCTTTTGCTTCATCCGTCATATACGCCAATCGTGTTGCTTCACCAGCAAAAACTTGTTGCCCAACCATTCCGTCATCTGTTAAATTCATTGCAAATTTTAACATTCTAATAGAAGTCGGACTCTTTTCTAATATTTCTTGCGCCCATTCATAAGCGGTAGATTCTAATTCGTCATGCGGAATAACAGCATTTACCATTCCCATATCATAAGCTTCTTGTGCCGAATAATTTCTTCCTAAAAAGAAAATTTCTCTTGCTCTTTTTTGACCAACCATTTTTGCCAAATATGCAGAACCGTAACCACCATCAAAAGACGTTACATCAGCATCCGTTTGTTTAAAAATTGCGTGTTCTTTAGAGGCTAAAGTTAAATCGCAAACCACATGTAAACTATGTCCGCCACCAACTGCCCAACCAGGAACCACCGCAATTACTGCTTTTGGCATAAATCTAATTAAACGTTGTACTTCTAAAATATTTAATCTGTGGTAACCATCGTCACCAACATATCCTTGATGTCCTCTTGCTTTTTGATCTCCGCCAGAACAAAAAGAATACACGCCATCTTTTGTACTTGGTCCTTCTGCAGATAGCAAAACCACACCAATATTTACATCTTCGCCAGCATCATAAAAAGCTTCGTACAACTCTTTTGTTGTTTTTGGGCGAAATGCATTTCTAACATTTGGTCTGTTAAACGCTATTCTTGCAACTCCGTTGCACTTTTGATAGGTAATATCTTCGTATTCTTTAGCTGTTTTCCATTCAGGTTGTATCATATTTTTGTATTTTGTACGTTCTTGTAACAGAACAAAAGATCATTGCTTGCAAAAATAAACATTCTAACGTATGATTAAGAACTCACTCACATTATTATTTATTCTTTTTTATTTCTGCGGATTTTCGCAAAAAACAATCCAAAAAAGTTTAGAATCTACTTTTTTAGATTCGGATAGAAATATTAGTATTTATATTCCCGAAGGATATGAAAAAGACAGTCTTAAAAATTATCCTTTAACCATTGTTTTGGATGAAGAATATTTGTTTGACGCCTATGTTGGTAACGCTGTTTTATTTGCAAAAAAAGACAAAGCACCAAAACAAATTGTCGTTTCAATTTCTATGGAAAACACCAAAGGAGCCGACATTTCTTTTAATATCAATTCTGGACAATTAACTGCTACCGCTCAAAATTTCTATAACTTTATTAGAGATGAAGTCTTGTTTTATATGGAAAGTACTTACCGAACTTCGCCTTTTATTACATTAGTTGGTCAAGGATATTCTGCTAATTTAATTACACATTTTTTGAAAGAAGACACTGCATTTATCAATTCTTTTATTTGCATAAATCCTAGTTTTTCAGATTTTATTGGCTCTGAATTACAGTCTTACAATCTACTAAAATTCGCAAAAGAAGACAATACTTTTTACTTTTACACTAATAATTCCACGTCATTTTCTGCTGATAAACAAATTCAAATTGATCAAGTTCAAAAGGGATTATCTGGTTTAGAAATGAAAAATTTTAATGTTATTAATGATGTAATAAGCACTTCTAGTTCCGTTTCTGCAATGAGTGAAGCAATACCTAGAGCACTTACAAAAGTTTTTGAGGTTTATTCTGGAATTACTAAAGAAGAATTTGATAAAAATATTAAAGATCTGGCTCCTTTGGATGCAATTTCATATTTAGAAAATAAATATTTAGAAATTCAGTTTTTATTTGGAAGTGACCTCGGCATCAGAAAAAATGATATTTATGCGATTGAAAATATCATTATGGAAAAAGAAAACGGTGATCGTTTGCGCGATTTTGGCAAAATGATTTTAAAATTATTCCCTTCTTCTCCTTTAGGCGATTATTATATTGGCAAATATTATGAAACTGGCAAAATGATTAAAAAAGCACTAAAACAATACAAAATTGGTTACGGAAAAATGGATCCTTCAGATCCAAATGCAGATGCATTTTATGAAAACATTTTAAGACTTGGAGGACGGTAAAAAGTTGGCAATGTTCAGTTGCAGTATTCAGTTGCAGTATTCAGTCAGTTTGTTTCTGAATACTCTTAACTGAGACTGTTCATTGATAACTGATAATTGAATAGTATGCAGTATTCAGTTGCAGTATTCAGTCAGTTTGTTTCTGAATACTCTTAACTGAGACTATTTATTGAAAACTGATCACTGAATAGTTTGCAGTATTCAGTTGCAGTATTCAGTCAGTTTGTTTCTAAATACTCTTAACTGAGACTGTTCACTGAAAACTGATAATTGAATAGTTTGCAGTGTTCAGTTGCTGTATTCAGTCTGTTTGTTTCTGAATATTCTTAACTGAGACTATTCACTGAAAACTGATCACTGAATAGTTTGCAGTGTTCAGTTACACTATTCAGTCAGTTTGTTTCTGAATACTGTGAACTGAGACTATTTATTGAAAACTGATCACTGAATAGTTTGCAGTGTTCAGTTGCTGTATTCAGTCAGTTTGTTTCTGAATACTGTGAACTGAGACTATTCATTAAAAACTGATCACTGAATAGTTTGCAGTATTCAGTTGCTGTATTCAGTCAGTTTGTTTCTGAATACTCTTAACTGAGACTATTCATTAAAAACTGATCACTGAATAGTTTGCAGTGTTCAGTTACACTATTCAGTCTGTTTGTTTCTGAATACTTTTAACTGAGACTATTTATTGAAAACTGATAATTGAATAGTTTGCAGTGTTCAGTTGCAGTATTCAGTCAGTTTGTTTCTGAATACTGTGAACTGAGACTATCTATTGAAAACTGATCACTGAATAGTTTGCAGTGTTCAGTTACACTATTAAGTCAGTTTGTTTCTGAATACTGTGAACTGAGACTGTTCATTGAAAACTGATCACTGAATAGTTTGCAGTGTTCAGTTACACTATTCAGTCTGTTTGTTTCTGAATACTTTTAACTGAGACTATTTATTGAAAACTGATAATTGAATAGTTTGCAGTGTTCAGTTACACTATTCAGTCAGTTTGTTTCTGAATACTGTGAACTGAGACTGTTCACTGATAATTGATAATTGAAAACTGATCACTGACAACTGATAACTGATCACTGACAACTGTTAACTGATAATTGATAATTGATAATTGAAAACTAAACCAGTTCTATTCTATCGTCTTTAATAACAATAAGTTTTTGCTTATAAAGATTTCCAACAGCTTTTTTAAATGCTTTTTTACTCATTTTCATGTGAAAACGGATGGAATCTGGCGAGCTTTTATCGGTAATTAAAATAAAACCTTCTCTGCTACTTTTTAACCTTGCAAGCACTTTATCTACATCCGAATTTATAACATTTCTAAAACCTTGTGGTCTTAAAGAAACATCAATTTTACCATCTTCACGAATATTTTTGATATAGCCAGTAACTTCCATGTTTTCTTCTAACTCCTGAAAAACTTCACTTCTAAAAAGTAAACCGTCAAATTCTTCATTAATTAAAACCGTATACCCCAAAGCAGATTCAGTTTCAATGATCAATTGCACTTTATCTCCTTCTTTCAAATTCATTTCTACTTCTTCAAAATCGTCGTGTTCTTGTAAATCCATTATTGTATATTTTTAAAATATGCGGTTAAAATTAAATCATTTTCTGCACTTGGTGTAAAAATCTCTAAAATTTTTGGTCTTTCGGATGTTTTATAGAAATCTTTTAATTCGTTGGTAACACTTTCTGATGAAAATGCTTTTTGATAGTCAAACTCATACATTTTACACAAATGTTCTGCAGTTAAACAATGAGGCGTTACAAAATACTGCAATGCATTTGTTAATTTTGGACCTGGTAAAATTTTAAAAATTCCGCCACCAGAATTATTAATTAAAATAACTCTAAAGTTTACCGGAATGTTTTTATTCCATAAACCATTGCTATCATAAAAAAAACTAAGATCACCGGTTATAAAAACAGTCTGGTTTTTGCTAGTGTATGCAGCTCCAATTGCGGTACTTGTGCTGCCGTCAATTCCGCTTGTTCCTCTATTACAAAAAACGGTAATACTATCTGCTACACTAAATAATTGTGCGTATCTAATAATAGAGCTATTGCTAATTTGCAACTGACGATTATTAGGAACACTTTCTAAAACTTGCCCAAAAACTTTAAAGTCTGAATGTATTACTTTTGATATGTATTGTTGATGTTTTACGCGTTTTTCATCACGAATTTGCAACCATTTAGATTGATAAGTACTTTCTTTTTTTATTACAACATCTTTAAACTTCGAAAAGAAATCTACTGGTTTTATTTGAATAAATTCTGATAAACAAAAGAAAGTATTTACTGCTTTTTTAGGATCAATATTCCAATGATGTTTTGGTGTATATTTTCTTAAAAATTGTTTTATTTTTTTAGAAACAATCATTCCGCCAAAAGTGATGAGAACTTCTGGTTTTAGATCTTGAAACTGATTTTCATCCAAAGAAAAAATAAGTTGATCTATAGAATCAATTGCTTTTTTATGATGCAAGTTTGACGTAGTTTCTGTTAATATTAAAACCGATTCGTCATCCGCATAAAAATCAATTAATTTGTGTAACTCTGTATCAGGATAATTAACACCAACTACAATCATTTTCTTTTCGGCAGCATTCCAAATTTTAGAAAACGCTTCATAATTAATATGAGAATTATCCAAAGAACTCATAGAAATATGCGGAAAATGAAATTTTTGCATTTCAGCTACCGTTTCATACAAAGGTTCATCAAAAGGTACATTGATGTGAACAGGACCTTGTTGTGAAACAGAAATCTGCAAAGCTTCGCCAATTAATTGAGAATTACGCGTTTTAAACTTATCATTCTCCACCAAATTAGCAGAAAATAAAATATGATTTTCAAACACGTTTTCTTGACGAATTGTTTGTCCGTCGCCAATATCAATTAAATGTTTTGGCCTATCTGCAGAGATTACAACCAACGGAATGTTACTATAAAATGCTTCTGCAATTGCAGGATAATAATTTAACAAAGCAGAACCAGAAGTGCATAAAATTGCTACTGGTTTATGAGTTTGTTGGGCAATACCTAAAGCAAAAAATGCTGCACAACGCTCATCTACAACGCTTAACGTTTTAATTTCTGGATGATTAGAAAAACCAATAGTAAGTGGCGCATTTCTTGAACCAGGGGAAATAACAACTGTATCAATCTCAAATTGATGACAAGCCGAAATTAACATTTGTGCGAGTTCTTTTTTTGGATACATTTTTAAAATCTTTATAAAAGATTTGAAAAGTTATTAGTTGTTGGTTTTTAGTTATTTGCGAACACTCAAAACTAAAAAAAACAAGCTAAAACCATTTATATTAAGTTAATAGTTACTAAATAAGTTTAGCCCTGATTGAAGTGACATCCTTTTTTTTTTCAAAAAAGATAAAACGGAAAGCAGGAAATAGCTTCAAAATATTTTTAAAATTTTAATTATTAGTGTTTAGTTCTAAGTAACTACCAACAACTAAACACTAATAACTAAAAACTTTTATTTAATTCCCTTTTTTATAATCTTCTAAAAATTTAGCCAAACCGATGTCTGTTAAAGGGTGTTTTAACAAACCTTCAATCGCACTTAATGGACCTGTCATTACATCTGAACCTAATTTTGCACAATCAATAATATGCATTGTATGACGCACAGAAGCTGCTAAAATTTGAGTTTGAAATCCGTAATTATCATAAATTAAACGAATCTCAGAGATTAGGTTTAAACCATCTGTAGAAATATCATCTAAACGACCAATAAAAGGAGATACATAAGTTGCACCTGCTTTTGCAGCCAATAATGCTTGACCAGCAGAAAAAACTAACGTTACATTTGTTTTAATTCCTTTTGATGAAAAGTATTTACACGCTTTAATTCCGTCTTTTATCATTGGTAATTTTACTACAATTTGAGGGTTTAATGCCGCCAAAGCTTCACCTTCTTTAACCATTCCGTCAAAATTTGTAGAAATAACTTCCGCAGAAACATCGCCATCTACTAACTCACAAATAGCTTTGTAATGATTTATAATATTAGCTTCGCCAGTAATTCCTTCTTTAGCCATTAAAGACGGGTTTGTTGTTACACCATCTAAAATTCCTAAAGCTTGCGCTTCTTTAATTTGCTCTAAATTTGCAGTATCTATGAAAAATTTCATCTCTTTAATTTATAGTTATATATTTTACAAAGATAACCACAATGATTTTTAATTTTTAAAATATTAATTACAAGTTTTAAACATCGATCAATTAATAGCTCATAATTACGGTTAAAAATTATTTGTTATGGTTTAATTGCCCTACCTTATTAGAAATAAATACCTTTGTTAAAATTATTTTTTATGCCTTTTAAAAGTATTGTTATTTTCTTATTATTATTCATTGTATGCTCTTGTGAAGAAGAGTTAAATGTAGGAACGAGAATTGAGGGTAAAGTTGTTTGCATTACATCCGAAGTTGACGTATCTAAAGCTGATAACGTAGTAATAACAGACAATGTAGCCCCTGTTTTATGGAAAGGAAGTTACACAGATACTTCTGTGAAAATTAATTACACCAAAAAAGCGGGCACAGATGGCGAAACAGAAACATTTACTTTTGTATTTAATAAAAAAGAAAATTGTTTGCAGATAGATTACGGTTATAAATACTATTATGGCTCATTTACAGATATTTCGGCGGTAACAAAAATTCAAATTTTTGACTTAAAATTAAATGAATGGGAAGTAAATAAAAAAGTTACAGGTCAATTAATTTATAAAGACCATCATGATAAACAAACGTATACCGTTAAGTTTTGGGTAGAATTTAATGAAGATGATTATGAAATTGAAGCGACCAATTATACTTATTTTTCTAATTGCCTTTTAACTAAATTACCTCTAAATATTGATGTTGATAAAAATGGAACAACAGATTATAGCATAATTTATGAAAAAAATAGAGATATTGGCAACAGGCCACAATTTAATATTTACAAAATAAAACTAGTATCAACAGACGCTACAAAAAATGAAATACTTGCTTTAAAAGGTGGTTCTAATCCTTATCCTATAATTTTTGAAGCTCCTTTTTCTACTGAAAACACGAAAGTTTATCTAACAGATATTAAAAATACTTTAGATGTTTTTTATGAATTTGATGCTCCTTACCAAAAGCACAATTATTTTCTAAACAATAATTTAACTTATAAAAACACGCTAAAAAACAACAAAGAAGACTATTTTCTTGTAAAAATGAATTTTGGTGACAAAAAGTTTTATGGTTGGATAAAATTTAAGTTCAATGCACTTGAGTGTAATCTAGAAATTTTAGAAACGTATTTGAATCCAATAGAAACTAAACATGTTTCGGTTGCAAATTAATTTTTACAATTTATAATGATTCATCAATATTTTCTGATACATTTTGTCTGGTAAAACACGTTTTAAAACGATGGAAAATTTTTCCATAAAACCGCCAACTTTATAATGTATATTAGGCTTTTTTGTGTTAATAACATCATACACAGCCTTTGCCATTTCTAAAGGATTCATACCGCCGTTTACATGCGAGTCCATTAAATCTAAATTTGCTCGATAATTTTCTTTATAAGCAGAATTTTCAAAAATAGGCGTGTGATATCTTCCTGCAGCAATATTTGTAGCAAAATCTCCCGGAGCAATATTTACAACGTTAATTCCAAAACTTTTAACCTCCATACTTATAGATTCTGTTACCAATTCTAAAGCACCTTTTGTTGCAGAATACAAACCTCTAAAAGGCAAACCCATATAACCAGCAATTGAGGTTACGTTTAAAATCATTCCGTGTTTTTGTAAACGCATTTGCGGTAAAACAGCTTTCATTACATCAATAGCTCCAAAAAGGTTGGTATTAAAAACGGCTCTCATTTCATCCGTTGGCGTATCTTCAATTGGACCTGTAATTCCCATACCTGCGTTATTAATTAACACATCTAATCTTCCTTCTTTTTTGATGATAAAAGCAACCGCCGTTTCAATTGTTTCTACTTTTAAAACGTCCAAAGCAATCATTTGAAAAGAAAAATTTTCTGTGTTTTTAGGATTTCTGCTGGTTCCAAAAACTTTGTAGCCTTTTTCGTGTAAATAAGTAGCGATTGATTTTCCTATTCCGGATGAAGCTCCAGTAACTAAAACTACTTTAGACATAAAATTAATTTCTAATTATAAGGTACGAAGTAACAAAAAATAAATTTAAAGAGAATTAAGAAATAAAGAAAACTAAAGAGATTGACAAGAAACTTTAGAGCAAAAAAAATGGCAAGCTATCTACATCACACTGCTACAACCTAATACCTTTGCTGTGTTCCCACCCTGGAGGATTCAAAGGGAGCTAGTTGTGTAGGACTTGCCGATGCAAATTTACAATCTATTTTTATTTTATCAATAAAAAAATGTAAAAAATTATGTAACATTTTTAACTAGTTGAATACTAATAAGATGTTTTTAAGTTTTTAATCTTTTAGCTAAAATAAAAACTATAAAAAATGAAAATGATATATTTGTCACACTAATTAAATTTTAATACAATGGAAAATCAAGCAAACAGTAAAAACATTATACTCAACTATGGTTTATATTTAGGTGTAATAGGAATCATAATTCATTTAGTCTTATGGGCTTCTGGAAATGTATTTAAACTACAATGGCTAAATAATGTACTTATTTACGCTATTATGATTGTTTTTATTATTTTGGGAATTAAACAATTTAAAAAAGAAAATGTTGGCTTTATTTCATGGGGCGAAGGTGTAAAAATTGGTTTAGGTATTACAATGATTAGTGCTGTATTAACGGTAATTTACACGCTTGCTTTTACAAATATAATAGAACCAACTTTTCAACAACAAGCAATGGACTTCC
The DNA here is from genome assembly GCF_002954665.1 of Polaribacter glomeratus. Classification (GTDB taxonomy): domain Bacteria; phylum Bacteroidota; class Bacteroidia; order Flavobacteriales; family Flavobacteriaceae; genus Polaribacter; species Polaribacter glomeratus. The sequence goes on along the minus strand of NZ_MSCM01000001.1, from coordinate 477,797 downwards.
AAGCAAAAGCTTGGGAAGATGCTGGATTAACTTCTGATCAAATAGAAGCTTCTATTGAAATAGCTGAAAAATTTAACAGTCCAGCAATTGTGTCTGCAATAATTTTAGCTTTTTCTGCTTTTGTAGGTTTTGTTTTTTCTGCAATTATTGCGGCAGTGATGAAAAAAACTGAAGAAGAAACGTATTAAATTTCAAAGTATCAATAAATCTAGAACTTTGAATTTTTAAATTTTAAACTTTGAACTTTGAATTAAGCATATGGATATCTCGGTAGTAATACCACTTCTTAACGAAGACGAATCTTTAAAAGAATTACACGATTGGATTGCAACTGTTATGCAATCCAATCGTTATTTATATGAAATTATTTTTATTGATGATGGCAGCACAGACAGTTCTTGGAGTGTTATAAGTCAATTATCAGCAAATAATAACAGTGTAAAGGGAATTCGTTTTCAAAAAAACTACGGAAAAAGTCAGGCTTTAGACGCCGGTTTTGAACGTGCTACAGGCAAGGTTGTAATTACGATGGATGCTGATTTACAAGACAATCCAGAAGAAATACCCGATTTATACAACTTAATTATTGATAAAGATTTCGATTTAATCTCTGGATGGAAAAAGAAACGTTATGACAATGTTTTCACTAAAAATATCCCTTCCAAATTATTTAATGCTGCAGCAAGAAAAACATCCGGATTAAAATTACACGACTTTAACTGTGGTTTAAAAGCTTACAAAAATCAAGTTATAAAGACCGTAAAAGTAAGCGGAGAAATGCACAGATACATTCCGGTTTTGGCCAAAAACGAAGGTTTTACAAAAATAGGCGAGCAAGTTGTACAACATCAGGCTAGAAAATACGGAGAAACTAAATTTGGTATGGATCGTTTTGTAAACGGATTTCTAGATTTAATAACTATTTCATTTTTATCAAAATTTGGCAAAAGACCTATGCACTTTTTTGGGCTCTGGGGTTCATTTATGTTTTTATTTGGAACTACATCTGCTTTTTACATTGGTGCTTTTAAACTTTATAAAATGTATAGTGGTGCAAAAACTATTTTAGTTACCGATAATCCTTGGTTTTTTATTGCCCTAACATCCATGATTTTAGGAACTTTACTTTTTTTAGCTGGTTTTATTGGTGAACTCATAATAAAAACAAAAAGCGACGAAAAACACTATACAATTAAAGAAAAACTCAATTTCTAAATACTATATTTGTATCCTATTTAACAACACAAATTTAAATCTCTATGAAAGATATTTTAGACAAAGCAAAGCAATGGTTAACATCAACCTTTGACGCTGAAACTCAATCAGAAATTAAAAACCTTATCGACAATAATTCTAGTGATTTAGCAGACAGGTTTTATAAAGACATGGAATTTGGTACTGGTGGAATGCGTGGAATTATGGGCGCAGGAACTAATAGAATAAACAAATATACTTTAGGGAGAGCAACGCAAGGCTTGTCTAATTATTTAATAGAAAACGTAAAAAAAGAACAACTAAAGGTTGTAATTGCTTACGACTGTAGACATAATAGTAAAAAATTCGCTAAAATTGTGGCGGATGTTTTATCAGCAAATAAAATCAAGGTTTTTCTTTTTGAAGATTTACGTGCAACTCCAGAATTGTCTTTTGCAGTTCGTCATTTAGGTTGTGATGCAGGTATTGTTTTAACAGCATCTCACAATCCGCCAGAATATAATGGTTATAAAGTGTATTGGGCAGATGGCGGTCAGATTGTTCCTCCTCATGATGGCGGAATTATAGGCAACGTAAATGCATTGGATTTTTCTGAAATCAAGTTTACGGCAAACGAAGATTTAATTGAAATTATAGGTAAAGAAGTTGATGATGATTTTATAAATGCATCTGTAAAAAATGGATCTTTGTCTGATAAAATTAATCGAGATAACTTAAAAATTGTTTTTACATCACTACACGGAACCTCTATTGTTTCTGTGCCAGACACTTTGGCTAGAGCGGGTTATACTGATGTACATATTGTTGAAGAACAACGAGTTCCTAATGGTGATTTCCCAACAGTAAAATCTCCAAATCCAGAAGAGCCAGAGGCTTTAGCAATGGCTACAGATTTGGCAAATAAAATTGGCGCTGATATCGTTATTGGTACAGATCCTGATTGTGATAGATTAGGCGTTGCTGTAAGAGATCTTGATGGAAACATGAAGTTATTAAACGGAAACCAAACGATGGTTGTTATGACCAATTTCTTACTTAAAAAATGGAATGATGAAGGCGAACTTAACGGCAAACAATTTGTAGGTTCTACAATTGTTTCAACAGAATTAGTAAACGATGTTGCTGCCAATTATAATGTTGAAACCAAAGTTGGATTAACTGGTTTTAAATGGATTGCAAAAATGGTAAGAGATTTTCCAGAACTAGATTTTATTGGCGGTGGCGAAGAAAGCTTTGGTTATATGGTTGGTGATTTTGTACGCGATAAAGATGCTGTTACTGCTACTCTTTTAGCTTGTGAAATTGCAGCCTATGCAAAACAAGATGGAAGTTCTTTTTATGAAGAATTACTAAATATTTATGTTAAAAATAGTTTTTACAAAGAGCATTTAATTTCTATCACTAAAAAAGGAATGGACGGCGCTGCAGAAATTCAGCAAATGTTAAGCGATATGCGTAACAATCCTTTAACTGAAATTGATGGCGAAAAAGTAGAATCACTTTTTGATTATGAAGCATCAACAAAGAAAAATATTATTACTGGCGAAGTAACAAAAATTGATTTACCAAAATCGAATGTGTTAATTTATCAAACTGCAAACGGAACAAGGATTGCAGCGAGACCTAGCGGAACAGAGCCTAAAATAAAATTCTATTTTAGTGTGAATACTCTTTTAGACTCAGTAAAAAATGCAAAAAGTGTTGAAGCTAAATTGGATGCTAAAATTCAAAGAATAATTGAAGAAATGAAATTGAATTAATGAATTATTTCAAAGACATTTTAAAATACGAGAAGAAGTATAGAAAGTTTACACTTTTAAATATACTCTTTAATATCTTCTATGCTATTTTTAATGTCTTATCAGTTTTAGCTTTTATTCCTGTTTTAGGAATTTTATTTGGTACAGATAAAGAGGTAGTTGCTAAACCAACTTATGAGGGAATTACTAAGATTGGAGGCTTTTTAAAAGATAGTTTCTATCACTTCATTTCTGATAAAATTGAAAATGAAGGGCAAATAAATACGTTGTTCTTTATTTGTATGTTGGCACTTTCACTATTTTTCTTAAAAAATTTATTTAGATATTTAGCATCTTATGTTATTACTTTTTTAAGAACTGGTATTGTAAAAGACATACGTGACAAACTCTATAATAAAATTGTAGAATTACCAATATCGTACTTTACAGAAAAAAGAAAAGGAGATATTATTGCAAGAATGACCTCGGATGTACAAGAAGTAGAAGTTTCTATTTTAACTTCTATAGAAACCATTGTAAGAGAACCTTTAACCGTAATTATTGCCATTTCAATTATGCTCTTTATGAGCTTTAAATTAACCCTTTTTGTTTTTATTTTATTACCAGTTTCGGGTTTTATTATTTCATCCATCAGTAAAAAATTAAAGGCAAACTCTGCCAAAGCACAAAAAGAAACAGGTAATTTTCTCTCATTTATTGAAGAAACTTTAACCGGTTTACGGGTAATTAAAGGATTTAATTCAGAAAAAATTATTGAGCGTAAGTTTAATGCATCTACAGAAACTTTTAGAGCTTTAATGACGAGTGTTTTTCATAGACAAACTTTGGCATCACCAATGAGTGAGTTTTTAGGTTCTGCTACTATTATTGCGATTCTTTGGTACGGAGGAACAGAGGTTTTATCAAATACAAGTTCTTTACAACCAGATGAATTTATGGGTTATATTGTACTTTTTTACACTGTTTTAAATCCTATTAAATTAATTACCACCTCTTATTACAATATTCAAAAAGGAGAAGCTTCTGCAGAACGAATTATGCAAATTTTAAATACTGAAAACAGCATTAAAGACAAACCAGATGCAATTATAAAAGCTGATTTTAATGAAGAAATCTGTTTTAACAATATTTCATTTAAATATAAAAATGAGTATGTTTTAAAAGATTTTACTTTGACATTAAAAAAAGGGCAAACTGTTGCTTTAGTTGGGCAATCTGGTAGCGGAAAATCTACACTAGCAAACTTGATTACACGTTTTTACGATGTTAATAAAGGTTCTATTACTGTGGACGGAATTGACATTAAAGATGTTACAAAAAAATCTTTAAGAGATTTAATGGGTATTGTTACGCAAGATTCTATATTATTTAATGATACGGTAGAAAATAACATCAAACTTGGTACAGAGCATGCATCCGAAGCTGCAGTAAAAGAAGCTTCAGAAATTGCAAATGCATTTGAGTTTATTAAAGATTTACCCGAACAATTCAAAACAAATATTGGTGATGGTGGAAACTCACTTTCTGGTGGACAAAAACAACGTTTATCTATAGCTAGAGCGGTTTTAAAAAATCCGCCAATAATGATTTTAGATGAAGCAACTTCTGCTCTAGACACAGAATCTGAACAATTGGTGCAAACTGCTTTAGAAAAAATGATGCAAAATAGAACATCATTAGTAATTGCACACAGACTCTCTACCATTCAAAAAGCTGATATTATTGCAGTTATGAAAAAAGGAAAAATAGTAGAACAAGGAAAACATGAAGAATTACTTGCTAAAAAAGGCGAGTACTTCAAATTGGTTTCTATGCAATCTTTTTAACGTTAGAATTTTAAAATCTTATAAAATTAAAAAAAGCTTAAAATAATCATACGGAATATTTGAAGCTTTTTTTATGTTTGTAATAAACCAATTTAGTTTCTATATTAGTATCTGGGAGCAAGCTAAGAAAATCCTATAAATTAAATAATATTGGAGTATTATAATAAATATTTTGAAGGTGTATTTTGGATACCAGGAAAAGAGGAAAGAAAAATAATTTCAACTATATTTATTGATGAAAATGGAATTGCGATTATAACATCTTTAGAATCTTTAGACATTGATGAAAATGTTAATAATAAATGGAATAATTTAGATTTAGTTTTAGGTTACATAAATTGTAATGAAAAATCAAAAACATATTCAATTAAATTGCATAACATTTATAAAACACATCAGTCATTAGGAGCATTAACTAAGTTCAAATACAAGTCCAATAATACAATAATTACTCCATTTTATGACCGAGAAATTGAATCAATCTATTATAGCATAGTAATGTTAAATGCAGATATTTTAGACAACTGGATACCTATTTCAGGCTTTGATTTCAAATCAGATATAGAAAATAAATCATTTGAAGTCAGTCAATATTATAAACAACCTCAAATAATAGAATTATTTAAAAGTAAAGATTATGAAATCTATTTATTCTTTAGAGCAAAATCAGGTTTTAAAAAATGGAGAGAATCTTTTATTAATGAAAGTGTATTTATAAATATAGAACCATCTAAACATTTTGAAATAAAAGAATTACCAAAAATAAAAACTACAATAGAAAGACTATTTAACCTTTTACTTTTCGAACCGTTCTACTTTGAAAATACTGAAATTAGATCAACGAATAAAAAAGATTATAAGGTTATAAAAAAACAAAATAAACTTAATTCAAGTTTAAATAACAAAATTGAATTTGAAATTTTCAGAAACCAATCTCAAAATATTTTTTCAAGATGGTTTGAAAAACAAGATAAATTAGAACTTGCAATTTCAAATTTTTTTAGTGTTTTTGGTCAAAAAGGTGTTTTAATAGAAAACAAGTTTCTAACATATATTTCAATTTTAGAAAACTACCATAAAAACAATGTAAGTAAAAAAGGAGTTTTAAAATGGAGACTAAAAAACTTATTAGAAAAATCAAGCATTAACAATATATTTGAGGATGTTGAAAAATTTGCAGAAAAACTAAAAATAACAAGAAATTATCACGCTCATCTTGAAGAAGAACATAAGGAAAAAAGCCTAAAAACAGAAGAAATTTATAAAGCTAACGATTTACTTGAATTTGTAATTCGTGAAATACTTTTAAGAGAAATAGGAATAATTGAAAATTCTGAAATATCTTCAGAAATAAAAGAATTTATAAATACATTTAATGAATAAAAAGCCTGCTATCAAAACCGTGTAAAAAAATTGTTGGTAAAAACCTACTTACAAAAATCCTATCGAATTTTCATAAGTAGGCTTATATTTGCTGACTTTTGTGCTTAACCACACAACTAATCATACTCAAATATGTTCTCAATACAATTTTTTATCAAAAATCACTCGAACTGATATTGCCTTAATTCATATTATAAACCAAATTCATTAATACTACTTCAACTCAATAATTAAATCATCAGAATTTACCATTGTCCCTGCTTTTAAAACTATTTTATTGATCGTTGCATTTTCAAATGCTGTTATTGTAGTTTCCATTTTCATGGCTTCAATAATAAATAAAGGCTGATTTTTTGCCACATCTTCTCCAATCTTTACCAAAATAGTTGATAACAATCCTTGCAAAGGAGCGCCAATTTGCGTTGCATCATTTTTAGTTACTTTCTCATTTTTAATAGTTTCAACTTTTATAGATTCATCTTTAACCTCTACTTTTCTTCCCTGCCCATTTACTTTAAAGTGTACAGTAACCATTCCTTCTAAATTAGGTTTTCCTACATAATCTAAAGTAATTAATAAAGTTTTTCCTTTGTCAATTTCAACCGTAACCTCCTCACCTATTTCCATCCCAAAGAAGAAGTTCTTGGTAGGAAGATTCGTTAAATTATCATATTTTAAATGCTTATTATACGCATCTGTAAATACTTTTGGATACAATTTATAAGATAGAAAATCAGTAAAATCGATATTTCTGCCTAAATCATTTTCAAATATTTTTCTGAAATCTGCATATTCTTTATCAAAATCTGTTGGAGGAATATGAGCATTTGGCCTATCTGTAAAAGGTATTTGATCTTTTAAAATTAGCTTTTGTAATTTCTTTGGAAATCCGTTTACAGGCTGTCCTAACTCACCTTTAAAGAAACTAACTACAGATTGCGGAAAAGAAATCGTATCCCCTTTTTCTAACACATCGGTAATTGTTAAATTATTGCTCACCAAGTATTGCGCCATATCACCTACCACTTTAGAGCTCGGCGTAACTTTTACAATATTGCCAAATAAGGTATTTACTTCTGCATACATTTTAGTAATTTCGTGAAAACGATCTTCTAAACCTAAAGCTTGTGCTTGTGGTTTTAAATTAGAATACTGACCTCCCGGGATTTCATGTTTAAAAACTTCACCAGAACCCGATTTTAAACCAGATTCAAAAGGATAATAATATTCTCTTACGGTTTCCCAATAATTAGAATATTCGTTTAAAGAATTGATATTTATAGGGTTTTCTCGCTCATTAAATTTCATCATTTCTATAATAGAATTGAAATTTGGTTGCGATGTTAAACCAGATAATCCGCCTAAAGCAACATCAACAACATCAACACCAGCCTCAATCGCCTTTAAATACGTTGCAGCTTGAATTGACGAAGTATCGTGCGTATGTAAATGAATAGGAATGTTTAATTCTGATTTTAAAGCGGTAACCAATTCTGATGCTGCATAGGGTTTTAACAAACCTGCCATGTCTTTAATTCCTAAAATATGAGCACCCGAATTTTCTATTTCTTTTGCTAAATCTACATAATATTTTAAATTATATTTTGTGTTTTTTACGTCCAAAATATCACCCGTATAACAAATAGAACCTTCTGCCAAACCTTGTGTTTTTGTTCGAACATGTTCTATACAAGGTGCAATAGATTTCATCCAGTTTAAAGAATCAAAAACTCGGAATAAATCAACACCATTTTCCCAAGATTTTTCTACAAATTTGCCAATTACATTATCTGAATATGCGGTATAACCAACACCATTAGAACCTCTAATTAACATTTGCAACAACACATTTGGCATCTTTTCTCGCAACATCTGCAAACGTTCCCACGGATTTTCTTGCAAATAACGCAGGCAAACATCAAAAGTTGCACCACCCCAAACTTCCATACTAAAAATATCAGAATGATTTTTTGCATATCCTTCAGCAACTTTTAGCATGTCAAAAGTCCGCATTCTTGTTGCCAACAAACTCTGATGCGCATCACGCATTGTAGTATCTGTGTAATGGATTTTCTTTTCGTTCATTAACCATTTAGAAAATTTATCTGGACCTAATTCTGTCAATAAATCTTTAGTTCCTTTTGGATACGTTGCATTTGCATCAAATTTTGGAATTCTTGGTTTTATAAATGTTTTAGTTCTGTCTATTTTTTTAACATCAGGATTGCCATTTACAGTAATATCTGCCAAATACGTAATTACCTTATTAGCTCTATTTCTTGGTGCTTTAAAAATAAATAAATCAGGGTTCGATTTTATAAAGTTTACGGTAATAGCCCCTTTTCTAAAGGTATCATGCTTTAAAATATTATCTAAAAAAGGCATATTTGTCTTTACACCTCGTATTCTAAATTCACTTAAAGCTCTTCTTATTTTTCTTGATGCGCCATCTAAAGTTCTACTATTTGCGGTTACTTTTACTAACATGGAATCAAAAAACGGAGAAATTACAACTCCTTGATATACACTTCCTGCATCCAAACGAATACCAAAACCAGAAGCACTTCTATAGGTAGAAATAGTACCAAAATCTGGTTTAAAATCATTTTGAGGATCTTCTGTAGTAATTCTACATTGCAATGCAAACCCTGTAATTTTAATCGCTTTTTGATTTGCAATTTTTATTTGCTGATCAGATAATTTATATCCTCCTGCAATAAACAACTGGGTTTTTACCAAATCGATATTAGTTACAACCTCTGTAACTGTATGTTCTACTTGAATTCTAGGATTTACTTCAATAAAATAAATGGAGTCATCATCATCAACTAAAAACTCTACAGTACCAATATTATTATACTTTACAGCTTTACAAATTTTAATTGCATAGGTATATAAGGCATCTTTTATTTCTTGTTTCAGACCAAAAGAAGGCGCAAATTCTATTACTTTTTGATAACGACGTTGCACAGAACAATCTCTTTCATATAAATGCACTGTATTTCCATAATTATCTGCAACAATTTGTATTTCTATATGCTTAGGGTTTTCAACAAATTTTTCTAAAAAAACAGTATCATCACCAAAAGCATTTAAAGCTTCTCTTTTACTTTCTGGGTACGCTTTTTTTAATTCTTCTTCTTCTCTAATTACACGCATTCCTCTTCCACCACCACCAGATGCGGCTTTTAGCATTAAAGGATATCCAATTTTTTTAGCTTCGGAAAGTGCAATTTTTATAGTATCTAAAGGTTGTATGTTACTTTTAATAATAGGAATATCGTTGTCAATCGCTACTTTTTTAGCAGCAATTTTATCGCCAAGTGATTTTAAAACGGATACTTTGGGCCCTACGAAAATAATGTTATTTTCTTCACATTTTTGAGCAAATTCGGCGTTTTCGGATAAAAAACCATAACCAGGATGAATCGCATCTACATTATTCTCTAAAGCAACTTTTATAATCGCATTAATATCTAGGTAAGGTTTTAGCGGTTGATTGTCTTCGCCAATTTGATACGATTCATCCGCTTTATATCGATGTAAAGAATACCTGTCTTCATAGGTAAAAATACCAACAGTTTTTACACTGATTTCGGTACATGCTCTAAATATTCTAATTGCAATTTCTCCTCTATTTGCTACAAGTACCTTTTTAATTTTCATAACTTTTTTATCTATTTAATTAGCGAATGTTCGCTTTAAATATACAAAACGCAAATTAAGAAATGCTTTTATTAGTAGAAAAGTTTAAAAAAAAATTTACTAATTTTTATTCTGATATTTCATCAACAATGCTCCCATTTTCTGATGAATTAAATTCAAGGCTTTTAAAGGTCTTAACATCACTTTAAAACTAATTATTTTGCCTTGATCATTCCAAGAAATTAAATCAATTCCGTTAATAAGAATTCCGTCGATCTCGACTTCAAACTCTAAAAATGTTTCTGTTTCGTTAACAACTTCATTCACGTATTTAAACGAATCATTAAAAAGCACTACAAATGCAGCAGACAAGTACATAAAGGTAAGTTGCTTTCCTTTTATAGGACTATGCACCACAGGTGAATGAAAAATTACATCCTCTGCTAAAATTTCTAATAATTTAGTAGTATTTTGATTAAAAATAACAGAGTGCCAAGTTTTAAGGTTTGCATTCATAAAATAAGGTTAATCAACATCTTGATGAATTTTAAATCCAAAACGTTTATAAGTCATTTTTTTTCCTATTTCAGGAATAAATTTGTAAACTAAAACAGATAAAATTGCTTGATCCTGCCTATGATTAGCCCTACTACTTCCATCGGGAGCAATACAATTTTTATTCAAAGCCCCTACTTTCCATTTATGAATTACATCTTTAACTTTTAAATTATTATAATTTGCACAAACACATGCACCATTTAAATTTACTTGTTTAAGTAACTTTACATCTGATAAAACACCTAAATTTTCTAATGATTTAGGGTGTGTCCAATCAGAAATTACACCTTTAGAAAACGGAGAATAAAAACCATATAATTCTAAAACTTTTCTTATTTTAATTAGTGGCTTTGTAATAATATTACCGGCATCTATCCAACAAACAGAACATTTAAATTCATTTAACACCTTATCAATTATCACCGGTTTCCAAGCATATTCTCCAGCATTTACTTTTATATTGAGATAATTTGGGTATTTTGAATAATCAAATTCTCTTAACTCTATCTTTAAAAAATTTGCTTCTATTTTTTCTTTTTCAAACTTTTCTAGCCCTAAATCATAAACAATCACTTTAGTTTTAGACTCATGTTTATTCAAACTTTCTAAAAGTTGATATAGACTTTTAAAATGCGAACTGTCAGAACCGGTTACAATAACAAATTCTTGTTTATAAGAAGAAAATAATAAACGTGTTTCTAACAGTATTGTCTTAATAAAAATTATAATCTTTTTCATTTTTACAATCTAATTACAAAAGTTGTTTTAAACCTAAAGATAATCCTTTTTGAATCATAAACTGATAAGAAGCTCCGTGTTCATTTGGGATATCACCTTCCAAAATTGCTTCTTTTATAGCTTCTTTTATTTGCCCTATTTCTCTACAAGGTTTTAAATTAAAAGCTTCCATAATTTCTTCACCAGTAATAGGAGGTTGAAAATTACGAACATGATCACGTTCTTCTACTTCTTTAATTTTAGTTCTAACCAGTTCAAAGTTTTGATGATATCGTTTAAACTTCTTAGGGTTTTTAGTAGTAATATCTGCTTCACACAATGTCATTAAAGAATTGATATCATCGCCAGCATCAAAAACCAAACGTCTTATAGCAGAATCTGTAACTTCGCTTGCTAAAACAATTGGACGCGAACTTAGCAACACCATTTTTTGAACAAATTTCATTTTGTTATTCAACGGCATTTTTAATCTCTTAAATAATTTATAGACCATTTTTGAACCTACAAATTCATGCGCATGAAACGTCCAACCAACAGTTTTACTAAACTTTTTTGTAGGTGCTTTGCCAATATCATGCAATAATGCCGCCCAACGTAACCAAACATCATTGGTGTTTTCTGCAATATTATCCACAACCTCTAGCGTGTGATAAAAATTATCTTTATGTTTCTGGCCTTCAACCTCTTCAACCCCTTTTAAAGCAATTAATTCTGGAAGAATTTGTGGCAATAAACCTGTTTCTTCCAAAAGTAAAAAACCTATAGATGGTTTTACTGATGACATAATTTTATTTAATTCATCAACAATTCGTTCTCTTGTAATTATTTTAAGTCTGCCAGCATTTTTACTGATGGATGAAAGTGATTCGTTTTCAATTTCAAAATGTAACTGGGTTGCAAAACGAATGGCACGCATCATTCTTAAAGGATCATCAGAATATGTAATATCTGGTTTTAAAGGAGTTCTAATGGTTTTATTTTCTAAATCTTCCATTCCGTTAAATGGATCTAGCAATTCACCAAAATTATCCTCATTTAAACTTAACGCTAATGCATTTATCGTAAAATCTCTTCTATTTTGATCGTCTTGTAAGGTTCCTTCAGAAACTTCCGGATTTCTAGTTTCTTCAGAATAAGACTCTTTTCTAGCGCCAACGAACTCAATTTCTACCTCTTTATAACGCAACATTGCTGTACCGTATGTTTTAAAAACCTGCACTTTTGGCTTGTTTGGTAATAAACTGGCAACTTTTTCGGCTAAATCTATTCCGCTTCCAATGGCAACAACATCAATATCTTTTGCGGTTCCTCTTTTTAAGAAAAAGTCTCGTACAAAACCACCAATTACATAACTTTCTATTTCAATTTGTTTTGATGCCTTAGATATTACACTAAAAATTTCTGAGGAAATTGCTTCTGTATACTTCATATTTTTACTGGTCACTAGTTCAATAAGAATTAATTAAAAAACTAAATAACTTTAATTAAATTTTAAAATAAAAATCAATTTATTCTAATTAAAAAACTTAGTAATTTTACCTATTCTATTTTCTCGTTCTTTAAAAAAAACAAATTTATTGTTTTCTGTACTTTTAAACATCAATTGATAAAAGAAAATTGCAATAACATTTGTATTTTTGTTTTGATCTCTAAAATTAATTTAAATGATTGTTGTTAGAATTATTGGCGGACTTGGAAATCAAATGTTTCAGTACGCGTTTGCAAAATCTTTACAACAAAAAGGCTATCAAGTTAAAATTGATATTACAAAATTTAAAACGTACAAACTACATGGCGGTTATCAATTAGATAAATTTAAAATTGATTTAGAAACGGCTACTACTCTTGAAAACATCATATCTAGATTAGGATTTAGAAGATCTACAAAAGAAAGAAGTTTACTCTTTAATAAGAAATTTTTAGAAGTCCCAAAAAGAGAATATATAAAAGGATACTTTCAGACAGAAAAATATTTTGAAGATATAAAAGCCATTTTATTAAAGCAATTTGTGGTAAAAAATGAAATATCTAGCTCTACTTTAAAATATTTAAAAGAAATTACCATTCAACAAAATGCTTGTTCTTTGCATATAAGAAGAGGCGATTATGTTTCTGACAAAAAAGCTAATAGCGTTCACGGTACTTGTGACTTAGCCTATTATAAAGAAGCCATAAAAGTCATGAAAAATAAATTTAATGATACTCATTTTTTTATTTTTTCTGATGATATTGCTTGGGTAAAACAAAATCTAAAAGTAAAAAACACGACTTATATTGATCATGAAGTAATACCTCATGAAGATATTCATTTAATGAGTTTGTGTAAGCATAATATTACCGCAAATAGTAGCTTTTCTTGGTGGGGCGCTTGGTTAAATCAGCATAGTAACAAAGTTGTAATTGCTCCGAAACAGTGGTATTTAAATAAAGAAAATGAAATTGCTTCTAAAGACTGGATAAAAATATGAGTTCTTACAAAGTATATTATATCAATTTAGACAAGAGTTTAGAGCGTAGAAATTTCATGGAAAATCAATTTAAAGAATTGAATATTCCCATTACAAGAATGCCCGCTATTTATGGCAAAGAATTACCACAAGATTTCTTACAAAAAGCAAAAAGACAGCATCAACTTTTAACCCACTTCCCAAATTTAAATGATGGCGAAATTGGTTTGACAAAGACCTATTTTGATTTATGGAAAATTATAACAAATCAACAGGAAGATTTTGCGATTATTTTAGAAGATGATGCTTTATTAACTTCAGATTTTTTTAAAGATTTAGACACCTTGTTCTCTTTAATTTCTAAAAATGATTTTATTGACATTGCTGGTAGAAAAGGTTTTTTTTCACTGGAAAAAAACATCTATTTATCTAAATTTTTAGTTCCGGCATTGCAAACAACAGGACAAATTATTGGTAAAGACGCTGCAAAAAAACTTTCAATTAACTTAAAAACCTTTTACGCACCCATCGATGTTTTGAAACAAGATGTTTTTAAACATCAGGTAAAAGTGTACACTTCTAATAAAATGTATGTGAGCACTAATGATAAGAATCTTGGCGGAACAACTATTCAGCAGAAGAAAATGTTTATTTGGAAAAAAGCAATCAGAGAAATTACGCGTCCTTTATGGCAAATAATTTCGGTTTTAACATACAAACTAAATAGATGTATTAAAAATTATAGGTTCTACAAAAGCAACTAATTTTCTTTAATCCCTTTATTTAATATCCATAACTTAATATATCTAGTTAAAACACCATAAGCTTGAGTTTTTGCAACTAAAAAGCCAGTAAACCCGTCTAAAAAACCAAGACGAATTATATAATGAATAAAAAAGCGTGCTGGCGGTTTTATCATCACATGATATATATTAACTTTATCTCCTCTTTTATGCAATTCCTTAGCTCTAATTGCTGCATAATGATTTAATTTAGAGATATAATGATCGTAATTTCTGTAAGAAAAATGATCTATCTTGTTTTTAAAGAAACCTAATTTTCCTTTGGTGGTAATTTTTTCGTGCACAAGACCGCTATAACAACAATACTCTTTTAAAAACAATCGTATTACTTTGTCTCTTTGAAAACCACTATAATTGACGCGCTTTTTAGAGAAATAATAAGTTCTTCTTACATAAAACCCAACACAATCTTCTGGGTCTTTAACAGCTTCTAAAATTTCTCCTCTAACTTCAATAGTCACTCTTTCATCTGCATCTAGAATATAGATCCAAGGATGTTTTGCTTGATCAATCGCAAAGTTTTTTTGAGATGAAAAATCATCAAACTTTCGTTTGATGATTTTTACATTGTACTTTTCTGCTAAAACGATTGTCTTGTCTGTACTAAAAGAATCGATTACAATAATTTCATCAGCAAAACTAACAGATTTAATAGCCTCTTCTATGTGAATTTCTTCGTTTAAAGTAGGTATAATTGCAGTAATCTTTGTCATAGTTTTTTCAAATCTTAAACGGCAACATCATATTCACGTAACGCATCGTTTAAAGAAGTTTTTTTGTTGGTACTTTCTTTTCTTTTTCCAATAATCAATGCACAAGGTACATTGTATTCTCCTGCTGCAAATTTCTTAGTATAACTACCCGGAATAACCACAGATCTTGCAGGAACTACACCTTTCATTTCTATAGGTACAGGTCCAGTAACATCAATAATTTTAGTACTCATTGTTAACACAACATTTGCACCTAAAACCGCTTCTTTTTCTACTCTTACACCTTCTACTACAATACATCTAGAACCTATAAAAGCACCATCTTCTATAATAACCGGTGCAGCTTGTAAGGGTTCTAAAACACCACCAATACCAACGCCGCCAGATAAGTGTACGTTTTTGCCAATTTGGGCACAAGAACCTACTGTGGCCCAAGTATCAACCATAGTACCTTCATCTACGTACGCGCCAATATTTACATAACTTGGCATTAAAATAGTACCTGAAGCAATATAAGCGCCATGCCTAGCAACCGCGTTTGGCACGACTCTAATTCCTCTTTCTGCAAAATTTCTTTTTAACGGAATTTTATCGTGATATTCAAAAATACCCGCTTCTAAAGTTTCCATTTTTTGAATGGGGAAATACAGCACAACTGCTTTTTTAACCCATTCATTAACTTGCCATCCACCATCAATTGGCTGTGCAACTCTTAATTCTCCTTTATCTAATAAATCAACTACTTTTCTAATCGTATCAATCGTGTTTTGTTCTTTTAACAAATCACGATTATCCCAAGCTGATTCTATAATTTTTCTAATTTCTTCCATTTTAATAAATTCCTTTTTGCAAATATAATTTATATACAAAAACTAAGAGCGAAGATACATTTTTTAAACACATGTGCATGGTTTGTTTAAAAACCGAGAAGGTTTTTTGCCTAACTTATTGATAATATCATCATTAATTTATTCTATTAAAACTATAAACTATATTTTTGCAGAAATAGTATACAACTTGGGAAGAATTTTAGCAATTGATTTTGGAAAGAAAAGAACAGGAATTGCAGTTACAGACGAATTGCAAATTATTGCTTCTGGTTTAACAACCGTAAATACGGATGAAATTTTCGCATTTTTAAAAGAATATGTTTCTAAAGAAAAAGTTGAGCTTTTTATTGTTGGTAAGCCAAAACAAATGAATAATACCGATAGTGAGAGCGAAGCTTTGATTATCCCATTTTTACAAAAATTATCCAAAGAAATACCACAAATTGAAGTGAAAAGAGTGGATGAACGTTTTACTTCTAAAATGGCTTTTCAAACAATGATTGATGGTGGCTTGAAAAAAAATCAACGTAAAAATAAAGCGTTAGTCGATGAAATTAGTGCCACTATTATTTTACAGTCGTATTTGTATAGTAAAAGTTAATATTTTTACTATTTAAATGTTGAATAGCGTAATTTTTTGAAAATTATTAATTTTTAGGAAGAAATATACTTTTACATAAGCGCTATATTTTATTAAAATAAACGAATATTAGCTGAAAAAAGATTTCAAAAATTAAAAAACAGAACTATTGTATAAAAAATTCACCATCATTCATATCATAAACTCCTTAAAACCTAAGTAAACGTTTAACTTGTTAAAAATTATTGAACATTAAAATTCATAATTCAAAGTTGGTAATTCGTAATTCAAAATTGTACTTTTGCACCCATTAAAAAATTAAAAATGATTTTACCAATTATTGCTTACGGAGATCCTGTGCTAAGAAAATTAGCTATAGAAATAGACAACGAGTATCCAGAATTAAAAACACTAATTACCAACATGAAAGAAACCATGTACAATGCTTCTGGTGTTGGTTTAGCTGCGCCACAAATTGGCATTGCAATTCGTTTGTTTATTATTGACGCTTCTCCTTTTGCAGAAGATGAAGATTTATCAAAAGAAGACAGAGCTACTTTAAAAGCATTTAACCATGTTTTTATTAATGCGAAAATCATTAAAGAAGAAGGCGAAGAATGGTCTTTTAACGAAGGATGTTTAAGTATTCCTGATGTTCGTGAAGATGTTTCTCGTCAACCAAAAGTAACTATTGAATATCAAGATGAAGATTTTAACACACACACAGAGGTTTTAGAAGGTTTAGCTGCTAGAGTTTTTCAACATGAATATGATCACATAGAAGGGATTTTGTTTACGGATAAACTTTCTACACTTAAAAAACGACTGTTAAAAAAGAGACTAGAAAACATTTCTAAAGGAAAAATTAATGCGGATTATAGAATGAATTTTCCGAATTTAAAAAAAGGTAAATAATAAAAATTAATAGCGGTTCTTGCTCTACTGAAATCATAAGATATTTTGATTGAAAGAGTAAATATGCCAGCAATAACTATCAACTTTTAATTTAAAGAAACCTCCCTAAATAGCTTGTGGAGACAAACAATATAAAATATATGGAATTTAATAAAATCATTTCTGTTAACGGTAAACCAGGTTTATACCAAGTAGTTTCACAGTCTAAAAATGCAATTATCGTAGAATCTTTAACAGACAAAAAACGTTTAGCAATCAACTCTACACAAAACGTTAGTTTGTTAGAAAATATTGCAATTTATACCTACGAAGAAGATGTGCCGTTGTTAACAATCTTTAAATCTATGTTTACAAAAACAGAAGGAAAAGAAGCGATTTCGCATAAAGAAAGTGCTAACAAACTAGCTGCATTCTTTGCTGAAGTTTTACCAAATTACGATGTTGAAAGAGTATACTCTTCTAACATTAAAAAAGTAATTCAGTGGTTTAATTTATTAGTAGTTTCTGGAATGGATTTTTCTAAAATAGAACTTCCTACTGCAGAAACTGAGAAAGAGTAAATAGTTATTGGTTTTTAGTTTTTAGTTTTTAGTTTTTAGTTTTTAGTTTTTAGTGAAAATAAAAACTCGTTAGCGAAAACAATTTTAACTGAACAACTTTGAATTTTACAACTCTAAACCTTTGTAAATCGTGAAAATGAACTCAAGAACAGAACAATTAGCTGCTTTTAATCGTTTGTTAGATATAATGGATGAACTTCGTGAGAAGTGTCCTTGGGATAAAAAACAAACTTTAGAAAGCTTACGTCATTTAACAATTGAAGAAACGTACGAATTGGCAGATGCTATTCTTGACGATGACTTGCAAGAAATAAAAAATGAATTAGGCGATGTTCTGTTGCATATTGTTTTTTATGCAAAAATTGGAAGTGAAAAACAAGCTTTTGATATTGGGGATGTTGCAAATGCTATTTCTGATAAATTAATTCATAGACATCCTCATATTTATGGCGATGTTGTTGTCGAAAATGAGGAAGATGTAAAACGTAATTGGGAACAGTTAAAACTAAAAGAAGGTAAAGATTCTGTTTTAGAAGGCGTACCAAAGAGTTTGCCTGCCGTTATAAAAGCTAGTAGAATTCAAGAAAAGGTTGCAGGAGTTGGTTTTGACTGGGAAAAGCCAGCACAAGTTTGGGAAAAAGTACAAGAAGAACTTTCTGAACTGAACGAAGAAATTAAAGCAGGCAATAAAGAAAATACTGAAAAAGAGTTTGGAGACGTTTTATTCTCGATGATTAATTATGCGCGTTTTATTGGCGTAAATCCGGAAAATGCTTTAGAAAAAACGAACAAAAAATTTATTAATCGCTTTCAATATTTAGAAAAAGAAGCTAAAAAAGAAGGCAAAGAATTATCTAATATGTCTTTAGTAGAAATGGATGTGTATTGGGAAAAATCAAAAGAATTTTTTAAGTAATTCATAGAAAAAACATTTATTTTTTTTTTATAATACATAAAAAAATCCTTCAAGTTTTTAAACTTGAAGGATTTTTTTTATAATTTCTATTTATTAAATAACCCTTTTAGGCTTAATTTTTCACTTCTTCATCAGCAATTAACGCAAAAAATTTATCTAAATTTGGTAAAATTACAATTTTAGTTCTTCTATTTTTTGCTCTATTTTCATTAGATGTATTTGGCACTAAAGGCATAGTACTACCTCTTCCAGAAGCAATTAATCTGCTACCATCCACTTTATATTTTCCTTCTAAGATTCTAACAATTGCAGTGGCTCTTTTTACACTTAAATCCCAATTATCTTGCACATCATCATTGCTAATAGATTGAGAATCTGTGTGACCTTCAATCATAACATCCATACTTGGTTCAGCTTTAAGAAGGTTTGCCATTCTTTCAAGAAAAGAATATGCGCCACTTTTAACTCTAAAACTAGCTGTATTAAATAGTAGTTTATCAGAAATAGAAATCATAACTACCGTTTGTTCAATATCAATATTAATGTCATCACCACCACTTAAATCTGATGAATTCATTTTATTTTTCAAATTATAAGAAATTGCTAAATTTAAAGAATCTTTTAAACTTTTTGCATTCGCTAAAATTGCAGGATCTACTTTTGATAAAGTTTCTCTCATGCTTTTTCTTGTTTTATTAGAAATAACTGCTGTTTTACCAACCATATCTAATTTTACGTCATTTTCATCTTGTAACTTATCGTTATCAACTTTTAAGGAATTAATCTTTTCATAATAACTTGCTACTCTCGTTTCAATTTTCGCAAACTTAGATTCAAGCTCCTCTTTTTCTAAAGTTGTTTTTTGAAGGTTTCCTTTAGTATCCTTATACTGATTTTCTAAAGCAACAAACTTTTTTTTAGAAACACATGATGTTGCCAATAATGAGAATGCTACAAATGGAATAATTAATTTTTTCATAAATACTTAGTTAAAATTACATAACCTTTTAGCGGTTATTCTGTTAATAAATTGCACTATAATAGTATAACAACTCAGTTTAAAAAAACCCTACCAAAAAAAATGATTTTTTTTTAAATTAAATTAATTTTTGATTTTTCTAAAAAATAGAGTTTTAAAAAATGACAAAAAAAGTCCATAAAAACTAACTTTTATGGACTTTAAATATTTATTTAAGTGCGTTTAAACTACTTTTAATCGTTTCTATTTTTGCAATCGTATCCGATTCTTTTTTACGTTCTAAAGTAATTACTTCTTCGGGTGCATTTGACACAAAACGTTCATTTGATAATTTTTTTGAAATTCCGAATAAGAAACCTTCTGCTCTTTTTAATTCGCCTTCTAGTTTTTCAATTTCAGCTTCAATATCAATGTTTTCAACAGAAAT
Organism: Polaribacter glomeratus; assembly: GCF_002954665.1. Taxonomy (GTDB): domain Bacteria; phylum Bacteroidota; class Bacteroidia; order Flavobacteriales; family Flavobacteriaceae; genus Polaribacter; species Polaribacter glomeratus. The sequence continues at coordinate 457,502 of NZ_MSCM01000001.1, read as the reverse complement.
TGGTACAAAATATTCATTCGATTTTACTCTAAAAGATGCGCCTTCTACTTTTTCTGAAACTGTTTTTATTGCGGATGCATTTGTTAATTTCTGAATAACAGCATCAAATTGTTTGGTGTTCTTTTCATTATCAACAACAAACAGTTCAACTTTATCTTTAAAAGAAATGTTTTTATCTTTTCTGATGGTTCTAATTCCTGAAACTACCGAAGTTGCAAATTCAAAATCAGTAATAATTTCTGAATTAAATTCAGTTTGAACTGGATATTTTGCAATGACCAAAGCTTGTTCTGGTGTTCTTTCTGCAATATGTTGCCAAATTTCTTCTGTTAAAAATGGCATAAACGGATGCAATATTTTTAGATTATTTTCTAAAACTTCAATAATTCCGTTAAATGTTTTTTGATCAATTGGTTGCTGATATTCTGGTTTTACAATTTCTAATAACCATGAAGAAAAATCATCTGTAATTAATTTATAGATTGCCATTAAAGCATCTGATAAACGGTATTTAGAAAAATGGTCTTCTGTTTCTACCAAGGTTTTTTGAAACTTAGCTTCATACCAAGCCAAACCAATTTTAGACGTTTCTGGTTGCTCTAAAGTCGCATCAATTTCCCAACCTTTTATCAAACGGAAAGCGTTCCAAATTTTATTTGCAAATCCTTTTCCTTGCTGACATAAATCTTCATCAAACATTAAATCATTTCCTGCCGCAGAACTTAATAAAAGTCCAACTCTTACTCCATCTGCACCATAATCATCAATTAATTTTAATGCATCTGGCGAATTTCCTAAAGATTTAGACATTTTTCGTCTTTGTTTATCTCTAACTAAACCCGTTAAATACACATTCTGAAAAGGTTTTTCGTCTTTATATTCATAACCCGCAACAATCATTCTTGCTACCCAGAAAAATAAAATATCCGGACCAGTAACTAAATCGTTTGTTGGATAATAGTATTTAATTTCTTCGTTTTCAGGGTTGCGAATTCCGTCAAAAACAGACATCGGCCAAAGCCAAGAAGAAAACCAAGTATCTAATGCGTCTTCGTCTTGACGCAAGTCTTCCATCTTAAATGATTTCTCGATTAGGTTTTTAGAAATAGCTAACTTGTAAGCTTCTTCCCTGTTCTCTGCAACTACAAAATCTTCTTTTCCGTCGCCATAGAAAAACGCAGGAATTTGTTGTCCCCACCAAAGTTGACGAGAAATATTCCAATCGCGAATGTTTTCCATCCAATGACGATAGGTGTTTTCAAATTTCTTTGGATATAAATTGATTTCAGAATTCTCGCCTAAAACTGCTTCAATTGCAGGTTTTACCAAATCTTCCATCTTTAAAAACCATTGATCAGACAATCTTGGTTCTATAACTGCTTTTGTTCTTTCTGATGTTCCTACTTTATTGGTATGAACTTCCGTTTTTACTAAAAAGCCTTTTTCTTCTAATTCTTGGGTAATTTCTTTACGAACAACAAATCTGTCTTTTCCTTGATAATGCAATCCGAAGGAATTTAAAGAAGCATCATCATTAAAAATATCAACAACTTCTAGATTGTGTTTATCTCCTAAATTCTTGTCATTTTCATCGTGCGCAGGTGTTACTTTTAAACAACCAGTACCAAACTCAACATCAACATATTCATCCTCAATAATAGGAATAACTCGGTTACACAAAGGCACAATTGCTTTTTTGCCTTTTAAATGTGTAAAACGTTCATCATTGGGATTGATGCAAATAGCAGTATCTCCAAAAATAGTTTCAGGACGTGTTGTTGCAATTGTCAAGGTATCTTCAGAACCTTCAATTTTATATTTTAAATAGTATAGATTTCCTTGTCTTTCTTCGTGAATTACTTCTTCATCAGAAAGTGTGGTTTTTGCTTCTGGATCCCAGTTTACCATTCTGTAACCTCTGTAAATTAAACCTTTGTTGTATAAATCAACAAAAACTTTAATTACAGATTCAGACATTTCTGGATCCATGGTAAACGCTGTTCTTTCCCAATCGCAAGAAGCTCCTAGCTTTTTTAATTGGTCTAAGATAATTCCTCCGTATTGATCTTTCCAATCAAAAGCGTGTTTTAGAAATTCTTCACGCGTTAGATCGCTTTTATTAATTCCTTGTTCTTTTAACTTGGCAACCACTTTTGCCTCAGTTGCAATAGATGCGTGATCTGTACCTGGAACCCAACAAGCATTTTTACCCAATAAACGTGCACGTCTAATTAACACATCTTGAATGGTGTTATTTAACATGTGGCCCATGTGTAAAATTCCTGTTACGTTTGGCGGCGGAATTACAATTGTATATGGTTCTCTATCGTCTGGTGTTGAATGAAAATAATTGTTTTTCATCCAATACGCATACCATTTATCTTCTACCTGGCTTGCATCATATTTTGATGGAATTGTCATACTTTGGAATAATTTTTGAAATATAGTTGACAAAAATACAATTATCTATTTTGTAGAGAAAATGTAATGATTGATTTTTTAAAACAAAAAATAAGTTATAATTTTACCATATAAATATCTAATTATGAAAAGCTTTACTTTTACTTTGGTTTTATTTTTACTTTCATTTTCAATAAACGCGCAAGAATTTAAATTTGAAAGCGAAACGATTGATTATGGAAAAATTGATAAAGGCGCTAATGGCGAAAGAATTTTTACTTTTACAAATATTGGGGATCAACCAATCATTATAAAAAACATACAATCTTCTTGTGGCTGTACAGTTCCTAAAAAACCAGAAAAACCAGTTATGCCAGGCGAAAAAGGTGAAATAAAAGTTTCTTATGATACTAACAGAGTTGGTGGATTTTCTAAATCTATAACTATTTTCTCGAACGCTATAGAAGCAAACAAAGTAATTAGAATAAAAGGAATTGTAACTGACGGCGTTTCTTTAGAAAAAGAAAAAAATATGCTTTCTGATTCAGAAAACTAGTTTAAATCTTTTTTTCTAAACGGAATTCAAATTTCATCTTTTTACCATTTCTTTCTATTATAATTTTTATTTTCTTGTTATCTCTTTCTTGAAATTTTAATGTAATTTCATTTAAGTTCAACCTATGAGACTGTATATTGTTAATACTTAAAATAATATCATCTTTTAATAAACCTACTTTTTCTGCTGGCGAATTTTTTAAAACACTTTTTATTTTAAAAGATGGTTTAAATTTATACAAATAATTTGTAATTAAACTAGCTGTATTTTTTTCTTCTAATTTATTGTTATACCCATCTTTGTAGGTTTTCACTACCTGTTCCCTAACTAATTGTTTTCCGCTATAAACAACATCTAAACCCGTCATGTTATAATTAAATCCTTTAGAAAAAGAGGCGTTTTTTTTAAGCCTTAATTGTCTATGAGGATAATCAAACCAAACTATAAATTTATTTAAAATAGCACCACCAATGCTTCCGTTTCTTTTTCTAAAACCTCTAGCATTTTTTGTGGAAATTGTGTCTAAAAATGAAACAGTTGGGTTTTTAATTTCAAAAGAGCCTAGTTTAATTTTCGGAATTCTGCTTCTATTTCCATAAATAGGGCCACTTAAACCTTCCCCTAAGATATCTTTAAAAAAAAGTTTAGGTGTTTTAATTTCTTCTTTTGAGTTTTCAAAAAGCCAAATAGCATCACTTCCACCAGAATCAATTAACAATTTTACGTCTGTTAATTTATCAATTACAGTATCAATTTGAACTTTTAAATCTATGTACGGTTTTTTTCTATTTAGTTCTAGAGCAAAAACCTCACATTTTCTACACTTTTTATATTTATAGGTTTTTGGGTTATAGAAATCTATTTTTTTACTTCCATAATTAATTTTTACAATAAAATTCTTTAAAAGATTATATCCAATTATTCCGTGTATTGTTGTTCCCATTTTACTAGATAAATCAAAGTGATCATCTAAAATGGCGTAAATGGTTTCATTATTACTAACTAAATTTTTGATCGAAATATTATTTTTTCTTGATAAAAAGGCTTCTATAGGATCACCTTTTCCTAACCCTTGCAACATCACTTTTTCTATATCATTTAAACCAATACTATCATTTTCAGAAATTTTAAAAAGTATTGTTCTAGTTACACCCGAATCAAAAATAAACGACAACTCTTTACCATTTAACTCTAAAGGGATTACAATTAAATTATTAATCAACTTAAAACGAATACGTTGATGCTTTTTGCTTTGATTGTTAAAACGAAAACCATGTTGCGCCTTAAAATTGAAACAAAAAATAAATACTAGACAAATAAATAATGTGATTTTTTTTTTCAAAGGGAAAAGTTAAGAATAAAAGAAAGATACAAATTAAGATACTTATTTTCTTGTTTTAATTAAAATTTAATATTTAAAGAAACCAAAATTAAAACGCACATCTAAAAAATATTTCGCAAATTTGCATCTTTAATCAAGTAATATACTATATATGCCAGCAATATCGAAAAAAGGAATTCAAATGCCAGAATCGCCAATTAGAAAATTGGTACCATATGCAGAAGATGCAAAAAAAAGAGGAACAAAAGTATTCCATTTAAATATTGGGCAACCAGATATTAAAACACCACAAGTTGCTTTAGATGCTGTAAAAAACAACAACATAACAACATTAGCCTATGCGCGATCTGAAGGTTCTGAAGAATACAGAACTAAACTTGCTACGTATTATGTAAATAATAATATTGATGTTTCTGCAAATAATATTGTTATTACAACTGGTGGATCTGAAGCACTCCTTTTTACTATTGGAAGTATCACAGATCCAGGTGATGAAATTATAATTCCTGAACCATTTTACGCAAATTACAACGGATTTTCTACAGCTTCTGGAGTTACTGTAGTGCCTGTAATTTCGTCTATTGAAAATAATTTTGCGTTGCCAAAAATTGAAGATTTTGAGAAACTTATCACAAAAAAAACAAAAGCAATTTTAATTTGTAATCCAGGAAACCCAACAGGATATTTATATTCTAAAGAAGAAATTGAAAAATTAAAACAAGTTGTTTTAAAACACGATTTATTTTTAATTGCTGATGAAGTTTATAGAGAATTTACTTACGACGGTTTGCAACATACTTCTGTAATGTCTTTAGAAGGCTTAGAACAAAACTCAATTGTAATTGATTCTGTATCTAAACGATATAGTATGTGTGGTGCAAGAATTGGTTGTATTGTATCTAAAAACGACGAGTTCATAAAAACGGCAATTAAATTTGCACAAGCACGTTTAAGTCCGCCAACATATGCATTAATAGCAAGTGAAGCAGCTTTAGACACACCGCAAAGGTACTTTGATGAAGTAATTGAAGAATATGTAGAAAGAAGAAACACATTAATTACCGAATTGAAAAAAATTGAAGGTGTAAAAGTTGCGAATCCAAAAGGTGCTTTTTACTGTGTTGTACAATTACCAGTAAAAGATACCGATGATTTTGCACAATGGCTTTTAGAAAAATTTGATCACAACCAAGAAACTGTAATGGTTGCACCCGCAAGCGGATTTTACTCGACACCAGGTGAAGGTAAAAACCAAGTTAGAATCGCCTACGTTTTAAACAAAAAAGATTTAATTAGGTCTGTAGAAATTTTAGGGGCAGCACTAAAGCAATATAATTCATAAATTAACATTTAAAGCGCAGTCTAAAACTACAAAAAACTTTCGACTGTTTTAAAAGTGAAATAAATATTAATTTTGAATATTCGAAACAACATATCACTAAAAAATTATAACACGTTTGGTATTTCTGTAAATGCCAAACGTTTTATTTCTGTGAATTCTGTATATCAATTACAACAACTTTTAAAAATTGAAAAAGACATTTTTTTAATTTCTGGCGGAAGCAATATGTTGCTAACAAAAGACATTGAAAATTTAGTTGTACACATCGATATTAAAGGAATCTCTATTGATAAAGAAGATGACAGTTCTGTTTATATTACCGTAAACTCAGGCGAAAACTGGCATGAACTGGTGTTGTGGTGTGTTTCTAATAATTATGGAGGAGTTGAAAATTTATCTTTGATACCTGGTAATGTTGGTACTTGCCCCATTCAAAATATTGGTGCTTATGGCATTGAAGTAAAAGATACCATTTCTAAAGTAGAAGCACTAGAAATTGAAACCGGTAAGTTAATCTCTTTTTCTAATGTTGAATGCAATTTTGGATATAGAAATTCAATTTTCAAAAACGAAGTAAAAGGGAAATATATTATTACTTCCGTAAGCTTTAAATTAACAAAAGATGCTCATCAATTAAATACTTCTTATGGTGCAATTGATGTTGAATTAGCATCCAAAAACATAAAAAACCCTACTTTAAAAGATGTTTCTAATGCAGTAATTGCTATCAGAAAATCGAAACTTCCAGATCCTAAAGAACTAGGAAATAGTGGTAGTTTTTTTAAAAATCCTGTGGTTTCTAAGGCTCAATTTATAGAAGTTCAAAAAGAGTATACAACCATACCTAGCTATTCAGTTTCTGATACTGAAATAAAAATTCCTGCTGGTTGGTTAATAGAACAAGCTGGCTTTAAAGGCAAACGTTTTGGCAATTGTGGTGTGCACGAAAAACAAGCGTTAGTCTTAGTAAATTATGGCAATGCAACTGGTTCAGAAATTTATGAGCTTGCTAAAAAAATACAAAATACAATTCTTCACAAATTTGGCATTATTCTAGAGATTGAAGTAAACGTAATTTAAAACGAAACTATCAAAAAAGTCTTATAAACTTCAAATTCATTAGACAAATCCGTTAAGAACTATTATCTTAGTGAATGAAACACTAATTAATTAAAAAAACGAGTAAAAAATACCCATACTGATAAATTTGAACCCAGTAAAATTATAAAACAAATAGTTAAAGATTTGTTTACTAGGTATTTGATTATTTTAGTTTTTAAAGGCATATTAATTGTGACATATAAAAATTTAAAATCACCAAAAAAATGGCTACTAATTTTACATCTTACAACCGCATAAATATTGGGTTAGCACTAACAATTGTTTTTCTGTTAGTTTACGCAACCAATAGAATTGATAACAAACATTTTGAAACGGTACAAAATGCTTTAGTTACTTTACATACAGATAGGATTATAGCACAAGATTTTATTTATAAAATGAATACTATAGCCTACGAAAAGCAACTTCATTACATAGACGAAAGCCATAATAATGTTCACAAAAATTTAAATACTGATTTCTATACTTTATTAGAAGATTTTTCTAACACAAAACTTACCCTAAAAGAAGCTACAATTTTTGACGAATTAAAAATAGATTTTGATAAATTAATCTTATCAGAAAAAAAAGGTTTGTTAAACAGTACAAAAAAAGATGCTGCAATAAATAGTTTAAACACTATAAAAAAAGATTTAATCAACTTGTCTGAAATTCAAATTTCTGAAAGCAAACATTTAACAAGTTTGGCTCAAAAATCGCTAGATACAAATAACTTAATATCCAAATTTGAAATTGGCTTTCTAATTTTAATAGGTTTGTTAATTCAATTTACAATATTTTATAGAGTAAAAAAGTCGGAAAAATCTTAGTTGATGAATAAAACAGATGCTGCCTTAAAAGAACGAATAAAAGAACTAACCTGTCTTTATGAAGTTTCTTCAATTATAGGTGATGCTAGTGATCATTTTATTGAAGACACTCTAAAAGCAATTGCATTTAGTTTAAAACGAGGTTTTCAATTTACGGAAAATATAAACATTGCAATTCACACAGAATTACTTACAATTACAACAACAGAAGCTATTAATAAGACCGTAAATATTAACGCTAATATTAAAGTTTTTAAAAAGATTAAAGGTGCATTATATGCCTGTCTAAATCCTGTAGAATATGATGTTAAAGATTTCTTAAAAGAAGAACAAATATTACTAGATAATATTGCTCTAAAAATTGGTGGTTTTTTAGAACATGTTGCTACTCAAAAAAATGAAACTTCTTTAAAACGGCAGATGGAACACGCAGATCGTTTAAGCATTGTTGGTGAAATAACAGCAGGTATAGCGCATGAATTAAATACCCCATTGGCTAATATTTTAGGGTTTGCAGAACTACTACAAAGTTCTTTTAATAAACCTAATAGCGATTTAGATAAAATTATAGATAATGCCATATATTCTCGAGAAGTTGTAAAAAAACTGATGTTTTTTGCGTGTAAAATGCCACAAGAAATGAAGGCAATAAACCTTGTTCCTATCATAAAAAATGCAATTAATTTGTTAGATGCAACTTTTAGAAAAGAGCAAGTAAAATACCTTATTCAGATTAAAGAAGATATATTATTGCTAAAAGCAGATTCAGTACAACTAACACAAATACTTTTTAATCTTTTAATGAATGCTATTTACTTTTCTCCAAAAGATGGTTTAGTAACTGTGAAAGCCTATGAAACAAAAGCCAATATTATTTTAAAAATTTCTGACCAAGGCAAAGGGTTAAGTAAAGAGGATTTAAAAAAGATTTTTCAGCCCTTTTTTACTACAAAACCAATTGGCGATGGTTCTGGCTTAGGTTTAAGTGTTGTTCATGGTATCGTTTTATCTCATAAAGGAACTATTTATGCAGAAAACAACAAGAATAAAGGGGCCCTTTTTACCATAACACTTCCTAAAAACTAACTATATATTAGATGCAATTACGTAAAGAAAACATACTAATAGTAGATGACGATTTAAATATTTTAGAACTATTACAACGTCATTTACAATCTTGGAATTATCATATTTATAAAGCTATTTCTGTAAAAGAAGCCGTTATAATCTTAAAAGATACGCCAATAGATTTACTGATAACAGATTTAAAAATGCCAGAAGTAGATGGTTTTGAGTTGATAAAATTTGCTTCTGAACACTATCCAAAGTTACCAAAATTAATAGTTACAGGCTATCCTTCGGTACAAGATTCATTAGCCGCAATAAAGTCTGGTGTTGTAGATTATTTAACAAAGCCATTTACAAAAGACGAATTAATGGTTGCGGTAAATAAATCTTTAGATTCAGAAAAAATAGGCAATAAAACATCCGAAAAAATAACTACAAAAAATCAAAATTCTTACGGTGAAATAATTGGCAATTCAGAAAAAATTAATGATGTTATTCAGATTATTGAAAGGGTAAAAAACAACAAAGCGACCATTTTTATAAAGGGCGAAAGCGGCACTGGTAAAGAATTAGTTGCAAGAGCAATACATTACCAAGGTAAGTTTTCTAGAGCTCCTTTTATTGCTGTAAATTGTGGGGGAATTCCAGAAAACTTATTAGAAGCAGAACTGTTTGGCTATACAAAAGGCGCTTTTACAGGAGCTGACAAAACGCGTGATGGCTTTTTTCAAGCAGCAAATGGAGGTACTATTTTTTTAGATGAAATTGGCAATGCTCCAAAATCTGTTCAATCTAGATTGTTAAGGGTACTTCAAGAAAAAGAAGTTGTAAAAGTAGGTGCTCAAAAACCAGAAAAATTAGATGTTAGAATTATCGCGGCTACCAATGGCAATTTAAAAGAAATGATTAAAAAAAATACTTTTAGAGAAGATCTTTATTATAGACTTACCGTTGTAGAAATTGATGTTGCGCCACTAAGAGAGCGTAAAGAAGATATCTCTTTATTAGTAGAAAAGTTCTTGTATAAATACGGAATTGAATATAAAGATCGATTTGTAAAAATATCGCCAGAAAGCAGCGCTGTTTTGCAAAGATATAATTGGCCCGGAAATATTCGTGAATTAGAAAATGTTATTCAGCGTGCAGTAATTATGTGCGATAAAGTTATAGAGGTAGAACATCTGCCAACTTTTTTAAAGTTTAATATAGATTTCCCTACGAGTGAATTAGTTTCTTTGAAAGAAATAGAAAGAAAATACATCCTAAAGGTATTGAACGCAACAAACAATAATAAAACAAAAGCAGCAGCAATATTGGGGATTACTAGAAAAACATTACGGCAGAAGGTAGATGATTAAATTGTATCCTATTTACTCAATCGGGTATTTATTACTCGGTTATAAATTATTTTTATTTACAGATTTACATATTAAAATACTTAATATGAGTATATTACTATTTATTTTAAGGTAACTGTCATTTTTTGGAACAAAGATTGCAATTATTGTAATAGAGAACAAAAAAGTAAAATATCTAACTTAAAACAATTTTAAATGAAGAAGTATTTAATAACAACAGTAATTGCATTAATAGCTACTTTTAGTATCAATGCACAAGAAGCAAAAATAAAGGTAGAAAAAGGAGATCTATTAGAAATTGTAAAACCTTCTAGTCATGAATTTAAATACATCAATTTTCCTAAGAAAAACTTTATTATTAAAAGAGGAGGTATTGCCAATGATAAATTGGTAAACGGCGAAGAGGTAGTAGTCACAAAAGTAACAAAAGAAAAAGACGGTTCTACTACCATTTCAATAAAACCAACCGATGGAAGTCGATTCTATCAAGCGATACCAATCGTTACAGTAGATTTTGAAAAAGCGATAAAATCAGGAGAAATTAAAGTACTAGAGATATAGTTAATTTTTGTTAGTTCGTTAGTTAAAGTCCTTAGCAATTCATTTGCTGAGGATTTTTTTTTATTTTATTAAAAAAAATATTCAAATGCATGTTAAAACTAACTAATCAAAAAATAAGAGCTATTCTTTTTTTAGCGTTTTAATATCTGTAATTAATTGCATTACTGAGTTTTTATTTAACCCATTATAAATACCTCGAATGTGTTTGTGTTTATCAATTAAAACAAAATTTTCTGTGTGTAAAAAATCATCTAATCCTTTTGGTTCTCCTAAATCTTCTTCAACAAAATAAAATTTTCTACCTAAATCATAAATTTCTTTTTTATCACCTGTAACCAAATGCCAATTCTTAAGCACTTGTTTATCCAAAGCATATTTTTTTAGTTGCGCAACAGAATCTATAGTAGGTGTTACAGAATGTGAAAGCATTAAAACGTCCTCATCATCCTTAAATGCCTCTTGCACCAAAGTCATGTTTTTAGTCATCATTGGGCAAATCCCCGGACAGGTTGTAAAAAAGAAATCTGTTACATAAATCTTATTCTCAAATGTTTTTTGAGTAATGTTTTCTCCATTCTGATTTGTTAAACTAAAGTCAGAAATTTTATGAAACGTTTTTAATTGATCGCTTTTAGCATCTATCCATTTAGGCGTAAAAGAAGCTTCGTTGTAATAGGGAAGAACATCTACTCTACTTGTAACCTCATCCGTTTTTGCTTTTTTACAACTTAAAAAAAGTAAAAACCCAATGAATAAAATACTATTTTGATTTATTTTCTTCAATTTTCTCATTTTTTAATTGATAACATAAATTTGCACGACTCATGCCAAATGTTCTTCCGTTTTTAGCTTCGTAATTCACATAAATCTTCCCATTTTGCAACCAAGCTCTTTGCAAACCATTTTCTTGACCCTTTAATAAATTTCTTTCTTTAGATAAACTACCATCAACATACCACTGACGCTCAACGCCATCTTTTTCGCCATTTATATATTGAGACTCTAAAGCTAAAATTCCGTTTATCCACCAAGCTTTATAACTATTTACAAGCACATTTTGATTGTAATGAGATTCTAATTGTAGTTCACCATTTACGAACCAAACCTTATAAACTCCTTGCTTTTTTCCATTAAAAAAACCAGTCTTTTCTTTTAAAGAATCATTCTCATAATAGGTAACTGCAAACCCATTAAAAAGTTTCTTTTTAAAATACCAATTACCTTCATTACCGTTTAAAATCAAACTATCTTTATGAACAGTCTTGGTATAATCGACTACTTTTTTTTCTAAACGATTACTTTCTAAATCTTTAGTATTGGAAGTAGAATTACATCCAATACTAAAAATTAATAAAAACAACTTTAGCCCTTTCATTTTAATACCCTTTATATGGACCTGCAAATGCAATATAAGAACCAGTTGTTGAGTACAACTCGTTAATAATATGGTAATGATATTCTTGCACTCCGTTTGTATATTGAGTTGTAGATTTATGACCACCAGAAGCATCTAAATTTGTTGGATACGTTCCTGTTGATTCACATTTTCTGCCATACAGAAAAACGCCGTCTAATAAAATACCAACTAAATTAGCATCATCGTTTGTAAAGGCTTTTGGTTCTAAATGGTAATGATATACTCCAGGACCAATATGAGCTCCTGTCCAATCTAAGCTTGCTGCAGCAGAACTTAATGCGCCATTTCCTTCTTGATCATTAAAAATTGAGGCGCCACTTACGGCAATGCCAATAGTACTTAATTGCGTACTTACAGAACTTCCTGTCAAATTCGGAGTTGCATCCACCGTAATTGTGGTCGCATTATTATTACTAGACATCAATGATGGCGTAGTTGCTACATTTGGTTCGTCTTTGTATAAAGCATTTCCAGAACCCCAATAAACACTTTCATGATTTGGTAAACCAGTTGTTTCTATAGTTACTTTAGTTCCGCCGCTTGACAAATAAATATCTGTTGCTTCTATATTAAACTGCCCAAAAGCAGCATGTAATTCTGTAACAACCGTATCTGTTGTTGCTGTATCTATTGTTTCACTATCTGAATTGCAAGAAATTAATCCTGTAAAAAGAATTACTAAGAGTGCTGATTTTTTAATAAAATTATTTTTCATTTTTTTAATTATTTTGTTATTTTGGATTGATATTAATTTAGATGCTAGTTTTTCTAAAAACTTGCGCTTAAAACTTAATTATTATTAATTTCTTTTTTCTGGTCTTTGTGGTTTTGGTGCCTTCTTCATTTCTTCTTTAGAAAGAAAACCATCTTTATTTGTGTCAATTTTTTTGAAATCGTTTTTTAAAGGCCCTTTCGCCTCTTTTAAAGAAATTTTCCCATCTTCATCTTTGTCCAAATCTTTAAATATTTGTTCTAAAGAAGGCGGTCCTTGTTTTTTTGCGTCGTCATTTCTTTCTTGTGATATAACTGTTGAGGAAGCTAATACTACAAAACCTATTGATAAAATTAATTTTTTCATGATATCTATTTTAATATTATATTTCTTTAGATGTGGTTATTTTCTAATACTTGCGTTGTTAACGTAACTTTAACAAAAACAAAAATCTTGCATAATAGTGCGCAAGACTTTAAATATGAATTCTCCAAAACAAAAAAAACTACTTTAATATTAGAATCCTAATATTTAAAATAGTTTGAAATTTTTTATAAAAAAAGAAAATTATCTTGGTGGTGGATGCATTGCACCTTCTCTTGGTGGGCGATTCATTCTATCATTTGGCGGTGAACCCTGTTTACCTCCCTTTAAAGCTTTATTAATAATTTTATCAAATTTTTCTTGTTGAGCTTTATTACAAATCTTTCTCACAGATTTAAAAAACCCAAAAACTTCAACTTCTTTTTTTCCTTCTAAATTTCCAATAATTTGACTAATTGAATCAATATTTATAAAATTATCAGAAAAGGATTTAAATAATACATCTTTATTTTTTCTAATTTGAAGATCAAAACTCATCATATTCTCTCTGTGAGCATCGTCTAAATTTATAAATTTATATTTTTGAGCATCCGTAAACAGAAGTTGCTCAATTAAAAAGTTTCTTTCTTCTTTAGGTCTTTTATTTTGATGCGGTTTATTAATCAACATAAAAATTAAAACACCATTTAATACTACAAGAAGTATTAATAAAACTGATAGTAATTTTGATTTCATAATTTCTAATTTAAGATAGAAGTTGTCTCGGATTGTAAAGAATACTCTTGCGCAAAAGTTTCTAAACTAGCATCCAAAGTATCTGTTTGTGCAGAAAATGCATACAAAATTGCACTCGCATTTAACAACACAATCAAGGCTAAACTGGCCATTTGAAGTTGCGGTGTAAACCAAGTAAAAACTTTTGATTTTTCTTCTTTCTGATGTGCTAATTGTTGCAGTACTTTGTGCTTAAAAAAATGATTTACTTTCACTTCTCCAATAACACCTAAAGCATTAAAAGCAGCTTCAACTTGCTGATCTATATGTTCTTTATTTTTCATTTTCAATCATTTTAAAAACAATTATATTTATTTAGATGCAAGAAATTATAAAAACTTGCGCGCTGTTTTGTTTTTTTACAAATAATTTAGGATTGCTCATTTTTATAAAAATTCTCTAATTTAACTTGCAATCCTTTTTTGGCTCTAAATAAAACAGATTCTACAGACGACAAACTTTTACCCGTAATTTCTACAATTTCTTGATAGCTTTTTCCATCAATTTTAGCTAAAGTAAAAATAACTCGTTGACTATCTGGCAAAGTATTTATCGCCTTAAAAATAGTTGCTGATTTTTCTTTATTTTCCATTAAAATACCAGGATGATCAAATTCAGTAAAATAATTGGTTTGATCTATGGAGATTTCATTTCCCATAATTCTCTGCATAAATGCAAAACGTTTTTTGGTATTCTTTTTTCTGATGAACTCTAAAGACTTATTTGTGGCAATTCTAAAAATCCAAGTAGCTAATTTAGAATCTCCTTTAAAATTTGAAATCGATTTAAAAACCTCTAAAAAAACTTCTTGTGTAACATCTTCGGCATCTTCTTTATTAGGCACAAAAGAAATACAAGTACCAAAAACTTTCTGCTGATAATCATCTAATAATTGATTGTATGCAGTTTGATTTCCTTGAATTAATTGATTAATAAATTCTTGTTCTTCCAATCGATTTTAAAAAAAGTAAACATACAAAAAATGCTTTAAGAGAGTTTAAAAAAACATTTATTAAACGTATCTTTACAGCCCAAATACTTTATATGAAATTATTATTTCTTACTTTAGGTTTACTAGCACTTGCTGTGGCAGGTATTGCTATAAAAATCTGGGCAAAAAAGGATGGCAAATTTGCAGGTACTTGTGCAAGCCAAAACCCAATGTTAAATAAAAATGGTGAGTCTTGCGGTTTTTGCGGAAAAACTCCAGACAAGTTTGACAACTGCGCAGAACCACAACATAATTAACCTATCAAAAAAGAATGATTTTATCTGTAATCTTCTGCATTTTTGTAGCATGTACAGTACTTCAAATTACTTATTTATTTGCTTTTTATTCATTTCTTTCTAAATCAAAAAAAGGTTATAATAACAGCGTAGAATTACCTGTTTCTGTAATAATTTTTGGCAAAGATCAAGGAGAAAACCTACTAAAATTAATCCCATCAATTCTAGAACAAGAGTATTCTGTGTTCGAAATCGTTATTATAAATAATGCTTCTTCGGATGAAACAAACCACATTATTGAATCTTTTGCAGAAGAACATGCTGCCATTAAAGTCGTAGAAGTAGAAAATATTGAAGCCTTTTGGGCAAGTAAAAAGTACGCCTTAACATTAGGTATCAAAGCCTCTAAACACGATCATTTATTATTTACAAATGCTAATTGCAATCCCGTTTCCAAAACCTGGATTTTTGAAATGAGTAAAAATTTTACTTCAAAAAAAGGAATTGTTTTGGGATATAAAAAATATCGCAAAGAAAATTCTGTAATGAATCTTTTTGTTCGGTACGAAAACTTAATAACTGCAATTAAATGTTTTAGTTTTGCAAAAAAGGGTTCGCCTTTTATGGCTTTTGATGGCAATTTAGCCTATGATAAAGCAACCTTTTTTAAGGTGAAAGGTTTTATAAATCACATGAAAATAAATGCTGGCTTAGAAGATTTATTTATCAAAGATGCTGCAACTAAAGAAAATACATCATTTTGTTTATCAGAAAATAGTTTTGTAGAGACCGATGCTCCAACTTCTTTTTATAAATGGTTTATTGATAAAAAAGAAGTAGCATTCATCAAAAAGAACTATAAATATAAACATCGTTTAATATTAAATACATTTACATTTACAAAAATTCTTTTTTATATTTTAACAATTATATTATCTATTTTATATTCATATACGTTAACGCTAACAATAGCAGCACTTTACTTTATTACAAACTATATTGTTGTAGGGTCATCTGCAAAAAAACTAAAAGAACCACAAATTATTTTTTTCTTACCTTTTTTAGAAATTGGTTTACTATTGTTTCAAATTAGTATATTTATTGCTAATTTGACTTCAAAACCAACACATTGGAAATAAACGATAAACTACTTGAACTAAATATTTCTAAAGCTAGAGAAGGCAACCAAGCAGCTTTTAGATATCTGTTAGAGACGTATTGGTCTGCTGTATACAATTATCAACTAAAACGTACAAAAAGCGAAAATGATGCCGAGGATATTGCAATTCAAACATTCTCTAAAGCTTTTGATAAAATACATACTTTTAATGAAAAGTACGTTTTTAAAACATGGTTAATTACCATTTCTAAAAATGTACATATTGATTTATTGCGCAAAAAAAATGCATCTATCTCTTTTGAAACTACAAAAGGCCAAGAAGAAAAAGTATATTTAATTGCTGATGAAAACCCTACTCCAGAAGATAAAATTATTGGTGAACAAAATTTAGCAAACCTATTAAAAGATATTAAAAAATTAAAACCTAAATACCAAGAAGTTATTCAGTTACGTTACTTTCAAGAACTAACATATAAAGAAATTTCTAAGCAAATTAACGAACCTATGAGCAATGTAAAAGTAAAACTATTACGTGCCAAAAAATTATTAGCAGAAATTATAAAGAGAAATTAGAAATGAGAAAATCATTCTTGAACTCTTTAGGACCTGGTTTGTTATTTGCCGGCGCTGCAATTGGTGTTTCTCATTTAGTACAATCTACAAAAGCTGGTGCAGAATTTGGTTTTGGTTTACTTTGGTCTTTAGTGTTAGTGCATCTTTTTAAATATCCTTTTTTTCAGTTTGGGCCTCGTTATGCAGCAGCAACAGGAGAAACATTACTTGATGGTTATAAAAAATTAGGCAAAAGTGTTTTGGCTATATATTATGTATTAAATTTTGCAACTATGTTTACCATACAAGCTGCGGTTACAATTGTAACTGCTGGTTTGGCTTCGCAACTTTTTGGATTTACAAATAATTTAGTGATTTGGTCTACGGTTTTAATGGCAATTAGTATGCTTATTTTAATAGCTGGTAAATATAAATTGTTAGATAATTTAATGAAATACATTATTATTATCTTAACAATAAGCACAATTATTGCCGTTTCAGTGGCTTTATTTAGCACAAAAGAGGCTTTTGATATAACCCAAGTTTTACCATCCGGAACTATAGAAATTACTTTCTTAATCGCTTTTTTAGGATGGATGCCTGCCCCATTAGATGTTTCTATTTGGCATTCTATTTGGACTATAGAAAAAAATAAAAACAACGAAACTAAAATAAAACCAAAAGCAGCTATTTTCGATTTTAACGTAGGATATTTTAGTACTCTTTTTCTGGGAATTTGCTTTGTACTTTTAGGTGCTTTGGTGATGCATAATTCGGGTGAAAGTTTCTCTAATAACGGAAGTGAATTCGCATCGCAACTTATTACTTTATACACCAAAAATTTAGGCGAATTTTCATACATATTTATAGCTATTGCTGCATTTACAACAATGTTTAGCACTACAATTACAACCTTAGATGCTTCGCCAAGGGCGATGACAAAAACTACAAATTTATTGTTTGATAAAGAAACAAAACTGAATTATTGGTTTTGGATTATTTTCTTATTTCTTGGAACTTTTATAATTCTTCAATTTTTTATAGGTAATATGGGCGTTTTAATAAAAATTGCCACTATTCTATCTTTTTTAACGGCACCATTTTATGCGATTTTAAATTATATTTTAATTACTGGTAAACACACTCCTAAAGAACATCAACCAAAAATATATTTAAAAATCTTGAGTATTGTGGGTATATTTTTTTTAATAGGGTTTAGTATTTGGTTTTTGATGAATTTGTAAAATATTCTATATATTTTTAAAAAATCATTGTTGTTCAATAAAAGAGTAAAGAATGCTTCACATATAAAAACAAGACTTGATAGCATCTACCTAACAAATCTCTAAAACTTAAAATAAAATTGTGTCTTTTATTTCAATGAAATTATTTAAAAAATTAAGGCCTCAGATACAAGATAAATATATTATTTTATTTAAAAATTGTTATTAAACTAGAACATTTTAATCAGATACTAATGAAAAAAGAGAAAAACAAATTAAGAATAAAAATAGTTGTTTCTGTAATTTCATTTTTTGTGATTAGCGCTATTTTTTCTGATTGGGATCATTTTAAATTAGGTTTATTTGGTGGATTCTAGCAATAAAAAGATATGAATCTATTTGACGCAGCTGCAAACAATTTATTTAAAACTTCTTTAAAGCTAGCTTTAAAATCAGAAATAATAGAAATTAAACAATCCGTTCAACTATCCGAGTTACAAATAAAAGCAGCAATTTTAAAATTAGAACTAACTTATCAAAAAAAAGTAAATCAATCTAAATTCTATCTCTTTTAACATTTTTCATTCCTTATTTTCTTCGTAAATTTGCAACTAAATTACGATATAAAAATGGCGATAGCATCTGTAATAACTCCTACCGAAAGACCAAGCAAACCTAAATGGTTACGTGTAAAATTACCTGTTGGTAAAAAATACACAGAATTAAGAGGTTTGGTTGATAAATACAAACTAAACACAATTTGTGCAAGTGGAAGCTGCCCAAACATGGGCGAATGTTGGGGCGAAGGAACTGCAACATTTATGATTCTTGGAAATATTTGTACGCGATCTTGCGGATTTTGCGGGGTAAAAACCGGAAGACCAGAAACTGTTGAATGGGATGAACCAGAGAAAGTTGCGCGTTCTATAAAAATAATGAGCATTAAACATGCTGTAATTACTTCTGTAGATAGAGATGATTTAAAAGATGGTGGTTCTATTATTTGGGCAGAAACAGTAGACGCGATTCGTAGAGCAAATCCAACGACGACTTTAGAAACTTTAATTCCTGATTTTCAAGGAAATAAAAATCAAATAGATAGAATTATTGAAGTGCATCCAGAAGTAGTTTCTCATAATATGGAAACTGTAAGGAGGTTAACGCGTGAAGTAAGAATTCAGGCAAAATACGATAGAAGTTTGGGTGTCTTAAAATACCTAAAAGAAAAAGGAATGCGCACAAAAACAGGTTTAATGCTTGGTTTAGGTGAAACTGAAGAAGAAGTTTTAGAAACAATGAAAGATTTACAAGCTGTAAATTTAGATGTGTTAACTATTGGTCAATATCTACAACCTTCTAAAAAACACTTACCTGTAAAAGAGTTTATAACTCCAGAGCAATTTAAAAAATACGAAACGATTGGTTTAGAAATGGGCTTTATGTATGTAGAAAGTGGTCCTTTGGTAAGATCTTCTTACAAAGCGCACAAACACGCGGTGTAAAGGAAATCATTAACAAGCAAAACAATAAATACTAAAAAACCATCTCAAAAGAGATGGTTTTTACTTTGTAAGTATTTTATAAACAGAACTTACTGTTAGTAATTTCTATACTGTTTGGTTACTTCAAAAACATTTTCTAAAATTCGTTGTTCTACTTCATCAAAAATGATGTCTTTACGTTTCATAACGATATTAGCAACTTCAAACACTTTATCTGTTTTGTATTCTGTAAAGCCAGATGCTCCTCCCCAACTAAAAGACGGAATAAAATTTCTTGGAAATCCGCTTCCAAAAATATTTACAGAAACACCAATAACGGTTCCTGTATTAAACATGGTGTTAATTCCGCATTTAGAATGATCGCCCATCATTAAACCACAAAACTGCAATCCTGTTTTTGCAAAACGACCCGTTTCGTAATCCCATAATTTAACTTCGGCATAATTATTTTTTAAGTTAGAATTATTTGTATCAGCGCCTAAATTACACCATTCACCTAAAACTGAATTGCCTAAATATCCTTCATGACCTTTACTCGAATAGCCAAATAAAACAGAATTATTAACCTCTCCTCCTACTTTACAATAAGGTCCTAAAGTAGTTGCTCCGTAAATTTTTGACCCCATTTTAAGCACTGCATGCTCGCACATTGCAAATGGGCCTCGCACAACAGAACCTTCCATAATCATGGCATCTTTACCTATATAGATGGGTCCATCCGTTGCATTTAAAGTAGCAAAAGTTATTTCTGCGCCTTCTTCTATAAAAATATTTTCTTTGTTTAAAAATCGAGTTCCTTCAGGAATCGGTTGTGATGCTCTACCTTCTGTAATCAAATCAAAATCTTGTTGAATTGCTTTATCATTTAATGAAAAAATATCCCAAGTATTTTTTATTTGAATAATTTCCTCATCAAATTCTATAGGTGTGTACTCTTCAAAATTTACTTCTTCTTGAGAGTCTGATGTAAAAAAAGCAATGACATCTTCTCCCTTAAAAATAGCTTCATTTTTTGATAAATTTTTCACTTTTTCAACCAAAGTTTCAGTAGGACAAAATGAAGCATTTATCAAAATATTTTCATCCAATTCTACCATTGGATATTTTTCTTCTAAATATTCTTCTGTAATCGTTGTAGTTGTTAAGCCTAAATGCATTTCCCACTTTTCTCTAATGGTTAAAATACCAACTCTAATGTCTGCAACTGGTTTTGTGTATGTAAAAGGCAATAACGATTTTCTAACATCGCCATCAAATAAAATATAATTCATAAAAAACTTTTTACAAATATAAATCTTTGTGATTTTTAAAAGGTATTTTTTTTATAAAATCCGATTAAAAAAAACAAAGATTTAGTAATAAACTTAAAATAAAATTTTAAATTTATGAGTTAATGCTTACAAATTAGTTTTTTACAAAACGTTTTGTAATTGAATTTTGACCGTTTAAAGAGGTAATTCTTACAATGTAAATACCATCATTTAGAGTTGAAACTTTTACGGAAGCATCATTTTTTGAGATTTGCTTCGATAACATTTCTTTACCTAATAGATTAAAAACTTTAATATTTAATTTTTCAACATTTTGAATTTGAAAATCTATGGTAAGATTAGAATCCGTTGGGTTTGGATACATATTAATAGTGCCTAACGCGTCAAAAGTATCAATACTTAAAGTTCCTTCTGCCACCACCGTAATAGTCCCAAACATATTACCTGAGTGAGGTGAACACACATAACCATTTGTTCCTATAGAAGTAAAAGTACGTGAAAAAGTTCCTCCTTGTCCAAAAAAGGCACTCTCAAAACTTTCATTCGAAGATGAGTTACTTTTCACATTGTGGTTACCGCCAGAATACCAGTTCCAAGTTACTGTATCACCAACTTCTATGGTTCTGCTAGATTTCGTATTTCCTGTTGCCGATGGGGTAGAGTTAAAACTCCAATCAATAGTAACTGTGCTGGTACTTTGCGCCGAAATACTAATCGCTAGCATTAGAAATAAAATAAAAGGTAATTTTTTAATCATGATTTTAAGTTTTAATTGTTTAACTATTTGTCGTAATTCTTTTGGAAACATTTCAAAATATCTTTCTAAAAATAATAAATTGATTTTAATTACAAACCAAAGAACTTAGTTTTAAGAGAATTTTACAATAAAAACTAGCTAAAAGGGAAAATTAGCTTTTAAAAAGGAAAAAAATTACTTGAAACTTATCGCCTTTTTAATAGTTTAAAAATCATTTCAAAAAAAAAGAGTTGTATTTTTGAAACATGTCAAAAATAAAAGAAGAATTTAAGCACATTAAAGAATCCCAAGTAACAATAACCCAGCTGATGTTACCTTCTCATTCTAACTTTAGCGGAAAAATACATGGAGGTCATATTTTAAATTTGATGGATCAAATTGCGTTTGCTTGTGCTTCTAAACATTCTGGAAATTATTGCGTTACAGCATCTGTAAATAAAGTTGACTTTTTAAACCCTATTGAAGTTGGTGAATTGGTTACTCTAAAAGCTTCAATTAACTTTACAGGAAGAACTTCGATGGTTGTTGGTTTGCGAGTTGAGTCTGAAAATATTAGAACCGGAGAAAAAAAACATTGTAATTCTTCTTACTTTACGATGGTTGCTAAAGATGAAAACGGAAAAAGTGCACCAATTCCTGGGATAATTTTAACTACCAAAAGCGAAATTAGACGTTTTGCTAGAAGTGTAAAAAGGCAAGAAGAAGGTAAAAATAGAACTTCTCGTTTTAGTAGTAAGGTTTTTAAAACCGATGATTATTTATATCTTTTTGAAAGAAGTAACTCTAAAATTGAATTGAAAGAAAATAATTAAGGTGTACTTCCTATCTTCTTTCAATTTAAAAATAAAAGATTAAAAAGTCCTTGATATATTAAAGCCTAAGTGAATATCACCACCAAAGAAATTTCCTGTAGTTTCTGTAATAAAACTCTTTTCAATCATCGTAATTGCGTTTGATAATATAATCTGAAAAACATGTCCTCCTGTTTCTATATCGACTCCAAAAGCTAAAGAATTCCGTGCATTGATCGATGTAGATTCATCAAAAGCATAATAATATTCGCCATTTATAGAAACTCTTTTACTAACTTTTACTCGGCTTCCAAAACCCAATGCAAAAATATCATGCGGATCTGCATCTATTTTTACGGTATTTCTATGCACATACGTAGGTGTTAACTGAAATGATATTGATTCATTTACCTTTCTAGCAATCAAAACCTGACCTACATAAAATAAGCTTTCGGCAAACGATCTTTTATCCGCAGGTTCATAATCTTTAATCGTTTTTACAGCCACACTTCCAAAAAGTGAAACCGCAAACGGAAATGATTTTTCACCTCTTTTTTGCTTTAACAAACTGTATTTTAAATAAGAATCATAGGTTTTTTCAAAACTACTTCTACCAATACCTGCCGTTAAATCATCGCTTAAACCATATTCAAAAGCAAAACGAATATTAGATTGATCTAAGCCAAAAAGTTCATCAAATCCTAAATTTACTCTACCAAATCTGTGAGAAATTATAAATTCTAATTCTTTAGCTTTTCTATTTTCTACAGAATGGCCATTTATAATCCTTGTGCCTTTAAATGTTGAAGTAACAATGTCCTCTTTTTCGTTTACAGTTGTTTCGCTGTCTAAAATAGCTAACAAATCTTGCGAACATAAGTTTACATGTATACTAAAAAAAAAAATAATTAAGAGTAGCTTTTTCATGCTTCTATTTTTTATAGGGTGTATGGTTAAAATTAAAACTTACTTTTATTTGTTTGGCTATATTTTTTTCAACAACAGCAGGAATTTCTACATTAAATTCGTCTAAAACTACAATAAAATCGCCATCAACTAAAATAGTCTCTTTTGTTCTTTTAAAGTTTGCCTCAATTGTTTTTTCTTTGGATATGCCATGAATTGTTAAAACACCTTTTACTTGTAACTTAGTTGCAGTATCTTTTAACGTATCAAAATTTAAAATAACCCCTTTAAAAGTAGCTTTCGGAAACGTATCCGACTCTAAATAATT
Source organism: Polaribacter glomeratus (assembly GCF_002954665.1). Classification (GTDB taxonomy): domain Bacteria; phylum Bacteroidota; class Bacteroidia; order Flavobacteriales; family Flavobacteriaceae; genus Polaribacter; species Polaribacter glomeratus. The sequence continues at coordinate 434,040 of NZ_MSCM01000001.1, read as the reverse complement.
CTCGTTAAAATGCTCTTGCATTAATGCTTTTTTAAACATAAAGGACTTTATTAAAATAGAAATAGCCATTTTACCAGAAGTAGCATCTACAATACTTAAAACTTGGTTGTTGTCTGCTGTTATATCTTCTATTGGTGCTTTTGAAAAGAAACTTATTGCACCATTTTTTGTTAAATATTGTTCTTGCCCATTACTTATTGCTATAAATAAAAAGAAGCAAAAAAGTGTTGTAAAAATTTTCATAATTGATTAATTTTAATCGTTAATAATTTCGCACTTTACAAGAATCACATCCATTAAATAGCCTGTGCAAATTCCTTTTAAAGTAACGGTTTGCCCAACTTTTAATGAGCTTATATCTTTTGTTGCTTCGTCTGATAAATTACTTAAAACACTACCAAAATCATCATTTGTTTTTAGAGTGATAATGCCTTTTTGTCTTTCTACTTTAATGTCAGAAATAACACCAGTAACCTCAATAATTTTTTCTAAATAAATTGCGTTTGCACTTGTTTCATCCGCAGTAAAATCATTTAAGATTTCTGCCGCTGTAATTGTAATATCCGACGAAGTTTCGCTAACATTTACATGAGGTTTATTGTACATATTATAGGCTACAAATGCTACAATAAGTAGTAAAATTAAAACTGCAATACCAATTTTCTTAGTCTTCATGATTTTTAATTTTAATTATTTAATGCACCGCTGTTTACCCAGCATTTAATTGCTGCAATTTCATCGGTTGTTAAAGTACCACCAATTGGCATTCTTCTGCTTTGTACCTCTGACAACACTGAATTTGCTTTTGAACTTAAAGCAGCATATGAATTTAAATTTGGAAATTGACCGCCATTTGTGCTGTGACATTGAATACAGTTTGCATCAATAATGGGTTTTATGGTTAAAGAATAGGAAACAGTTTCGCAAAGATCATTATTAATTGGTTTTTCATCCAACGGTTCTTCTACATTTGTTAAGCATGCTGTAAAAAGGATAGTAACTAAAAGTAGTAAAAAATGATTTCTAAATCTAAAATTGTTTTTCATGGGATAGTGTTTTTATTTAGGATGTAAAATAACAAAAATTAAAGAATTTTCAAACAATCTAAATGTATGAAAAGGAAAAAAACTGTTTGAAAAGGAAATAAAACTGTTAAAGAGAGTTTTCTTTTGTTGGATTATTGTGAGATTACGATTTACATATTTAACCATTGTTTAAATTCGGCTGCTTTATTTTTACTGATAATAATTTCTTCGGATGTTTTAGATTGTAATAAAATTTTAAGTTGACTCTTACCATATTTTATAATTTTATCGATCGCATTTATGCTGATAATAAATTGTCTGTTTGCTCTAAAAAATAAAGCTGCATTTAAATTTGTAAAAAGATCGTCTAAACTCATGTTTGTAGTTGATTTTTTACCATCAAAACAAACCACATAAGTAATGGTGTTTTCTGTATAGATATAAGCAATTTCTTCTATAGAAATAGGTACTAACTCGTTTCTTATATAGGTAAGAATTCTTTTTTTCTCATTTTCGGCAATCTCTTCTGTTGTTGTTATTTCTGGTATTTCTGCAACTTTTTCTTTGTAAGAAACCAAAGCTGTGTTTAATTTAGATAGGTTTACAACTTCGGATGTTAAAGTGGTATTCTTTAATTCTAATTGTTTTTCATACGAGCTACCAATTACTCTAACAGCCAAAAATGAAAGTAAAATAACCAAAATACCCATAATTAAAAATATAAGATAAAAACTGGTTTTTAAAGTATTCATTTGCGCAGAAATACTTTTAATATTCACATTCGCTGCAACAATTAAATCTGAGTTTTTAATAGGTGAAATATGTATTATTTCCGATACAGATTGATTGTTTTTATGCAGTAACAAATCAAATAAATCATCCGAAGTATTTTTTTCTTTTAGAGAAGACACTAATGCTTCATTAGAATTTACTTGTTGACCAACTTTGGTTTTATCTGGATGAGAAATCTCTTTTCCGCCCCAATTAAAAACACTGATAAACCAACTATCGGTATTTGAATTCTCTATAATTGTTTGAAAACTTGAAATAACATCTTCCTTTGCTATTCCAGATGAAAGTTGAAATTCTATTAGTTTTGAAACCTCATTTGCTTCTCTTTTGCTAGATTCTACTTGAACTTCTATTAATTGATTTGCACTTACTTTTATAAAATAATGTGAGGCAATTACTGCCAAAAATAAAAATATGACTGCAATTGATAAAAAAGTTAAAAAATAAAGTTTGTCTTTTTTCATGGTTTTTTTAAAGAGTTGAAATATACCAAATATTCTTTTCTTTCTAAAAGATAAATTTCCGCTTTAGCACTATTTTTTTCCTTTTCGTGCAGATTTCTATCGGTTAAAAAGATAAAATTCGTTTTCTTTGATAAAGAATCATGAAAAATAAAAAAATTACATTTTTAAGTATTCTCGTTTTACTCCTTTTAATGAGCGGGTACTTTTATAATATTCCACTGTTTAGTTCATCAGAAAAAAACTTGCAAAATGAACTTGCAGAACTCGCTGTTAGTTCTAATGATTTGATAAATGCATATAGCATAAACGAAGAAAAATCTGATCGTTTATATGCAGGCAAAATTATAGAAGTTACGGGTTTTATAAAAGAAATTTCGTTTTTAAACAACAGAAATACTATCATTTTAAATAGCAATACCGAAACTTTTGGAGTAATTTGCGATGTAAACCCAAATCAAGAAGAAAAGATTAAGCTGCTAAAAAAACATCAAAAAATTCGCGTAAAAGGAATTTGTAAAGGTTTTCTAAAAGATGTTATTTTACTTAATTGCTCCATAGATTTAATACCAAATGAATAAATTATTTCCATTATTTTTCCTACTCATTTCTTTTGCAGATTTTGATGTAAAACAAAGTCAATTTATTGCAAGACAGGGTCAAGTTTCCTTTTTTTCTTATACGTCTGTAGAAAATATTGAAGCTAAAAACAATCAAGTTTTAAGTCTTTTAGATATTGATAAAAAAGAAATTGCAATAAGTATGTTAATGCGTGCTTTTGTGTTTAAAAAGGATTTAATGTACGAGCATTTTAACGAAAGTTATATTGAGTCAGACATGTATCCAAAGGCAAATTTTATCGGAAAAATAATTGATTTTGATGCATCAAACAAAGAAACACAAACTAGAATTGTTCGCGGTAAACTTACCATTCACGGAATTACAAAAGAAATAGAGATTAAAACAGCGATTGAAAATACAAAAGGAAACTACAGCATCTCAGGCGATTTTGATATTTCTATAAAAGATTTTCAGATAAAAGTTCCGCCTATTTTATCAAGCAATATTGCCAAAACGATTTCTATAAAATTTACATTTCAATACCAACCTTATGAAGAATAAAAAAATATATCAGCTACTTACAATAGCATTTATGGTTTTCAGTTCTTCTATAAATGCGCAAGATTTATTAGACAAATTGAACGAAGAATTTCCTGACAAACCTGTTTATGAAATCGCCACGTTTAAAACTACCCGAATTGGTTTAGGCCATTCTATAGAAACTAGAAAAAAAGGAGCTTTAGAAATTTCGTTGTATAACCGATATTGGAACATTCCTAATTTTGAAGGACAGCGATTTTTAGCGGATGTTGTAAGTACCCGTTATGGTTTGGATTATTCTTTTTCGGATAATTTCACCTTTGGTTTAGGTTACACAAATCATGATAAAATTACAGACGGATTTGTAAAATACAAACTTTTAAAACAACGCGCAGATTCTAGAAAAGCCTATGTGAGTATTGCATTGCTGCAAACATTTTCTCATAGAAAATTTGAAACTACAGACGGTGGTATTTACGAACCCGTAACTACTTCTTCAAATAATTATGCATTTACAAGTCAGGTTTTAGTGGCTAGAAAAATAAACTCAGAATTATCTTTGCAAATTACGCCTACATTTATCCATAGAAAAGCAAACCCTTTAAACGACGATGCCAACAATCAATTTGCTGTTGGTTTTGGTGGACGACATAAAATTGGCGGCCATGCTTCGATCGTTTCAGAATATTTTTATGTGGCAAATCCTTTAGAATCCGTGGAAACTTATAACGCTTTTATGGTTGGTGTAAATTGGGAACTGAGCCATTTACTGTTACAATTTCAAGTTACCAATGCACGAAATTTTGTAGAAGATACGTTTATCACACAAACAACAAATAACTTTAACGCCAAAGACGGCAATTTTCACTTTGGCTTTAATGCCACTTTTGTACTACACACAAAAAAGAAAAAAATAAAATAAATTTAATTATGATTAAAACAATTCAACTTTTAGGATTTCTATGCTTTATAATTACATTTAGCAATTGTACTTCTGATGATGAACAAATCGATGGAGTTCTTAAATTGGTTACAGATGTTGATGGCAATATATATAACACCCTAAAATTAGGAAATCAAACTTGGATGTTAGAAAACTTAAAAACAACTAAGTACAACGATGGAACAGCGATTACAAAATATACGTTTCAAACATTTGGCAATAATTGGGGAAATTTAGATAACCAAGAAGGACTGTATCAATGGTCTAACACTTCCGATTTAAATAATGTAATTGATCAAGAACTAACTTTTGATTTCTATGGTGCAATGTATAATCATTGGGCAATAGAATCTGGAAAATTAGCGCCCAAAGGATGGAAAATACCTTCGGTTGAAGATTTTAAAGAATTAGAAAGTTATTTAGCCGAAAACGGATATGCAGGTAAAGAAGCCGAAACCTTAAAAACAACTTCTGGCTGGTTACCTTCCTCTGGAAACGGAACAAATGCTGTAGGTTTTAATGCGTTACCAAACGGATATATAAATGCTATTGGAGGCGCAACGTTAGCAGAAGGCATAACCACTTGGGCAACCAGTAGTTTTAATTCGACCAATAAAAAAAGAACCATGATTAACTTATTTAACAAAAAAACGATCTCTTACGAAGAAAACGCTTATCAAATTGGCGCCGGAATTAGATGCATTAAAGAGTAGTTTTTTAAAATGAGTTTTCCTGATGGTGTTTTTGATTAGAAATGTTTAGCCTTGTAGACTCTATATATGAGCTATTATAACGGAGTTTTTATCAATGTTAAGTTCGCTAAAAACTGTTGAAAAAGTTAATCGAAAAGCTATCATTCTTTAAATATTTTTTTTACTTTTAAAGTTAGAAATACAAAAAGAGCAGAAATAAATGGAAAAATTTTAAGTTTTCAAAACCTTAAAAAATCTTCATCCAATAAATAGTTATCGGAATTTAGTAAGTTTATGTATTTTAAAAGACTGAATAAAAGTGGGATTTAATAATAAATAAAACACCCATTTTCTAGCACCTTTTATGGAAAATTGCGGTTTTACCTAAACTAAAGATGTAAACAGAAGTATTCAATAAAAATAGATACGTAAAATGATATGAAAAAAGTAGTATTCTTTGACATGAACGAAACCTTATTAAACCTAAGTTTACTTCAGCAACAGTTTGATAAGCACTTTGATGATGCATATATTCTAAAATATTGGTTCACAAAATTATTACACACTTCAACTATAATGGGAATTATGGACGAATACAGAAATTTTGGAGAATTAGCGGATATGGCTTTAGAAAACCTATTTTTCGAAAATAATAAACCTTTAAGCAGCAAAATAAAAGCTGAAATACTTGGGGAATTTAGAAAGCTACCTGCTTATAAAGATGTTAGACCCGCTCTTAGCATTTTAAGAAATAATAATATGCGTGTTATTGCTGTTTCTAATTCATCTACAGAAATGATAAAAGAACAGCTAACTAATGCAGGAATTATTGACCTTTTTGATTCTTATTACTCTGCAGACAATGTTGAGAAGTACAAACCTTTCAATAACATTTATCATTTTGCAGCAAAACAAGAAGGATTACAACTAGAAAACATTGTAATGGTTGCAGCACATGATTGGGATTTGTTTGGAGCAAAAAAAGCAGGACTTAGCACAGCTTACGTACAACGAAAAGAAGAAATCTACAACCCCTATTATTTACAACCAGATTTTATTGCATCAAATTTATCCGACTTAATCCAACAACTAATTAAAGATAGCCATTAATAGGTTATAAATTGAAGCTCGTAAAGTGATTCCCTAAGATTCTTTATCCATAGAAATTAAAAAAACCAGCATTATAACACAGTTTATAAAAATAATAGTTAGACATTGATAAATTCGAAGATTGTAGTTTTTTAGAACCTTCTGCAACTTAATAAAAAACTGCAAATCATGCCAATACATATTCTTACGCGAACCATTAACTAGAACCTTAAAAAAAAATCTAGATGCCAATAGAAAACATACCTGAAATATACATTAATGACAAAAAAGAAAGTAGCGATTTATTTGTCTATGATTTTAAAATGACCAATGATGTTGTGAAAAGCAAGGTTAATTTAGGCATGAATATGTTTAGCTTTTTACAAGTTGGTAAAAAGCAAGTTCACTTTGCAGGAACATCCGTTGCTGTAAATAAAGATCAATCTCTATTGCTTAAAAAAGGAAATTGGCTTTGGACGGAATTACTTGATACCGAAGCTATTTATTACTGTAAACTCTTCTTCTTTTCTGAAAAGAAACTCACCGATTTTTTAAGTAAGTATACGAACAATATAAAACCATATAAGGAAGATGTGCCCTATTTCGTTATTGAAAATGACGATTATATTGCCTCATTCATAAACTCCTTATCTTCAAACACATTTACAAATCATAATTTTAGCAACGCTTTATTATCTTTAAAATTTGAAGAGATCATGCTGTATATGCTTACTAAATATGATAATAAATTTGAGTTTTATTTGCATTCTTTAATATCAAAAGAGATGTCTCCGTTTAAAAAAGTAGTAGAAAGTAATGTAAATTCCAATTTAAAAGTGGAAGAAATTGCCTTTCTCTGTAATATGAGTCTTTCTACCTTTAAGCGTCATTTTACAAATGAGTACAATGAGCCTCCTGGAAAATGGTTTCAAGACAAGCGCTTACAAAAAGCAAAAGAACTATTGCAAGGAGGTAATTTAAAACCTTCGGATATCTATTTAGATATTGGTTATAACAACCTATCTAACTTTAGCACAGCCTTTAAAAATAAGTTCGGAATAAGTCCAACAGATATTTAAAAATGGGAGCAAAAAACCTAAAATGCTCTTTATTAAGTATTTAATTAATTAAACATAATTTAATTTTTTAAAAAAATAGCACATTGACCTTTTTTCATAAGTTATTGAACTGTATCAGTAAATAAGAAGGTACTAACCCAATATACATTTGCATCATAATTAAACAACGCTTGTTTTGTAAGCGTAATTTAAAAATCAAATTAAAATTTATAATTATGGCAAATGTAACTAAACCTGTATTCAAAGAAAGATACGGAAACTTTATTGGTGGTAAATTCGTAGCTCCTGTAAAAGGTGAGTATTTCGATAACATATCTCCAGTAGACGGTAAAGTATTTACGCAAGCTGCACGCTCAACGCAAGAAGATATCGATCTTGCTTTAGACGCAGCACACGATGCGTTTCCTTCTTGGAGCACAACTTCTGCAACAGAACGTAGTAATACGTTGTTAAAAATTGCACAAGTAATGGAAGATAATCTTGAATACTTAGCAACTTTAGAGACGATCGATAATGGGAAACCAATTCGTGAAGCTCGTGCAGCAGATATCCCTTACTGTGTAGATCACTTCCGTTATTTCGCAGGTGTAATTCGTGCAGACGAAGGAAGTATTTCTGAGCATGACAAAAACACACTAAGCATTGTATTAAACGAACCTATTGGTGTTGTTGGTGAAATTATTCCTTGGAATTTCCCAATGTTAATGTTGGCTTGGAAAATTGCTCCAGCTTTAGCAGCAGGTTGCACAGCGGTTGTAAAACCAGCAGAACAAACGCCTACTAGTGTTATCGCATTAATGGAACTTATTGGCGATATTTTACCAGCAGGTGTATTAAACATTGTAACTGGTTTTGGTGCAGAAGCAGGTGCAGCTTTAGCAACATCTAAACGTATTGCAAAACTTTCATTTACTGGTTCTACGGAAACAGGTCGTAAAGTTTTACACAATGCAGCTGAAAACATTATTCCTGTAACAATGGAGTTAGGTGGGAAATCTCCAAACATTTTTTTCCCTTCGGTAGCAGATCATGACGACGAATTCTTTAGCAAAGCTGTTGAAGGTGCATTAATGTTCGCATTGAATCAAGGGGAAATTTGTACAACTCCATCACGTATTTTAGTTCACGAAGATATTGCTGATCTTTTTATCGAAAGAATGCAAGAACGTTTAAAGTTAGTTGTAAAAGGAAATCCATTAAATCCTGAAACGATGATCGGTTCTCAAGTATCTAAAGCACAATACGACAAAATTTTAGGATATATCAACATCGGGAAAGAAGAAGGAGCTACCGTATTATCTGGTGGAGATGCTGGAAATTACGAAGGCGATATTTCTGAAGGATATTACATCCAACCTACAGTATTGAAAGGAAATAACAAAATGCGTGTATTTCAAGAAGAAATTTTTGGTCCAGTTGCAGCGTTAACAACATTCAGTTCTACTGAAGAAGCTATTGCTATTGCAAACGATACACCTTACGGTTTAGGTGCCGGTGTTTGGTCTCGTGATGCGCACGAATTATACCAAGTACCACGTGCTATTAAAGCGGGTAGAGTTTGGGTAAACCAATACAACACATATCCTGCTCACGCTCCTTTTGGTGGTGTTAAAGAATCAGGATTTGGTCGTGAAAACCATAAAATGGCTTTAGATCATTACCGTGTTGTAAAAAACATGTTAATCTCCTATGACAAGAAACCTGTTGGATTCTTTTAATTCAAAACAATAATTAAATTTCAAGTAAAACCTCAGATTATTCTGGGGTTTTGCTTTTTTAAACTGCTATTATAATACACTACTGTCCGACAAAAGAATCAGGATCGTTTCACTTTTAGAATCAAGAAACAAGACTTGATTCTATCTATTTAAAAAACAGCTGTATTCTAAATAGCAATTGCATTTATTTATCTTTTTAGAAAGAACTCTAAATTCAAGCTAATATTTAAAAACGATGTTAAACTTTACTATTTATTGATATTCCTTAAATTAAAATAGTTCTAACCGCACAACAATGGTTATAATAATAATAATAATAATAACTTTTAACGCTTTATAAGTATAAAAGACATTTCAACTATTTCGATACTTCTGTTGAACTGCCATTATTTGTTCGCTTCTGAATCACTAGCACTTTTGATTGTTGCCGCACTAAACACCTTTAATGCTTTTAAAATTGTTCTTTTCAATTACATTCCAAAAGATAAAGCACATTTGAACAGCGCAAATATAACAACCACGTATCCCATTAAATCGTTGAGAACCTATTTTTACTATAAGTTTATTTACTAGATCTATATATTTAAACATATTACAAACCAAAAAAAAAGCCCTCAATTTCTTGAAGACTTTTATATGATTTAAATTCTTAACACTAATTATTTAGGCATCACAACACTATCAATTGCGTGAATTACTCCGTTAGAAGCTGCTACATCTGCAATTACTACTGTAGACATGTTTCCTTTTTCGTCTTTCAACATTACTTTTCCATCCATTAAAGAGGCTACTAATTTGCCTCCTTGAACTGTAGTAACAGTAAATGCGCCATTGTTTGCTTTTATTGCCACTACAACTGCAGCTGCATCAAATTTTCCTGCAACAACATGGTATGTTAAAATACTTGTTAAGGTTGCTTTATTTTCTGGTTGTAACAAAGTTGCTACTGTACCTTCTGGTAATTTATCAAAAGCAGCGTTTGTTGGTGCAAAAACTGTAAATGGACCAGCTGAACTTAATGTTTCTACTAAACCTGCCGCTTTAACCGCTGCAACTAAAGTTGTAAAATTTTCGTTACTAGCAGCAACACCTACAATATTAGGAGTTTGAACTGTTTCTACAACATCAGCAACCATAGCTACAGTTTCTTCCTTTGCTTCTTCAGTTTTTGATGTTTTACATGACGTAGTTGCAAAAAGTCCGATAATCGCAACAGCCATAAATAAGTTTCTTGTTTTCATTTTTTTTTAAATTTGTGAATTAATATGATACAAAGATAAAAGTAAAGTGTGGTTACTTTTAAAATTATTGTTTAAAGTTTTGTTAAAATTGTTAAACAAAATTACAGTGTTTCAAAAAAGGGTACTTTTTAAAAAGAAAAAACATCCAATTCTAAGTTTAGAATTGGATGTTTATAATATATCAAAATTTGAATTATTACTTATTCAAATACATTTTACGTCTTGCATATAAGTTGTAAAACTCGTCATCTTTTAAACTATCTATAAACAAAATGCTTTCTCCTGTAGATTTCATTTCTGGTCCTAATTTCTTATTTACATTATGAAATTTATTAAAAGAGAAAACTGGCTGCTTAATTGCGTACCCAGATAATTGCGGATTAAAAGTAAAGTCGGTTACTTTATTATGACCCAACATTACCTTCGTTGCGTAATTTACATACGGTTCTTTGTATGCTTTTGCAATAAAAGGAACGGTTCTAGAGGCTCTAGGATTTGCTTCAATAATATATACTAGTTCATCTTTAATTGCAAACTGAACATTTATCAAACCAACAGTTTTTAATTCCCTTGCTATTGTATGTGTATGATCTTTAATTTGTTGCATCACCAAATCACCTAAATTAAACACCGGTAACATAGCGTTAGAATCTCCAGAATGAATTCCGCAAGGTTCTATATGTTCCATAATTCCAATAATATACACATTACCATCCGCATCACAAATTGCATCTGCTTCTGCTTCGATTGCGCCATCTAAATAATGATCTAGCAATAATTTATTACCAGGCATTCTCCCTAATAAATCAACCACATGCTCTACCAATTCTTCTTTGTTGATGACAATTTTCATTCCTTGTCCTCCTAAAACATACGAAGGTCTTACCAAAATTGGGAAATCTAATTCATCTGCTAAAATCAAAGCTTCATCAGCCGTTTCTGCAATTCCGAATTCAGGATAAGGAATATTATTATTCTTTAATAAGGTAGAAAAACTTCCTCTATCTTCGGCTAAATCTAGCGCTTCAAAAGAAGTTCCTATTATTTTAATTCCGTATTTAGTTAACTTCTCTGCTAATTTTAAAGCAGTTTGTCCGCCTAATTGAACAATAACGCCTTCTGGTTTTTCATGACGGATGATGTCATAAATATGTTCCCAAAAAACAGGTTCAAAGTATAATTTATCAGCGGTATCAAAATCCGTAGAAACCGTTTCTGGATTACAGTTAATCATAATCGTTTCGTAACCGCATTCTTTCGCGGCTAAAACTCCATGCACACAACAGTAATCAAACTCAATTCCTTGTCCTATTCTATTTGGTCCAGAACCTAAAACGATAATTTTCTTTTTAGGCGTTACAATACTTTCGTTTGCAATAATAATTTCTCCGTTTGCTGTTTCAATTTCATTCTCGAACGTTGAATAGTAATACGGAGTTTGTGCTTTAAATTCTGCAGCACACGTATCAACTAATTTATAAACTCTTTGAACTCGTAGCTCGTCTCTTTTATTATACACCTGACTTTCTAAACAACCCAACATGTGTGCTATTTGTCTATCGCCATATCCTTTTTGTTTCGCTTCTAGTAATAAATCTCTAGTTATAGTGCCAATTTTATAAGTAGAAATTTCTTTTTGAAGTTGAAATAACTCTTCATATTGTTTTAAATACCACATGTCAATTTTTGTGATATCATGAATCTTGCTCAACGGAATTCCGATTGCAATGGCATCATAAATCGCAAAAACACGGTCCCAACTTGCATTCGTTAATTTTTCTATAATTTGATTGTAATCTGTATATCCTTTGCCATCTGCGCCTAAACCATTTCTCTTAATCTCTAAAGATTGTGTTGCTTTGTGCAGTGCTTCTTGAAAAGAACGCCCAATACCCATTACTTCACCAACCGATTTCATTTGCAATCCTAAAGTTCTGTCTGAACCTTCGAATTTATCGAAATTCCAACGTGGAATTTTCACAATCACATAGTCTAACGTTGGCTCAAATAAAGCCGAAGTAGATTTTGTAATTTGATTCTGTAATTCGTCTAAAGTATAACCAATTGCTAATTTTGTTGCAATTTTTGCAATAGGATACCCAGTTGCTTTACTCGCTAAAGCGGATGAACGCGAAACACGAGGATTAATTTCGATAGCAATAATATCTTCTTTTTCATCCGGTGAAACCGCAAATTGAACGTTACAACCACCTTCAAAATCACCAATAGAACGCATCATATGGATTGCCATATCACGCATTTTCTGGTAGGTTCTGTCCGATAATGTCATTGCCGGGGCAACGGTGATAGAATCTCCCGTATGAATACCCATCGGATCCATATTTTCGATAGAACAGATAATAACAACGTTGTCATTTTTATCTCTAAGCAACTCTAATTCGTATTCTTTCCAGCCCATCATTGCTTTATCAATCATCACCTCATGAATTGGTGATGCTTCTAAACCTCTGCTTAGTAATTCGTCAAAATCGCTTGCTTTATAAACAATTGAAGCTCCTGCTCCTCCTAATGTATAAGAAGATCTAATTACTAATGGAAACCCAAACTCTTGTGCTATTTCTTTTCCTTTTAAGAAAGAGGTTGCTGTTGCTTGTGGCGCCATTGGCACACCAATTTTCAACATTAATTCTCTAAATTGCTCTCTGTCTTCTGTAATATTAATTGCATCGATATCAACACCAATTAACTTTACATTAAAATCTTTCCAAATTCCTTTTGTATCTGCTTCGATACATAAATTTAAAGCTGTTTGACCACCCATTGTTGGTAAAACTGCATCAATTTGAGGATGTTCTTTTAGAATTTGAATGATTGATTTTGTTGTTAAAGGCAACAAATAAATATGATCTGCCATTGAAGGATCAGTCATAATTGTAGCAGGATTCGAATTAATTAAGATGGTTTCTATTCCGTCTTCTCTTAAAGAGCGTAAAGATTGAGAACCCGCATAATCAAATTCACATGCTTGCCCAATAACTATTGGTCCAGATCCGATAATTAGTACAGAATTTAGGTCTTTTCTTTTTGGCATGATAAATAGTTGTGTTTTATTAGTTTGTGAAAATAGTTAGTTATTAGGTACAAAAAAAGGTGTTACTTTAAAAAAGTAACACCTAATATATTAACATTTGTTAATCATTTATTTTTTATGTCTAGTTTCCGAAGAAACAGAAATTTTCTTTCTTCCTTTTGCTCTTCTACGAGCTAATACTTTTCTACCATTAGCAGAAGCCATTCTTTCCATGAAACCATGTTTGTTTCTTCTCTTTCTCTTTGATGGTTGGTACGTTCTTTTTGGCATTATCTGTATTTTTAAATATCTTCTTTATTAATTTTATCGCTTAACTTTTCACGTCGTTAAAAGCGTTTGCAAATATACAACTGTTTTTATTTTAGACAAACAGTATTTGAAAAAAAATTAAATTATTTTTTCTTATCACAAAACTACGATTTTTTTAAATGTTTTCCTCTTTTTAATTTGTGATAAAAGCGATAGTTAGTACTTTTGCGCAAACCTAAAATAACCATGCACAACACTAAATATGTTTTTGTAACAGGAGGCGTAACATCATCCTTAGGAAAAGGAATTATTGCAGCTTCTTTAGCTAAACTACTACAAGAGAGAGGTTTTTCTGTAACTATTCAGAAATTAGATCCTTATATTAATATCGATCCAGGTACTTTAAACCCTTATGAACATGGGGAATGTTATGTTACAGATGATGGTGCAGAAACCGATTTAGACTTAGGTCATTATGAGCGTTTTTTAAACATTCCAACAAGTCAAGCAAACAATGTTACTACAGGTAGAATTTATCAATCTGTAATAAATAAGGAACGAAAAGGGGAATTTTTAGGAAAAACCGTGCAAGTTATTCCGCATATTACCGATGAAATTAAGCATAGAATTCAGATTTTAGGTGAAACTGGCGATTATGATATTGTAATTACAGAAATTGGAGGAACTGTTGGTGATATAGAATCGTTGCCTTATGTAGAGTCTGTAAGACAATTACTTTGGGAAAAAGGGCATGAAAATGCTATAGTAATTCACTTAACCTTAATACCTTATTTAGCTGCTGCTGGTGAGTTAAAAACAAAACCTACACAACATTCTGTTAAAATGTTAATGCAAAGTGGGGTAAGTCCAGATATTTTAGTGTGTAGAACAGAACATCAGATTTCTGAGGATATCAAAAGAAAATTAGCCTTGTTTTGTAACGTAAAACAAGAAGATGTAATTCAATCTATTGATGCAGAAACGATTTATGACGTTCCTAATTTAATGTTGGATGAAGGTTTGGATACCGTTGTTTTAAAGAAATTTAACTTAGTATCTAAACAAGAACCTAAATTAACAGTTTGGAATGAATTTTTAAGAAAACATAAAAATCCAAAACATGAAGTAGAAATTGCTTTGATTGGTAAATATATTGAGTTACAAGATTCTTATAAATCTATTACAGAAGCTTTTATTCATGCAGGTTCATCGCACGAAACAAAAGTAAATGTTAGATGGATTCACTCTGAAAGTTTAACCCCAGAAAATTTTGAAGAATTATTAAAAGGCGTAAACGGCGTTTTAGTTGCCCCAGGTTTTGGTGATCGAGGAATTGATGGTAAAATTAAAGCAGTACAATATGCAAGAGAAAATAAAATTCCTTTTTTCGGAATTTGTTTAGGAATGCAAATGGCTGTTATTGAATTTGCTAAAAACGTTTTAGGTTTAGTAGATGCTTTTTCTACAGAAATGAAAAGCGATTGTAAAAACCCTGTTATCAATTTAATGGAAAGTCAAGAAAAGGTAACCGAAAAAGGCGGAACAATGCGTTTGGGTGCTTGGGATTGTACTCTTGTAAAAGGTTCTAGGGCGCATAACGCTTATCAAACAGAAAACATTAGCGAACGTCACAGACATAGATATGAGTTTAATAATGAGTATTTAAATCAAATTGAATTGAAAGGAATGAAAGCAACCGGAACAAACCCTAAAACTGGTTTGGTAGAAGTTGTAGAAATACCAAGTCATCCCTGGTTTGTAGGCGTGCAATACCATCCAGAATATAAAAGTACCGTATTAAAACCGCATCCATTATTTGTGGCTTTTATAAAAGCTGCTTTAAAGCAATCTAACGTTTAAAGTTAAATAGTTGAAGTTTAAAAACGGAACGTAATTTGAACTATTAACTTTATAAACAATAACCGTAGTTAAAACAACTAAAAACAATACTGTTTTGCTACATTTGTCGGTTTTTCATCAAGAATGAAAAACGAAAATGACAAAATGACATTTTAAATTTACACATGGAACAAAAAAAATTCGATTATAATTCTTTTATAGGAATGATTCTTCTTGGAGGAATTATGCTTTGGTATTTTAATACAAATCAGCCAGAAATAGACCCAGAAGAAATTACTACAGAACAAATTATAGATTCTGGTAAAATTGAAACTGAGAAGACAATTACTAAAACGCCTGTTTTAGAAAATGATTCTTTACAGCAAATCGAATATCAAAATAAATTAGGTGCTTTCGCTTTAAGCGCAATGAATGGCGCCGAAGGAACTTCTGTAATTCAAAATAACTTAGTAAAATTAACCATTGATAATAAAGGTGGACAAATTATTGAGACGTTAATTAAGAATTATAAAACGCACGATTCTCTTCCTTTATATATGATAAAAGACAACAACTCGTCTTTTAATATTAATTTCGGAACCACAGATAACAGGATTTTAAACACCAAAGAGTTATTTTTTGAACCTGTTTTAACTAAAAATGGAGAAAATTCTGTATTGTCGATGAAACTAAAAGTTTCTGAATCTCAATATTTAGAGTATAGATATGAAATGAAACCAAAGAAATATATGGTTGATTTTTCTATACGTTCTCAAGGTTTAAGTAATGTTATTAATTCAGCGAATCCAATAAATTTAGATTGGTCATTAAATGGGTATAGACATGAAAAAAGTATTCGTACAGAAAACACGATGTATTCTTACTTTTATTACAAAACCGAAGGCGATGTTGATTACCTAAATGCAGGAAATACAGAGCTTATAAATGATGTAGATTGGGTTGCATATAAGCAGCACTTTTTTACAAGTAATTTATTAACAGATACACCTTTTAACAATGCTACTGTTACTTCTACAGACTTAGTAATAGATGAAAAAATTGACACTGTTTTTACTAAAAAATACGAATTAAAAACACCTTTAGCATTAACTGCGGGTGAATTAAATTATAACATGAAGTGGTTTTACGGCCCAAGTGATTATAATATATTAAAAAAATACGAAGGAACAGATTTAGATGAAACTGCCGATTTAGGTTGGGGAATTTTTGGTTTCTTAAACAGAACAGTTTTTTATCCTGTATTTAATTTCTTACAAGGATATTTATCAAACTTTGGATTAATTATTATTCTAATGACCATTGTTGTTCGATTAATTATGTCTCCTTTAGTTTATAAATCGTACTTATCTAGTGCAAAAATGAAGGTTATTAGACCTGAATTAACAGCGTTAAATGAGAAGTTTCCCGGAAAAGAAAATGCAATGAAGCGTCAGCAAGAAACGATGGCCATTCAGCGTAAAGCCGGTGTAAGTATGATGTCTGGTTGTATACCAGCTTTGTTACAAATGCCAGTATTCTTTGCGTTATTTAAATTCTTTCCAACAAATTTAGCATTACGTCAAGAAAGTTTTTTATGGGCTCCAGATTTATCTTCTTATGATACTATTTTTACATTACCTTTTAGTATTCCTTTTTATGGAGATCACGTAAGTTTATTTCCAATTTTAGCTTCTGTTGCCATTTTCTTTTACATGAAAATGAACCAAAGTCAGCAAGCAAATATGCAAGCACCAACACAAGAAGGAATGCCTGATATGGGTAAAATGATGAAGTACATGATTTACTTCTCTCCTATTATGATGTTGTTTTTCTTTAACAACTATGCAAGTTCTTTAAGTTTATACTACTTTATTTCTAACTTACTTACTATTGCTATTATGTTAGTGATAAAGCATTTTGTAATTGATGAAGAGAAAATTCATGCACAAATAGAAGAAAACAAAAAGCGTCCAGAAAAAGCGAAGAGTAAATTCCGTCAAAGAATTGATTCTGCTATGAAACAAGCGCAAGAGCAACAAGCTCTTCAGAAGAATAAGAAGTAAACAATTAGCAATTAGCTAAAATGAAAATAAAAAAACCAAAACTTAATTGTTTTGGTTTTTTTGTTTTAAAAGAGGCTTTTTCTTGTTGATTTTCTAATTCAAAAAAGTAAATTAGCTAAATGCAATAAAAGAAACTTCTACCTTAGTTAATTCATTATTAAAAGGAACAACATAATAGTTACTAAATTAATTTTACTCTTTAAAAAATGAACATAGAGCTTTTAATTCCTCTTTTAGTAATCTTATTACTTATTATTATTCTCTTGCAGCCGTTTAGATATAAAACAAATTCTAAGACAGAAAGTAAGATTAAGAAAAAGATTGAAAATGAGATTAGAATTAAAATTGTGACTCAAAACATTAAAAACAATCGAGAAATAATACCTAAAATCATATTAAAAAAAGTTACTGAACCGATTGAAAAACCAATAAAAGAAATAGGAAAAAACAAATGGTTACACCCAGAAGATAACTTTGGGAAGATGAAAAAAGGTAAAGTCCATAGTAATTAAAAAAAGAATCACTAGATAGTATGTTTTTAATAGATAAACCATTCGTTTCAGATTTTCTTATTGATACAATAAGGAATAATAATTATAAAATAATTGCAACCAAAGCAGCTAAAGAATTAATAAAAGATGATTCGTTAGCATGGATAGAGGAACAAGAAGCAATCTCCTTATTAAAAAAGGACCTACAAATTACAATTTATAGCAATTCTGAAAATGCCTTGGCTTGGATAGCTCAAAACTTCGGAGAAAGCGAATTATCAGATCAGTTAAAAATATTAAAAAATAAAGTAGCATTTAGAGAACTTATAAAAGAGTTGTTTCCAGGTTTTTATTTCAAACAAGTACATATTGATGAAATTCAAATGTTATCAGATAATGAAATTCGTTTTCCTTTTGTAATTAAACCAGCAATTGGTTTTTTTAGTATTGGAGTTTATATCGTGGAAAATGAAAATGACTGGATAAAAGCCAAAAGTGAGTTACAACCTGAAAAACTTACAAGTATTTTTCCTAAAAATGTATTAAATACAAACAATTTTATTATCGAAGAATTTATTCGGGGAGAAGAATATGCAATCGATTATTATTATGACAATAATGGAAATGCTATTTTGTTAAACGTTTTGCACCATATCTTCTCTTCCGGAAAAGATACAAGTGATAGAGTTTATTCAACATCCAAAGAAATAATTGTTAAGTATAAAGTTGAACTTGAAAGTTTTTTAAGTACAATTGGTAAAAAATTAAATCTTAAAAATTTTCCTGCTCATGCTGAAGTAAGAATCGATGAAAATGGAAAAATACTTCCCATAGAAATAAACCCTTTAAGATTTGGCGGCTTTTGCACAACAGCAGATCTATTAGGAGTTACTTTAGGATTTAATGAATACAAATGCTTCTACGAAAATAAAAAACCAGACTGGGACATTATATTTAAAGGAAAAGAAAATAAAGTATTTAGTGTAATTATTTTGGATAATAACTCGGGCATAATTCCGTCTGATATATTAACATTTAACTACTCAGAACTTGCAAAAGATTTTGAAAACCCTATATTAATTAGAAAATTAGATATCAACAAATATCCTGTATTTGGATTTGTTTTTACAGAAACTTCATCTACTAATAAAAAAGAGTTAAATGATATCCTTATTTCTAATTTGAGAAAATATATAGTATCAAAAGAATAAAAAGCTAATATCGAAAAATGAGTAAAAATTAAATGTTCATTTAAGCTCGCATCATTAAATTTAGATACAAAGTAAAATAGGATTCTGTCTGGTATAAAAGATTCAATCAACTACATATAAGAATTTTTATACTCTTAAAGCATATTAAGAAAGGCTCCTTTTTACTTTAAATCTTCCATAAAACAAAATATATCCATAGCATATAATCGTTAATACAAAAGCAGTTTTAAACCCAAAACCATCAATTAAACTTCCAAACGCAAACGGGATGATTGCGCCACCAACAATTGCCATGCATAACAAACCAGAAGCTTGTGCTTTTAAATCGCCAAGACCTTCTAAACTCAACGTAAAAATTGTTGGAAACATAATGGAGTTGAATAAACCAACTGCTAAAATAGACCACATAGAAAGTAAACCTGTTGTATTTATTGAGATTAAAATCATTGCAATTGCTAAACTTGCAAATATTGCTAGTACTTTTCCTGGAGCAATAATTTTAGTTAAATACGCGCCAACAAATCGGCCTATCATTGCGCCTCCCCAATAAAAGATTACAAAAATACCGAGTAATGATTTGGGATCGGAACCTGAGAATGTTTTATTAAAAGTACTTGCAATTGTGTTTGCAATGTTCATCATCGTTTCATTTTGTGAAACGATAACAGCTAGATTCATATCTTCAAAATAATTGACTAAAAAACTACCAATTGCCACTTCTGCACCAACATAAACGAAGATTCCTAAAGCGCCCATTAACATCAACTTGTTTTTTAATAAGGTAAAATATCCACCTTTCGGACTTTCTTGCATTACTTTTGGTAATTTTATAAATGCAAAAACGAGTGCTAAAATAGCGATTGAAAAAGCAATCAATAAAAATGGAGTTTGTACAGTTGATGCTTCAGCGATATAATAATTTGATTTTTCTATTTCACTTAGAAACGATATTTCTTCGGATGTTTTTACAGAATCACTTAATAAAAATAAAGCGCCAACAACAGGCGCAATTGTAGTTCCTAAAGAATTAAATGCTTGCGATAAATTTAAACGACTACTTGCACCATCTTCACTTCCTAATAAAGCAACATACGGATTTGCAGCTACTTGAAGAACTGTAATTCCGCCTGCAAGTGTAAAATAACCGATTAAGAAAATAGAAAATTCTCTATATGCTGCTGCTGGATAAAATAATAAACAGCCTAAAGCCATGGTTAATAAACCTAAAACAATTCCTTTTTTGTAACCAATTTTTGATAAAAGATATCCTGACGGTAATGAAAAAACAAAGAATGCCACAAAAAAAGCAAACTGTACCAAGACAGTTTTTGCGAATGACATTTCAAAAACATCCTTTAATCTTGGTACTAAACTATCTACCAAAACGGTAATAAATCCCCAAAGAAAAAATAATGTTGTTAAAAATATAAAAGCACTTTTATAAGATTTATTAGTTGCTGTTGTTGACATATTTGTAGTTTATTAAAATAATCTCAATTTATATTCGTTTTTTTATTACAATTTTTATGGTTTAGCTCTTAAACAAAGAAAAAATTCTAGCAATTAATATGGTTAATAAATAAGTTTAGCCCTGATTGAAACAACATCCTTTTTTATTTTTCATAAAAAAGATAGCGTGGAAAGCAGGAAATAGCTTCAAAAATTTATACTTTATTAAAATAATCTGATTTTATATTTTTATTTTCTCCGTCTTTAAAAATAGAATAATTAAACCATTCGTGAATGGAAAAAGCACCTATTTCTCCTTGTTTATTTATTGCAATATAACCTACTTGAAAGTCTTTAAAATCTTTTCCGGGCTTGTTTACAATTCTTCCAATAGCCTCTTCACAAGCTTCTTGCGGACTTTTTCCTTGGCGCATTAACTCTACAATTAAAAAACTACCCACCGTTTTTAAAACTTCTTCTCCTAAACCGGTTGCAGATGCGCCACCGATTTCGTTATCAACAAATAAACCACCACCAATAATTGGAGAATCGCCTATTCTACCAGCCATTTTAAAGGCCAATCCGCTTGTGGTACAAGCGCCAGAAATATCACCATTTTGGTCAATTGCTAACATACCAATAGTATCATGATTTTCAATATTAATAATTGGTTTATATTCGGATTTCACTTTCCAAGCTTCCCAAGCTTTTTTGGCTTTTTCTGTTAGCAAATTTTCTCTTTTGAAACCTTTAGAAACGGCAAATTGCTCTGCACCTTCTGCAACCAACATTGCATGTGGCGTATCTTCCATAACTTTTCTAGCTACAGAAATTACATGCATAATATTTTCAACACCTAAAACAGCACCATAATTTCCTTTCTCATCCATGATGCAAGCATCTAAAGTTACGTTTCCGTCGCTGTCTGGCAAACCGCCTTTACCTACAGATTGCCCGTCTTCATTGGCTTCTTCAACTCTACATCCTTGTTCTACAGCATCTAATGCAGTTCCTCCATTTTGTAAAATTTTTGCAGCAGTTTCAACTGCTAAAAGGGCGTTCCAAGTTGCAATTACGATAGGTTTAGTTAGTTTTAAAATAGGGATTATAGCTGCTTTTTTATCTGCTGGTGTAACATCACAACTTATAAATGTTGATGAAACGGTAAGTATTCCTAAACTTGTAGCAGCTGCGTTTTTAATGAAATTTCTTCTTTTCATTTTATTTATTTTACCTGAATTTCATCAACAAACAACCAACTTCTTCCTTCATCTTTAGCTCCTAAATGCCATTCTGGAAGTTTGCCTACATTTTTTGCAATGATTTTTATGTATCTAAATGTACCATTAATTTTATTGAATTTCACATTCCTAATTTCAACTTTATCAGATTCAATAATAGTATATTTTTTTGATTCTTTTTCTAAATTTACAAATGTTTTTAAGTCTTTAGAAAACAAAAAAAGTACTTCCGTAGGATAAAAAATCCAACTTCTTTGGTCTTGTAAAAATCCAACAGAAACTTCATTTAAACTTTTTAAACTTCCCAAGTCTACAATTGCTTCTAAATCTGTGTCCGAATACCCTTGCCAAGTGCCTGTTCTAAAATCTGCAGACCCAACAATGCCGTCTATAAGTGCATTTTTCCCTCCTGCATTGTACTGATTTGCATATTTAGTTTTTAAACTGATAGTTCTATTTGGATCTATTTTATAAAAATCGGTTGTTATAATGGCACTTTTTGTTTCATTCTTTTGAGAATAAACAGAAAGATGTATTTGCTTATCAATAATAAAAGGTTTTACAAATTTTTTAAACCCTCCATTATACCCTATTCTATAAAAAATAGCAGCCTCTTTATCAGCATTTTCTAAAGTGACTTCTGTACTTTCTCTAAAAGCAATTTCTCCTTTAGCAATAAAAGGCGCTGCAACAATTAAATGTTCCTCAATAGATATTTTAGGAATATTTTTATCTGCAGTTCCCCAATTTGACGGTTTATTTGTCATCTCAAAAACCAAACTTCCTCCGTTTACAATATCTTGATGATTGATAAAAGAATACTCATAATTTTCTCCATTCAATTTTACAGATTCAATGTATTTATTTTCTTGGGATTGATTATTTGCTTGAACAATAAACGATTTACCATTTTCTAAATTGATGGTTGCTTTGTTAAAAAGCGGACTTCCAATAATATATTTATTTGAACCTGGCGTAACGGGATAAAATCCTAAAGAAGAAAAAACATACCAAGCGCTCATTTGCCCGCAATCTTCGTTACCGGATATTCCGTCTGGAGTATTTGTATACAATTCCGTTAAAATCTGACGAATTTTCTCTTGCGTTTTAAATGGTTTATTTACAAAATTATACAAATAGGCTATGTGATGACTTGGCTCGTTGCCATGCGCATATTGCCCAATTAAACCCGTAATATCAACCTGATGACTTCCTGAAGTTTTGTTTGTTGCAGTAAATAATTTATCCAATTGATGTTCTAATTGTTCTTTTCCACCCATCAATTTTATAAAACCCGAAATATCTTGTGGAACGTAAAAACTATACTGCCAAGAATTGGCTTCTGTATAATTAAAATTTACTTCATAAGGATCAAAAGGTGCAAACCATTTGTTTCTAAAACGACCTCTCATAAATTGAGTAGAAGGATCGAAAACATTTTTATAATATTGTGCTCTTTCTGAGTAGGTTTTATAATCATCTTCCTTTCCTAAAGATTTTGCCATTTGTGCTATTGCCCAATCATCATAAGCATATTCTAAGGTTTTAGAAACCGATTCAGACTCATTTTCAACCGGAATAAATTGCATTTTTTTATAGAAGTCTAACCCTAATTTATCTCTAGTTGCCGAGTGTTTCATCGCAATAAAAGCTTTTTCAATATCATACTTTCTGAGGCCTTTTAAATAGGCATCTGCAATTACAGATACAGCATGATACCCAATCATACAACCAGTATAATTTGCCGATAAATCCCAAATTGGCATTATACCGCCTTCATCATATTTTGCTAAAAAAGTATTGATAAAATCGTTGGTTTTCTCTTGTTCAATTATAGTGTATAATGGATGTGCAGCTCTATAAGTATCCCATAATGAAAACACTGTGTAATATTCAAAATCTGTTGTTTCATGAACTTTAAAATCCATTCCTCTATATCTACCATCAACATCTTGATATAAATTTGGTGCATTCATTGTATGATATAATGAGGTATAAAAATTTACTTTATTATCTTTATTTTTATCTTCTAAAACAATTTTATTGAGTTGCTTTTCCCAAGTTTCTTGTGCTTCTTTTTTAGTTTCATCAAAAGATTTAGCACCTATTTCTTGTTCCAAATTTTTCTTTGCACCTTCAATATCAACCGCAGAAATACCGATTTTAATAATAATTGGTTCGTTATTAGGGTTGATAAATTTTAATGCAATTTTTTGACCTCCTGGCATTCCTTCTTTTGGTGCAGATTGTAACACATCTATAAAAGGGTGTGATGTTTTAATACTAAAAAATAAACGTTGGTCTTTTGCCCAAGCTTCAGAAAAACGAAATCCAGCAAGTTCAGTATCCGAAATTCTTTCAATTTTAGCAGCTAAAACTTTATCTCTGTGCACTAAATCTAAAATTACAAATTGATTTTCTGAAAACGGAAAATTGTATCTGTGCATTCCGCTTCTTTTAGAAACCGTCAACTCAACATCAATATTAGTATCGTCTAAATGCACTTTATAAAAACCAGGTTCTGCAACTTCTTTATCATGAGAAAATCTAGATTTATAGCCTTCATTACCATCAGCACCATTATTAAAAACCTGCTTATTTGTTGGCATTAATAAAATATCTCCATAATCAGAAATTCCTGTTCCGCTTAAATGAGTATGCGAAAATCCGTAAATTTCTGCATCAGAATAATGATAACCAGAACAACCATCCCAACCTTCTAAACGTGTATCCGGACTTAATTGCATCATTCCGAATGGCATTGTTGCTCCCGGATACGTATGTCCATGACCACCAGTTCCAATAAACGTATTTACATAAGAAATTAAGCTAGTATCACTTTTTGCGTTTAAAATTTCAGGATGCAAATCACAAGAAATTATTACGAATGCGACAATAAAAAAAGAGAAAAATTGTAGTTTCATTAAAATATCATCTAAAATTCTACTCAAATATAACAGAAAATGAATTTTCAACATTATATAATCAATATTATTATTATTTTTTCTTCGGATGTTTACTAAGAAATTTAAAACCTGTAAAGAAGATAGTCTTCAAAAAACTAGTTTCTTAAAGAAATGAAGAAAATTTTAATCATCGTTCTTAACCTAATTTCAGATTAAAAATTCAGCCATTTTACAAACTAATTTAAATAGCATATTACTAAACACACATCTTTTAAAATCTCAAAAAAAAGTCAAAGAAAATTTTAGAATAAATAACAATTAAAACTCCTTTTTTATTTAAAAAAAAATAATGATTTTTTATTATACTTATGACAGCTTTTAAAATAACAAAATAACCGTTCAACTATGTAAAAAAGAGTTTAACAGAATTTTCTCCTAAGTTTATAATACTTATAAATCTATCGATAATCAAAGTGTAAAAACCTTAATAACATTTTCAAAACGATTATCTTTCGAGATTATTGGCGCTTTTAATTTTGTTTTAAATTCAATGAAAACTTTAAAAAATTTTGATAGAAATTGAAGCAGATAAAATTTTAAGTCATGGCTTACTGAAAAAGCTATAGATTAGTATTAAAATTATAAAAAATGCTTAAAATAAATTGATAAACTTACCAAGAACTGTTCCTAATTATACAAATAAACGGCTGTTTAAAGTAGCACAATTTAAAAAATACTCGTGCTTTAACATCAAAAAAAAACAACTACAAAACCCTGCTTTCTTAAGTATGAATAATCAAATATTTGCTGATGTTTCAAGAATCGAAGAAGTTTTAAATAGAATAAAAATGCGTAAATTTTTAATGCTATTAACCTTGGTTTTAATCTGGAACTGTACCTCGAAAAGAGATCTACCTTTTCATATTCCTGTTGATAAAAATTGGCAATTTAAAGGAAGTGACACCTTAGATTGGCACTCTGCTTCTGTTCCTGGAAATGTAATGACCGATTTATTAGATCATAAAATTATCGAAGATCCTTTCATTAAAATGAATGAAGAAAAAGTACAATGGGTTGCTACTAAAAGTTGGGAATACAAAACTAATTTTTCATTAAATGACAGTGTTTTAAGAAAAGAAAATATCCATTTAAACTTTGAAGGTTTAGACACCTACGCAACCATTTTCTTAAACGACTCTTTACTTGGCACAAGTAATAATGCTTTTAAAACCTTTAATTTTGACATCAAAAAACTTGCAAAAGAACAGAATGAACTTTACATCTTTTTTACAAATACAGATGTAAAGGAAGCTGTTTTAGAAAGCAAGAACCCATATAAATTACCAGAAGGGCGAAGAATTTTTACAAGAAAAGCACAGTTTCAATATGGCTGGGATTGGGGACCAAAACTAAATACATCGGGTATTTGGAAAGATGTTTCGATACAAGCTTGGAGTGACTTTAAATTTGATGATATTTTTATCCGTCAAAAAAAGCTGACTGCTAAAAAAGTAAAACTTGTTGCAGAAATCGTTATTACCTGCGATTTGGTTTTAGAAATAAATGAAACAATACCAGCTGAAGTAAAAGTAACTATTGATGAAAAAGAATTTATCCGAATTATTGACATCAAAAAAGGGACTCATACCTATAAAGTTCCCTTAGAAATTAAAGATCCAAAATTGTGGTGGACGCATAATTTAGGAAATCCGTATTTGTATAATTTTAATTTCCAATTAACTTCTGAAGGTCAATTAAAGGATGAAAAAACGATAAAAAAAGGTATTCGAACGATTAAATTAATCAGCAAAAAAGACAAAATTGGTCAATCTTTTTATTTTGAATTAAACGGAAAACCTGTTTACGCAAAAGGTGCAAATTATATTCCACAAAACAGCTTTCAGAATAAAGTGACAGATGCTCATTATCAAAAATTATTATCTGATGTTGTTGACTCTAACATGAATATGTTACGAGTTTGGGGTGGAGGAATTTATGAAAATGATATTTTTTATGACCTTTGCGATGAAAAAGGAATTTTAGTTTGGCAAGATTTTATGTTTGCTTGCGCCATGTATCCTGGTGATGCTGCTTTTTTAGAGAACATCAAAGGCGAAGCTGAACAACAGGTAAAAAGATTAAGAAACCATACTTCTATAGCTTTGTGGTGCGGAAATAACGAAAATTCTGAAGCTTGGGATCGTTGGGGATGGCAAGCTGGTAGAGGCAAAAAAGAAAAAAAAGAAATCTGGGATGATTATTTAATGGTATTTGATAATATTTTACCCAAAATAGTTTCAAAACTTAGTCAAACCGATTACTGGGAAACTTCACCAAAATATGGAAGAGGAAATCCTTTGTACGAGTTTGAAGGTGACGCACATGATTGGTGGGTTTGGCATGATGAATATCATTTTGAATATTTAGAAAAGAGAGTTCCTCGATTTATGAGCGAGTTTGGTTTTCAAGCATTACCGAGTTTTGAAACTTTGAAATACATCAATCAAAATGATACGATTAACCTAAAAACAGCTGCTGTAATTGCACATCAAAAACACATTAAGGGCTTTAGATTGATTGAAGAATACATGGTTCGTGATTACAAAAAACCATCGAATGACGAAGATTATGTGTATGTAAGTCAGTTATTACAAGCAAAAGGAATTGTAATGGGAATAGAAGCCCACAGAAGAGCTAAACCAAAAAATATGGGAACATTATATTGGCAATTAAACGATTGTTGGCCCGCAATTTCTTGGTCTAGCATTGATTATTTTGGAAACTGGAAAGCCTTAAATTACAAAGCTAAGAAAGCTTTTGAAAACGTTTTAATTTCATCTATAGCAGAAAAAAATGAGGTAAAAACATTTATTATAAATGATACTTTTGATACTATTAAGGGAAATTTAAAAATAAAAATAATTGACTTTTACGGAAAAGAAATTAAAACTGATTCTTTACAAATTGAAGTTTTAGAGGATAGCAGTAAAGAATATTACAATCTTTCTTTAAAAAGTATTGATAAAAAAACAACGGTTTTAGTTACTGAATTTAACAATGCAAGATCGTATTTCTATTTTACAAAACCAAAAGAGCTCATCTTACCAAAAGGAGAAATTGAAAAAGATATAATTAAAACAGCAAATGGTTTTTCAATTACCATTAAAAGCTCGGTTTTACAAAAAGAGGTATTTCTATTTACAGATGAAAAAGGTCATTTTTCTGATAACTTTTTTGATTTATTACCAAATGAAACGAAGACTATTTTCTTTGAGACTATCGCTACTTCTCTAGATGATTTACAATTAAAAACGTTGAATGAGATTTAACAAACTACCTTTTTTTCTAAAAATGCATTTTTTGGAAGGGATAGTAAAAGAAACTTATTAATAAACATCTCGTTTCAATTTCGATAAAAATTCAAAATTACTCGCTGTGACATTGACTAATGGTTATTCATTTTTATTAAAAATCCACGATTCTAAAAAACCCAGTCCATATCCTAAAAATTGGGTAAAGGAAGTTATTATACTTAAAAAAGCAACACGTACATTTTTATTCTGATACAAAGAATCTAAGAAAATTAGTAAGAAATAAAATCCGTAGAAATACAAGAATTCATTGAAACCGATAGCAGCTAAAATAATACTAAATGAAATTCCTAGAATATATAAACTAGGAAACCAATAGGTTATTTTTGCAGATCCGGGATAGCGCTTGTTTAATTTTGGTCTTCCTGCTCCAAATGCAAAAGTCTGTTTAAAAAATTGAGGAATACTACTTCTGCGTTTGTGATATACAAACGCCTTTTCTAGAAGCTGTGTTTCGAATCCGTTTTGCCATAAACGAAACGTTAAATCGATATCTTCTCCTATTTTTAAATCTGAGAAGCCTTTTGTTATCGCAAAAGCTTTTTGCGACAATCCAAAATTAAAACTTCTTGGTTGAAATTTGCCAACAGCTTGCTTTTTACCCCGAATTCCACCTGTTGTTAGCACAGAAGTCATAGCATAATTAATTGCTTTTTGAAGCGCTGTAAAGCTTTTATGCGCAGCGTCTGGACCGCCAAAAGCATCTGTGTAATTCTCTTCTAATACTTTTTTTACTTCGGATAAGTATTGAGTTGGAACCAGCACATCCGAATCTAAAATAATAAAATAATTTCCTGAAGCTTGTTGCATTCCGAAATTACGGGTTGCTCCTGCTCCGCTATTTTCTTTAAAAAAGTATTTTAAAGTAAGTTGATTTTTATATTTCTCAACAATAGTATCGCTCTTTTGAGTTGATCCATCTTCTATAATTAAAACTTCAAAATCAGTAGTAAAATCTTGTTTTGCAAGACTTTCTAACAACTCGTCAATTTCATTTGGACGATTGTAAACTGGAATGATGATAGAGAAGGATAATTTCAATATTTAGGATGTTAAAACAGAAAATAGAATTTCATTTCCGTTGATTTCAAAACGAACTTCATTGTATTTTTCTTCTTTAAAATTTTCGGCTTCTTCAACAGATATGTTATAATCTATTTTAGTTATCGACTTTTGTACGGAATTTGAAAAGTCTGATTCAATTTTATTTTCATCAGATTCTAGTTTTAATTTCTCACTTCCGTTACTAAAAGTAAGTATTGTTCCTTTTTTACTTTTCAAATCGGTAGCACTTACCATAATTGTTTCTAAAATTAGAAACCCTCCTAATTCGTTTACTCTCAAATATAAATCGCCATACTTAGATGCTGCGAATTTATTGATTCCCACATTTTTTATATTCTCTTCAATTTGAATGTCTACCTCTGTTCGCTCCATCAAATTAAACGTTTCTGATGACGTAAATACTTTGTCCATTTTCTTGAAAAAACCCATGTATAAAAATTAAATTAGATAGTAAATATATAAAAATGAATAGGAACAAAAAATGCAAATCAAAATTGATTTGCATTTTTTAAAAGTTGTTAAAAAACTAGTAGCTTTTAACTTTCTAAAAGCTCGTAAATAAACCTAGCCCTGATTGAAACGGCATCCTTTTTATTTTTATAAAAAGATATAGTGAAAAGCAGGAAATAGCTTCAAAAAAAAATTATGTATTATTTTATTCTTCGCCCATAAATTTATCCATTACTGGATCGCTAACGCCCATGTTTGAGAATCCGCCATCATGAAATAAATTTTGCAAAGTTACTTTCTTCGTTAAATCTGAAAACAAAGTCATTGTATAATCTGCACATTCTAAAGCTGTTGCATTTCCTAACGGACTCATTTTTTCTGCATATTCTATAAATCCGCCAAAACCTTTAACGCCACTTCCTGCAGTTGTTGGTGTTGGAGATTGAGAAATTGTATTTACTCTAACTTTGTGGTCTCTACCAAAGAAATACCCAAAACTACGCGCAATACTTTCTAAATACGCTTTATTATCTGCCATGTCGTTGTAATCTGGAAACACTCTTTGTGCAGCCATATATGTTAACGCAACGATAGAACCCCACTCGCTCATGGCATTTTTGTTGTATAAAACATTCATTACTTTATGAAAAGAAACTGCAGAAATATCCCATCCTTTTGTAGTAAAATCGTAGTTAGAATCTGTATAATGTTTCCCTTTTCTAACGTTTACAGACATCCCTATAGAGTGTAAAACGAAATCTATTTTTCCGCCTAAAATTTCCATAGATTTTTCAACTAAGTTGTTTAAATCGTCCATAGAAGTTGCATCTGCTCCAATAATTTGAGAACCTGTTTTTTCTGCTAATGAATTTAATTCTCCCATTCTTAAAGCGATTGGTGCGTTTGATAACACAAAAGTCGCGCCTTCTTCATGCGCTCTTTCTGCTACTTTCCAAGCAATTGATTGCTCGTTTAACGCTCCAAAAATAATTCCTCTTTTACCTTTTAATAAATTATATGACATATCTGTATGTTATTAGTATTTAGTTTTTGGTTGTTTGTATTAATTATTTGTAATATTATATGGCAAATATAAACTTAATTTAATAACTCTTTTGCGTGGGTAAGTGCCGATGCCGAAATGTCTTTTCCGCTTAACATTTCTGCAATTTCAACAATTCGTTCTTCAGTTGATAACTGTTTTAAATTTGTTGTGGTTACGCTATTTATTTCTTCTTTATAAACTTTATAATGATTGATGCCTTTTGCCGCAATTTGTGGTAAATGAGTAATCGCAATTACTTGCATGTGTTTGCCCATTTCTTGCATAATTGCTGCAATTTTATTAGAAACTTCACCAGAAACTCCGGTGTCAATTTCATCAAAAATAATGGTTGGTAATTGTGTGTTTTCTGATAAAACTTTCTTTACCGCTAACATAATTCTTGACAATTCTCCACCAGAAGCTACTTTTTTAAGTTCACCAAAATTACCACCTTTATTAGCCGAAAACAGAAATTCTAGTTCGTCTTTCCCGTTTGAAAAATAATTTTTTGTGTCTATTATTTTGATTGAAAAACGAGCATTTTCCATTCCTAAATCTGATAATAAATTTTCTAATTCATCTTTTAAATTAGGAATTACACTTTTTCTAGCATCCGAAATTTTTAAAGCAATGGCATCTAATTTTTCTGATACTTCTGCTATTTCTTTTTTCTTTTTATCGATAATACTGCTCGCATTTTCTACTTGCCCTACTTTATCTGATAAATCTTCTAGCACCTGTAACAATTCTTTAATAGAATTTACCGCATGTTTTTTTTGTAAATTATAAATTACTTGCAATCGATCATTGATTTCTTCTGCTTCATTTGGATTGAATTCAACGTTTTCATTCGCTGTTTCTAATTCGCCAACGATATCATCAATTTCTATTTTTACGCTTGTTATTCTTTCTGATATTTCTTGATATTCTTTTGAATACGAAGCAATTCTAAACAGCCTATTTTCTAGTGTGTGTAATAAATCTTGAATTCCGATTTGTTCATTTGAAGAAATTTCTAAAGCTTCGGATAAATTGAGTTTTATATCTTCTATATTATTTAATTTCTCTAGTTTTTCTTCATGATCTTCTTGTTCATCAACTTGCAACTTGGCTTGTTCTAACTCATTAAATAAATGCAAGTTATATTCATATTGCAAATTGATTTCTTTTTGAGTTTTCTCAAGACTCTCTAATTCTTTATGAAGCTTATTAAGTTGGTGCACGCCTCGTTTATAAGAACCCACTTTTGCCGTGTTTTTAGCTAAAGCGTCTAAAACCGTAAATTGAAAACTTGTATCTGATAATTGCATCGTTTGATGCTGAGAATGCACATCTATTAACTTAGACTTTAACTCATTTAAAACCGTTAACGTTACAGGAGTGTCATTTACAAAAGCACGAGATTTACCAGAAGGCAAAATTTCACGTCTTAAAATAGTGATATCTTCATAATCTAACGCTACTTCTTCAAAAAATTCTTTTAAATTGTAATTAGAAATAGCAACTTTAGCCTCTACAATACATTTTGTTGAAGTATCTTTTAAAGAAGATAAATCTGCTCTGTTACCTAGAACCAAGCCTAAGGCTCCTAAAAGTATCGATTTACCTGCACCAGTTTCACCAGTAATAATTGATAAACCAGAAGAAAAATCAATAGATAAATGATTGATTAATGCGTAGTTATGTATGGATAATTGTGTGAGCAAGTTGACTAAATTTTAGACCCTAAAATTAGTGAATTATTTTCAAAAAAAATAAAGAAAATACTATTCAATATTTCTCCATTTCGAGTTATTATTAGGAGAAATATTTCTTAACGAAGTTGTTAAACGATCGGCATTTTTTGTTTTTGGTCCATCAGAATAAATACTTACAATTTCATCTGCTTTTGCATCAAAAAACATTCGTATTAAGAAATTACCAACGGTTTTATTGTAAATATTTTCTATTGATAAAACAGCATCTTCAACGGCTTGTTTTCCAAAATCTTTGTTATTTGCAAAATTATCTAATCCTTTTATATGATAATCATACATTGCATTTCTATACGTTTTTAGTTTCGATGACAACAAATTGTCTATCAATAAAAAACGATTTTGTTTGCCAACCACATTTTGCCAAGAAGACAAACCACTTTGCTGTGCTTGTAACATTACGTTTTGCGCTTCTTTTAATTCGGTTTCTCCACCAAATTCAGAAAAGGTATCCGCATCAACGCCTATAATTGTGTACGCATAAAAAACAATCGTAGAAATTAAATTACTCTCAAAAGCATTTTTATTATAGATTAAAGGATCAAATTCATTGTATTTAAACGTAAAATCATTGTCCTTTAAATTTAGCACAGGCGTTCCATAACTAGAACCATAAACAGGTCTTGAAGATTGTACCTGTAAAGTTGCAGTAAACGTATTGTCTTCTCTAGCAGTTACAATAATTGTCATTGCACAATCTATTCTTTCTTCGGTTTTAACGTTTCTACCAGTCCATTTAGTTTGATTTATAAACTCTGTTAATTGCTTTTGTAGCGTTGTAAATACTTGACGATTAGATCCTGCTATTTGATCAAAATTAACAGTTACCAAACAATTTAATTCCTGAGAATTTAAACTGATTGTTGAAACAAGTAATGCAAAAAGAAAAACGAGTTTACGCATCATACTATATATTAGGTTTTAGGTTTTTTTGAATCAAGATTCTAAATTAAAAAAATGTTTTAACGTCTTGTTTCTAAGTATCTTGATTCTTACTTCTCAAAATAATTTCATTAATAATATCTTTAGCAACTGCTGCTTTCGATTTTAATTCGAATGCTTTTTCATTCAAATTTTTATCAATAATAGTAATTTTATTTGTGTTTGTTGCAAAACCAGCACCTTTATCTTGTAAAGAATTTAAAACAATTGCATCTAAATTTTTACGTATAACCTTACTTTTTGCATTTTCAATTTCATTATTGGTTTCTAATGCAAAACCTACCAAAAACTGCTGTTTCTTAATCAATCCTAAAGAAGCCAAGATATCTTTTGTAGGTGTTAATGCTATCGTTAACGAAGAATCTTGCTTTTTTATTTTCTGATGTGCCACTTTTTTTGGTTTATAATCTGCGACTGCCGCAGCTAATATTGCAATATCAACCTCATTAAAATATTGATGAGCGGCATCGTACATTTCATCTGCAGAAACCACATCAACTCTTTTTACGAAAGAATGTTTTATTTGTTGATGACTTGGACCAGAAATTAAAATAACCTCTGCACCTAAATTGGCTGCTTCTTTTGCGATGGCAAATCCCATTTTGCCCGATGAATGATTTCCTATAAAACGAACAGGATCAATAGCTTCGTATGTTGGACCGGCGGTAATCAATACTTTTTTTCCACGAAGTGGTAATTTAGAAAGGATATTATTTTCTATAAAAGAAACGATGTCTTCTGGTTCGGCCATTCTACCTTCACCAACTAAACCGCTAGCTAATTCGCCAGATGTAGCAGGAATTAAAATATTGCCAAAAGATTTTAATTTTGCTAAACTTTCTTTAGTTGATGGATGCTTATACATATCCAAATCCATCGCTGGTGCAAAATACACAGGGCATTTTGCTGACAAATAAGTTGCTAATAACAAGTTATCGCAAGTTCCATTTACCATTTTAGAAAGTGTATTAGCTGTAGCGGGCGCAATTAAAAAATAATCTGCCCAAAGTCCTAAATCTACATGATTATTCCATAATTCGTTTTCATCTTCTTTCTCGTAGAAAGTAGAAAGCACCGGATTTTTAGAAAGGGTAGAAAGTGTTAAAGGTGTTATAAAATCTTTAGACGCAGGCGTCATAATTACTTTGACATCTGCGCCTAATTTTATAAACAATCGAACTAATGAAGCTGTTTTGTAAGCGGCAATTCCAGCTGTAATGCCTAAAAGAATTTTTTTTCCGCTTAAAACAGACATTATTCTGTTTCTGGAGTTCTGTGATATACTTTACCGTTTAACCATTCTTCAACAGCCAAAGCAGTTGGTTTTGGTAAACGTTCGTAAAATTTAGAAACTTCTATTTGTTCTTTATTTTCAAAAACTTCTTCTAAACTATCGTTATAAGTAGCAAATTCATCTAATTTGTCTACCAACTCAGTTTTTAAATCAGAACTTATTTGATTTGCTCTTTTAGCAATAATAGATATTGCTTCATAAATATTATTTGTAGGAGCTTCAATTTTGTTTTTGTCATAAGTAATTGTACTTATAGCAGCTTGTGTATCTTTATAGTCCATAATTTGTTATTTATCTTTTGAATTTTCTTTTTCTAATTGTTCTTCTCTAGCCTTCAACTTTTCCATAACTACCTCTACTCTGGCTTGTTCTGTTTGTAAAGCTGATAGCATTGCTTTAGAATCTTCCATATATTTAGATTCAGGATAATTTCTTTCTAATTTTTCGAAAGCCTCTACTGCATCTTTAATACGCTCTAACCTTCTTCTTTCTGTACTTTTTAAAACGAAATCGTGCGCAGCTTTAAATCGATAATACAACGCTTCTTCTTTAAATTCAGACCCTAAATAATCTGATAATAAATTATCAAAAGCTTGAATTGCTGCCTTATAATTTCTTACATCATAATCTGCAGTTGTATAATATGTTTTTGCAATTTCAAAGTATTTTTTCTGTAATGTGTAACGTATTTCTTTGTAATGCTTATTTGCTTCATCAATTTTATCTGAATCTGGATAGGTACTAATAAACATTTGAAATGCATCTAAAGCCTTATTAGTATCTGTTGGATCTTTACTAAAAACGGGCGATGCTAATTTATAGCTATAGGCAGATAAAAATGCCGCTTCTTCCTTTTTAGAACTTGTAGGATAATTACTTACAAAACGATCAAAATAATAACCCGCAAGACTATAATTTTTTTCATTAAAATTAGACTGAGCAACCATAAATTGTACACGTTCCATTTGAGGTTTTCCTCTATAAGCAGGTGTTACTTTCTCGAACAATCGCAATGCTTTGCCGTAATTTTTACTTTCGTACATTTTTACAGCCAATTTATATTGATCTTCAACAGTACCTTTATTAAGCACTTTTTGATATTCTCCACAAGAAAATAACAAAAGGCTTAAGACCAATAAACACGCTAAATTTTTAATTTTTTGCATCGGGCAAAATTACTAATTAATTATGGATAATAAAAGAATTTATTTATTCGTAAAAAATTCTTCTCTTTTAGTTCTTGAAATACTGAAACTATTTCAGTGTTAACAAGTTAAAGTTATTAATTTTAAAGAAAGATTGAATATTTTATATTCAAAAAGTCTAATATAATTAAAACGTTTTTTTACACGCTAAATTGTGCTGTGCAATATTCAGTAAAAAACACTTAAAAAACACCAAAATGATACTAAAAGTTTGTTAACGTTGCATCATAAAAAAATACAACCTTTTAAAAAAGTTGTATTTTTTTTGGATCATATATCTTATAAAAACTAAAAACTAGCTACGTAATTTGCAATTTTTGCTTGTAGGTCGGCACTCGCTTTTACCAGCGGTAAACGCACATCATTAGTACAAATGCCTAACTCTTGTAAAACTGTTTTAATACCTGCAGGATTGTTTTCTGCAAAAATATAATCAACAATATCCATCATTTTAAAATGGATTTTATACGCCTCTTTATTTTTTCCTTCTAATCCTAATTGAATCATTTTAGAAAATTCTTTTGGATACGCTTGCCCAATAACTGATATAACACCAGATCCGCCTGCCAAAGCAACACCTAGAGCCAAATCGTCATCGCCAGAAATAATTAAAAAATCTACTGGTTTGTCTTTTAATAAAGTATTGTATTGTTGTTGGTTATTTCCTGCTTCTTTAATAGCTACGATATTGCTAAAATCTTTTGCCAAACGTAAAGTTGTTGCCGGCTCCATATTTTTTGCTGTTCTTCCTGGAACGTTGTATAAAATTATTGGTTTTTCTGTTGCTGCTGCAATTGCTTTGTAATGCTGATAAAATCCTTCTTGCGTTGGCTTACTATAATAAGGTGCAACAGAAAGAATACCATCTATTTTAGATAGATCTCTTGTTTGTAATTCTTCTACAACCTCTAAGGTATTATTACCACCAATTCCCAAAACCAACGGCAAGCGTTTGTTATTTGTTTTTACAACAATATCAATAATTTGCTCTTTTTCTTCTTTAGAAATCGTAGCACTTTCTCCTGTTGTGCCATTAATTACTAAGTAATTTGTACCATTTTCTATATTAAAGTTCACTAATTTAATTAGCGCATCAACATCAACAGTTAAATCTTTTTTAAACGGAGTAACCAAAGCAACACCTAAACCAATAAATTTTTGCATTATTTTTAATTTTTACGAGCGTAAAATTACAATTTTCAAATAGATTAAAAAGTGAAATATTGATTTCTTATAAAGAATACACAACTTCTTATTTGAAGTTTAATTTTTTAGTTTTCTTAAAATAGTTAAGTATTTTTTTAGCTCGAAGAAAAAACGTTCTGTTTTAATTGGTGTTTCTGCAATTTCGATATCGTATAATTCTTGATTCACATCAGAAATACCTACTTTAAACAAAGCGTTAGATTCTAAAACAGCACTTTCTAAATATAAATTATTCTTGTTAAAATAACCGATTAACAAATCGAAAGGCTCATCTATAAAACTCTTAAAACTTGGTTTAAAAATATTTCCCTGCCAATTAAAATCTTTTTCAGAAAAATGTTTAAACGAAATGTTATGATAGTTTTGATGGGTTCTAAAACTATAAATTTTTACATTTCTAAGATTCAGTATTTTTTCTACCTCCTCTTTTACATTTACCCAGTTAGAAATTTCGTCTGTAGTAATAATACCAACTGTTTTTATTACTTTTTGACTTACAGTTCTATGAACCTCATTTTCAACCAGCTTCTTTTGAAACTGTTTTCGTAAAAAATATTTTTTAAATGGTATCATATTAGTAAAGGTTGGGGTTGTTTGGTTTTATAAAAATACTATTAATTAGCTTGCAATTCTAATAAAATAAATTGATTTAATTGTTTACCATATACTTGAAAATTATCGTCGGCAATTAAAAGTAACGATTTATTACCATTTGGTAATTCTGGTCCAAAAGTAATTCCTTCAATATTATCAATAATTTTATCTGTTAATTGGTTTTTTATGTCTTCAAAATTAAAAAGCAATCTTTTTTTAAGCGGAATAAATTCTGATGTCTTTAACGCATTAACTTCTAAAATATTTGTTGAACTTTCATCAATTGTTGCATCAAAAATTCTAACAATATTGCCATAACTTCCGTACCCACTTTGATAGGTTCTTTCCACAATCAAAAAGTGATTTTCCTGATACTCCAAAATCGCAGTAACACCATTTAAATTGATGTTTCCTTTTGCCGGTTTTGTAATGTTTTCTAGCTGATATGCAAATTGTTTTGTTGCCTTTTTTAATGTTTTATCAAAATACGTAATTCTAATTGGTGATGACGTTTTGGTAAAAGTTGGTTCTTCACCATCCATAGTTAAAGGCGCTTCCATCGCTACCCAAAACCCTTTCTTGTCAATACTTTTTGAAGATGCTTCAAAAGCGCCATTGTGTTTTATCGACTTTATATTTGACAGATTTTTTGGAAGTTGAAATTCTTCTAAAAACCGTCCGTTTTTATCAGATTTAAAAATTGTGGGCAGTTTATTAGTATGTATCGATCCTTCGCTTACTAAATAAAATTCATGTGTTATTTCATCCACAAAAACCGATTCTAAATCCAATGCATTTTGCTGATAAAAATTAGTAGTTGTATCCGCTAAAAAAATAACATCCTTAAATTTAACTGCTTGTATTTTGTTATCTGAGATAGTAATATTTGCTGATAAAATTCTAGGGTTTTCTGCATCATCAACTACAAAATAATAGTGATTATTTGCAAAATCAACACCTGACAAACCACCAATAATCGTGTTTTTAAATTGAATAGAATCCGCTAAAACATACTCGTCTAAGAAGACCAATTTGGTTTGCGTTGTCTCTTTGCAAGACAAAAATAGAAATGCAAAAAGTACCAGAAAATAAATTTTTTTCATCATCAAAATAGTTAACTAAAAAAAGGTCTTTTTATTGTTTTTAAAAGCTAATTTAAATACAATAATTAACCTTAAAATCAATCAAGGAAAAAAACTTACTTACTTTTCATCCGAAGTTTTAGCAATTATTGCTTTACAAATTAAATATTGCGCAATAATATAGGTAAGCATAATACAAATTTGATAGATTTCATTTGGATTGATAAATTTATGAACTGCAATTAAGCCATCAGAAATTATAAAAATAATAGTTCCTAAAAACAACCATAAATTTACTGTAGATTTTTCTTGACTATAATTAAGTAAAGAAATTACGCCAAAAGAGCAAATTACGATCCCGTAAATAATTACAGGGATGGTCATTTCACCTAAATTATCTTTTAAAAGATATAAAAATGAAAATAGAAAAACTACAAATGGCAAGCAAACTACAAACACCTTTTGCAGACTAATTTTCTTTATAAATTCTGCTACAATTTTGATATACAAAATATGAGCCAACAAAAAAGAAGCTAACCCGAATAAAAAAAACTGGTCTTTAAAGAGTAATAAAACATCACCCCAAAAAGAAAAAAACAAGGCCGAAACATACCAGAAATTTGGCTTTTTTACAGAAACCAAATAAATAATTACCAATGTTGTAATTATAAATGGTTTGCTAATAAAGGCTAAAAAGTCATTGGTTAAAACCCCTAAAATATGCAAAACAACAACAGCTAAAAAAATACTAGAAGCAATTGTTGTTTTTGTTTGTTTTGTCATGATTTAAAACTTTCTTCTGTTATCGTCAGATTTTGTGTCAATCAATTTATTGTAAGGATCCACCCCAACTTCTGTTGGTTTTTTATCGACAATAATGGTAATTTTATTATGGATTTGGGTAATTTTATGCTTCTTTAAATAGAGCTCAACTTCTTTCTTTTTACCATCAGTTTCTACTTCCGTAAAAATACCAATATCGATATAATCTTTTAACGGAACCGATAAAATTGGCTTCGAAGATTCTTTTGATGTATACGTTAAAGTATCACCTACTTTTTCTCCATAAACCGTTTTTCCTTTTTCATTATTTCTATATTTAGAAACTTCAAACTCGATATCAACTTGATATTTTCCGTTTTTTAATTTGGTTGTTTTTGCATCTACAATTCTGTTTTTATACAGCGTAATCGTTTCGAACATATCTTTAATAACGTATTGCAAAGAATCTGGCGTAACTTTTCTAATATAGCTTAACATTTCTACAGAAGTTGTGTACGGTGGTTCTTGAAATTTCACCTTTTCAACATATTTTTTTAAAGCTCCGTTTAATTTTTCTTCGCCAATATAATCGCTTAACGCATAGAAAACCATCGAACCTTTTTGATAATGAATATATCCTTGCCCGTCATTATACATCAACGGTTTTTCACGCTTGCTTTCAAAAGTTCTTTGCATTAAATAACCATCTAAAGCTTCTTTTAAAAATGTACGCATTTTGGCTTTTCCGTGTTGATGTTCTAATACTTTTAAAGAAACATATTCAGACATGCTTTCTGATAACATCGTTGCGCCTAAAACATCTGCGCCAATTACTTGATGCGCCCACCATTGATGTGCAACTTCATGAACCGTTACCGCAAAAGGATAATCTACACCATCTTCATTTTCTTCGTCTACATTTGCAATAAAACCAAAGCCTTCAGAAAACGGAATTGTATTTGCAAATGATTGTGCGAACGTTCCTTGCGTTCTTGGAAACTCTATAATTCTTGCTTGTTTATGTTGATACGGACTAAAGTTCTTCGCATTATATTCTAAAGACGCTTTCATTCCTTTCATCATTCTATCTAAATTATAAGCATGAGGTTTGTGATAGTAAATCTCTAAACTAATGCCTTTCCACATTTCTTTTTTAACTTCATATCTACCTGAATTAAAAGCATAAAAATTTAAAATTTTACTATCCATTTTATAATGGAAATAGCTACGATCGCCTTCTGTCCATTTTTTTTGTAAATATCCTGGTGCAATTGCAATTTGATCTTTGGATGTAGAAACGGTTGCTTCAAAATCGATCCAATCTGAATCTTTAGAGATATACGTATTTCCTAAAGCAGTTGAATCTGTTGGCACCGGACGTAAATTATTTTTTGGTAGCTTATATTTTTCACGCGTTTTATCGTCTCTTAACTCACCTCCTGCTGCATATCCTAAAGAAGGAAACATCGAAGAGTTATTAATAAACGTTCCGTTTTCTACAATTGGAGATTTTAATTGAAACATCGTGTTTTCATTACTTTTTACATGAATTGTAAGTTGTAAAGTGTCACCAGGTTGTATTTTTTTATCAAACCTGTAAATATCAAAATTAAAGATTGTGTCTTCTAAAACTAATTTATTGGGTTTATTAAACACAAAGGTGCTTTCTAATGAATTATGATTCAAGAAAATACTATCAATTGCTTGGTTTGTTTTATTAACCAAAGTGTAAATTGCACTCGCTTTGTAGGTTTTTTTCTTCGGATAAATGTGCATTTCTGCATTTACAGCTACAATTCTTGGCTGTTTGTAATTTTCGTATTTTTTATACGTTTTCTCCCATTTCACGGCATTTAATTCCGCTTGTTTTGATGACGAGTTCTCGTCATCCGATTTTGTTTCTAGATAAATTGTAATTCCTAATGTTAAAAAAGAGGCTAAAACAACTGCGAAACCAATTTTATGTGGTGATTTAAAACGCTCTTTTGCAATGTAAACTCTTTCTGCCATAGAAGTTGGTAAACCTCTAACCCACATTATTAAACTTACAATTAAAAGCAACGTTCCGCCTAAAACCCAATACAATTTATACCATAAATATCTTGATAGTGCAGAACCGTATCCATTCATATCCGAATAACTAAAACCGGGTCCTTCATTGTATTTAAATACTGATAATTCTATCCCTATTAAAGATAAAAAAGGAATGCCGATGGCCAATATCAACAAAATAAAAAAGCCTAAATATTGATTCTTAACCAAAGTTTGAATAAAAATTGCCAAGAATGCCCAAATTACATAGTTCAAGAATTTTAAACCGTACAATTCTTTAATATAATGACCTATTTCAAAATCATAATAGCCTTTATAGACTTGAAATAACATACCAGAAACCATAATTACAGCCAATAAAACCAATTGCATTTTTAACAAAGCAATTAATTTAGAAAATAACAACGTCCAATTCGGAATTGGTGTGCTGTCTACTAAATGACTTATTTTAGCTGTATTTGCTCTTTCTACAAGAATTCCTGCATATAAAAAAGTACATAAATTAATAATTAGAGAGCTAAAAATAGTACCTCCGCTTAACATTTGCCAAGTTACGGGCAATGTATTTGTGCCAAATATTTCGCCTGAACTAAACAAAGTACCTACCAACATTAAAACACCAACCGCTAGGATACAAATAAATGGCAAACTTGTAAAAATGTATTTAAAATCGAGGTTCGATAATTTCCAAGTTGTTTTTAAATTCTGAACAAAAGAATAATCGTGTGATACTTTTGGTAACGTAATTCTTGTAATTCCGCTAAAATTCTTTTTGGTAACTCTTTCTGATTTTACTTTTCTAAACGAAATAGAAATTGCATTCTGACTGAATTTAAAGTATCTGTAAACCAATCCGAAGATTAAAGATGAAATTGCCAACCACAACAAACGGTTGTAAATAATTAGTTCTTTAATTGGTATTTGCAATTCATTTTGTTCAGAAACGGTCCAATATCTTGTGTAATAATCTGCAGCAGCAGAACCAAAAGGGTCTAAAATAGCCAGTAAACTTGCTTGTTCTGGATCAGAAAAAATGCTTCCTATTGCTCCTTGTGCAAAAAACAAGATAATAACCGTAATAAAACCTGAAGCTATATTTCTAGAAAAAGTAACAATTGCAAAAACTACAGCACCAAAAAATAAGATGTTTGGCAAAATATAAATCAAGTACGTTTGCAAATACGTCATAATATTAAAATCGCCCACAATTTCTGAATTCGTCCCTGGAAATCTAAAACCAATGCTCATTCCGAATGCAATCACCAAAACAATTGCAGAAACGACTACTATTCCGCTAAAAAATTTCGCAAATAAATAATTGGCTTTTGTAAACGGATACGAATACAAAATAGTGTGCATTTCACTCTTAAAATCTCTATAAATAGAAACACCAATAATTGACGGAAATAAGAAGAAAATTAAAATAGTTAACGCATTAAATAATCCTGTAACACCAATTGGCGAGTTTACAATTCTAGAAGAACCCGTTGTGCCTGTAATTGCGTCCCAAATACCCGCAGTTGTTGCAGATAAAAGTAAAGAGATTAAGAAAAATATTGAAATATAAATATAAAAAATAGGCTTGTGAAACCAGTATTTTAATTCTTGTTTAAAAATAGTTGAAAACATAAAATAATATTAAATATTAAAAGTAAAAAATATTAGTAGTTAAGAATTTTATTTAAAACGAAACCCGAAACCTCGAACTATAAATCTCGAATCTTACACAAGTGCTGGTTCATCTTGTTTTAAGGCGATAAAATATACATCGTCTAATTGCGGAGTTGCCGCTATAAAATCATCCGAAGGTTTTTCTACAGAATGCACTCTAATATTTAAAGTATTGTCTTGATTGTAGTTTGATGATAAAATATCAAACATTTTTTCATTTGCTTCTAAATCATCTCTGCTGATGGTTTTCTTCCAAATAGCGCCTTCAATTTTCTTGGTCGCTTCTTGTGGAGTTGTGTGATTTAAAATTTTACCGCCATTTAAAATTGCCATTTCGTTGCACAATTCCTTTACATCTTCTACAATATGCGTAGAAAAAATAACGGTACAATTGGTACCAACTTCACGCAAAACATTTAAAAAACGATGTCTTTCTGCAGGATCTAAACCAGCAGTTGGTTCATCAACAATAATTAATTTTGGATTGTTTAAAAGTAATTGCGCAATTCCGAAACGTTGTTTCATTCCGCCAGAATAACCAGCAACATGTTTGCGTCTAACTTCATATAAATTAGTAATTTCTAAAACTTCTTTTACAATTGCTTTTCTTTCTGATGAGTTACTTATTCCTTTTAAAGTTGCAAAATAATCTAACAAATCTTCC
The DNA here is from genome assembly GCF_002954665.1 of Polaribacter glomeratus. GTDB lineage: Bacteria > Bacteroidota > Bacteroidia > Flavobacteriales > Flavobacteriaceae > Polaribacter > Polaribacter glomeratus. The sequence goes on along the minus strand of NZ_MSCM01000001.1, from coordinate 390,241 downwards.
GCAGACATTTTAGGATACACACCAAAAGATTGAGGTAAATAACCCAACACTTTTCGCAAAGACATATTATCATTTAAAACATCAATATCACCAAACATAATAGAACCAGAATCCGGACTTTGTAAAGTCGCAATCGTTCTCATTAAAGACGATTTTCCGGCGCCATTAGGCCCTAATAAACCAAACATTCCTGTGCCAATTTCGATACTTAAATCGTCAATTGCTTTTACGCCGTTTTTATAGGTCTTTGTTAAGTTTTTAATAACTAATTTCATTTTGCTTGGTTTTAGGATTTACTTTCTAATAAGTACAAAAGTAAGCCCTTTTGTTACATTTTTTTGTGCTTTTTTTAATAGAAATGATAAAAAAACGTTTTATTTTTACAGAAAATTGCACAAAACCTAATGCTCACATAAATTTACAAAATGGCAAAAAAATCAATTTTAAATAAAAAATCGTTAACGTTTTTAGAAAAATACTTAAACAATGCAGCGCCAACGGGCTATGAATGGGAAGGCCAGAAAATCTGGATGGAATATCTAAAACCTTATGTAGATACTTTTATTACAGATACGTATGGAACTGCGGTTGGAATCATTAATCCAGATGCAAAATATAGAGTAGTTATAGAAGGTCATGCAGATGAAATTTCTTGGTATGTAAATTATATTACAGATAATGGCTTAATTTATGTTGTTAGAAACGGTGGATCAGATCATCAAATTGCACCAAGTAAAATTGTAAATATTCACACAAAAAACGGCATTGTAAAAGGTGTTTTTGGTTGGCCAGCAATTCATACAAGAGATAAATCTAAAGAAGAAGCGCCAAAACCAGATAATATTTTTATTGATACAGGTTGTGCAACAAAAAAAGAAGTTGAAGAATTAGGAATTCATGTTGGATGTGTAATTACCTATCCAGATGAATTTCACATTTTAAATGGCGACAAATTTGTTTGTAGAGCTTTAGACAATAGAATGGGTGGTTTTATGATTGCTGAAGTTGCGCGTTTGCTAAAAGAAAACAACAAAACACTTCCTTTTGGTTTGTACATTACAAACTCTGTTCAAGAAGAAATTGGTTTACGTGGCGCAGAAATGATTACACATACTATTAAACCAAATGTGGCTATTGTTACAGATGTTACGCACGATACTACAACACCAATGATTGATAAAAAAGCTGCTGGTCATCAAGAAATGGGTAAAGGTCCTGTTATTGCGTATGCGCCTGCAGTTCAACAAAAATTACGTGATTTAATTACAGAAACTGCCGAAGCAAATAAGATTCCTTTTCAGCGTTCTGCACTTTCTAGAGCAACGGGTACAGACACAGATGCTTTTGCATATAGCAATGGTGGCGTTGCTTCTGCATTGATTTCTTTACCTTTAAGATACATGCATACCACGGTAGAAATGGTGCATAGAGAAGATGTAGAAAACGTAATTAAAATGATTTATGAAACGTTGTTAAAAATTAAAGACGGAGATACTTTCTCTTATTTTGAATAAATAATAGCATGTCATTGCGAGGTACAAAGTAACCTTTTGTGTAAATCAAGAGAGTACTTTGTATTTCGTAATGACTATTTTTTTATGGATGAACTCATAGATATTTTAACACCAGAAGGAAAACGTACAGGAAAAATAGCCTTAAAATCTGAAGCGCATAAAAATGGGTGGTTTCATGCAACAGTTCATATTTGGTTATTTACTTCGGATGAAAAAATTCTGCTTCAAAAAAGAGCGCTCACAAAGAAAGTATTTCCTGGAATTTGGGATATTTCTGTGGCAGGACACGTTGGCGCAGGTGAGGCTATTTTAGAAGCTGCTAAAAGAGAAATTTTTGAAGAAATTGGTCTAAAATTAGAAGAAAAAGACCTCATCAAAATCGGAACAAGAATTCATCAAGTTACCCATAAAAACGGAATTCAAGATAACGAACACCATCATGTTTTTATAGCAGAATTAAAAGTCTCTATTGAAACATTAACAATGCAGAAAGAAGAAGTTGATGGGTTAGAGTTGTGGGATTTGAAAGTTTTAAAGCAAACAAAAAACCTTGAAAACGTATTGCTCTCAAGGTTTCACGAATATTATGTTTCTGTTTATGATAAAATTATTTTACATTTAAAATAAGGTTAGCATTCTGTAAACTACTGCTATGAACTGCTTACTGAACATTGGGTTTAGTAAAAAAAGAAGTTCCTAATTTACCTTCACTTACTAATGGCAACGTAAAAACTGTTGCAGGTCCTTGTGGTTTTGTTGGCATTCCTTTTTTATCCATTTTATACCAAGTAATTTCATTTGGTAAAACCAAACCATCTACATTTTCCCATTTATTATATTTTATAATATGGTACTCATTATTAGGCTCTTTAGCTTTAAATGTAACCGTGTATGCTAACCATTCCATTTGATAGGTTTCTGAGTTGAAATACACTTTGTAATTGTCATCCGAAGAAGTACCAACATTTGCTTTAAAAGAAATTTTATACCCAGGATAGTTTGTTCCGTCAAAAGAAATTGAATCTACTTTTTCATAAATAATTCCGTCATCAGCTAAGACAAAAGGCATTGCATAAAAGTAAAAATATAGATTGTAATAAAAATCTTTATTCCCTTTAAAAGCAGTTGAATCTGCTTGATCTAACCAAATTTCTTTTCCGTCAAAACCTAAAGAATATTTTGGTGAATTAATCACAATTTTACGAGATTGTAAATCTGACGTATGTGCTTCCTCTCCTTTATTAAAAGACAGCGTTTTTGCTTTTCTCCAAGTAGCTATTCCTCCGTGCTTTTCAAAAACCTTTGCAAGTTCATCAGGAAAACTTTCTTTTTTGATTTCTTCTTTTTGAGTTGCAGGTTTTGCATCATTTTTACAGGATACTATAGTTGCAATTACTATTAATAGAATTATTTTTTTCATTAGGCGTCTCAAAATTTATTAATTTATTAATTTATTTTGACAAAGATAAACAATCAAAAAAAAATGACTCCAAATAAATTTGGAGTCACTAACTAAAAAACTACCCCTTACTAAGAAACACGAAAAAAAACTTTTTTATTTAAAAGGTTACACTCTTGAAAGTGTAATCGATATGCCTTTTTTATTTTAGTGTAAGTGTCTCTATAAAACGAATCACACTCTAAATCAATACATTCAATAAAATTATGAGTTGCTCTCTTATAATTTACAATATCATTTAAAATAGTTTCATTATTTTTAAAAGTGTTTAAAAGCTGATTTTTTAATTCTTCTTTATTTGCACTATTGGATGCTTTTGTTACCAAATTAGTATACTCATCAGAAAAACTATTTAGAAAAGAAATCCAAAGATCTAATTCTTCTAAATTTATTTTTTCTGTAATCTGAGTATCAGAAGCACTTTTATTTATATTATTTGAGTTGTTCATACTTATTTATTTTAATACTTTCTGTAGTTGCTTTACATCAATTACTTTAAGTTCTTTTAATCCGCTTGGAAATTCCCATAAAATATCATCTCCTTTCGCATAACCTAAAACAGCGGTTCCCATAGGCAATAACAAAGATATTTTATTGTCTGACACATTGCTTTGATGTGGTAAAACGAGTTCAAAAGTTTTTACCCATAAATTATCTTTAGAACTTATTTTCACCTTCGAATTTAACCTTATTACATCTTCTGGCATTTTACTTTCTGGTAAAATAAGTGCACGCTTTAACTCATCCAATAACTTTAAAATATAAATTTTAGCAGTTTTTGAATATTCTTCTTTTTTGAGGTTAAATAAATTTTCTAAAATTAAAAATTCCTTTTCCTCTATAATAATTTGACCATATTTCATAATTCTATCTTTATGTATGGAAAAACACCTCTTTAAAAATACGTTAGCGCTATTATTTTCAATTGCTAAGTTATAGGCAGCAGTTCGCGTATCTACTTGTTTCTTTTTAGACATCTTTAAAACCTTAATAAAACCTTCTTTAATTTCATTAGTTAGGCAACACTGTCAAAACTAAATTATCTCATTTTACAAAAGACATTAATTGGGCACTTTTTCGCTTCTCTTCTTTACTTAAAATTGTAATATTTTAATTAAATGATTTTCAACTCTTTGCAAAACTAAAAATTGGTATTAAAATAGGTTTTAAATTGCTGTTTTGCATGATTTCTTCATCATATTCGCTACAAGACCAAATAAATTTTTTATTGGCAGTTAAACAGCAAACAAAAACATGCACACAGGTACTACATAAACTTTTTTCGTTGATTTTCATATTCATACTTTAATCAAACTAATAAGCAATGGCTGTACCAAAATTTAAATATATTTTGATAAAATTATAAAGTGATTAAAATCAACTACTTATACTAATTTTAAGAAGTTTTAAAATAATTAGATAAGGTAAAAAAGCCCCAACTGATACTTTTTTACCCAATTTTATGAAGGAAAATATTTGTAATTCTGAAAAATATTTTTAGCTAAATAGTTAGAAATTAAAAATAGTATCGTTTCTAAATTATTAGTATGTGATTAAAAATATTTTTAGCTTTATAAGCCCTATTAAATAAAAGATTTTACTTTTTTTTTCAAAAACGACAACTTACTTTTAGTCCTATTTTTATCGAAATAAAGCTGACGATTGAAATTTAAGTTTTATCAATTTATCAGCTATTTAGAATCAAATCCTTTTTTTATTCTAAAACATTATTATTTATTTATCAAACACTAATATTTATTATTAATTTTTATTGATATCATTTTAAGTAAAATTCTAATCAATATTTAAAAATGAAAGAACCTTAATTACTAAATTTTTGATTGATACGTATATAAATCAAAATACCTACCTTTTGCTTCAATTAACTCGTCATGCGTGCCTCTTTCTGCAATACTACCCGCTTCAATTACTAGAATTTGATCTGCTTGTTTTATAGTACTTAATCTGTGCGCAATTACAATGGTAGTTCTATCTTTTACTAATTCTGATAAACTTTTCTGAATTAAAGATTCGCTTTCTGTATCTAAACTAGACGTTGCCTCATCTAAAATAATAATTTTTGGATCTGCTAAAATAGCTCTTGCAATTGCCAATCGCTGACGCTGACCACCAGAAAGTTTTACACCTCTTTCGCCAATTAAAGTATCTAATCCGTCTTCAAAACGATCTGTAAATTCATTTACATAGGCAGCTTTTACGGCATTTTGTAATTCTTGTTCTGTTGCATTTGGTCTTGGAAATAAAATATTTTCTTTGATTGTTCCTTCAAATAAAAATTCATCCTGTAAAACAACACCTAAATGTTTTCGATAACTTGATAATTTTACTTTCGTAATATCTTGGTTATCAATAGTAATTTTACCCGATTGCGGATTTAAAAATGTAGCTGACAAACCTGCGATTGTAGATTTCCCCGATCCAGAACTACCAACCAACGCTGTTACAGAACCAGAAGGAACCTGAAAACTGATATTATTAATTACTTCTTTGCCTTCATTATATGAAAAAGATACATCTTCAAAAACAATTTCTCCCTTAATATTTTCTAAAACAATTGTTCTTTCTTCATCATCATCTTCAGCAGCTTTATTCATAAGTTCTTCCGTTCTATCTAAACCAGCTAATGCTTCTGTTAATTGACTACCAATATTACTCATTTGTACAATTGGCGCAATCATAAAACCGAGCAATAACGTAAAAGAAAGAAAATCTCCCACTGTTAATTCGCCTGTCATAATTTTATAACCTCCAATTCCCATAATTCCTGTGGATGCAATTCCTAATAAAAAAGTAGAAGAACTTGTCATTAAAGCGGTGGCCGTTAAACTCTTTTTAACATTCTGAAATAATTTATCTACACCTTTTTCAAAAACTTCATTTTCTTGTGCTTCGGCATTAAAAGCTTTTATGACTCTAACGCCAGATAAAGTTTCTACCAATCTACCATTTACCTCTGCATTAATAACGCCTCTATTTCTAAAAATAGGACGTATATATTTAAAGGCTTTTAAAGCGACAACACCAAAAACGGCTACAGGAAGTAGCACAAAAAAGGTCATCGACGGACTAATTTGTATCAGCAAGACCATAGAAATTACAGCGGTAATCGTTCCGCCTACTAATTGAACTAAACCAGTTCCTATTAAGTTTCTAACGCCTTCAACATCATTCATAATTCTAGAAACTAAAGCTCCCGACTTTGTATTATCAAAAAAACTGATTGGCAATGACAATACTTTTTTCTGTACTTGAGCTCTTAATTCTGATATTAAAAACTGTGCTTGCACACTTAAAATTCGGGTTAATAAAAAAGAAGTTATTGACTGTATTAAAATTGCAATTCCTACAATAAATAGTAAACTGTATAATTGGTCGTAATCTTTATTCGGAATCACGTCATCCAGCAATGCTTTACTTTTCCAAGGTAAAACTAAACTTGATAATCTACTTATAACAATTAAAATTAAACCAATAAAAACTAATTTTCGCTTTGGCCAAATAATTGTTTTAAACGCTTTTAATATAGAAATAGTAGGCTTACTTTTATCTTGTTTTGAATCTTTAAGATGCTGCATAAATTAATTTAAGAATGTAATTTCTCTACTAATATCAATTTATATGCCATTCAAATGAACATGACATTATTACAAAATTTGACATATACTGTTGTTACTTTCTATGCATTTAAAGACTAACAAAAGTACATTGGCAACATTAACAGAAATCAATTCGAAAAAAACCTATAGAATACTTATATTTACGAAACATCCTTAAAACACTAAAAAGTGAAGAATCCCTACCAAGTTAAAGTAAACAATACTTTCGATTTTGAGATTGATGCAAAAGCTGTTTCAAACCTAGATTCCTTTGAAGTTTCGGATTCAAAATTGCATGTTTTACAAAATAATATTTCTTACAAAACAGAAATTATTGAAGCTAATTTTAATCAGAAATCCTATTCGGTTAAAGTAAACAACAATACGTATAATGTAACCATTTTCGATGAGCTAGATACGCTAATTAGAGAAATGGGATTTGAAATTGGTGCTACAAAAAAAGTAAACGAAATTAAGGCTCCAATGCCTGGTTTAATACTATCGGTTGATGTAAAAGTTGGTCAAGAAGTAAAAGAAGATGATGCGCTTTTAATTTTAGAAGCCATGAAAATGGAAAACGTTTTAACATCACCAAGAGATGGAGTTATAAAATCTATTTCGATCACAAAAGGCGAAACTGTAAATAAAAACCAACTTTTAATAGAATTTGAATAGACACAAAATGCAGCTTTTTTATATCAATCTATATAAAATTAGCACACTTTTGATTCTTTAAAACATCCATATGAAAAAAATTTTAATAGCAAATAGAGGTGAAATTGCCATTCGTGTAATGCGAACTGCAAAAAAAATGGGCATAAAAACAGTTGCAGTATATTCAACTGCGGATAGAAATGCGCCTCATGTTCGATTTGCTGATGAAGCGGTTTTAATTGGCGAAGCACCCTCCAATAAATCGTATTTATTAGGCGATAAAATTATTGAAGTTGCTAAAAAATTAGGCGTAGACGCGATTCATCCTGGATATGGCTTTTTGTCTGAAAATGCAAATTTTGCGGAAGCTTGTGAACATAATAACATCATTTTTATTGGTCCGAAATCAAAGGCCATTAAAATTATGGGAAGTAAATTGGCTGCAAAAGAAGCCGTAAAAGCATATCATATTCCGATGGTTCCTGGAACAGATAAAGCGATAACTGATATTTCTGAAGCAAAACAAATAGCGCGCGAAATTGGTTTTCCTATTCTTATTAAAGCCTCTGCAGGTGGTGGTGGAAAAGGAATGCGTATCGTAGAAAAAGAATCAGAATTTGAATCGCAAATGAACCGAGCAATTAGCGAAGCTACTTCTGCTTTTGGTGATGGATCGGTTTTTATAGAAAAATATGTAACCTCACCGCGACATATCGAAATTCAAATTATGGCAGACTCGCATGGCAATGTCGTGCATCTTTTTGAACGCGAATGTAGCATACAACGTCGTCATCAAAAAGTAATTGAAGAAGCTCCTTCATCCGTTTTAACTCCAGAATTACGCGCAAAAATGGGCGAAGCGGCAATTAAAGTAGCAAAATCTTGCGAATATGTAGGTGCAGGAACGGTAGAATTTCTGTTAGACGACGCTCATAATTTCTATTTTTTAGAAATGAATACACGCTTACAGGTAGAACATCCTGTTACTGAATGGATTACTGGTACAGATTTAGTCGAATTGCAAATTCGTGTTGCGCGTGGCGAAGTTTTACCCATCAATCAAGAAAACTTAAAAATTAATGGACACGCTTTAGAATTGCGCGTTTATGCAGAAGATCCTTTAAATGATTTTTTACCAAGTGTTGGTAATTTAGAAGTTTACCAATTGCCCGAAGGGAAAAATATTCGTGTAGATAATGGTTTTGAACAGGGTATGGATATTCCTATTTATTACGACCCAATGTTGTCTAAATTGATAACTTATGGGGAAACTCGAGAAGAAGCTATCGAGTTAATGATTACTGCAATAGAGAAGTATCAAATTAAAGGTATTCAAACTACGTTACCTTTCGGAACTTTTGTGTGCGAACATGACGCTTTCCGTTCTGGTAATTTTGATACGCATTTTGTTAAAAAATACTATTCTCCTGAAGCTTTAAAAAGTAAACAGAAAGAAGAAGCTAAAATTGCTGCACTTGTTGCTGTAAAACAATATCTGATAGATCAGAAATTAGTGAGATTGCCTTTGTAAGAAGTTAGCAGTAGCAGTAGCAGTAGCAGTAGCAGTAGCAAAATTAAAAAATATACTTAAGAATAGTGTTATATAAAAAAGCATTATCAAACTAAACAGAAAAATCACATTCAGCTTTGTGCCCTAGCGCCTTTGCGAGAAAAAAGCATATAAAATGGAATCCAAAATAAAAGACCTTAACGAAAAACTTGCACTAGCCTATTTAGGCGGCGGACAAGCGAGAATAGAAAAGCAACATCAGAAGAAAAAATTAACCGCAAGAGAACGAGTTTTATACTTATTAGATGAGGGTTCCTTTGAAGAAATTGGCGCTTTGGTTATCCACAGAACGAAAGAGTTCGGGATGGAAAAAGAAGTTTTTTACGGAGATGGTGTAGTAACTGGTTACGGAACCATAAATGGTAGATTAACCTATGTTTTTGCACAAGATTTTACCGTTTTTGGTGGTTCTTTATCAGAAACGCACGCAGAAAAAATCTGTAAAGTAATGGATTTAGCGCTTAAAGTTGGAGCACCCATAATTGGTTTAAATGATTCTGGTGGCGCTAGAATTCAAGAAGGTGTTAGATCTCTTGGTGGTTATGCTGATATTTTTTACAAAAACGTGCAATCTTCTGGGGTAATTCCGCAACTATCAGCAATCATGGGTCCTTGTGCTGGCGGAGCAGTTTATTCGCCTGCAATGACCGATTTTACAATTATGGTAGAAAATACAAGTTATATGTTTGTAACTGGGCCAAATGTTGTTAAAACCGTAACGAACGAAGAAGTGACTAGTGAAGAACTAGGTGGCGCAAGCACGCATGCTACTAAATCTGGAGTGGCGCATAAAACATCTGCAAATGATATTGAATGTTTAGAAGATGTAAAAAAACTTTTAAGTTATTTACCTCAAAATAATACAGAAACATCTGCGCTTTTGCCCTTTAAACTAGAGGCTGAAATAAGAGAAAGCTTATCAACCATCATTCCTGATAATGCTAATAAACCCTATGATATGCATGCTGTAATATCAGGAATTATAGATGAAGATTCCTTTTATGAAATTCATAAAGACTATGCCGAAAATATTATTGTAGGTTTTGCACGATTAGGAGGAAGAAGTATTGGTATTGTGGCAAATCAACCACTATTTTTAGCGGGTGTTTTGGATGTGAATAGCTCAAAAAAAGCAGCACGTTTTGTCCGTTTTTGCGATGCATTTAACATTCCGCTTTTAGTTTTAGAAGATGTTCCGGGGTTTTTACCAGGAACAGATCAAGAATGGAATGGTATTATTGTAAATGGCGCAAAGTTATTATACGCTTTTAGTGAAGCAACTGTGCCAAGAGTTACTGTAATTACTCGAAAAGCGTATGGTGGTGCTTATGATGTAATGAACTCGAAACATATTGGAGCAGATATGAATTTTGCTTGGCCAAGCGCAGAAATTGCGGTTATGGGAGCAAAAGGAGCGGCTGAAATTATTTTTAAAAGAGAAATTAAATCCGCAGAAAACCCGGAAGAAAAATGGAGAGAAAAAGAAGCCGAATATGCTGCACTTTTTGCAAATCCATATAGTGCAGCGCAACGAGGATTTATCGATGAAGTAATTTTACCTAAAGATACCAGACGTAAATTAATAAAAGCCTTTGCGATGCTAGAAAATAAGGAAGTAGTAAGACCAAAAAGAAAGCATGGAAATATTCCTCTATAGCTCATCAATCTAAATTTATTTTTATAAAAAAAGCGCCTTATTAAAAAGGCGCTTTTTATTTTTATAGTTTAAAACTACAATCGATTATCAATACTATTTTGCACAACTTCAGGATTTAAAAGGATGCTTGTAGCTCCTAAATTATCCATTTCATTACACGCAATTTTACGTAATCTAATCTACCCGTAATTTGTAATAACCAACCTCATCTCTTAAAGCGCTATCACCTATAAAGTACCTATTTTTATAGGCTGATAGATAGGTTTCTTTATAATGCTGGTGATTTACCAAGATTATTTAATCTACTTTTAAAAGAAGATTAAAACCCTTCACCAGGAGCAGCTGGACTTTGGGCTTGCGCCTTCTGCGGACTTAAAATCATATACGTACCTAATGCTGTTAAAGCGGCATATTTACCATAAGATCCTATTTTTTTAATTGCTTCTTTTCTTGAAATATCTTGAGTGTTTTTTATATTTTTTTTCATGATGTCTTGTGTTTTAAATTTAGGTTATTATTCTAAAATAATTTTCTTATTCAACTTTCCTTTTACTGTTTCTAATTGAACAATGTAGACACCAGTAGCTAGTTTTGGTAAAGAAATATCTTTAACCTCTGCTGCATTGAAAGAACTCGTCATCACTTTTTTACCTAAGATACTAAATAAAGAAACTGTTGCTTTACCATCTGTTAAACCTGCTATTCTAACAGTACTAGCATCTGTTTTATAAATACTAACCCCTTGTAAAGCAAGATCTGCAACACTTAACGCAGCTTGTGTTGTAGTATGAATGTAAAATCTACCAACACCATTTAAAGCAGTAGTTGCAGTAACTGCATAAACAGCATTTGCTTCATCTAAACGTGTAAACGTGTTAGTTTCTCTGTCTTCTAAAAACACATTAATACCTGCTGGTAAGTTTAATGCTTCTGCAGAAAAGCTTAATTCTTTTCCAGTAGCTGCTTTTACACCTAAAGGAACTACCATGGTTTCTAGAGCTGTGTCAGGTAATGTTTGTACTTGAAAATTTCTACCAGTATTACCTTCTAGCACATGTGTATAAATTTGAAAACTGTTTGGAATTCCTCCAAAAACTTCTCCTTCATACCCACTTTCAAAACCTTTAAAAGCATTTGCTGTGTAATAAATTTTTGCTTCTCTGTAGGTTTCAGCATCTGCTATTTTTAAGCTAACTTCTGTTTTACCTCCTTTTTGAAAAGTATCTGTTGCGCCATTGTGCGCTTGGTTTGACTGTGCAAAAGTAACAGAACCAGTAGCACCATCATTTACTTGTACAAAAAATCCTTGTCCTGGTGCAATCATAAAGTTTGCAGTAGAAATTCTAGGAGTGTAAGAATTTGTTGCGTTACTCCACGTCCAAATAGTTTTGTTAGCCGATAAAATTGGGTTGTTATCTAACAACGTTTCACTGCTAATATAACTTGTGTAGGGATTTCCTATTAAATTAAAACCAGTTGTTGCACCAGTTGCTGCTCTAGATATTGGCGCTAGTACATCTGCACTATTTACCGTTCCTGTAAAAGAAACCGCATCATTTGCGTCTACTTTTACTGAATATCCTTGCCCAGCATTAAAAGTACCACTGCCTCCCGAGGCCATATATGCCCAAGTATTATCAGTTTCTGTGTAGGTAGCTATTCCTCTATTAGTTGATGTAGCCACAGCAATTGAATTCGCTGTTACATAAGTTTCATTATAATCTTGCCCAGCAACCGGAGAAGATACTAAATACCATCCGTTTGTGTTGCCTGCAGTATTTACTAAACTTCTAGTATGTGTTACTGGACCTGTAATAGCTGCATTTGCTATTAAACTAGCACCATTATCTAAAGTAATTGCTTTTACTGATGTTGGCGTTGCTATTGTTGGGTAAGATGCTAAACCAGAAGGAATAATGTTGTTTGTTGAAGGGTTCGGCAGACCTCCAGTCCAGTTAGTTACATCTGTCCAGTCGTTAGCTGTACCAGAACCATTCCAAGTAGTTTCTTTGTAATCTATTGCTTCTGCCCAAGTTGTTGCAATTCTAAGCTCGTCCATTATAAATGCTGGTGTATTTTCAGAATTAGCTAATTGAAATATGGAAAAATAATTCATAGACCCACTACGATCAACTGCAACTTCTATTGATGGTGTAGCTGGTTCGGTTGCACCCAAAGTAGGATTAATAAATACACTAGTAAACCTTGCTGGTGTCGTAGGAGTAGCATCGTTTACTCTTTTAATAACTACAAATAATTCAGTCTCATTATTTGCGTTGTATATTTTCGAAAAAGTATCGCTATCACTAGGACTAGCTCCACCACTACCTTGTGATAACAGCAATTGAAAATTACCTGCAACATACCCCGGAGCAGTAGTTGCTTGTTTTACTACCATTAATACACCAACAAATCCACCAATGTCTCTACCCAACAAGATAAACCTGTTATTACCATCTTGACAAGCTGTTATGTCAGTAATTTTCATTAAAAAAGACATATATACGTCATCGTTACTTGGAGCAATTTCAATCCTTGAAGTTGATCCTGCTGCATTAGGAATAGACAATGCAATACCTGTTGGTGCCGTGATGCCTTTAGTAGTCCAAATCGGTGATGCAACTGTAGCATGATTAACAGGAGATCCCGATCGAACCCATTCACCTAAAGAAGGATCACCAGTAGTACTTGTCAACTGAACTCCTGTGGCGTAATCAAAACCTTCATAAAAAGGTAACGTTGCCTACCCGTAAGACAGGGCAAACATAAATAAAAATGAAATTTGTACAATTTTCTTCATAATCTTGGTTTAAGTTAAATTAAAAATAATTGTTTGTTAATTTCTTGCTAAACTATATATTTAGTTAACTTTAAAAGTCCGAAAAAGGGTTTGTATTTGTCTTTTAAACGTCAATAACACAAGAAAACTCTCAAAAAACTGCTTACCTAACACTTTAATGACCAATTATTTATCGATACCTTAAATATATTGACACATGGCAGTGCTAGTTATTTTTTGAATTTGGCTAGAATTGAAATAAGTTATTTTAGCTGTCTTTTTAGATCAAGGACTTGATACAAATTTTATTATTCACTGCAGAAAGTTTATCTCTCCCTAAGTTTCGGGAGATGCTAATTTCTGAATGACTTAGGTTTATTTAAATTATTCATTTCGAGTAAATTGCTTGCGATAAGCAATAAATTACGAAACAATCTGTAGCTTTAATAGCCGTGATTTAAATTAAAAGATTGCTTCAGTCGTTCCTCTTTCGCAATGACTGAAAATGGCAGGAAATGACGATGCAATCTGTTATTAATAATTACTGATAGTTTCAAATAAACTACAAACGATTCTCAATAATACTTTGTACAACTTCAGGATTTAAAAGGGTGCTTGTATCGCCTAAATTATCCATTTCATTGCACGCAATTTTACGTAAAATTCGACGCATAATTTTTCCTGATCTCGTTTTTGGCAATCCTTCCGAAAACTGAATTTTATCTAATTTTGCAATCGGACCAATATGC
>NZ_MSCM01000001.1:375183-375895 GCF_002954665.1 Polaribacter glomeratus | reverse complement strand
AGATAAATCGTAGGTATCTACCAATTCAGTTCCTTGTTTTGCGAGCGCTCTAATTGCAGTTGGCGCTGTATAAAACTGATTAACTTTGTGTTTCTCGATAATACTCCAAAAGCGTCCAAAATCTGGATAACTTGGTACGCCTTCAAAAAGTACAGTGGTCGCTCCGTTTGCTAAAGGGCCGTATACAATGTAAGAATGACCGGTAATCCAGCCAATATCCGCAGTACACCAATACACATCATTTTCTTTATATTGAAACGCATTTTTAAAAGTGTACGCTGTATACACCATATAACCAGCGGTTGTATGCACCATTCCTTTTGGCAATCCTGTTGAGCCTGATGTGTATAAAATAAATAATGGATCTTCTGCATCCATCACTTCTGCTTCACATTTTGTTGAGGCAGCATCTAACAAAGGTTGCAACCATTTGTCACGACCTTCTTTCATATAAATATCTGAATTGATTCTTTTTGCAACCAAAACTGTTTCTACACAAGTACACTTTTCTAATGCTTCATCCACAATTCCTTTTAAATCGATTGTTTTCGCACCTCTGTAAGAACCATCCGAAGTAATGACCATTTTACAATCTGAATCGTTTATTCTAGTTGATAATGCAGTTGCTGAAAACCCTGCAAAAACAACGGAATGGATTGCGCCAATTCGGGCACAGGCTAAAGTTGCAATTGCCAATTCTGGAATCATGGGC
>NZ_MSCM01000001.1:310801-374952 GCF_002954665.1 Polaribacter glomeratus | reverse complement strand
AATTAGTCCTAAATTTTTAGTTGGTGATACTTAGTAAGATTGTGTTTCATTTGCCACACTGATAACTGTAATATTCCCCAAAATTTCTTGTTCTTCTTTTGGCGGTAATGTTATAAACATTGATACTAACATAGAAATTATAAAAATAGCAATCATTGCATCTATATGCTCATAATTTTAGTTGTTTTTTGTTAAATCCAATTTTTTACACAAGCGATTCATTACTTTTATAAACAGAAAATTAAAGATACAAATAACTAAATTTTACCTATTAAGAAAACCGGAGATCTAATTTAAAGCATTTTAATTTATTTGTATCTAGTTCATCAAATAATATAATTGAGAAAACAATGGAAACCAAATAGATAAAAGTAAGGTTAGGTACCTTAAGTTTTCATTCCAGTATTTTTTTATTTTCTGATATCATATAAAAATTGATTCATTTTTATTCGTGTTCATTTAAATTAAAAGGTATATTTTTATATCTACAATTCTTTTTTATGGATAGTATATGTAAATGATAATTTTGACAAAGCTAAATAGAATAACTAAAGTCTACGTATAGAAATAAGTCAATTAAAGGGGGTAAAATGACTAAAACTAAAAATTTTAACTTTAAAAATACTTATTTCTAAATTAAGTTAGTAATCTACAGTAAAACATAAAAAAACACTATTGATAGAAAATATGCTAATTCTTGAAACCTTAAGTCAATACTGGTTCATCATCTTATTATTTTTTACAGTTGCAATTTTATACTCTTCCGTAGGTTTTGGCGGTGGTTCTAGTTATTTAGCAATTTTAGCATTAACAGGAATCCTATTTACTCAAATTAGAGCAACAGCGCTATTATGTAATATCGTGGTTGTTTTTGGAAATGTATTTTTGTTTCATCAACAGAAAAAATTGAATTATAAAAAAATAATTCCCTTAGTTTTTATAAGTATTCCACTAGCTTATTTGGGAGGGAAATTAAAAATTAGTCAAGATTTGTTTTTTATATTATTGGGCTTTACGCTTCTTTTTGCAGCAATTACCATGTGGATTTCAAAAAGAATAATTTCTTCGGATGAACAATCCATCAAAATAAACACAACTAGAAACGCTGCTTTTGGCGGAATAATTGGTTTTATTTCTGGAATGGTTGGTATTGGTGGTGGCATTTTTTTAGCGCCACTTTTACATTTAACAAATTGGGATACTCCAAAGAAAATTGCAGCAACCGCTAGTTTTTTTATTTTAGTAAATTCTATTGCTGGTTTATTGGGGCAATATTCCAATCCTGATTTTTATATCGATTGGAATTTAACATCCATCTTATTAATTACTGTTTTTATTGGCGGACAAATTGGAAACAGAATGAGCAACAAGTACTTTACTCCTATTCAACTAAAAAAGGCAACCGCTATTTTGATTGCCCTTGTAGGAATTAGAATTTTGATAAAATATTTTTTTTAATTATTTTTTCAACGCTTTCATTACATTTCCTCCTTGATATAAAGTTAATGCAGTTATTTCGCCTTTTTCATTTTTATAAAACTCAACCGATGCTTTTACTACTTTTAAAAAGAATTTAGTTTCAGATTCTGCAAACAATTCAAATTGAGGTTGCCCAGTTGCTTGTGCAAACAATTGATTTTCTTTTGCCGTAATTACGATATCAAAACCAGGCTGTAATCCAAAAACACCTTCGTAGGTTTTTAATACATCCGAAGAAACTGTTACAATTTCTTGTTCTTTAGCTGCTTCTTTATCTGTAAAAACACCCAGTTCTTTGTTAATTCTGTTTTTAAATAACGCTGCTTTTTTTCCATCTTTTATTAAAAAATCATACGAAATAAACCCACCTTCAAAAGAAAAAGAGTTTGCAGAAGTTGGATAAATCTTAAATAATTCTGGACTTCCTTCTCTTTGACTAAATAATTGACCATCCTTTAAAGTAATAAAGCGTAAAACTTCATTATTAAATTTATAAGTTCCTACCCATTTATTTAATTGTTCTGTTGATAATTTTACACTGCTACTTATTTCAAATTTAGGTTTATTAATGGTTAAAGTAGCTATTTCTAAAGCGATGGCTTCTGGTGATTGACAGTTACAATTAGAAAAAAGGATTACATATACGTTTTTACTTGGCACAAAAATACCCATTGATAAATATCCAGGAATTGCCCCACCATGTTCTATTGTTGGCACATCATTTATTTCATTAAGACTCCAACCATAACCATAATTTATTTTATCGCCATTATTTAATGTATAATTAGTAAATGCTTTATTTATAGTTTCTTTTTTAACAAAAACATTGGTACTTATTGCAGTTTGCCACTTTAACATATCATCTACTGTAGACATTATTGAACCTCCGGCATACGGCAATGTTAAACTAAGATATTGCGCATTTACAAACTGATCTGTTTTTCCATAACCAGAAGCTCTGTTTTTAATCAATTTTGTGCGACT
This sequence comes from Polaribacter glomeratus, assembly GCF_002954665.1. Lineage (GTDB taxonomy): Bacteria > Bacteroidota > Bacteroidia > Flavobacteriales > Flavobacteriaceae > Polaribacter > Polaribacter glomeratus. Next base: position 372,489 of record NZ_MSCM01000001.1, on the reverse strand, counting down.
ACCGTAATAAGAAGATTTCATATCTATTTTATCAAAAATTCTTTCTTTAATAAATTTCGGATACGAGATTCCGCTAGCTTTTTCTATAATGTATCCTAAAATAAAATAGGCAGAATTGTTATATAAATATTTTTCTCCTGGATCAAAATCCATTGGTTCGTTCTTAAAAAAATCGATAAATGCTAAAGGAGTTTCGTCAATTGCAATAATTTTCTCAAAACTTGGCATAGACGTGTAACTCTTAATTCCGGAAGTGTGTGTTAATAAATGATGAATCGTAATTTTCTTTCCGTTCGTTGGATAATCAGGAATAAACTTCGTGATTTCATCTTCTAAACTTAGTTTACCATCTTCTAATAACATCAAAATTGAAACACTTGTAAATTGTTTGGTGATAGACCCAACTTCAAAAATATTTTCTGGAGTCATATTTACATCTAGTTCTAAATTGACTTTTCCAAAAGCTTTTCGATATAAAACTTTTCCATCTTTTGCAACTAAAGCAGAAACACCCGTTTCATTACTTTTAAACTGATTACTTAAAATTTTATCTATTTTAGACTCTAAACTTTGCGCTTGACTGTTGTTAAAATAAAGTGCGCAAATAATAATTAATACTGACGATTTTAAAAAGGAGTTAATTTTCATGTATAAAATTTAAGTTAGTTGTTTTCTATAGGACGATCTAAAGGCAAATAAGTTACAACTTTACCATTAATGAACAAAATACAACTACTATTTTAGACAATATTTCTACCTTTTTAAATATATTTGAAGCCTAAAATTAATTAAAAAATGTTATCAATTATTTTCACACTCTTCATGTTAGTTTTATTACAAGCGGTTCTTGGGTTCGACAACTTACTTTATATTTCTTTAGAATCTAAGAAAGCGCCAGAAACTGCTCAAAAAAAAGTTAGAAAAACAGGAATACTAATTGCAATTGTTTTAAGAATTGTATTGTTATTTGTGCTTGTTTCTATTATCGATTTTTTTCAAGAGCCTTTTTCTTTTTTAACCGGCGAAATTGAAAATATTATAAAATTTGCTTTTAACGGTCATAGTATAATTGTTTTATTGGGTGGCGGATTTATTATTTACACTGCCATTAAAGAAATTTGGCATATGATTGCTACTACAGATTTAGAACATTCTACAGACGGTAGTTCTAACCGTGAAAAATCATCGAACGCAGTTATTACAAGTATAGTGTTAATGAATTTAGTTTTTTCTTTTGATTCAATTTTAGCTGCAATTGGCCTTACAAGCGAAATAGAAAATTCGACTACAGCTTTTATTGTAATGGCAATTGCTATTGTTATTAGCGGACTTTTAATGTTATTTTTAGCAGATAGAATAGCATCCTTTTTAGCAAAAAACAGAATGTATGAAGTATTAGGATTGTTTATTCTATTTATAGTTGGAATTATGTTGGTTACCGAAGGTGGTCACTTAGCACATTTAAAACTTTTTGGAAACGAAATTGTACCAATGAGCAAAACAACCTTTTATTTTGTGTTGGCTGTTCTTGTAATTGTTGATGTTGTTCAAGGAAAATACCAAAAGAAACTACTTAGTAGAAATCATAAATAGCTAAAGACTAACCTCTAATTATTACTTATTTTTTGATTTATACTACTTTTTATTTTATGCTAAATGAGGTAAACTGCTGTAAAATAAATATTTAAAGAATTCTAGAGAAAACATTACGAGGTAGTGTTTTTTTTTGCCATGTAATTCTCTAATATGAATATCAGTAAATTCTATTTTGTTTAATTATTTATTCTTTTTTTTAAACAAAATTTACTTATATTTGTATAAAAAAAAAAGGTTTTCTATTATTAAAATATTACTTCCCTAAGTTATTTGTATTCATTACAAAAAAACGACAAAAGAAGTTTTTTGGTTGATTGATTGAAACCGCTACTTAATTGTAGCGGTTTTATAATTTTAGTTCTAAAATACTATCTTTAATTCTTTGTGTAGTAATCTGTAATACCCTTTTATGAACTTCGGATATATTAGCGGTATAAAACGCAAATTCATCCAACGAAAAATGACCGATAATAAAACCTAAAGTAAGATTTTTAAAGTTGTTATCTGTTTTGTAAATAGATGAAATTCTACTTCTCTTTTTCTGTTCTGTTAAATTAGAAAAATCTATTTTCCTTTTCTGTAAATAATTTTGAAATGAAGCTACTAATAAATGATGTTGCATTTTTATTATAGGACGAATTATTTCATTTTGAAATTTTTCTATATCTAAAGTTCCTGCATTTACTAAATCTGCTAAAATTGGTCTTTCTTTATTCTTCATCTAATAACTCATTTAATTCTAATTGATAATCATATTGTAAATCTTCATGCAATTTTTCTATAGCTTTCTTAATCATTTTTATTTGAGAGTCAAAAACATTTTGCAATCGCATACTTCTGCTCATTGATGGTTTCATTTCTTTTAATTTCTTGCAGAAATATAATAACAATTCAGTTTCTGTTTCTTTCTTTTTAGAGTACCTAATATATTTTTTTGTAAGGGTTAAAATTTTTCGGGCACTTTTTCTGATGTAAAAAAAACTCTTTGTATTAATCTCTAAAAAATGGATATCCATTTGATCTTTTATAGATTGAATGTAGGCATCTTCGTCATGAGATTCAAACAATAAATACGTAAGTAATTCTTTGTTTTCTTTTTTAAACCTCGATAAATGCAAACAGAGCTCTTTTAGCTCATTTGCAGATTTATGAGCTAATTCGTCTTTAAGTTGTTTTATAGTTACGGCTTTCATTTAGAAAGAAAATCCAACACGTTTTTCTCAATTCTATTTAAAACATCTTTTGTTGTTGCTTTTACAAATTGCTCTCCTGTAATTTGCTCAAACAACTCGATATATCTATTAGAAATTTCCATGATTTTTTCATCAGACATTTCTGGTATTTGTTGACCATCTTTACCTTGAAAACCATTTTCTATTAACCATTGACGCACAAATTCTTTAGACAATTGCTTTTGAGCTTCGCCTTTATTTTGTCTTTCTTGATACCCATCCGCATAAAAATAACGAGAAGAATCTGGTGTATGAATTTCATCAATCAACACAATTTTGCCTTCTTTGGTTTTTCCGAATTCATATTTTGTATCTACCAAAATTAAACCGCGTTTTGCAGCAATTTCGGTACCTCTTTCAAATAATTTACGGGTGTAATCTTCTAAAACTAAATAATCACTTTCTGAAACAATTCCGTTTGCTAAAATATTTTCTCTAGAAATATCTTCGTCATGATCGCCATTTGCTGCTTTGGTTGATGGTGTAATAATTGGTAATGGAAATTTGTCATTTTCTTTTAAACCCTCTACCATTTGCACTCCGCATAAAACTCTTTTCCCTGCTTTATACTCGCGAGCTGCATGACCAGACATGTAACCTCTAATAACCATTTCTACTTTAAAAGGTTCGCATAAATGACCTACTGCAACATTTTCATCTGGGTTTGCCAATAACCAATTAGGAACAACATCTGCAGTTTCATGCATCATTTTTGTTGCAATCTGATTTAAAATCTGACCTTTAAACGGAATTTGACGTGGTAAAATAACATCAAAAGCAGATAATCTATCAGTAGCAACCATTACTAAAACGTCGTTATTGATATTATAAACTTCTCTAACTTTCCCTTTGTAAACTGATTTTTGATTCGGAAACTGAAAATTGGTTTCGTTAATTGTATTCATTTTTAAGTAGTTGTTTGTTGATGCTTTTTTGTTGTTGGTTACAAAAATAAACTAAACACAATGAACCAACAACTAAAAACCAATCACTATTCTGTTTCTATCGTTTTATAAGCTGCTATAATTTCTTTAACTAACTTATGTCTAACAATATCTTTATCATCTAAATATACTTGTGCAATTCCGTTAATATCTTTTAAAGCCAGCAAAGATTCTTTTAAACCAGAAATCTGTTTTCTTGGTAAATCTATTTGCCCTGGATCGCCAGTAATAATAAATTTAGCACTTTTACCCATTCGCGTTAAAAACATTTTCATTTGATTGTGCGTAGTATTTTGCGCCTCATCTAAAATAACAAATGCATTGTCTAAAGTTCTACCTCTCATAAATGCCAAAGGTGCAATTTGTATAACTCCTTTTTCTATATGAGATTCTAGTTTTTCGTGCGGAATCATATCTCTTAATGCATCATATAAAGGTTGCATATACGGATCTAATTTTTCTTTTAAATCACCAGGAAGAAAACCTAAATTCTCACCAGATTCTACAGCTGGTCTTGTTAAAATAATTTTTCGAACTTCTTTTTCTTTTAATGCTCTAACCGCCAAAGCAACGGCAGTGTACGTTTTACCCGTTCCCGCAGGGCCAACAGCAAACAGCATGTCATTTTTTGACATTAATGCAACCATTTTACGCTGATTTTCTGTTTGTGGTTTTATCAACTTCCCGTTTACACCGTGCACTAAAACATCTTTTGCAAATTTTGCTGCGACTGACTTTTCTTCATTTCCGTTGGATGTTAAAATTTGCTCAATGCTGTTTTCATCCAACTTGTTGTATTTATTAAAGTACTTTATTAAACGTTCAAAACGAATTTCGAACTCGTCTAAAACGCCTGCCTCACCATAAATTTTTAATTTAGAGCCGCGAGCAACAATTTTTATTTTAGGAAAGTACCTTTTTAACTGCTCAATCGTACTGTTTTGTGCGCCAAAAAAATCCTTTGGACTTATGTCTGTTAACTCTATAATGCGTTCGTTCAAATGTTTAAATTTTTTAGAATATTAGTAAGAATTATTAAATTAAAAATAGGCATTAAAACTAGTAAATTGATTAGATTTGCGTAAAATAATCAACAACTTTTACACAATTAATTAACAGCCAAAAATTAAATGTCTTTTATTACATTAACTACAGATTTTGGAACAAAAGACCACTTTGTTGGGGCTGTAAAAGGTGCAATTTATTCTGAGCTTGCAGAAGCTAAAATTGTTGATATTACGCACGAAATATCCCCTTTTAACATTACCGAAACTGCTTATATTTTAAAAAACTCTTACAAAAGTTTTCCTGATGGAACCATTCATATTGTTGGTGTAGATTCAGAGTTAAGTGAAGATAACAAACACATTGCAATGGAATTAGACAAGCATTTTTTTGTATGTCCAGACAATGGTATTATCTCAATGATAGCATCAGAAATTAAACCTACAAAAATTGTTGAAATTAACATTCACGATCGTGTTGAAAGTAGTTTTCCTGTATTAGATGTTTTTGTGCAAGTTGCCTGTTTTATTGCGCGAGGAGGAAATTTAACAGTTATTGGCAAAGAAATTACAGAATTTAAAAAACTGATTGAAATTCAGCCAAAGGTAAATCAAGCTCAAACACAAATTATAGGTGGTGTTGTTTACATCGATAATTACGGAAATGTAATTACCAACATCAGTAAAAAAATGTTTAATGATATTGGTAAAGGACGCGCATATAAAGTAACTATATCTCGTTATTCTTTTAAAAAAATATATAAAAAATACAATGAAATTGTTGGCAACAATTCGGAAGATGCAAGACAGTTTGATGGTAATAAGTTAGCCATTTTTAACTCTGCTGGTTTCTTAGAAATAGCCATTTACAGAAGTAACTTAAATACTGTTGGTGGCGCATCCAGTTTATTAGGCTTAGAATACAGAGATCCAATAATTGTTGAGTTTTTCACTGAGACTAAGACAGAATACACGCTTTTATCTTAAACCTATGTTTGTTAGAATTGTAAAAATGAGTTTTCACCCAAAACATATTACTGAGTTTTTAATATTGTTTGAAGAAAAAAAAGAATTCATTAGAAGTTCTGATGGATGCAAATTACTAGAATTATATCAAGATAAAACCAACCCAGAAATATTTTTCACCTACTCTTATTGGGAAAGCGAAAATGATTTAGAAAATTATAGAAACTCAAATTTATTTAAAACAGTTTGGGCACAAACTAAAACCTTTTTTAATGACAAACCAGAAGCTTGGAGTGTTGATAAAAAAGTTTCACTTTATTAATAGTACTATGAAATTACAAAAAATTACATTTTTATTTTTTACACTTTTTACGCTAATTTCATTTTCTCAAATAGAAAAAGGAACTTTTTTAATAGGTGTAAATAGCAATTTAAATTTTAAATTTGAATCTTATACTGCAGATGGCGATAATTTTTCTAGAGATGCTGGCTCTGCAAAACAATTTATAATTTCTCCTGAAGTTGGTTATGCAGTAAAAAATAGACTTTTTCTTGGTTTAAGTCTAATATATGTATACTCAGATATTGATGACAAAGATTTTGGATATGCATCTGTTACAAATGCTACCTCAATTGCTCCTTTTATAAAGTATTATTTTTCAGGAGAAAAAATAAAACCTTTTTTAAGAGCAAGTTATGGTTTAGGCTCTGAAAAAAGTGATAGTCGTTTTTCATTCGGCTCAAATTCATTAATTACTTCTAAAGCTAGCATTTCTTCCTTGAACCTTGGTGGTGGAATAAGTTACTTTTTTAATGAACACGTAAATGTTGAGTTTAGCCTAAATTATTTAAGAGGTACAAGAGATCTTGAAGACCAACAAAATGAAACTTACATTACAAATAATTTTAACTCAAATATTGGTTTTACCATTTTTTTATAAACACTTATGAATTACAATTTTACTCCTTTTCCTGTTTTAGAAACAGAAAGATTAACTTTAAGAGCATTAAATTTAGACGATGCAAAAGCAATTTTTGGTTTAAGAACCAATAAAGAAGTTAATGAATTTATTGATAGAAAAACACCAAACAATCTTTCTGAAGCAAGAGCTTTTATAGATCGTATTTCTAATTTAACCTTAAATAATAAAGGCATTTTTTGGGTAATAGAATCTAAAAGTAACCATCAATTAATAGGAACCGTTGGTTTACGTAATTTTGAAGATGAAGAAGATTATGCAGAAATTGGCTACGAATTAGACCCAATTTCCCAGCAAAAAGGTTTTATGAGCGAAGCTTTTGAAGCAGTTTTAAAATTCGGATTTCAAGAAATGGAATTAAAAACCATCGAAGCATTTACACATAAAAATAATATGGATTCTATTTCGTTGTTAGAGAAACAAGATTTTGTTTTTCAACCAGAAATTAAAGATGAAGGTTTTGAAAATAATATTAGTTATCGATTAATTGCTTCTTAGTTTTTAGTTTTTAGTTTTTAGTTTTTAGTTTTTAAAAAACGAAAAAATCATATCATCGAACTATATAAATTTTAAATTTTTGAATCTTTGAACCCAATAAAAAGTAAAATTTGATTGCCATTTTAAAAAAAGAAATTAACTCATTTTTTGCATCACCAATTGCTTATTTAGTAATTGGTGTTTTCTTGCTGATAAATGGTTTGTTCTTATTTATTTTTAACGACGATTTTAATATTTTAAATACTGGTTTTGCAGATGTAACTCCGTTTTTTTATCTAGCGCCTTGGGTTTTTCTTTTTCTGATTCCAGCAATAACAATGAAAAGTTTTGCTGATGAATTTAATACAGGAACCATCGAACTTTTAAAAACAAAACCTTTAACCGATTGGCAAATCGTTTTGGGTAAATTTACAGCATCGCTACTTTTAGTTATCATTGCTATTATTCCTACTTTTATATATGTTTTTACTGTTTACAAATTAGGTAATCCTACTGGAAACATCGATTTTGGCAGCACTATTGGTTCTTATATAGGTTTACTTTTTTTAGCGGCAACGTATACATCCATTGGTTTGTTTACATCTACTTTATCAAAAAATCAAATTGTAGCTTTTATTCTAGGCGTTTTTATAACGTTTTTTCTTTTCTTCGGATTTGATGCCATTGCTACTTCTTTTGGAAACAGTAGTTTAACGATTCAAAAACTAGGAATTAACGAGCATTTTAAAAGTATTTCTAGAGGCGTTATAGACACAAGAGATCTTATTTATTTTTTAAGTGTAACTTTTTTCTTTTTATTCATTACTAAAACAAGATTAGAAAATGAATAAGAAGCTAAAAAATATTTTATTTCTGATGATTGGTTTGGTTGCTTTAAACACTATTAATCAATCATTTTACCATCGTTTTGATGTAACACAAGACCAACGTTACACACTTTCTGAAACTACAAAAACCATTCTTTCTAAGGTTGACAAACCACTTTTTATAACGGTCTATTTAGAAGGCGATTTTCCATCAGAATTTAAAAGATTACAAGTTGAAACGCGTCAATATTTAGAAGAATTAGCGGCAAAAAATAGCAATATTATCATCCATTTCGAAAATCCTGATGAGCAGCGCGAAGACTTGATAAAAAGAGGGATGATGCCAAGTCAATTAACCGTTGAAGAAGATGGTAAATTATCCGAAGCCATTATTTTTCCTTGGGCAGAAATTAACTTTGCCGATCAAACAAAAACAGTTTCATTATTACCAACAGCAATTGTTGCCAGCCAAGAAGAACAACTGCAAAAAGCGATTGAAAATTTAGAATATAGTTTTAGCAATGTTATAAATTCAATCACTCAAAAAGAACAAAAAACAATTGCATTTTTAAGTGGAAACGGACAATTAGCAGATATTTATTTGATTAGCTTTTTAAGTAAAGTTGCTCAAAAATACAGGTTGGCAAAATTCACGTTAGATTCTGTTGCTAAAAATCCGCAGAAAACCTTGCAGGAATTAAACTCCTTCGATTTGGCTATTATTGCAAAACCAACTCAAAAATTTACATCCGAAGAAAAATTTACCATCGATCAATTTATTGCAAACGGCGGTAAAACCTTGTGGATGATAGACAATGTGCAAGCAGATCAAGACAGTTTACTTGCATCAGGAAAAATGATGGCGTATCCAAGAGATTTAGACTTGACAGATTTGCTGTTTTCATACGGAATTAGAATAAACACAACACTTGTTAAAGATTTATATTCCGCAAAAATTGCCTTAGCAACGGGTACAGTTGGCAACCAAACTCAGTTTCAGAATTTAGATTGGTTTTACCATCCATTAGTTGGCGGTAATCCGAATAGTGCGATTACAAAAAACATTGCACCCGTGCGATTACAATTTGCAAATCAAATTGATACGCTTAAAAATAACATCAAAAAAACACCTTTATTACAGAGTTCGCCGTTAACTCAAAAAGTAGGAACGCCCACAATTATTGAGCTGCAATCTATTGCTGATGAGCCTTTAGAGCAAGAATACGTTTCGGGAAATCAACTGTTTGCTATTTTGCTCGAAGGCGATTTTAAATCAGCCTATAAAAACCGTGTAAAACCTTTTGAAACTTCACTTTTTAAAGAAAATGCAATCGATAATAAAATGATTGTAATTTCGGATGGTGATGTTGCTAAAAATCAAGTTTTAAAAGGAAAACCGACCGATTTAGCAAGAGATAAATGGACGAATGAAGAATTTGGTAATAAAGATTTTCTCTTAAATTCTATAGATTATTTATTAGATGATACAGGCTTAATCGAACTAAGAAACAAGACTTTAAAAATTAATGTTTTAGACAAGCAAAAAGCTTACAAAGAAAGAACTTTTTGGCAATTTTTAAATGTCGTTTTACCGCTAATTTTACTGTTTACTTTTGGATTTGTATTTAATTACTTGAGAAAGAGAAAGTATAGTTAGTTTTTAGTGAACATTAAAAAATAGTATGTTAAAAAGGTTCTCGATACAATTTTCTCAAAAAAATCGAAAATCACTCTAACTTACAACGAACTGGCATTTAGACCTTGCTAAAAATAAACTAATGAGAAATCTCGAATAAAAAGGGTAAAGCTTCAACGAGATCTTTTCACTTTCTTGCTCAGAATTATAAAACACTAAAAACCTTAAAACTAGACACTTAGCAAATCATCATGAATAAAAGTATAACCTAAAACTTCTTGTACTTTTTTAGAGCTTATAATTTTCCATTCGTAGATATCAGTATCCTCAAATTCTGGAACCTCAACATCATTACTTAATTTTGCAATTGTGTAAAACTCTCTTCTTGTTGGATGATGATTAGAGCAGGCATTAAAGGTTTCATTCCAACAATTTTGAGCAATAATTTCAAGAATAATTTCAATGCAATCTTCTTTATGAATCATGTTTACAAAACCTTTTGGTTGCGGAATTTTTCGACCGTTTTTAAACCAATTCGCAGGATGCCTTTGATCACCAAACAAACCAGCAAAACGAATGATTGTTGTTTCAAAAAAAGTATTTTCTCTAAACAAGTTTTCAATTTCTGTTAAGGGAGTTTTTAAAACTTCATCTTCTTCTGTGATTACTCTATTTAACATTCCGTACACAGAAGTAGAACTTATAAAAATTACTTTTTGAATGCTAGAACTTTCAATTTGAGCAATCAAATTTTCGAACCCGTCAATATCTTTAGAAGTAATTGCTATAATTAAAATATCCGCATTTAAAAAATCATCAAACTCTTCAAAGTCAGAAATATCAACGATATAGGGTTCGATATGATTCAGTTCTAAAAGCTCTAATTTTTCTTCGGATGTAGTAGAACCTTTTACGGTATAACCTTCATCTAACAAAGAAATTGCTAATGATTTCCCTAACCAACCAAAACCTAAAATACTAACATTTTTCATCTAAGAAACTCTATTTATAGCAACAAAGATACAATCCCTTATTTTAAGATTTTGTTAACAATTATACTATTTTGAAATCGTAGATTTAACAAAATTAATAAAACACAAATATCATGAAAAAAATATTATTAAGTTTATTTGTAGTAGCGATTGCGTTTTCTACAAATGCACAAAAAAAAGCACCTGCTAGTCCTTCTCAAAAAATTGAACAAGTAGTAGGTTTTACAACTATATCTGTAGACTATTCTAGACCAGGCGTAAAAGACAGAACTATTTTTGGAGATTTAGTTCCGTTTGATAAAGTTTGGAGAACTGGCGCAAATGCGAGTACTAAAATAACTTTTAGTAAAGATGTAATGGTTGGAGATGCAAAATTAGCAGCAGGAACGTATGCTTTGTATACAGTACCTAATGAAGAATCTTGGGACGTTATTTTTTATACGGATACTACAAATTGGGGAACTCCAAAAGAATGGGATGAAGCTAAAGTTGCTGTAAAAGTTGCTGCTGAAGTAATGCCAGTTCCTGATACTATTGAAACTTTTACAATTCTATTTGATGATGTAAAAGACACAAGCACTGTTTTAGGTTTCCTTTGGGAAAACACGTATGTTGGTGTACAAATTGATGTAACTAATTAACTTACAAAAAATTACATTTTAGAATCTCAAGTGAAAGCTTGAGATTTTTTTTGTTTAAACTATATTTTTATTATATTTTTTTCTGTTTAAAAAACACTAACTTAGCTAAATTGTGATGCAAATTACTACTTTTAAATTTAATTCAAGATTAAAACTATCAGCAAATAGTTGTTAAATTAATAAACAAGGTAAATGAAATACGAAATAAAAATTCCGAAACCATGCAGTGAAAAATGGAACGAAATGACCACAACCGAAAAAGGGGCCTTCTGTTTAAACTGTAATAAGGAAGTTTTTAATTTCACAGAAAAGTCAAATTATCAACTCTCAAGAATTTTAGATAGCAATCAAAAATTTTGTGGAAAATTTAAACCTGAACAATTAAACATAGAGATCTCTTCTTTACAAAATAATAAATACTCTAAAACCGGACTACTTTTTGGAATTACAACTTTGCTTTCCTTAACAACTCCAATATTTAGCCAAAATAAAACTACAGAAAAAATAAAAATAACGCAGTTAAATAGCGTGAATAAAGATACTGTTTTCAATAAAAAATTAAAAGATTCTTTAGAGATTAAAGGTCATGTATTTGATGAAAATGGAGGTTTACCGGGAGTAAACATCCTTTTAAAAGGATATTCTAACAAACTTGAAACTGATTTTGACGGAAATTTTACGATTACCATCAAAAAAACAGCATTAGATAAAAATCTTATTCTTATGTTTTATTATCTGGGATTTGAAATGCAAGAAATACAAATCAACCATGAAACAGAATATCTAAATGTAAAAATGATTGAAAATACTCTTGTTATAGAAGAAATTATAATGGGAGAAGTTGTAATAATAAATAAGCAAAATATATTTAGAAAAATTGTTAATATATTTAGAAGAAAATATTGAACAAAATTTCAACCTAAGACTACATAAAAATTAATTGCATTATAGTTTATCAAAGTAAATTTATTGTTCGTTTTTAAAGTATAGTAAAAAACAATTCATGTTAAATACCGCTAAAACTTCTTTAAAAAAAAAGTAAAAATACTAATTAATTATATTTAAAAATAATTCATTACATTTGTAATGAGCAGTTTAAGAAATAGTTATCAAGTAAACTTCTCTCACCCCCCAGCAAAATTTCCCCCAGAAATTAAAAAAATCGCTAATTATAAATAAATATTCCTCGCTATGGAAACATCAAATTTCAATAAAACTCTTGTTTTATTTTATGTAATTTTTATCTACAATATTTTCAATACTCAATCTCAAAATATTGCAATTAATGAGATAATGTCATCCAATAAAATTACGATTTCTGACGAAGATGGTGATTTTGAAGACTGGATTGAAATATATAACTATGGTTCTATAGCCATAAATTTAGAAGGATTTGGTCTAAGTGATAACGAATCTGATCCTAAAAAATGGATTTTTCCTAGAGTTACTATATATCCAGATCAATATCTATTAATTTGGGCTTCAGATAAAAATCGCATAATCCCAAATAAACCATTACACACCAACTTTAAAATTAGCTCTAATGGAGAGAAAATAATTATTTCTGACTCTTCTGGTAACATCATAAACAACTGCCCTTCTGTTGTTTTACAAAAAGATGAATCTTATGGGCGTCAAATAAACGGAACGGGTAATTGGTCTTATTTTTCATCTCCAACACCTAATTTATCAAATAATTCTCAAGTTGATGCAGAAAAATTGAATCCACCCACTTTTTCACATGTTTCTGGCCTTTACAAAAATCCATTTAACTTAGAACTTTTAAACGATAATACGAATGCAACAATTGTGTATACTTTTGATGGATCAGAACCAGATATTAACAACTTATCAGGCACAAGTTTTCAATATAAAAACATTTATCCAGATGATATTGGTGATCCTTTTGGTCCTTTTATTGACGAAACTTATGTATCTCAGATATACAATTCTTCAATTTTAATTAGAGACCGCTCTAATGATGTGGATAAAGTAGCAAACAAAAACTCAGTTCAAGATGACATTTATGTTCCTATAAACCCCGTGCGGAAAACCACTATCATTAAAGCAAAAGCTTTTTTAAACGGTAAAACTTCTGAAACAGTTGCAAAAACTTATTTTATTTGGAAAAACGGTAACCCTTATACAATACCAGTAGTTTCTATTCAATTACAAGAAAATGTATTGTTCGATTACTACGATGGAATTTATAATGCCGGTATAGATTTTGATACTTGGAGAGAGCAAAATCCTTCAGATAAAAATTCATACAAAGTTCAGAATAACAACTATTGGAGAAGCGGAAGAGAATGGGAATTTCCTGCAAGTGTAGAAATTTTTGATTCAAATTCTTTAAATCCTGTTCTAAATGTAAATGCAGGATTTAGAGTGCATGGAAATAATTCTAGAGGTAGTATCTTAAAAAGTTTAAGATTATATGCAAGAAGTGAGTATGATAATCAAAATACTTTTGAGCATAATTTATTAAAAGAAAAAATTCCTGGATCAGTTTTTAACAGCAGTAATAAAAGATTATTACTAAGAGGAGATGGAAGTGGTGGAGATGTTGCTTTTGACGTAGTTTTTAATAAATTAATGCAACCTTTTTACCATGGAATCACAAGAATTCAGAATGTTGTACATTTTATTAATGGAGAATATTGGGGTCTATCGGCTATAAGAGACCGTTTTGATGAATATCATTTTGCCTATAATTTTGGTTTAGATAAGGATAACGTACTAATTGTAGATTGTGACAAAGGAAGATGTGAACTTGGTGAAGGAGAAGAAAGCGATTTTATAAGTTATGAAGAAATGAGAGATTTCATTCTAAACAATGATATGAAGGTAAGCGAAAACTACAACAGAGCTGCCGAACTATTAGACATGGAGTCGCTTATAGACGAATTAATAATTCAAATATTTAGTGAAAGTAGAGCCCATGAATGGAATTTTTGGAAGGTAAGAAATCCTGAAAATAATTCTTACGGTGATGGGAAATGGCGCGCAATTACAAGAGATTTTGAAGCAACCTTAGCCGATGATCAAAATTGGTTAGAAGAACATGCCTTAACAACCGGAAAAGTCGATATTTCTATATTTGGAAACCTTTTAGAGAATGTAGACTTTAAAAATCAATTTATAAAAAGATTTGCAGATTTATCAAATTCTGGGTTCACAAAAGAAAGATTTAAAAATATAGTTAAAGAAACATTTGATGAGGTTACGCCTTATCTGGCTGAAGACATTAACCGCTCAGATGAAAGAGATGAGGGTTTTTATAGTAATTCTAGTAAAAGAAATCTTTTAGAATGGATAGAAGCGAGACCGTTAAGATTACAAAATCAAATAAAAACTTTTTTTAATATAAATAATACGTATCAATTTAATTTAAATATTTCTAATAAAAATGGAGGTTTTATTAAAATGAATACCATTTCTATAAAAAATACAACTGCGGGAGTATCTCAAAATCCCTATCCTTGGACGGGTCTTTATTATGAAAACATCCCTATTAAATTAGAAGCAAAACCTTTAAGTGGTTTTGTTTTCTCTCATTGGTCTGGAGATGCCTCTGGCACGAATCCTGTGATAACAATGAACCCTAGTAAGGACGCTAATATAATTGCAAATTTTAATAAAGATTCAAATACAGCTTCTCATTTAATTTATTTTTGGTTGAAAGATAATAGAATTCCTAACGATTTATCATTAGAAATATTGAATGCTACTTATTCCAGAAATGGACTGAATGCTTCTTTAAAATACACATCTTCTTTAACCGGTTACCCATTCTCTAAAACAAATGAAAATTGGCGTAAAGCTTCTTTAGAAAGAAAAAATGACCCAACAAATATAAACTACAAAGCAGAAGCTAATAATAATACTTTGTATACAGCAGACATTATAAGAGGATTACAAATTAAACAACCTTTTAAATTTGGCGAACTTGAAAATACAATAGAATTAGAATTTTCGACCACAAATTTTGATGAAATTAAAGTTTCTCTAGCTATAAAATCTGATGGTGCTGCAAACAGTTTATTAATTGATTACTTTGATGGAGATAACTGGTCTAACAGCAATTTAAGTGTAAATTCAAGCTCCGTTAATTCAAATTACTCCTTAAAACAGTTTGATTTTTCAAGTGTTGAAAGTGCAAATAATAACCCAAATTTTAAGGTTAGAATACGATTTAATGGAAATAATATGTTTGAAGAAACCGGAAAGACTGTTGTTCTAAATAATATTTCGGTAGAAGGCAAAAGCACCGATTCAGCTTTAAATACTAAAAATGTTTCATTAAAATCAAATCTTAACATTTTTCCAAACCCAACAAAAAAGAACATCCGAATTGTTTCAGAAAAAACGATAACAAGAATTTCTATTCATAATTTAATAGGACAAATAATTTATAATGAAAAGCCTAATAATCAAAACCAACTTATAAATTTAAAAGATTATAAATCTGGAGTTTATTTTATAACAATATATACCGATAATGAAAAAAGAACCTCAAAAATCATAAAAAACTAAATAGTATTAATACTCCAACCCAATCATCTTTCTAACTTCATCCAACGTTTTTATCAAGTTTTTAGAAAATTCAAAAGTCATTACATCACTTTCTTTTTTACTTCTTCTTAAAAGCTGATTGAAGTGTTCTGTTTCAAAATTATAACCAATTGTTTTGTATCCAAAATCGATAGTTTCTTCATTCTTACCTTGAATAATTGTTACTGTAGAAGGCGCATGAAACTGTGTATTAATTTTTACAATCGCAGCATCAAAAGTGTAAATTGCTTCGGTTTTTGTTTCCTCTAACAACGTACTTTTTAAAGTAGCTTTTGCGTCTTTATACTTAAAAATCATGGTACACTCAGCATCTGCTCCTGTTTCAAAAAAAGTAGCTTTTGTATCAATATCATCAGGCATTCCTAAAGTTGACAAAGCTGCAAAAATTGGATAAATTCCAATATCTAATAAACTTCCTCCGCCAATTTCTTTTTTAAACAACCTACTTTCTAAATCGAAAGTTGGCTTAAACCCAAAATCCGCCTCTAAACTTTTTAAATTTCCAAATTTCTCGTTTTTAACAAGTTCTAAAACATAGTTAAAATGCGGTAAAAAGAACGTCCATAAAGCTTCCATCAATAAGACATTATTTTCTTTTGCAACAGCAATCATTTCTGTAACTTCTTGCAAATTCATTGCAAAAGGTTTTTCGCACAAAACTGCTTTTTTGTTTTGCAAACAAAGTATGGAATGTTGTTTATGAAAACTGTGTGGAGTAGCAATATAAACGGCATCTACATCCGTATCTTTCGCTAATTCTTCATAAGAATTATAGGCTTTTTTTACATTGTATTTTTGCGCAAAATCATTCGCATTTCCCTGATTTCTTGAAGCAACAGCCACTAATTCTGTATCATCTAAAGCTGATAAATCTGTTGCGAATTTGTTTGCTATTTTTCCGAGACCAATAATTCCCCAACGTATATTTCTTTTTTCCATAAATTACTCTATCCCAATTGTTTCGATCGCTTCACTCCTATTCTCTTTTGAGGGAACCATAAACTGTAACAGAATTGCAATTGCCATTACCAAAGCACATCCTAATAAATTTAACCATAAATACGGCAACCAGTCTAATATAAAAACCCCAATAATTAGAACTTGCGTAATTAGTGCTGCTATAAAAACAGCATTTCCTTTTACAAATTTGATAAAAAATGCTAACAAGAAAATACCTAAAACGTTTCCGTAGAAAATAGAACCAATAATATTTACTAACTGAATTAAATTATCAAATAAATTAGCAATACACGCCACAGAAATCGCTATAATTCCCCAAACTAGCGTAAACCACTTAGACGCTTTTACATAATGTGCATCGCTCTTTTCTTCCTCAATATTTCGCTTATACAAATCCATTGCTGTTGTGCTGGCCAACGCATTTAATTCGGATGCTGTAGATGACATTGCTGCCGATAAAATAACCGCTAATAAAAGTCCTATTAATCCTCTTGGTAAATTATTTATAATAAAATGAATAAAAACATAATCTTTATCATTTGACTCTATCTTCTTTAAATTATTTTCGTCGGAAACCTTATTAATAATGTCTTTTGCAGCTTCTTTAATTTCTAAATCTCTTGCATTTAAATCTCGAATTTGTTGTTTTTCAGCAGCTTGAAAACCATCAGCAAAAATTACTTTTTTAGTGTTTTCAATATTGATGTGTGCGGCTTCTAATTGTTGATATTCTTCAACATATTTCGACTTTGCAACTTCTTCATTTGCTCCTGGATTAAAATTTAATGGCGATGGATTAAATTGATAAAACACAAAAACCATCACACCAATTAACAGAATAAAAAACTGCATGGGCACTTTTAACAATCCGTTAAAAATTAAACCTAACTGACTTTCTCTAACAGATTTGCCTGATAAATAGCGCTGCACCTGACTTTGATCTGTTCCAAAATAAGAGAGCATTAAAAAGGTTCCTCCCAAAATCCCTGTCCAAACTGTATATCTATTGCTTAAATCAAAAGAAAAATCTAACACTTGCATTTTATCACTTGCACCCGCAATTTCTAGGGCTTTTGTAAACGTAATATCCGCAGGAAGCTGACTCATAATCATATAAAAAGCAATAACCATTCCTATAAAAATGATAATCATTTGTTGCTTTTGCGTAACATTTACGGCTTTTGTTCCTCCAGAAACCGTGTAAATAATTACTAAAAACCCAATGATAATATTTAAGGTTAATAAATCCCAACCTAGCACTGCACTTAAAATAATTGCTGGCGCAAAAATGGTAATTCCCGCTGCCAAACCTCGTTGAATTAAAAATAAAATGGCTGCTAAACTTCTAGTTTTTAAATCGAATCTACCTTCTAAAAACTCATAAGCTGTGTAGACTTTCAACTTGTGATAAATAGGTATAAAAACCACACAAATTATTACCATAGCAATTGGCAATCCAAAATAGAATTGCACAAAACCCATTCCGCTATGAAACGCTTGACCTGGAGTTGATAAAAACGTAATTGCACTGGCTTGCGTTGCCATAACAGACAAACCTATCGTCCACCATTTCGAGTCGTTTCCTCCTTTTATATAATCCGTTACATTGCTGTTTTTTCTGGTTACATAGGTTCCGTAACCAACAATAAATAATAATGTCCCTGCAAGAATTATCCAATCTATATAATGTAATTTGCTAGTAATATCCATCAATTAAACTGTAAAATAATTAGTGATCAAAAAGAATATAATGATGTAAACAAGATTTGCAATCAACACAAAACTGTATTCTTTTTTCCAAGTGTATTTTTGTTCTTTCATTATATCTTATATTTTTAAGAAGCTAATTCCTGCTTATTGGGCTAAACTTGATTCAGTATCTAACTCGCTTTTTTTAGTGTGCGCTAGATACAAATGTGCGAAAGGCAAATTCACTCGAACTGACACTAAAAAAGAGCCCAAACAACTGTTTCAATCAGGGCTAAACTTATTTGCTAACTTTTAGATTATCTATAAACTAATACTTAAGTTTATTACTTATTCTTTAAATTTAGTTTTAGAAAAAGTTCTCGATACAAATTTGCAAAAAAGCAGATTTACTCGAACTGACATTTTTATTCCAACTTTCTAACACCCAATTTAAAGATTTTAAACCTACTTCTTTTTCCCAACAGACAACATGTTTGCAAACAACTTATACGCTCCAGAAACTCCTGCAGGCAATTCTCTAAAGAAACTTAAACCTGTATAAATGTAATTTCCTTTTCCATATTTAGCAATTAATAAACTCCCGTTTTTTGCCGTTTCACCTTTATCATTCATAGAAAAAATGGGCGAATATTCCGTACTCCAAGAGTCAGGAAAATACAAGCCTCTTTCTTGCACCCAACCTTTAAAATCATCCGCAGTAATTTTATTTGGGAAATTTAAAATTTCATGATTTTTATCAATAATTCTTACATCAGCAAATTCATCTGTAACTCTATCATTAGATAAATTTAAAGTAAAGGGTGCAAAAACATCTACACCTCTATCTGTGTTGTATTGCACAACCATATTTCCGCCTTTTTCAACATATTGTAGCAAATATTTTTGTTTAAATTTTAACTCATCAACAACATTATAAGCTCTAATTCCTAAAACAATTGCGTCAAACTTTAGTAAATTTTTTTCATCTATTTCCAATGGATTTATCTCAACAACCGTGTATCCAATTTGTCTTAAATCTTCAGGAATTGCATCACCTGCACCATTGATATACCCAATATAGCTTCCTACTTTTTCAATATTTAAACGAACAATTTTAGCTTCTGAATTTAACAAAATCGATTGCTTTGGAATGTGATTATAATTGATTTCAATTAATTCTTTTTGATACGTTTCTCCTCCCGAAGTCGCAATTACTTTTAGTATACCTTCTGCTTGATTTTTTGGAGGTGTCACTAGAAACTCAACCGTTTTTTTATCGTTTTTTTGACTGATATTAAAATCGATTTCTTTAGGTGAAACAACCCAATTTTCTGGAGTTTGCAAACTCACTTTTCCTGCTATATTATTAGCACCTGCTCTAACTTCTACTAAAACTTTTTGAGGAGCATCATCAGAAAAAATAAGTACTTTATTTTTTAACTTTGTAGTAATTATTGGTAAAATCTCAAAAGGCTCATAAATTTCACCTTTATCACGCTCAGAAAATCTATGAACTATATTTTTGGTAATAGTAATAGGTACACTGTTAATCGTTAAATTAAAATCAATTTTTGCAGGTCTTGGCGTTTCAGGCTTTCCAATTAACAATTGATTATCAACCTTATAAACACCTAAAGAACCTTTTTCTTTTAACCAATAAGGATCAGAAAAAGCATTAGTTTTTAGATTGATTGTTTCTTTAAATTCAATTTTCTTATTTGGTACTAAATCAACTTCTTTTACACTGTTTCTTTTATCAATAGTAGATGTAATTGAAGTTAACTCAATTTGAATTGTACTTCTATTTAAAGCTTCTAACTCAACTTCTACAGCGGCATTTGGCGTTCCGTAAGAACTATTTACCGATGCTTCTAAATACAAACCAGCACAAGCCTCAATAATTTCTTTGAGTTGTTTTTCTTTAATTTCGCGCCAATGTGCATCTTCTAATTTTTGGATTAATTGATAGGCTTCCATCAATTTTGGTAGATGTTTAGACGGATTTACAAAATCAAAATTTTCTTCAACATCGTATAAAACAACACCAATTTCACCTCCGTTGTTTATACGATTCCAAGTGGTGTTAATTCCCGAAAAAATATCATTTTTATCTTTTAAAGGATCTCCTTTTAAAAATTCTACATATTCTTCTTGTTCGCCTCTGGTGGTTAATCTACCAAAACCTTGACACAAATGTTGGCTACTTGCCATTGACGCTAACTCATTGTTAGACAAGCCTTTTAAAGGATAATAAACACCAACATCAAAAGAAGTTAACTTGCCTTTTGTGGCGTTGTCAAAGTCTTCTTGATTTCTATAAAACCAAGAAGAAGTGTTAAAAAACAATCGTTTCGGAGTCCAAACACTGGTATGTTTTAGTTGATCAGAAAACTGAGAACGATCACTAGCCAAGTCAAAAGCTTCTAAGCTTAACATAGCAGAAGCTGTATGATGACCGTGTGTTGAACCCGGAGTTTTATGATTAAATCTATTAATAATAACGTCTGGTTTAAAAGTTCGAATTGCCCAAACAACATCGCTTAAAACTTTTTCTTTATCCCAAATTTTCAAGGTTTCATCTGGATGTTTAGAATAGCCAAAATCGTTTGCTCTTGTAAAAAACTGTTCGCCACCATCAATATGCCTTGCAGCTAATAATTCTTGCGTTCTTATAACACCTAATAATTCACTAATTTCTGGACCAATTAAATTTTGACCACCATCGCCTCTGGTAATCGATAAATAACCCGTTCTAGCTTTTACGTTGTTTGCTAAATATGCAATTAAACGAGTGTTTTCATCGTCTGGATGTGCAGCAATATAAAGAGCTGTTCCTAAAAAATTAAGTTTTTGAATTTTTTCGAAAATCTGATTTGAGGTTAATTTCTCTGGTTTCTGTGCAAAAACGGTACTAAATATAAGTAAGAAAGAAATGGTACTAAAAAAGGTGTTTTTCATTTGTTTGGTTTGATAATAAAACAAAAATAGCTTTTTTAAGACCTAAAAGCCACCAATTAACATAATTATAACGTTTTAAATCCATTAACAAAATGGGGATAACCTGTTGATAAATTAATTTTTAAAGTCACTTTTTTAGAATATATTTGTAATTCGAATCAAGAAAAGAAATTAAATGAAATTTATTGTATCAAGTTCACAATTATTAAAGCAATTACAAGTTTTAGGTGGCGTTATAAATAGCAACAACACATTACCAATTTTAGATAACTTTTTATTTGAAATTTCTAAAAATCAGTTAAAAGTCTCAGCATCAGATTTAGAAACAACAATGAGTTCTGTTGTAGATGTAGAAAGTGACAGTGTTGGTTCTATTGCTGTTTCTGCACGTTTGCTGTTAGATACTTTAAAAACTTTTCCAGATCAACCTTTAACCTTCAAGACAGAAGGTGCTAATACAATAGAAATTAGTTCTGATCAAGGAAAATATGACATGGCTTATTTTGGTGGAGATGAGTTTCCAAAAGCGGTTTCTTTACCATCACCAAGTAAAACCATAATTCCTGCACATATTTTAGGAACTGCAATCTCTAAAACAATCTTTGCCGCTGGTAACGATGATTTACGCCCTGTAATGAGCGGAGTATTTTTTCAATTTAGCTCTCAAAGTTTAACTTTTGTTGCTACGGATGCGCATAAATTAGTAAAATATTCTAGAACAGATGTTACTGCAGATCAAACGGCAGAATTTATTATGCCAAAGAAACCTTTAAATTTATTAAAAGGAATTTTAGGTGGTTCTGATAGCGAAGTTACTATTGAATATAATGATGCTAATGCAAAATTCACGTTTGATAATGTGGTGTTAGTTTGTCGTTTAATTGACGGAAAATACCCAAATTATGAAGCTGTAATCCCTAAAGAAAATCCAAATAAACTAACTGTTGACAGAGCATCTTTTTTAAACTCTGTAAGACGTGTTTCTATTTTCTCTAGCAAAACGACGCATCAAATCCGTTTAAAAATGGCAGGAACAGAATTAAATATTTCTGCAGAAGATTTAGATTTCGCCAACAAAGCAGACGAACGTTTAAGTTGCGATTATCAAGGAGATGATATGCAAATTGGTTTTAATTCTCGTTTTTTAAGCGAAATGTTAAACAACCTGAGTTCTAATGAAGTTTTAATTGAAATGTCTTTACCAAACAGAGCAGGAATTTTAACTCCTATTGATGGTACAGATGAAGGTGAACAAGTTACCATGCTGGTAATGCCAGTGATGTTGAATAATTAATTTTTAATAAAAAAGATTCTTTTGAATCAAGATATAAGATAAAACCACAATTGAAAGATTGTGGTTTTTTATGCTTTATAATTATGAGAAAATGAATTACTATCTTGTGAAGGATAAACAACCAAAAATCTATGATTAAATTCTTCCGAAAAATTAGACAAAACTTACTGTTACAGAATAAAACAGGCAAATATTTTAAATATGCCATTGGAGAAATTGTTCTTGTCGTAATTGGGATATTGATTGCGTTGAGTATAAATAACTGGAATGAAAAAAAAGCGAATGACACAAAAATAGCATTCATATTTGAACAAATTAAGCGAGAACTTTTGGAAGATGCTATAACTGCCAATAATTTAAATATATTTTGGGAACGCCAAGATTCTCTTTATAAAATTGCCATGAGCGATTCTGCAACTATTAAAATGTATAAAGAATCTCCTCAACTTAGATCCTTCTTTTATTTTGCTGAACAAAACACCATTCAAACAAATGGTTTTGAACTATTGAAACTAAATGCCAATTTAACAGAAGAAAGTTTGAGTCCATTAATTTCTAAAATGTCGAAAATGTATAATTACTATACACAAGAATTTGAAATTAATCTCCATGAAATGATTGTGACTATTAATAATCATACTCAAAAAATGGCAGAGAAGCATGATTGGTATTATAAAGACAGAAAAAGTGATGAATGGCTCAACTATTTAGTGAACAGTTCAGAGCATAAAAACAACCTAACATTATATGGTACCGCTATTTATCTAAATCTTTATGACAGTAGAACTTTTATGAAACAGGCAATTGATGTTTTACAATCTATAGAAGAAATGCAGACTAGTAAAACAGTAAAAAAAGAAACAATTTTCTCTAAAGTTATTGGACCCATTAAAGTTTTAAATATGAAACCTTCTAAGGAAAATATTCCTAGAAGTAATTTTAGAAGGGATTCAGAGAGATACTATTCAATTTTTACAAATGAAACAGGGAATCCTATTCAATTTTCTTACCTCTTTAAAAATGGCAGTGAATTTAGGTTTAAACAGAATAATATTGCAACAAAACAAAAAGATGAATTAATAACTATAGCAAGTGGTGATTCATACATTTTATACATTATTTCTGATGTAACACTTAAGATTATGAATATGAATGATGATTGTATTGGCTATCATGTAACAACAAAAGAAAACGCTGCAATACATATTAAATAACCCATAGAAAAAGTAATATTGCACAAACAAAACCAATATTGCCATTCACAATTTTGTTACAAATTTCTTATCTTTACTAAAATACAAGTTATGAGTACTTTAAAAATTCGCAATGAAATATTAGAGATTGTAAAAATGAAGATGAATCTTCATTGGGCAATTTATATCAACTTATAAAAAGCTACAAGCATCAAAAACAATTAGATAAAATGATTGAAGAAGGTGAAGAAGATATAAAAGCTGGAAAAACATTTACTACTGAAGAAACGTTTAAGGTGCTTAAAAGTTGGATGTGAAATAATAAATGATATTTTTAATTAGTTTTCGATAAAAGTTGCACAAGTATTTGAAGATTTTATAAACTATATAAACATTTAATATTTCGCCCTTCTTGGGCTTATAATATCTTCAAAACATTAAGCTATTCATATTTCATCCCTTTGAGATTTTTTAACTCCATTGGAGCGTAATATTAATAAGAAAGTAGCATATAAAATAAATTCAAAGCTCCATAGGAGCGAAATCTAAATGAACAAAATTATTTTTGATTCTTAATATTTTAAAACCACATCTTTTAGTTGTGGTTTTTAACTACTTTTACTTCAATGAATTTTCTAGCACATTTATATCTCTCACAAAACAACACCAATATAATGATTGGCAATTTTATTGCAGATCATATTAGAGGTAATATTTATGAAGGATTTTCTAAAGAAATTCAGCAAGGTATTTTTCTACATCGAGAAATAGACACGTTTACAGATGCTCATAAAGTTGTAAGAAAAAGTAAAAGACGTTTGCACAAACGTTATAGACATTATGATGGCGTAATTATAGATATATTTTTCGATCATTTCTTAGCTAAAAACTGGGCAAATTATTCAGCGATTCCTTTGGATATGTATACCGATGCAATTAATGATTTATTCGACAGTATTTCATCAGAATTACCCGTAAAATCACAACAATTTATCAAATACATGATTGAATATAACATTCTTTTTAATTATCAATTTGAAGACGGAATTGAGAAAGTTTTAAACGGAATGAACCACAGAACCAAAGGGAAGTCTCAAATGAATTTAGCTATTGAAGATTTACAAATTTTGCACAAAGAATTTGAAGAAGATTTCACACTATTCTTTAAAGATTTATTATATTTCACTAATCAAAAATTAAAAGAATTAACCGTTATAAAGTAGTAACAAATTTCATTCTGAATCTACGAATAATAAATTTATTTAAACACTTCTAAATGAAATTAACCTTTAAAATGATAAAATCCTGAATTAAATTCAGCTAGATACACCTCGAAACTCATGAAAAAAATTATCTTCTTTTTTGCTATTTCTTTATTGTTAATAAATTGCAAAACAACACCTGAACCAGAAAAAATTACTGGTTTAATAGCAGAAAAAGCAATGGTAGTTTCTGCAAAACAAGAAGCTTCTAAAATTGGTGCTGCGATTTTACAAAAAGGTGGTAATGCTTATGATGCTATGGTTGCAACGCATTTTGCTTTGGCAGTTGTATACCCTGTTGCTGGTAATATTGGTGGCGGCGGTTTTATGGTATACAGAGATAAAGACGGTACAACTGGTACGTTAGATTTTAGAGAAAAAGCACCAATTACCGCTCATAAAGACATGTATTTAGATGAAAATGGCGATGTTATAGAAAATAAAAGCACCTTGGGCGCACATGCAGTTGCCATCCCTGGTTCTGTAGCGGGTGTATTTGCTGTCTACGAAAAATTTGGAAGTTTACCTTTTAAAGATCTAATTCAGCCTTCTATCGATTTGGCAAGAAATGGCTATGTTGTAACCAAAAACGAAGCTGAAGATTTAAACGGTGCTGCTGATAGGTTTAAAAAAGTAAATAATTATGAAACTGTTTTTGGTAAAGAATGGAAAGAAGGTGATATTCTAAAACAAGAAGAACTAGCAAAAACTTTAGAAAGGATTCGTGATTTTGGAAAAGATGGATTTTACAAAGGTGAAACCGCCGATTTTTTAGTGAATTATGTAACTGAATTAGGCGGAATTATATCGCACGAAGATTTAGAAAAATATGAAGCTGTTTGGCGTAATCCCATCACTTTTAATTTTAAAGGTTATAAAATAACTTCTATGGATTTACCTGCGAGTGGTGGAATATGTTTAGCTCAAATTTTAAAATCTATTGAGCCTTATGATTTATCTAAAATAGCACACAATTCAACCGAATACATTCAATTATTAACAGAAGCAGAAAGAAGATCGTATGCCGATAGAGCACATTATTTAGGTGATATTGATTTTGTAAAAGTGCCTGTTGATAGTTTAACAGACACCAACTATATTAACAAAAGAATGCGTTCTTTTTCTTGGGATAAAGCAACGCCTTCATCCGAAGTTTCGCAAGGAAAAATTTTGGGATATGAAAGTGATGAAACAACACATTATTCAATTGTAGATCAATTTGGAAATGCCGTTTCTGTTACTACAACTTTAAATACTGGCTATGGTTCTAAAGTAGTGGTAAAAGGTGCTGGTTTTATTTTAAATAATGAAATGGACGATTTTAGCGTTAAAGCCGGAGTGCCAAATGTTTATGGTTTAGTGGGTTCTAAAGCTAACGAAATTGCATCAGAAAAAAGAATGCTAAGTTCTATGGCGCCAACAATTGTAGAAAAAGACGGAAAATTAAAAATGGTAATTGGAACTCCTGGCGGTTCTACAATTATAACATCGGTTTTACAAAATATTTTAAATGTAACCGAATACAATATGGGAATGCAAGAGTCTGTTGATAAAGCTCGTTTTCATCATCAATGGTTGCCAGATTATATTACACTTGAACCAAATGGTTTTAATGCCGATACAAAAAATAAATTAGAATCTTTAGGATATACAATTTTTGAAAAAAATTCTTTGATTATCGGTAGAGTTGACGCCATTTTAGTATTGCCCGACGGTAAACTAGAAGGCGGTGCAGATAAACGAGGCGATGATGCTGCTGTTGGGTTTTAGGGTAAAAAGTTTTGAGTTTTGAGTTTTAAATAAAATTTAAAAATCCGGCATAATAGGTGTTCTCGATACAATTCCGATGAAAAATTGGAATCACTCGAACTGACAGTAACCAACTTTGAACTTTTAAACTTTTATACAAAACTAACAACTAATAATGATACAACCATTCCACTTAGCAATTCCGGTGCAAAATTTAGAAAAATGTAGAACTTTTTACAGAGATATTTTAAGCTGTGAAGAAGGACGTAGTTCTGGGAATTGGGTAGATTTTAATTTCTTCGGACATCAATTAGTAATTCATCAAAAAGAGGACTTTAAACCCGAAAGAATTTCGAATCCTGTGGATGGTCATGATGTTCCTGTTCCGCATTTTGGAGTCGTTTTAACTTGGGAAGATTGGCATATTTTAGCTGATAAACTAAAAGCTTCAAATACAAAATTTGTGATTGCGCCTTGTATCCGTTTTCAAGGAAAAGTAGGCGAACAGGCAACAATGTTTTTTAATGATCCAGAAAATAATGCACTTGAGTTTAAAGCTTTTAAAGATATGAGTCAATTATTTGCTAAGTAAACTACAGCTCTAAAGGTAGAAAAATATTAACAAAAAGTGCTACCAAATATATTTTTGAATAAAATTTTAAGTAAAAAATTTAATTACATCTCATCGATTTTAAGAAACCGGTGAGATGTATTAATTTAAACAAAATCGATTATCAAT
The DNA here is from genome assembly GCF_002954665.1 of Polaribacter glomeratus. Classification (GTDB taxonomy): domain Bacteria; phylum Bacteroidota; class Bacteroidia; order Flavobacteriales; family Flavobacteriaceae; genus Polaribacter; species Polaribacter glomeratus. Next base: position 344,775 of record NZ_MSCM01000001.1, on the reverse strand, counting down.
CAAAACTTAAAAAAAAATTGACTCATTTTACACTTGATGAAGTTTATCTTTTATCAAAAAAAAATAGTAAGAAATAACCTTGTTAATTCTTACTATTCTACTTTTTTTATACGATTCTAATCCATTAAATATTTACACGTATTTTATACAATTCCTAAAGCCGAAGAAAGCAAAGATGCCAAACCTAAGAAACTAAGAAACCCACAAATATCTGTAACGGTTGTTAATATAATAGAAGATGACGTGGCAGGATCTTGCCCAATTGCCTTTAAACCTATTGGAATTATAGCACCTGCAAAACCAGCAATCAACATAGAGATTACCATAGAGATTGCTATAACTATTGCAATTCCTAATGAAGATGTCCAGAAATAAACGATGGTTCCTGTTGTTAAAGCCACTGCTACACCGTTTACAAAACCAACCATAATTTCTTTTTTGGCTACTCTAAACCATTGCGAAATTCTAATTTCTTTTAAAGCTAAACCTCTAATTGTTACTGCTAAAGCTTGTGAGCCCGTATTTCCTGATTGACCTGCAACTACAGGTAAAAAAATAGCAAGAATTGTAATTTTTGCTATAGTTTCTTCAAACAAACCAACTACCATAGAAGCCAAAAATGCTGTGGCAAGATTAACTTGTAACCAAGGTAGCCTTTTACGAACTGCAAACGTCCATTTAGACAAAGCTTGCTCTTCTTTACCTGCTCCAAACATAGATTGTAAGTTTTCGGTAATTTCTTGTTTAGAAGCAGACATTAAAGCATCATTTCTAATAATACCAAGAAGTATATTATTTATATCTGTAACAGGTATTTGCAAAAGATCTTCCTTTTCAATAGCTTCTAAAATCTCTTCTCTAGTGCCCATTGCATTTATAAATGGAGCAGCACCCATTAATTTTGCTAGTTTTTCTGTTGGATTAGAAATTGCAATGAGTTGTATTGGAACTTTCCCTAATAATTTACCTTCTTCATCTGTAACGTAAATAACCATTATGTTGCGTTTACCAATTTTTCTAATTCTAGTAAGAACGTCATTTACTAAATTGTCTGAATGAAAAGTTATTACATTTGTTTCCATAAGATAACCAGCAGTATCTTCTTTATAATTTAAAAAATCTAGAATTTCTCTAGAAATTAAATCAGGAAGTAACGAAAGTTTATCAGTAACTTTATTTTTATCTAAACGAGAAAGTAATCGTGCTGCTAAATGTGTGTTTACTTTAAAAAATAACTCTCTAAAAAGTGCATCATCCATATTTAGAATTAGCTCGGTTATCAATTCTGGAGTTAATTGAAAGAAAATATCTCTAGCATTATCAACTTTAAGTTCTGCTAGATATTTTAAAACTATTTCAGCAGAAAATAAATCTAATGTATGTGCAGCGTCTTTTGGAAATTTCGAAAAATATTCGTTTCGTAATTCGCTTTCTATAATTTCAGTTTTTAATTTCATATCGCTTTTATTTACCTACACTTTTTAATAACCCGGTTAAACCAATACGATATAATTCGCCTAGAGCACCTGCCGTTTCTAAAACTTCATTTTTAGAAGTATCAATATTTTCGTCCGTAAGTTCCATCGCTTTTTTGTAGGATAAAGTGCCTAAGATTTTTTCTGATTTATCGATTACAGCTATATGACGATAATCAAACCAAACGGCATAGTTTTGAACACTTTTAATCTGAGTTTCTGGAAATATTTTTGGAATGGAGGTAATAATCAAATCTTCTAGTGTCGCTTTTTTATCAGCAAGTAAAAGGTCTTTTACTATTACAACACCTTTTAAGGTGCGATCTAAATCTATAACATATAAATAAAACTCTTCTTTGTCTTTATTATTTTTTATTATATTAATTGCCTCTTTAACAGTCATTTCTTTATTTACACATAGTGCAGTTTCCATTAATGCGCCAACAGTGTTTGGTAAATGTTCCATTTTACGCATAATAATATCTTTTTTATCAGATGTTATTTTTTCTAAAAAAACATCACGCCTTGGTGCTTCTATTAACTTTAATAAAGAAGCAATAAAATTAGGTTCCCCTTTTTCTATTAAATCTTTAGTTTTACTAGTTGGCAAGAACAAAAAACATTCAGATGCTTTTTTAATATTCATAATGCTTATTAGCTTTAAGCTCTTTTCTATTGGCAATGATTGCATAAATAGCGCTACTTCTTCGCTATTCATTCTATCTAGTGTGTGCGCTGCTGCAAACGGTTGCTTATCTATAAAATCATTTAAAATTGTTTGATTTACATTCATGTTTAGTGCTTTATTATTTTATTAGATAAGACTTTGTTTCATTAAACTCTTTTGCAGGAATAGTAAGTTCTCCTATCTCATTTTCTAAAATTACAGTTGTGGTATCTATTTTTATAATCTTACCTCTTGTCTTTCCTATTTGTACTTCATCCCCTTCTTTATATCTTTTACGCACATAATAACAAGCCAAAATATTACTTATAGAAGTTCTTGCTCCTAAGCCAAAAGCTAAAGCAGCTCCAAATAATAAGGCCGCAAAAGCGATATCAATAATATCTATAAGTAAAGAAATTTCTATACCTATTTGATCTAAAGCTATTATTATAGCTACAGAAAGCAGTAAAAACCTTATAAATCTTACTAACGTTATACTGTATTGAAACCCTTTACGTTTACTAAAAGACGCTATCAAATCAGAAACTAGATTGCCTAGCATTATTGAAACAAAGACAATTAAAATGGCTGCAAGTATGTTTGGTATGTACTGAATTATACTTTGAAACCAATTTGTTAAAATAGTTAACCCAAGTATATCTGTAATTAACAGAATACTTGAAAATATAATTAACCAGAAAAAAGCCGTACCCAGAAAAGAACCAGCTTGTGTAAAGTTTTGGTTGCTAAACTTTCTACTTACTAGTTTCCCTAAATACCTAAAAAAATAAGCCACTAAAGATTTAACCAAACGAGCAATTATGTAGCCTATAGCCAACACTATTAATGATACAAGCATATTAGGAATCAGTTCTAATAATTCACTTTTTAAGCGTTGAAACATACTATTAATTTCCTCCATATAATTTAGTTTAATTTTAATAATTGAATAATGTTATCGTTTTTAAAAATAACACGAATTACTTCAATAAATAGTTTTGAAGAATTTAAAAGCTTAATCTATAAAGTTTTAATTCGTTATTATTTTTCTAATTGTTTTTTGTAAAAAAACATTATTTGGCAAAGTTATTTCTTCTTGTGTTTCTGTTGTAACTAAAGTAACAAAGAATAAACCAATATCTGTAACCTTGCCTTGAATCTCATAATCTTTAGATTCCATAATTGATATGGTATCGTCCATTTTTACAGAATGATTAAAAAACAACACAATACTTGCCGTTATATTAGATAAAATAGACCATTGAGCAAACATAGCAACGCCAATAACAGTTAGAACAGAACCTATGAAAACTGCTAGTTCAGACTGCTTAACTCCCCAGATTATAAGTAGAATAGTAAGACAAATTAATAAGATTATAAAACGAATGGTTTTTCTAATAATTTGACTTCTTGATTTTTGTACTAATCGCTTTTTAACAGTTCTATTTATAAGTTTGTAGGCTACAATACGTGCAATCACAAATACGACAAGAACAATTAACGATTCTATTATTTTACTATAATAATTTTCCATGCTATTTATGTCCAAAAATAAACTACAATAATTTATTATGCAAAATTTATGGCTATTTTATTAACAAAAGACGCTTTTGTTAAATGGTTTTAAACTTGACAATAAATGCCAAAGTTTAAAAAAACATAATTTATTTAAGCTTTAATCGTTTACAGTTTTTCTAAATTTAGAACTGTATTCATTGTTTTAGAAAGTCTATTAATCAACTCATAAATTTCTTCCTCATTATACGAAGCAAAACCAATTCGAATACAATTATGATTTAGTTTATATTGATCATAACGTTGCCAATCTCCTATTTCTAATTTGTATTTTTTCGCAATTTTAGTAACTGTTTTCCAAGAATAATTTTTATTCAATTTAATCCAAACAGCCATTCCTCCTTTAGGGATTTCAAAAGTAAAAACATCAGAAAAATGTTGTTTTAAAAGAGTACAAAATAATTCTTTTCTTACTTTATATACTTTCATCACCTTTTTAATATGCCTATCTAAATCACCATTTTTAATAAATTCTTCAAAAGTTAATTCTAATAAAGCATCTCCTTGTCTGTCAATAAATCTTCGCTGATTTGCCGCCTCATTTACAAATTGTTGTGGAGCAATTAAGTACCCTATTCTAAAAACAGGTGCTACCGTTTTACAAACAGAACCAATATAAATAACATTTCCGTTTGTGTCATGACTCGCAAGAGGCAAAATTGGCGAATGTTGATAATTAAAATCGTAATCATAATCGTCTTCTATAATTGCAAAATTGTATTTTTTAGATAAATTTAATAAATGAATTCTTCTTTCTGCGGATAAAGTTACTGTTGTTGGATGGTGATGATGAGAAGTTACATACACTGCTTTTATTTTTTGAAGCTTACAAAGCTCTTCTATGTCTTTTGTGACCAACCCATTTTCATCTACTTTTACTCTTAAAAGTGTTGCTTTTTGTTGCATAAAACAACTATCTGCAGATGTGTAATTCGTTTCTCCAACCACGATTAAATCCTTTTTTTGCAACAACAATTTAGCAGATAAATGAATACCCATTTGACTACCTCTTGTAATTAAAATATTTTCTTTGGATGTGTTTAAGCCTCGTGTTTTATTCAAATAACTAGAAAGCGTTTTTCGTAACTTTTCGTTTCCATAAGTAGCTCCGTAAGACATTTCTTTAAAAATCGTTTTTCTACTACTAATTCTTCTGTAAATTCTTGCAATATCATTTATAGGAGTCAGTCTTACATCACAAACACCATCATTTAAACTCATAAAATCGTCTTTGGTATCAAATGATTTTCTTTCTAAAAACGAATCTTTATAAAAACTAAATCCTATTAAATTTTGCTCATTTTTACTTTCTTTTTCTAAAAATTCTTGTTGCTGCAATTCTGGTAAATTAGCATTTACAAAAGTCCCTTTTTTGGCAACACTTTCTACCCAACCTTGTAAATGCAATTCTTCATAACAGGCTACAATTGTTTTTCTATGAACTTGCAATAATTCTGATAAAACTCTACTTCCTGGTAATTTTGTTTCTGGCACTAACTTTCTATCTTTTATCAACGCAATAAATTGATTTGCCAATTGCAAATACAATGGGCTCTTAATTTTTCTTTTTAAAATAAAACTAGTTTTATAAGGAAACATAAACTGGACTATTATTTATTTACAATCTGGATGATTATAACAGTCCATAAATATAGTAGTTTTGAAGTATTAATTTGCGATACCTAAACAAAAATCTAAGAATGCTAGAAATTAGACCCAATTGCGAGCATTGTAATAAAGATTTACCAAACACCTCTAAAGGTGCAATGATTTGTTCTTTTGAATGTACTTATTGTAAAACGTGTGCCTTAGATATTTTTAAAAATGTGTGCCCAAGTTGTGCTGGTAATTTTGAGAAACGCCCAATTCGTTCATCAAAAATGATTGAAATATATCTAGCATCAGAAAAAAGAATATTTAAACCAAAAGACTTAGAAAGCGCAAAAATTACATCAGAAAAAACAAAGAATAGCTCATCAGAAAAAAGTTAAGAAATGAAAGAATACCAACAATCAAAATTAAACAGAGTTAAAAGAGGCGCAATAAGAGCAACCTATGATGTAGAAAAAATAAACAGCATTTTAGATGCTGGTTTTATTGGTTATGTTGGTTATATTTTTGAAGGAAAAGCAATTACAATACCAATGGCTTATGGCAGAAAAGGCAATATAATAATTTTACATGGCTCAAATGCAAACAGAATGCTAACCTCTTTATTAACTGCAAAAGAAATGAGCATGACGGTAATGCATTTAGACGCGTTGGTTTTGGCACGCTCTGGATTTCATCATTCCGTAAATTATAGATCTGCAACCTTATTTGGTGCTGTTAAAAAAATTGAAAGCAAAAATGAAAAAAATGAAGCACTTTTATCTTTTATGGAACATATGATGAAAGGCAGATGGAACGGAATTAGAGAAATGAATCAAGAGGAATTTGATAGAACTTTGGTTGTAGAAATGACCATAGAAACTGCTTCTGCAAAAGTAAGAGATGCAGGAGTTTTAGATGAACCAGAAGATTATAACTTAGATGTTTGGGCCGGAATAATGCCAATTAAACAAGTTGCAGGCTATCCTATTTCGGACAAAGGCAAACCAGAAAACATTAAAATTCCGAAACATGTTTTAGATTATTATGAAGAAAACAAATAAGGCCGACTAAAAAAGAATTAAATTAGCTTTTTTAAATTTTAATGTATAAAAATGAAAAAGGTTTTTAAATTTATTGGTATCCTTTTATTGGTGCTGTTTGTTGCTGTTGGCGTTTATTATTTTGTAAATAATGAGCCATTGCCAAAAGGTAAAAAAGGCATAGAGGCAGACGCTCTTGCAATTAAAATGTTTAACGCCATAAACCATGAAGCGTACGAAAATACAGAAATTTTAGAATGGAACTTTAGAGGCGAACACTTTTACAAATGGCGCAAAAAAGACGGTTTTGTAATCGTTTCCTGGAAAAATAACAAAGTTTTTTTAAATACAGCGCAACCAGAAAAATCTGAAGTTTTTATAAATGATGAAAAGGTACAAAACCAAGTAATTTTAAAACAAGCAGAAGACTTTTTTAACAACGATTCTTTTTGGTTAATTGCTCCTTATAAAATATTTGATGCAGGCACAGAAAGAAGCATTGTAAATTATAAAGGTAAAGATGCTTTGTTAATTACCTACACATCGGGTGGTTCAACTCCTGGGGATTCCTATTTGTGGATTTTAGATGAAAACTACGTTCCTACTTCTTTTAAAATGTGGACTAAAATAATTCCTATTGGTGGTGTTTCTGCAACTTGGTCTGATTGGAATACTACTGCATCTGGCATAAAATTACCCACAAAACATACACTTTCTCTATTCGATATGCAATTAGATATGCGTTCTGGAAAAGGCTATAACCCCAACGCAGATGCCCTAGCTACTAAAGTTTTAAAAGCAATAAACCATGAAGCATACAAAAAAACTCGTTATTTAGAATGGAGTTTTGGCGGAAAAAGAAGTTTTAAATGGGATAAAGATAACCATATAGTAGACGTTTCTTGGGATACGATTCGGGTAAATTTACAACCTAATAATTTGCAAAAAAGCACTGTTTTCTATAATGAGATAGCTCAAATAACTGCCAATGAAAAAATTATAAAAAGAGCTTTAGATATTTTTAACAACGATAGCTTTTGGCTAGTTGCACCTCATAAATTATTTGACGATGGCACAATTAGAAGCATTAAAAAAATTGACAAAAAAGATGCGCTTCTAATAAAATATACCACTGGCGGCTCTACTCCTGGTGATTCTTATATTTGGATTTTAGACGAAAATTATATCCCAAAAAATTATAAAATGTTTGTTCCCAGTATGCAAATGAACGGCGTAGATGCTACTTGGGAAGATTGGATAACCACAGAAAGTGGCACTTTATTGCCAACTAATCATACTTTTGAAAGTGGAAATAAATTAAGTATGGGAGACGTAAAAGGATATAACTAATGACTTCAAAAAGCATTTCAAACGGAATTTTAAGAGCCTTAGCAATTGTATCTGGTATTTTATTTTTACTCTATTTTTTATTCGAAATTCAATCTGTAATTGTTTACATCGTTATTGCAGCAGTTTTATCTTTAATTGGGCGTCCTTTAATTCGATTTTTAAGAGATCGCTTAAAATTCCCAAATACAATTGCCGTAATTGCTACAATGCTTTTAATGCTTAGCCTTTTAACAGGTTTAGTGGTTTTATTTATCCCTTTAATTCTAGAACAAGGCACAAATTTATCGCTTTTACATGTAGAAGATTTACAAGCAAGTGTACAAGATATTTTTAATGAAGTTACCGCCTACTTTTCGTCTAAAGGGGTTGATATTTTAAGCAAACTAAAAGACATCAATTTTGTATCGCAATTTAAAGCAATACCAGATTTGTTAAACGCAGTTTTAGGTGCTTTAGGTTCGTTAAGTGTTGGTTTATTATCGGTTTTATTTATTTCTTTCTTTTTAATGAAAGATAGTAGAATATTAGAAACCAGTTTATTAACATTAATTCCCAGCGATACTGAAGGCAGACTTTCTAAATCGCTAGAAACCATCAACAACTTATTATCTAGTTATTTTATTGGTTTAATTATTCAAATAACAACGCTATTTATTATTTACAGTATTATTTTACTAAGCTTTGGTATTTCAAACCCAATTGTTATCGCATTTTTATGTGCGCTTTTAAACCTAATTCCTTATGTTGGTCCTTTAATTGGTGCCTTAATTATGTTTGTCTTATCGATGATAAGTAATATTGGTCAAGATTTTCAGGCTGTTATTTTACCAACCTCTTTATGGATTTTATTTTGCTACGGATTGGCGCAATTGATTGATAATTTTGTGAGCCAGCCATTAATATTTTCAAAAACTACTAAATCACATCCTTTAGAAATTTTCTTAGTGATTGTTATTGGTGGTTTACTATTTGGTGTTATTGGTATGGTTACAGCAATACCTTGTTATACAGCATTAAAAGTGATTTTAAAAGAATTTTTATCAGAAAATAAAATTGTAAAATCGTTAACAAAAGACATTTAATCAATTTTGAATCTTGCAATTTTACATCCCAAAGTTCAGCAGTTTATTGTTGATAATTTAAAATCCAACATAACAAAACTGATTTTAAAAGGAAGCCTTTTTGTTGAAGTTTCTGTACAAGAATTGGCAAATCAAATTCTTGCCAAACAAAAAGCGGAACACAAATTACCTACCTGGTTTACTGCTAAAAATATTTATTATCCGCCAAAAATTAGTATTGAGCAAACTTCCTCAGAAAGTACTGCTGCTTACAAAGCAAAATTAGTTTCTGGTAATTGTTTAGTTGATATTACTGGTGGTTTTGGCATTGATTGCTTCTATTTTGCAATGCAATTTAAGAACGTAACGCACTGCGAAATTAATACTGAGCTATCAACTATTGTACATCATAATTATCAACAATTAAATCTTAAAAATATTGATACTTTTACGGGGGACGGTATTGATTTTTTAAAAGAAACCACGCAACTTTTTGATTGTATTTATATAGATCCATCCAGAAGAAGTGACACCAAGGGAAAAGTATTTTTATTAAAAGATTGCTTACCAAATGTGCCAGAGAATATTGATTTTCTATTTACAAAAACCAATCAAATTTTATTAAAAAACTCACCTATTTTAGATATTTCTAGTGCTATATCAGAATTAAAATTTGTAAAAGAAATTCATATTATTGCCATTAAAAACGAGGTAAAAGAATTGCTGTTTTTACTTGAAAAAAACTACGAAAAAGACATCCGAATAAAAACCATCAACCTTATAAATGACGATTCACAAAAATTCGAATTTAATTTTAATGAAGAAGTAAAATCAAATTACTCTCAACCACTTACCTATTTGTATGAACCAAATGCTGCCATTTTAAAATCTGGCGGTTTTCATCAAATATCAACACAATTAAACCTATTTAAAATTCATCAACACTCGCATCTTTATACTTCAGAAAAATTAATTGATTTTCCCGGTAGAAGTTTTAAAGTTAGTACTGTTTTAAAGTATGATAAGAAAAAAATAAAAAGTCTTTTACCCAATAATAAAGCAAATATTACAACTAGAAACTTTCCTAAAACAGTTGCACAAATTAGAAAAGAAACCAATCTAAAAGATGGCGGAACAAACTACCTCTTTTTTACAACGGATAATAAAAATGATTTACAGGTAATTATTTGCAAAAAAACCAATAACTAATCTACATTGTACTTAATTATCAGTTTTTTAACATACTCTTTTTGTACCTTTATAAAATTGATGTGTTTTAGTTGTAGGGATTTAAAACACTTAACATTAAGTCTCGAATTTAAATTCGAGACTTTTTTTAACTATCATTTTTAAGTAAGTTTGTGTAGAAAGTAGTATTTTTATTTTTATGCAAAGTTTACAGTATCAAGGTTTAAAAATAGCATCCAATAATCATCAAAAGGTTGATGACTTTTTAGTGATAGAAGCCGCACTTCAAATAAATATCAATAATGAGCCCTATACAGTGGTAATGAGGACGCCAAATGATGATGTTGAGTTGGTTAGAGGGTTACTTTTTGCCGAAGATATTTATAAAAAAGCAGCTCCTTTATCATTTAAAATAATAAAAAAAGAGGCAGCTATTATTTCTATTATTAATGTTAATATCTCTAAAGAGGATTTAGGAAAAGGCTATTTAAACAAAAGAACTTTATTATCTGTTTCGTCTTGCGGTATCTGCGGAAAACAGGAGTTAAAAGATATTAAAGTAACTGGAAATAAGTTGGATCAAATAGTTTTTTCATCAGAAAACTTGCATAAAATGTTTGCTAAAATGGGCGACTTTCAAGAAACTTTTAAAAAAACTGGAGGCTGTCATGCAGCAGCAATTTTTGATAAAAATCAGAATTTACGAAGCATTAAAGAAGATATTGGCAGACACAATGCCGTTGATAAAACGGTTGGTGATTTGCTAGAAAAAGGAAGTCTAAAAGAAGCCAACTATTTATTGGTAAGTGGTCGTGTTTCTTATGAAATTGTAAGCAAAGCATTTATTGCTAAAATACCTATCATTGTTGCGGTTTCGGCATGTTCTTCTTTAGCGGTCGATTTTGCAAAAGAATTCGGAATTTGTTTAATCGGTTTTTCACGAGAACAAAAAATGACCATTTATTCGAACCCTAATTATCTAAATAATTTAGAAAATGTCTAAAAAAACAACTGCACAACCGCCAGAAAAATTAACAGGAATTCAGTTCACAGCGATTCCAAAATCTGCTGTAGGTTTAAAGGCAATTGCCTCTTCGCTGCGTCATATTAAAGATGAAGTTGGTATTTTAAAAGGGATTGGTTTGTTAAAAAACTTAAACCAGAAAGATGGTTTTGACTGCCCAGGTTGTGCATGGCCAGATCCTGACGAAAAACGTGCTTTTTTAGCTGAGTATTGTGAAAATGGTGCAAAAGCGGTAGCAGAAGAAGCTACTAAAAACATGGTTTCGCCTATGTTTTTCGCAACTCATGCCGTTGCCAAATTGGCAAAATTATCTGATTATGAAATTGGTAAAAGTGGTAGAATTACCCATCCAATGTATTTAGCTGAAGGCAAAACACATTACGAAGAAATTTCATGGGGTAAAGCTTTTAAATTAATTGCTGATGAGTTAAATGCATTAAATTCTCCTGACGAAGCTATTTTTTATACCTCTGGCAGAACCAGTAATGAAGCTGCTTTTTTGTATCAATTATTTGTGCGTGAATTCGGAACAAATAATTTACCAGATTGCTCTAATATGTGCCACGAATCTAGCGGTGCTGCACTTTCTGAAACTGTAGGAATTGGCAAAGGTTCTGTTACTTTAGACGATTTTAACCATGCCGATTTAGTAATTGTAATTGGGCAAAATCCAGGTACAAATCATCCAAGAATGTTAACCGCTTTAAGTGAAACAAAAAAGAAAGGCGGAAAAATTATAACTATTAACCCACTTCCAGAAGTAGGATTGATGAACTATATAGATCCTCAAAACCCTTTAAAATGGTTTGGTGACGGTCAAGATTTAACAGATTTATTTCTGCAAGTAAAAATAAATGGAGATGTTGCGTTGTTAAAAATCATCTTAAAATTGATGAAAAAACAAGAGGATATCAAACCAAATTCGGTTTTTAATCATCAATTTATAAAAGAGAAAACAGCCGGAATTGACAATTTATTAAAAGATTTAGACAGCTATTCTATAGCCGAATTAGTGCCACAAACTGGCATCAGTTTGGCAGAGATAGAAAAAGCTACAGAACTCATTATCAATAATGAAAATATTATTATTTGTTGGGCAATGGGTTTAACACAACATAAAAATGCTGTAGATAATATTCGTGAAATTGTAAATATCCTGCTTTTAAAAGGAAGTATTGGCAAAAAAGGAGCTGGAACTTGCCCGGTTCGTGGGCATTCTAATGTGCAAGGAGACAGAACCATGGGTATTTGGGAAAAACCACCCGCAACTTTTCTTGACAGTTTAGAAAAAGAATTTAATTTTAAAGCACCTAGAAAAAATGGTTTAGATGTGGTAGATGCCATTGAAGCCATGCATCAGAAAAAAGCAACCATATTTTTTGGAATGGGTGGTAATTTTATTTCTGCAACGCCCGATACAGAATTTACTGCGGATGCCCTGCGAAACTGTAATTTAACCGTGCAAGTTTCTACAAAACTAAATAGGAGTCATCTAATTACAGGTAAAAAAGCATTGATTTTACCTTGTTTAGGTCGTTCGGAAAGAGATTATCAAACTTCTGGGCAACAGTTTGTTTCTGTAGAAAATTCTATGGGAATCGTACATCAATCTAGAGGACATTTAGAACCTTGCTTTGAAAAGTTATTAAGCGAAACTGCCATTGTTGCCAATTTAGCGAACTTCACTTTAAAAAATTCAACTACAAATTGGATCAATTTAACTTCTAACTACGATTTAATTAGAGCTAAAATTGAAGCTACTATTCCTGGTTTTGAAAACTACAATAAACGAGTACGAATAAAAGGCGGATTTTATCTACCCAACAACGCAAGAGAAAATAATTTTGAACCTACAGCAACTGGAAAAGCAAATTTTAGCATTAACAAACCATCTGCAATTGCTTTAGAAAAAGACCAATATATAATGATGACGATACGAACACATGATCAGTTTAACACTACTATTTATGGCTTAAATGACAGATATAGAGGCGTTTTAAACGAACGAAGAGTTATTTTTATGAATGCGGATGACATGAAAAAACTTGGTTTACAAAAATTAGATTTGGTAGATTTAACGAGTCATTTTAAAGATGAAAAAAGAGAAGCTAAAGGGTTTTTAGCGATACCATATAGCATTCCAAAACAATGTACCGCAACTTATTTTCCTGAAGCTAATGTGTTAGTTCCTTTAAAAAGCACCGCAGACACTAGCAATACGCCTACTTCTAAAACAGTTATTATTACCATCAAAAAAAGATAAATACATTCTATGAAAAAGTATATTTTTTTATTGGCAGTACTTTGTACTAGTCAATTTATAAGCGCTCAGAATGAATCAATTCCAGAAAAAAAATTCCAAAAAGGATTCGGAAAAATAGATTTTCTTTCAATTGAAATGCCAGAAACTACCATTCCTAATGAAGCAAATATGGGCTTTACAGGAATTCATTACAATTTAATGCTAAATGATTGGTCTTACGCAGGTTTAGGTATTTACGGAGCAGTGAGCGGTGCTCGAGGTGGTTTTTTTACATTGGGTATCAATGCCGGAATTAAAAAATACTTTTCTGATACTTTTTATATAGATACTGGTTTTCACTTTGGCGGCGGCGGTGGTGCTGCTGCACCTGATGGTGGTGGAGCATTTATTTTACCACATTTTAATCTAGGTTATAATTTTAAAGATTTTTCTGTAAATTCGGGTTGGAGTTATGTTAACTTTTTTGATGACGGTCTAATTAAAGGACATCAATTAAATGTTGGTTTAGAAATTCCGTTAGACTATTCGTATGCTAATTATAACGTTTCTGGTGATGATTTTGATTTTGAAGGATTGCAAAAATCTAGTTGGAATGTAAATTCTAAAAAAACATCACTCATGCTGCACTTAAATAATTTAATGATAAAGGGTGATGATAACAATGCAAATGTGCAACGCTTTAATAGAGCAACTATTAGACTTGCCGGTTTTGAAATGGCTTCGTATCTTACTAAAAACTGGTTTGCTTTTCTAAAAGTAGATGGGGCATTTGATGGAATTAAAGCGGGTTATATGGATGTGTTTTTAGGCGCAGGATATCATTTGCCATTCAATAAAAACCGCACTAATATTCTTGCCAAATTTGGAGTTGGTGCTGGTGGTGGTGGTGGTGTAGATTCGCAAGGCGGATTTTTAATCTATCCAGATATTTCTATTGAACAGCAAGTTTTTAACGCTTTTTACCTTTCATTAAATAAAGGCTATGTAATGTCTCCTAATTCGCATTTTTACACCTCTTCATTTGGAGTTGGTTTAAAATATTATGTAGAAAGAAATGGTATTATTTCTGATGAAAAATCGTTTTCTAAAGGAACATTTAAAGGGTTAGAAATAATTACAAAACAAGACCTTTATATAAATGCCAAAAGAGATGGTAATCCTACAGAAGACATGCAACAAATATCGGTACAAGTTAATTTAGACCTAAATAAAAACCTGTATGTTGCAGGTCAAACTTCTTTTGCAAACTTTGGCAATGCAGGCGCATATGCAGAAGGAATTGTTGGTTTTGGCGCAAAAACAAATCCTTTTTTAAATAACAAAACAACCTTTTTTACGCAAGTCTTAGCAGGTGCTGCAGGTGGTGGCGATATTAGCACAGGGCAAGGATTTATTGTAAAACCAAGTGCTGGTTTTAGCTACCAACTAAATGATGCTTTAAGTCTTAGAACGGCTGCAGGATATGTAAAAGCAAAAGGTGGCGATTTAAGTAGTACTTTTATAAATCTAGGGATTACCTATCATTTATCATTTTTAAAAATGAACTGATAAAAAACCCCTATTTTTAAGAATAAAACCTCAGCAAACATGAACTATAAAATTTTAATAGTATTTATTTCTTTTCTTTTAATTCCTATTTTGACGGCAAACGCACAAGACATTAACATCATTCCAAAACCTCAAGATTTTTCTTTTGGTAAAAGCACTATTGTTATTGACGATAGCACAATTATAATTCATACGACAGAAAGTACTGCATCCGCAAAATTATTACAAAACCATTTTAAAGAAAAGTATAATTTAGAGTTACTATCAACCGAATTTCAAAGCAATAAAAAGAAAGCTATCAATTTTAAAATAGATAAAAATTTACCAAGCGAAGGCTATGAATTAACGATTGCTGATGACGGAATTACCATTTGTGCTTTAGACGATCGCGGTTGGTTTTATGCCGTGCAAAGTTTAATTCAATATTGTACTTCTAATGCTTATTTTTCTAAGTACGAAAAAACAATTAAAATAAAAGAAGTGGTTATTAAAGATGCACCAAGGTTTAAATGGCGCGCTTTTATGTTAGATGAGGCTAGACATTTTAAAGGAATGGAACAAGTAAAAATGTTGTTGGATGAAATGGCTTTTTTAAAAATGAATGTTTTTCATTGGCATTTAGTAGATGACCAAGGTTGGAGAATCGAAATTAAAAAATACCCAAAACTTACAGAAATTGGTTCTAAAAGAAAAAGTACTCAAATAGGACCTTTAGAATGGGACAGTCCTATACAATCTGCAGAACCACACAAAGGTTTTTATACGCAGGTAGAAATTAAAGAAATTATAAAATATGCATCCGAAAGACATATTACCATTGTACCAGAGATAGAAATGCCAGGTCATTCATCGGCAGCAATTGCTTCGTATTCTTGGCTGGGAACATCAAAAGAAGAAATAGAAGTTCCTATTAAATTTGGTGTTGGTGCAGATGTATACGATGTTACAAGCCCAAGAGTAATCAAGTTTTTACAAGATGTTTTAGATGAAGTAATGGCACTTTTTCCATCCAAAGTAATTCATATTGGTGGTGATGAAGTAAAATACAATCACTGGAAAAACGCTGCTTCGGTTAGAGAATTTATGTCTCAAAAAAACTTAAAAACTCCGGCAGACTTACAAGTATATTTTACAAATAATATGTCTGCGTATATACAAGGTAAAAACAAACGAATGATGGGTTGGAATGAAATTATGGGGCATAATTTACATTTTTATCAAGATAAAGAAGATACAAAAACTACTCAAAAATTAGCAAAAGAAACCATTGTACATTTCTGGAAAGGTGATACTGAATTACTAACTACAGCTGCCAGCAGTGGCTATAAAGTGGTAAACTCGCTTCACTCGTACACTTATTTAGATTATACCTATAAAGTGTTACCGCTTTCTAAGGCGTACGATTTTGACCCGATTCCGGAAACTCTAGACCCTAAATACCATGATAAAATTATTGGTTTAGGTGCACAAATGTGGGGAGAATGGATTCCTACAAATGGTGAGATGCATTTTAAAGTTTTTCCAAGAATAGCTGCCTACGCAGAAATTGGTTGGACAAACAAAGAACATAAAGACTTTAGCGCTTTTAAAACTGCTTTAAAACATATTCAAAAAAGATGGACGGCCAAAGGTATTTATTTTGCCGCTGATGAATATGTAGAAAAAAAGTAATCAACTATTAACTGTACTATTAAATTTGGTTTAATATAATTTGATATTATTTTTAGCTCAAATACTATAGTTGCCCTTTTTTTATTGCTTGGCTATGCATCCTTATTTTTTAAACTTTATTATTTTATTTAGGAAGCTAGTTGTTTTAATCTATTTTAGCGTTCTATTCTTTAAAATAAAAAACGTGTCGATTTGTTTTCATTCTCAATTTTTTTTGAAACGATCGCTTTTAACCCTTTAAACACAAATATAAATTAGTTTGTTATGCTATTAGTCAGTTTATTTTTTAGACTAAACTCTAAATGTATTGTTCTAAATATTTGATAATAGTACACGAATATCGACAAAAAAGCATGCAAGTAACTGAGCTACTGAATTTAATAATTGATTAAGTTACTTAATGAACAATATGCAAAATGACAAAAAATTTATTTGTAAAATACTTCCTTTATTTAAAGTTATCGAAGATAATGTTAGTAAGCAAACTACCTATTTTTCAAAAAAAAGGGAGGGTTTGATAAGCAAATACAAATTTATTAAGTAAATTTGTATATAATTAACCCCCAAATTCCCCCATTATGAATACAAAAACTATAAAAATCGTTCTTATTTTATTAATCGCAACTGTTGTTTTAATCTTCTCTGGTAAGCATTTATTGCTTATTAATGATGTAGAAACTTTATTCGACGGATTAATGGTTATGTTCTTTTTCATCTCATTATTCCCATTCTTAAGCCTTTTAAGTGTTGTTTTAAATAAAATTTTCAGAGTCTTTTCGCACGCTAAAAATTATTAGTACAAACCTTTTTTGGGGTTTTACTACATGCTAGTTTTCTAGTATATGTTATTATTTACGATACGTTAAATAAAGAATAAAATATTTATCTTATATTATTAGTTCGAGTGATTCCAATTAAAAACGGAATTACTCGAACTATTTTTTATTAGAATTAAAATAGCAATGCTGGTATTTATGTAGGTATTTTCATATTAAAATAAAACACTCCTTACTATATACTAAACAAGAAATTGGTTCATAAAACTTTAATTTCATAAAAACTACACAAATAGTATAGACTCCTTTTCATCCAAAATAATGCATTTAAATGGCAATGAAATTATTTTTAGTTCTATAACTTTAAATTGCTTTTTTATTTAAAACCTTTTAAAAGCAGTCTACACCAGCAACCTTTTATCTAAAAAAAACTATAAAACATTCCTAAATAGCTATTTACACTCTTTTACATCTCTTTTAATCAACTGTTTTAACAGTTACATATTGTTTTCTATCTACACGAAATCGTATTTCAACTGTTCCTTAAAATATTATTTGATTTATAAAACTACATTTATAATAGGAAATGAAAAGACATCATTTCTTTTAATCACCAACCTGTAAAAATCAAACATTATGACCAAAGACACTTTTCAACAGATTATTTTTTTTATCATCACATCTGCTTTAATTTTTATGACTGGTAAACAGTTAATTATTATTAATGATATTACCACATTTGCAGAATTAGGTATAATTATGGTTTTCTTTGTTTCTCTTGTGCTTTTTTTAAATTATTTTTTAAGACTTTCTAGCAAACTAATTGGTACTTTTCGTTTCTAGATTACTGTTGCAATTCTATCTAGAGATATATACAAATGCCTTGAAAAAATTAGGCGAAAACAAATCACAAAGTTTTAAATACTACTATTGTTATTGATTTTGAATATTTAAAAAGTATTAAAGTAATCTACTAATAATTTGCTTCTTTTAGTTATTAGAAAACTACTTATTAATATCACAAAGATTAAAACTCCCTACAAATTTTATATATTCTTTCGTTTCTACTTTCCATTAATTTACATAATTTACTGCCTAAAGTAGCAATGCTCCCGCTTTTTTTTGAATGCTTATTATATTCCTGAATTCTTTACTTTACGCTTAAAAAAGAGAACCAAATTTTTAATAGGTTTTAGTTTACTCGTAAAGCCCCATTCCTAAATAATTTAACTTATTAAAAATATAAATAAAAGCGTCTGCTTGCTTTTAATCAGGAATCCGTTTATTTACCGTGCCGCGTTTCTAATCTCTTATCTCTTGCCTGTTGTGTCTTGTTTCTAGTATCTAGTTTTTAATTTTAACTAATAGCGAAAAAAAACCTCTAAAACACAGTATTTTAATACGTTATCAGTTGGCACTTGTTTTCTATCTAACCTAAATTGTATTTCGTCTGTTCTTTAAAATATTATTTAAAACAAAGGCTTAAATTTATATAAAGGAAAGAGCATATATTATCTCTTTTAATCCCCAAATTGTAAAAACTTAACATCATGACAAAAGACACTTTTCAACAGATTATTTTTTTTATCATCACATCTGCTTTAATTTTTATGACTGGTAAGCAGTTAATTATTATTAATGATATTACCACATTTGCAGAATTAGGTATTATTATGATTTTCTTTGTCTCTTTTGTGCTTTTTTTAAACTACTTCCTAAGGTTATCAAGCAAGCTAATAAGTACTTTTCGTTTCTAATTTGTAAGTTTAAATGTAGTGCAGGTTTGTTTATACATTTGCGCTTAAACATATATAAATAAGTTCTTAAGCATTTTTTTTTGTAATCGTAAAGTTATCTATACTTGCTCTATTTTAGTACAAAACACTCCCAAAACATTTTTTTATGGCGTTAATGCTATGTAAACTCTTTAACTTTTCTAAAAGTTAGAAAACCTTTTAATTTCAACTTTTTACTTGGCTTTCGCTTCATAACAAAAAATGTAACTACCAACAATTAAATCGAACGGAACAACTAATCTTTATATTTCTTTTTTGAAACGATGTTATAAGTAATGGCAAAATAAAAGCCGCTACGAATTCTTGCAAAAGTAGGCACTTCGGTAACTGAAGCACTTACATAATGGCCAATAGCATCTTGTTTTACAGCCTTAGATAATTCATTTATTTTGGTAAAACTTGCGCCTGCATTAAATGCTAACTGACTTTTTGTGCCCAAAATAGCACTCAATCCAAAAAAATATCTTGTTTTAGCATCAAAAGGAGATACCGATGCCCCAAGATTAAAACCACCTTTAAAGCAGCTCGTGAATTTATAACTAATATGACCTAATGCACCTATGGATACATCACCGTTTCTAGATTTTTCTTTTCTAATATTATTAATTAACGTATCCCTTTTTTCTATGTAATATCCTTGGTCAACTTTATCCGCGAAGAAAAAACCCGTGGTAAAGTCTAAATTCCAATTGCCTTTTGTGTAAAAATCTATGGTTTGTGTTTTAATTGTATCCTTAGTAAACGAGTTTATTAAATTAATCTGTACGTCTAAACCACCAGGTTTTGCGGTAAAAGACTCTAAACTAATTTTATCTTTTGCCTTTGTAGAATTGTATATAAAATTAACTGCTTTGATGTACTCCTTTTTATCAACTTGACTATTTATTTCTTGTAAATATGAATACAAAAAAACTATTTTAAAAGAAGGCTGCTTTTTTTTTTCTAAATAGACTTTAAAAACATTCGTAACAGCATTAATATAATATACCGATGCAGATACGTTTTTAATAAATTCTTTCTTATTCTTAGGATTATTAAAAGGCTCTGACAAACTAGCTAGTACTTCTTTAGCTGCCTTGTTATCAGGATTATATTTTGTTTTAATATATAAGTTAATCGTTTTTTCTTTTAACATCTCTAAATTGGTAACCTCATTTTTAACGCTATCAAATAACTTTTCAAGAACCTCTTCTTCATTTATAGAATCATCAGTTAAAGAATCATTTTTAATAAATGGGTACTGTTTTACATTACTGTCTATATTTTTTAAATCAATATCATTATTTGCAATGCCTACTAATAAAGGTTTTAAAATTTCTGGAATATTAGATACAATTCGAAATGGCTTTAGTTCTGCTTTAGATTTTATAGTAGCTGTATTTATACCATTTAAAATAATGTTATACGCTTTACCCTTTATAATTTCTCGTGCCTTTTTGTTTTTTTTAAATTCTGTACCTTTTTCATTTGTGAACACAATTTTATTTCTTATTGAATCGTATTTTAGATACACTTTATTACTTACTGTGTCTTTTAAAGAATTTTGTAGTGTTTTGTTTTCTTGCGAATAACCAACACCAATGGCAAAGGTTACAATAAATAAGGTGGTTAGAAGTCTCATAATTAGATTTTTAATATTTACAATATACGGTAAATTTAAAAAAAAGATAGCCTTTTACTATACCTACTTATAGTGATTTTTCATTATTTAGACATTTACGAGTCGCTGTTGTATAAACTACGCCGCACTAAAAAATAGGCTTATTTGTATGTTTTTAGTTGCTTGTGTTTGGCCTAGCAGCCCTAAAAAAGAATCGCTAAATACATAAAACTAAAAAACCTAGAACGTAGACTGGGTTTATAATTGAATCTTTTTAAGCACACCATAAAGATTTTTTATTTTACGGATAACTATAACAGGTTTACAAAATATTTTAATCGGCTAAAAGATAAAACGTACTGTTTTAACCCGTCATTCCGTCAATAAAGATATTTACAAATTTCTTCATCTTTACGATAATTCTTTCACCTATTTCACGCGCTTTTAAGATACTAGGTCTATTGCCTAAACATTTAAAAACGTCTTGTCTTATTGGTTCTTGACCATTATAAATATAGCTTTCTATTAAGGAATTGAATTGCTTTTGATCTAGATGTTCTTCTTCACAAATTTTAGCCAATGCCAACACTTTTTCTTGTTGCCAATATTTTTCAAATTCGTCTTGTATGGCGTCTACGTTGTCTATATGCGGTAAGTTTTCTTCTATAAACTTTTCTATCAATTCTCTTTTACTTCTTAACTTAATGTTGCCGCCTAATAAATCGATGATTGCTTTTTTCTGCTTTTGTGCTTCTGATGTATTTGCTAATTTTATTTTAGCTAACAACTGTATAATATAAACAACGTTTATTTCGTCTCTATGAATTAACTCCAACTCAAAATCTACATCCTCTAAAATAGATGCTTTTTCGGTTTGCGCTTGTTGAGTTACTTTTTCATATACATCTAAATATTCACTTTTATAGTTCTCGAAAGTTTGCTCGTCAATTGCTAAGTCTTCCCAATTAAAATCTACATACGATTCCAACACATTTTTAGCCCTTAACAATCTTCTAAAGGCCTGTACAAATTTAAATTGTTGCTCCTCTCCTACTAAGTCGTCTACACTTTGGTGCGTGGGCGCAATTTTAAACAAGGCTTCTAAGGCTTCATCAAATTTTTCGGCAATGTTTTCGTAAGGCGGAACGATAATTGTTTCATTCGCATCTTTATTAGAAAATAAGGTAATCGCTTCATCTGTAGCCTTTTTAAGGTTTCTAAAGCAAACAATGTTTCCTTGTGATTTCTTTTCGCCCAATATTCTATTGGTTCTAGAAAAAGCCTGAATTAACCCGTGGTGTCTTAAATTTTTATCTACGTATAAAGTGTTTACTTTTTTAGCATCAAAACCTGTTAACATCATATTAACCACAATTACAATGTCTAAACGATCTTTAGCATCATTAAAGTTTTTTCTTTCTCTGTCTTTTAACCGTTTGCTAATATTTTTAAAGTAATTCTCAAACTGAACAGCGTCTTTTGTAGAAAAACTTGTAGTGTACATTTCGTTATAATCTGCAATATATTCGTCTAACTTCTCTCTTGAATGACTTGATGTATAGGCAAGCCCTGGTTCTGCAGCTTCCCCATAATCATCTCCTGGTAAATAGTCTTGTGCATCCTCATTGGCTTCATTTGCACCATACGAAAAAATAGTAGCGATTCTTAAAGAATGCAAACCTGCTTGTTTCTTTGCCTTAAAAATATCATAATATTTAATCAAGGTCTTAATATCGGATACGGCAAATAAGGCCGAATATTCTTTGCTAAATGTTTTTGTACCATGATACGCAATAATATAATCTGCAATTTTTTCGAGACGATTTTCATCATAAAAAACTTCCGATTTATTAATGTCTTCAACCTGAATGTCTACCAACGTTTTTCCTTTTTGTTTGTATCGCCCAATGTATTCAATCCCAAATTTTAAAACGTTATCGTCTGCAATGGCATCTGTAATTACATATTTGTGCAAACAGTTGCCAAATAAATCTTTGGTAGTTCTTTTTCCTAAATCGTTTTTAGAAGCATTGTCTGCAAAAATAGGCGTGCCTGTAAAGCCAAAAAGCTGACAGTTAACAAAATAATCGGTAATTAATTTATGGGTATCGCCAAACTGACTTCTATGACATTCATCAAAAATAATGACTACGCGCTTGTTCTTTAATACGGATAATTTCTTTTCGTATTTGTTTTTAGAAATGGCATTGTTTAATTTCTGAATCGTAGTTAACACTAATTTAGATTCATCTGCCAGCTGTTTTACCAAACTATCTGTATTTTTAGTAACGTCTACACTGTCTTTTTTAAAAGAATTAAATTCTTTCATGGTTTGATAATCTAAATCTTTACGGTCTACCACAAAAAGCACTTTATCTACAGCTGGTAAATCCATAATAATCTGACTCGCTTTAAAGGAAGTTAGCGTTTTACCAGAACCTGTTGTGTGCCATATATATGCGTTGTCTGTTGTGTTTTGTACTTGTGCTACTAGTTTTTCTACGGCATAAAATTGATAGGGTCTTAACACCATTAATATTTTATGCGTCTGATTTCTAACAATATACTTCGCAATCATTAACCCTAAATGATTAGTATTTAAAAAAGCATTGGTAAAATCTACTAGCTCTCGTATGTTTTTATTTGCTTCATCAGACCAGAAAAAGGTTTGCTTTACAGATTGTAATTCGTTATTTGCTAGATATTTAGTATTTACACCATTGCTGATAATAAACAATTGCACATATTGAAACAACCCATGATTAGACCAAAAAGAATGTTTTTGATAGCGATTAATCTGATTAAATGCTTCCTTTATTTCTAAACCTCGTCTTTTTAATTCTATTTGTACCAATGGCAAACCATTTACCAACAACGTAACATCATATCGGTTTTTGTACGTGCCTTCTTGCGTAATTTGGTTGCTAACTTGGTACTTATTTTCTAAATGATTTTCGCTATTAAAGAAACGAATGTACGTAGGTTCATCCGCATCATTTAAAAACTGAAAACGACCTCGTAATGTTTTGGCTTTGTCAAAAACGCTGCCTTTTGCTAAATGATTTAAAATAGTTTCGAACTCTTTTTCTGAAAATGTACAATCATTAAACGTTTCTAATTGTGTTTTTAAGTTTAAAAGCAACGCATCACCATCTACAACCGTAACGTTTGTGTAGCCTAAACCTACCAATTGTTTAATGAGGTTGTTTTCTAATTGTAATTCAGATTGTTTGCTCATAGTTATTTTTTTCTTTTTGTCATTACAAGGCACTTTTAAGCCTTAGCAATCTGCTTATTACATTTGTACTTTTTAATCTAAAGACAAATCTTCCCAACCAGTATTTATGCGTTCTATCAATGCTATTTTTTTTGATCGGCTTCCTGCTTTTAATTGTTTTTCTCTTGCAATGGCATCACCTATCATTTGAAAGGCTTCATAATATACTAATTTGTCTAAATTATACCTTGCTGTAAATGATTTTTTATCAATTTTACTTTTATGCTGTTTAATTCGTTGTTCTAAATTTGAGGTTACACCAATATATAATGTGGTGTTATTTTTATTTGTTAATATGTATACAAATCCTGGTTTCATCCTAAATTGTTCTTCTCGTTCGTCATTGCGAGACTTTTTTCAGTCGAAGCAATCTGTTTGTTTAATTGTTCTTCTCGTTCGTCATTGCGAGACTTTTTCAGTCGAAGCAATCTGCTTGTTTAATTGTTCTTCTCGTTCGTCATTGCGAGACTTTTTTCAGTCGAAGCAATCTGCTTGTTCAATTGTTCTTCTCGTTCGTCATTGCGAGACTTTTTTCAGTCGAAGCAATCTGCTTGTTCAATTGTTCTTCTTGTTCGTCATTGCGAGACTTTTTCTGTCGAAGCAATCTGTTTGTTTAATTGTTCTTCTCGTTCGTCATTGCGAGACTTTTTTCTGTCGAAGCAATCTGCTTGTTCAATTGTTCTTCTTGTTCAACAGATTGCTTCGGCAAAAGTGCCTCGCAATGACGTGTGCGTTTTAACTTGCAACGACGTGTGCATTTGTCATTGCGAGATTTTTTCAGTCGAAGCAATCTGCTTGTTCAATTGTTCTTCTCGTTCAACAGATTGCTTCGGCGAAAGTGCCTCGCAATGACGTGTGCGTTTTAACTTGCAACGACGTGTGCGTTCGTCATTGCGAGACTTTTTCTGTCGAAGCAATCTGCTTGTTTAATTGTTCTTCTCGTTCGTCATTGCGAGACTTTTTCTGTCGAAGCAATCTGCTTGTTCAATTGTTCTTCTCGTTCAACAGATTGCTTCGGCGAAAGTGCCTCGCAATGACGTGTGCATTTTAACTTGCAACAACGTGTGCGTTTTAACCCACAACCACTACACAAACAACTGCTGCAACAAGCCTTTTTTAAACAATTGTGTTTTTTCTATTTGTGTTTGTACGCTTTCTATTTTTGTATCAATAGCACTTAAATAAGTGGCTATTTTTTGTTGTTCTTTTAGGGATGGTATTTTAATTTTGATTTTAGTTAAATCGTTTGAATTTATTGCAGGATAGCTTGTTCCTGTGCATCTTTCTAAAACGTTATTTACAAAATGATGAGTATGCAATAATTGATAAAGAAACATTGAACTTTCTTTTGTTCTTAATTGTGCATAACCAGTTGAAGCAATATAATCTCCTTTTTTATCAAAGTAAAGATTATTCATTTGATAAGGTCTAACAGTTTGAAATAAAATGTCATTAACTTCTAGAACTCTTTGAGCTCTACTTGGTGCTTTTTCTAAATTGATTTTATTTTGTAATACTAGCCTTCCTTTGTCAACACTTTCTAAATCAACATAAATAAAAGAATTGGGTAATTCAGAGTTTTTAGGGTTTACATAACAAACCTCCCCCAACTTCTTCACTTCCCAATCTGGAAATTCATTTAAGGAGATTGCTTCGTCCTTTGTGGTTGCAATAACGTTTGTATTTATAACGTCTGGTTTAAAACGTATTTGCTGACTAAAGATTTGCTGCATTGCGCCTTTTTTATAATTTTCTAAAGCACTTTTTTTAGCGTTTAATTGCTGTAATTTAGTATCTACGGATGTTAAAAAGGTAGCTATTTTTTGTTGTTCTTTATCCTTTGGTAAATTCAATTTTAAAGTTTTCAATTGACTACTATAAAGATGAACCACAGAAATACCTTGAGATAATCTTGCAATGTCAATTTTTTTCTTGCTATTCAAGTAATACGAAAGAAAAACTCCATTTATTTTTGATTTAATAATATTCAAATCTCCGCCAAGTGCTACACCTTCTTTTAATACACAGGAAGCAGTAGCAATATCAATCCGTGTTTCACCAGAAGCAGGAATTATAACATCATTATTTTCGCTTAAAATTAAATCATCCGCTTTAAGATTAGTTTTAGATTTAATGTCAACAATTATTTCGTTGTAATTTGTATACAACTCTCCATATCTAATACATTCTAATTCTCCATCATCAACAATATCTGCTTTAGTAATATTTTTCCCTTTACTAAAAGTTGCAATATTCCCTAACTTCTTGATTTCCCAATCACCTTCAAACTCTTTAAAACGTAGTTTAGGAGTTAAAGAAACAGATTGCTTCGTCCTTTGTTCTCGCAATGACGCTGATTTATTGGCCTCGTCATTGCGAGGCTTTTTTGCCGTGGCAATCTCTTTGTTATTTATATGTTGGTTACTCATTTTGTTTCGTTAGTTTAATTGACAGATTGACGCGCTTCTCTGCGTTACGCTCGCAATGACGACTGGTTTGACTGCGTTACGCTCGCAATAACACTCGAATCCGTCTTTGCGAACGCTAGTGAAGCAATCTGTTAAAACGGTGTTTCAATATTTAACTCTTTACAGAAATCCGCAATTATAGCATCTGTGTTGGCAATGTCTGTTTCTAGGGTTTTTAAATCCGAAGAAACCGCCAAAAGATCTATGACCTCTTCTTCTTCAAAAGTATCTACATATCTTGGTATGTTTAAATTGTAATCGTTTTCTTTTACTTCTGCCAACGAAGCCACATAACTGTATTTGTCTTTGGTTTCTCTATTTCTATAGGTGTCTATAATGTCTTTTAAATGCGCTTCTGTTAAAACATTTTGCGTTTTTACTTTGTCAAAAGCATTGCTAGCATCAATAAATAAAATGTCTTTGGCGTCTTTTCTATTTTTCTTTAATACCAAAACACAGGTTGGGATGCTTGTACCATAAAAGATATTTGCTGGCAAGCCGATAACGGCGTCTAATTGGTTTTTATCATCAATAATATATTTTCTGATGTGCCCTTCTGCCGCGCCTCTAAACAAAACACCATGTGGTAAAACGCACGCCATCGTTCCGTTTTCTGCTAGCTGATGAATCATGTGTTGCACAAAGGCAAAATCTGCTTTGCTTTTGGGTGCCATTTTTCCGTAAGGCGAAAACCGATCATCGCTAATAATAGCATCTGGATTCCAGTTAGCAGAAAAAGGCGGATTGGCAACAATAGCTTCAAAACGTTCGTCTATATGTTTTGGCGACGGATTTACAAGCGTATCTTCATTATAAATATCAAACTTTTTATAATGTACATCGTGCATAATCATGTTCATTCTGCACAAGTTGTAGGTAGTTGGGTTGCTTTCTTGCCCGAAAAAACCACCAACTTCTTTTACTTCTTTAGCAACTCGTAACAGCAAAGAACCAGAACCACATGTAGGATCGTATACCTATTTTAAACGTGTTTTATCTGTAGTTACAATTTGTGCCAATATTTTAGAAACTTGTTGTGGTGTGTAAAACTCACCTGCTTTTTTACCTGCGCCAGATGCAAACTGCCCAATTAAATATTCATAAGCATCGCCCAACAAATCGTTTTCATTGTTTTCTAAATCGAAATCGATGCCTTCTAAATGAATTAATACTTTTACAATAAGTTCATTTTTAGCCTCTTCGGTTTTACCCAGTTTGCTACTTGTTAAATCTAAATCTTCAAAAAGGTTTCCGAAGTCTTCTTCACTTTCGCTACCCATTGTACTCTGTTCTATATTGGTGAGAACCTTTTGTAAATCTTCTAAAATAAACTTGTTTACTCCGCCAGAATTTCCTCTTTTGGCTAATTCGCTAAACAACTCGGTTGGTTTTAGAAAATACCCAAGCGCATCTAGCGCATCTAGTTTAATTTCTTGCAATAAGATTTCTTCGGATTCGTGCCCAATTACCTCATGATATTCTAAACCGTCTGGCTTTAAAATAACATTGGCATGTAAAGACATTTTTTTACTTAAATACTTGTAAAATATAAAGCCTAGTATGTAATCTCTAAAATCATCTGCATCCATATTACCACGCAAATCGTTGGCAATATTCCATAATGTTTGATGCAATTGTAATTGGTTTTCTGACATGTCTTTTAGTTGGTTTTTATGAAATAGAATTCATAAATTGTAGCAATTTGTTTTTTGTTTAAAAGTAAAAAATTTATAGGAATAGACAATCTATTTCTTAAATAGTATTTTTAGTTGAGAATTAGTATTAAAGAAGTTCGAGGACTTTTGTAATTGGATTAAAAAAGGCAATTAATTTTGTAGAGTGTTGGCAATGGCAAATTATTTTATCCAATAGGTTAGGTTTAAATTCAAACTTCTATTTTTAACATTTGTTTCTAAAAAATCGTTATCTCCATCTTCGGCGATATTATTAAGTCCTAACTTATAAATTAAATCAATTGTAAAACGATTAACTTTAACTCCAATACCACCTGTTAAACCAAAGTCAATTTTCTTAAAATTTTCATCTACAGACTCTTCAAAAGGAGATTTTATAAAACTATATTTTCCTCCGATTAAATAAGAAAGATATCCTCCAAATTTTAAGTTTGGTCCATTTTTAGTTTTTTTACTATCTAATAATAAAGTTATTGGAATATTTATGTAATTAAGTTTTGCTGTATTTGCGATAGTAAGGTCTTCTGTTTCTTGTTTAAATCCATTTTGAGTAAAATTAAAACCAGTTAAAATATAAAGATTATCTGATATTTCATTTTTGTAATCAAACCCTATATTAATTCCAAAAACGTTCTTAAAATCGTTTTCTTCCGAGTTGTTTCTTAATTTGTCTTTATTAGTTTGTGTTGATAAATTAGTTCCAAAATGGAAGCCGTAGTTTTGACTATATGTTAATGTTGTAAATAAAATGCTAAAGATAAATATTCCTTTTTTCATGTTTTTTGTTCTTATTATTAACGTGTTATATAAGGCTAGATGGGTGTTTTAAGTAGTTAATTTAATAAATAGAGCACAGATAGAAAGACTGCGAAGATTTTGTAAATTGGTTAAAACTAGCAATAAATTAGATACTACGTTCACTGCTGTTATTTTAATAATGCATCTATTCCAGTTCCAATTCCGAATACTAAAATTAAACTAGTTACTATGCCAAATAAATAGCATAAAAATGCTTTCAAATAATTTATTTTCTTTTTTCGGTCAAAAAACTGTCCAATAGCCCAAGTGCTATATATTAAGCTAATAAATATTCCTGATTTTAATAATGGAAAATCAATTGCACTTTCTATAATTCCTAATAACGTATAAATAAGTACAGAAATCCCCATTATGTAACATAAGAGAATGTAGATTTCATAAAAATTATAATTATATTTCTTAAAGAAAAATCTAATCCAAATAGCTATAAAAACAGCCATTATACTATTTGCATAACCATAATTTTTAGAAAACCAATCAAATAATTGAAGCGTTATTGGTGCATTATCTCGGTTTTCTATATTATAAATTAGGTAGCCACCTTCGTAACTAAGAAATTGTTGTCCAATTGTATAGATTAACGAACAAATAATCAAAAATATAATAGGTTTTACAATTTTTTTTCTGTCACCATTAACAAATTTTCTAACTGTATTACCGGGTCTAATAAACATTTCTTTAATTGTATAAAAGATTCCTTTGTCAAAATTTAAAATATCACTAATTTCTTCAGTAATGTACTTACTGTCAATTCGTTTAATTTCTTTTGGGAACCCACAATCAGCGCAAAATTTTCCTGATATATTCTTATTACAATTATTACAATTTTCCAAAGACTTTATTTTATAGTAGCGTTTTTAATTGCAGCTACGTTGTTTTGTATTAAAAGTTGCGGTTTTGAGAACTAGTAATTTTATAAGGAAATTAAGTAGTTTGCAAAAAGAGCAACTAATTTTTATTTTAGCTAAATGTAGCAATTTTTACTTAAAAGGTGTTGCAAAATATTATTTTAATTTTAGACATTCTTTAGTAAAATCGATCACATTTTTTTTTCCATATTCCGCATAATAAGATATGTAATTTCCATTAGAGTTAATAACTACAAAGCTCCCAAATTCAAATTCAAAAGGGAAAAATAATTTTTCAATTATTCTGTCAGAATCTTCAACCCATTTAATTCTGTCGCTGTGAAAATATTCTAAGTTTTGATTGTCTGGATTATTAACCCAAATTTGCTGAATGTTAGGAATCTTATTTAAGTCTCTTAAATAATCCTGTTTAAATATTGACCAATGCGATTTTTCTCCAAAATAAGGAGTTATTGGGGTAGAAGAAAGATAGTTAAGGACTATTACTTTATTTGAATTAATTTTTTCGTTAGATAGTTTAGTAAGATATTCCTTCAATTGGTTTAATTCTATTTTATCTAATTTTCCTATATTTTTTCGTCTAACAAGTATTCCTGTTTTTAGCGAATCGTATTGAATAAATATTGGGTAATTAACTTTATAGTCTTTTTGTTTATGGAATTCTCTCTCAGTTATTTCATTGTTGTTAATGTCAAGATATTTATTTTTAAATTTCTGCGAAAAAGAAAAATAGCTAACTAATAAGAATATAATTATAAAATATTTTTTCATAGTTTCATTTTAATATTTACAAACGTGTTGGTATATGGCTCGTTGTGCATAAATTAGAAAATAAATTTCGGATTAAGCACAAGCCAGATTTTTAAATTTTACTAATTATCTTTTTTATTTGAAATCGTCAAATTTAAAAATTTGGCGACTTTCCAAATACGCCTTAACCTCGATTAAGCAACAAACTAGCTATTAACTATATACGTCGTTGTGCTTTCGTTATTTTTCAGCCAACTCTTTGTTTATTAATCTAACGAGAGATTTCATTTCATTTTCAAATAATAAATATTCATTATTTTTCAAGGAAGTGCCGTACGCAACAAATTGAAAAACATAATTTTCATATTGTTTGGAAAGTAACAAACTTTTATTTCCTTTTTTATTTGCGGAACTATCTAATCCAATTATTTTATTAAATCCCATATCATCAGCTAGATTTCTAAAATCCCCATTTTGATAAAAATAATTTACTAGATTTTCTTGAGCTTCGGTAACCTGACCTTCTTGTAATCTGACTTCGGTCAATTTTCCTTCTAATGATGCTAATAAAGCTCTAATACTGTCGTTCTTAATCTCTTTTAATCCTCCGCTATAAATAATTTGGTTCAAGGCTCCGTTTTCATAAAAGAACACATTATCTTTTCTTTGGAATTCGTAAATCGAAAATGACATTTCTAATTCGGTTAAACTATTTGATAGGCTATCACTATTCATTATATTTAGTAATTTATAGCCATTTTCCAATTTACTTGATAGTTCTTCTTTCTCTATTGCGAGTAAATTTAGGTTGCTTAAAGTTTCTACTTTTATCTGCCTTAAATAGTTAAGTTGTTGCTTTTGAATTTTATGCTCCTCTTGTTGGTTATTTAAGTAAAGTGCAATTAAAATTCCTATAACCACTAGAATAATTTCTCCGATTGCATAAGCTAGATATTTTCCGAACTTATTTTCAGTCAGCATTTTTTGTCTAATTTTTCTGAAGAATTTTATCATTTGTTAGCGGTTTTACATCACTACCAACGTTGTTGTATAAGATTAGTTGCGTGGTTCAAGCAGTGAATTTAGTAAATAAAAACTACCTACGGAAGTCAGCAAGAACTTTTATAAGTAGGCTATAAACAGCAATGAATTATACACGTTGTTAGCCTTTCGTTATTTTAATCAATTTTTTATTGAATCCTGTTCAATATCAAAATCCGGCAAGGGTTTCAATTTAGGATTTGATTTTAATAATTCTTTATGAATTTTTTCAAGTAAACTAATAGATTTTTCTTTGAAATATAGTACCGTTTCTAATGTACTCTTATTCGCATAATATGCATTTAAAATAGACCTTTTAAAAAATGGTGAATTTATAAGCCCAATGATAGTACTTTTAGTTTCTTCAATATCCATTTTGTCAAAACCTTGAATCAAATCAGAATTAAAATTCACGGTATTTATTTCATTTAAATCTTTCCATCTTTGGCGCTGATTACTCCAATCATATTCGATTCGTCGATTAAATTTCATTACAGAACCATCAAAATACTCATTAATTTCATTATTTAATTCTTCATTTGTGCTTAAACTAGTTATACCTAAATTGTTGATTTTTATTTTGGTATTTGCATCGATTTTTATATCAACATTTGCTTCACTAAAGAAAAAGTACAAGCTATCTAAATCGACAGTTCTTAAATTCTTAACTTTAAAAATAGCCTCTTGTTCTTTAATACTTACTTTTAGATTTTTAATAGCCCAATTACACGTATTAATATCCTCTATAATCTCTTCTGTCAACTCCAACAATAGAACTTCTCCTTGATTATGCTGAATTCGTTTTTCATTCCAATTATTTATTTGCAATGCAATTAATATTCCAATCACAACCAAAATAATTTCTCCAATAGCATATTTGAAATACTTTCCAGTTTTATTTTCCATGAGTAAGTTTTGTCGAATTTTTCTAAAGAATTTTATCATTGGTTAATAGTTGGTCATAATGAAGGCTAACGTTTTGGTATATGAAAAGTAGCAGAGTAAAAATACATATACTTTCAGTTTATAAATTAAAATAGTAGAAAAGCACAAACTTTATAGTTTGCACTTAACTGCTATTTTTTATATACCGTGTTGTGGTTTGTATTTTATTGTTTTATAAGTGTAACTTCTGTTGGAAAAGTAAAGCCTCCAGTTGGGATATTACCATCTGTTCTTCTAACTTTCCATTTAGCTTCTGTAGGGGTAGTTAATGTTATGTATAAATTACACCAAATGTTCTTTTTTAAGTCATTCATACTAAGTTCCTTATAATTATCTTTTTCATAACCGCCTCCTCTAATTAAGTAAAGAGAATATCCATTGACATTATTTGGAGTAATATTTACGCCTAATGAATTATGTTTTTCTACTCCATTATCTACATATCTATATTTTCCAATAAGATAATCCTCATAAGTTTCTCCATCGTAAACCATTTCTACTTTTAAGAACTCAACCTCTAAAAGTGAGGTCCCACTTTCCCATTTCCAAGTTCCAATAAAAGGGGCAAACTTATTTTCTACATCTTTTAGATAAGAACCAGTAAATAATTCAATATTATTATCTTCATCATTTGCAAAATCAACTGTGGAAATTATTGGTAGCTGTGCTTTACAACTCAATACAGTTATTAAAGCTATTATAAATAGTATATTTTTCATTTTTTATATTTTTAAATTATTAATTACAAGGTGTTGTACACTGTTATTTTATTCTTTCGTAAAAATTTCTTTTATCTCTTGGTTTTCGACCATCTTTGTACATTGGATAATGTTTTATACTGTAATCGCCGACTTTGTTCGTTTTAGATGTGTATAATATGTTTTCGTCTATTTTATCATTTACATTAAAGTTCCAAATTTGATTGTCAGAAAATATTAATTCCCAATAAGTTGGATACGAACCATAGTTTATTTCATTAAATAATATCTTTTCAGTTTTAACCAATTTTATTTCGGAATTTCCATTTTTCTTTTCATAGAATCGTATTTCAGTTTCTGAAATTTTCAAAAAGTGTTCTTCTTTAGATTCATTATTGACTAATTTCCAATTTCCTTTCAATTCATTTATCTTTTCTTTCCTTACTAATGGTTTTAAACTATCAATTTTTTTCAAACAAACTTTTCCCAGTTCACTTTCTTTATTGTTTTCATATGCCCAATAAAATTTTATTAATGCGCCTGCTAAATCAGGTTTTTCAATCTCAATTTTAGCCTTTTCAAACCATTCTTTTTGATATTTATCAGCATTATTTTTTTGCCCAAAAGACTTCAAACTAATTAAAATAATTAAAATGAGAATAATGTTTTTCATAATTTAGTTATTTACTTCGAAAATATTAAAGTATTTGTCTTTATAAAATTTATTATGAGTAAAATTGACTTTTAAGTTAGTATGCTGCTTAATATAAGAACGAGGCATTTCTG
>NZ_MSCM01000001.1:304541-309361 GCF_002954665.1 Polaribacter glomeratus | reverse complement strand
TTCTTCATAATTGTGTACAACGTGATTGTATATGGTTTGTTGCGTGTTTTAAGTAACTAATTTAGTAAATAATTACTGACCAAGAAAGTCCGCGAGGACTTTCGTAAGTAGGCGATAAGCCAGCAATAAATTATATACGGTGTTGTAAGTAGTGCTTTTTTTTCGTTCACTTACTTATTTTTAATATTCGAAATGCACCTTGTATTACCAACACAAAAACGATTGTTCCTATAATCAAATCAGGTTTACTCGAACTTAACCAATTTACTAAAATTCCTGCGATTATTACTCCTAAATTTATAATCACGTCATTCGAGGTAAAAATCATACTCGCTTTCATATGTGCCTCTTCTTTGCTTTTTGACTTTTGCAAAATGTAAAGACAAATTCCGTTCGCAATAAGTGCAAAAATCGAAACGATAATCATTGTCGAAAAATTCGGAAGTTTCTCGTCTCCGAAAAATCTCCTTAGAACTTCCACAAATCCGATAATCGCAAGTGTAATTTGAAAATATCCAGCAAGTTTTGCAATCCGTTTTTTCTTAATCACAGTTCCGCCAACCGCAAACAAACTAATTCCGTAAACAAAACTGTCGGCAAGCATATCCAAACTATCCGCAACAAGTCCCATTGATTTTGAGATAATTCCTGTTGTCATTTCGATAATAAAAAAGGCGAAATTTATTGCAAGAACTGACCAAAGTAACTTTTTTTGGTTTTCATTTTCTTTAAATTCTGTTTGGTTGGTTTGTTCAGTTGAGATTTTTTTTCCGCCTAAATTCAGTTCGATAACTGACTTTTCGATTTGGTCAATTTCTCCGCTGTGAAAAACGGTCAATCTTCGATTCGGAATATCAAAGTCCAAGTTCGCAATGCTCGAAATTCCGTCCAATTTCATTCGGATTAGATTTTCCTCTGAAGGACAGTCCATTTTGGTAATTTCAAATATCGTTTTATTCACTCGGTTTCTGGGTTTTTTCGCATTACTTACAACGTGTTTGTGTATGAATAGTGGCGTGTTTAAGCACCTAATTTAGCAAATAAAAACCGAATAGAAAATCCGCGAGGATTTTCGTAAGTAGGCGAGAACCAGCCATTAATTATACACGGTGTTGCCCACAGTATTTTTAATTCGTAAGTGTTAATTCAATTGCCATTAGACTATATTTATCTTTATATTTTTTACTTGTTCCAGCATTTTTCCAAATTTTCCTCCACTTTCCTTGATTAAAAATCCAACTATTTTCGTCCGTTTCAGCAGGTAAAGTTCCGATTGCAGGTTCATAAGAGGTTCCATCTAATTTTTTTCTTGAACCTTCCATTGTATATTTATATTCATACTTATTATTTTCAATAATTAGCCACTCAATTGCAATAAAAAAACCATTTTCGGGAAATTCAATATTTAATTCAGAAATATCGATTTCAGTTGTTTTTTTTCCTTTTTTTGCAATTCCAATTATATTTTGGTCATAAATATAGTTTTCTGGCTCTCCATTTTCGCTTACTCCGTATAGGCGAATATTAAATTTTGAGTCTTTTACATCACTTTTTGTTAGAATTCTTATTTTTTTTAAAAACTGCGTTTTCTCATATTCGTCATTATATTTAAAAAATCTAGCAGTAATCCAAGGTTTTATTCCGCAACCAAAATAATGATTGATTTTAGACTTTTTAAATTCTCCGATTATTAATTCTTGTGTTGTTTTTTTAGAACTAATAATTACTTCGTCTAATTTGGTTGTCAGTGGTTTTAATTCAAGTGTCTCTTTTATTAAATCCGAGGATATTTTTTTTGTTTCAAAACCTATTGCAGAAAAAAGAATAGTTTTCGTAACATTAATTTCTAATTTAAATTCTCCTTTTTCATTTGAAGTTGTTCCGATATTTTCGTTTTCAACCCAAATATTTACGTATTGTATTTTTTCCTTCGTTTCGCTATTAATTATCACTGATTTTAATTGACTAAAACAGAGGTTTGAAATTAACAAGATTGTTATTGCAAGCAGTTTTTTCATATTGTGGGCAACTAGTTATATACAAACAATTTTATTTATTAATTAATGTTTTTAACGAGATAATAAAAGGTTCGCTTTTTATTGCCCTTAAATTCATAACGAAAATTTAAAGTATTAGCGTAATTGTCAAATATCTTAAATCTGCATAATGACATTGATCAAAAAACATTTTGTTGCTATTTAATAAGAAGTTGTAAACTGATTTTAGTTTTTTAGTACAAAAACCAAAATGTAATTTTAATTCTTTTTTAATAGCCCTCAAATATATTTAAATAATAGTTAAAAATGCTATTTTAGTGTACTTTAAATCTTAGTTCAGTACTCATTACTTATTTAAATCTCATTCTTAATACACTCGTTTTGCATTTTAAAATATTCTATAAACTCGAGTGAAGTACACAATTGAAATGACTAAAACTTGCAACGAGCACAGATGTTTTAGTTATTAAATTGGTTCTCGATATAATCACGCCTAAAAACGTGATCACTCGAACTAACATTTAAATAAGTTTTTAAACGAAAGATGCACAACCTATTTATTAAATAGTTCCTATGCTTTTCTAACTTTTTTTTAACTTTTTAAACAGCTATATTTTATTCTTAAACATAAAATTAACTCTGATTGTGTAAATATCTAAAATCAGATTGAATATTATTTACGGGTTTCCGCAGGTAAACGTATTTTTTTGAAGAAAAAACGACTTTTTTTTTGCTAATAATCCACCAAAACACCCAAAAAAAAGCAATATGTAAGCTATAAATTGCACGAAAAAACAGCTTTTCCCCCTCTTTTTGACCCTAGAAAAGTGATTTTAATGCTAAAACCAAGGTCCTTTTTGTCTAAAATAAGTATAATTTGCCTAAAAAATCCTCTGTAAATTAACTTATAAGCACTTTTAAAAAGCTTACAAGGTTTTGTACTAAAGCTTATAAGGTTTTACGAACAAGCTTATAAAGTATTGATTAATAGCTTATAAGGTTTTTTTAAAACCTTATAAGCGGTTTTAAGCTTTTTTGGCACTTTTGGGCAAAAAAAACCTCAATAACTAGCGTTATTGAGGTTAAGAAAATTAAAAAACGGTAAACTTACACTTTATCCGAAGTTGTAAAATTGATTGTTTTTATATTTAAAGAACTTTTAATTCTTTTATCGGGTCTAAATTTTATGCGCACATCTTTTACCGAATTTGCAGTTACTTCATCGGCAGTTTCTTCTGCCTCTGAACTTACAGAAATATTAAATGTGCCTAACTTGTCTAGCTTTACAATTTTACCTTGTTTTAATTCGTCTACAATATTGTGAATTAAAGACAAAATAACAGCATAACAATCGCCTTCTCTAACGGTACTTTGATGTGCTACTAAATAGGCTAAACGCTCTAAATCTGTTTTACCAGAAGAGATTACCTGTGCATAAAATTTATTATCTGCCGCACGATCTTGCGGGTTAGACTTACTAATTGGAGTAATTTTTACCATACTATAAAAATGTATAAAATGCCTTGCTTTTATAGAGGCAGCAATGCAACACCTCTTTTAGCGCGCTTTAAAACTCTGCAACTGTTTGCCAATATCACATACGTCTTTATGTAATATAACTGTAAGTATATTAAACACCTACAGGAGTTTAGACTAATAAATTTAAGTCATGCTTTTTACCAAATGCAGTTTGGTGGACTGCTTTAAAATATTTAAAAATATTTTTGGTAAGCTAAAAGAAAGTTGTAATTTTATGATTGCGAAATCAAACTACACACTTCTTTAAGTGTTACCGTTTTTAAAAAGTCTTAAAGCACCATCTTTAAGGCTTTTTTTGTTTGTGACACTCTTTAATAAACTTTCTAAATGCTTTTAAAAGGTGTTTTAAAAGATTAACACGCCTTAAACAAGGTTGTGCTTATAAAACACAAAATAATCGCTGTATCACATCGTAAAGATACTGCTTATTATTAAAAATTAATACCATACTTATCCACAAAACCCTGCAGTTTTTAACAAAATGCGTGTTTTTTCTTAAAATAGGCCAAAACAACTATTTTTTTGCTTCTATAACTTTTTACGCATCAACGTTTTACTTACTTAAGTTTTAGTATAGAGCACCAACTTTATTACGACTTGTTGGCATAAACAAAAAAAGCTTCACATTTCTGTGAAGCTTTTAGTTAATTAAACTCAAATATTATAAGGTTCTATTTATATGTAATAGTTTATTAATAGCGCTATTGTAGCTATTAAAAACAACTTCGTATTTTATTAAATCACTAAAACAATAAGCTGCTGGTTGGGTACTACCTATTATTTTATCGCCGTTTGCTAACGTTATTTTATTACAATTACTTTTTACAATATCGTACTGTAAAACTGATTCTTTATGAAAAGGTACTACAATGTTTTCATTAGCTACACTATTATATTGACCAGAAACTCTGTCTAACACAAAAATAGTAGCATTAACAGTACTAGAGCCACGAGACTTTTTAACTAAAGTAGCTTCTACATAAAACAGAAAATTAGAAGTAGGTCTGCATTCTAATTCTTGATTTGAAAGCGCCTTAACAATATTAATTGCATCTATATTTAAACTTGTTTTTGAAGTTGTTTTTTCTGCTTTTGAAAAAGCGAAGAAACCAATTAATAATAGAGCAAGTACAGCTATTTTTTTAAGATTTTTCATGTCGAGGGTTTTAGTTGTTAAATACACCTCAAAGATAAAATTATACCCTCTTTTAAATTTTATAAATCGACCAACGAATATAATCTTTAGATGAAAAGTATATTTATATTCGTTAAGTATGGCTCAAT
>NZ_MSCM01000001.1:23182-302904 GCF_002954665.1 Polaribacter glomeratus | reverse complement strand
TTAAGTATCAATTAAACACTTAAGTACAACTTTTAGATTGCTTACTAACACTGCTTTTTGGCTGCTACTTAGTATTCTTTTACCGTTTTTAAAAGTTTGGCAAACCTAGTAAAAAACAAAAAAGCCTCACATTTCTGTGAAGCTTTAAGTGAGCCCTGGAGGATTCGAACCTCCGACCGCCTCCTTAGAAGGGAGGTGCTCTATCCAACTGAGCTAAGAGCCCGTAGTTTTTAAGTTGCTACGACAACTTTGGTCGGGGTGGCAGGATTCGAACCTGCGACCTCCTCGTCCCAAACGAGGCGCGATGACCGGGCTACGCTACACCCCGAACTAAATAAATTTGCGGAGAGACAGGGACTCGAACCCTGGCGACAGTCACCCGTCGACAGATTAGCAATCTGCTCCATTACCGCTCTGGCACCTCTCCTTAAATTTAGAACTTATCACAATTATTTAAAATTGCGAGTGCAAATGTAGTATTCAAAAAACAATTTAGCAAATTGTTTCTAACTTTTTTTTATATTTTTTTTATTCTGGATATTCAACTCTTAAATGATAGATATTCATCAGCTTTTTCTTGATCACTTTTTTAATAACTTTTATCTCTCTAAACGTAATATCAGCGTTTAAAAACTGATTATCGGCCATCTGTTTGTCTATGATTTTATCAATTAAATCATTGACTGTTTGCGCAGTAGGTACTTTTATGCTTTTTGAAGCCGCCTCTGCAGCGTCACACATCATTAAAATTGCTGTCTCCTTAGAAAAAGGAATAGGACCTTGATATTGAAAATTTTTAATATCTATATGGGTATCCGGATTTAACTCTTGTTCTTTTTTATAAAAATAATAGGTAGAACTTGTACCATGATGTGTTCTTATAAAATCGATAATTCTATCTGGTAAATTGTACTTTTTAGCTAATTCAACTCCTTTTATAACGTGATCTGTAATTATTTTTGAGCTGTCTCTTGGTGATAAATCGTTGTGCGGATTTACGCCTGTAGATTGATTTTCAATAAAGTACGTAGGATTTAACATTTTACCAATATCATGATACAAAGCTCCTGTTCTTACTAACATTGAGTTTGCTCCTATTTCGTTGGCTGCTGCTTCTGCTAAATTTGCAACTTGCATAGAATGTTGAAATGTTCCTGGCGCTTTTTCATTTAACTCTCTTAATAACTTCGTATTTGTGTTTGAAAGCTCTAAAAGAGTAACATCAGACACTAACCCAAAAACTTTTTCATAAATATAAATTAAGATGATTGATAAAAAGGAAAGCAATCCGTTTGCCGCAAAAAGCATAAAATAATTTAAATTTATTTGTGAAGCATTTCCTTCTTTAATAATAGAAAATGCAAAATACGTAATCATGTAAATACCTGTAATCTGTGCCACAGAAATAAACAAGTTTGCTCTTTTGTATAATTCTGAAACAGTTAAAATAGTTACAATACCGGCAATAATGTGTAAGTAAATAAACTCGAAGCTATTTGGCACAATATAACCTAAAAGTAAGACGGTTAAAACGTGCGCAAACAAGCCCAAACGAGCATCAAAAAAAGCTTTTAAAATAATGGGTAATATACTTAGCGGAACAATATATAAATAATCTGAATTGTATTTAATAACCAATGTTTGTATAAAAATCATGGCAAATACATTAAAGAATATAAAAGTTACTTTATTATTATTCTCAAAAATATCTACTCGGTATTTATGAAGAAATAAAAGCAACATCAATAATGCTAAAGAAACCAGTATGGTATAGCCAAATACAATCCAATTATAATTAGAGTCTGTCCAAACTTTAGAATCAAATTCGCTTTTTAAAGAATTTAATATGGCTAATTTTCTACCTTCTACAATGTCTCCTTTTAAAATGATAAGTTCTTCTAAAGTTACCTTTCCTTTTGTATAAGAAATATGACTGATGTCGTTTGCTATTATTTTATCGGTGTAGAGCGTATCATAAGAAACATTGGGCTTTATAATACTTGCTAAAAGATTTAACATTTGTTTTTGCCCAAAAGAATAGGGTTCTTTGCCTAAGTTAATGTTTATAATTGCTAAAACATTTTTAGAAGTTAGCAGGTTTTTAAACAATACATCCTGTACTTCGTTGTCTTTTATGAGTGCAATTATTTCATCTTTTTTAGAAGCCCTGCCTTCACTTACAACTTCTAGAAAACCAACGCTATAAACTTGCTGTATAACATTTTCTCCTGTTTTTTTTAGTTGATTAATTTCATCTCTTGTAAAAGTATCAGTAGGTTTAATTAAATTAATCCTGCTATTAAAGGCTCGATTTACATCAGATAAAACCGCTAAATCGTATTGAAAATATTTTTTCGAATTCGTTTCTATATTCTTTTTTTCAATGACAATTTCTTCGGCTGTTTTTTGAATTGCAAAATCAAAAGGAGCTTGTAAATTATCATACTGCCAAGGCTTTCCTTTGGTAAAATCGTATTTAAACTGACCTCCTTTCGGAAACAAATAGACAATGGCTACAGTTGTAATCAAAAATAAAAACACCTTGTAAATAAAGGTATTGTTTCTGTAGATTTTATTTATTATTTCACTCATTCGTATTTCTCTTAATACACAAACTTACAGTAAAATTGTGAAGCTTAAAAATTACACATCTATTAAGATTTCATTTTGATATTATTTGGCTATTTTAGCCATATCTTATTTTGAATAAAAACACAAAGCGTAACGTATGAAAGATGTTGTAATAGTATCAGTAGCAAGAACACCAATAGGAAGTTTTATGGGGAGTTTATCTTCGATTCCTGCTCCAATTTTAGGCGCAACTGCCATAAAAGGAGCTTTGGCAAAAATTAACTTAGATGCTAATTTAGTAGATGAAGTTTTTATGGGAAATGTAGTTTCTGCTGGTTTAGGACAAGCACCTGCGAGACAAGCTGCCATTCATGCTGGCATTCCAGATACAGTGCCTTGTACAACGGTTAATAAAGTGTGTGCTTCTGGCATGAAGGCAATTATGTTAGCTGCCCAAGCAATTGCTTTGGGAGATGCGGATATTGTTGTTGCGGGAGGTATGGAAAACATGAGTTCAATTCCTCATTATCAACATGCTCGAAATGGTTCTAAATTCGGACCAATTACCATGGAAGATGGTATGCAAAAAGATGGTTTGGTAGATGCTTATGAAAATGTTGCAATGGGTGTTTGTGCCGATGAATGTGCTACTAAATATGAGTTTTCTAGAGAAGATCAAGATGCATTTGCCATTCAATCGTACAATAGATCTTCAAAAGCTTGGAGCGAAGGTAAATTTTCTGATGAAATTGTACCCGTTTCGATACCGCAAAGAAGAGGAGAACCAGTCCTTTTTTCTGAAGATGAAGAATATAAAAATGTATTTATAGAAAAAATCCCTGCATTAAGAGCTGCTTTTACAAAAGATGGAACCGTAACTGCTGCAAACGCATCAACTATAAATGATGGTGGAGCTGCATTAATTTTAATGTCTGCGGATAAAGCAAAAGAATTAAATATAACTCCGATTGCAAAAATATTAAGTTATGCTGATGCTGCTCACGAACCAAAATGGTTTACGACTGCACCTGCAAAAGCATTGCCAAAAGCCTTAGCAAAAGCAAATATCTCTTTAGATGCTGTAGATTATTTTGAATTGAATGAAGCTTTCTCAATTGTTGGTTTGGCAAATATGAAAATTTTAGGTCTTAATGATAAAAACGTAAATGTAAATGGTGGTGCAGTGTCTTTAGGACATCCTTTAGGTGTTTCTGGAGCTAGAATTGTAATTGCTTTAACCTCTATTTTAAAACAAAACAATGCAAAAATTGGTGCTGCAGCTATTTGTAACGGTGGTGGTGGTGCAAGCGCAATGATTATTGAAAGAATTTAAAAAATATAAGTTTGATTTTCGGTATTTGCAATCTTAGTATAACCCCAATAAGAGCAGAGGCTTCAGACAAGTCAGAAATGACAAGTCAGATGCTATTTGGTGAGCATTTTACAATCCTTGAAAAAGGTAAATATTGGAGTAAAGTTCGAATCTCTTTTGACGAGTATGAAGGCTATGTTGATAATAAACAATTTGAAGAAATTTCTGAAGAAATATTTCATAGGCTATCAACCAAAGAACCTATTTATTCTGGTGAAGTAATTGATTTTATTACAAGTTCTACGAACGATTTAATTACAATTCCTTTGGGTTCTAGATTGCCAAATTTTATCAATAATGAATTTATAATGAACTCTAAAAGGTATGCATACGATGGTGCAGTTTTTAGCGGTATACTTCCTAAAAACGAGATCATTAAAAACGCTTTCACCTATTTAAATACTCCTTTTTTATGGGGAGGAAAAACTCCTTTTGGTATTGATTGCTCTGGTTTTACACAAATGGCTTACAAACTTTGTGGCTACAAATTATTAAGAGATTCAAAACAACAAGCTAAACAAGGTGAAGTTTTAAGTTTTATTGAAGAAAGTGAACCTGGTGATTTAGCCTTTTTTGATAATGAAGAAGGAGAAATTATACATGTTGGTATTATTCTAAATGATTACCATATTATACATGCACATGGTAAGGTTAGGATTGACACTTTAGATCATAGTGGTATTTTTAATGCCGATTTACAAAAGCATACCCATAAACTTAGAGTTATTAAAAAAATGATATAAAAAAAACCGAAACTTTTAAGTTTCGGTTTTTTTCTATTAATTAAGAGAAAAATGTTATTGTCTCATCTTTTTGTAAATTACTCTTAAAGCATCTGCTTTATCATTCATTCTTAAAAGATCATAAATATTTAATAGTGATTTAACAGTATCTTCTGATCTATTAATTTCATCTGCTTTTTCTAAATAAGGCAAAGCTTTTCTATACAAATCTTTTTGCTTTACCTCTAACTCATCATACTTTTTTATATTAGATAAGTTTTTATTCATTTCAACAACGATCGCTTCTTCTCCAGATAAAATTGCAACTGCTAAATTCATGTAAGCATCTGCATAGTCTGGGTCTAACTCAATTGCTTTTTTATAATATCCAATTGCATCTTCGGTTTTTTTCTCATTAGCGTTCACAACACCTAAATTAAAAAATAAAGTTGCATTTGTTGGGTCTAATTTTATAGCTTCTTGCATTAAGGCACCAAACTTATCCATTTGATCCAATTTAATATATAATTGGGCCTCATTTAATAAAAGGTTTAAGTCTAATGGATTTGACTTTCTAGCTTCTTTTATAGCAACAATTGCCTCATCAGTTTTTCCTTGATTAATTAAAATATAACTAATATTTTTAACAA
Source organism: Polaribacter glomeratus (assembly GCF_002954665.1). Classification (GTDB taxonomy): domain Bacteria; phylum Bacteroidota; class Bacteroidia; order Flavobacteriales; family Flavobacteriaceae; genus Polaribacter; species Polaribacter glomeratus. The sequence continues at coordinate 297,589 of NZ_MSCM01000001.1, read as the reverse complement.
TTTCGCTTTGCTTTGATTCTGACACTTCTGTAGTAGGCAATATATAAGAACCAGACTTTACCATTAAATCTCTTTGCACTTTAGTACCAAGATCTTCAACCACTCCTGTTTCTTTATTTGTTGCCATATATTGAGTACTAAGACCCGTATAACCTACCAATTGCAATTCTTTATAATACCCTAATGAAGCATCATATTCTTCTCCTAATGAAGCACTTAAGGCTGCGTTATATAAAAAAGAGGTATCAGTAGGACTTAACTTATATGTTAAATAAAAATTTTCTGCTGCTTTTTTATAGTCTTTATCGTCATTATAAAGCTTAATTGCATTGTTAGAAACAAACTGAATTAAATCATTTAGTTTTGGTTGCGCTTCTTTAGTATATTTTGCTTTACCAATTTCTTTTTCATAAGCAAATAATTGGTTGTATGCCTCTGCTGCTTTCTTTGCATCCATTTTACCATAAGCTTGCCCTTTGATAAAATAGTACTCTGCTTTGTATTTAGAATCCATGGTTGCTTCCATAGCTTCTAATGGCATAATAGCTTCTTGAGCTGCTTTAAAGTCGTCTTTTTTAAGTGCTTTTCCAGCAGCCTTTAGTTCGTCTTTTTGCGCAAATGCACCAATGGTGATTAATCCAATAGAAAGCGCTAAAATTTGTTTTTTCATTTTAATGAGTGTTTAATTTAATTTGATTTATTGTTATTCTTGATTTTCATTTGAATCATTTTCAATTTCCGTGCCATTTTCGTTTTCACCATCAACATCTTCGATTTCATCTTCCTCTTCATGCACAACTTTAGCTACTGCGGCAATGCTGTCATCTTCTTTAATCTTAATTAAACGAACGCCTTGTGTTGCTCTACCCATTACACGTAAATCTTCTACAGCCATTCTAATAGTAAGACCAGATTTATTGATAATCATTAAATCATTAGAATCATCTACATTTTTAATTGCTACTAGATTACCTGTTTTTTCAGAAATATTTAAAGTCTTCACTCCTTTACCTCCTCTATTTGTAATTCTATAATCATCAACACTAGAACGCTTACCATATCCTTTTTCAGATACTACTAAAATATCGGTTTCCGTATCATTTACAGCAACCATACCAATAACTTCATCTTTATCGTGCTGAAGTGTAATACCTCTTACACCAGAAGCAGTTCTACCCATTGGTCTCGTTTTTGCTTCTTCAAAACGAATTGATTTACCAGATGCTAAAGCCAACATTACTTGGCTATTACCATTTGTTAATTTCGCCTCTAATAACTCATCACCTTCTTTAATGGTAATTGCGTTAATTCCGTTTAATCTTGGACGAGAATATTGCTCTAAAGAAGTCTTTTTAACTTGACCTTTTTTAGTTGCCATAATTACATAATGACTATTAATATACTCTTCATCTTTTAAATCTTCGGTAACTAAAAAGGCTTTTACGCTATCATCTTGTTCAATATTGATTAGATTCTGCATTGCTCTACCTTTTGTGTTTTTACCACCCTCTGGAATTTCATAAACTCGCATCCAGAATACTTTACCTTTTTGAGTAAAGAACATCATATATTGATGGTTTGTACCAACAAATAAATGCTCTAAGAAATCTTCATTTCTTGTAGTTGCACCTTTTTGACCTCTACCTCCTCTATTTTGAACTTTATATTCATCAAGGTTTGTACGTTTTAAATAGCCTGCATTAGAAATTGTTACCACAACCTTTGTGTCTGGAATCATATCTTCTATACGCATATCGCCACCTGCATACTCAATTACAGATCTACGATCATCACCATATTTGTCTTTAATATGTAATAATTCGTCTTTTATAATTTCATAACGTCTTGGTTCATTTATCAAAATATCTTTTAAGTCGGCAATTGTTAACATAATTTCGTCAAATTCTGCTCTTAATTTATCTTGTTCTAAACCAGTTAACTGGCGCAAACGCATTTCTACAATTGCTTTTGCTTGAATATCTGTTAACTCAAAACGTGTAATTAAACTTTCTTTTGCTTCATCGGCATTTGTAGAAGCTCTAATAATTCTTATTACTTCATCTATATTATCCGATGCAATAATTAACCCTTCTAAAATATGCGCTCTTGCTTCTGCTTTCTTTAATTCGAATTCTGTTCTACGAACAACAACTTCATGTCTATGTTCTACAAAATAATGAATTAACTCTTTTAAATTTAATTGTTCTGGTCTACCTTTTACCAAAGCAATATTATTTACACTAAAAGAGGTTTGTAGTTGTGTATATTTATATAATTTATTTAAAATGATGTTAGGTATTGCATCACGTTTTAAGATATAAACAATACGCATACCGTTTCTATCAGACTCGTCTCTAATATTTGCAATTCCTTCTAATTTTTTATCATTTACAAGTTCAGCAGTTTTTTTAATCATTTCTGCTTTGTTAACTTGATACGGAATTTCTGTAACAATAATACACTCACGTCCTTTTACCTCTTCGATAATAGCTTTTGCGCGCATTACAATTCGTCCACGGCCCGTATGAAAAGCTTCTCTTACACCATCATAACCATAAATAGTTCCTCCTGTTGGAAAATCTGGTGCAGTTATGTGTTGCATTAATTCATCAATATCAATATCTCTATTATCGATATATGCAACGGTACCATTAATAACTTCTGTTAAGTTATGAGGCGCCATATTTGTTGCCATACCTACTGCAATACCCGAAGCTCCGTTTACTAATAAATTAGGAATACGTGTAGGTAAAACGGTTGGTTCTTGTAAAGTATCATCAAAATTTAAACGGTGATCTACAGTATCTTTTTCAATATCAGCTAACATGTCTTCTGATATTTTTTGCATTCTAACCTCTGTATAACGCATTGCTGCAGGAGAATCGCCATCTACAGAACCAAAGTTACCTTGGCCATCAACCATCATATAGCGAACGCTCCAAGGTTGTGCCATTCTCACCATAGAATCATACACAGAAGTATCACCATGTGGGTGAAACTTACCTAAAACTTCCCCAACAATTCTTGCTGATTTTTTATACGATCCAGTTGCCTTAATCCCTAATTCGTGCATACCAAACAATACTCTTCTGTGAACTGGCTTTAAACCATCTCTTACATCTGGTAATGCTCTTGAGACTATTACTGACATTGAGTAATCAATGTATGCAGCTTTCATCTGATCTTCTATGTTAATAGGAATTAACTTTTCTCCCTCTGCCATATATATTTTATTAATATTTATTCAAATTTTTAAAACAAGGCAAGATACTACTTCTAATAGTATCTACAAAGGTTTTAGGCGGTGTAATTAACTAGAGTTATCAACATTTTTTGATAATTTTTAACAACAATTTATTTGCTTGCTTTCGTAGAGTTTTATATCTTGTTCTAAATAGTCAAACTGTCAGTTATTTTTGTATTGGCATATTTTTTGTAATTATTCAAAAAAAAAAGGACTAAATTTACATCAATATAGAAAGAAATATGGACGATAATTTTTCACCAAAGGTTAGAGATGTAATCACTTTTAGTAAAGAAGAGGCTTTAAGATTAGGCCACGAATTTATTGGAACTGAGCATCTAATATTAGGTTTAATTAGAAAAGGAGAAGGAAAAGCAATAGAAATTTTAACAGCATTTAATGTTGATTTAAATTTATTACGCAAGCGGTTAGAACAATTAAACCCTACTGACCCTTCATTTATAGAGCGCACAGATAAACCTAGTTTGAGCCTAACAAGGCAAGCAGAAAAAGCACTAAAAACAACTTTTTTAGAAGCTAAATTGTATCAAAGTGAATCTATAGATACGGCACATTTATTACTGTGTATTTTAAGAAATGAAAATGACCCAACTACAAAGTTGATTCAAAAATACCATGTAAATTATGATGAAGCAAAAGCTTTATACAAACAATTACATGTAGATAATACAGAGGCAGACTTACCTTCTAACCCAATTGCAGAAACGCCTTCGGATGATGAAGATTATGCCTCAGAAAAATCAAATCCTTTTGACCAATCTCAAAAAGGAAAAAATGTAAAAAAATCTAAAACTCCGGTTTTAGATAATTTTGGTAGAGATTTAACCGATTTGGCAGAAAAAGGAAAACTTGATCCTGTAGTTGGTAGACAAAAAGAAATTGAACGTGTTTCTCAAATTTTAAGTCGTAGAAAGAAAAACAATCCAATGTTAATTGGAGAACCTGGAGTTGGTAAATCTGCCATTGCAGAAGGTTTGGCGCTGCGAATTGTTGAACGTAAAGTTTCAAGAATTCTGTTTGATAAGCGTATTGTTTCTCTAGATTTAGCAAGCTTAGTTGCTGGTACAAAATATCGTGGTCAGTTTGAAGAACGTATGAAAGCGCTAATGAATGAGCTTGAAAAGAATGATGATATCATTTTATTTATTGATGAAATTCATACCATTGTTGGTGCAGGTGGCGCAACGGGTTCTTTAGATGCTTCTAACATGTTAAAACCAGCTTTAGCAAGAGGCGAAATACAATGTATTGGCGCAACTACGTTGGATGAATTTAGAACAAATATTGAAAAAGACGGTGCATTAGAGCGTCGTTTTCAAAAGGTAATTGTAGATCCGACATCCGTAGAAGAAACCATACAAATTTTACAAAATATTAAGAGCAAGTATGAAGAACATCATCATGTAAATTACACAGACGATGCTATAGAAGCTTGTGTAAAATTAACGAACAGGTATATGACAGATCGTTATTTGCCAGACAAAGCAATTGATGCTTTAGATGAGGCTGGATCTAGAATTCATATCACAAATATTGTGGTTCCTAAACAAGTTTTAGAACTAGAATCGCAATTAGAAATTATTAGAGATCGTAAAACAAAAGCAGTTAATGGTCAGAAATACGAAGAAGCCGCAAAATTGCGTGATGATGAAAAAAACATTGAATCTGCGTTAAATTCTGCGCAAAAGCAATGGGAAGATGACTCTAAACTAAATAGAGAAATTGTTACCGAAGATAATGTTGCAGAAGTAGTTTCTATGATGACTGGGATTCCTGTAAATAGAGTGGCAGAAGCAGAAACACACAGATTACACGAGCTACCTTCTATGATAAAAGGAAAAGTAGTTGGGCAAGATGAAGCTGTAACCAAGGTTGTAAAAGCAATTCAAAGAAATAGAGTTGGGTTAAAAGATCCTAACAAACCAATTGGTTCTTTTATTTTTTTAGGTCAAACTGGTGTTGGAAAAACGCAATTAGCTAAAGTTTTAGCACGTGAATTATTCGATTCTGATGATTCTTTGATTAGAATTGACATGAGCGAATACATGGAAAAATTTGCAATCTCACGTTTAATTGGTGCACCTCCGGGATATGTAGGTTACGAAGAAGGAGGACAATTAACAGAGAAAGTTAGAAGAAAACCATATTCTGTAGTTTTGTTAGATGAGATTGAAAAAGCGCATCCAGATGTTTTTAATATGTTGCTACAAATTTTAGATGATGGCCATATTACAGATAGTTTAGGACGTAAAATAGACTTTAGAAATACCATAATTATTATGACTTCTAATATTGGTTCTCGTCAATTAAAAGATTTTGGAGGCGGTGTTGGTTTTGGAACTGAATCTAAAACAGCACAAGCAGATGCCAATGCAAAATCTTTAATTGAAGGTGCTTTAAAGAAATCTTTTGCTCCAGAATTCTTAAACAGAATTGATGATGTAATTGTTTTTAATGCACTAGAAAGAGAAGATATCCATTCTATAATTGATATTGAGTTAGGTAAGCTACTGAGTAGAATCTCTGATTTAGGGTATACTTTAGAATTAAGTGATAAAGCTAAAGATTACATAGCAGACAAAGGTTTTGATAAAAAGTACGGAGCAAGACCGCTTAAAAGAGCGATTCAGAAATATATTGAAGATGCTTTAGCCGAAGAAATTGTAAACTCAAAACTTTCTGAAGGAGACACTATTTCTATGGAGTTAGATGAAGAGAAAAATGAGCTCACCATCAAAATAAAAAAAGGTAAAAAGAAACCTGAAACAAGAACAGAAACAAAATCTTAAAATAATAAAAATTCCAAACGAAAGTTTGGAGTTTTTTTTTGCCTTAAAAAAAAGGGGTTTTTCCCCTTTTTTAGTTTTTAAAAAAAAATTATATTTGTTTAAAATTTATGTGATAAGTTTGTTTACAACACCTGAAAGTTTTCCCTAAAAATTAAATAATGGTTCTCTTAGAAATTACTTTACCATACAACGTGTTATTGGTTATTGGTGCTTTTTCAATATTATCAATCTTACTGCTAATTTTTATTTCTGTGAAACATTTATTAAAAAATAGAAATAAGTAATTTGGCTTGTTTATACATATTTAAATTTAATCAGAGTAAAAACCTCTTCAACTTATTTAAGTAGAATTTGAAATAATCAAAGTCAGATTTTTTTTTAGATACCTAAAAAATAAGCTAAACATTAAATAAGAAAATACATTTTTTCGCACCGCACTTTTAATTGAAAATAGTAACTCCGCTAAAAAGTTTAAACTACTTTTATATCATTTAATTTAAGTTGTTTATTACAAGCTTAGCTACATATTAAAAATAAATTTAACAACACCACAATTAGAACAGACCTCGTGCACCAATCGTGTAAAACTTTATGAATTCTATACTTGACGACTTTTAATAAAGTTCAAAAAAAGGAAGTCTTAAATAGTAGTGATTTAAAAAAATATTTTTTACTATTTACTTTTGATAAAAAGTATTAAGTTTGTTAAAAGTGCTATTTAATCAGCTTTTAGTTTTGTTAACTAAAGTAATTTTTAAAATATGAAAAAGTATATCTTACTACATTTATTGATACTACTTGCCAGTTGTGCAACTAACTTAAAAGTAAAACAGAAAGAAAACACTGTACTAGAAAATCAATTAAATTCTTTAGAATATAAATTAGTCTTGCCAGAAAATTGGCATTCTTTTTTAGACATACATAGAGAAATAGGCTATAAACCAATAGGCCAAAATAGTAAATATCCAGATATTCAAATTCAAGTACGTACTATACCCAAAACAAAAGACACAAATTTAACTTTAAGCGAAGTAGTTGCTAAAGAATCTACAAACAAAAGATTTGTAACAGATTATTTTAGAGAAGAAACGATTATTGAAACTAAGTTTGGTAAAACGTATATTGTAGACGAAAAATTTAACATGAACTTAAAATACCATATAATTAGACATATGTATTTTGAGTATAACTTAAGCTTCTACAGCTACTCTTATTATGCAAATTCGGCCTCTTTTAATAAGTATATTGATGATTACGGAGTAATGTTTGAATCATTAAAATTTAATTAATAGCTTTACTTTATAATTGCTATGCAAAAAAGGGTAAATAAAACAGAACTGTAAATTTTAACCCAAAAAATTTTGCTTGTTATCTTTTTAAATGAAAATTACTAACCTAACTAAAGACTATTTTAAATCATTAAAACTAAACTACATAAATATTAAATTGTGTAAAAGCTGAAAAAACAAAAATTTTGAAAACTGAAATTAATACTATTTGAATTGATCTAAACGAAGAGCTTTATAGGTTCATTTTAGGAAAAGTAAAAGATGAACAGACATCAAAAGACATTCATCAAGATGTTTTTTAAAAAGTTCAAACTAAAATTCATCAACTAAAACATACTTCTAAACTTACATCTTGGGTATATCAAATTACAAGAAATACTTTTATCGATTATTTTCGAAAAGTAAAAGATAAAAATCTATTCATAAATGATTTCGATATTTCTGAAACAGATACTGATAATTTTGAATACGCAAACCTAACCAACTCTATCAATCAAAAGATAGAAAACCTTTCTTCTCATCATAAAGAAGCAATTATTTTAACACCCTGTAAAAACTACTCGCAAAAAGAGTTGGCTAAACATTTAAAAAATTCGTATTCTAGAACAAAATCAAGAGTTCAAAAAGCGAAAGAAATTTTAAAAGAAAGAATATTAGATTGCCTAAATGTTGAGTCTGATAAAACTGGTAAATTATTAAACTTTGAAAATAATTAGAGTTAACTACGTCTTTTTCTAACGAATACCGTCCATCTTATATAACATAAAAAAATAGTATCATGGACAGTTCAAAAAAAATAGTTAAAGTACAAATTCTTAACGCTTTTGCTGAAAACGGAAAAGGTGGCAACCCAGCAGGAGTAGTTTTAAACGCAAATGATTTATCTAATAAAGATAAACTTGAAATTTCTAAAAAAGTAGGTTTATCTGAAACTGCTTTTGTTTCAAAATCTAAAACTGAAGACTTTAAATTAGACTTCTTTACCCCAAACAAATAGCGCACTGCGGACATGCTACGGTAGCCACATTTTCTTATTTAAAACAAATTGGCGTTTTACATAACGACAGTTCATCAAAAGAAACTATAGACGGGAAACGAAAAATAGAAATAATTGGGGATTTAGCTTTTATGGAACAGCTAGCACCAAAATATATGGATGTAAGCCACAAAGAAAGCGTAATTCTAAAATCATTAGGATTAGAGAAAATTGACTTAATGCCAAATACGCCAATCCAATTAGTAAATACCGGCAACTCATTTATACTTGTTCCTGTAAAAAATTATAAAATTTTAAAGTATATAATTCCTGATTTTGAGCTAATAAACGAAATTAGTGAAGCGTTTGATTTAATTGGGTACTATGTATTTTCTACGGATATAAAATATGATGCTACATCAAAAATGTTTGGTCCACGTTATGGAATATTAGAAGAGTCAGGAACAGGAATGGCTGCTGGACCACTTGCATGTTATTTATTTGATATCTTAAAAGTTAAGAAAAAAAAATTAACATCAACAAGGTAAATATATAAAAGAACCTTCAAAAAGTCTTATTATTGTTAACTTACAAATAGAAAAAGGAAAAATAAAAGATTTAATGGCTGGCGGAAAAGGAATACTAAATAGACAATTGGAAGTTGAAATTAACATCTAAAAGTACCCACAAAAATCATGTAAAGTTATTTTCATTTTTTAAGTTTACTTGCAAAAAGCTTTCTACACTTTTGCAAGTAAGTCTTTATTTAATAAATTTTCTTTTTAAAATAACAATCGTACTAGCAAGCGGATAAAAAAGCCAACTACAAAACCTAGTCAAACAACTCGAAACCATCAATTTCTAAAGAAGTAAAAACCAAACATTTTGTTTGTTTTAAAAGAGGGATTTTTCCTTATTGAGTTTTTGAGCAAAAAATTTTAACTCCCTTACTTACTGATAGAAGTCATTAAAACAAATACAAGTCAAAACTATATTAACTTAATTTGAGTTGTATCTTTCTCTAAAAAACATACTTATACGTATACTTTTAAATAAAAAAAATACATATAGGTATTCTTTTTTTTGTTTATTTATACATATTTGTATACTTTAGCACTAATCTAACTACCTATATGTACAAAAAAAAACTGATGAGAAACAAAAAAAAACTACTCATAGAACAATTAGATCAAAAATTAGTCGAATTTAAAAGTGCAGGTATGGTTCTAGTTCCACAAAAAGGATGGATTCATACCATTAGAACTACCTTTAATATGACTAGAGAACAATTAGGCACCAAACTAAATGTGACCAAAGGAGCTGTACAAAAAATTGAAGAACGCGAAGCTACAGGTCAAATTACCGTTCATAAATTAAGAGATGTTGGTAAAGCATTAGACATGCAATTTGTATATGGTTATGTTCCTAAAAATGGCAGCATTGAAGATCTAATAAATTTAAAAGCTGAAAAACTGGCTCGAAAAATTGTTTTAAGAACAAATCAAAACATGAAGCTAGAAGACCAAGGAATCGGTGATTATAAAATTAATGACTTGATAACAGACTTGGCAAATGAGATAAAAAGGGAAATGAGAAAGTCGTTATGGGATTAAATCTTACATATGAAGACGGCCAAACACCTTTAGATGAGGATGAAAAAGAAGGTCTTAAAATAAAATCAATAACAACACAAAAAGAACTCGACGAGTTTGAACAGTTAAATATTGAAAAGGCTGTAGAATGGACATTGCGTGCACATTTAAAATCTGAAAAAATATTGACCGAAAAATTTATAAAAGATTTTCACAAAAAAATGTTTGGCGATATCTGGAAATGGGCCGGCGAGTTTAGAATGTCTAATAAAAATATTGGAATAAATTGGACTCAAATAGCCATAGAATTAAAGAACCTTTTTGACGATACTAAATACTGGATAGAAAATAAAACATATACACCTAAAGAAATTGCAATTAGATTTAAACATAGAATTGTAGCAATACATTGCTTTCCAAATGGAAATGGTAGACACTCAAGAATGATGGCAGATATCATTATTGAATCTATTTTTGGAGAAGAAATTTTTAGCTGGCAAATGTCTAACATGGTCAAAGCAGATGAAACAAGAAAAGCATACATTAAAGCGCTAAGAGCGGCTGATAATGGAAACATAAATCCTTTACTAAAGTTTGCCGAAAACTAAATAATTAAAGCTAACAAACGTTGTAAGTAATCGCTACTTCTCGCCTATTCTAAAAATTAAAGTAAATTTTTAAATTACGTTTACTATTGAAAAACTAAGTATAAACTCATGAAAAACACGAACGACACTAGACTCCAAAATATCAATTTTTAAAAGTAAAAACCAAACATCTTATTTGCTTTAAAATAAAGGGTTTTTCCCTATTGACTTTTTGCGTGAAAAATTCTAACTTCGCTAACGACTGATATAAGTCATTAAAACGAAATCATATCAGTGTTAAGTTGTAACCAATTTGAGAACGAAATTGCGAACTCAAAAATTAATATTAACAATAAAAACAACATGCTAATGAATAAAAAGAAGAAAAAAATGAAAACAAAAAACAACGAAAAGAAAAGTTTAAGAAAAACTATTTCTTATTTATTCTTTTTTATAATTCTAATTTTCAGTAATTGTAATAAAGATGACACGCAACCTAATTGTGGCTGTGATTCTGAAACGAAAGCTATAATTAACGAATCAACTCAATTAATAGGAGCAATTACATACAAAGAACAAACACAATCGAATAGTTATTACACAAATAGATATTGGATTACTATTACAGATTCTAGCTGTTCAAATTGCGCACAACATATGATTGTTTGCAATGAAGATTTAATTACAAATGAAATTTTAAGCATTTTAAATTCTCAAACATCCTTAAACGTAAAGTTCTCTGGAGAACTAAAAGAAGTTTGTGAAAAAAGATTTGATATTTCAAACATATCTTATCAACTATTAACATTAACAAAAATTGAATTACAATGAAAAAAATATACTTAATATTGATATTGGTTTTACCAATATCAATATTTGCTCAAGAAAAATTGAGCTACACATCAAACAATCAGAATATTGAATTTAAAATTTCAACTACCGAATTTTATGTTAAATATAATCTACTAAACAATAAATATTTAAAAAAAAGGGCTTTTTCCCTATTGACTTTTTACGTGAAAAATCCTAACTTCGCTAACCACTGATGTATGTCATTAAAACGAAATCATATCAATATTAGGTTGTAGCACATTTGAGAAAAACCACAAACTTTTGAACGAATTTAAAAATATTTGGATTTTAGCTAAATCTGGATTCTTACCAAAAGAAAAACGAAATTTAAAAGAAACTATATTTCTTGGATTGAAACTCTACGGAATAATGATACTTCTGAAAGCGTTTTGTTTCGGAATTTCTTACTTCTTGGATTATTATGGAATTTTTGAAATACCAAAGAACATTACTGGAGAAAAATTAAGAGATTATAGTCCAATCCTAAAAATTTTAATGGTTGCGATTATTGGACCGATTATAGAAGAATTCACATACAGAATTGGATTATTGTTTTCAAAACGGAATTTAACAACAACTACAATCGGAATTTCTTATTTCATTTTAAAAAACCTATTAGAACTTGAAAAACTGTATTGTATATTAATTGCTTTAGGAATTGGTATTATTTTATATTTAAGTTTAAATCAAAAAAATGTTGACTTATTTTCCAAATTATGGAAAGTGAATAGGCGAAAAATATTTTATGGATTACTTTTAATATTTAGTTTGCCACATTTAGTAAATTATGAATTAACAATTGAATTATTAATTTTCTCACCAATAGTTATATTACCGCATCTTGTAGCTGGATTTATTTATAGTTATGCAAGATTAAATTCTGGAATAATTTTAGCGATTTGTGTTCATAGTTTTAATAATGGAATAATACCTCTAATATCATTAATAATAAAATAAAAAACGTGCTACAACAACGTGTATAACCAATTGCTTGGTTATAGCCTACTTGGAAATTCCTACGGAATTTCCTCTGGTTCGTTTTCTTTTGTTAACTTAGTTCTCGCCAACGCAACTAGCCATACACAAACACGTTAGCAAATCCTATTTAATCCAAGAAGCTCCTAACTATCAATTTTTAAAAGCATAGACTAAACATCTTATTTATTTTAAAAAAAAGGGCTTTTTCCCTATTGACTTTTTACGTGAAAAATCCTAACTTCGCTAACGACTGATATAAGTCATTAAAACGAAATCATATCAGTGTTAAGTTCTGTGTCATGCGACCAAAACATAAAAACAAGCATAAATGAACAATATAATCGAAAACTTAATAAGTATCGACACTGACAAAATGTTTGTGATATTACTTGCAATTTTCTTTACTATTGAGCAATTAGTGGAGAATGGCTCGGCTATTAAGAAAAACAGCGTCCACCTTTTTCATAGTATTATTTTGCAAACAGGTTACATAATTTTGAATATTCTATTAGCCTCTGTTTTTGTCTTCATTTTTGATTGGGTGGTTGAGAATAAAATTGGTTTGTTTAACCAAATCGAATTACCCTACATATTGCAAATTATTATTGGAATTATAATATTAGATTTTGTTGGCTATTGGACACATCGTCTTTATCACAAATGGCATTTATTATGGCGTTTGCATAGAGTTCATCACAGCGATACTAAAATGGATAGTTCAACTTCATTTAGAGCACATCCTTTTGATGTCTTCTTGGATAATGCTTCGGTTATAGTAGCAGGAGTTTTATTTGGTTTGGACATAAAAATAATTATTCTTCGTTGGATTCTTTACATGCCATTGTTCGTAGCACATCATGTTAGTTTTGTTTTTCCAACCTGGGTTGATTCATTTTTTGGGAAAATATTTGTCACACCAAATTTTCATAAAGTACATCATCATCAAGAACAAGAATTCACAGATTCCAACTACGGAAATATGTTTATTATTTGGGACAAACTTTTTGGAACATTTAAAGAATTGCCAGTTGATAAAATAAAATATGGATTAATAGAATTTGAAGGAACTAAAAAACAAAGTTTTTGGTATTTATTGATAAGTCCATTTATAAACATCAAACGTCTTGATAAATAAAATTAAAGCACGAACATACAACACCGTATATAATTTATTGCTAGATCTAGCCTACTTGCGAAAATTCTCACGGATTTTCTATTCGGTTTGTATTTGCTAAATTAGGTGCTTAAAACACGCAACAAACCATATAATACAACGTTAGCCATTCCTATTTAATCCAAGATTCCTAACTATCAATTTTTAAAAGCATAGACTAAACATCTTATTTATTTTTAAAAAAGGGCTTTTTCCCTATTGACTTTTTGCGTGAAAAATCCTAACTTCGCTAACCACTGATGTATGTCATTAAAACGAAATCGTATCAGTGTTAAGTTAGCAACAAGCTAAACAAACCAGAACTATGAAAATAACCAAACTATTATTCCTTTCAATTATTTCGCTTTTGCTTATTAGTGCTAATAAGCAAAATCAAACTTTTGATTTTAGAATTAGGACAATTACAGCAGGTATAACTTTAGAAAACCTGGATGATTTAAATTCAATAAATAAGGCAATCACTTTTTTAGAAAAAGCCAAAAAAATATTCATCAACAATGGTTACGAAGTACAGGACACAAGAATTTCTACACAGAACTTACACGAATTAGTCACTGATAAGCCAACTGCACATACAATAAAACAGCTCAAAGCAATTAACAAAATATTGGTTCAAAATAGTATAAGTCTATCTGTCGGCGAATTGATATCTGGCAATCAATGTGATGAAAAACTTGCTGAATGGGCGGTAGAATTAATTAAAGAGACTTCTAACATAAATTTTAGTGTTCCTATTTCTTCAGAAAGTCTCGGAATACATCATAAGACAATTAAAACAGCATCTGAAATATGTATTGCACTATCCAAGAACAGTAAGGGTGGCGAAGCGAATTTTAGATTTACTGCTTCTGCAAATTGTCCAGACGGAATACCCTTTTTTCCTGCCGCATATCATAAAGGAAAAAACAGTTTTGCTATTGGATTGGAATATCCCAATCTCATTACTAAAGTATTTATAAAATCTGATTGGGAGAACGCAGAAGCCAATCTAAAAAACGAATTGAACAAACAATTTAAACCAATTGAAATTTTAGGCCAAACTTTACAAACTTCTGATTGGAACTATGACGGAATTGACACTTCACCTGCACCTGGTTTGGACGCAAGTATTGGGCAAGCAATTGAGACTTTGACAGGCAAACCATTTGGCAGTCCAACCACTTTGAGTGCTTGCTCGATAATTACAAAGGTCATCAAAAATTTAGATGTAAAATCTTGTGGTTATTCAGGACTAATGCTTCCTATAATTGAGGATATGGTTTTAGCGAAAAGAGCAATGGAAAATAACTATACTGTTGAGGAATTGTTGTTATTCTCGTCTGTTTCAGGAACGGGTTTAGATGTTATTCCTGTTGCGGGAGATCTCTCGAAAGAAACGATTGAAGGAATATACAGAGATGTAGCCTCTTTATCAATTAAATATTTCAACAAAGCTTTATCTGCAAGATTATTTCCAATTCCCGGAAAAAAAGCTGGCGACATTATTGATTTTGAGAATCCTTATCTGACTTCTTCGGTTGTTATGAAATTGAATTGATAGTATGAAGAAAAGACAGTTACCAACAATGTATATAAAAAATAGGCGAAATAGCTATAAAATTAAGGGTTTCGGCTCGTATCAAACATTATGTTTAACCGAAAGTTCAGTGCTTGGTAATCGCCTACTTTTCATATACTAAACGTTAGCGAATCCTATTTAATCAATTCCTAACTATCAATTTTTAAAAGCAAAAACAAAATATCTTGTTTGCTTTAAAAGAAAGGGTTTTTCCCTATTGACTTTTTGCGTGAGAAATCCTAACTTCGCTCACGACTGGTATAAGTCATTAAAACGAAATCATATTAGTGTTAGGTTGTACACAAGTAAAAAAATCTAATCCGAGAATTATGAATAAAGCATTTTTAACAATACTGACTACAATTTTACTATTCTGTAGTTGCCTATCAACGGATAATAATTCAGTTTTAGAGAAAAGCAAAGAAGTTGTTTTGGAGTATCACAAAGTTTGGAATGAAGGTAAATATGACAACTTAAATGACATACTAACTTCTGACTTTGTTTGTCATTATTTAACAAGTGAAGAATGGACAGGTATTGAAGATGCTAAAAAAGCAATTTCGGACTGGAGAACACTTTTTCCAGATTGGAACGAAGAAATAGTTGATATCATTCAAGAAAAGGATAAAGTCGTAACTCGTTATAAAGCGACAGCAACTCATACCAGAACTTACGAAGGAATTGATTCAACAGGAGCTAAAATTGAAATATACGAGGTTTCTATTTATCGAATAAGTAATGGTAAGATAGCGGAACAATGGTGCTTCCCTGATGACCCAAGTATAAAAACACAAATTCTTAATTTTAAGAAATAATAGAAAACCTGTGCACAACAATGTATATAAAAATAGGAGAAACAGTAGTAAAATTAAGGGTTTAAGCTCGTATCAAACATTATGTTTAACCGAAAGTTCAGTGCTTCGTAATAGCCTACTTTCCTTACACAACACGTTAGCGAAACCTAATTAAACAACTCTAAACTATCGAATTCTAAAAGTAAAAACTAAATATTTTGTTTTTCTTAAAAAAAGGGGGTTATTCCATTGCCTTTTTGTGTGAAAAATCCTAACTTCGATAATTAGCGATAAAAGTCATTAAAACGAAATTACATCAGCGTTAAGTTGTATGTAATTTTTGACTCATTCTAAAACAACGAAAATGAAAAATAAAATTTTAATTTCCATTATTTTATTTAGTTTATTACTAAGTAACTGTCAAGATCCATATATTCGATTTAACCCTCTGTCTAATGAAAGTAATATAATTGTTCCTGATACTATTAAACCTCAAGAATCTATTAATGACCCACAACAGAGTGGTGTTGCTTGTAATTATAAATCTAAAAGCAGTTCATTTACAGAATTAATTGACATCATTGATATCCCTAATGATTTACCTGAGGATCATGATTTATCTAGTGATATGCCTCCTGTTAGAAGTCAAGGTAATCAAGGAAGTTGTGTAGCATGGGCAACTTCATATTATCTAAAGAGTTATCAAGAAAAAATACAACATGATTATGAATACCTTTCATATGAGAATGTAATGAGTCCAGCATTTGTATATAATAAATCAAAAGCAAATGACGACTGTAATTCTGGCTCTGCAATTACAAGTGCTTTAGAGGTCTTAAAAGAATACGGAGTAAATAATTGGAAATATTTTCCATATTCAGATACACAATGTTCTAATTTACCTACAGAAGAATTACTAAAAAAAGCAAGTCAAAATAAAATTAAAGAATACTTTCAGGTAGGAATTCCTGATTCTAATTTGGATTCTAATTATACTTTAATAAATCTTATAAAAACTTTAGTTTATCAAAAAAATCCAATTGTTATATCATTAGATTGGAAAGACCTTATTTTTGAAACTCAAGAAACAGAATTAATAGCTACTTCATTCAGTCAAAATCCAACTGATGAATGTGGACATGTTGTATTAATAGTTGGTTATGATAATCAAATGAGTGCATTTAAAATTGTTAATTCTTGGGGAACAAGTTTTGGGAATGGAGGTTATGCTTGGATACATTATAATTTTTTCTTGTCTGATAATAATAATGATTTTGAAAAAGGTTTAGAAGGCTCCTTTATAGCATATGACGAAGATTAATAAGCTACCTACAAACATCGTATAAAATTAATTGCTGGTAAAAGCATACTTTCTAAAGTGGTCTCGAACTTTGAATATGTGATTTATTTGCTAACTTTAGTACTTAAAACACGCAGCTAATATTATACAACAATGGTTGCGAATCCTATTCAAACAACTCTAAACTATCAATTTCTAAAGAAGTAATAAAACTAGAAGCATTTACAATATCATAATGTAATACTCTGTCTTCTTCTACAATACTAACCTCTTGTCTAAAAGAGTAAACAATAGATTCTAAGAAAGGCGAACTTTTTCCGTTTGCAAAACTCAAAGCTTGTGAGGCTGTAAACAATTCTATCGCTAAAATAGTTTGTAAATTATCTACTATTTTTTTACATTTTGTGGCAGCATTTGCACCCATAGAAACATGATCTTCTTGGCCGTTACTTGACTCAATAGAATCTACACTTGCGGGTGTTGCATACTGTTTATTTTGGCTAACTATACTTGCTGCTGTGTATTGCGGAATCATAAAACCTGAATTTAATCCAGGATTTGAAACCAAAAAAGGTGGTAAATGTCTGTGACCCGAAACTAATTGATAGGTTCTTCTTTCGGATATATTTCCTAGTTCGGATAACGCAATTGCTAAAAAGTCTAATCCTAAAGCCAAAGGTTGACCGTGAAAATTTCCACCAGAAATAATTTCATCTTCATCCACAAAAATATTAGGATTATCGGTTACTGAATTTATTTCCGTTAAAAAAGTCTTAGTTACAAACTTTATGGTGTCTTTGCTTGCGCCATGAACTTGTGGCATACATCTAAAAGAATACGGATCTTGCACATGTTGCTTTTCTTGCACAATCAAGGCACTATCTTCCAATAAATCTTTAATTCTTTTTGCTGTTTTAATTTGTCCGTTGTGCGGTCTTGCCAAATGAATTAATTCGTTAAAAGGTTCAACTCTACCATCAAAACCTTCTAAAGAAATTGTACCAATTACATCTGCCAAATAAGACAATTTATGTGCTTTTAAGAGACTATAAATTCCGTAAGCAGACATAAACTGTGTTCCGTTTAACAATGCTAAACCTTCTTTAGATTGCAATTTTATTGTATCCCAAGAAAAGATTTTCAATAATTCTTCGGATGAAATTTTTGCACCTTTATAATTCACTTCTCCCAAACCTATTAAAGGCAAAGACAAATGTGCCAAAGGCGATAAATCTCCAGAAGCACCAAGAGAACCTTGAGTAAAAATTACAGGAATAATATCGTTGTTGTAAAAATCAATCAATCTATTTACGGTTGCCAATTGCACACCAGAATGCCCATAACTCAATGCCTGAATTTTAAATAAAATCATCAATTTTACAATTTCTTTTGGCACTTCATCTCCTGTTCCGCAAGCATGACTCATTACAAGATTCTCTTGTAGTTTCTGTAAATTAAAATCATCAATCTTTACATTATACAGAGCTCCAAAACCGGTGTTAATTCCGTAGATTGGTTTCGAAATCGATTTCGTTTTTTCATCCAAATAAGCCCTGCATTTTTCAATTTTCTTAATTGCAGTTTCTGATAAAGCTAACTTTACATCCGAAGAAATAATTTCTTGAATTTTAGATAAATCTAAAGATGTTGCATCTATATAATGAAATGTATTCATGTGTTGCGTAAATATTTTATCAAAAGTGCAAATTCAAAGCTGCATATACTAAACATTTTAACTATTTTTCTAGAAATTAATATTTTATATTTGTCTAAATTAGAAATTTTTAAAAATGAAGAAAATTAGTTTACTTCTTTTTGGCTTGATAATCATGAGTTCTTGCAAAAAAGACACCCCAAAAGATTACCTTAGTTTATCTGGTAAAATAGAAAATAGCAAAGATTCTATAATCTCAATTGCAAGCAGAGAAGGTATTATAAAAGAAATAGTTATAAATGCAGACGGCACTTTTAAAGATACCTTAAAAGTAAAAGAAGCTGCAATTTACACCTTTGAAATTGGCGAACAAAGAGCACCAATTTATTTAAAAAATGGTTACAACCTTTCTTTAGCAGGAAACGCCAATGACTTTTTAAAAAGCTTTAAATTTTCTGGCGAAGGTTCATCGAACAGTAATTTTATTCTTGCTCAAATAGAAAAAAGTGAAAGTATAGGAAATCCGCAAGACATTTTAAACCTAGAAGAAATTGACTTTAACCAAAAAGTGGCACAAATAAAGTTTGCATACGATAGTATTTTAGACTCTTACAAAGATTTAGACAGCACATTATACACTACTGTAAAAGCTCAAAATAATCAATTAGTAGATTACTTTAACAATGCGTATCGTACTAGTAAAGTTATGGGCAAGGGCAAACCGTCTCCTATTTTTGAGAACTACATGGATATAAAAGGTGGTGTAAAATCATTGGCATCTTTTAAAGGCAAATATGTATATATAGATATTTGGGCAACTTGGTGTGGACCTTGTATTCAGCAAATACCTTATTTACAAAGCTTAGAGAAAGAATACCACGGTAAAAATGTTGAGTTTATTAGTATTTCTACGGATGAAGCTCAGAGAAGTGGTGGTTCTTGGGAAGCTGCAGAAAAAAAATGGAAAGATTTTGTAAAGGAAAGACAACTTACTGGAGTTCAACTTTGGTCTGGACAAGATTTTACTTTTCAACAAGCTTATCAGATTAATTCTATTCCTAGGTTTCTTTTAATAAGTCCTGAAGGAAATATTGTAGATGCAGATGCTCCGAGACCTTCTGACCCAGCATTAAAGTCTTTATTTACTTCTTTAGGTATTTAGATTCTGAGTAAGCAGTTAGCAGTTAGCAGTTAGCAGTTAGCAGTTAGCAGTTAGCAAAAATAAAAAAAGGGAAATTCTAAATTTAGAATTTCCCTTTTTTTATAAATATATTTTATCTTTTTTCTCTTGTATCTCTTCTCTAATATATATCCTCTATACTCTTAGAGAGCCTAAATCAAAAAAATTACTCTTTGTAAACGCCCATATTAGCGTATTTATCCATTCTTTGAGCAACTAAATCTACATGCGTTAAGTCTTTTAACTCATCAAAAGCTGATAAAATTTGTTTTTCTACAGCTTTAAAAGCTCCTTCTCTATTAGAATGTGCTCCACCAACTGGTTCTTTAATAATACCATCAATTAACTTTAACTTTTTCATATCTGTTCCAGTTAATTTAAGGGCAGCGGCAGCTTGTTCTTTAAAATCCCAACTTCTCCATAAAATAGAAGAACAAGATTCTGGAGAAATAACGGTATACCAAGTGTTTTCCATCATGTATACTCTATCTCCTACTCCAATTCCTACTGCACCTCCAGAAGCTCCTTCACCAATAACTACCGTTATAATAGGTGTTTTTAAACGTGTCATTTCAAAAATGTTTCTGGCAATTGCTTCACCTTGTCCGCGTTCTTCTGCTTCTAAACCAGGATACGCTCCAGGAGTATCTAACAAAGTAACAACAGGTATTCCGAATTTCTCAGCCATTTTCATTAAACGCAGGGCCTTTCTATATCCTTCAGGATTTGCCATTCCAAAATTTCTATACTGACGTGTTTTCGTGTTGTACCCTTTTTGTTGACCAATAAACATAAAAGATTGATCGCCAATTTTACCTAGACCGCCAATCATGGCTTTATCATCTTTTACATTTCTATCGCCATGAAGTTCCATAAAAGTATCTCCACAAATGGCTCTAATATAATCTAAAGTATACGGTCTGTTTGGGTGTCTAGAAAGTTGAACTCTTTGCCAAGGAGTTAAATTTTTATAAATATCTTTTCTAGCTTCTGCTAGTTTTTTTTCAATTTTTTTACAAGTCTCAGTAACGTCTACATCACTTTCTGTACCAATAATTTGACATTTTTCAAGCTGATCTTCTAGCTCTTTTATTGGCATTTCAAAATCTAAATATTCCATGTTACAGTTATTTTGATATAGTTATTTGGATTAACAAACATACTATAAATATTGCTTTTTAAGGCAAATTGGGTTTACTTTTTTAGTTTGATCTTTTGTAGAAATTTTTCCTTAAACTTAGATTTATTGCTAATAATTCCGTTTAGTAAAACAACTCCAAGAACAATACCTGCGCCTAAATAAAACTCAGGATTCATTTTTTCTTTATCCCCAAAAATAAATAATGCTAAAATAATAGCATAAATTGGTTCTAAATTTATGGTTAACATTACGGTGTAGGGCGATAAATATTCCATCACTTTTACAGATGCAATAAAAGCATACGCAGTACACACACTGCTTAAAAGAACCAAATACATCCAGTCTGATTTTGATAAATCGAAAAAAGCAATTGAAAAATTATTGTTAATTAATAGATACACCGTTACAAAAAGAACACCAAATAAGAGTTGATAAAAAGAAATTCTATTTGCATCATATCTTTTGATAAAAAGCCCATTTAAAACAGCAAATAAAGAACCTAAAAATGAAGCAATTAATGCGTATATAATTCCTAGTTTATACTGACTTTCAAAATTAAAAATAATGTATAAACCTACAATTACAATCAGCCCAAGTATAATTTCTAGCGGTTTAATTTTTCTTTTAAAAAAAATAGGTTCTATGAGTGATGTAAAAAAAGCACCTGTGCTCATCGTTACTAAAGCCACCGAAACGTTCGACACTTTTATCGCTTTAAAAAAGAAAATCCAATGAGTTGCAATGATAATCCCGGTAACTAAAAATTTTAGTAATCCTGTTTTATCCAAATAAAAACTTTTCTTTTTTACTAGAAAAAAAATAGCGATAAATAAAACTGCCAAGCCCATTCTAAAAAAAACTAACGGAATTGCATCAATAGTAATTAACGCGCCAAGAATTGCTGTAAAGCCCCAAATAAAAACAATAAGATGTAATAGTAAGTAGTTTTTTAATTTATTTTCGAGCATGATAATAGAGATAAATGGCTATTAATCCAAAAAATATATTGGGCATCCAAACATATAATAATGAGTCTACACCTGCAACTGCGCCTAAAACTTCAGAAATTTTCATTAGAAAAACGTATAAAAACATAATAGCAACTCCTATTGCTAAATTAATTCCTGTTCCTCCTCTTTTCTTTCTAAAGGATAACGCTACGGCAATAATTGTAAGTATGTAAGATGATATTGGTAAACTCGTTCTTTTATGAAACTCTACTAAATAAGCATTTAAATTTTTAACCCCTCTTTTTTTAGAAATTCTAATAAATTTTATCAATTCATCCGAAGGCATTTCTTGAGAGAGCGCAGATTTATAAATTAAATCTTTGGGTGTAAAATTAAAAACAGTATCAACTTTACTACCAGAAAAAATACTATCTCTGTCTTTATATATTTGGCGTTTTCGCCAGTTTTGAATAGAAAAAACAGAATCTTTTGGATTAAATCTAATATTATCTGCTACTAATTTTGATTTTAATTTTAACCCATCATAGACTTCTGAGGTAAAATCGTATCCAGAATTTGTTTCTGTGTTAAAATTTCTAATAAAAATATAGGTGCTATCGGTTAGTTGCAAGCTAAAATCACTAATGTACTTAAGATCATTTTTTTGTGCTCTGTTATTAATATATTCTTTTTCGAACTTTTTTCTAGTAATACTGCTATTAGGAACCACAAAATGATTCATTAAAAGCGATAAAATTGTTACCAAAGTTGCCCCTATAAAATAAGGATACATAAACCTTGTAAAAGAAATTTTAGCATTTGTAATGGCAATAATTTCGGTATTATTAGATAGTTTTGAGGTAAATAAAATTACTGCAATAAACAATGCCAAAGGCATAAAAGTGTTTGTGTAATAAATGATAAAATTTACATAATATTCATTTACAACTTGGTAGAAACCTAAGTCTGCATGCTCTAAAAAGTTATCAATTTTTTCTGATACATCAATAGCAATTGCAATAGGAATCAAGATTAATAAGGTAAACACAAAAGTTACCAAAAATCGTTTTAATATGTACCAGTCTATTATTTTCAAATTATTGTTGTTGGTTTTTTGTTGTTGGTTTTTGGTGCATGCTACCTAAAAGACAGTAACCAAAAACGAGTAACTACAATCGTTTATCCATTTGAACTACCATTTTATCTTTCCATTCTCTAAAATCGCCCGCTAAAATATGCTTTCTAGCTTCGCGAGTTAGCCAAACATAAAAACCTAAATTATGAATAGATGCAATTTGTTTTCCTAACATTTCTTTCGCAGCAAAAAGATGACGTAAATACGCTTTTGTATAATAAGTATCTACCCAAGTAGTTCCTAGTTCGTCAATTGCAGAAAAATCATCTTCCCATTTTTTATTTTTAATGTTTATGGTTCCGTGTGCTGTAAACAACATGCCGTTTCTAGCATTTCTTGTTGGCATTACACAATCGAACATATCTATACCTAACGCTATATTTTCTAAAATATTTATTGGTGTTCCAACACCCATTAAATAACGTGGTTTATCTTCTGGTAAAATTGCTGTAACCACTTCTGTCATTGCGTACATTTCTTCTGCAGGTTCACCTACAGAAAGGCCACCAATGGCATTTGCTTGCTGATTTGTATTTGCTATAAATTCTGCCGATTGCGCTCGCAAATCTTTATACGTACTTCCTTGCACAATTGGCATAAAAGTTTGTTCAAAACCGTATTTAAATGGTAATTTTTCTAAGTGATTGATACATCTATTTAACCATCTATGCGTCATGTGCATAGAACGTTTTGCATAATTATAATCGCAAGGATATGGTGTACATTCATCAAACGCCATAATGATATCTGCCCCAATTGTACGCTGCGTTTCCATGACATTTTCGGGTGTAAAAAAGTGCATCGAACCATCTATATGACTCTTAAATTTTACACCTTCTTCATTAATTTTTCTTCTTGCTGACAAAGAATATACTTGATAACCGCCAGAATCTGTTAAGATATTGCGATCCCAATTCATAAACTTGTGCAAACCACCCGCTTTTTCTAAAATATCTAAACCTGGTCGTAAGTATAAGTGATAGGTGTTTCCTAAAATAATATCAGGATTTATTTCGTTTTTTAGTTCTGTTTGATGAACTCCTTTTACAGTACCAACAGTACCAACAGGCATAAAAATTGGTGTTTCTATGATACCGTGATCGGTAGTTATTACTCCTGCTCTAGCCTTACTTTTGGGGTCTGTTATTTTTAAGTCGAATTTCAATCGTTTACATTTTGATGATTTTTGCAATTAAAATTAATTACAAAATTAAAAACCAGCGTTGCCACTTTATTCTCTGTTTTACGTATTTTAAAATGATTTTAAAACAAATAAATTTCGTTTCATTGTTGGCAAAGATAGTACTATTTAAGAATTGAGAAATAAAATGAAGTGTTATAAAAAATGAAAAAGTGAACGCACAGCTTTAAGTAGCAAATATGCGCGTTAAGGATTGAAATGGAAATCCTTTTTTATTTTTTTTTAAATAAAAAAGATTGAAATGTAAAGCCTGACCCGAAAGGAAACGCCCAAAAATTATCTATGTTTCTTTTTTGATGAATAACCACCAGAGTTATTCGTTTTATTTTTAGGTGATAATTTTCTAAAAGAAGCACTCTTTTTATTGAAATCATTTTTTGCTGGCGTGCTATTTCTTTTCAGTTTTGTAGCTTTTGGCTTCTCTTCAGTAGAAGCTTCTTCGGTTTTGGACGATTCAGAAATCATTTTATTAATTTCTTTCATTTCCTCGTCTGTCAATTCTCGCCAATCTCCTGTTTGCAGATAACCAAGCTCTACATTCATGATTCTGGTTCGTTTTAACTTGGTAACTTCATAATCTAAATACTCGCACATTCTACGAATTTGACGATTTAAACCTTGCGTTAAAATAATTTTAAATATTTTATCACTTATTTTTTCTATGGAACATCTTTTAGTTACGGTTCCTAAAATAGGAATTCCGTTTGCCATTTGCTCCATAAAATCATCGGTAATTGATTTATCTACAGAAACAAAATATTCTTTTTCGTGATTATTACCTGCACGTAAAATTTTATTGACGATATCGCCGTCATTTGTTAAGAAAATTAATCCTTCGGATGGTTTGTCTAAACGCCCAATTGGAAACAAGCGCTCTGGATAATTCATAAATTCTATGATATTATCTGGCTCTCTTTCATCCGTAGTAGAAACGACTCCAACGGGTTTATTTAGGGCAATATATAAGGTCATATTTTTTGGCTCAACAAGGCGGCCGTCTAGTTTTACAACATCTTTTTTGGCAACTCTGTTTCCCAATTGCGTTGCTTTACCGTTAATGGTAACTCTGCCTTCTGTTATAAATTTTTCTGCTTCTCTGCGTGAGCAAATTCCTGAAGAACTTATGTACTTATTTAAGTTTATAGATGATTGTTTTGTATTGTCCAAAAGAAAATAATTTTATGCAAAAGTACAAACTATTTTAGGGTGTTAAAACGTCTTTTTGAAAAATAATTTAAAGAGGTTCTATTTGCTAGATGAAACTTAGATTTCTACGGTTCTAAACGTTAAATTAATTCGTGGTGAATTTACTTTTTTAGTGGGTGGCAATCTGTGTAACCAGTTAGTTTGTGTGTCTTTTTTCATAACGAGTAAACTTCCTCTTTCTAAAATAACATCAATTCTTTGTTTACTTTCTTTGTGTTTAAAAGAAAACTTGCGTTCTGCTCCTAAAGAAAGTGACGCTATTGCGCCGTTTTTCTTCAACATTTTTTCTCCATCGGAATGATATGCCATTCCTTCATCACCAGAATGATATAAATTTAAAAGGCACGAATTATACGTTTCGCCACTTTCTTTTTCTATAATTTCTTTAAGTTCTACTAATTCTTTTGTAAAGATATTTGCCGTTTTTGTTACTTTAGAATAGGTATACGAATATTCGGATTCGCCATACCAAGCAACTTTTCTTTTGGTGATAATTTTTTTACCAAAAATAATTGCTTCATCATTTTTCCAGTTGATGTTTTCTAATAATTGCTGATAATAAAAATCGGCTTTTTCTTTATCTAGAATTACACCATGATAATTAGTAACGCCATCAAAAGGCAAAATATTTGTTATGTTATCCGAAGAAAATAAATCCATACCATAAAAATACAACTAAAAAGTATAAATTTTATTCCTTAAAAATAAAATATTCGCGTAAAAAAAAGATAGCGACCTAAATCGCTATCTTTTGTAAAAATTTTAATTCTTTGTTCTACTATTTAATTTTTAAGCGAAATAACATCAATAATTACAGTTCTGTTGTAAGAACGTTCTTCTGGCGAATTATTTCCAAAAGGAGCTGAATCTTCATTTTCTCCGTACGCTATAATGTCAAATTTTACGTTTTTTGTACCTAGTTTAGAGACACTATTTTGCAAAATAGCTTTTACATCATTTGCTCTAGCCAAGGATAATTTTTCATTATAAACTGCTTCTCCAATAGTATCTGTATGACCTTGAACGATAACATTTGAGTTTGCCGGGATTTTAGGTGCTACCACTTCTGATAAATATTTATGATACATTTCAATCGCTTTAGCATCATCAAATTCATAAATAATACTAAATCTCATACCTTCTTCAACTTTAGAAGGCGTCCAAGCTATTATATGCGCATTGGTTTCTTTCGTTACAATTTCGCCTGTTTTATCTGTACCAATCATTTTTACTTTATAATCACCTTCGGGATTAGTACCTAAAATAGCGTTTCCAGATATTTTTACTTCTTCATCTGTAAAAGGACCGTGATATTGAACCTTTCCGTTTGCATCTGTAAGTTCTAGTTTCCAAGTGCTAAAAGCTTCAGTTGCACCATCAACATTAAAAACAACAAAACTAGAAATAGGCTCTTCTTGAATCGTAATAATTTGAACAGTTTTTAAAGCAGCATTTGGGCCACTTTGAAACTCCATTAACAACTCTGGCGAATTACTTTGAACAGCAACTCTGCGGTTATCTTCTTGCATCAATTCAAGTTCTTTAGAGTTTTGTTGCGTTTTAACGATTGTGTTCGATTTTATAAGACCTTTTGTTTCTATTCTTGAAGCATTAATTCCAAAAATAGTTACCAAATACGTCTTTACAGATTCAGCCATTGTTTTTGCTTCGATAGCTGTTTTTTCTGATGATCCAACCAAAGTGATCTTTGAATTTGGATTCTCTTGCATTCTGCTTCCAAGAATATTTAAAACATTGTAATACACCGTCATTTCGCGTTTCGAGCGACCTTGCAATGCTGTATTGGGAGCAAATATTTCTACTTGATCTTCTTTAAAATCACCTACTTGATTTTTATTTAACAACACATAACGTTCTGAAATCTTAGTTTCTTTTTCATCAAAATAAATATAATTACTTAACGGAAATGTTTCTGTTACCGTAATTTCTCCAGGAATATTAATGGGCGCATTTACGTTAAATTCAACTTTAGGCATTACTATTTTTACTACCTCTTCTTCTACTGGCAAAATTTCACGTCCGCTTCCAATTTTAAGTACTAAACCAGCTCTTGCAGTCGTTACATTCCAAGTTTCTATTGAACGCGGATTTTGGCCAAAATAAGGATGAAAAGAAACAAAAGGCGAAAGCACCAATTGCGTTTTAGTGTTTGCTTTCGAAAGCGGAATGTCATAACCTGCACCAATTTGCATAGAAATAACAGTTTTTTCTACGTTGCTTAAATCTCCAGTTTCATTTTCTGGTGCTATTTGATTTGGAAAAGCAGGATTAATTCCTTGCTTATACGTAAATGCTTTGTCTATGTTAAAAGCAAATCTTGGTCCACCGTATAAATAAAAACCAGATTTAAATGGCGCAAAACGCAAACTAGGTTCTATGGTAATGTAATTTAAATTTGTAGTCAAGTCTGCTGGACAATTACAGTCTGTAAATTGTTGATCAAAAGCTGCTTTACGACTATCCAATCCTGCTTGTACTATAAAACCGAATCTTGTATCTGATTTATAATATTCGATACTCGGTGCCAAAAACAAACCAATACCGTTTCCTTTATGAAAAACTACTGGAGGTGTAAAACTTGCCGTTAATTGATTGGTTGAACCATTATAAAAATTAAAGTTTGCACCACCTGCTAGTCCAAAATACCAAGAAGGTTTCGAGTATTCTTTTGCAACTTCTTGTGCTTGAAGCGTTGCATCTACTCCTGTAAAAATTAAGACTCCAAGAACAAGACTTCTAATAGCCTTTTTGTAGGAAATCGCACTATTTAATCCTTTTTTTAAGGTTGTACTATTTTTCATCATTTATGAATTAAGTTTTTTAATACTTGTTGTTTTTTTTTAGTAAATCCCTCGCCTAATTATTGGCGAGGGTTACCTATTCTTTTTTTAAGGTTTAACGATTGTACTTGCGTTAAGTGTAATTGCAGTTTGTGATAATAATATTCCTAAAACATTTGTTCCTGTATTTACAGAGATTAGTGTTTTAGCAATCACATTTCCTTTAAAGTCAACATTTGATCCAAGCAATGCTTGAGTTTGAGTTATCCAGAAAATATTTTTTGCTTGAGCACCGCCAGACAATAAAATTTTAGCATTATTCTCAATTGTAAAATCAGCAGAGATTTGAAAAACCCATGTATCATTTGGTCCTCCTGAAAGCGTTACACCTTGGTTTGTAATTAAAAGTCCTGTTCCCCATTTATATAAACCAGGTGTTAAAGTTCTACCACTAATATTACCTGCACCTAAATCAACAATAACATTGGTTGTTAAACCATTTGCAGTTGTAAAAGCTGTTTCTTGATCTGAAATTGCAGTTGATACATAAGCTGGAGTTGGTGGCGCATAATCTGCTGCATATATTTTTCCGCTTACAAAACTTGATGTTGAAAATTCGCCTGAAGCATCTATTGTTTGTGAAAATCCTGTAAGACCAGTTTGCCCATTTGGACTCACACCAACATTACCATTAACTTGCGTAGTTCCTGTTGTTGAGATTCCTGTTTTTGATAATAAAACAAAATCACCCGCTTTTCCTAAATTTATTACGCCAGGACCTACAATAACACCTGTATTGGCAAAATTAGCCGTTACATTTTTATTAGAATTCATTATTACAGTTACTGTACTATTATTTCCAGAAGCGTCATCAGACCAAGAAGTAAAACTATAATTTGAATTTGGTGTTGCAGTAAGTAGTACAGAATCTCCATTATTATAAGAAGTTTTATCTGGATTTCTTAATACGGTGCCGTTTTGTGCCACTACGTTTAAAATAAAACCACCAGTTACAATTGCTCTAAAATTAGCAACTAAATTCGTGTTTGCTTTTAACTCAAAAGTGTAATTCGAGTTGGTAGACATTTGCACGCCTGCAACAGTCCAATTAACAAAAGAATATCCAGGATTTGCGGCAGTTGCTGTTACTGTAACATTTGTACCAACATCAAATAAAGCAGAAGTACTTGTAGAGCCACCAATTGTTGAACTACCACCAATTGTTGGATTTGAAATAACCGCAACAGTAACCTTTGGTAAAGGAGGAACCGTTGTAAATGACCAAACAAGATCTTCTTGCAAAGCATTACCTGTTAAATCTTTTGCAGCTCTTTTAACTCTTGCTGTATACACAGTTTGACTAATAAGAAGTGACGAAGGTGTAAAAATTGCTGTTGAATCTGTATCTGAATAAGTAACAGTACCATCTATTATAACTCCTGCAGTTTCTAAAGTAAATGAAGTTTTCGAAATTGTTGAAACATTCATCTTTTCATTAAATTTTGCTATAATAATCTTATTTAAAGGGACATTAATTGCTCCATCTAAAGGGTTTACGGGTATTACAACCGGGCAAAGACCATCGACTTCAACGAAATCATCTTCTGCGCAACTAGTAAAAAAAGCAATACATATTATTACTAGGGATAAAAATATTATTTTGATTTTCATTTTTTTAATTATTAATATGAAATAGTTTTCATACCACAAAAGTGCATACTTAAGAAACTAAAAGCCTTACATAATTTTGATGAAGAATTGCATAATTCACATATTAACAGTTTTAAAAAACTAACACAACTCATTAATTGCCAATAACTTTAAGTGAAAAAAATAAGATTTAATCTAATTTTTAAACAAAAAAAATATCAGCATTTAGAGTGCCGATATTTTTTTTGTTTAAAAACCAATTTGCAAATTAAATTTGCTGTTATTTTTTTTTCTAATAAATCTTAAAGAATTATTAAAATTATAGTTGAGCAATAATTTTTTTAATTTCCTCTTTCGTTTTACCTAGTTTTTTTTGAAGCCGGTTTAGCATTTCATCCTCTTTGCCTTCAATAAGTAGTAAATCGTTATCTGTAAGCTTGGCAAACTTTCGCTTTAAAACCGCTTTTATTTCTTGCCAACCTTGCTTTTTGTTACTTAAATTTTCATTCATCTTTCGTTTTTATTGGTAAAATAATTTTTTTAAAAACAAAGGGAGTTCTCTTTTTTATCTGATTTTGGGATATAACTTTAAGCAACGGCTTTAAGAGTAAACCACTAAATTAAGTTATTTTTTTTTATCAACCGCAATAATTATAATTCCGCCAATCAATAAAACTGCACCAACTGCTGGCGACCATTTTACGGGATGATTTTTTTCTATGCTTATTTGCAGATCACCTATAGCTACTACTTTTTTTTGGTTGCATACTTAAACCCAGTATACATAATCATTAGTACTGCAATGATGGTAATTGTAATTCCTATTATTTTGTTTATAAAAAATTATAATTTAAATTTATTTTATAACGTCTATTTCCTTATT
Source organism: Polaribacter glomeratus (assembly GCF_002954665.1). Taxonomy (GTDB): domain Bacteria; phylum Bacteroidota; class Bacteroidia; order Flavobacteriales; family Flavobacteriaceae; genus Polaribacter; species Polaribacter glomeratus. The sequence goes on along the minus strand of NZ_MSCM01000001.1, from coordinate 266,634 downwards.
AAATCCAAAGGCATTTTAACAAAGATATTTATAAAAACAAAAAAGCCTAAAACATTAAAATATTCTTCAATGTTTTAGGCTTTTTATTTGTGTTTTATAGTTTAAAAGTAAGGCCGAATTTTCCTCCAGAAAAAGCATTTCCACCTCCAAATTCAAGATTTAAACCTACTTTATTAGATAAATAATATCTAAAACCAAGTTGAGCTCCTAAACCTAAACCAGATTTACGATTACCATTATAACCATCTGGAGAATTCCAAACATAGAAGCCTAAATTTGGACCTGCATAAAAATCCCATTCTTTAGACATGTTTAATGCACTGTTAAAATGGTAGTTTAAGTTTCCTGAAAAACCCATGATGCTATGATCATATTTATTGTTATCATATCTCTCATTATAAGAACGGTAAGAAATCTCACCTCCAAGGGTTAAGTCTTTACTAATTCCATGATCTAAACCTACATAAATTGGAACGCCCCAATCTGACAATCCTACACCAACATTAAATTGATTTGAGCCTACTCCTAAAGGATTTTGACCAAAACTAACCATTGAAACTAACGCTAAAGTTATTACTAAAATAAATTTTTTCATTTTTTGATAATTTTAATTTTCTTGACTTTTAGTTTATAAACATTTATGATGTTCACATACTTAAGCTAGCCGTTTTTAAATGGTATCTGGACTCCACTTTTTGTTTGTATTTTTAATGATTTATTTAAGCAAAAAATCAGATTAAAAAGTACAGTACAAAGGTGCAGGGTTTTGAGAAGAGAAGTGTTACATAGTTTTGTGAATAAGTTATATTATTCACACATTAAAATAAAAAGTATGGCTAGAAATTACATTCTTTCCATATACCATTTTAATTGGTTTTCCATTTTCTTGAAGGTCATAACTTCGGTAATTACTTTTTTTAAACGTAAAAAAGCGGTTTCGCTTTTTACAATATAATCTGTGGCTTTGTGATGCATACACTCAACAGCTACGGTAATCTTATCTTGAGAAGAAAGTACAATTACAGAAATATCTTTGTTAAAAGCTTTAATTTTATCTAACGTTTCTAAACCATTCATCGCGTCTTTTTCGATTCCGTCAAGAAAATAATCTAAAATAATTACATCTGGTTTTTTAAATAAATTTGCTACACAAAGTTCGCCTGTAGAAAATGTTTCAATCTCAAAATCTGCATTATCCATAAATTCAATTTCTAATGATTTTAAAAACAAAGCATCATCATCAACCAAAAAAAGTTTTATTTTAGTTTCGTTATTCATTTTTTATGTTTTTATAGGTTTCAAGTTCTTCTAATAATTCTACACAAGCTTGATTACAAGCATTTTCAATTTTAAGAATTAAACCTGAAAGCTCATCTGTTTGTTGCATCGTGCTAGCATATTCTTGCACTTTTTTTGCCATGTTTTCATACTCTTGATCCATGCCTACAATTAAAAACGAAGGTATCATTTTATGAGCAGCAGCACTTAACGATTTCATATCATTCTCTAAAAAGCTTTTTTTCATGATGTTTATAAGTGTTGGCGTCTGATCTAGATACAAAGAAATCATTTGTATCATTAATGCTTGATTAGATTTAGTACGTGTATTTAAATAGTGTAAATTAGTATACTTTGTCTTCACATTGATATCAAGAATACTTAAAGAAGCTTCATCTAATTGCTTATGTTTTTGTATCAATCCTAAAATTTTACTATTTAATAAACGCTCATCAACAGGCTTTGTAATATAATCATTCATCCCAATTGCTTTGCACTTTGCCACATCTACCGTAGTAACATCCGCAGTTAAAGCAATAATAGGAATTGTACTCTTCATGGTGTTTCTAATATATTCTGTAGCTTCAAATCCGTTCATTTCTGGCATCTGCAAATCCATCAAAATAAGATCATACTTTTTGGTTTGCATTTTATTGATTGCAATTCTACCATTGTCTGCAATATCACTTTCAAATCCAAAATCATCCATCAATGTTTTCATCAGTAATTGGTTTAGAGGAATATCTTCTACAACCAACACTTTTATATTTGACACATCTTTATCATAATCTATTAACTCCATTTCAACCTCTGCACTTGCATTGGTTTTCTTAAAACTTAATACAAAACTAAAAACGGAACCTTCATTAATTTTACTTGTTACATGCAAACTTCCGCCTTGTAACTCAACTAATTGTTTTACAATAGCCAAACCTAACCCTGTACCACCATATAAACGAGATGTTCCGCTAGATGCTTGCTGAAAATTATCAAATATGGTTTCTATTTCTGTGTCTAAAATTCCTATTCCGGTGTCTGTAACTAAGAATTCAATCGTTACTTGATGTTCATCTTCACTTAGTAATTTAGTGCAAACTGTAATTTTTCCTTTGGATGTAAATTTAACAGCATTACTTACTAAATTTAGGATAATTTGATGCAAACGCACTTGGTCTCCAACTAAAACATCCGGAATTCTACTATCATATATTTTTACTAATTTTAAATTCTTTTCTTGAATTTTTTGTTCAAATAAATGAAGCATTGCTGATATGGAAGAAGCTATTTTAAAAGGTATTTTTTCAAATACCATTTTTCCTGAATCTACTTTTGCTAAATCTAAAATATCATTTATAAGAGCAATTAATGCATCGCCACTTAATTTAATTGCTTTTAAATATTCTTTTTGTTTTGCTACCAAATTTGTTTTTAACATCACTTTTGTAAAACCAATAATGGCATTTAATGGTGTACGAATTTCATGACTCATATTAGACAAAAACTGCTGTTTTGCTTTTACTGCATCATTGGCTATTATAGTGGCTTTTTCTGCTTTTATTTTTGCTTCTTCGGCAATCATCGTTGCCATTTCTGCAAACAACATTGCTTCTGTAAGTTCTTTGGCAACTTTATTTTGTTCGGTAACATCTCTAGCAACAATTACAACGCCACCTACATTTCCTTTTTCATTTTTATAAATTGATCCATTAAATAATACGTCTGTTAGTTTGCCGTTTTTATGACGAAGTGTTAACGGAAAATCGGCGACAGATCCTTTATCAAAAACCTCTTGATAAACGTCGTGTGCTTTTTCGGGTTCTGTAAAATAATTAAGAAAATCAGAATCCTTAAGTTCTTCTCTAGTTAATCCGGTAATATTTGTCAACGCCTCGTTCATATCCGTTATTTTCCCTTTAGAGCTAATGGTAACTAATGGATCTAAACTGGCTTCAATTAAACTCAAAGAATACAGCGAATTTAATTTTATTGTATGATTTAAAACTTGTAGTTCTTTGCTGTCGAGTTCCTGTTTTATCTTTTGAATATTCTGAAGCGCAAGCTCTTGGTTAGCAAGCACTAATTCTGCAGCACGCTTTTCTTTTTCGGCATTTTGGAAAGCCAATTCTTTATTTGCGATTGCCAATTCTGCGGCACGTTTTTCTTTCTCAATATTTTGAAAAGCCAATTCTTTATTGGCTATAACCAATTCTGCGGCGCGCTTTTCTTTTACTATATTTTGATAGGCTAATTCTTTATTGGCAATAATTAATTCTGCAGCCCGTTTTTCTTTTTCTCCATTTTGGAAGAGAAGTTCTATTTCCGATTGTTTACGCACTGTAATATCTTGAGCTGCTCCCCAAAGCCCGTAGCTTTTATTATCTTTATCAAGTACCGTTTCTCCGCGAACCCAAAGCCAACCACTACTTCCGTCTTTTTTTACGATTTCTAATTCCAAATCGTATGGCATTCCTGTTTTTATGGTTTTTGATATTGATATCGTTAAAACATCCCAACTATGTTTAGTAAACAATTTTTCTTGTTCATTATAAGGCGGCGCAGGCAATGAAGAGTCATACCCATAAATTTTATATAATTCTTCTGACCAAGAAACTAGATTGGTTTTAATATCAAAATACCAACTTCCTACTTGGGCTATTTTTCGCGCATTTTTGAGCTCTTTTTCAATTCTATCGGCTTTTTCATTAGCAATAATCAACTCTGCAGCGCGTTTTTCTTTCTCTTTATTTTCTAAAGCAAGTTCATTATTAGCAATTAAGAGTTCGGCTGCTCTTTTTTCTTTCTCGTCATTTTGATAGGCCAATTCTTTGTTGGCAACAATTAATTCTGCGGCACGTTTTTCTATTACTTTATTTTTAGAAGCAAGTTGTTCATTAGCTTTTCTTAAATCTATTGCCCATTTTTGAAAGGTAACATCTCTTGCCGCTGCAAAAACACCAAGCACATTACCTGTAGCATCTTTGTAAACGGATGCATTGTAAAGAACATCTGTTAGTGTACCATTTTTGTGTTTTATGGTAAGCGGATAATCGGCCACAAAACCTTTTTCAAATACCTGTAGATACCCTTCTTGTGCTTTTTTTGGTTCTGTAAAATAATTAGAGAAATTGGTGTTAATCAATTTTTGACGCGTAACACCTGTTACTTTTATAGATGCTTCATTCACATCCATTATCTTTCCTTCTGCGCTAATAGTAACAAGAGGGTCTAAACTCGCTTCAATTAAACTCCTAGCATATTGAGAAGATTTTTTTAGTTCTGTAATGTCTCTGGCTGCTGCAAAAACACCAAGCACAGTGCCAAAATGGTCTTTATATACAGAAGCATTGTAAAGTACATCTGTTAAAGTACCGTTTATATGTTTTATAGTTAAGGGATAATCGGCCACAAAACCTTTTTCGAAAACTTGAAGATATCCTTTTTGTGCTTTTTTGGGTTCTGTACAATAATCAGAAAAATTTGTGTTGATTAACTTTTCTCTAGAAATACCCGTTACTTTTACAGAGGCTTCGTTAACGTCGGTAATTTTGCCGTCGATACTAATTGTAACTAATGGATCTAAGCTTGCTTCAATTAAACTTCTTGTATAATTAAATTCTGTAATTTTTGTATTTAGCATTTTATACTTTTCATTAGATTAAAGCTGTTCTCTAAGTCCAATATCTTCTAGTGGGCTGCGTCTTTTTTCTTTTAATTGTTTAAAATGAGAAGGTGTAAGTCCTGTAACTTTTTTAAACTGATTAGATAAATGTGCAACACTGCTATAATTCATTTTATGTGCAATTTCTGTAATATTTAATTCATCATAAATAATAAACTCCTTTACTCTTTCTACTTTATGAAAAATAACAAATTGCTCTATCGTGGTTCCTTGTACTTCCGAAAATAAATTTGCTAAATAAGTATAATCATAACTTAATTTATCACTTAAAAAATTTGAGAAATTTACTTTAATTGTCTCATCAGAATGATGAATCATTTCAACAATCACATTTTTTATTTTTTCAATCAGCATTGCTCTTTTATCGTCCATTAATTCTAGACCCGATTTTAGCAACTCTTCTTTTAATAAAATACGTTCTTCTTCTGTAATATTTTCCATAATTTCTACTTTACCCAATTCAACCGGAGTAAAATGAAATCCATGTTTTACTAAGGCTTCTTTCACCACCATTTTGCAGCGATTACTTACCATGTATTTAATATATAGTTTCAAGAATTTTTCTTTTTTTTTTTACAAGTTACAACAATATCAACTTAAAATAAGGTTTTCATTATATTGTAAATTGTATACATTAAAACGGATGCTAGTTTTTTAAATTTAACAAAAAAAAACATCAACAGCTTTGACTATTTTAAAATTTTAGCCTTTATTTTTTTTATCACAGGAAGCACATCTAAAGGTTTATCTGGCAAGCTATCTCCTAATAAAAATCCCCAAGGTTTTAATGAATCTATATGATCAAAAATAACTTTTATAACTGCTAAAAGCGGAATGGATAAAAACATACCCGATACACCCCATAATGCGTTTCCTGCAATAACCACAATAATAGCAAAAAGCGCGTTTATTTTTACTTTGGATGAAACAATTAAAGGTACAATTACATTATTGTCTATTAGCTGAATAATATAATAGAAAATAAGCACGTATAAAGCGTATAAACTTGTTGTTTTAGTGGCCAAAGCAACCATCATTGGCAACGCAACTGCTACCAAGCCACCAATATATGGAATAACGTTTAGCAAAGCCCCAAGTATTCCTAATAAAATGGGATATTCAATACCCAAAAATAAAAGAACGGTAATGTTGAGACCCGCAACAATAAAAGCCTCTATAATAAGGCCTGTAAGATATTTATGAATAACCGTTTTTGTCTCAGAGATAATTCTACTTACTTGTTTTTGATCTTGACTTACAAACGCTCTATGAATAAATTCGATGAGTAATTTTTTATAAAATAATAAAATAAAAACATATACAGGAACCAATAGCATAACCACAATCCAATTACCTAAAACAAAAAGAGTTTGACCAACTTGGTCATTACTAAAACTTAGTGCATCTGTTTTGGCTTTTAAAATCCATTGTTGCACTTTCCATTGACTAAGATCAAAATATCTAGAAATCCATTTTGTAGATTCGTTGAGCATTAATGTAAACTTATCTACAAGAATTGGCCAAGATTTACCAAACTCACTTAGTTGCCTAAATATTAAAAAAGCAATGGCAAAAGTGATCATAAATGTAAGAAATAGTGTAAAAATAATTGCCACTACTCTGTTGATTTTTAACCGCTCAAAAAAGTTTACAAAAGGATGCAATAAAACAGCAATCATAACAGCAAAAATAATTGGAACAATTATATCTTGAGCAATCGATAGCATACTGATAAGTAAATAAAATCCTACTAAAAGAACCGTAGCTTTTATATAAAACGGCTGTGAATGATACGTATTTTTATCAACTTTTAAAATAGGATTCATTAACGCAATTTATTTTTAGTTTTTTTAACTTTAGATTTTATTATATTTCTAGTAGTTAATCCTTTTTCTGGCGCTATTAAAATTCCTGCTGTTGCACCAATAACTAAGCCTACTAAAAGCCCCTTTATTCTGTTATTTATTTTCATTCCTTTAAATTTATAATTAGATGTTTACTTAGCACAAATATCTATTGAAGGTAATAAACCTAACTTATATAATTCCTCTATAATATTACATTATTCACACATTTTCATAATTTTATTTCATAAAAAAAAGTATTCTAGCAGATAAATTTGAATTGATGCCGTTATAAAAATCATTTTTTTTTAATAACTCAAATTTATATTTCTAGTTGCAAATAAATATAAACTACATTTGAAAACTTATAAAGCAAATAGTTCTGTATATTATTTTTGGCTTTAAAGAACTAAAAAACACATCACGGATTATTAAAAAAATTAAAAGCTTTTACAAGCAAAAAAATAAAAAAAGTTATGAAAAATTTATTTGGAATTTTACTATCAACAATACTTCTATTTACAAGTTGTGGAATTAATAAAGGAATTGTAAAAGGCTCTTTATGCTACCCGTCTGATTATATACCAGAAATGAATGTGTATCTTAAAAACATGGACAACAACAAAATCTATTTGACTGATACTAAACAAGGCCAAAAAACATTTAGATTCAAAAAAATTGTTTCTGGTAATTATGTTGCATATGCGTACACTAAAGACTCTATTGCGATGGAATTGAACGGAAACTCTTTAAAAGCTAGTGGCGGATTTACAAAAGCTGTTGATTGCGGTTTAACTGTTAAATGCAACGATCACAGATTAGTGAAATTTGAAGTTAAAAAAGGTAAAACAGTAAATTCTATAAGTATTTGCGATTGGTATGGAGCTCTGGTTCCTAAAGAAAAGTAAAATTAGTTTACACTAAAAAAAGTGCTCTTTTAATAAACAGCGCTTTTTTATTTGCATTAAAAATTAATTATTAACCTTTTTTTAAAGGTTTAAAAAAGTGTGAAATATGTAATATTCTCTAAAATTTATGTAACATTTTAAGATTAAAAATTAATGACCTTTGTATCGTAATAATTCAATTACATCTTAATTTTAATAGAAATGAAAACTTTAAAAATAGTATTGCTTTTTGTAGCCATATTTGTAATGAATTCTACAAATACATATTCACAAATTCAGTTAAAAGTAAATATAGCAGAACAACCTTTGTGGGGACCAGTATCTTACAATCATGTAGAATATTATTATTTGCCAGAATATGATATTTATTATAATGCACCCAAAGCACAATTTATCCATAGAAAAGGAAATAAATGGATAAACGCAAACTCATTACCTTATGAATATAGAAATGTAAATTTATACTCAACCTACAAAGTGGTAATTAATGATTCTAAACCTTATTTAAAACATAATTATTACTCAAAAGAGTATAAAGGTTATAAAAATTACCGTTCAAAACAAGGCAGTATAAGAGATAGTAAGGATTCTAAGTATATGGTAATCATAAACCATCCAAATAATAAAAAGTATAAAAAACAATCAAATCATAAATCTGATAAAAAGGATTCTCACAAAAAAGACAAACACTAATAAAAAATTAAACGCTTTAAATAAACTAACTTTTTTTTGAAAAAGCAATTAATATAAATTAAATATTTTTTATAAATGTTTGTAAATCTTCTATATCTAAGCTAATATTAACACCCTTTAAAATAGGTGTTTTAAAGGGTGTTAATATTAATTTCTAAGTTGATTTTTTTTTTAAAATTTATATTCTTTACTGTTTTATTTTTGAAATAATTTTTCAGAAAAAACTTTCTATCAGTTTAAATTAATTTCAAGCGCTGTCTAAATTATGTTCTGGATAATTTGTTTTTTAAAAAATATCACTGTTTAAATAATCAGTTAAAAAACCTTTTTCATAAGCTTTGTAGTATTTAAAATTAAACTCAACTTTAGATACATCATTTTCGTTTTCAGTATTACAAATAGTGCTAATTGCATCACAAAAATTATAATGACTAATTGCAGGCATTACTGTATCAGTATCAATCATACAAACACCTTTAAAATCTTTATCGAAAAGTGAGTTTTAAATTATTGTAACTTTATGAGTTACTCAAACAGTAATTTTGCTAGCTTCTTTTAACATTCGTAAAATGTGCATTTCATCCTTTAATTCAGCAACAACTTTAGTGTATTTCTTGGCTTTTAGCAATGTACTTTTTTAAAGCACTTTTAACTTAAAATGCACAACGGGTTTAAAGAACTTCTTTCTAAAAATTTTCTGGCTTAAAAGGCTGTTTTTCTATAAATAGTAAACTATTATTACAAATGCTCACCTTTAATAATAGCACACAGAAATAGTTTAATTTATTTTTTTAAACCTATCAATAGCCAATAATAATTGTTTTTTAATATCAATAAAAGTAAATTTTGATTTATGTTTCATTAAGACTTTATACTCATTATTAATGCCTTTTTTAAAACTGACGATAAACCATCCGTTAGGAAAATATACTTTTAATACTTGGTTTTCATCTTGCTGATATAAAATAAACTCACCACTTAACCAATTAATGAGTCTATCAAAATCTTGACTATTTTCTATACAATCACTCCAAGAAGTTTCAAGATAAGAGTTATTGTTTGTAATGCTCATTTATATATAATTTTAGTACTAAATTACAAGACTCTTTTTCTCACTTTTAAAACCTTTAGAATTTCCATCTCACAAAAGCTTCCATGGCTGCATAATGCGCCAAGCCTAAAGCATCATATAAACTTGCTGTTTCTTTATTTCTATCTTCAGCACGTTGCCAAAATTCTCTACTATCGGCACCTTGAAAAACCACACCATCTTTTTGAGATTGATGTTTAAAAATTCCTTTTCTTTTTTCTAAAACTTGAGCAGGTCCCATAGGTACAGCCATTTCTATTTCATCAATTCCCCATTCTTGCCAAGCACCTCTGTATAACCAAACCCAACAATCATCCATGAATTTATTAGGTTTTAGTTGTTTAACTGCAGAAAAAACAGCATCTAAACAAACCTTATGCGTTCCGTGAGGATCTGCTAAATCTCCAGCAGCATAAATTTGATGCGGTTTTATTTTTTCTATTAACGCAGCTGTAATTTTAACATCTGCAACTCCGATTGGGTTCTTTTTAACAGCGCCAGTTTCATAAAAAGGAAGTTCCATAAAATGAATCTGTTCATCAGGAATTCCAACAAAGTGACTCGTAGCTCTAGCTTCACCTTTTCTTATTAAACCTTTTATATATCTAACTTCTGCAGTATCAATTTCACTTGATTTTTTATTCTTTAAAAAAGTTGCTGCTTTTTTATAAATGTTTTCTGCTTCTTTATTTTCTAAGCCAAACTTATCATTATAATCGCAAACAAAACTAGCAAAACGCAAAGCTTCATCATCTGCAACAGCAATATTTCCTGATGTTTGATAGCCAACATGTACCTCATGACCTTGTTCATGCAATCTTTTAAAAGTACCGCCCATACTTATAATATCATCATCTGGATGCGGACTAAAAATAAGTATTCGTTTTTTACTTGGCTCTGCGCGTTCTGGACGTTTAGTATCATCAGCATTTGGTTTTCCTCCTGGCCAACCTGTAATAGTACTTTGTAATTGATTAAATATTTTTATATTAATGTCATAAGCAGGACCAAAATCTGCTAATAAATCGCTCATTCCATTTTCTATATAATCAGCATCTGTTAACATTAAAATTGGCTTTTTTAAATTTAGAGCCAAACTTAAAACTGCTTTTTTACTTAATTTATCTGTCCAAGTAATTTTTTCAACTAACCAAGGTGTATTGATTCTTGTTAATTTAGATGCTGCTGCTTTGTCTAAAATAAAAGTTGCATTTCTATGTTCTTGCAAATAAGAGGCGGGTACTCTACTTGTAACTTGATCTTCTATAGACGCTTTAATAATACTAGCTTTTCTTTCTCCCCAAGCCATTAAGATTACTCTTTTGGCTTCCATTATTTTTTTAACACCTAAAGTAATTGCAGTTCTTGGTGTTTTATCTAAACCAGAAAAATCACCACTTGCAGCAACTCTAGTAATGTGATCTAAGGCAACTAAACGTGTTTTAGAATTTTGTAAAGATCCAGATTCGTTAAAACCAATATGGCCATTTCCACCAATTCCTAAAATCTGCAAATCAATGCCGCCTACAGCTTCGATTCTCGCTTCATATTGATCACAGTAATCTCTAATTTCTTCTTTGGATAAAGTACCATCAGGAACATGACAATTTTCTGGTAAAATATCGATATGATTAAACAGCTGTTCTTGCATAAAACGCACATAACTATTTATAGAATCGGGTTCCATAGGATAGTATTCGTCTAAATTATAAGATACTACATTCTTAAAACTTAAACCTTCTTCTTTGTGTAAGCGCACTAATTCTGCATACAATCCTTTAGGCGAAGAACCAGTTGCTAAACCTAATATACAATATTGTTTTTGTGCTTGTTTTACTTTTATAAGATTCGAAATTTCTAACGCAATAGCTTTTGATGCAGATGTTGCTTCTTCAAAAACTACAGTTCCTATATTCTCAAATCTTTTTTCGAAACCTGTTGCTTTGTCTATTGTACTTTTTAACATTGTGCTGGTTTTAAGTTTTAGTTATTGTTTTTTAAAATTCTTTCTAATACCCAAGTGGTATGTAATGCTGTTTTTCCTGTGGATGGATGCGCTTTATCTGCTATTAAATAATTCTTCATATTTTCGACATGACACAATTGAATATTTTCAGGATTCTTAATGAGTAGACTTTCTTTATAGTCTCCATGTTCTAAAACTATCGGTTTTTCATCAAAAACAGAAAAAGTTATTTTACCTTTTTCCCCATAAATGGCAACAGTATCTTCTCTTTTTTCGGATGCAAAATTCCAACTACCAGAACCTGTTACGCCAGATTCATGAATCCAGCTTGCTGTAATTGAATCCATAGCGGTGTATAAACCTTGCTGATTAGTTGCAATTCCTTGTGCATTTTTAACATCGCCTAATAGATGTATAAATAAATCGATTCCGTGAGATGCTAAATCATCAAAATAGCCGCCATAAGCAATCTTACTATCTGTGCGCCAATTGTAGTTTTTAGAGAGATCTATAGCATTTGCTGGTTTGCTTAAATGCCAATTTATATGTCTTATTTTTCCTATTTTATTAGTATCGAGCCAAGATTTAACTTTAGCAAACCTTGGTAATGACCGTCTATAATAGGCCACAAATAAGGGTATTTTCTTTTCTTTGAAAGCAGTATTTATTTGCAAACATTCTTTATATGTTGTTGCCATCGGTTTTTCAATACAGCATATTTTACCAGCTTCTGCTACTTTTAACGCATAATATGCATGAGAATCTGGTGGTGTTGCAATATAAATGGCTTCAATTTCTGGGTTATTTATCAAAGCATCTGCATCGCCGTAAAAGTTAGCAACATGATGTCTAGATGCATAGTCTTTTGCTTTCTCAACATCACGTCTCATCACAGCGTGTAAATCAAAACCATCAACCATTTTGTATGCAGGTCCGCTTTTAATTTCTGTAACGTTTCCGCAACCAATAATTCCCCATTTATAAACTTTTGCCATTGTATTCTAAAGAGTTTTTATATTTTATTTTTAGGCTTTATTATTTACTCCAATTTTTAATTTTATGTCCCCAAATTGCAAAAAATAAAATGATGAGATAACAAGGAATTAAAACCCAATAACTACTTGTTGCTGCGGATGCCAGCGCATCTAATTCTTGAACACCGTTGGTTATTAATTCGTGTTTAGTAGCATCAACAATTCTACCATACAAAGGCGGAATAATTGCACCCCCAGAAATTGCCATAATTAAAAGTGCAGATGCTGTTTTTGTAAATTTACCTAATCCTTCTAAAGTTAAAGGCCAAATTGCGGGCCACACTAATGCGTTTGCAATACCTAAAGCGGCTACAAATAAGATAGATGTAAAACCTGTTGTATTTAAAATGCAGAAACTAAAAATAATTCCTAAAATTGCACTTGCAATTAAGGCTGTTTTTTGTTTTATATATTTAGGAATTAAGAAAACACCTAATGCGTAGGTTGCAACCATTGCCATTAAAGTATATGTGGTAAAATACTTTGCTTCTTCGCCTGTAAACCCTAATGAAATTCCGTAAGAAATAATTGTATCGCCTGCAATAACTTCTGCACCTACATAAACGAATAAAGCTAAAACACCCAACCATAAATTAGGGAATTGAAAAATGCTTGTTTTTGCTGTTTTACCTGCTTCTAACACTTCTGTTTCATCTGCTTCAACATTTGGTAAAGGTGCTTTTCTTATTAAAATTCCTAGAAGAAACAATACAATTGCCATAACCACATATGGCATAAAAACACTGTCTGCCATTGTATCTAGCAATACATTTTTTTCTGCTAAAGTTGCGCCGCTTAATTTTTCTTTTGTTTCATCAATTCCTGACAATAATAATGCACCAAAAATTAAAGATCCTAAAGCTCCTGCGGTTTTATTCGCAATTCCCATAATTGCAATTCGTTTTGCACCACTTTCTATTGGGCCTAAAATAGTAATGTATGGATTAGCTGCAGTTTGCAAAATTGTCATTCCAATTCCTTGAATAAAAATACCTGCTAAAAATACCCAATAGGTTCTTGCTTCTGCTGCAGGAATAAATATCAAAGCACCAATTGCCATAATTATTAATCCTAAAGACATCCCTTTTTTGTAACCTATTTTATTTAGGATATAAGAAGCGGGTAAAGCCATTACAACAAACGAAATATAAGAAGCCGATGCTACTAAATAAGATTGAGCATCTGTTAACTCGTTTATGGTTTTCATAAAAGGAATAAGCGCCCCATTTATCCAAGTAACAAAGCCAAAAATGAAAAATAAACTTGCAATAATTACAATAGCTACGGTGTTATTTTTTTTATTCATTTTTTAAATTATTTAGATATTAATTGATTGTGATAAAACACGATTGTTTCTTCTAATGCGTCTTGAATTGTATATTGTGGCTGAAACCCTAATTTGTTAAATTTTTCTGGATTGGCCTGAGAATGTTTTATGTCTCCTGCTCGCTCGTCTAAAAACTTAATTTGTGATTTAGAGTTTGTAATACTTATTATATTTTCTGCCAATTCAAGAATACTTGTGCTGTGCCCCAGTGCAACATTGTACGTTCCGCTTCCTTTAGTTGATGCCAAAATATTTGCTTTAACAACATCTTTTACATAGACAAAATCTCTTGTTTGCAAACCATCACCATAAATAGTTATAGGTTCATTTTGCAACGCCTTATTAATAAAAATTGGCACAGCTGCTGCATACGCAGATTTTGGATTCTGTCTTGGTCCAAATACATTAAAGTAGCGCAAAGAAGTAGTAGGAACATTCCACTGGTCTTCATACATTTTTAAATAATATTCGCCATCTAACTTTGTTATTGCATACGGCGTCATTGGTTCTGAAACCATCGTTTCTACCTTTGGTAATATTGGGTTATCACCATAATTTGCTGCGGATGTAGAAAGTATTACTTTACAGTTTTCTGTTTCTCTTGCAGCATCTAGCACATTAAGTGTACCTATTGTGTTAATCGCTACACATTCACTAATTTTTGTTAATGACTCTGGAACACTAACCAAAGCTGCTAGATGAAAAATTGCACTCGCATTTTTAGCAACCTCTTTTACCAAATCCTTATCTCTAATGTCTCCTTCTATAAATTTAACATTAAGATTGTTTAAGTTTTTAGTAAATCCGGTTCTTAAACTGTCTAAAACCGTTACCTCGTGTCCTTGATTAGACAAAAATTCTGCAATATGACTTCCTATAAAACCTGCTCCTCCTGTAATTACATATTTTTTCATCTTATGGTTGTTTTAATAATTTTTCAGAAAAACTTTCTATCAGTTTAAATTGATTTTTAGCCCTGTCTAAATTATGTTCTGGATAATTTGTTTTGTAGTAAATATCATTGTTCAGATAATCTGTTAAAAAACGAATGGCCATTATAAAAATCATTGTTTTTGCTGCTAAAGGCAAATACTCTAATTCTATTTCCGTTAAGGAATCTTTCGTTTTTTCTAGAAAACCTTTTTTATAAGCTTTGTAGTATTCCAAATTAAATTCAACTTTAGATAGGTCTTTTTCGTCTTCTGCTGCTGTGTTACAGATAGTTCTAATTGCATCACCAAAATCGTAATGAATAATTCCGGGCATTACCGTATCTGTATCAATCATACAAACACCTTTAAGGTTTTTATCGAAAAGTGAGTTTGATATTTTTGTGTCGTTATGAGTTACTCTAACAGGAATTTTGCCGGCTTCTTTTAACGTTTGTAAAATGTGCATTTCCTCCTTTAATTCAGTAACAATTTTGGTGTATTTTTCGGCTTTTATCAATCTACTTTTTAAAGCACTTTGAACTGAAGATGCATATTGACTAAAACGAAAAGACATGTCGTGAAAATTAGGTATCACATCGATTAATTTGCTACTATCAAAATCTGATGTTACGTTTAAAAAATCTCCTAAAAGTTTACCGCCTTCGTACGCAATCTCTTCATCTTTTACAATTTCGTACGTAACACTATCGTCAATAAAAACCATTACATTCCAAAAATCTCCATTTTCTTGATGGTAATAAAATTCGGTGTTTTTTGTTTTTACAAAACTTAACACTTTGTTACTTAAATCTTTTTCTAAAAGGTTTGGATATTTACTTCTTATATGTGCACTTATTAACACTTTGTTATTTACTAAACCAGGAACATCTTTAAAAATAATATGATTTATTCTTTGAAGTATATACTCTTTGTTTCCATCAGTTTTTATAAAAAAAGTATCATTAATATGACCAGAATTTATTTCTGTATGATAAACATAATTTGATTGATGGTCAAACTCATTAAAAATAGATTTTATAATTTCTGCTTTCATATTAATTCCATAATTTAGTTGGGTATACTCCGTTTTCTTTCAATTTATTAATCTCCTTCTGAGCCTTTTCTTTGTCTTCGCTATAGGTAACACCAAACCATTTTGAGTCTGATTCTAAAACTTTTACAGATGCTTTTTTAGATGCTAACATTGTGTTTACAATGGTTGGCAAGTAAAATTCTGCTTTTAAATTCTGTTTGTTATCCTCTAAGAAGCTTAAAAACAACTCATTACCAAACTCAAAACATTTAGGTGTAAATCCCCAGAAATTCATAGAAACCGTTGTGTTTTGATCAATAGGAAACATTACTCCGTTTTCATCTTCACTTTTTAGAACACCATCAATTTTCTCTATTCGCACTCTTTCTGTAACGTCTGTTAAAAAACCATTTTCATCAACAGTGCATTCTCCTCTAGAAACATATCCATTATCTGAAACCGTGTTTTTTAAAGAATAGGCAACCATACTAAAATCGTAACTGTTTTCGTCTGTATTTCTTAATTGTTCTGCAATAGCATCAAAAGCCTGTCTACTGTAAAAATCGTCTGCATTTATAATTGCAAAATTTTCTTTTACAATACCTTTTGTCATTAATAATGCATGCCCTGTTCCCCAAGGTTTTACTCTTTCTAGATTGATGTATTTTTCGGGTACAATTTCTAGTTCTTGATACACATATTCTACAGCTACTTTACCACTTAATTTTTTATTAAAAATGGTTTTAAATTCTTTCTCAAAACTTTTTCTAATGATAAAAACCACTTTACCAAAACCCGCTTGAACGGCATCATATAAAGAAAAATCTATAATAGTGTCGCCTTCTGGCGTAAATGTATCCATCTGCTTTAAACCACCATATCTACTACCCATTCCTGCTGCTAAAATTACAAGTGTAGGTTTGTTGTTTTTTATCATAATCACTTAATTTTGATAGGAGTTATTTTTAATATTTTAAAATACAATCGATTGTATTTTAAACAAAAGTATACTATATTTTTTATAAATCCTAAGAATTTTTAAAAAATGTGTTCGAGCACACTTTTTCAAATGTTTTTTTTATATTTGCCTCGAAAATGAAATATACAATTAAAAATATTGCTGAATTAGCTGGAGTTTCAAAAGGAACGGTAGATCGAGTGCTTCATGAAAGAGGAAAAGTGTCTGCAAAAGCTTTAGAAAAAGTGAATGCCGTTTTAAATGAGATAGACTACAAACCAAACTTGTTAGCTAGAAGTTTAAAAAAGACAAGAAATTATCATATTTGTGTTGTTTTACCAGATTTTAATAAAGATCCCTATTGGTCTCCTTGTAATGAAGGTATTGAGGAAGCAATAGAAGAATTTGCATCTTTTGGTGTTTTTATTGAACCCTTCTTTTTTAATCCGAATGATATAAAATCTTTTATTAAAGTTAATAAAAAGGTTTTAGAACTATTGCCAAATGCTGTTTTATTAGCGCCATTATTTTATAAAGAAACCATAGAGATTATAAACAAATATGCACTTTCAAATATTATTGTTAGTAAATTTAATAACCAATTAGAGATTAATAATACACAAAATTTTGTAGGTCAAGATTTATATAAAAGCGGAAGAATTGCAGCGAGTTTAATGAAAGAAATAATTTCAAAAAATGCAACTATTGCTATTATAAATATTGATGAAGACAGTAACAATGCTATCTATGTTCAAGAAAAAGAAAAAGGATTTAGAAGTTTTTTTAACGAAATAGAAAGTTACAATATTGTAACTTGGAATTGCAAACAACAAGATATTGATGCCAAATTATTAGATTTTATAAATGAAAACATAGCCTTATCTGGTATTTTTGTTACAACGTCTAAAGTTTATACAATTGCAGAATTTATTAAAAACAAAAAAATTGAGCATATAAAAGTAATTGGTTATGATTTATTAGATGAGAATATGCTGTATTTAAAAAACGGTATCATCAATTTTTTGATACATCAAAACCCTAAAAAACAAGTTTATCTTGGTTTAACATATTTAGTAGATTACTTTCTTTTTGATAAAGAAATTCCGGCAAAAAGTCTATTACCAATAGATATTATTACTGCAGAAAATCTAGAAACTTATACCGAGAATTAATTATAAATGTAAAATCTTTATTTTATGATTTATAAAACTCAAGGTATTTAGGTTTAAATTACTTAAACTGATATTAATTGATGCTTTTATATATCCATTTTTATCAGAAATTAAAATAGCTAATACTAAAAAAAAACTAAAAATTAATTTTTATTAAGTTACTTGTTTGTACTGTTCTAGATAAAAGTGTTACCCTTAAATTATACTTTCTAAAATTAACATTAATTTCTATTATTGAAATAAAAATAACTTCAAATTATTTAAACAACAAAATTGTCTAAAAAAAACCTTGATTTAATATTGATTTTGTAAAAATAGTTATTTAGACAAGCTCATTTATCAATTAAAATTATGATCCTTTTTAGACAATCTTTAAATAAAATATAAACTGTATTATTTTACGCTAACTTTTAACGGATTATTAATCTGTTCAGAAAAAATATTTAAATAAGTTTCCCAAGCTTCTTTAGATTCAAATTGCTTGCTTTTTAACCAACCAAAACCTGCGTAATAAACTACCTTGTTATCATTTACATTTAAATGCGCATATGCATTACTTAAATCTTTAGTTTCTACGTCATAGTTTTCAAAACTCTTATAAGTGCTTGTATCAGCAATAATAGCAGTTCCTAGTTCAGAATCTGCGTGAGGTTGCCAATAACTTACCCAACCATTTTCATTATTTCCTGTAACTTCTCCATCTTTTTCATGTAATGTTAAACCTGCCGAAATTGTATTGGTTCCAGAAATATTTGTAGAAAATTTAGAGAAATTACTTCCTAGATCTAAACTAATTATTTTAGATTCTGTTATTTTATTTCCAGCAGCATCCCAATCTTCATATTCTAAATAAAAGCTAGTTCTTAAAGGGCCTGTTGTAATTGTTCTCCATTTTGTATAGTTTTTTGATAAATAATACTCTTCATCAACTTTTACAGCAATACCTCCTACACCTCTACTTACACCTACGTGAAAATCGTCTAAACCCTCACCTGTATCTTTATGGTAACTTCCTGTTTTATCAACCAAAGTTTCTTTGTACCATTTGTTAATAATTGGGTATTCTACTCTTTTTAGCCAAGCATCAACTCCGCTAGATAAGGTTCCGCCAGGAATATTATCTTCTATCATTTTTTGAGCAACCGGTCCATAAACTCTAAAAGCTACTTTGTTGTTTTCCCAAGTATAATCGTCTGTTCTTTCTGGCACAAAACGAGAGTAACATAACGCATCTGCCTTTGGTTTTTCTAATTCTGTAAGTTTTACAACTTCAAAATTAACTTCTGAATTCGGACTTATTTTTGGTTGAAACAACAACTCATCCATTATGCCATCTCCATCTAGATCTACTAACTGAGTGACTAAAAGTTCTCCTGTTGCTGTATTTTTTATTCCTACTAAAGATAAATCATTGGTATTTAAAGATGATTTATTAACTTCTATAGTTTCAAAACTACGTTCAAAATCTAAGCTATTTTTTACAGTAATAATTGTTGTTTTTTTTGCAATTCCACAAGAAAATAAAAGTGTTACAACTAATAAATAAGACAGCTTTTTTATAATGTTCATAATTAATTATTTTTTAATTTGTTGACGAAATAAAGATAACGGATACAAAAGTTTTGCAATGTTCGCAAAAACGTTTTGTATATAAGCCTTAAAGATTTTAAAAACCTTTGAGGTTTTAATTTTGTTTACTGCAAACTGGTAACTGATTATTCATTAGCCGGTTTACCAATCGTTGCTAAAATTCCACCATCAACATAAACAATATGTCCGTTTACAAAATCACTAGCTTTAGAACTTAAAAATATTGCAGCACCTTGTAAATCTTCTGGATCTCCCCAACGTGAAGCTGGTGTTCTTTTAATAATAAACTCGTTAAATGGATGACCATCAACTCTAATTGGTGCAGTTTGACTTGTTGCAAAATAACCGGGACCAATTCCGTTTGTTTGAATATTAAACTTAGCCCATTCTGTTGCCATACTTCTTGTTAGCATCTTTAAACCACCTTTTGCTGCAGCATAAGCACTTACAGTATCTCTACCAAGCTCGCTCATCATAGAACAAATATTGATAATTTTACCACTTTTTCTGGCAATCATTCCTTTCACAACATGTTTAGAAACGATAAAAGGAGCCACTAAATCTACATCTATTACTTCTTTAAAATCTGCAACTTCCATGTCTACTAGCGGTGTTCTTTTTATGATTCCTGCATTGTTTACCAAAATATCAATCGCGCCCACTTCTTTTTCAATTTTTGCGATATTTTCTTTTACAGCATTTTCATCAGTAACATTAAAAAGGTAACCATAAGCATCAATTCCTGCTGCTCTATATTTTTGAACAGCTTCATCTAATTTTTCTTGTGATGAGTTTCCATTCACCACAATTTTAGCTCCGGCATTACCAATTCCTGTTGCCATTGCCATTCCTAGACCATGAGTTGCACCCGTTATTAATGCCACTTTTCCTGTTAAATCAAATAAATTAATTGACATATTTTTTATTTTTATTGATTATCTTAATTCGTTAATTTTACAATGATCCATATCACCATAATCTAAATTTTCACCAGCCATCCCCCAAATAAAAGAATAACTACTTGTACCAGAACCAGAGTGAATAGACCAAGGAGGAGAAATTACTGCTTGGTTATTTGCCATCCAAACGTGTCTTGTTTCTGTTGGTTCGCCCATAAAATGACAAACAGCTTGATCTGAAGGAACTTCAAAATAAAAATACACTTCCATTCTTCTGTCATGCACATGAGCAGGCATTGTGTTCCAAGAACTTCCTGGTTTTAAAGTTGTCATTCCCATTTGTAATTGACAAACATCTACAACACTGTTTACAATGTATTTTCTTAATGTTCGTGCATTTGCGGTTTCTGCAGAACCTAATTCTATAGTTTCAACATCGTTTCTACCAATCTTTTTTGTTGGAAATACTTTGTGAGCAGGAGTTGAGTTTAAATAAAATAATGCAGGATTTTGAGCATCATCACTTGAAAATTCAACATTTTTATTTCCTTGCCCAACATATAATGCCTCTTTATGTTCTAAAACATAATCAGTTCCATCCACAGAAACTTTACCTTTTTGTCCAACATTTATAATTCCTAATTCCCTTCTATCTAAAAAATTTTCAGACTTTAAAGCATCAATAGTTTCTAATTTTAATGGCGTTTTTGTTGGTACAGCACTTCCGGTAATAAAACGATCATAATGCGAGTATACTAGGTTTATGGTATTTTCAACCATTAAGTTATCAATTAAAAACTCTTCTCTAATTCTTGCGGTGTCGTAGTTTTTTACATCTTTTGGAGATGCAGCATAACGTGTACTATAGTTTGTTTTCATAATTGTATTTTTATATTAAATAATGAAGATTACTTTCTATACTTAAATACAAAAGTAATAAAAATTATTAAAATACAATCGATTGTATTTTAATAATTTTATATTTGCTTAACTATAAAGTGAATAATATGTTTAAATTCACTGATTCATAATAAAACTAACAATAAGCGTATTTTTTAAGAATGGATACTAATGAAGTAACAATACATCACATTGCTGAAATTTTAGGAATAAATAGTTCAACTGTTTCTAGGGCATTAAATAACAGCCCAAGAGTAACACAAAAAACAAAAGATAAAGTTTTAAAGAAAGCAACTGAATTAGGGTATCAAAGAAACCATTTAGCTTCTAATTTACGTAAAAGCAAAACATTTACTTTAGGTGTAATTGTGCCAAGAATTTCGCGTCATTTTTTTGCTTCTGCCATTGCGGGCATCGAAGAAACTGCTTTTAAAGCTGGTTATAACGTTATTATTTGTCAGTCTTTAGAAAGTTTAGAACGAGAACAAAGTATTATAAATACGTTATTAGCAAACAGAGTTGATGGTGTTTTAATTTCTATTTCTATGGAAACTAAAAATTACGATCATTTAAAAGGACTAAAACAAAGAAGCATACCTTTTGTTTTTTTTGATAGACATTGTAACATTTCTGGAAATAGTAAAGTTGTTATCGATGACTTTGATGCGGCTTTTAAAGCCACAGAACATTTAATAAAGAAAAAAAGTACAGAAATTGCTCATTTTTCTGGGCCTCAAAATTTAGAGATTTATAAAAACAGATTTCTGGGCTACAAAGCTGCTCTAGAAAAATATAGCGTTCCGTTTAGAGAAGAACTCGTTATAACTTCTAGCTTAATGGAACATGATGGTGCAGAAAATGTAAAAAAAATGTTGGCTTTGCCTTACAAAGTAGATGGTTTATTTTGCGCAAATGATGTTGTTGCTATTGGCGCAATTCAATATTTAAAAAGTGTACATGTAAAAATACCAGAAGACATTGCTATAGTGGGTTTTAGTAATGAAACAACTTCGTCTGTTATAGAGCCCGCTTTAACAACTATTAATCAATCTGGGCTAGAAATTGGTAATGTAGCAACAAGCTTATTATTACAGAAAATTTCTAACGAAAGCAAAAAAAATAGTAATGAAACCATCATAGTTAAAACAAATTTAATTGAACGCAAATCTTCATTGCGAAAGGTTTAATAATTATTACATTTTTTTTTTAGACAACTAGATACATTTAATTTAAAAATATAGATGAAACTTAAGAATATACTATTTTCTCTCTCTTTTATATTGATTGTATTAATAGCGAATGCTCAAGATTTTTCTAGCAAAAATCAGTTATTAAAATTTAAACAATTTTCTTTAACAGAAGGTTTATCACAAAGTTCAGTTTTATGTATTCTTCAAGACTCTAAAGGGTTTCTTTGGTTTGGAACTAGAGATGGTTTAAATAAATATGATGGTCATACTTTTACTTCTTACCGATATAATTACAAGGATAAAAACAGCATTAGTAATAGTTATATTAAATGTTTGCTAGAAGATAAAAATGGTTCTATTTGGGTTGGTACAAATAACGGTTTAAACAAATATATTACTCAAACAGATAATTTTATAAGATACAAAGGCTCTAATATTGATGGCAGTTTAATCAATAATGAAATTTGGAGTTTAGCGGCTACAAAAACGGCTTATATTTGGATAGGAACAAATGAGGGCTTAGAAAAGTTTAATATAAATACAGGTAAAAGCAAACATATAGTAGATAAAACACAAATTTCTACAAAAAATCAAATTAGATCATTATTTGTTACTTCAAACAATAATTTATGGATCTGTAATAGAGAAAACATAACCATTTATAATGATCAAAAAAAGCAACCTCTGTGTTGCCTCTTCGAGGTGGAAAAGGTTGGTTATATGAAGGCGGAATTAGAGTTCCGTTATTGATAAAACCTGCAAATTATTTATCAGAAAACACGATTAATAATACACCTGTAATTGGTCATGATTTTTTTCCTACAATACTTGCGCAAGCAAAGATTAAAATTGATAAAAATTCTATTATTGATGGTGTCGATTTATCAGAAATTCTTAAAGAAAATGGTGAAATTGACAGAAAAGAATTGTTTTGGCACTATCCTCATTATCATGGAAGTGGTTGGGCGCCTGGTGCAGCAATTAGACAAGGAAACTGGAAATTAATTGAATTTTATGAAACGGAAACTGTAGAATTATATAATCTACAAGAAGATATTTCTGAGCATAATAATCTTGCAGAACAACATCCAGCAAAAGTAAAGTTGCTTTTAAAAAGGTTATATGAACTTCAAAAAAACGCGAATGCAAATACAGTAACTATTAATAAAAACTACTAAATTATGTTTAAAGCACTTTATTTATCTTCTTTATTTTTGGCTATTATTTTCTGCGGATGTAACGCTACATCAGAAAAAATAATTTACAAAGATGTTTTAAATACTTCTAAAAATTGGGTTGTAGAACAACAACCAAAAGGAACATCTACTTTTAAAAATAATACGCTAGAAGTTATTGATGCAAAAGGTTGTACCATTTGGTTTAAAAATAAATTAGAAGGCAATATAAAAATTGAATACGATATTACAATTATTAATGAAGGTGGTTCATACGATAGAGTTTCTGATATGAACTGCTTTTGGATGGCAAATGATCCAAATAATTTAGATGCTTTTTTTGAAGATTCAAAAAACAGAATGGGCCTTTTCCCTAATTACCATCACCTAAAATTATATTATGTAGGCTATGGTGGTCATCATAATACAAAAACTAGGTTTAGAAGATATAATGGAAATATCAACAGACCCTTATTGGCAGAACACGATTTATCCGATAAAAAATTTATGATTACTGCTAATAAAAAAATGCATATAACAATAATAGTAAAAAATAATAGCACAAGCTATGCTAGAGACGGCAAAATCATCTATAAAGTTATCGACTTAGAACCTTATAAAAAGGGTTACTTCGGATTTAGAACTGTAAATAACCATATGTTAATTGAAGATTTTAAAGTAATTCAATTATAAAATAGTTTAGTTTTTAGTTAAAAATAAAATTCTGTAATGAAATTAACATCAGTAAATAAAAAAACCTTTTTTATTATTTTCTCAATATCTGTTTCTCCTACTTTTATTTTTGGTACAAAAGACGATATTTATTTTAATAGCACACTTATATTTGCCAAATACTTAAAAGAATTAAATTGCAATTTAAAGTTACAAACACTAATCTATGGCGATCATGGTTATGGATTAAGAAAAGAAGATGTCGCAGCTTAAACTTGGCTGATTCTAGCTAAAAAGAAGCTAAATTCTACGAACTAAAAAAATATTAAAAATTGGAAACTTACAAAGTAAAATCAACAAAAGTAAAAGAGATAATTATTTTTGGTGATGGAAATCATCCAATCTGGAAAGAAGCTAATTCTTTAACCAATTTTTCTTCTCCTTGGAATGATCAACTCGTAAAAAAAATTGAATTTAAAGCTATTCATAATTCAGAAAAAATCTATTTTCAATTTAAGGTTGATGATAATCAAACATTCACTTATCCATCCGAAGATAAAAACGATAGTATCAATAACTCTGACAGGGTAGAACTGTTTTTTAGAAGTGATGATTCTTTAAATCCATATTACTGTTTAGAGATTGATACATCTGGTAGAATTATGGATTTTAAAGCAAAACCAAATAAAGAATTTGACTTTAATTGGAATTGGCCAAGCCAAGAAATAGAAGTGAAATCAACGGTACATAAAAATTATTTTATCGTAGAAATTGCAATTTCTATTCAATCGCTAAAGGATTTAAAACTACTTAAAAACGGCTTAATTGAAACTGGAATTTACAGAGCAAAATACAATCAACAAAAAGATAACTCATTTCTTCCAACTTGGATAACTTGGGTAAATCCAAAAACAGAAACTCCAAATTTTCACATATCTAACTCTTTTGGTGTTTTAAAGCTTAAATAGTAGACTCTAAAATTCTTTTTAAAATTGAAGGCAAGGCTTTATAACTAAATTGTTTTTTTTAAAACTTTTTTCTCATACTTCTACTCACATTTTATTAACGTATAAAATAATTAATTTAGTTATTTAACATAGATATTAGCTACTTAAAAACTGTTGTATCTCTGCGCTATCCAATTTAATTCCTAAACTATGGTTTATGCAATTACTTCTTTGAATTTAAAAATTTATGTTTTTCTGAATTTTTATTGATAAAGATACACTGCAATAAAAAAAATGAATCTCATTTATAAAGATGGAACTTTGTAAATTTAGAGGCTGCCGAAATCATGGAACAGACTTTTTAAAATAACAAGCAAAACTAAACTTAATTTTTTATACATTTTAGTGATTTTTTTGGTTTTGTAGAAAAGTAAAAACCCTTTAAAACATATGTTTTAAAGGGTTTTGGTGTTGATTGATAATCAATCAGCGGAGAAAGAGGGATTCGAACCCCCGGACCTGTTACAGTCAACAGTTTTCAAGACTGCCGCATTCGACCGCTCTGCCATTTCTCCAGAAGTCTCATCAGGTATTCCCTGAATGCGGATGCAAATATAGAAACCTTTTTCATTATAGAGAAATAAAATTTTACATTTTTTGAATATCATTTAAAATATTTTATATCTTACTAATAATCAACGGTTATAAAAACAAAATTTATCTTAGAAATCATGTAGAAATAGCACAGACTATGTAATATCTCTACATAGTTTACTATATTTGCGTAAATAATAATATCAAATTTATGTCTTTTAATTCTTTCGGAAATCTTTTAAAAGTTACAACTTATGGTGAATCTCACGGAACTGCTATTGGCGGTGTAATAGATGGCTTTCCTGCGGGATTAGAGTTAGATTTTGAATCAATTCAAGAAGAATTAAATAGACGCAAACCTGGTCAGTCTAAAATAGTTACACAACGTAAAGAACCAGATACGGTTGAGTTTCTTTCGGGTATTTTCGAAGGTAAAACTACAGGAACTTCAATTGGTTTTATTATAAAAAACACGAACCAAAAAAGCAAAGATTACAATCACAACACAAATGTGTACAGACCCTCTCACGCCGATTTTACTTATGACAAAAAATTTGGTATCAGAGATCATAAAGGTGGCGGAAGAAGTTCTGCTCGTGAAACAGCAAATTGGGTCGTGGCTGGCGCTTTGGCTAAACAATTAATTGCAAGTATTAAAATCAATGCTTTCACTTCTTCTGTTGGTGATATTTTTCTTGATAAACCATATCAAGATTTAGATTTTACAAAAACAGAAAACAATATCGTTCGCTGCCCTGATGAAGCATCCGCAGAAAAAATGATTACCAAAATTAAAGAAATAAGAAAAGCTGGTGATACCATTGGTGGCACAATTACTTGTGTTGCTCAAAATGTTCCTGTTGGTTTAGGTGAACCCATTTTTAATAAATTGCATGCAGAATTAGGTCGTGCAATGTTATCCATTAATGCTGTAAAAGGCTTTGAATTTGGTAGTGGATTTTGTGGTGCAAAAATGAAAGGTTCTGAACACAATGATATTTTTAATGCTGATGGTTCTACACAATCTAATTTATCCGGAGGAATTCAAGGTGGTATTAGCAACGGAATGGACATTTATTTTAGAGTTGCTTTTAAACCTGTGGCAACTATTATGACAAACCAACAAACCATAAATTCTGATGGTGAACTTGCAGAAATCACTGGAAAAGGAAGACACGATCCTTGTGTTGTGCCCAGAGCTGTTCCTATTATAGAAGCATTAACAGCATTAGTTTTAGCAGACTTTTGGTTAATAAATAGAACTAGAACCGTCTAGTTTCTTTCCTTTTTATTAATGAAATTTTAGGAAATAGATAAATTTAGTTTTATTTTTATACTTTTTGATGAAAAAAAATAAAAATTATTTCATCATTAAAAGTGTTTAATTTAGAAATCATATTACAGTGAAAAATAAAAGACTTTATTTTATTGACATCATTAGAGCTTTTGCTATATTAATGATGTTACAAGGACATTTTGTAGACACACTATTAGCACCACAATACAGAGACTTAAATTCCATTCCCTTTTCAGTTTGGTCTTATTTTAGAGGTATTACTGCTCCAACTTTTTTTACCATATCAGGGTTAATTTTCACCTATTTATTGCTAAAAGCAAAAGAAAAAGGTGAAACGAATTTAAGAATGAGAAAAGGTCTTATTAGAGGATGTTTTTTAATTTTTGTGGGTTATTTAATTAGGATTCCTATTTTAAAATTTTTAATTGGAGAGTTTAGTACCTATTTTTTGGTAATAGATGTCCTTCAATGCATAGGTTTAAGCTTAATTTCTATTGTTATTCTTTATTATCTGTGTTTTAAAAAAACAATTATTTTTTCTGTAGTGACCCTATTTCTAGGTTTTTTTATTTTTTTAACAGAAAGAATGTACTTCAATTTAAATTTCGAAAATTTACCCATCGTTTTTAGTAATTTTATATCAAAAGCTAATGGTTCTGTTTTTACAATTATACCTTGGTTTGGCTATGTTGCTTTTGGTGCATTTATAGCAACATTGTTTCATGGATATCTTAAAAAACCTAAGTTTAAAACAATTATAATATTCTCATTTTTTATTACAGGATTTACACTAATTTTTTACTCAACACCAATCTTAGCTTCTATTTATAGGTTAACTCATGTAAAGATATTTTTAGAATCTGCTGGCTATAATTATTTATTTACAAGATTAGGTAATGTGTTAATCTACTTTGCATTTTTCTATTCGCTAGAAAAATATCTTAAATTGCCTTTAATACTAAAGATTGGTCAAAAGACATTATCTATATACGTTATACATTTTATTATAATTTACGGCAGCTTTACAGGTATAGGTTTAAATACTATTATTGGCAAAACTTTAACGCCTATACAAGCAGTGTTTGGAGCAATTATATTCTTAATTTGCGTGTGTTTTATTTCATTTTATTACGTAAAATCCAACGCATTTTTATATGCACATTTAAGGCGTTTATTTGATAAATTGAAAAAGATATTTTAACTTCCAAGTGCTACTTTCTGTATGAAATATATCGTATCTTTTTTATTTATATTTTGTTTTAAACTAAGTTATTCTCAGGTTCTATATCTAGATAAGACATTTAGTGTTTCAAAAAAAACCTATACCTACAAGACTGTTGATTCTAAAAAAAAATTGAAATTTGACTTTTATAAGCCAACAGAAGCCAAAAATGAATCACCCTTACTAATTTATGTTCATGGTGGTGGTTTTTCTGGTGGAAAAAGAAATAGTAAGAATGCAGTCCGTTTTGCAAAACAAATGGCTGAGCGCGGGTATGCAGTTGCATCTGTATCTTATCGTTTAACGATGCGAAATGTAGGTTTTGGGTGTTCTACAAAGTATTCAGATAAAATCAATGCTTTTAATTCAGCATCCGAAGACATTAGTTTGGCAATCAAATATATTTTAAAAAATAAACGTAGGTTTAATATTAGTTCTAATAAAATAATATTAATAGGCACTAGTGCTGGTGCAGAGACCGTTTTAAACTTAGTTTACGTATATAACAATAAAATTCTACCTAAGGGTTTTAAATTTGCTGGTGTAGTTAGTATGGCCGGTGCAGTTACTTCTGTAAAAAAGATTACTTCTAAAAACGCGATTCCTACTCAACTTTTTCATGGTACGAGCGATAAATTGGTACCTTATGATATTGCATCTCATCATTATTGTAGTAAGAAATCAAATGGTTATCTACTTCTTTATGGCTCTAAGCCCATCGCAAATAAATTAAAAAAATTAGGGAAGCCTTTTTATTTATATACAGTTAAAAAAGGGGATCACAGTTGGTCTATTAGACCTATGATATATTCAAAACCTGAAATTTTAGACTTTTTATATTATGATGTTTTAGAACAATGCGAAAGACAAATAGAAACTGTCATATAAAAAATAAGAAATATCTATTAAAAATACTTCTTATTTTAAATAGTTTTAGTGCCCTTTTTTTAACTAGGCCTTACCAGTTGGACCAAAATTCATTGGTATTGGAGGTTGCTCATAATCTTTTATATCGCCATGCGCTTGCTCAAATTTTCTAACATTATCAGCTAAAGCTTTTGTTAATCTTTTAGCGTGCTGTGGAGTTAAAATAATTCTAGATTTCACTTTCGCCTTTGGCACTCCTGGCATTATATTAATAAAATCTACAATAAATTCTGACATTGAATGATTAATAATTGCCAAATTAGAATACGTTCCTTCTGCAACTTCTTGATCTAATTCGATATTTAATTGACCCTCTTTATTTTGATTTTCTTCCATAATTTAAATCATTTTATTGTGTGAATATATATAAAATAAAAAAGTTGAATTGAATAATGTAATTTAGTTACAGTAAACAATTCAACTTTTAAAATAGTAACGTTTTAAACGTTTATTAGAAACTCTTTTCTATTTCATCTTTAGGACCAACTAAAATGTGATCGTAAGCTCTCATACCTGTTCCTGCAGGAATTCTCTTACCAACAATTACATTCTCTTTTAATCCTTCTAAAGTATCAACTTTACCACTTACGGCCGCTTCGTTTAATACTTTTGTAGTTTCTTGGAAAGAAGCTGCAGAAATAAACGATTTAGTTTGTAATGATGCTCTTGTAATACCTTGTAAAACTTGTTCAGCCGTTGCTGGTTTAGCATCTCTTGCAGTAACTAAGTTCTTATCATTTCTTCTTAATAAAGAATTTTCATCTCTTAGCTGACGTGCAGAAATAATTTGACCTGCTTTTAAGTTTTCAGAATCTCCATCATCTTCAACAACTTTCATTCCGTAGATTGCATCATTTTCTTCAATAAAGTCATTTTTATGAATTAATTGATTTTCTAGGAATAATGTATCTCCAGAATCAATAATTTTAACTTTACGCATCATTTGACGAACAACTACTTCAAAATGTTTATCGTTAATTTTTACACCTTGCAAACGATATACTTCTTGTATTTCATTTACTAAGTATTCTTGCACTGCGGATGGGCCTTTTATTCTTAAAATATCAGAAGGAGTCGTTGCTCCATCAGATAAAGGCATACCTGCTTTAATAAAGTCATTTTCTTGAACTAAAATTTGGTTAGAAAGTTTTACTAAATACTTACTAATATCTCCTGTTTTAGATTCGACAATAATTTCTCTATTTCCACGTTTAATTTTTCCAAAAGTAACAACACCATCTATTTCTGAAACTACAGAAGGGTTAGAAGGGTTACGTGCTTCAAATAACTCTGTTACACGAGGTAAACCTCCAGTAATATCTCCTGCTTTACCAGATTTTCTTGGTATTTTAACAATTGTATGACCAGATTCAACTTTATCACCATCACTAACCATCAAGTGGGCTCCTACAGGTAAACTGTATGAACGTAATGCATTACCATCTTTGTCCTCAATAATTAAAGAAGCAATTAGTTTCTTGTTCTTAGAATCTATCATTACTTTTTCTTGGAAACCTGTTTGCTCATCGATTTCTACAGAGTAATTTACACCTTGTTCTAGATTATCAAACTTAACTTTTCCACCAAATTCAGAAACAATAACACCGTTAAATGGATCCCATTGAACAATTACATCTCCTTTTTTAATAGCTTTTCTTTCCTTATCAAAAATTACAGATCCATAAGGAAGTATGTTTGTACTTAAAGTGATATCTGTTTTCTTATCAATAATTTTAATTTCAGCAGTTCTAGAAATTACAATATCAATTTTATTACCATCATTGTCTTTACCAACAACCGATCGTAAATCATCGATTACAACTCTACCTTCATGCTTAGCAATTAATTTATTATCTTCTGATATATTACCTGCAACCCCACCAACGTGGAATGTACGTAATGTTAACTGTGTACCAGGTTCTCCAATAGATTGCGCTGCTATTACACCAACTGCTTCACCAATTTGAACTTTATTACGAGTTGACAAACTTTGACCGTAACATTTTGCACAGATACCTTTAGAAGACTCACAAGTTAATGCAGATCTAACATAAACACCATCTATTCCAGAAGCTTCAACTTTATCTGCTAATTTAGAAGATATTGATTGGTTAGCTTCTATTAATAGCTCATCTGTTAAAGGATCAAAAACGTCATTTAAAGAAATTCTTCCTTCAATTCTGTCTGATAAAGATTCTACAATCTCATCATTTTTCTTTAATGGATAAACTTCTAATCCTCTTAATGTTCCACAATCTTCTTCGTTAATAATAACGTCTTGAGAAACATCCACTAATCTACGTGTTAAGTAACCAGCATCTGCTGTTTTTAAAGCGGTATCTGCAAGCCCTTTACGTGCACCGTGAGTAGAGATAAAATATTCAAGAATTGATAATCCTTCCTTAAAGTTAGAAAGAATAGGATTCTCAATAATTTCTCCACCACCAGCTGTAGATTTTTTAGGTTTTGCCATTAATCCACGCATACCTGTTAACTGACGAATTTGTTCTTTAGAACCCCTTGCACCAGAATCAAGCATCATGTATACTGAGTTGAAACCTTGTTGATCTTCACGTAAATTTTTCATAGATAATTCAGTTAATCTATTGTTGGTTGAACCCCAAACATCAATTACCTGATTGTAACGCTCTTTTTGCGTTAACATACCCATGTTATAATTTCCTACAATTATCTCTACTTCTTTATTAGCAGCGTCAATCATAGATTTCTTTTCTTCAGGAATAATAATATCCCCTAATGAGAAAGATAAACCACCTTGAAAGGCAAATTTATATCCCATATTTTTTATTTGATCTAAGAATTCTCCTGTTGTAGGGATATCAGTAGCTTTTAAAATTGCACCAATAATTCCACGTAAGTTTTTCTTAGTTAATACTTCGTTAATATATCCTGCAGCAGGAGGTACAACTTCGTTAAATAAAACTCTACCAACGGTAGTTTTTATAATTTTACGAACTTGCTCACCATCTTTATCAACATCGTAAGTTCTTACTTTAATACCAGCATTTAAGTCTACCATTTCTTCGTTAAAAGCAATCGTTACTTCTTCTGGTGAATAGAAAGTTAACCCTTCTCCTTTAATAGGTACTTCTGGAGTAGAGATTCTTTCTTTTGTCATATAATATAAACCAAGTACCATATCCTGAGAAGGAACAGTTACCGGCGCACCATTTGCAGGATTTAAGATATTATGAGAACCCAACATTAATATTTGCGCTTCTAAAATAGCTTCTGGTCCTAATGGTAAATGAACTGCCATTTGATCCCCATCAAAATCGGCATTAAAGGCTGTACACACTAATGGGTGTAACTGTATTGCTTTACCTTCAATTAATTTTGGTTGAAATGCCTGAATACCAAGTCTGTGCAAAGTAGGAGCTCTGTTTAATAAAACAGGATGTCCTTTAATTACATTTTCTAAAATATCCCAAACAACTGGTTCTTTTCTATCAATTATTTTCTTCGCAGATTTAACAGTTTTTACAATTCCTCTTTCAATTAATTTTCTAATTACAAAAGGTTTGTAAAGTTCTGCTGCCATCTCCTTTGGAATACCACATTCTGATAGCTTTAATTCTGGTCCAACAACAATTACAGAACGTGCTGAATAATCCACACGTTTTCCTAATAAATTCTGACGGAAACGTCCTTGTTTACCTTTTAATGAATCTGATAAAGATTTTAAAGGTCTGTTAGATTCTGTCTTTACTGCGGATGATTTACGTGTGTTATCAAACAATGAATCTACAGATTCTTGTAACATACGTTTTTCATTACGTAAAATAACTTCTGGAGCTTTTATCTCAACTAATCTTTTTAAACGATTGTTTCTGATAATAACTCTTCTATATAAATCATTTAAATCTGACGTTGCAAAACGACCTCCATCTAATGGAACTAAAGGACGTAATTCTGGTGGAATTACTGGAACAGCCTTCATAATCATCCACTCTGGCTTGTTTTCTCTATTTTTTTGAGAGTCTCTAAATGCTTCAACAACATTTAAACGCTTTAAAGCTTCCGTTTTACGTTGTTTAGACGTTTCTGTATTTGCTTTGTGTCTTAATTCAAAAGACAACGCATCTAAATCAATACGTGCTAATAAATCAATTAAACACTCTGCTCCCATTTTAGCGATAAACTTATTTGGGTCAGAATCATCTAAATATTGATTTTCTTGTGGTAATGTATCAGCAATATCTAAGTATTCTTCTTCCGTTAGGAAATCCATTTTTTTCAATGGCGCTCCTTCAACATTTTTTGCAATACCTGGCTGGATTACTACATAACGTTCGTAGTAAATAATCATGTCTAACTTTTTAGATGGCAAACCTAAAAGGTAACCCATTTTGTTAGGTAATGATCTAAAGTACCAAATATGAGCAACAGGAACCACTAAATTAATGTGTCCTACTCTATCTCTACGTACTTTCTTTTCTGTTACTTCTACTCCACATCTATCACAAACAATTCCTTTGTAACGAATTCTTTTGTACTTTCCACAAGCACATTCATAATCCTTTACAGGACCGAAAATACGCTCACAAAATAAACCATCTCTTTCTGGTTTGTGCGTACGGTAATTTATAGTTTCAGGTTTTAAAACTTCACCTTTAGAAATTTCTAAAATAGCTTCTGGTGATGATAAACCTATTGAGATTTTATTAAACTTTTTTACAGTGTATTTCTCTTGATTTCTTGCCATGTCTTTTAATAAGTATTCAGTTGGCAGTATACAGTTTTCAGTAGGTTTTGCAAACTGCTAACTTCTACTGAAAACTGGTTACTGAAAAAATTTATTCCTCTAATCTAACGTCTAAACCTAAACCTTTAAGTTCATGCATTAATACGTTAAACGATTCTGGTAAACCTGGTTCTGGCATAGTTTCGCCTTTAACGATTGCTTCGTACGTTTTAGCTCTACCCATTACATCATCAGATTTTACAGTTAAGATTTCTCTTAATATACTAGATGCACCATATGCTTCTAGTGCCCAAACTTCCATCTCTCCAAAACGCTGACCTCCAAATTGTGCTTTACCACCTAAAGGTTGTTGTGTAATTAATGAATATGGTCCTATAGAACGTGCATGCATTTTATCTTCAATCATGTGTCCTAACTTAATCATATAAATGATACCAACCGTTGCTGGTTGATCGAAACGTTTACCTGTTCCACCATCATATAAATAAGTATGTCCAAATCTTGGTACACCTGCTTGATCTGTAATTTCATTGATTTGGTCTAAAGATGCTCCATCAAAGATTGGCGTTGCATATTTAG
Source organism: Polaribacter glomeratus (assembly GCF_002954665.1). GTDB lineage: Bacteria > Bacteroidota > Bacteroidia > Flavobacteriales > Flavobacteriaceae > Polaribacter > Polaribacter glomeratus. The sequence continues at coordinate 232,002 of NZ_MSCM01000001.1, read as the reverse complement.
TTCCTAATTTTTGACCTGCCCAACCAAGAACAGTTTCATAAATTTGACCAATGTTCATACGAGAAGGGACCCCTAATGGATTTAACACGATATCAACAGGTGTTCCGTCTTCTAAGAAAGGCATATCTTCTGCTCTTACAATTCTAGCAACAATACCTTTATTTCCGTGACGTCCAGCCATTTTATCACCTACTTTTAACTTACGTTTTTTAGCGATGTAAATTTTAGCCAATTTCAAGATTCCTGCTGGTAACTCATCACCTACAGAAATAGTGAACTTTTGACGACGTAAATTACCTTGTAAATCGTTTACCTTGATTTTATAGTTGTGAACTAATTCACCTACTAAATCATTTAACTCTTTATCTGTTGTCCAAGATCCTGTTAAGTGAACATAATCATCCACAGAGTTTAACATTTTAAGTGTATACTTTTTACCTTTTGGTAAAACTTCTTCTCCTAAATCGTTAAATACTCCTTGAGAAGTTTTACCACTAATAAGTGTAAATAACTTTTCAATTAACTCATCTTTTAAACTTTCAAATTTCGACACAAAAGATGCTTCTAAAGTTGCTACTGCTTCTTTATCTCTTAATCTCTTCGTCTTATCTTTAACAGCTCTCTTGAATAATTTTTTATCAATTACTACACCTCTTAATGATGGCGAAGCTTTTAATGATGCATCTTTTACATCACCAGCCTTGTCACCAAAAATAGCACGTAATAATTTTTCTTCTGGAGTTGGGTCAGATTCTCCTTTAGGTGTAATTTTACCAATTAAGATATCACCTGGGTTTACTTCTGCTCCAATTCGAATCATTCCATTTTCATCCAAATCTTTAGTAGCTTCTTCTGAAACGTTAGGAATATCATTAGTTAACTCTTCAGTTCCTAATTTTGTATCTCTTACGTCTAAAGAATACTCATCAATATGTATGGATGTAAATATATCTTCACGAACTACTTTTTCAGAAATTACAATTGCATCCTCAAAGTTATACCCTTTCCAAGGCATAAAGGCTACTTTCATATTTCTACCTAAAGCTAATTCTCCTTTTTCTGTGGCATACCCTTCACATAAAACTTGACCTTCAGATACTCTATCGCCTCTTTCTACAATTGGTTTTAGATTGATTGAAGTTCCTTGATTCGTTTTTCTAAATTTGATTAGATTATAAGTAACTTCATCAGATTCAAAACTAACTAATTTCTCTTGTTCAGTTCTGTCGTACTTAATGGTAATTTTATTAGCATCAACATATTCTACTACACCTTCTCTTTCGGCATTGATTAAGATTCGAGAATCTTTTGCAACTCTACGTTCTAAACCTGTACCTACAATCGGAGATTCTGGGCGTAATAATGGAACTGCTTGACGCATCATGTTAGATCCCATCAATGCACGGTTTGCATCATCATGCTCTAAGAAAGGAATTAAAGACGCAGAAATTGACGCAATTTGATTTGGAGCAACATCCATATAATTAATCTCATCTGGATTAACTACTGGAAAATCTCCTTCTTCACGCGCAATAACTCTGTCTAAAACAATTGTTCCGTCTTCATTTAACTCTAAATTAGATTGGGCAATTTTCATACCTTCTTCTTCTTCAGCACTTAAATATATTGGTTCATCTGTGCCAACAACACCATTATCTACTTTTCTATATGGAGTTTCGATAAATCCTAAATTATTCACTTTTGCAAATACAGCAAGTGAAGAAATTAAACCAATATTTGGTCCCTCAGGAGTCTCAATAGGACACAAACGACCGTAATGAGTATAGTGAACATCACGCACCTCAAAACCTGCTCTTTCTCTAGATAAACCTCCAGGTCCTAGTGCAGATAATCTACGTTTGTGAGTTATCTCTGCTAATGGATTTGTTTGATCCATAAATTGAGACAATTGATTTGTTCCAAAAAAAGAATTAATTACAGATGATAATGTTTTGGCATTAATTAAATCGATTGGTGTAAACACCTCGTTATCACGTACATTCATACGCTCACGAATTGTTCTTGCCATACGAGCTAAACCAACACCAAACTGACCTGCTAATTGCTCACCAACAGTTCTTACACGTCTGTTAGATAAGTGATCGATATCATCAACCTCAGCTTTAGAGTTTATTAACTCAATTAAATATTTAATAATAGTTATAATATCTAATTTCGTTAATACTTTTTGATCAATAGGTTCATTTAACTGAAGCTTTGTGTTCATTCTAAAACGACCCACTTCACCTAAATTATAACGTTGTTCAGAGAAGAATAACTTATCAATAATACCTCTCGCAGTTTCCTCATCTGGCGGTTCTGCATTACGTAATTGTCTATAGATATGTTCTACTGCTTCCTTTTCTGAATTTGTAGGATCTTTTTGTAATGTATTATGAATAATAGCATAATCTGCCATATGGTTGTCTTCTTTGTGAAGTAAAACCGTTTTAGCACCTGCGTCTATTATTTCATCAATGTGTTCTTTATCAAGAATTGTATCACGATCAAAAATAATTTCATTTCTTTCGATTGATACAACCTCGCCAGTATCTTCATCCACAAAATCTTCATGCCAAGTTTTTAAAACTCTAGCTGCCAATTTGCGACCTAATACTTTTTTTAATCCAGCCTTAGAAACTTTAACTTCTTCTGCAAGGTCAAAAATCTCTAAAATATCTTTATCTCTTTCAAAACCAATAGCTCTGAATAATGTTGTAACTGGTAATTTTTTCTTTCTATCAATGTAAGCATACATTACTTGATTGATGTCGGTAGCAAATTCTATCCAAGAACCTTTAAAAGGAATTACTCTTGCTGAATATAATTTTGTACCGTTTGCATGGAAAGACTGCCCAAAAAATACACCAGGAGACCTGTGTAATTGAGAAACCACAACACGCTCTGCACCATTTATTACAAAGGTACCTGAGTTTGTCATGTAAGGAATTGTACCAAGATAAACATCTTGAACAATCGTTTCAAAATCTTCATGTTCTGGATCTGTACAATATAATTTTAGTCGTGCTTTTAACGGCACACTGTGCGTAAGCCCTCTTTCAATACATTCTTGAATTGAATATCTTGGAGGGTCTACAAAGTAATCTAAAAATTCTAATACAAACTGATTTCTTGTATCTGTAATTGGAAAGTTATCCATGAAGGTTTTATACAAACCTTCTTCACCTCTTTCTTCTGCTTTTGTTTGAAGTTGGAAAAAATCTTGAAAAGATTTAACCTGAATATCCAAAAAGTCTGGATATTCCTTAATCATTTTAGAAGTGGCGAAGTTGATTCTTTCAGTAGTGTTTTTCGTTGCCAAAAGAGAATATTTTTTTGATTAAAATCTGAATTAAAATAAAGAACGAATATATACACAAAATGGTTTAGGCCTAAAAACAAGTTTTTAGTGCCTAAACCTAAATTTGTTTTCCTGCTACACTAATGTGTAGTCAGGATTAAAAGCTTATTTAAGCTCTACCTCAGCTCCTGCTTCTTCTAAAGCTGCTTTAAGACCTTCAGCCTCAGCTTTAGATACACCTTCTTTAACTGGTGCTGGTGCGCTATCTACAACACCTTTAGCTTCTTTTAATCCTAAACCAGTTAATTCCTTAACTAATTTAACAACTGCTAGTTTAGAACCACCTGCTGCTACTAAAATTACATCAAATTCAGTTTGCTCTTCAGCTTCACTATCACCTTCTGCTGCTGCTGGTCCTGCTACTGCTACTGCTGCTGCTGGCTCAATACCATATTCGTCTTTTAAAATAGTAGCTAATTCATTAACTTCTTTTACTGTTAAGTTAACTAATTGCTCTGCGAAATCTTTTAAATCTGCCATTTTAATTGTTTTTAAAAATTTTTGTTTATTATAGTTTATTTGTGCGCGTACTTATTTTTCAGATAATGTTTTTAAAATACCTGAAAGTTTTTGTCCACCTGACTGTAATGCTGAAATAACATTTTTAGCTGGTGATTGTAATAATCCAATGATTTCTCCAATAAGTTCCTCTCTAGATTTGATATCTACAAGAGCATCTAATTGCTCATCACCAATATATACTGATTCCTCTGCAAATGCTCCTTTTAATAAAGGCTTTTTAGATTTCTTTCTAAAGTCTTTTATTAACTTTGCTGGTGCATTAGAAGCCTCGGCAATCATCATTGAAGTATTCCCTTTTAATACTGATGGAAGATTACCAAAATCTTTGTCTGATGCTTCCATCGCTTTTGCAAGCAATGTATTTTTAACAACTGATAACTGAACTCCTGCTTTAAAACAAGCTCTACGTAAGTTTGATGTACTTTGAGCATTTAGTCCTGAAATATCAGCTAAATATAAAGTGTTTGTTCCTGCTAATACTGCTGTTAAATCTTGTATTACCTGTGATTTCTCTTCTCTAGTCATAATTATAAGTTTTAACGTATTAAACAGCTTTTACTTCAACAGCTATACTAGGACTCATAGTACTAGATATAAAAACGCTTTTTACGTACGTTCCTTTCGCTGTTGTAGGCTTAAGTTTAATAATTGTTTGTATTAGCTCGTTTGCATTTTCTTCAATTTTCTTAGCATCAAATGATACTTTTCCAATTGCTGCGTGTACAATACCAGTTTTATCAACTTTAAAATCGATTTTACCAGCTTTTACATCCTGAACAGCTTTTGCAACATCCATTGTTACTGTACCAGTTTTTGGATTTGGCATTAAACCTCTAGGACCTAAAATTCTTCCTAAGGGACCTAATTTACCCATTACACTTGGCATTGTAATAATTACATCTACATCTGTCCATCCTCCTTTAATCTTTTGAAGGTACTCATCTAATCCAACATAATCTGCGCCCGCTTCTAAAGCTTCTGCTTCTTTATCTGGTGTTACTAATGCTAAAACCTTTACATCTTTTCCAGTTCCGTGAGGTAATGTTACAACCCCTCTAACCATTTGATTTGCTTTACGAGGATCTACTCCTAAACGTATTGCTAAATCCACAGATGCATCAAACTTTACATTGGTAATGTCTTTGACTAGCGCTGAAGCCGCTGCTAAATCATACGATTGAGAACGATCTAACTTTGCGTATGCTTCTTTTTGCTTTTTTGTTAATTTTGCCATTTTACTACTTTTTATAAAGTTTATGCTGGTGCATTACCTTTTACTGTTAATCCCATAGAACGTGCTGTACCTGCAATCATACGCATTGCTGAAGAAATTTCAAAGGCATTTAAATCTACCATTTTATCTTCTGCAATAACTTTGATTTGATCCCAAGTAACTGATGCTACTTTCTTTCTGTTTGGTTCTCCTGAACCTTTTTTAATTTTGGCCGCTTCTAGTAACTGGACTGCTGCAGGAGGAGTTTTTACAACAAAATCAAAAGATTTGTCTTTGAAAACAGTAATAACAACAGGTACAATTTTACCTTGTTTGTCTTGCGTTCTTGCATTGAACTGTTTACAGAACTCCATAATGTTAACACCAGCAGCTCCTAAAGCGGGTCCAACCGGCGGCGATGGATTCGCTGCGCCTCCCCTTACTTGTAACTTAACTACTTTACTAACTTCTTTTGCCATTTTAAAATGTTTAATAATTTGTTTTAATTTTCGAAGCTTAAAACAAATCGGTATTTATATCCTTGTGTAACAATTATATCTTTTCTACTTGCATATAACTTAATTCTAATGGTGTTTTTCTTCCAAAAATCTTTACCATTACTTCAAGTTTGCGCTTCTCTTCGTTTACTTTTTCTATAGTTCCATCAAATCCATTGAATGGACCATCTACAACTTTTACAGTTTCACCTATATTAAAAGGAATAGCAATGTTTTCGTCTTGAACTGACAGTTCATCAACCTTTCCTAACATCCTATTTACTTCGGACTTTCTCATCGGAACAGGCTCTCCGCCTTTAGTTTCTCCTAAAAACCCTATAACACCAGTGATAGATTTTATAACGTGAGGAACTTCTCCTGAAAGGTTTGCCTCTACCATAATATATCCAGGAAAATAAACTTTTTCTCTATTAACCTTTTTTCCGTTTCTAATTTGAACTACTTTTTCAGTTGGAACAATTACCTGACTAACATAATCAGATAATCCTACTCTAGAAATTTCTGTTTCAATATAAGCCTTCACTTTATTTTCTTGTCCACCAATGGCTCTAACAACATACCATTTCATCACTGTATCAGCCATAATTTATTCTCTTAAAATAATTTGAAAAAGTTATCTAATCCAGTTTGAAAAACATAATCTATACCAGCAACTGCTAATGCAAATACAATTGTAAACACAGCTACGGTAACAGTTGATTTTTGAGCTTCTTCTTTAGATATCCACGTCATGTGATTATTTAATTCTTCAAAAGAATCTTTGATGTATTGTATAAAGTTCATCTTAATTTATGTTTTATTGCACGGGCGGAGAGATTCGAACTCCCGACAGCTGGTTTTGGAGACCAGTGCTCTACCGCTGAACTACGCCCGTTTCTTATTCATTGATAAAGGCGTTCCGTTAAAAACGGAACACCCTTAGAATTTATTAATTAATAAACTAGTAAAATATTAGTCTAATAATTCAGTTACCTGACCTGCTCCTACTGTTCTACCACCTTCACGGATAGCAAAACGTAAACCAACATTTAATGCAATTGGTTGAAGTAAATCTACAGTAATTGTTAAGTTATCTCCTGGCATTACCATTTCAACCCCTGCTGGTAAGTTAATAGTACCTGTTACATCCGTAGTTCTTACATAGAACTGTGGACGATAGTTGTTATGAAATGGAGTATGACGACCACCTTCTTCTTTCTTAAGAACGTAAACCTCAGCTTTAAATTTAGCATGTGGAGTTACAGAACCTGGCTTACAGATTACCATACCTCTCTTAATGTCTTCTTTTGCAATACCTCTTAACAAGATACCTGCATTATCTCCAGCTTCACCTCTATTTAATATTTGACGGAACATTTCGATACCAGTGATAGTAGAAGTCAACTTAACAGCTCCCATACCAATAATATCAACAACATCGCCTGTATTAGCTATACCTGTTTCGATACGACCTGTTGCTACAGTTCCACGACCAGTAATAGAAAACACATCTTCTATAGGCATTAAGAATGGCTTATCAACCTCCCTTAAAGGCTCTTCAATCCAAACATCAACTTGTGCCATTAATTCTAACACAGTATCAACCCATTTTTGTTCGCCATTTAAAGCACCTAAAGCAGAACCAGAAACTACAGGACCATTATCTCCATCATACTCATAGAAAGATAATAATTCTCTTACTTCCATATCTACTAACTCTAGTAACTCTTCATCATCAACCATGTCAACTTTATTCAAGAAAACAACCATACGAGGAATACCAACCTGACGACCTAATAAAATATGCTCTCTTGTTTGAGGCATAGGACCATCTGTAGCAGCAACAACTAAAATTGCTCCATCCATTTGTGCAGCACCTGTTACCATGTTCTTAACGTAATCCGCGTGACCTGGACAGTCAACGTGCGCATAGTGACGATTAGCTGTCTGATACTCTACGTGAGAAGTGTTAATTGTAATACCTCTTTCTTTCTCTTCTGGAGCATTATCAATTTGATCAAATGATTTTGCGTCACAATAACCAGCATCAGATAATACTTTAGTAATAGCCGCTGTTAATGTAGTCTTACCGTGATCTACGTGTCCGATAGTACCAATGTTTAAGTGTGGCTTCGAACGGTCAAAATTTGCTTTTGCCATGATTATTAATTTTAATTCTTTAGTTTAAATATATTTAGTGTCTAATAATGCGTATTACAATGAGCCAATGATGGGACTTGAACCCATGACCTCATCCCTACCAAGGATGCGCTCTACCAACTGAGCTACACCGGCTTTGTTGGATTTAATTTGAGCGAAAGACCGGGTTCGAACCGGCGACATTCAGCTTGGAAGGCTGACGCTCTACCAACTGAGCTACTTTCGCAATATGTAAATTTTGTGGGGAGAGCAGGATTCGAACCTGCGAAGACGTAGTCAGCGGAGTTACAGTCCGCCCTCGTTGGCCGCTTGAGTATCTCCCCTCTAAATTTACTATTTTAATGAACTTACTTTTTTTTTAAGAGCCGATAGAGGGACTCGAACCCACGACCTGCTGATTACAAATCAGCTGCTCTAGCCAGCTGAGCTACATCGGCTTTTGTTGTAAAAAAACAACCCGCTATTTCTAACGGATTGCAAATGTATAAAGTTTATTTTAAATTCTAAAACATTTTATAATTATTTTTTCATTTATTTTCATTTTTATGAAATTAGTGAGTCTCTTTGCTTCTCTTTCGATCTTTTTAATTGTCTTTTTAAATTATCAACCGCAGCATTAACACCCTCTTCGAAGGTTTTGGTCTCTCTTTTAACAATTAATTCACTTCCTGGAATATTTATTTTTATTTCTGTAATTTTATTTTCTTTGTCGCTTGTATTTTGAACTTTTAAAAAAACTTCGGCATCTACTATCTTATCATGGAACTTTTCGAGCGATTCTACTTTCTTTTCTACAAACTGAATTAATTCGCTGTCTGCGTTAAAATTTACTGATTGCGTGAATACTTTCATAAATCATTCTTTTTTATGTTGCCCCTAGGGTGAGCTTGGTTATATACTTTTTTTATAACTTCAAGACTATTGTGTGTATAGACTTGAGTGGAGGCTAAAGAGGAATGCCCTAGCAATTCTTTAACTGAATTTAAATCTGCGCCTTCATTTAGAAGGTGTGTTGCAAAAGAATGCCTTAAAATATGAGGGCTCTTTTTCACCTTCGTTGAGACTCTACTAAAGTATGAATTTATAATTCTGTAGACAAGGGTTTCATAAATTTTATTTCCTTTTTCTGTAATAAAAAGTTCTTCTATCCCTAAAGAGAATTCCGATTTAAGTTCTAAATAGTTTTTTAATGTTGATACAACAGACTGCAAAAGAGGCACAAAACGTTCTTTATTTCTTTTTCCTAAAACTTTAATTGTGTTCTCCGAAAAACTGATATTTCTTTCTTTTATGTTTATGAGTTCGATTCTTCTAATTCCTGTGGAATAGAATAATTCTATAATTAATTTATTTCTTACAGAAATAAAATCATTTTCTTCGCTAATAGTTTCTATTACTGAATTAATTTCTCTGGATGTAAACGGAACTTGTACTTTTTTGGCAACCTTTAATGCTTTGTGCTTTGAAAGTGGATTTATTTTTAGCTGTTCACTTTTCTGAAGGAATTTGTAAAACGATTTAAGTGAACTTACTTTTCTATTAATTGTTCTATTCGAAATATCACTATCTACTAAAGAAACAATCCAATTTCGTATTTGGGCATAGTTTACTTCTTTTAATTCATCCTGATTGTATTCGATGATTAAAAAGTCTCTAAAGGATGTTAAATCATTCTTGTACGCTATTGCTGTATGAATAGAATATTTTTTTTCGAGCGATAAGTAGTCTAAAAATGATGCTATCAAAATAGTTGCTGGTTATTGGTTGTTGGTTGTTGGTTGTTGGTTGTTGGTTGTTGTTGGTAAATTTACAAAATTTAGCGCACAAAAAAACTCGTAACACAATATGTGTTACGAGTTAATTATTTTAGAAAAATAAGTTAAGATTCCGAATAAAAAAACCGGAATCAGTTCTAATTACAATTTTAAACTCGTCTTGCAGACTTTTTAAAATTGAGTTTCACTAGCCTACTTCTTCTTGTGTTCTTAATCGTTGAACGTAAGACGCTTTAATTCTTTGAGCTCTGTTTGCTACAGATGGCTTCGTAAAGTTTTTTCTGTTACGCAAGTTCTTCATTGTCTTGGTTCTATCGAATTTTCTCTTATAGCGCTTTAAAGCTCTATCGATATTTTCTCCTTCTTTTACAGGTATAATTAACATAAGTATGCACCTCCCTTCATCGTATCTTTATATTTTGAATAGTTTTAAAACTATTTGGTTTATTTTTTGGATTGCAAATGTAAGTATTAATTAACAATTACAAATTAAAATTTTATTTCTTTTTAGAAACTTGGTTTGCGTTAGGGATTGAAACCGTTCGCCTTTCTGTAAAAGGCTTAATCTTTTTTGTTTTTCACAAAAAATATATAGTGTAAAGCCATACCTTTTTAGGGAACGCTCTTTAAAAATTATCAGTAATCCGTTGTCAATTATCGGCGATGAGATATCTGTTATAGGTTAATGATTGGTTATTAAAGAAAAAATTCTACAAAATTTTGACATCTTGTAGAATTATGTTTGTAAATATATAGAAAATTTAGGTTGCTGGTTTGTATTCTTTATGATCGATTACAATTTTTGCAATAATTTCTTTTAATATTTCTGACGTTCCGCCACCAATTGGCCCTAATCTACTATCTCTTAACAAGCGCGCCATTGGATACTCTTCCATATAACCATAACCGCCCAAAAGTTGAAGTGCATCATAAATAACTTCATCTGCAATTTTAGTTGACAATAATTTAGACATACTCGCTTCTTTTACAACATATTGCCCATCATTTAAACGTTTTGTAATTGAATAGTTATATTCTCTGCACATATCCACTTTACTTGCCATTTCTGCAATTTTATGTCTTAGTGCTTGAAACTTATCTAAAGATTTACCAAAAGCCACACGTTCTTTCATATAATTTACGGCATAATCTAGAGCAAATTCTGCTCTTGCGTGCGCATTTACACCCATAATTAAGCGCTCTAAAGCAAAGTGCTGCATAATGTAAGGAAAACCTTTTCCTTCTTCTCCTAATAAGTTTTCTAAAGGAATTTCTACGTTATCAAAAGCAATTTCTGCTGTATCTGATGCACGCCATCCTAATTTATCTAATTTAGTTGCAGAGATTCCTTTTGTATCTCTGTCTACTATAAAGATACTGATTCCCTTATACTTATCCGAAGGATCCGTTTTTGCTGCTACTATCAAATAATCTGAGTAAACACCGTTTGTAATAAATGTTTTAGAGCCATTTAAAATGTATTTGTCTCCTGTTTTAATTGCTGTAGAACGCATTCCTGCAACATCACTACCACCAAAAGGTTCTGTAATACACAAACAACCAATTAAATCTCCTTCTACACTTGGTACTAAATATTTTTGTTTAGTAGCTTCGTTCGCTTCTTTGTTAAGATGCGTCATTGCTAAATATTCATGTGCCCACATTGCAGCAGCAAATCCGCCTGAGTTTATTTTTTGTAATTCTTCTAAAAATATTACGGTATAAAAAAGATCAAGATCCATTCCTCCATATTCCTCAGGAGTTGATAAACCAAAATAACCCATTTCACCAAATTTTTTCCAAATAAAACGTTCTATCGTTCCAGTTTTTTCCCATTTTTCTATATGAGGCACCACTTCTTTTTGTAAAAATTCTTTAAAACTTAAGCGAAATGCTTCATGTTCTTCAGTAAAATACATACTGTTCATAAGCAAAAAATTTGTTTATTATTTATTAAATTAATTAGCAAACAAATATAAGACTATTCTATCGTACTTCTCTAAAGGAAAATCTTTGATATTTTTTAATTCTGAAATATCCTGAAGCTCAGCAACTTCATCTCTGTAATTGAAGATTTTCTTGCACAATTCATAATTAATATAGGGGTTTTTAAGTAAATCCTTGAAAGTAACCGTGTTTACATTTACTTTTTTGATGATTGGCCTATCAACAATTTTAAAGGTTGATAGCACTTTATCTGCCACTATTTTATCTAACCCCCACACTTCATACAGTTGGTTTTCAAAAGTAAATCCCTGTAATTTAGAACGATACTGAATAATTCTCTCAGAAAATGCAAATCCGATACCGTTAATTGTTTTAAAATCTGCTGCTGTTGCTTTGTTGATGTCTGTAGTTGATCGCGCGACAGCGTTTAAAATGTCATTATTTTTATAAAAAGATTGCTTTCTTGGATTGGCGTTATTTTGATTTACCACCCAATCTGGGAATTTAAAATATGGAGCAATTTTAGCTAATAAGGAGTCTGATACTTTGGTTACTTGCTGAAACTCATCTTTGGAGTTGATGAATTTATTTGTGCTTCTAAAGGCTAATAATCGATCTATTTCCGCTAAAGACATTCCTAATTGTTCTCCTTTATAATCAGTAATATAATTAGGATTAAAAGGATAAATTTTTGGTTTTCTGTTTTCAATTTCAACAGCTTTTAAACTATCAATTTGAGTTTGAAAAGCTACAATTTCTGGTTTATTTATGTCAATAATTTCATCCGAAGAAAAAACATCTGAAAAAATAATTACTTGAAGTAGAAGTATAAAAAAAATTAAAAAGAAAATCCCATTTCTTTGGCTTTTGTTGTACCAGAAATGGGATTTAAATATATTCATTATTAATGCTTTTTACATGTGTTTAGTTACATCGATAGCACCATCTTGAATTGCTTCTTTCTTCATTGTAATTGCACCCAAGTAACGCTTCATTTCTTGTCTTACTTTTGGAAACAAGAATAATAAACCTATCATATTTGGGAAAACCAATGCTAAAATCATTGCATCAGAAAACTTAATTACTGCATCTAATGTTGCAGCAGCACCAATAACAACAAATATTAAAAATAATATTTTATACGTTATATCTGCAGCTTTACCTTTACCAAATAAATACTTCCAAGATTGTAAACCGTAATACGACCAAGAAATCATCGTAGAAAATGCAAATAATACAATTGCAACAGTTAATACATAAGAGAAATGCGGAATTACAGAATCGAATGCCATTGATGTTAAATCTACTCCATTTATTGTTTCACCAGTAGAATTTAAAATAACGCTACTTCCGTGTGCAGCAGTATAATTAAATACCGATTGTGCGTCTGTACCGTTAATATTAAAGAAAATAATAACTAAAGCTGTCATTGTACAAATAACAACCGTATCAATAAATGGCTCTAAAAGAGCAACAACCCCTTCGGATGCTGGATATTTTGTACGAACAGCAGAATGTGCAATTGCAGCAGAACCTGCACCCGCTTCATTAGAAAACGCTGCTCTTTGAAAACCAACAATTAATACTCCTACTAAACCACCAAGTCCGGCCATTGGAGAAAATGCTCCATCCTTAATTAATTGAAAAGCAAAACCAATATCACTAAAATTTGCTAAAATAATTATCAACGATGCTACAATGTATAAACCTGCCATAAAAGGCACAATTTTTTCAGTAATTTTAGCAATACGTTTAATACCACCAATAATTACAATACCTACTAAAATAGCAAGTATAACTCCAATAATTACGCCATTAGAACCTCCTTGTAAATTAAACAATGAGCTAATTTGAACAGCAGCTTGGTTAGATTGAAATGCATTACCACCTCCAAAAGATGCACCAACACAAAGTATTGCGAAAATTACACCTAATACTTTACCTGCAGCGCCAAAACCGATTTCTTTAAATCCTTTTGATAAATAATACATTGGACCACCATAGATAGTACCGTCTTCACCTACATCTCTATATTTTACTCCTAAAGTACATTCTACAAATTTTGTAGACATCCCTAATAATCCACAAACAACCATCCAAAAAGTTGCTCCTGGACCACCTAAACCAATTGCAACGGCAACACCTGCAATATTTCCTAAACCAACGGTTCCCGAAACTGCGGTTGCTAACGCTTGAAAATGTGATACTTCGCCATGAGCACTTTCATCACGAATTGTGTCTGCAATATCTTCTACTGCTAAAGCTTCGTCATTATTATATAACTTATCAACACCATGTTTTTCGATATCTACATATTTACCTCTTACGGTATTTATAGCAGTCTTAAACTTTGTAAAACCAGGAAATTTGAAATAAATAGTAAAAAAAGTTGCACCAGAAACTAATAATAGAACTACGAAAGGAATATTATAGCCTGCAATTGGTACTGTTGTTAAAACTAAGTTTTCCCACCAAGTTGCGAATGGCATAAATGCATCATTTACCTGTTCATCTAATCCTTTTTCTTGTGCAAATGATAACATTGGAATTGCTAATAAAAGCAATGAAAGAAATTTTTTCTTCATGATTTTCGTTAAATTAATGTTTATTTGTTAGTGAACCGCAATATCATAAAAAAACTTGAAAAATTACTATAATTATAACCAAAAATAAAATCCATTTTCTCTAGCTTTGATTAAACCTAAAAATTGGACCTTAAGAAATTTGTTTTTTTAACCTTTATTTTGGCTTTTTATGACCAATTGCATTTAAGTATCTTGCCAGCTCAACTTTTACTTTTGGAGCTAACAATAACAAGCCTATGATATTAGGAAATACCATTGCAAAAATCATAGCATCCGAAAATTCAATTACAGAACCTAACGTAGAAGACGCACCAATAACAACAAACACTAAAAATAAAGCTTTATAAGTAATATCTGCTACTTTACCTTTTCCAAATAAATATGTCCATCCTTGTATACCATAGTAAGACCATGAAAGCATCGATGAAAAAGCAAATAAAATTACAGCTACTGTCAATAAAATAGAAAAATTAGGAATTGCAGAATCAAAAGCAACCGAAGTTAAATCAACACCATTTATTGGTTGATTAGTTGCATTTAAAAGCACATTACTTTTTGAATCTAAATTACCATAAGTAAATAAGTTACTCCTTAAGTTTGTAACAACAATTACTAAAGCGGTCATAGAACAAATAATGACAGTATCAACAAACGGACCTATAGACGCTACAATACCTTCACTTGCAGGAAATTTAGTTTTAACTGCTGCATGCGCAATAGATGCTGATCCAACACCTGCCTCATTTGAAAAAGCAGCTCTTTGAAAACCAACAATCATAACCCCTATTAAACCTCCTACTACAGATGTTTGTTTAAAAGCACCGTCCCAAATTTGACCCATCGCTTCAGGAATAATTGAAAAATTCATTCCAAGAATAATTAAAGAAGCACCCACAAACATAATTGCCATAAAAGGCACAATTTTTTCGGTTACTCGACCTATTCTTTTAATACCGCCAATAATTACTACACCAACCAAAACGGCCATTACAATTCCGAATATAAATCCAGACTCTATATCAAAAAGTTGTTTAAATTGGGCAGCTGCTTGGTTTGCTTGAAACATATTTCCACCTCCAAAAGAACCGCCAATTACAAAAACAGCATATAAACCAGCCAAGACTTTTCCTATTCCTCCTAAATTCTTTTCTTTTAAGCCTTTTCGTAAATAATACATTGGGCCTCCATATATTTTACCATCAGCACCAACTTCTCTATACTTAACGCCTAAAGTGGCTTCTACTAATTTTGTAGACATCCCTAAAAAACCAGCTAAAATCATCCATACTGTAGCTCCAGGACCTCCAATTGCAATTGCAACGGCCACACCAGCAATATTACCTAAGCCTACAGTTGCAGATAATGCTGCTGTTAGAGCTTGAAAATGGGTAACTTCTCCTATAACCCCATCTGCTTTGACAGTTTCAAAAATATCGCCACCGGGCGTTGGATCTCCTGCCATTTCATCTACTGAATTATGATCAACATCATCATACTTCCCGCTGGTTGCTCTTATGGCAACACCCAGTAAGGTTATATTAGAAAACTTAAAATACAATGTAAAAAATAAAGCCCCAGATAATAAAAGAATAACTACAATTGGGACATCGATACCTACTATTGAGATTGGATAAAAAACTACTGAACTAACAGCATCGGCAAAAGGTTTAAATTTTTCCTCTATCTTTTGGTCTATTGTTAATTCTTGGGCAAAGGATAACGTAGGGAGCGCAAATAAAAGCATTGAAAGAATTTTTTTCCTTATAATCATCTATTGTTCGTTTTTCAGTTCGTATTCTGCAAGATGATAATAAATTTGCCCTAAAGACAACTTTTGAGCGTTAAAAATAGTTTTTACAACATAGAATCTTTAAATTTTTCTAAATCCTCTAAAAATGATTTTGGATAAAAACCTAACTCTGTATTCGTTTTTGATAAGTTAAAACCTGTTTTTGGTGGTCTTATTGCTGTTTGATTTAATGTGGATGTAGAAATTGGTTGTATAAAGTTTTTATCTAAATTAAAAGTTTCTGCAATTTGCTTAGCGATTTCGTAAACACTTAACACTGTATTAGATGAAATATGATAAATGCCTGTTGCTTTCTTATCCATAGAAATTTTACAAGCCAATGCTAAATCTTCTACATATGTTGGTGCTCTAAATTGATCCTCTACAATTGTAATTTCTTTTCCTTTTTCTAACATTTCTTTTACCCACAGCACAATGTTTGATCTGCTCATATCAAACACTTTACCATACACTAAAATGGTTCTTAAAATAGTAAAATCGATTGTTGAATTGATTAGAATTTCTTCGGATTTTAGCTTAGATATTCCATAATAACTTAACGGATTAGCCACATCTGTTTCTTTATAATTCCCTTTTTTACCATCAAAAATAAAATCT
This sequence comes from Polaribacter glomeratus, assembly GCF_002954665.1. Lineage (GTDB taxonomy): Bacteria > Bacteroidota > Bacteroidia > Flavobacteriales > Flavobacteriaceae > Polaribacter > Polaribacter glomeratus. The sequence continues at coordinate 215,535 of NZ_MSCM01000001.1, read as the reverse complement.
GTAGAAAGATGAATTAAATGTGCGTCTAAAACCTTAGAAATTTCTGACAACCATTTTACAACGGTTATATTTAGCAAATCGCACCCAATTTTATTATTTTCACAATCATCAACTTGTGTCATTGCGGCTGTGTTTATAATAAAATTTGGTTCAATTTCTGTTAACTTTTTTTTAAGTTTTTGTTCATCCGTAAGGTCTATAGAAATATAGGTAAAATCTTCTCTACCGCTTCTATTTTTTCCTTTAGACAAACCAAAAACTTGGTATGTATGTTTTTCTAATAATAATAATTTTAAAAGCGTTTGCCCTAATAAACCATTACTACCCGTAACTACAACATTTATCATTTTAAAACAATTGTCTTAATTTTATTATTTGTTCTGGTCTTCCTAAAACGATTAAATGAGAACCTGCAATGAGTATTGCATCTGCTTCTGGATTTATAATATAATCTTTATCTGGGTTTCTTAATCCAATAACCGTACAACCTGTTTTTTTTCTTAAATCTAAATCTAAAATAGTTTTACCTAAATATTTTTTTGGCAGCTCATCTACATCAATTTCTTCTAAATTAGCCGTTGTTTCTCCTTCTATGGTTAATCGATCTACAAATTCAATTACATCTGGTGTAACCACTAAAGATGCCATATGATCACCACCTAATTTATCTGGCATAATTACATTATCTGCGCCCGCAATTTTTAATTTACTGTAAGAACTTTCTTTAGATGCTCTGCTTATTATTTTGCAATCTCTATTTAATTGTCTTGCACTTAAAACCACAAATAAATTATCTGCATCCGATGGCAAAGCTGTAATTAAATTACTTGCTTTTAAAATGCCTGCTTTTAATAAAACCTCGTCTGTAGTGCTATCTCCTTCTACATTTAAAATTCCGTCGAAATCTAATTTTTCTATTAAAATTTTACTTTTTTCAATAACAACATACTGCTTTCCATAATTTTTAAGTTTGTAAATAGCTTGTTTACCATTTCTACCATAACCACAAACAATAGTATGACCTTCTAGTTTTTCAATTTGTTTTTCCACTCTTTTATGTTTAAAATGATCAAATAATTTTCCACTAACCACGAACTCAGAGAATGTAGAAACCGCATACCCAAATATAGTAATACTTGTTAAAATTAAGAAAATTGTAAAAATTTTTTCTTCTTCAGAGAAAGGTTTTACTTCACCAAAACCAACGGTTGTAACAGTTATTACTGTTTGGTAAACGGCGTCTATAAACGAATAATTAGAAAGCAGCATGTAACCAGCCGTTCCTACTGTTAGGACTGATACAACTAACAAAAAAATTATATATATTTTGGAGTCTATTCCTTTCATAAACTACAAATCAAAAACCGAACTTCTTTTTGTATAAATCATATCTTTTAATCGTAATAAAAAAGCCAATGTTAAATACAAACCAAACGACAAACCTACTGTTACAAATGAAATATAAATAAAAAAAATACGCACATTTTTAGCACGCATCCCTAGTTTATCTGCAAATCTTGAGAAAACCCCAAAGCCATGTCTTTCAAAAAAATAACGCACAGCATGTATTAAATTCACCAAAATTATTTTTAAGCCAAGATACTACAAAGTATATTATTTGTTAAATAGTTTTCAATCAAATTTGATTAATTATTAATTAACTTTGCACTTTTACAAAAACCACCCTTTTTTGAAAGACCAAGAATACATAGAAGTTTACGGAGCAAGAGTTCATAATTTAAAGAATATTGATGTAAAAATTCCACGCGAAAAACTAGTCGTTATTACTGGTTTAAGCGGAAGTGGAAAATCATCTCTAGCTTTTGACACCATTTATGCCGAAGGGCAAAGACGATACATAGAAACCTTTTCTGCTTATGCACGCCAGTTTTTAGGCGGATTAGAAAGACCAGATGTTGATAAAATAGACGGCCTTTCGCCTGTAATTTCTATAGAACAAAAAACAACAAATAAAAGTCCAAGATCTACCGTTGGGACGATTACAGAAATCTACGATTTTTTAAGATTATTATTTGCAAGAGCAGCAGATGCTTACTCTTACAATACAAATGAAAAAATGGTAAGTTATTCTGATGAGCAAATAAAAGAGCTTATTCTTACTGATTTTGCTGATAAAAAAATAGCTGTTTTAGCGCCCTTAATCAAATCTAGAAAAGGACATTATCGTGAACTTTTTGAACAAATATCTAAACAAGGTTTTGTAAAAGTTAGAGTTGATGGCGAAATTAAAGAAATAGAGAAAGGAATGCGTTTAGATAGGTACAAAACGCATGATATTGAAGTAGTTATTGATCGATTATTAATTAACGCATCCGCAGAAAACCGATTAGAAGAAACCATTAAAACTGCCCTGTATTCTGGTAATAATATAATGATGGTTATTGATATTGATGACGAAAAACCTCGCTATTTTAGCCGCGAATTAATGTGCCCAACATCCGGAATTGCATATCCTAACCCTGAGCCTAATAATTTTTCATTTAACTCACCAAAAGGAGCTTGCGATACTTGTAACGGACTAGGAATTAATAATGAAATCAACTTACATAAAGTAATTCCTGATAATAGCGTTTCTATAAAAAATGGCGGAATTATCCCTTTAGGAGAACAAAAAAGTAGCTGGATTTTTAAACAAATTCAGAATATTGCAGAACGTTATCAGTTTAAATTGACAGATGCAATTAAAGACCTTCCAAAAGAAGCTTTAGACATTATTTTAAATGGCGGCAATGAATCTTTTGCTATAGAATCTAAAACTGTTGGCGTTACTAGAAATTATAAAATTGACTTTGAAGGTATTTTGGCTTTCATTAACAATCAATATATTAATGCAGAAAGCACTTCTATAAAACGCTGGGCAAAAGCTTTTATGGATGAAGTTCCTTGTGCTGCTTGCGAAGGAAAAAGATTAAAAAAAGAAGCACTTCATTTTAAAATTACCGACAAAAATATCAGTGATTTAGCTCAATTAGATATTACAGAATTGGCAAAATGGTTTGCAAACATTGAAAAAGATTTATCAGAAAAGCAATTAATCATAGCATCAGAAATCATTAAAGAAATAAGAACTAGAATTCAGTTTTTATTGGATGTTGGCTTAGATTATTTAACCTTAGATAGAACTTCTAAATCACTCTCTGGTGGCGAAGCACAAAGAATTCGTTTGGCAACCCAAATTGGCTCGCAATTAGTTGGGGTTTTGTACATTTTGGATGAACCAAGTATCGGTTTGCATCAAAGAGACAATCAAAAATTAATAGATTCTTTGCTAAAATTACGTGATATTGGAAACTCTGTTCTGGTTGTTGAACACGACAAAGACATGATGGAACACGCAGATTTTGTGTTCGATATAGGTCCTGGCGCTGGTAGACATGGAGGGCAAATTGTTAGCGAAGGAACTTTCGAAGATTTAAAAAAACAAAATACCTTAACTGCAGATTACATAACGGGTAGAAAAGTAATTGCAGTGCCTAAAGAGCGTAGAGAAGGAAACGGGAAATTTATCAAACTAAAAGGGGCATCAGGAAATAATCTAAAAAATGTTTCTGTTGAGTTTCCTTTAGGTAAAATGATTTGTGTTACAGGCGTTTCTGGAAGCGGAAAATCAACCTTAATTAACGAAACTTTGTACCCTATTTTAAATGCTCATATTTATAGAGGTGTTAAAAAACCAATGCCTTATAAAAAAATTGAAGGTTTAGAGCATGTAGATAAAGTAATTGATATTGACCAATCGCCAATTGGTAGAACTCCTAGATCAAACCCTGCAACATATACTGGCACTTTTTCTGAAGTTAGAAGCTTATTTGCAAAAACTGCTGAAGCTGCAATTCGTGGTTACAAACCTGGACGATTTTCATTTAATGTAAAAGGCGGACGCTGTGAAACCTGCCAAGGTGGTGGCGTTAGAGTTATCGAAATGAACTTCTTACCAGATGTACAAGTAGAATGTGAAACCTGCCAAGGAAAGCGTTTTAATAGAGAAACTTTAGAAATTAGATACAAAGGAAAATCAATTTCGGATGTTTTAAACATGACTATTGAAGATGCTACCGATTTCTTTGAGTTGATTCCTAAAATACACAGAAAATTAAAAACAATTAAAGATGTTGGTTTGGGTTATATTACACTTGGTCAGCAATCTACCACACTTTCTGGTGGTGAAGCGCAACGTATAAAACTGGCATCAGAGTTGTCTAAAAGAGACACCGGAAATACTTTTTACATTTTAGATGAACCTACAACAGGACTTCATTTTGAAGACATTAGAGTTTTAATGGATGTTTTAAATAAATTAGCTGATAAAGGAAATACTGTTTTAATTATTGAGCATAATTTAGATGTTGTAAAATTAGCAGATTACGTTATTGATGTTGGTATGGAAGGTGGTAAAAAAGGCGGCTCTATTTTATGTAAAGGAACTCCAGAAGAAGTTGCCAAACATAAAACAAGCTACACCGCCCAATTTTTAAGAAAAGAACTTGAAACCTCTTATTTATAACCGATTAAAATATCTTTTGATTTTAAAACCTTTTCAACGTAACTTTTAAAGTCTACATATTCTTTATCAGAAATATCGCTTAAATCTGTAGCTGCAACAATTGTTATTTGTAATTGATTTTCTGAAATAGCTTTATACATCACCTCAAATGAATGTTTCTTATACGTAAACTTTTCATCCTCAGGTATTTCTATAAATTTTTTCGCTTTAGGAATTTCTAAATTATATACAGAATTATAAAAATTAGAGTTTTCATAACTCTGATAATCTATTGGATATTTTCTTTCCTCCAAACTAATAATACCTGCATTGTAGGAATGAGAAACTATGGGCAATTTAAAAAATGTCATAGACCCCATTTCATTCATTTTATCATCTAAATAAACTTTAGTGGTGTAGGTTAAAAATTCTGCTCCTTTTTGTGCAGAAATGTTCTGAATTGTATCTAAAACCAATCCCTCTCCTATTCTCTGATTAAAATCTTGTAAAATATCTTCTTTTACCAATTCAAAATTATCTTGATTTAAAATATCAAAATAAATAGAAGCTAAACTTCCTGTAATTTTAGAATTTATAGTAATATTCTGCGTTTTATTTTCATCAACCTTTATAAAGACTTCTGATATTAAGTTTGACGGAATGCCATCCATATTTGTTAAATGAAATAAATTATACTCCTTATTTTTTTCAACTTTGTAAGGTATTTCTAAAACTGTTGCATTTAGCAAACTATTGGGAATCGATTTAAACGGCATGTTTTTGTCTGTTAATTCTAAAAACTGATCTTTTCCATTTAATTTAACCTTTACAATACAATGATTAAAATTTTGCGAAGGCAAGAGTAACGTTTTCTTACCATAATCGGAAGTTAGCACCAAAACCAAATTTACATCTAAACCCGCTCTTCTTGCAAACGTTGCAAAAAGTGTTGAAAAATCTTTACAATCTCCTAATTTAGACGAAATGGTTTTTGCTGGTTTTTGAGGAATAAAGCCACTCTGTTTAAAATCAACAAAACTATAGGTAAAATTATTCATTATATAGTAATAAATTCTTTTAGCTCTTTCTTCTTCGGATAGACTTAACACGTCTTTTTCGGGGAAAATCTCTTTATATTTTTGCTCAACTTCTGCATTAAATACAGATTGTGACCTTACCAAGTCTGAATACCAATTTGCAATTTCGCTCCACGATTTTATGGTACTAATATGCAAATATCTAGCATAATCTGTACTTATAGGCATATAATCTTCTCCTTTTGGTAATTCTGGCGCACTAATTAATTGCCATTGATGCACATCGTACTTATCTTCTGCTTGTTTAGTATACGCTACCGTACCGTTTGTAACTTTATAGTTAAAATCTAGATTTTTAGGTGTTATTAAAGTATAGCTCGTTTTTAAACAAAAACTCTCTGAATCAAACTGATAGCTATCTACAAAATCTTTAAAAAACCGACCAGAACCCGTAGATGTTGTTTCATAATCTACATAAATCACATCTCCTATTTCTAAACCGTTAAACACAAAACTAGAACCCGTTTTTTCGGCAGGAATTATACTTTTATCTTTCTTTATAATTTCTGATTTTAAAATTGAATAATTACCCGACAGTCCTAAATCATATTCTTTGTAATTTTCTATTCCGTTTTTAGAAGTAATTTCATATAAATAAACAGATTTTGCTTTTAATGCGCCTGTTTCGTAAATTTGGTACACCTTGCTATCCAACAAAATATTTGTACCGTAATTGTTTTTTAAATTTTTATTTCTTTCCTTTTCTACATAAGAATATATATCGTTTTCAGTATATTTTTCTAAGAAATTAGGTGCTCTTTTAATGGTTTCAATCTTTTTTAAAAGTTGATTATTTGCATTATTATAAAACAATGATTTTTGATAAAAAACAACCGCTTTTTCTTTTTGATTTAATTGAACTAAAGCATTTCCCATATATTCCATGGCCTTAAACGAATACGGATAATTCTCTAAAGCTTGTTTTATATAAGGAATTGATTCTTCGTATTTTTCATATTGATGTAATTTTTCAATTAAAGTAAATAAAAATTCATTTTCTGCCGGAAAATCTTTTACATACTCTTTATACAATTTTATAACGTCTTCTTTTCTATCTAATTTATCGTAAAAACGTACTAAACCATTAAGTAAACTCGGACTAGATCTTTTCTCTAAAATCTTTTCATATTCAGAAATAGACCTTTCTTGATCTTGAAAAATATTATCATATAAAGGGATGAATTTTTGTAATATAAAAATCCTATCCGAAGCAATAGCACTTAAATTGTTCATTGTTGCCTTTAACGCTTTTAAATCTTCATTTCTAATATCTAATACAAATTGGGCAACATATTTTAGTATAGGAGAATCTGTAGCATTTGTTAACTTATCTAAGTAGATTTCTAGCTCAGCGATGCTCATGCGCTCTAATTCTTTAGAATCCGAAGCTTTTTTAACTAGAGAATAATAATAGTCTGGATCTTCTAAAAAAATATTTTTATTTAATTCATCAATTGCATTATAATCACCTTCAAAACTATTTGTATACGTTTTTAAAAGTCTTAGCAAAGAACTTTTAGTATGTGTTTTTATCAACGCATTAAGAATAACATTTGCTTCTTCGTATTTTTGATTTCTAAAATACGTTTTGATTAAACAGTATTTATAAAAAAAACTGGTAGGATTTGCATTTAATTTTTCAATAAAAAAGTTTTCGATACTGTTTGATTTAATTTCAGGATTTACTGCGCTAATCGTTGTTTTATTGTAAGCAGAATATTGATTCGTATAGGTAACACCTTCAATTTTATTGCCATCAAAATCAGTTAACCTTGCAATAAAATAAGACATGCCGTTATTTTCTGCATTCTTTATTAAAAGCCGATTTGTACCTTTTAACAGGTTTATATTTACAGCATACGCATCCATATCTGTATCTACATCTTTATCGTTTTCATAAATTAAAACATCATTTAACCAAACTTTAAATGCTGATGAATTTCCTAATCTTAATTGTACTCTTTTATCCTTATCAACATTTATAAAAGTTTGCGCATAATTTACGCCATAACCATATTCTGCGTGATTTGTAAAAAATTGATACGGCTCTTTTTGAAACTCTTTATTTGGTGTGTACCAATTTATAGTTCCATTAGAATTTGCATCAAATAATTTATCATTTTTTGCATAAACTTCTGGTTCATAACTGGTATCGTATCCGCTTTTGTTTAAATTTTCGAAAACACCACAATATTGCCATTCTTTAATTGCATCAATTTCTTTAATCGTTTCGTTATACTTTACTAAGTTTTTAGAATCTCTTTCAACCACTGCTTTTAAATACAATAAAGAAAATAAAATAGTTTTATTTTCAATTTTAGAAACCTCTAAATCTCTAACAGCTTTTATGTTTTTTTCATAAAAACCATTTTTTAAATAATTATCAAACAAAAAAGGATCGTTCCATAACGCATACATATAATATTCAAAATCTTCAAACTTCATTAATTTAGCTAAAAATCCGTAGGAAGAGCCATTAATTAAACCATTTTCGTTTCTTAAAATTTCATTGGTAATCAAAAGTTCTATTGATTTTTCGATGTCTTTATCAGAATTTATAAATGTATTGTAAGCCTCTTTATTGTTATTTTCTAACATACTATTCCAATAATTATCAGAATTATTTTGAGCACTTATACCAAATACAGTAAAAAACAAGAAGATTATTCTTGCCGAAAAGTTGTTAATTTTCATAAATCAATTTTTATTTTTAATCGAGCAAATTTAAAATATTTTGATAAACATATCTATTCTCGTTATTAATTTCTTAAAAAAAGAACTATTTTAGCAGGCTGTCTTATAAAAAAATAAGATTTTAAAAATACCGATTATGACAAATGACGATAGAAAAATAAAAGAAAAACTAAAACAAAAAACCTGGAACGAAATAAAGACAAAAGATTCTTGGGCTATATTTAAAATTATGGCAGAGTTTGTTGATGGTTATGAACGTTTAAGTAAAATAGGTCCGTGTGTTTCTATATTTGGTTCTGCACGCACAAAGCCAGATCATCCACACTATATATTAGCAGAAGAAGTTGCTTTTAAATTAACTCAAAATGGTTTTGGTGTTATTACAGGTGGTGGACCAGGAATTATGGAAGCTGGTAATAAAGGCGCTAATAGAGGAAAAGGAGTTTCGGTTGGTTTAAATATTGAGTTACCTTTTGAACAACATGACAATCCTTGGATAGATAGAGGTAAAAGTTTAGACTTCGATTACTTTTTTGTTCGTAAAGTAATGTTTGTAAAATACTCTCAAGGTTTTGTGGTTATGCCCGGTGGTTTTGGTACTATGGATGAGCTTTTTGAAGCAATTACATTAATACAAACTAAAAAGATTGGTCGTTTTCCTATTGTTTTAGTTGGATCAAAATTTTGGGGTGGTTTAATCGATTGGATAAAAAACACCCTTATAGAAGAAGGTAATATTAGCGCAGAAGATTTAAATCTTTTTAGAATAGTTGATACTGCAGACGAAGCTGTAGAACATCTAAATAAATTTTATGGCAAATATAAATTACAGCCAAATTTTTAAATCTAATATTTTACTTTTGTGCAATTAAAATTTAGGAAAATCTAATTTGAAAAACTCTTTAAGCATACTTATTTTCTGTTTTTTCATATCTGTACTTTCGTTTGCACAAGAGAACAAGATTTCTATAAAATCAACATTCAATCCAGATAAGGATGAGTTATTAATACAACAAGAAATTGTTTATTATAACTCATCCGATTCTATTTTAACAAACATTTATCTGCATAATTGGGCAAATAGTTTTAGAGATAGAAAAACACCTTTATCAAAAAGATTAATTAAAGATTTTAGAAAACGATTATACTTTGCAAATGAAAAAGACTTAGGTAAAACAACAATAAAAAACCTAAGTGTAGACTACGAAAGTACAGGTTTTTTTGAAGTAGAAAAGCAAGCAGACCTTATTAACGTTCCGTTACTTAGAGCTCTAAAACCTAAAGATAGCACAAAAATAGAGATTACTTATATTGTAAAAATTCCGAGTGCAGAATTTACATCCTATGGTAAAACAAAGCAAGGTTATCATTTACGTTTTTGGTATATAACGCCCGCCGTTTACAACAAAGGTTGGCATTTAATGAGCAATTTAAATATTGATGATCTGTATGAAAGTGCCACCGATTTTACTGTTGAAATTAATGTTCCAAAAAATTATTTTGTAGAAAGTAATTTATATGAATACAGAACAGAAAAAGAGAATTTTACAAACTATTATTTAGTTGGTAAAAGCAAAACAGATATCATTTTAAGTATTAACAAAACCAAACAACTTAAAACTTTTAAAACTAAAAACACTACTGTTTATACCGATGTTTTTCCTACGGATTTAGAATATACCACCGCTACAAGCATTTTAAATAGAGAATTACTTTTTGTAGAAAAATTTTTAGGAACATATCCTCATAAAGAAATTTATATAGACAAAATTACGCAATCAAAAGACCCAGTTTATGGTTTAAGTCAGTTGCCAGATTTTTTGCGTCCTTTTTCTGATACGTTTAAGTGGGATGTTACGATGTTTAAAGCCCTAAGTAGAAAATACATAGAAAACACTTTACTCCTTAACAAAAGAGAAGATTATTGGATTTTAGACGGATTGCAAAATTATTTAATGTTAGAATATATTGAAGAATTTTATCCAGATACTAAATTATTGGGTGAAATATCTGATAAATGGTTTTTAAAAAATTATCACTTAGCCAAGCAAAACTTTAATGATAAATATCCATTAGTTCATCAGTTCGTTTCAAGAGCATTTTTAGATCAAGCACTAATAACATCCGCAGATTCTTTATCAAACTTTAACAGAAAAATAGCAAGCAAATATAAAGCTGGGTTAGGTTTTAGATATTTAAAAGGTTTTTTAGGCGATAGTGTTTTAAACAGCAGCATTAAAGAATTTTATCAAAATCATAGTACAAAAACAATTTCTAGTGCAGATTTTCAAAAAATTATTTCATCAAAAACAGACAAGAAAATTGACTGGTTTTTTAATGATTATGTAAAAACAAATAAAAAAATAGATTACACTATTGATAAAGTTACTATAATAGCTGATAGTATAGAAATAACCATCAGAAATAAGAGAAATATTACTGCGCCTGTTCTACTTTACGGTTTAAAGGATAAAGAGATTAAATATAAAAAATGGTTTACAGACATTGAAAATTCAAAAACGGTTACGATTCCTAAAGAAGATTTTAATAAGGTTGCCTTAAATTACGAAAACTTTTACCCAGAATTAAATACCCTAGATAACTGGAAAACCTTAGAAGATAAAATTTTTAATAAGCCTGTAAAATTCACGTTAATAAAAGACGCACAAGACCCTTATTATACTCAAATATTTTACCAGCCAGATGTTAGCTACAATTTTTATAACGGGGTTATTCTTAGTGTTAAACTACATAATAAACCTTTAATAGCAAGAAATTTAGAACTAAAATTTGCGCCTTCTTACGCTACAAAAAGTAATACTGTAATTGGTAAATTTTCTGCATTGTACAATCAATATTTAGAAGAAACTAAAATATACAAGGTAATGTATGGTGTTTCTGGAGTTACTTTAGATTATGCGCCAGAATTATCCTACAAGTCTTTTGTACCTTTTGTAAACATAATTTTTAAAAGAAAATCTTTAAGAGATGCAACATCAGAATCTTTATCTGCAAAATTGGTTCATATTGATAAAGAAATTGCACCAACAGAAATTAAAACAGATCAAGATAATTATAGCGTTTTTAGCTTAAATTATAATTATATAAACCCTGATATTATAAAAGAATTTCGATATAATTTTAGCTTAGAAGCTGCTGAAAAATTCTCTAAAGTTGGCGTAGATTTAAGATTTAGGTCTTTATCTACTACAAATACACAATTAGATTTTAGATTTTTTGCAGGTGCTTTTTTAAATAATAAAACAGAAGGAGACTATTTTAGTTTTGGTTTAGACAGAGCTAATGATTATTTATTTCAGCTTAATTATCTGGGACGATCTGAAGATACCGGTTTTTTTAGCAAACAATTTATTATTGCTGAAGGAGGATTTAAATCTGTTTTACCTACAAGATTTGCCAATCAATATATGTTTGCCTTTAATTCTAGTTTTGGTTTATGGCGATGGGTTGAGTTTTATAATGATGTTGCATTTCTAAAAAATAAAAATAACCCACTTTACTTTGGGTATAACAACGGAATTCGGTTTAACTTTGTACATAATATTTTTGAAATTTACTTTCCGTTATATTCAAATAATGGATGGGAAATATCTCAAGAAGGATATCCTCAAAAAATAAGATTTACACTAACGGCTAATATTGGTTCGATCTATAATTTCTTTAGAAGAGGGTTTTTATAAGAATAAAACAAATTAAATTGTTTTGTATAATTCCTAACAAAACATGTATTTATGATACTATTATTAACATATTCTCAAACAATTAAGATATTTTTAAATATCGATTAAAAAAACTATCTTTGTAACTGTTAAAAACCAAGAAAATGATGCTGCAAGAAAAGGTTACTTCTAATACTCAGGAAATTACATTTAATGATTTTAAAAGTGAAGTATTAAATGATTACAGAATTGCGAAAGTTAGCAGAGAATGTAGCTTACTAGGACGCCGTGAAGTTTTAACTGGTAAAGCAAAATTCGGAATTTTTGGCGACGGAAAAGAAGTGCCACAATTAGCAATGGCAAAAGCCTTTAAAAAAGGTGATTTTAGATCTGGTTATTATAGAGATCAAACTTTAATGATGGCACTTGGCGAATTAACTGCACAACAATTTTTTGCAGGTTTGTATGCACACTCAGATATTAAAGAGGACCCAATGTCTGCAGGTAGACAAATGGGAGGCCATTTTGCAACACACAGTTTACATGAAAATGGAAACTGGAAAAACTTAACAGAACAATACAATTCTAGTGCAGATATATCTCCTACTGCTGGGCAAATGCCACGATTGTTAGGATTAGCACAAGCATCAAAAATTTACAGAAACGAAAAAAGTGTACAACATAAAACTAACTTTTCTAAAAACGGAAATGAAGTTGCTTGGGGTACAATTGGTAACGCAAGCACAAGTGAAGGCGTGTTTTTTGAAACCATAAATGCCGCTGGTGTTTTACAAGTACCCATGGTTATGAGTATTTGGGATGATGAATACGGTATTTCTGTACACGCAAAATATCAAACTACAAAAGAAAGTATTTCAGAAATTTTAAAAGGTTTTCAAAGAGAAAATGACACAAATGGCTATGAAATATTTGTTATAAATGGTTGGGATTATGTAAAATTGGTTGATGTTTATCAAAAAGCGGCAAAAGTTGCAAGAGAAGAACATGTACCCGTTTTAATTCATGTTAAAGAACTAACACAACCTCAAGGTCACTCTACCTCTGGATCTCATGAAAGATATAAAGACAAAGAAAGATTGCAATGGGAACAAGACCATGATTGTATTGCAAAAATGCGAAAATGGATTTTAGAGTTTGAATTAGAAACAGAAAATGGAGATATTTTACGTTTTGTAGATTCGGAAGAAGAATTGATAATTTTAGAGAAAGAAGCAAAAAAAGAAGTTACTGATGCCAGACGAAACGCCTGGAATGGGTATTTAAATGAGATAAAAGCAGAACTTTTAATTGCTGCAGAAATACTTGAAAATGTTGCTAGCAAAAGTGCTAACGGTACATTTATTAATAAATATAAAAACGATCTATTAGCAACTGCAGAGCCAACAAGAAAAGAAATTTTAGCTTCAGCTAGAAAATGTTTACGCTATCTAAAAGACGAACATTTTGGCGCAAAAATAGAATTGCAAAATTTTATAAAAACTTCTGTAAATGACGGTTATAGAAGATACTCTACACATTTACTTAATGAATCTGATTCAAGTGTATTAAATGAAGTAGAAAGAAAACCAAACTATTCTCCAGAAAAGAATTTAGTGGATGCAAGAATTATTATGAGAGATAATTTTGACGCTATTCTTAAAAAACATCCTGATGTGTTAATTTTTGGTGAAGATGCAGGACTTATTGGTGATGTAAATCAAGGTTTAGAAGGACTTCAAGATAAATATGGAGAAATTAGAGTTTCTGATACAGGTATACGAGAAGCAACCATTATAGGTCAAGGAATTGGTTTAGCAATGAGGGGCTTAAGACCTATAGCAGAAGTGCAATATTTAGATTACTTATTGTATGCATTACAAATAATGAGTGATGATTTAGCAACTTTACGATACAGAACTTTTGGTAAACAAAAAGCGCCCTTAATTATTAGAACTAGAGGACATAGATTAGAAGGTATTTGGCATGCTGGTTCGCCAATGGGCGGAATTATAAATAACATAAGAGGAATTCATGTGTTAGTTCCTAGAAATATGACAAAAGCGGCAGGTTTTTACAACACCTTATTAGAAGGTGATGACCCTGCAGTAGTAATTGAATGCTTAAATGGGTATCGCTTAAAAGAAGAATTACCAACAAACTTAGGCGAATTTAAAACACCAATAGGAATTGTAGAAACCATAAAAGAAGGTACAGATATTACGGTTGTTTCTTACGGATCAACTTTACGTTTGGTGCAAGAAGCTGCCAAAGATTTATCTCAAGATGGTATAGAAATAGAAATTATTGACGCACAAAGTTTATTGCCTTTTGATTTAAATCACGATTGTGTAAAAAGTTTAGCAAAAACAAATAAACTAATTGTTATTGATGAAGATGTTCCAGGAGGAGCATCTGCATATCTTTTACAAGAGATTTTAGAAAACCAAAATGGCTATGAATTTTTAGATAGTAAACCATCTACATTAACTGCTAAAGCGCACAGACCTGCTTATGGAACTGACGGCGATTATTTTTCGAAACCATCCGCAGAAGATATTTTTGAAAAAATTTATGAGATTATGCACGAAGCAAATCCTCATAAATTTAAGAGTTTGTATTAACAAACTCAAATAAAAACAAACCCCAATCAATAAAATGATTGGGATTTTTATTTTTACATAAAGTTTAATAAATATTTACTTTTTTTAAAATTTATATTTTTTGCTCATTTAACAAAAATAACTAAATTTCTTTTTATTACTCTTTTCAAAACACATTTACAACTAAATACTTACTAAAAATATAAAAACCCAATCTAATTAAAAATTGGGTTTGTTTTTATAACATCATTTTACTTACTTACATAACTTATTATTTTGTTGTCTTCACGAGCAAGATGCTCGCGCCAACTGGGGTACGAAATTATGCATGAGTTTAATCCAACTAAATTTAAGAGTTTGTATTAATTCTTTTTATAAATATAGAAATCCCAATCAATTTTTGATTGGGATTTTTTTGTGAATTTTATAAAGTTTTAAAAAAAAAATTAATTAATCATCATTTAACTTTAACAGTTTTAAAATCTCCCTATTATTTGGAATAAATGGTTTTTCCTCAGGAATCATTAATTTATCCAACTCATTATTTAGAATAAATTGATGTTGTTCTTTTACAAATGCTGAGATATCTTCAATTTCTAAAATATCTTCTTTAGCGTATTTTACTATTTCTTGATTTCTTATTCCTATTTGAATGGCTCTTCTTTCTAATTTATCTCCGTAAGGGTTATGATCTGGATCCCATTGCAACCTTATATTTGAGTTTTTTACAGCAGCTTGCCACGTTTCTTTACTCCCATAAATATCATTTTGAAAATTAGAATAAACAGCTTGATTTAAATAACGCTCAAACGCATCTCGTTTTAGATGAATTGCTAATACAATTTCCTGACCAAATTTTGTTCCCCAACCATTTCTATACATCATCCACAGAAAATTTGGTTTAATCCAAGTCATTCTGTTTAAACTAAAAGCACCACCAAAATATTGATTTTGAAATGCAAAATTCCCAATTTCTGGTCTGTAAGATTGGTATACAACTATTTTTTCATCATCAAATTGCGCCATTATATGATGTCCTTTTTCTGGCCATTCTTTTATCTGTTCTTTATATAATTTTGTTTTTATTTTCATGCAAAATTCTTAGAATTAAAATATATTTTCTTCATAACAAAAATAACAATTCCATTTTTAACAAATTCTACAAACCAATCTATTTCAATTTTTATTACTTTAGTTGGTTAATCAAGAACTTAAACAAAAATGAAAAAACTACTACTTTTCTCATTGATTTTAGCATTGTCATTTCCATCAGAAATAAATGCACAAAGAAAAAAATCAAAGAAAAACCAAACTGAAGAAACAACTCCAAAACCAGAAAAAAGTAAAACCAAAAAGTACAGCGATTTCGTAACCAAAAAAACAAAAACTGACGATGGTTTATTTAAAGTTCACAACACCGACAATACATACATATATGAAATTCCGAAAACTCTTTTTGGAAAAGAAATGTTATTAGTTACCAGAATTAAAGACATTCCTGCTGGTTTAGGAGGTGGTTATGTAAATGCTGGCTCAAAAATAAACACACAAGTTGTGGTTTGGGAAGAATTTCAAGACAAAATTTTACTAAAAGTAAAATCGTATGATGCTGTTGCAAACGATTCTTTGCCAATTTACAAATCTGTAAAAGCAAACAATTTAGAACCAATTTTATTTGCGTTTGATGTTGCTGTTCAAAATTTAGATTCTACTGCCGTTTTGGTGGATGTTACCAAGTTTTTTACTTCGGATATTCAAGCGATTTCTCCTTTACCAGATTCTTATAGAAAAAGATATAAAGTAAAAAGATTAGATGCTTCTAGAAGTTTTATAAACTCTATTAAAAGTTATCCAGAAAATATAGAAGTTGTGCAAGATTTTACATTTGATGCTGATGAAGCACCAAGTAATTCATCTACAAATACAATTACTTTGCGCGTTAATCAATCTATGATTGTGTTGCCAGAAGATAAAATGATGCCAAGGGTTTATGATAAAAGAGTGGGTTATTTTTCGATTGGAAATGTAGATTATAGTTCTGAAGCTTTAAAAGCTGATGAAAAAAGGTACATCAGAAGATGGAGATTAGAACCAAAAGACATTAATGCATACAATCGTGGAGAGTTGGTAGAACCTATAAAACCAATCGTTTATTATTTAGATCCGGCTACGCCAGATAAATTAAAAAAATACATAAAACAAGGTGTAGATGATTGGGCAAAAGTTTTTGAAACTGCTGGTTTTAAAAATGCAATTATGGCAAAATATGCACCAACCGAAGAAGAAGATCCCGAGTTTAGTATGGAAGATATTAGATATTCTTCTATAAGATATGTAGCAAGCACCACAAGAAATGCAACCGGCCCAAGCGTTTCTGATCCAAGAACTGGCGAAATTATCGAGAGCGATATTATTTGGTATCACAACCATTTGCGTTCTTACAGAAATAGGTATTTATTAGAAACTGGGGCTGCAAATCCGTCAGCAAGAACTTTAGATACATCAGCAGAAGAAATTGGCGAAATGATGCGCATGGTAATTTCTCATGAAGTTGGGCACGCGTTGGGTTTACCGCATAATATGGCCGCTAGTTATGCATATCCTGTGGATTCTTTGCGTTCTGGAAATTTTACTCAAAAAATGGGAATTGCAGCTACTATTATGGATTATGCTCGTTTTAATTATGTTGCGCAACCTGGTGATAAAAACATTCGTTTTATTCGTCAATTAGGACCTTATGACCATTATGCTATTAACTGGGGATATCGTAAAATTCCAGATATAAAAAACCCAGAACAAGAAGTAAAAACATTAGATAAATGGATTGAAGAAAAAGGAGATGATCCTGTGTTCAGGTTTGGTGGCGAACGTTTTGACCCTTCTGCCCAAACCGAAGGAATAGGAAATGACCAAGTAAAAGCGTCAACTTACGGAATAAAAAACCTTAAAATTGTTGCTAAAAACCTACCAACTTGGACGTCTAGTCAAACCAATAATTACGAGGATTTAACCGAGTTATATGGCGAATTATTAAGCGTTTGGAGCAGGTATGTTGGTCATGTTTCTGGTAATATTGGCGGAGTTTATGAATTCAATAAAAAACCAAATCAAACAGGAAATATTTACATTCCTGTTAGTAAAGAAAAGCAAAAAGAGTCTTTGGCTTGGTTGCATAAAAATGCATTTGAAACGCAAGATTGGTTATTGGATAAAAATATTTTAGCGAACTCTAAAGAAGATGGCTACACTGATTTGATGTTGAGTCTTCAAAACAGACAATTAAACTCAATTTTAAACATAACAACTCTTAAAAGAATGATTGATGCAGAAGTTATTCAGGATAATTATTACAGTGCTTCAGACATGATTAGAGATGTAAGAACGGGTATTTTTACGGAGGCAAATTATGTTAGAAATGTAACTCTTTTTAGACGTAATTTACAAAAGTCTCTTATAGATAAATTAGGAGTTTTACTAGTTTCAAAAGAATCAAAAAATACCGATATTTCTTCAATAATAAGAGGTGAATTAGCAATGCTTAATTTTCAATTAACAATCGCAAGAAACAGAGGCGTAAATAGAATTACAAAATACCATTACACAGATTGTTTGGCAACTATTAAAGAAATTTTAGACCCAAAATAATCTAAACATCGTCTTTGCGAAGTTTACATGTTTGTAAACTGAAGCAATCTGTTTATTAAAATATAAGAATCGTTTTTAATAACTAACAGATTGTTTCGTGCCTCGCAAAGACGAATTTTAACTTTTATTTCCTCAATAAATTATTACCTATTGCACATTGTAAACAACGTTTCTTTGTGCAATAGTTGTTTTTAAGTTCAAGTAAAGCTTGACTTTCCAGAGCGTTTTTCGATTTTATTTTTAGTTTTAAAAACTGATCAATAATACTATTTTTTTCTGATGAAATTTGTTTAATCAGTTCTAAAATAGCTTCTTGATCAACTTCTCCTCTACTTTGTAAATACACAAATTTTAAAGGGACAATTGTATTTATCAACAATAAATCAATAAAAGATTTTGATAGCTTTTTTGCTGATTTTTTAGACTCACTTTCAAACGTATAATGCGTTTTCCAAAATCCTTGAATTTCAAACGAAAACAATTTGTAAACATCTTCTTTTTTAGAAATATTTATCAATTTTGAAAATAAATTTTGATGCGTAAAAAATAATGCCGCTAATTGTGCTATTCGTATCGTTGGAAAGTTTTGAGGGCGCATTCTAAAAAATTGAAAATTATTTTTAGAAATGGCTTGCAAGTTATACTTATGTTTCAAATATTTATATTCGCTTTTTAGCAAAGAAAAATATTCATTTTGAATGTCATCTTCAAAAAAACCTGCTTGTCCAAAAAGTAAAGCGGTTAATTTTTGTTGGTCAAAACGTTCTTTTCTAATCACCATAAAATCAATTGACTTTGCTAATTGTAAAAAAGAGTCTCCATTTACTTTTAATCCGAAGTTTTTAGCTAATAATTGAAATAAAACTGCCTCGAAATCTTGATTTGTATGTGCTAACAATTCTTTTATAAAAACTGATTTTTGCTCTAATCGCTCAAAATATAAACGTTCTAACCAATTATCAATTAGAAAATTAGGCATATTATAAATTTGTTTTCCACAAGGAATCCAATTTTGTTTGGAGTAAATTAAACGATTGTAATTCCCTAATAATTTTTCATCAACAAAATTTTTGATTTCAAAAGTGGGCAAAGGTTGGTTATTTTTCATAAAAATAGTGGCATCATGTTCCCAAACCACATGTAAAATTACAGCATCAAAATTTGGGTCCTCTTCATGATTGTGCAAATACCAATCAGAAGATTTAATGTGCATTTCCACATTTCCTATCCAAAGTTGATCTTCTATTTTTAGTTGGGAATTTAAAAAATCAGGTCCAGAATTATTGTTGTGAATTCCTGATTTTAAAATAACTATTTCTTGGTTCTCTGTTGTATATAAATCATTTTTTAAAAATAGTTTATACTGCCAGATATAGTATAAAAATTCTTCTGTCATGCTTTTTTGTTTAAAGTTACAAAAAAATTTATTTCCTCATAAATTTTACCAATACAAATAGAATTTAAGTTGTAATTATTCATTTATTTTTGCAGTCTAAAATAATAAAATGAATTTAATAGAAAGTTTACAATGGCGATATGCAGTTAAAAAGTTTGACGAACATAAAGCACTTTCAAAAACACAAATACATACTTTAAAAGAAGCTTTTAATTTAACAGCTACTTCATACGGTTTACAGCCTTTAAAATTGGTTATCGTAAAGAATAAAGATATTCAAAAAGAGTTAGTTACACATTCTTGGAAACAGCAGCAGGTATTAGGTGCATCTCATCTTTTAATAATTTGTATTCCTACAAAATATTCATCTGTAGAAGTAGAAAATTACTTTAATTTAGTAAAGAAAATTAGAGAAACTCCAGATACTGTAATCAATCCATTTAAAAAGTTTTTAACTGCAGAAATTGATAAAAAAACACAAGAAGAATTATTGGTTTGGAATAAGAATCAAGCTTATTTAGCTATAGGTAATTTATTAACGGTTTGTGCTGCAGAAAAAATAGATTCTTGTCCGATGGAAGGGTTTGTTCCTGAAAAATATGATGAAATATTAAAGCTAGGTGCTCATAATTTAACTTCAACATTGGTTTTACCTGTTGGTTTTAGAGCTGATGATGATTATATGAAAGACCTTAAAAAGGTTCGTAAAAACATCGAAGATGTAGTTATAGAAATTAATTAAGCAACTACTTAAATTTAAAAAGCCTTCTTTTACGAGAAGGCTTTTTTTTGGGCTTCAAAAATTGTACTTTTACACCACTAATTTTAAGAAAAAATCATCATGAGTCAAGATATAAGAAACCAAGAACCAAAAGCAGTTTGGAGCCATTTCGCAGATTTAAATGCAGTTCCGCGTCCTTCAAAAAAAGAAGAAATAGTTATCCAATTTATGGTTGATTTTGGCAAAAAACTACATCTTGAAACTTTTGTTGATAAAGTTGGCAATGTAATCATCAAAAAGCACGCAACTGCCGGAATGGAAGACCGAAAAACAATTGTAATGCAAGGTCATTTAGATATGGTGCATCAAAAAAATTCTGATACCGATTTTGATTTTGATAAAGAAGGAATTAAAATGTTTGTTGATGGTGATTGGATTAAAGCACAAGGCACAACTTTAGGAGCAGATAATGGTTTAGGAGTTGCTGCAATTATGGCAGTTTTATCATCCACAGAAATTGCACACCCAACAATTGAGGCTTTATTTACAATTGATGAAGAAACAGGTATGACTGGCGCAATGGGTTTAGAAGGTGGCGTTTTAGAAGGCGAAATCTTACTAAATTTAGACACCGAAGAAGATGATGAAATAGGAATAGGCTGTGCTGGTGGCGTTGATGTTACTGCAACTAGAACGTATTTAGAAGATGAAACACCAGAAAATTCAACTGCTTTTTTAATAACTGTTAAGGGTTTGAATGGCGGGCATTCTGGAATGGATATTATTAAAGGTTTAGGAAATGCCAACAAAATTATGAACCGTATTTTATTTGACGGTTTTGCTAATTTTGGATTACGAATTGCGGATATAAATGGAGGTAGTTTGCGTAATGCAATTCCTAGAGAAAGTGTTGCAACGGTTGTTATAGACACAATTTCTAAAGAACCATTCCTTTTTGAAACAAACGAACTTATTAACAATATAAAAGAAGAGTTTTTAACACTAGAAGCTAACTTAACTATTGAAATTCAGGAAGTTATATCACCAAAAAAAGTAATGGATTTGGGTGTTCAAGAAGGATTTACAAAAGCAATTTACGCTGCTCTAAATGGCGTTTATAGAATGAGTCCAGATGTTGAAGGCTTAGTTGAAACATCAAATAATATTGCAAGAATTATTGTAAAAGATGGCGCTATTAAAGTGGGTTGTTTAACACGATCCTCATCAGAAACTAATAAATGGGATTTAGCAAACTCTCTACGCGCTTGTTTTGAATTGGCTGGTTTTGATGTTGAATTTTCAGGAACATATCCTGGTTGGTTGCCTAATATGAATTCTGAAATCTTAAAAATTGTTGCTACTATTTATAGCGATTTATTTAAAGAAGATGCAAGAGTTGCAGCATGTCACGCAGGATTAGAATGCGGAATTTTAGGACAAAATTACCCAAAAATAGATATGATTTCCTTTGGACCAACGATTAGAGGAGCACATTCTCCAGACGAAAGAGCACAAATTTCATCAACCCAAAAATTCTGGAAATTATTGCTTGAAATTCTAAAAAACATCCCAAAAAAGAATGCTTAAACAATACCTAAAACCTAGATATAGAGCACAAAGTTTTATAGTATAAAATTGTTTAAAAACTTTAACAGCACTAAGTTACTTTACTTATTTTCAGAATTTTATAAAATTATATTTTTGTTAACATCTTTCACTTTATTAAAAGATAATAAATTGTAATTTTACTCCTTATAAATATCATTTTTTAATGGGGAAAATAATTGCGATTGCAAATCAAAAAGGTGGTGTAGGTAAAACTACAACAAGTATAAATTTAGCAGCTTCTTTAGGTGTTTTAGAAAAGAAAGTGCTTTTAATAGATGCTGATCCTCAGGCAAATGCGTCATCTGGTTTAGGTATAGATGTTGATGGAGTAGAAATTGGAACGTATCAAGTTTTAGAACATACGGCTTCTGCAAAAGATGTTATTGTAAAAACAACCTCGCCTAATGTAGATTTAATTCCGGCTCATATAGATTTAGTTGCTATAGAAATAGAATTGGTAGACAAGCAGGATAGAGAATATATGCTTAGAAAAGCATTGGTAGATATTAAAGATGAATACGATTATATTTTAATTGATTGTGCACCATCATTAGGTTTAATAACATTAAACTCTTTGGTTGCAGCAGATTCTGTAATTATACCTATTCAATGCGAGTATTTTGCCTTAGAAGGTCTAGGAAAATTATTAAATACGATAAAAAGTATTCAAAGAATTCATAATGCAGACTTAGATATTGAAGGTTTGTTGTTAACGATGTTCGATTCGCGTTTGCGTTTATCAAATCAAGTGGTTGACGAAGTTAGAAAACATTTTTCTAGCATGGTTTTTGACACAATTATTAGAAGAAATACACGTTTAGGAGAAGCACCAAGTTATGGTGAAAGCATTATTGCTTACGACGCAACCAGTAAAGGTGCTGTAAACTACCTAAATTTAGCACAAGAAATTATAAAAAAGCATAAGTAAATGGCAAAAGCAACCAAGAAACAAGCTTTAGGAAGAGGATTATCTGCTTTATTACAAGAGTCATCAAATATTAATTCTGCATCAGATAAAAATGCTGATAAAGTTGTAGGTAGTATTATTGAGATTGAATTAAGTTCAATTGATATGAACCCTTTTCAACCAAGAACTTATTTTGATGAAGAGTCTTTGCGCGAATTAGCAAGTTCTATTAAAGAACTAGGTGTAATTCAGCCAATTACAGTAAGAAAATTAGAAGGAAATAAATTTCAATTAGTTTCTGGTGAGCGTCGTTTTAGAGCATCAAAATTAATAGGAAGCACAACAATACCGGCGTATATTAGGCTTGCCAACGACCAAGAAATGCTAGAAATGGCTTTGGTTGAAAACATACAACGTAAAAACTTAGATCCTATTGAAGTGGCACTTTCTTACCAACGTTTAATTGATGAAATTAAGTTAACACAAGAAGATTTAAGCATACGCGTTGGTAAAAAACGTTCTACAGTTACTAATTACTTGCGCTTATTAAAATTAGATCCAATTTTACAAACTGGTATGCGCGATGGTTTTATTTCTATGGGTCATGGACGTGCAATGATAAATGTTGATAATACAGAAGATCAATTAGCAATTTACGAAAAGATTTTACGAGAAAAATTATCTGTTAGACAAACAGAAGATTTAGTAAAAAACTTAAAATCTGGCGCAATTGCAAAACCCAAAAAGAAAATTACACCTGCATACATAAAAGATAGTTTAAAAGATATTGGCGATTACTTTGGCAATAAAATAGATATTAGTGTTGGTGCTAATGGTAAAGGGAAAATATCAATTCCTTTTAATTCCGAAGAAGATTTCAACCGAATAAAAAACTTATTAAAATAAGTGTTTTTAAATAAAAACATATTAATTATTACGCTCGCAATTTATTCTGCGAGTCTTTTTGGGCAAAAAGATTCTACAGACATAACAGTTAAAGACCTTACTATTAAAGGAGATATAAATATTGCTCAAGGAGTTTACGATCCTTTATCGCCTTCTAAAGCTGCATTTTATTCAGCAATTTTTCCAGGAATGGGTCAAGTATATAATAAAAAATACTGGAAAGCGCCTATAGTTTGGGCGGCTTTAGCTGTACCTACTTATTATTATCAAATAAATAATAGCGATTATAAACGTTATAGAACCGCTTACAAATTAAGAAAAAATGGCTTGCAAGACGAGTTTACTTCGGATGCTGGAATATCTTCTGTTTCTATACAAACCTTAGAAACTGCACAAAAGCAATTAAGAGAAAATAGAGATATGTCTTTATTATCTGGCGTTATTATTTACATATTGCAAATTGTTGAAGCAAGCGTAAATGCTCATTTACTTCAATTTAATACAGATGATAATATTTCTTTTAAACCAGCACTAATCATGAATCCAATTAGATATGAAGCTCCTTCTGTTGGATTGGTAATAAAATATAATTTTTAAAATGAAAATTGCACTTTTAGGATACGGAAGAATGGGGAAAGAGATTGAAAAAATTGCAATCTCTAGAGGTCATGAAATAGTAATTAGAAAAGATGTTGATGATGATATTGAGATTTCTTTAGCAGATGTTGCTATCGATTTTAGCGTTCCTACTTCTGCTTTTAAAAACATTTCTAATTGTTTAAACAACAATGTTCCTGTAATTTCTGGAACTACAGGTTGGCTAGATAACTATAAAGAAGCTGTTGCTTTGTGTACAGAAAAAAAAGGTGCTTTTATTTATGCATCCAACTTTAGTTTAGGTGTAAATATCTTTTTTGAATTGAACAAACAACTAGCTAAAATGATGCAAACTATAGAAGGTTATACTATTTCTATGGAAGAAATTCATCATACCTTAAAATTAGATGCGCCAAGCGGAACAGCAATTACTCTAGCAGAGGGAATTATAGAAAATTCGTCTAAAAATAATTGGGAATTAGCAGAAAAAACATCCGAAGAAAATATCGCAATTGTGGCAAAAAGGATTCCAGATGTACCAGGCACACATACTGTTTGGTATGCGTCTGAAGTTGATACTATAGAAATTAAACATACAGCTCACAGCAGAAAAGGATTTGCCCTAGGCGCTGTTATTGCTGCAGAATGGATTGTAAATAAAACAGGTGTTTTTTCGATGAAAGATGTGTTAAACATCCGTTAAATACTGTAACATTTTTTCCTGTTTTACGCCCTATAGAACAGTAAAGACAAATCCTTTTAAAGGATTTTAAAAAATATCATTATGACATATACTCAATGGTTTATCTTTTTTTTAGCAGTTCAAGTACTGCATTTTTTGGGAACTTGGAAACTCTATGTAAAAGCTGGTAGAAAAGCTTGGGAAGCTGCGATACCCATTTACAACGGAATTGTTTTAATGAAAATTATAAACAGACCAAAATGGTGGATTATCCTTTTATTTATTCCGATTGTAAACCTATTAATGTTTCCTGTTATTTGGATAGAAACTATTAGAACTTTTGGCTTTTACAAAAAACTAGATTCCCTTTTGGCAATTGTAACTTTAGGTTTGTATATTTTTTATATCAATTATGCAACAGATGCAGCCTACCATGCAGACAGAAGTACAAAACCACGTTCTGAACTTGGCGAATGGGTTAGTTCTATTGCTTTTGCAATTATTGCTGCAACATTAGTACACACCTATTTTATGCAACCATTTACAATACCAACATCGTCTTTAGAAAAATCTTTACTAGTTGGTGATTACTTGTTTGTAAGCAAATTTCATTACGGCGCAAGAGTGCCATCTACAGTAATTGCTGCGCCAATGGTGCATGATTCTTTGCCTTTTACAGGCACAGCTTCGTATCTTAAAAAACCTCAATTGCCTTATACACGTTTGCCTGGTTTGCAAAAAATTAAAAACAACGATATTGTTTGTTTTAATTGGCCTGCAGATTCTTTAGCAACCATGTGGGGCGATTATTCTGGTAAATTCACGTATAAACCTGTTGATAAAAAAACAAATTACGTAAAACGTTGTGTTGGTATTGCTGGCGATTCTCTTGAAATGAGAAATGGCCATTTTTATATTAATGGTAAAAAGAACGTTTTACCTTACAGAGCTAAATTGCAGTTTTATTATACTTTTGAATGTAAAGAACCAATTGATCAAAGCACCTATCCAAAGTTTTTATTAAGCAAAGAAAGAACAGGAGTTTATAAAATTTTATCTGAATATTGGAACAATGACAAAGTTCAAGAAGCTATAAAGCAGAACGGGAGCTTGTCTAAAATTGGTGAAGACTCTTTATATACAGAAGTTGCAGGTGGCGTAAACCCGCAATTTGCACAACGATTAAAAATGATTAATGTTGATACTAAAATCAATATTAATTTAACCGATGAAGAAGTTGTATTATTAGAAAAATATCCACTTACTGTTTCTGTTAAAAAAATAAATCACGCGCCCGATAATGCTATTTTTCCGCATGTAGAAAAATTAAAATGGAGTCAAGATAATTTTGGACCAATTTATATTCCTAAAAAAGGAGCTACTGTAAAATTAGATGCAGAATCTCTTCCTTTTTACAAGCAAATAATTAAAAATTACGAATACAACGATTTGGTTGCCAACGGCGATGATATTTTTATCAACGGCAAAAAAGTAGATTCATACACTTTTAAACAAGATTATTTTTATTTGATAGGAGATAATAGACACAACTCTTTAGACGCTCGTTATTGGGGTTATGTGCCTTTTGATCATGTTTTAGGGAAACCAGTAATGATTTGGTTTAGTTGGGATGCAAATGCGCCTAGTTTTACTGCTAAGTTAAAATCTATAAGATGGAATAGAATGTTTACAACTGTTGGCGGAGATGGAGAACCTGTTTCTTACAGATATTTCGTTTTAGCAATTATTGCTCTTTATATTGGCTGGAGTTTTTACAAAGGAAAAAAGAAGGTTAAAAAATAGTCTTCAATAACCGTTTTCAGTAGCAGTTAACAATAGTGTTTAGCGGTTAGGTACTGAAAACGGTGATTGTTGACTCAATACTCATAAAAAATGTCATTATTTATACCCACTTTCTTCTCTCCTATTGCTCAATA
Organism: Polaribacter glomeratus; assembly: GCF_002954665.1. GTDB lineage: Bacteria > Bacteroidota > Bacteroidia > Flavobacteriales > Flavobacteriaceae > Polaribacter > Polaribacter glomeratus. The sequence goes on along the minus strand of NZ_MSCM01000001.1, from coordinate 188,561 downwards.
TTCAGAGATTGTAAAAGCAGGTGAAATTGTTTTTGAAATGGACGATAATTTTCAGAAACAAAGCTACAGAAATCGTTGCTACATATATAATAGTAATGGTAAACAACTACTTACTGTTCCTGTAAAACATCTATCAAAAGATAACAGAAAAAAAACTAAAGATGCATTGGTTGAAAACGATTTTCCTTGGCAAGACCAACATTTTAAATCTTTACAAATAGCTTATAGAACTTCGCCTTTTTTTGAGTTTTTTGTAGATGACATTGCGCCTATTTTTGAAAAAAAATATACTTACTTACAAGATTTAAATATAGATACTTTTTTATTTTTAACAGATGCACTGCAGATAGAAACTAGCTTTTCTAAAACTGATGAGTACTTGGTTGAAACAACAGAAAAAGACTTTAGATTCTTAGCCGAAATAAAACAACAACCTAAAAAATTAGTGGATAATTACATACAAATGTTTGATGACAGACATGGTTTTATACCTAATTTGTCAATTTTAGACCTTTTATTTATGGAAGGACCTAATGCGATTAGTTACCTGTAATAATTTCTATTCAGTTAAATCCTTACACAAAAAAGTATTTTAAAGTTATTACTTGTTTTAAAAAATAATATTAAGTGATTTTTTTTAACCTTTTTTGTTTTACAACGGAATACTTTATCAGTTGTATAAAATTATTTTTTTGGTGCTTATTTTTTTTATTGAAAGCTAACAATTTGCTATTCAAAGTTTTTTTTATTATTTTTAAGAAAATTCTCCCTAAATAATGATAATACTAGAATGCTTCATTAATAATTTTCATCCCTTATCAGAACAATCCTATCAAAAAGTCCTTTCGCTCGCTAAACTATTAAAATTTTCTAATAAAGATATTTTAACAAAATATGGTGAAACACCCAAAAATCTCTTTATTCTTAAAAGGGGTGTTGTTAGATCTTATTATACAGATAATAATGGCAAAGAATACATCCGCAGTTTATTTACAACTTTTAGCGCCAGCGGTTCTTTAGGAGCTCTAATAACAAATAAACCATCTGAACTTACCTATGATTGTTTAACGGATTGTGAATTGTATGCTATAAATTATAAAGAATTAAAAAAGCTTGCACTACAAGATAAAGATGTATCCTACATGTATGCAAATGCATTAGAAAGTATCTTTCTTATATTTGAGTCGCGACTCTACGATTTATCCGTTTTAAATGCGACAGAAAGGTATTTAAAGCTTAAAACACAAATACCAGAAATAGAAAATATTATTCCACAGTATCATATTGCTTCGTATTTAAATATTTCTGCAGTACAACTAAGTAGAATTAGAAAAGAAATTTATTCTAAATAAAATTTCTTAACATATGTAAATTTTTAACATTGCAATAAGCGTTAATTTTACTTCAAGAATTTACCCCCATAAATTCAAATTTCCATAAAAAAGGTTTATCTTAGGATAAGCCTTTTTTTATGTCCAAATTTATAGTCCATTATTCACTCCACTTTATCATTCCGTTTTTAATAGCGTATGTCTTTTTTAGAAAAAACTGGAAAACTGTTTATCTAATTTTTATATGCTCTATGTTAGTCGATTTAGATCATTTACTAGCCAATCCTATTTTTCAAAAAAATAGATGTAGTATTAATTTTCATCCGCTTCATTCTTATGTTGCAATAGGCATTTATTTTGCGGGTATTTTATTTAAAAAAACAAGAATACTAGCTTTTGCATTATTGTTTCATATGCTTACAGATTTTATAGATTGCTATTTATAAAACTGATTAAAAAGCTTTGTTATCTCTGTAGAAATATTAAGTTTAATAATTAAAAACAAGTAGATTAAAGTAATTAAAATACTTTTTAAAATGATATTTATAATTGGATGAATTGGCAAATCGTATAAATAAATATTACTTACAGAAAAATCCCAAAAGGTAAATACTAAATACAAAATAGCAATTACTAAAATCATGGTAAATGACTTATCTGTAAAAGGTGTCATTGAGAACTTTCTTTTCACAAAAAATATTTTGCCTGTATTTGCTGCAAATATTACAATTAAAGTAGCTAGTGCCAAACCGTCTGTGCCCATGTCTAACTCATAATAGAAGAGTTTATTTAAGAAATACACAGAAACGGCCATAATTAAACTATACGGCAATGTAATTTTATAGTATTTAGAATTATTAATAATTGCACCGTTATTACCTAAAAAACCATTGTACATTTTAAGTAATGAAATCATAAAAACAACCCAAGCACCACCAGCATATTGAACAGGAAGTAAGCTAAATAACTCATTTATATTTGCATTTATAATCACGAAGAAAAAACCACTAATAATCAATAAATTAATAGAGCTTTTCTTATACAAGGATGCAACTTCTGTGTGATTTTCTTCATTTAAAGTTTTAGAAGTTAACGGTTGTAAAATATTTAACATCGCTCTGCTTGGCGCTTCTATAAAAGACCCAATAAAAACTGCAACCGCATAATAAGCAGCTGTTTCTAATGATTCTTTACCCGGAATCATAAATTTATCGATGTCTAATATAATTGCTCCAGCACTGCCTGCCATAATAATGTATATCGAAAAACGTAAGACTTCTTTAAAATTATTTGGTCTTTGAAAAGTAAATTTTGGTAAATACAATTTAAACGCATAGAACATCATTAATAACATTCTTAAAAAATACGAAGCCGTTAAATAGTATATAAATTCGGCTTTTGTAATCCATTCTAAATAGACAGCAAACAGCAGAATCATTACCGCAACTCTGTTGTATAATTCCTTTAAAATATTACCAAAAACGGTTTGAAAATGCACTTTTGCCCAAGCGTAAAAGACTTCGAAATACGCACAGGTAAAAGCAACTAAATAAATTACAAATGTGTAATCTTTTATTATTGGATTTTTCTCTGATATATAACTGCTTATTTGTTCGTAAAAGAGGTCTCCAAAAAAACCTATCGGAATTGCAATTAATAAAGGCAAAAACAAAACCGACGATAAAAATTTATCTTTATCTATTTTGGTGAAGTAACTTGAGAAAAATTTTACAATTGTATGATGAATTCCTAGTGCAATTAAAGGCATTAATAAATTAGAGGTTGCTAACAAAAAGGTAACCAAACCATAATATTCGTCTTCTAAAAAACGAGTGTATAAAACCAAGGTATTGATACCGCCAACTGCAAAACCTAAATAAATAAAAAGGGTATTTTTAAAAGATTGTTTTAATACAATTCCCATTTAATTTATAGATTTTTAATGATTTCAGACAACCTTTTAGTCAGTTCTTTTCTATGAAATTGTTCAATGTTTTTAGAATTGACCTGTAAATTTCCTGTTTTATATTGCTGATATAAATTACGAATTTCCCTTGTTAATTTCACTTCATTATCAAAACCAATAACAATACCCGCATTTGTATCTTTTAATATTTCTGATAAATCTCCCGTTTCTGGACCCATAGCTAAAATAGGTCTTTTAGCAGTTAAGTATTCAAATAGTTTTCCTGTTAAAATACCTTCGGATTTCTCAACATTCGGAATTAACAGCAACAAAACTTGTGCTTTTTTCTGAAACTCTATCGCCTCTCTGTGAGAAACATAACCAATAAAATCTGTGTTTCCTTCTAAATTATTTAATGTAATTTCTTGTTTTACATCCGCAGAAATATCACCAATAAAATTGAGTTTTAAATCATTTTTAAAATCAGTATTTTCGAAACATAAACTCTTTAGAACTTTAAATAATAACTTTGGATTACTTTGTTTTGGCAGCAGACCAATATACGAAATAGAGAATTTTTTATCTAATGTTATTGAAGCTTCCGTTAGTACTTCATCATCAAAACCATTGGTAATTACCTCTACTCTAGTTGCCTTTTTGTCAAAATCCTTTTTTAAAGAATTACTAACGGTTAAAATACAATCCGCATTTTTAAAAACCAAATTTTCTAACTTTTCGTGCTGCTTTTTAGCAAAAGATAATTGCTTAAACTCTTCATTATAATACAAATTAGACCAAGGATCTCTAAAATCTGCAATCCATTTTATATTATGTTTTTGTTTTAACTTCTGCGCAATTAAGTGCATGCTGTGCGGCGGACCCGTAGAAATTACAACATCAACTTTGTTTTCTTTTAAATACTGATGCAAAAATGTTACAGAAGAATTTACCCAAAATATTTTTGGATCAGGAATGAAAAAATTACCTCTTATAAATGATAAAAAACCATTATTTACAGCATTTGATACATCACTTTTTTGTGCTTCTTTTTTCTTCCAAAAAAACAAATCAGTAGGTTCCCAAATGGGCTGTTTTAGAATTTTTATAGCAGGAGAAACTTCATCTAGTAAGGTTTTATCTTCTTTTGGATACTTTGCATTATCAACCGTATACACTATTGGTTCAACATCAAAATTTTGTAAATATTTTACAAATTTTAACCAACGCTGAACACCAGAACCACCTGCTGGAGGCCAATAATATGTAATTATTAATACTTTCAATTTAGAAGATTATCATATAAATGTAAGAGTTTTTTTGATGTTTGTTCCCAAGAAAATTCATTTCTAACAAAATTCTTTCCGTTTTCGCCTAATTCAGTTCTAAGTTTTTCATCAGAAAATAGTTTTACTATTTTATCAGAAAAATCTTCCACATCCTTTTCTTGATGCACCAAACCCGAGTTAGTTCTTTCTATCAATCTTTTTTGAGCAATTGCATCGCTTACCAGCAACGGTTTTCCTAAACTCATATATTGAAAAATTTTATTTGCATAGGCAACATCATGTTGTAAATTTCTATGCAAAGGAGAAATACAAACAGCACTAGAAAGTATGTAAGACTGAAAAAGAGCAACGTCTTGCCATCCTTCAAAATCTACAAAATCTTGTAATTTTGAATCTTCAACTTGCTGTTTTAAAACAACATCTGTAGTGTTTTTACCAACGATAACTAATTTTATATTCGGAATTTTATCCTTCAATTTTTCTACTGATGAAATTGCAGTTTGCAAGCCTCTTCTAATATGTGTGTCACCCAAATACAAAATCACAAACTTATTTTTGTACTTTTCTATAACTGATACATCAACCGTATATGCTTCAAAAAAAGAGGCTCTAATGGTATTTGGCACTAAAATAAACTTCGCTTTTTCTGATGGTAATCTCGTTTGTAATGTTTCTATAAATTCTGGTGAAACTGAAATAACTTTTGTTGCCTTTTTAATAAATCCCTCTTCTTTCTGTTTCCATTTTTTAGGAGAAATAATATACTTTCCTGGAAACTTTTGCAAGTGAGGATACAATTTCATCACTTCGGGCATATTATCATGCAAATCTAGAACTACAGGCAAATTAAGCTTTTTATTCGCATTAAAAACTGCTTGAGCAATTCTGATATCATGAATATGTAAAGCTTCAATTTTTGTTTCCTTTATAAATTGTTGAATTTTTTGCTGCATCAAAAAAGTATAAAAAGGAACTGTGTACGCGAGCGCCGAAAGTTTGTACTCTAATTTAGTAGAATTGTACCTTTTAACCTGAATTCCGTTTATAATTTCTGATACTTTTTCATCTGCATATTTTAAACAGAAAAGAAAAACTTGATGACCAGCATTTACTAGAGAAACTGCCTCATTTTCCACTCTTGGATCTGGAGGAAAAGGAGCATCAAGTATCATTCCTATTTTCATGCTATTTTTTTCTTCTTCTTTTTACTATAAACAAATGCTACTGACGAAACTAAAATCAAAATAATGTATGAAAACAATGATATAAGGCCGCCTTGCTGAATTACTTTAGGTTCAAATTTAAATGTAATTTTATGATCTCCTGCCGGAATTTTCATTCCTCTTAACACATAATTTACTCTAAAATGTGGTGTTAATTTACCATCAACATAAGCGTTCCAACCGTCTTTATAGTAAATTTCAGAAAAAACAGCAAATTGTTCTTTTGTAGATTTTGATTGATAAATTAATTCTGTGACGTTATATTTTGTTAATTTAATTGTAGCGGTTGAATCCTTCTCAAAAATAAAATTACTATTTTCTGATAATTTACTTTTATCTAAAACAGCGGTTGTTTTTGTATTTAAAGAATCTAACGCTTTCATTTCTTCGTTCGCAGAATTTACTAAATTTATCTGTTCTACAAACCAAGCATTACCATTTGCATCAGGATTTTGCTGTGCTTGCAATTCATTGTTATCATCAGCAATAATAAAATACTTGGTATTTAACATATCTAATGTTTCCAAATTATTGGCTGCAATTTGATAATCGAATAACTCCTGATAACGTCCCATTTTAGCAGCATGATACCCACCAATAGATTGATGAAAATAACTAGTTGCACCATCTTGCATTGGATCTGTCGTAAAATTAACTACTCTAAAATGTGATTTATCCTGTAAGATTAAATTGTCTGCTTTAGATGCTTTAAACGGTTTTTCTACTTTTCTAGATGCTTTAAAGTCTGTAGCATTTACATACCTCTTGTTAATTGGTATTAAATCTAACAAAATAAAAACAGCTAAAATTGTAATTGCATATTTTTGTTTTAATCTATTAAATAAATAGAATCTTAAAGTAATTGCGGCCACTAAAACCAACGCCAATGAACGCAAAGTATCACTCAATAACATTGCTTTTCTATCTGCAATTACGGCATCTACAAGACCTGGAAAATCACGATAATTAGTATCTCTTAAACCTTGAAATGTTGAAAAACTATGCGCCAATAAAAACCCAAGCACTATTAATCCTCCAAAAACAAAAGCTGCTTTTTCTAACGATTTTCTTTTCTTTTTTACAGCAACATTAGTTGAAAAGAATTCTTTTAATGCTAAAATACCTAGAATTGGCACACACAATTCGGCAATAACTTGTATAGAAGAAACTGCTCTAAACTTATTATATAATGGAATATAATCTATAAAAAAATTGGTTAATCCTTCAAAATTTCTGCCCCAACTTAACAAAATTGAAAACACTGTTGCTGCAACTAACCACTGTTTTAATCTTCCTTTTACTAAGAAAATTCCTAAGAAAAAAAGAAAAAACAGGACTGCGCCAATATATGCAGGCGCTTCTACAATTGGTTGATCTCCCCAATATGTTAAAACCTGTTTAGAATAATCATCAGCAACTTTTTTACCTGCTTTTGCTTCTATTAATTTATAAAAATTAGAACTTTTATTTAATTCCTCTACAGTTCCGCCGCCCATAAAACGCGGAATGAATAAATTAAACGTTTCTAATTTTGCGTAACTAAATTGTGTAATATACTCTTTATCGAGACCTTTTGTAGCTATTTTTTCTGTTCCATCTACGTTTATGGTTAATTCAGATTTTCCTCTTGTGCTAAAATCTGTGTACTCTTTCATCGCCATAAGACGAGATGAATTTGCACCAATTCCTAAAATAACGGCCGCTACTATTACAGCAGACTGCTTTAAGAAAACTAGTAATTTCTTTTCTTTTGTAGCATTTATAAATTCTACGATTCCTAAAATTAACAAACAAAAGCCAAGATAATAGGTCATTTGAATATGATTTGCATAGATTTCTAGCGCCATTGCAACACCTGTAACAAAAAAACCAAGCACGTATTTTTTCTGAAAAACCCATAAAACACCTGCTAAAACTAAAGGCATGTATGCAATTGCGTGTGCTTTTGCATTATGACCCGGAATAAAAATGATAATTAAATAGGTAGAAAATCCAAAGGAAAGCGCGCCTAGAATTGCCAATCTCCATTTTACTTTTAAAGCCAACATCAATATAAAAAAACTTAAAAAATACAAAAATGTATAATCGGCTGGTCTTGGTAAAAAACGAAGTGCTTTGTCTAAAACACGCACAAAATCGTTAGGGTAATAAGCACTTATTTGGTAAGCTGGCATTCCACTAAAAGAAGCACCCGTCCAATAAGGTTCTGTGTTTTTATCAGCTCTAAAGTCGTTAATTTCTTTAACCATTCCTTGAAACTGTGTAATATCTGATTGTGCTATTTTTTGTCCTTTTAAAACAGGATAAAAATAAATTAAAGATGCTATAATAAATATCGCTATTGCAATACAATAAGGTAAAATTTTCTTAGCCTTCACTTTTATTATTTTAATTTAAGGAATAAGTTTTAGTATTTTATAGAGAGACATTATTAAACCAAACACATTAAATGCTTGAAAGAGCTTAATCTATCTCTTCAAAATCTACGTATTCGCCTACAGTATCTTTACCCTGTTGGTCTTTTCTTGGTGCTTTATCTATAATTGTTTCACCTTCCCTTACACCGCTTTTAGGTTGCTGATAGCCAAACTGTTGCTCAGCTTTTTTTTGTATCGTTTCGGCTGCCTTTTTAATTAAAAAAGGTGCTAACAAACGTGCTAAAAATGTAAAAACATAATAAAACACTAATAAATAAAGGATAGTCTTTAGTAAACCCATCTGAAATATTTGTTTAAAAAATCAATCAAAAGTAACAATTTGATAACAATTGTAACGATAAGAAACTATAAAACTTTTACAAAAGTAAAAAAGTATGCATTACTTTTAAAAACAGCATTTTTGTTCTATGTTTGTTTAACATATTATTTTTAAATATAAAATATTTTTTTGGCTGATGAAAAACCGTAAACTGACACTTTTCTTTTTGTTATTTCTAATTGGTTTTTCTTCTATTTACAGTCAGTATACAGAAGTTATAAACTCTAACAAACCAGGGTTTTCAGAGAGTCCGTATAGTGTAGGAACTGGTGTTTATCAATTTGAGAGTAATCTGTTTTTAAGAAATACATCCATAGAACCTACTTTTTCGATTCCTGAATCTATGGGGTTTGATCTGCTATTTAGAACTAGTTTTTTGTTAGAAAGACTAGAATTAAATCTGCAAATGAGTTATCAAAAAGACAAAGTTGCCTTTAAAAATGTTTTTACATCAGATTATGCTACAACTGGATTTCGCGATTTTACAATAGGTGCTAAATATTTAGTTTTTCAGCAAGAATATGATGATAAGAGTAAGGAAGTTAGAAGTTGGAAAAAAAGAATGGCTTTTGATACCAAGAGATTAATCCCGTCCGTGGCAATTTACGCAGGACTAAATACCGATTTTGTAAATGATATTTATAAAACAGGTAGCATGTCTCCTAAAGCAGGAATTTTATTGCAAAATAATTTAAGCACCGATTTTAATGTAATTACCAACTTTTACTATGACAAAATTGGCACAGATTTTTCTGAATTCTCATATATAGTAACAGGAACCTATACCTTTAGTGATCGATGGTCTGCCTTTTTTGAAAACCAGACTATATTTCTAAAACATCAAAATAATACAAATTTAGGAACCGGTTTAGCTTATTTATTTACCAAAGATTTACAAATAAACACTTCTGCAAGAGTACTTAGCGAAGGGCAAGCTCAAGGGTTTTATGGCAGTGTTGGGGTTTCTTATAGAATTAATAGACATCAAGATTCTTTTAAAGAAATTAACGAAAGTGGAGATATTGTAAAAGACACACCAATTTCTCGCTACAATAAGAAAGAAAACGGTTTTTTTAAGAGACTTTTTAGTATTTTTACGAAAAAGGGTTCCAAAAATTCTAGTAGAAATCGAAGAAAAAGGAATAATTAACCCCCAAAAAAATTTATGATTACTTTAAAACAAGTTACTACCAAAATAGAAATGAAGCAATTTGTATTGTTTCCTTTTTCGTTATATAAGAAAAATAAATTCTGGGTTCCGCCAATTATAAAGGAAGAAATAGATAATTTTAATCCGAAGAAAAATCCAGTTTTTAAAAGTGCGGATGCTCAATTTTTTTTAGCATACAAAGACAAACAAATTGTTGGCCGCGTAGCTGCAATTATAAACTGGTCTGAAGTTAATACACAACATATTAAAAAAATACGTTTTGGATGGTTTGATATGATTGACGATATAGAGGTTAGTAAAATCTTATTAGATAAAGTATTTGAAATAGGGCAAAAAAATAATCTCGAATTTATAGAAGGCCCTGTTGGATTTAATAATTTAGACAAAACTGGAGTTTTAATTGAAGGTTTTGACCAATTAGGAACCATGATTACATGGTACAATCATCCTTATTACAAAGATCATTTAGAGCAATTAGGTTTTGTTAAAGAAAAAGAATATCTCGAAAATAAGTTTAAATTTCAGAATGTTGATGCCGCATATTATGATCGAGTAAGTAAAATATTAAGAGCACGTTTTAAATTAAAAGCACTTGATTTTAAAAGAACAAAAGATATTTTGCCTCTGGTAGATGAAATGTTTGACGTTTTTGATAAAACCTATTCAAAACTATCTACTTATGTGCCAATTACGCCTGAACAGGTAACTTATTTTAAGAAAAAATATATTTCTTTCATCAACCCTGAATATATAAAATTTGTGATGGACGAAAACAATAAACTTATAGCCTTTGCAATTGTAATGCCCTCTTTTTCAGAAGCTTTACAGAGAGCAAAAGGTAAATTATTTCCACTAGGAATCTTACGGATGTTAAAAGCTAAAAGATACGCAAAAGATGTAACTTTTTATTTAATTGGTGTACATCCAGATTATCAGAACAAAGGAGTTACAGCAATTATTTTTGATCAATACACAAAAACTTTCACTAAAAAAGGAATTGTAAACTGTATTAGGACTCCTGAACTAGAGGACAATGAATCAATTAAGAAGATTTGGGCGGATTTTAATCCTGTAACTCATAAAAGAAGAAGAACGTATCGAAAGGATATTTCATAGATATTAGATACTGAAACTTAACTTTTAACCTTGAACATTCAACTTTTAATATTGAAAAATGCAACTATTTTACAATCCTCAAATTACTAAAGATACCACACAAATTACTTTTGATAAAATTGAGAGCAAACATATTGTGCGTGTTTTAAGAAAAAAAGAAAAGGACATTTTACATATTACCAATGGATTCGGTTTTTTATTTGAAGTAAAAATTATAATTGCCAGTGATAAAAAGTGTGTTGCAGAAATTATTTCAGCCGAAAAAAAGCCAAAACCTTGGCCATACTATGTGCACATTGCAATTGCACCTACAAAAAATAACGACCGAATTGAGTGGTTTCTAGAAAAGGCAACAGAAATTGGTATTGATGAAATTACACCTATTATTTGCAGCAACTCAGAACGTAGATATGTAAAAATAGATCGTTTTGAAAAAATTATTCAGGCTGCAATGAAGCAGTCTTTAAAATTTACACTTCCAAAAATTAATGAACCTGTAAAATTTAATGACTTTATCAATCAAACCTTTGACGGGACGATTTGTATTGCGCATTGCGAACCTTTAGACAAAAGCGCAACCCAAAAAGAAAAGAAAGTATTAAAATCTGTTGTAAATCCATCAGAAAAAACAACCATTCTTATTGGTCCGGAAGGTGATTTTTCTACTCAAGAAATCACAAAGGCTTTAGAAAAAAAATGGATTCCTATTTCTTTAGGTGAAAGTAGATTACGTACAGAAACTGCTGGTTTAGTTGCTATACAAAACATATCTTTTATCAATCAGTAAAATCATTTTTTACTATCTTGCTTAAAATTCTTTTTAAAAATTTATGAAGCAATTTTTAACCTTATTTATATTCTCATTCTTTTTGTTTACACAGGCACAAGACGTTGCCATTTTAAAATACAATGGTGGCGGAGATTGGTACGCAAATCCAACTGCGATTCCTAATTTAGTTGCCTTTGCAAATACCACTATTAAAACTACTATTTCTAAAAACCCACAAACAGTTAGTGCAGAAAGCGAGGATATTTTTAACTTCCCAATGTTGTTTATGACGGGTCACGGAAATGTGTTTTTTTCTGATGAAGAAGCTACAAACCTAAAAAATTATTTAATTTCTGGCGGATTTCTTCATATTTCAGACAATTATGGTTTGGATAAATTTATAAGACCCGAACTTAAAAAAGTGTTTCCTGAATTAGAATTGCAAGAAATACCAAGCAATCATCCTATTTATAACCAGACTTTTAAATTTCCAGAAGGAATGCCTAAAATTCATGAACATGATAAAAAAAATGCGCAAGGTTTTGGGTTGTTTTACGAAGGTAGATTGATTATTTTTTACGATTATGAAACTGATTTAAGTGATGGTTGGGAAGATGAAATAATACATAATAATCCTAAAGAAGTTCGTGAAAAAGCCTTAAAAATGGGCGCAAATATTATTGAATATGCATTTACGAATTAACTTTCTTTGTTTTAAAACAAGATATTTTTGAAACAAGAAACATAAGTGATAAAAGTATCTTTTGAAACAGTAAACAAGATTTGATTTTACGTCGAATTCATGAATTAAAAAAAATAATTTTATGTTGCCTAATAAACTAAATTTATCTGTTTGCAATTTATAGAACTAATATTAGTCTGAGCTTGTCGAACACTTTTTATTAATATTATAAAATAAATTACATAGATTTTTATTGAAAAACAAAATAATCTATACTTTCTAACTTTAAACCACAAACTTTGAACCGAACAGCAAACGAAATAAATATAGACGATATTAAAATAAACTTTGACGAAAGCGGTTTATGGGTTTTAAATATCGCTATTGCTATTATTATGTTTGGTGTGGCTTTAGGTATAACTATAGACGATTTTAAACGCTTATTAAAAAATCCTAAAATATTAATGGTGGGTGTTTTATCGCAATTTATTTTGTTGCCTGCTTTTACTTTTTTAGCGATAATAATTTTAGAACCTCACCCAAGTTTTGCTTTAGGAATGATGATGATTGCTGCTTGTCCTGGTGGAAATGTATCTAACTTTTTTAGTAAAATGGCTGATGGAAATGCAGCGCTTTCTGTTAGCTTAACCGCTTTTGCAACGCTAATTTGTATTTTTATGACGCCTCTTAATTTACAGTTTTGGGGAAGTTTGTATGAACCTACCAACGAAATTTTAAAAACGGTTTCTTTAAATCCTTTTGATTTATTTAAACTAGTTTCTTTAATTTTAGGAATTCCGTTAATAGCAGGAATGCTCATCAAACATTATCATTCAGAAATGGCGATTAAAATTGAAAAATTACTAAAACCAATTTCTATGACTGTTTTTATTGTCCTAATTTTTGTAGCTTTTTCTCAAAATTTAGAAGTATTTGTAAGTTATATTCACCATGTTTTATTCTTAGTTATTTTTCATAATGTTTTTGCTTTTATTCTTGGGTATTACACCGCTAAAAGCTTCGGATTAAACAACCAAGATTGCAAAACAATTTCAATGGAAACCGGAATTCAGAATGGTGGTTTAGGCTTACTTTTAATATTTGGTTTTTTTGACGGATTAGGCGGTATGGCTTTATTAGCTGCTTTTTGGGGTATTTGGGATGTGTTTTCAGGAATGGCGTTAGCTACATATTGGGGACGAAAAACAAAAACAAACTAAATATGTTGCAAAAAATTTGGTACAACTTTTTTCGGCTTTTAGTAAAAACAGGGTTATTTTTTTACAGCAAAAAAATAAAGGTCTCTGGTACCGAAAATATTCCTAAAAAAGGTGCTATTTTATTTTGTGCAAATCATCCTGATGGTATGATAGATCCCTTGATGATTACCACCAATTGCCCAAGAATAAGTTACTATTTAGTTAGAGCAGCCGCTTTTAACAACCCTCTTATTAAGAAATTTTTAGAAAGTTTAAACTTAATGCCTGTTTATAGGATAAGAGATGGTCTTAGCGAAGTAGGAAAAAATAAAGAAATTTTTGAAAACTGTTTTGAGCTATTTAAAAAAGGAAAAACATTACTCATTTATCCTGAAGCAAGTCATAATAGAAAGCGCACAATAAGAACTTTAAGTAAAGGGTTTACTCGAATTGTTTTTGGTACTTTAGACAAATATCCAAACTTAGAAATTACTATAATTCCGGTTGGATTAACCTATCAAAACGCTTCTTTTTATCCGTCTAAAGTGTCTATAAATTATGGAAAACCTATTGCTGCAAAAGAATATTACAATAGTAATGAACTTAATTATTCGGTTAATAAATTAAAAAACGAGGTTAGTAATCAGTTAAAAAAACTAAGCGTTCATATTGCTGATGATGAAAAATATACTTCGATTTTATCAAAATTAAACAGTTTAAATATCGACTTTACAAATGTAGATTTGGTAAATAAAATGATTGCTGAAAATAATTATAGTAATCAGAATAAAAGGAAAAGGAACTTTTTAAAACCTTTGTATTATATCATAATTTTAAATAGTTTTTTACCAATGCTAATTTGGAAAAGAATTGCTAAAAAAATTGATGAAGTTGAATTTGTAGATACTTTTAGGTTCGCAATAAACATCGTTACTTTTCCTGTTTTCTATGGTTTACAAACTTGGATTCTAAGTCTCATTTTCAATTGGGAAATTGCTGTTATTTATTTAATTTCTTCACTTTTATTGATTTTAATATATTCTAAATTATCACCAACAAATACAGAAAATGAGAAATATATGCAAATGATAGCAAGAAGATTTAGCGCTGATTAATAAACGTACTTAAAAAGAACAAAGTAATCTTATTAAATTATAAGATTGCCACAGTTTACAAAAAAGTAAACTTCACAAATACATAGTTAAAATAGATTTGGTAAAAAGCAAAAAACGGCTTCTAATCTAAAATAGCATCTTGTATTGTTTTCTGGATTTTTGTTCGCACATTGCTTCTAATTAACGCTCTGTTATTTGCATTAGGATATACTCTGTTGGATAAAAAAACATAAACAATTCCGCTTTTAGGATCTGCCCAAGTATAGGTGCCTGTAAAACCAGAATGTCCAAAACTTTCATCAGAAACACAACCGCAGGTAGCCGTTGCACCACTATTTAGTTCAGGTTTATCAAAACCTAAACCTCTTCTTACTTTTTGATTAGAATAGTATCGATGATTAAATTTATCTACAGTTTCTTCTTTTAAATAACGTCTGCCACCATAAGATCCTTTTTGCAAATACATTTGCATAATTTTTGCAACATCGTTTGCATTGGCAAATAAACCTGCATGCCCACCAACACCGCCCATCATAGCAGCACCCATATCGTGCACATAACCATGCACTAATTGATTTCTGTAATAGTCGTCTATTTCTGTTGGTACAATTTCAGCTTTATTAAATTTTTCTAAAGGCAGATACGTCATTCTATCTGCTCCTAAAGATTTGTAAAACTCTTCATCTACCAATTTATTTAAAGGTTTATGATACGCAGTTTCTAAAACTTCTTTAAAAATATAATATCCTAAATCGCTATATTTATAGCCTTTTTTGTCTCTTTGATCTGCATCTTTTATGTGCTTATAAATACTGTCTTTATAAGAATTTTTGATATATAAATTATCAGCAACTTTTACATCAAAAACAGTAGATTGCTTATCACCATAAAATAATGGCAAATTTTTATGCGTAGAACTGTCTTGTGTGTCTTTATAAAAAGGAATCCAAGCTTTTAATTTGCCATAATGAGAAAGAATTTCCATTACAGAAACTCCTGATTTATTAGAATTATTAAAACTTGGTAAAATATCTTTTACGCTGGCAGATAATGAGATTACTTTCTCTTCTTCTGCTTTCATAATTAAAGGTAAAGAAGCTAAAATTTTGGTTAAGGAAGCCAAATCGTACACATCAGAATTTTTTACCTTTAACGATTTTTTATCAGTATGATGTCCATAACTTTTTTGATAAACAACCTTACCATTTCTTGCTACTAAGACTTGAAAACCTGGCGCCATTTTATCCTTTAAAATAGTATCTGCATATCGATCTATCTCTGCTAATTTTTTGGATGATAAACCTGCTTCTTCCGGAATTGTATATTCAAACCTACCTAAGCTATTGGTATGAATACCAAAACCTACTCTAAATTCTTTACCAATAGAAACTGGTAATTTCCCTTTGGCTTCGAATGCTCCAAAAATTAGTTGTGCAGACAATTCTTGTGCTAGCTTACTATTCTGATACGAAACAATTACACCTTCTATTTTCGTAAATGTTTTTAATTGCAATAAACTATAAGGACTAGTAAAAACATCTAAAATAACATTATTTTGACGTGCAATTTCTTGCAACCAAACCAGTTCTTTTTCTTTAAATTTATAACTTTTCCAGGGATTTAAATTTGATTTATGAAAACCTATAATTACTTGATTATATGGTTTTAATTTTAAGATTAATTTATCTAAATTATCATCAGAAATGGCATCAACCTTTGTGTAATTTTTAAGCATATCTAAAAAATAGTCTCCAGAATCATCTCCTAAATTAACATAGGCAATTTTTTTGTTTTCTAAATTAGCTAAAGGTATATTTTGCTTATTATCTTTTATAACGGTAAGCGAATTTTTTACCAATTTTCTGTGTAACAATTCATCATCAATCGTGTTTAAATCTTCTTGTAAATTTTTTAGAACAATAGGTTTGTAGGTATTTAAACCCATCCAGTATTTTGCTTTTAAAATTTTACGAACAGAAAAATCTATTTGTGCTATACTTAAAGTGTTTAATTCTATTGCTTTTTTTATCAAATTTGTGGTTGCTGGTACATTTTGCGGAATTAACAACAAATCGTTTCCTGCTTGAATGGCCGCCAAATCAATTTCTGCGGATGTTGCATAATTTGCAGCACCCTTCATGTTTAAACCATCGGTAATTATTAAACCATTAAAACCTAATTCATATTTTAACAAATTGGTTACTACATTTTTGGATAATGAAGTTGGCAAAGCTACGTTTGGCTCTAAACTTGGTATGCTTAAATGCGCCGTCATCACACTCCCTATTCCTGCATCAAAAACCTTTCTGAAAGGATATAATTCAACGGAATCTAAACGTGCCTTATCAAAATTTAAAACAGGTAATGTATGATGCGAATCTGTTGCAGTATCGCCATGACCTGGAAAATGTTTTGCATTTGCCATTACACCATATTTTTGCATACCTTGTGTAAAAGCGATCGCTTTCTGTGTAACATTTTCTTTGTTTTCTCCAAAAGAGCGATTCCCAATAATAGGATTATCAGGATTTGTATTAATATCTACAACGGGCGCAAAATTAATATGAATTCCCAATCGATTGCAATGTTTTCCTAAATGCTCACCAAATTTTTCTATCAAGGTATTATCTTGAATTGCGCCTAAAGTCATGTTCCAAGGAAAACGATAGGTGTTTTGTAAACGCATGTCTAAACCCCATTCACCGTCAAAACCAATCATTAACGGCACTTTAGAAGCCGCTTGATATTTATTTGTGAGTGCTGCTTGCTTTTCTGGAGTTCCTTGCATAAAAATTAAATTACCTACATGATATTTTGTAATCAATTCAGTAATAAAATCTTCGTGTTTTTGATCTAAATTAGAATAGGCTTGCACCATAAATAACTGACCTATTTTTTCATCAATAGTCATTTTATTTAAAATAGTATTTACCCAAATTTCTTGGGCTTCAAAATCTTTTGTAATTAAAGGATCTACTCCTTGAGCCGATATTTTAAAAACAAAACCTATTAAAAAGACAAATAATAACTCTTTCTTCATGTTAATTTTTGAATATTTTTTTGGGCGTTTTAACAGGCTTTCCATTATATCTTTTTTTTCTCAAAAAAAGGATGCCATTTCAATCCCTAACGCAGCTTATTTGTTAACTTATAATTTAATTTAGAACAATTTTTATACCAAGAACCTCTTGTGCCAACTTTGTTTTGCAGGTACTTCCCAGTTGTTTTCAAAATCTTCTTTAGTATTTACCATATTATTAAAAACAATTGTTTCTAAAGAAATCTTCTTGTCTTTTGCAAATTGCTGAAAATCAGATAATTTTACTAAATTAATAGTTTCATTATCTTTAAAGGTGATGTTCATTTTATTCATTAAATCTAGCTGTAATTCTTTTTCTAATTGCTGCACAAAACGTACAGAACTATCAATTGAGCAACCAGAAACTGTATTAAAACTTTCATCTACGGCCAATACTAAAAACTGATTGTATTTAATAGTAAATGAGCCTTTTAAATTATCTCCATGTCGCGTCCAAGAATTGATAAATTCTTCTGCTTTCGCCGAAATAATTTCTATTTCTTTTTGATTAAATTCTCTTTCCGCTTGGTAAATCCAAACGCGAGAATTGTTGGGTAAATTTTTATATTCTGTAAACATATTTTTTAGTTTATGAGATTATTAGGTATTTTTGATTCTTAGACCTCTACTTCTGTACCTCTAATTTACTAACCGTCTCAAATTTATCTTAAATTAAACTTCTGCTGCAAAGCCTGTAATTTTTCTGCATCGGTCATCGTGTCTTTTGGTGCAGACATTCTTTCTTTTATTTCTCTTAACACCTTTTTTGTGTACAATGGAAAATCTGCATTCTGAATCCAATTATTATAACCAGGATTTTCAATAAAGACTTCTTCTACTGTTCTTCCTTTGTATTTACCGAATGAAAAAATTTCTTGTTTTTCGTCATTCATCAGAATAAAACCAGCGAAATCTGCTCTTTCTCCGTGCGTTGAAAATTCACTTAAAGCATCTACAGAATTCTCTAAATCTGGGTATTTATCTAATTGTGCTAACAAAATTTCATACGTCGCATTTGTGTCTGCTTCTGCTCCGTGAGCACCTTCTAATTCTTTTCCGCAATAAAATTGATATCCTGCACCTAAAGTTCGTTGCTCTTTTTTATGAAAAATTACTTGCACATCTATGGCTTTTCTGTTTTTCATATCAAAATCAATTCCTGCGCGCATTAACTCTTCTGCTAATAAAGGAATATCAAATCTATTGGAGTTAAAACCTGCTAAATCGCAACCTGCAACCATTTCATTTACTTTTTGTGCAAGCTCTTTAAAAGTGGGTTCTGTAGCCACTTGTTCGTTTGTAATTCCGTGAATTTCTGAGGATTCTTTCGGAATTTCCATTTCAGGATTTACCAACCAAGTTTTACTTTCTTTATTTCCGTTTGGAAATACCTTTAAAATTGCTATTTCTACAATTCTATCGGTTGCAATATTTACGCCTGTTGTTTCTAAATCGAAAAACACGATTGGTTTACTAAGTTTTAAGTTCATTTTTTTAATTTAACCTCCCAACTGCGCTCGAGGAGACATAATTGTCAATTCGAGCGCAGCCAAGAACTATTCTTTATTCAATTGTGCTTTAAAATCATCTAATTGCGCTACTAATTTTGCTGATAATGTTGGTTCTGTAAAATTATATTTCTCTAATTCTTTTACTAAAATTTTTGCTAAAATAATTCTTGCTGAATCTTTGTCATCCGCAGGAATTATAAACCAAGGCGCATTTTCTTTAGAGGTTCTGTTTAATAAATCTTCATAACAGAATTGATATTTATCCCATAATTTACGCTCTTTTAAGTCATCCTCAGAAAATTTCCAGTTTTTACTTGGCAAATTTAATCTTCTCAACAACCTGTTTTTTTGCGCTGGTTTTGATAAATTTAAAAAGAATTTTAGAATGATAGTTCCGTTTTTAGCCAAATGATTTTCAAAATCATTAATTCTTTCCATTCTGTTTTCATAAAAAGCAGCATCTAAATCATCCAAACTTTTTACAGCTGGGATGTTCTCACCAAAGACATATTCTGGATGCACTCTTGTAACAAGCACATTTTCATAATGCGTTCTGTTAAAAACGCCCATTTTTCCTTTTGCTGGCAAAGCTATATAATGTCTCCACAAAAAATCGTGTTTCAACTCTAAATCTGTTGGTACTTTAAAACTGTGCACCTCTACTCCACGTGCATTTACATCTTTAAAAACCTCTCTAATCAAGCTATCTTTACCCGATGTATCCATTCCTTGCAAACAAATTAATGCAGCATATTTACCCTCTGCATACATGGCATCTTGCAGTTTACTTAACTTCTTTCTACTTTTTTTAAGGTCTTTTTTTGCGTCTTTAATAACTTCTTTGGTCGAAAATTCTTTCAAAGAAATCGCATCCACAACTTTATATTTTTCTAAACTCATCATCAAACTAATTAATCTTTAAAGGTAAAAAAAATAGTCTGGTTTCCATTGGTTTTAGACAAGCATTTCTGATCTAAAATGATAAATTTATCATAATTTTTTAAAATTACTTAATTCCTTTTTTGGGATAAAATTCCTTAATTTTGCGGTATAACAAATATAAAATGCCCAAAAAAGGAAAAGCTAAAAACACGCTAAATAAAGCGAAGCATACAAAGTTAATGACTCAAAAAATCAACAGAGTAAAGTTAGAAAAACAGCAAACTAAAGACCGGTTAAAAGCACTAATAAAAAAAGTAAACGAGCAAAAAAAAGAGCAAAACAGCGATGAACTTTAAGTATTATGCAGGTGTACTTATTTCGATTCCGCTTTTACCTTTGATGTATTTTCAAGGAAAAAATATTAGAAAAAGCGTACCTCAGCTTCCCGAAGCTAAAGAACCTAAAGGTTTTGTAAATGGTAATTTTAATAAAACCATAAACATACTCTCAATTGGCGAAAGTACTATTGCAGGTGTTGGTGTTGATTATCATAAAAACGGATTTACAGGTACTTTAGCAACTACGCTTTCTACTGCATTAAAAAGCAATATAAATTGGCGCGTTTATGCAAAAAGTGGGTACACCGTAAAACAAGTTTGCTCAAAAATTATTCCTAAAATAGAAGAAACTACTGCGGATATTATTGTGATTGGAATGGGTGGAAATGATGCTTTTACATTAAACTCTCCAAAAAAATGGATTTCAGACATCAATAAACTTATTGATTTATTGCAGCATAAATACCCAAAAACGCCTATTATTTTCACAAACATGCCACCTATAAAAGAGTTTCCTGCTTTTACAAAAACTATAAAATTTGTGATTGGTAATTTAGTAGAAATATTAGGTAAAGAACTAAATAACAACATCAAAAATAAAGAAAATGTATTTTATTATGATGAGATTATTACCTTAAAAGAATGGAGCAAAAAGCATTCTGTAACTGATAGTAATCCTAAAACATATTTTAGTGATGGCGTTCATCCATCGTTATTAACGTATCAAATTTGGGGTAAGGAAATTGGAGAATTTATTGTAAACACAAAAGAAATCAAATTATGAAAGCAACAGAAATTATAAATCATTTTAATTTAACTTCACATCCTGAAGGCGGATATTATAAAGAAACCTATAGAAGTAAAGATGAAATTCTATCAGAAGATTTAGGAGAAAAATTTGAAGGAAATAGAAATTATTGCACCAGTATTTATTTTTTACTGACTGCGGATAAATTCTCTGCTTTTCATAAAATAAATCAAGATGAAATTTGGCATTTTTACACAGGAACTACTTTAAAATTACACATGATTTCACCAGAAGGAATTTACAGCTTTATACTGATTGGAAACGATTTTAGTAAAGGAGAAATTCCACAATTTACAGTTCCTGCTCATCATTATTTTGCCGCAGAAGTCTTAGAAAAAAACTCTTTTTCATTTACAGGATGTACCGTTTCTCCTGGTTTTGACTTTAGAGATTTTGTACTTCCTAGTTGCGAAGCTCTTTCAAAAGAGTTTCCAAAACACGCGAAAATTATTGCAAAATTAACGCATCATTAAAATAGAATTTCCCTTTTACAACTATTAATTTTTATCATTAGATTTTGCTAAAATGAAGAAAAAAATACTGATTATTGGCGGTGGCCTTTCTGGAATTTATTTAGGGTATCTGCTTAAAAAAGAAGGCTTTTCAATAAAAATAGTGGAAGCAAATGATAGAATCGGAGGAAGAATTTACACAAAAAACAGTCATACTACAAACGTTGAACTGGGCGCAACTTGGCTCTGGAGGTATAACCCAGAATTGTTAAAGGTATGCAGCAGTTTAGATATTTCTTTATTTGAACAAAACATGAATGGTGATGCTTTATTTGAAGCAATGAGAACCAGCGCACCTCAGCGTTTTCAAGTTCCCAAAAACCAAGAAATTAGCTATCGAATTGTTGGTGGAACCTTTGAAATCTTAAACAAACTAAAGGCAACTTTTACAGAGGATGAACTTGAACTAAACCAAAAAGTAATACAAATTGACGATAAAGAAACTTCTCTAAAAGTAACTACTGAAACTTCAAGTTTTATTGCGGATTTTGTAATTTCTACAATTCCGCCTCAAGTATTAGTAAATAGCGTTCATTTTTCTTCGGATTTAGATTCCGGTTTTAAACAAATTGCAAATAACACACATACTTGGATGAAGGATTCCGTAAAATTTGCACTCGTTTATAAAACTCCTTTTTGGAAAGAAAAAGGATTGTCTGGGGTTGGTTTTAGCAATGTTGGTCCGTTTACAGAAATGTACGATCATTCAGATTTTGAGAACACTCATTTTGCCTTAATGGGATTTTTAAATAGCAGTTTAGCGAATGAAACTAGAGAATACAGAGAAGAAAAAGTTAACGAACAACTCTTTAAATTTTTTGGTGAAGACGGAAAAAAATATCTTTCGTATGAAGAGAAAATTTGGAATGAAGATCGATTGGTAAATTATAAAAATGATCGTTTTATAACTCCGCATTTTAATAATGGGCACGCGATCTATCAGCAAGAATTTTTAAACGGAAAATTAATAGTTGCTGGTTCAGAAACTTCACCAAAATATGGTGGTTATATGGAAGGCGCCATTTATAGAGGAAACCAAGTTTTAGAACAATTGAAAAACAAATTTCTATAAAATTAATTTTAAGTATCCTTAAGTTTTGTCTTCTCGAGCAAAGTTAAGTAGTTAAAAAAATCAACTTTTCTCAAAAAGACATTATTCGTAAATAAAAAAATCCTAAGCTTTCACTTAGGATTTAAATATACTATTTGTAAAGAAACTATTTATCAATAGAACCTAAAACACGTTTCATAAAAAGATTTAATGCTTCTTTTTTAGGTGTACCTTCTTTAATCATTTTATCAACTTCTAAAGCACCATACATATTAGAAATTAGCTCACCAATAACATCTAATTCTTCATCTTTTAAAGACGGAACTTCCGTTAATGCTTCTAGCGTTTCTATGGTTTCTAAAAGATAATCTTGATCATTTTCTTCAATAAAAGAAGTTAAATGTTTTATAACTGGTAATTTCATGATTAAATAACTTCTTTTACTAAATCGATTAAAACATCAAACTTATTGGTTTGCGTTTGATTTACTAATTTACCATCTACAAAAGTTGCAAAAGTTGGCAAATTACTAACATCAGCAAATTTTCTGCTTTCAGGAAATTTCTCTGCATCCGCAATAACAAAAGATACTCCTTCATTTTCTGAAGCCAATTTTTTAAATTTTGGTTTCATAATTCGGCAGTTTCCACACCAAGTAGCAGAATATTGCACCACTACTGTTTTGTTATCAGAAATTATTTGTGCTAAATTATCTTGACTTAATTCTTGAACCATCCTTACTAATTAGTTTAAATGAGCAGCTAAATATTCAGCTGTTCCTTTGGCATTTGGCGCCATTGCTGTTTTTCCTTCTTCCCAATTTGCAGGACAAACTTCTCCATGAGTTTGCACATGTGCATACGCATCAATTAAACGTAAAAATTCGTTTACATTTCTACCTACTGGCATATGATTAATTCCTTCATGAAAAACAGTTCCTTCTTCATCAATTAAATATGTAGCTCTATACGTTACATTATCACCTTCAACTAAAACAGTTCCTGTTTCTTCATCGTACGTTTCATCTGTAATATCTAAAATACCTAAAATTGAAGATAAGTTTCTATTGCTATCTGCTAAAATAGGATACGTTACACCTTCAATTCCGCCATTTTCTTTAGCGGTACTTAACCATGCAAAATGCACTTCTGCAGTATCACAAGAAGCACCGATTACAACCGTATTTCTTTTTTCAAATTCGCCTAGTGCTGCTTGAAAAGCATGTAATTCTGTAGGACATACAAATGTAAAATCTTTAGGGTACCAGAATAATAACACTTTCTTTTTGTTATTAATTGCTTCTTCTAACACATTTAATTTAAATGTATCGCCCATTTCATTCATTGCATTTACATTTAAATTTGGAAATTTTTTACCAACTGCTGTTGCCATTTTATATAAATTTTATAATTATTAATATTCTGCTTTCACTGATGCAAAGATAAAACGAATCAAAAAAAAAAGTAAAAATGTTTATGATAACTTTTTATATTATTATCAACTTTACTTATAGCTAAGGTCCGTAAAAATAGATACACACTATTTATTCTAATTGATCCAAAAAAGACGTAACTTTAAAAACAATTCAATAATAAGTTTTAACTATTTTATAATAAAAACTATAGATAAAAATTATTCAATAAGTAGTTGTAGGTTTGTACTTCAATCATTAAAATCAATTTATCATGGAAAAACACAGCGATAGCAATAAATGCCCATTTATGGGAGGAACTCAAAAACATACAGCCGGTAACGGAACAAAAAACCGAGATTGGTGGCCAAATGAATTAAAGTTGAATATTCTTCGTCAAAATGGTGCAGCATCAAACCCAATGGATAAAGATTTTGAGTATGCAACTGCTTTTAATAGCATCAATTTTGCCGAATTAAAACAAGATGTCATCGACTTAATGACAACATCTCAAGATTGGTGGCCAGCAGATTATGGAAATTACGGCCCTTTTATGGTTCGTATGGCTTGGCATAGTGCAGGAACTTATAGAGTTGGAGATGGGCGTGGAGGCGCAGCTTCTGGTTCGCAACGTTTTGCGCCAATAAATAGTTGGCCAGATAATGGTAATTTAGATAAAGCGCGTTTATTACTTTGGCCTGTTAAAAAGAAATACGGTGCTAAATTATCTTGGGCAGATTTAATGATTCTTGCCGGTACTTATGCTATGGAATCTATGGGATTGAAAACGTTTGGTTTTGCTGGCGGACGTGAAGATGTTTGGGAACCAGAACAAGATATTTATTGGGGTTCTGAAACAGAATGGTTAGGAAATGATGCACGTTATGAAGACGGAAATTTAGAAAGCGATTTAGGTGCTGCTCATATGGGATTAATTTATGTAAATCCCGAAGGGCCAAACGGAAATCCAGACCCGATGGGTTCTGCAAAAGATATTAGAGAAACATTTGGCAGAATGGCTATGAATGATGAAGAAACAGTAGCTCTAACCGCTGGAGGACATACTTTTGGTAAAGCACACGGTGCTGCAAATCCTGATAAATTTGTTGGGGTAGAACCTGCTGGTGCTCCTATTGAACAAATGAGTATGGGTTGGAAAAACGCATATAAATCTGGTGTTTTAGATGATGCAATTACAAGCGGAATTGAAGGTGCTTGGACGCCAAACCCAACCACTTGGGATGCTGATTATTTTGATGTTTTACTAAATTATGACTGGGAATTAACTAAAAGCCCTGCTGGCGCACATCAATGGAAACCAACAGCAGCTTCTAACGCTAAAAAAGCACCGAAAGCTGGTGATGCAAATGGTACACAAGATTTAATGATGACTACCGCGGATATGGCTTTAAAAGTAGATCCTGAATATTTAAAAATTTCTAAACGTTTTCATAAAGACCATAAAGCTTTTGAAGATGCTTTTGCAAGAGCATGGTACAAATTAACACATAGAGATATGGGACCCATTTCTCGTTATTTAGGTCCAGAAGTTGCGAAAGAAGAATTGCTTTGGCAAGATCCAATTCCTGCAGGAACAGCGCTTTCTGATAAAGAAGTTTCTATTTTAAAAGAAGCTATTTCGAATTCTAACTTATCAATTTCTCAATTAGTAACTACTGCTTGGGCTTCTGCTTCTACATTTAGAGGATCTGATATGAGAGGTGGCGCAAATGGAGGAAGAATACGTTTAGAACCACAAAAAAAATGGGCAGTAAATAATCCGTATGAATTAAATAAAGTAATCACTATTTTTGAAGGAATTCAGAAAGATTTTAATGGCACCGTTTCTATGGCCGATTTAATTGTTTTAGGCGGATCTGTTGGCGTTGAAAAAGCTGTAAAAAATGCAGGTTATTCTATTTCTGTTCCGTTTACTTCTGGCAGAGGAGATGCTTCTCAAGAGCAAACAGATTTAGTTTCTTTTGGCTATTTAGAACCAAGAGCCGATGGTTTTAGAAATTTTATTAAGAAAGATTTAAAATTAGCTGCAGAAGAATTATTAATTGACAAAGCGCAATTATTAACACTTTCTATTCCTGAAATGACTGTTTTAGTTGGTGGATTAAGAATGCTAGGAGCAAATTATGATGCTTCTAAATATGGTGTTTTTACAGAGAATGTTGGCACGCTATCGAATGACTTTTTTACAAATATTCTAGACCTTGGTATCACCTGGAAAGCAACTTCTACCGATGATGCTTTATTTGAAGGAACGGATAGAAAAACAGGTGAAATTAAGTTTAGAGGAACTAGAGCCGATTTAATTTTTGGTTCAAACACAGAACTTAGAGCAATAGCAGAAGTCTATGCCGCAGATGATGCAAAAGAACGCTTTGTATACGATTTTGTCTCTGCTTGGACAAAAGTAATGAACCTTGATCGCTTTGATCTTAAAAAATAAGTAACACTATTTTATATAGAAAAAGGGAATCAACGGATGTTGATTCCCTTTTTTAGTTTCTAATTTTCAGCGTTTTATCCAAAGAAAAATAAACAATTTTGGCTTTTTACTTTTTGCGATACATTGCAATCACTTGCCTCTTTTATCTTGTTTCTTTTTTCTATTTCTTCTTTAAAAAAACCTATTTACTCGCAAATAACTTTATATCGTTTGCAGACACTTCTTTTTCACCTAAAATTATTAAACGTTCTACAACATTTCTTAATTCACGAATATTTCCTGTCCAATCATACTTTTGTAAAAGAGTAATTGCTTCTGATGAAAAGGTTTTTTTAGGCGTTCCTTGTTCTTGAGATATTTTTGCAGTAAAAAAATCGACCAATAAAGGGATGTCTTCTCGCCTGTCATTTAATGCAGGAACATTAATTAAAATAACTGCTAATCTGTGATACAAATCCTCTCTAAAACGTCCTTCTTCAATTTCTACTTTTAGGTTTTTATTTGTTGCAGCTACTACCCTAACATTTACCTTAATATCTTTATCAGAACCAACTCTAGAAATTCTACTTTCTTGCAAAGCACGTAATACTTTTGCTTGCGCAGAAAGGCTCATATCACCAATTTCATCCAAGAAAATAGTTCCTGTATTTGCAGCTTCAAACTTACCCGCTCTGTCTTTATTTGCCCCCGTAAAAGAACCTTTAACATGACCAAAAAGTTCGCTTTCTATTAATTCAGACGGGATTGCAGCACAATTTACTTCAATCATTGGTGCTTTAGAACGATCAGATTTTTCATGCAACCAATGCGCAACCAATTCTTTTCCTGTTCCGTTTGGCCCAGTAATTAAAACTCTTGCATCGGTAGCGGCTACTTTTTCTATAATGTCTTTAATATGAGAAATAGCAGCACTCTCGCCAATCATTTCGTAGTTTTTACTAACCTTTTTCTTTAGACGCTTATTTTCGACCAATAAAACTTTGGTTTCTAAAGCATTTCTAACCGTATTTAAAAGTCGGTTTAAGTCTGGTGGTTTTGAAATATAATCAAAAGCTCCTAAACGCATTGTGTTTACTGCAGTATCCAAATCGCCATGACCAGAAATCATTACAATTGGTATTTCTGGTTTTATTTTTTTAGCTTTTTCTAGCACTTCAACACCATCCATTTTTGGCATTTTAATATCGCATAAAACCAAATCATAATCGTTATTTTTAATCATTTCTAAACCTAACAAACCATCTTCTGCTTCTTCTACGTGGTAGGCTTCATTTTCTTCAGAAATTATTTTTGTAAGCACTCTTCTAATGGATGCTTCGTCTTCTATAACTAATATTTTACTCATTGTTTTAGTTTCTAAATTTTAAAGTTTCAAGTTTTTGGCTGATAAAAAATCAGTAGCTAACTATTGAACTTTACAATCATTTATATACTTTTTTCTTTCATCATTTCGTATCCATTCGTTGGATAAACGTGCACATCTCTCTGTGGAAACGGAATTGTTATATTATTTTGTTTAAATGCTTTATCAATTTCAAAACGAATATTACTTTGTGTAAATCGAACGTCAAAACTATCAATTAGAGTAAATGCGACTCTAAAATTTAAAGAACTATCTGCAAAATCTCTAAACAAAACCATTGGTGCCGGATTTTTTAATACAGTAGGTTGTTCTTTTGCAATATCTAATAAAATAGTTTTTACCAGCTCAACATCAGAACCATAAGCAACACCAACATCTACAAATTCTCTTGTTTCCGTTCCGTTTTCTGTCCAATTAAATAAAATATTTGTTAGATACAAATGATTTGGAATTACCAAAACTTTATTATCTACCGTTACGGCTCTGGTGGTTCTTAAACGTATATCTAAAACCCTGCCAACTTTACCTTCAAGCTCAATAATATCGCCAACATGTACAGACTGATCTACCAGAATAAAGATTCCAGAAATAATATCTTGAAAAAGTGTTTGTAGTGCCAAACCTACACCAATTAAAAGAGCAGCTGATGCAGCAAAAACAGCAGTAACATTTACACCGGAAGTATGCATACCAACTAAAAAGATGACTAAATACACAAACCATTTTAAATAACTAAAAACCCCAACAAATTTAAGTTGATCATTTTTAGGCATGTTTCTAGTAGTAACTCTTCTTACCAGTTTTAATAAAAATGTAGAAAGTATTAAAGCAACAACCACAAATATCAAACCTTTTACAGAAATGCTTATTTCTTTACTAAAAGTAAACGAATAATCTAAAATCGATACTGCTTCTTCTACAATATCGTTTGCAACTTTTTCTATTTTATCTTGCATTTATCCTTTGTATTTTATCCATTTATATAAATCTTTGTAGGTTGGTTTTTTACCATACATTAAAATTCCAACTCTATATATTTTGGCAGCTAACCAAACCATAAAAACAAATGTAATTAATAATAAGGTCATCGAAATTGCCAATTCGTACCAAGAAACGCCAAAAGGAACTCTCATTAGCATTACAATAGGACTCGTAAACGGAATGTATGAAAACAGCACAGCTATAGATCCATGAGGATCATTCATAACCGTTGCAAAACCTACATAAACACCTAAAACTAAAGGTGCCATAATTGGCAACATAAATTGCTGTGTATCCGTTTCATTATCTACCGCAGCACCAACAGCTGCAAATAGTGAGCTATACAACATAAAACCGCCTAAAAAGTAAAAAATAAACAAGACAAACATTTTTAAAATAGGCAGTCTTAAAATTTCTTGAATTATCAATTGCATTTTATCGATTCCTACTGCTTGTTTTGCTGCTTCTAATTGTTCTGCCGGTAAATTTGCTGTTTGCATTTCTACCATATTAACACCAAAAACAGCTGATGCAAGTGTAGATATTATAAAAATTAAAATTCCCCAAATTAAGAATTGTAATAATCCTGCGGATGCATTACCTATAATTTTACCCAACATTAATTGAAACGGTTTTACGGATGACACTATAATCTCTACAATTCTACTTGTTTTTTCTTCAATAACACTTCTCATTACTGATGTGCCATAAATAATCACAAACATCATTAATAGGTAACCAGCAATTGCGCCTACTCCTATTTTTAACCCATTTATTAATTTGGATGATTCTTCGCCCGAAAAATTATACATCTTGATGTTTGATGGAATTTTTGAAGCATTTATTTGGGCCAAATCAATTCCAAAATCATTTAATTTTTCATTTCTGATTTTCGTTTCAATTTTAGTTTCTAAAGAATTTATGACAGACATTCCTGGAGAATCTTTAGAATAAAATTCAATGGATTTGGCTAAAACCTCTAAACTGTCTTGTTTAGGGATAATTAGTGCTCCATAATAATCGCCTGCTTCTACTTTTTTCTTTGTTTCTTCAATCCCTAATGAAGTATAATCTTGATAATGTATAGATTCTGAATCTACAAAATCGTCTTTAGAAAACAATCCCGAATTATCTACATAAACGATTTCTTTAACTTTTTCGTCATTCTTTTTCATCAGAAAAAATACCAAAGCCCCCATGGCTACTAATAACAACGGACTTAAAAAAGTCATCATTATAAAAGATTTATTACGCACTTTAGCAATAAACTCTCTATGTATAATTAGTTTTAACTTGCTCATTTTTAGTTGTTTTTATTTACTGCTTGAATAAAAATATCGTTTGCACTTGGTATCAATTCAACAAAATGTTGCACTTGACCTCGGCTTGTTAAAAATGACAACAATTCATTTGCCGAGTTATTTTGATTTAACTTTACATTTAAGGTTAATTCATTTCCTAACAATTTAAAATCCGCAGGAAAAACCTCGAAAATTTCTTTCAATTTTGCTTCCACTTCTTTTGGATAATCTGTATGAAGACCAACTTGAAAAGTATTTGTTCTAAACTGACGCTTTATGTCTGATAGTTTTCCGTCTAAGATTTTATTAGATTTATGAATCAACGCAATTTCATCACACATTTCTTCAACAGACTCCATTCTGTGTGTAGAAAAAATAATCGTTGCACCTTCATCACGCAGTTGTAAAATTTCTTTGGCGATTAATTGGGCATTTATAGGATCAAAACCAGAGAAAGGTTCATCAAAAATTAATAATTTAGGATTGTGCATCACCGTAACAATAAATTGTACTTTTTGTGCCATTCCTTTGGAGAGTTCCTCAATTTTCTTGCCCCACCAAGCAGAAATATCAAACTTTTCAAACCAATATTGTAACCGTTTTTTTGCTTCAGACTTACTTAAACCCTTTAATTGTGCAAGATATAAAGCTTGTTCGCCAACTTTCATTGATTTATACAAACCACGTTCTTCTGGTAAATAGCCAATATATGCAGTGTGTTTTGGCGATAAAGGCTCACCATCTAAAATAATATTGCCAGAGTCTGGCATTGTAATTTGATTAATAATTCTAATTAATGAAGTTTTGCCTGCGCCATTAGGGCCTAATAAACCATAAACACTTCCTTTAGGTATATGGATAGAAACATCATTTAATGCTCTAAAATCTCCATAATTTTTTACTACATTATTTATTTCTAGTAAGTTTTTCATTGACAATTTTTGATTTTTGTAAAAGTTCTATTGCAACAAATTTAGGTATTTTATAAACACTACTACTAATAACTTATAAATGGTTACTTTTTTAAAAAATGTTAAAATTTACTATGCATGCATAACTTTTTTTAAATTTACTATGCGTGCATAATAAATTTTTATATCTTTGAAGCAATGGATAAAGATAAATCTATAGATCATCAATTAAGAGCAACTTGGCAAGCTGTTGCAAAAATGTATAATGAACAGGCCGCAAACTATGGTAGTACTATGGCAATGGCGTTCGTTTTATTAACAATAGACAAAGAAAACGGCACGCCTTCAACAGCTTTGGGTCCTTTAATGGGAATGGAACCTACAAGTCTTTCAAGAATTTTAAAATCTATGGAAGATAAAGGAGCAATTTCTAGAGAAAAAAACCCTGAAGATGGTAGAAGTGTAATTATTAAATTAACAGCATACGGGTTAGAAATGCGTAAGTTCTCTAAAAGTCATGTGTACCAATTTAATAATGTTGTAAGAGAATATGTTACAGAAAAAGAATTAGACAGTTTTTTTAAAGTAACCTCAACTATAAATAAATTAATTGCAGATAAAGAAATTTACAATGCTATTAGCCAAGATAAATAAGAAGCAGTATAATAAACAATAAACAAATGACAAGAAGAATTAAAAAAGTAGCAATTATTGGATCTGGTATTATGGGTTCTGGTATTGCGTGTCACTTTGCGAATATTGGTGTTGAAGTTCTTTTATTGGACATTGTTCCAAGAGAATTAAACGACAAAGAAGCAGCAATGGGACTTACGTTAAAAGACAAAGTAGTTCGCAATCGTTTAGTAAATGATGCTTTAACAACTTCTTTAAAATCAAAACCCTCTCCTATTTATAAGCAAGAATTTGCAAGTAGAATTACAACGGGTAATTTAGAAGATGATATTGCTAAAGTTGCTGGTGTAGATTGGATCATGGAAGTGGTTGTAGAACGATTAGACATTAAAAAAGTTGTTTTCGAAAAATTAGAAAAGTATAGAACTCCAGGAACTTTAATTACTTCTAATACATCCGGAATACCTATTAAATTCATGAATGAAGGCAGGAGTGATGACTTCCAAAAGCATTTTGCAGTTACTCACTTTTTTAATCCACCAAGATATTTAAAACTTTTTGAAGTGGTTCCTGGACCAAACTGTAAACAAGAAGTTACCGATTTCTTAATGATGTATGGCGATAAATTCTTAGGTAAAACATCGGTTTTAGCAAAAGATACGCCTGCATTTATTGGAAACAGAATCGGTATTTTTGGCATCATGAGTTTGTTTCATGTTGTAAAAGAAATGAATTTAACTATTGAAGAAGTAGATAAATTAACCGGCCCAGTTATTGGTCGTCCAAAATCTGCAACTTTTAGAACGATTGATGTTGTTGGTTTAGATACCCTTGTGCATACAGCAAACGGTGTAAAAGATAATTGCCCTAATGACGAAATGAAAGACCAATTTGTAATTCCTGATTTTGTAAACAAAATGATGGAAAAAAAATGGTTAGGAAGTAAAACGGGTCAAGGTTTTTATAAAATGACAAAAGCTGCGGATGGTAGCCGAGAAATTTTATCGCTAGATTTAAATACATTAGAATATAGAACAAAAAAATCTGCAAAATTTGCAACTTTAGAACTTACGAAAACGATTGATAACGTTGTTGATAGATTTAAAGTCTTAGTTGCAGGAAAAGACAAAGCTGGTGAATTTTATAGAAAAAGTTTCGCTGCAATGTTTGCATACGTTCAAAATAGAATTCCAGAAATTTCTGATGAAGTTTATAGAATTGATGATGGTTTAAGAGCTGGATTTGGTTGGGAACACGGACCTTTTCAAATTTGGGATGCCATTGGTGTTGCCAAAGGTGTTGAGTTAATGAAAGCAGAAGGTCATGAAATTGCTTCTTGGGTAACAGAAATGTTAGTAAAAGGAGAAACTTCTTTCTACTCAATTAAAGAAGGAGCAACTCATTATTATGATATTCCAACAAAATCACAAGTTAAAAAACCGGGTCAAGATTCTTTTATCATTTTAGATAATATTAGAAAATCGAACGAAGTTTGGAAAAACTCGGGTGCAGTAATTGAAGATTTAGGTGACGGAATTTTAAACTTAGAATTCCAGTCTAAAATGAATACCATTGGTGGCGATGTTTTAGCTGCTGTAAATAAAGCAATTGATTTAGCTGAAACAAATTATCAAGGTTTAGTAATTGGTAATCAAGCAGCAAACTTTTCTGTAGGTGCAAATATCGGTATGATATTTATGATGGCTGCAGAGCAAGAATATGATGAGTTAAACATGGCTATCAAGTATTTTCAAGATACAATGATGCGTATGCGATATTCATCAATACCAACAATTTCTGCTCCTCACGGAATGGCTTTAGGCGGTGGATGTGAAATATCATTACACGCAGATAAAGTAGTTGCAGCAGCAGAAACGTATATGGGATTAGTAGAATTTGGAGTTGGCGTAATTCCTGGTGGTGGTGGTTCTAAAGAAATGGCTTTAAGAGCATCCGATTTATTTAGCAAAGGCGATGTACAATTAAACGTTTTACAAGAGCATTTCTTAACAATTGGTATGGCAAAAGTAGCAACTTCTGCGTATGAAGCGTTCGATTTAGGTTTATTACAAAAAGGAAAAGATGTAGTTGTAGTAAATAAAGACCGTCAAATTGCTGAGGCTAAAAAACACGCTTTAATAATGGCAGAAGCTGGTTATACACAACCTGTTAAACGTGATGATGTTTTAGTTCTTGGTAAACAAGCCTTGGGTATGTTTTTAGTAGGAACAGATTCTATGCATGATAGCAAATATATTTCTGCTCACGATCAAAAAATTGCAAATAAACTTGCTTACGTAATGGCCGGAGGAGATTTATCGGAACCAACCAAAGTTACAGAACAGTATTTATTAGATCTTGAACGCGAAGCTTTTTTAAGTTTATGTACAGAACGTAAAACTTTAGAACGTATTCAACACATGTTAAAAACTGGTAAACCGCTTCGCAATTAAAATTGCTCAAGTGGTTAGTTTCAGGTTTTTAGTTTTTAGTGATTTTTTTTCACTGACTAACAACCAAACACTAACAACTAAACACTAAAATTATGAAAACAGCATACATAGTAAAAGGATATAGAACAGCAGTTGCAAAAGCACCTAAAGGATTGTTCAGATTTAAAAGAGCGGATGAATTGGCGGCAGAAACCATCGAATATATGATGAAAGAATTGCCAGATTTCGACAAAAAGAGAATTGATGATGTTATTGTAGGAAATGCAATGCCAGAAGGTGCTCAAGGATTAAACATGGCAAGATTGATCTCTTTAATGGGGTTAAAAATTGAAGAAGTTCCTGGAGTTACTGTTAATCGTTTCTGTTCATCAGGATTAGAAACTATTGGTATGGCGGTTGCTAAAATTCAATCTGGAATGGCAGATTGTATTATTGCGGGTGGTGCAGAAAGCATGAGCTCTGTTCCAATGACCGGTTTTAAACCAGAATTAAATTATGATACAGTTGCCGCTGGTCATGAAGAGTATTATTGGGGAATGGGAAATACTGCAGAAGCAGTTGCGAATGAATTCAATATATCAAGAAAAGACCAAGATGAGTTTGCATTAAATTCTCATTTAAAAGCATTAAAAGCACAAGCAGAAGGTCGTTTTGATTCTCAAATTGTACCTATTACGGTAAATCAAACGTATGTAGATGCGAATGGAAAAAAAGCAACAAAATCATATGTTGTAAACAAAGATGAAGGACCACGTTTAGGTTCTAACATTGAAGGTTTAGCAAGATTACGCCCTGTTTTTGCCGCTGACGGAAGTGTAACTGCGGGTAATTCATCACAAATGAGTGATGGTGCAGCTTTTGTAATGGTGATGAGTGAAGATATGGTAAAAGAATTAAATCTTGAACCAATTGCAAGAATGGTAAGTTATGCTGCTGCAGGTGTACCGCCTAGAATTATGGGCATCGGACCAGTTGCTGCAATTCCGAAAGCATTAAAACAAGCAGGTTTGCATCAAAAAGATGTTGGGTTAATTGAATTAAATGAGGCTTTTGCTTCTCAATCTTTAGCGGTTATTCGTGAGTTAGGTTTAAATCCTGATATCATTAATGTAAATGGTGGTGCTATCGCTTTAGGACATCCGTTAGGTTGTACAGGTGCAAAATTATCTGTTCAATTATTTGATGAAATGCGCAAACGTGATATGCAAAATAAATACGGAATGGTAACGATGTGTGTTGGTACAGGTCAAGGTGCTGCAGGTATTTTCGAATTTTTAAATTAACAAAACAAGATTAAAAAATAGTAGAATGGAAACAACAAATAAAGAGATATTAAGAGGCGGTCAATTTTTAGTAAAAGAAACTGCTTGTGAAGACATATTTACTCCTGAAGATTTTTCGGAAGAACAAACAATGATGAAAGAAGCCGTTAAAGAATTTAACGAGCGTGAAATTATTGCACACAGAGATCGTTTTGAAGCTAAAGATTATGCACTAACCGAAGAGGTTATGAAAAAAGCAGGTGAACTTGGCTTTTTAGGCGTTGCGGTTCCTGAAGAATATGGAGGAATGGGAATGGGTTTCGTTTCTACAATGATTACTTGCGAATATATTTCTAGTGGAAATGGTTCTTTAAGTACTGCTTTTGGCGCGCATACAGGAATTGGTACCATGCCAATTACCTTATACGGAACTGAAGAACAAAAACAAAAATACGTTCCAAAATTAGCTTCTGGAGAATGGATGGGCGCTTACTGTTTAACAGAACCAGGTGCAGGATCTGATGCAAATTCTGGTAAAACAATGGCAGAACTTTCTGCAGATGGAAAATCGTATAAAATTAACGGACAAAAAATGTGGATTTCAAATGCAGGCTTCTGTAATTTGATGATCGTTTTTGCGCGTATAGAAAAAGATAAAAATATTACTGGTTTTATTGTAGAGTATGATGCTGCAAATCCTAACGGAATTTCTTTAGGCGAAGAGGAACATAAATTAGGTATCCGTGCAAGTTCTACACGTCAAGTATTTTTTAATGACACTGTTGTACCTGCTGATAATATGTTATCTGTAAGAGGTGGTGGATTTAAAATTGCTGTAAACGCATTAAATGTTGGTCGTATTAAATTAGCTGCAGCTTGTTTAGATTCTCAAAGAAGAGTTTTAGATACTGCTCTAAAATATGCAACGGAGCGTAAACAATTTAAAACTCCCATTGCAGATTTTGGTGCTATCAAATCAAAATTAGCCGAAATGGCAACAAATACGTATGCTGGTGAATCTGCTAGCTATAGAGCCGCAAAAAATATTGAGGATAGAATCGCTATGAGAATAGCTGAAGGAAACTCTCATCAAGAAGCAGAATTAAAAGGTGTAGAGGAATATGCTATTGAATGTTCTATTTTAAAAGTAACAGTTTCTGAAGATGTACAAGCTTGTGCCGATGAAGGAATTCAAATTTTTGGAGGAATGGGCTTTTCTGAAGAAACACCTATGGAAGCGGCTTGGAGAGATGCACGTATTGCGCGTATTTACGAAGGAACTAACGAAATTAACAGAATGCTTTCTGTAGGAATGTTAATTAAAAAAGCAATGAAAGGACATGTAGATTTATTAGGTCCTGCAACTGCTGTTGCTGATGAGTTAATGGGAATCCCTTCTTTTGATACTCCAGATTATTCTCAATTATTTGCTGAAGAAAAAGAAATGATTGCCAAATTGAAAAAAGTATTCTTGTTGGTAGCAGGTTCTGCAATTCAAAAATATGGCGCAGAGTTAGATTCTCATCAACAATTACTAATGACTGCTGCAAACATTTTAAATGAAGTTTACATGGCTGAATCTACTCTTTTACGTGCAGAGAAAAACACAAAACGTTTTGGCGAAAAAGCGCAAGAAGGACAAATTGCAATGGCTAAACTATATTTATATAATGCTGTAGAAATTATAAACAAAAATGGTAAAGAAGGTATTATTTCTTTCGCTGAAGGTGATGAACAAAGAATGTTATTAATGGGATTAAAACGTTTTACTAAATATGCAAATTACCCTAATGTAATTGAATTAAGAAACTTTATTGCAGAAAAATTAAAAGCAGAAAATAAATACTGTTTTTAACCCTATTTAATACTTCTTTAAACCTTAAACGTTTAAAATTAGTTGTTTGTTTAAAAAGACCATTTTAATTAATGGTCTTTTTTTTATATATTTGAAATAGGTCTGGTTAAATTTCATGATAAAAAAAAACAACTATGAAAATTCGTTATTTAATTTTTACAGCATCACTATTAATAATATGGAGCTGTAGCAAACCAAAAGAAATCAATATTGACAGCAAAAAGTTGTTAAAAAACCTTCAAATACTTTCTAATGACTCATTAGAAGGACGATTTTTCTCCAAACCAGGAAACTATAAAACTCAAAAATTTATAATTAAAAAATTTAAAGATGTTGGTTTACAGACTATGTATCAAAACAATTACCTTCAAGAATTTTCTTATACGTTTAAGGGACAAAAGAGGCAAGATGTTTTTCCAATAGAAAAACCAACAGAAAACTTATCTAACGTGTCAGATACTACCGCAATTGGTGGTAATATTATTGGTATGTTAAAAGGAGAAACAAATAAAACTATTGTTATAACCGCACATTTTGATCATTTAGGTATTAAAAATGGAAAAATTTTTAACGGAGCAGATGACAATGCTTCAGGTACAGCAGCGTTATTTACAATTGCGGAATATTTCAAAAATAAACCAATACACCATAATCTAATTTTTGCAGCGGTTGATGCTGAAGAAATTGGCTCTTTAGGTGCTGAATATTTCTTACAGAACTTTAAAAACAAAGAAAACATTGTTTTAAATATTAATCTTGATATGATTTCTCATAGCGATTACGATCCAGAACTTTTTGCAGCTGGCCTTTACCATTATCCAAATTTAAGAAAACCTTTAGAAAAAATAAAGTCAGATAAATTAAAGTTATTATTTGGTCATGATGCGCCTGAAAATAAAGAACAATCTGATTGGACTTTTTCTTCTGATCATAGAGTTTTTCATCGCGAGAAAATACCTTTTATTTATTTTGGCGTACCAGACCACAAGGATTATCACAGAAGCACAGACACCTATGCTACTATAAATAAAGGTTTTTATATAGAATCTGTAAAGGTAATTATCCAAGCAATAGAAAATTTTGATGTATATTTAACTGATTAGATTACGAAAAGAATATTCTTTTTTGACGCTAGCCAAACCTTAGCAATCGTTCATTTTTAGTATTTCATAAAAGACTGACCATCAGATTAAAAAAACAATAATTATTTGTGTGTGCATATTTATTTATTCAAATAAATAGTACTACTTTTGCACGCAATTTGAAAACAACGAAATGAAGCGTATTAAAGAATATAAAAAGCTATTTAAAATAGAAGGTGCTATTGATTTAAAAGAATTAAAGACAACCTACAGAAATTTAGTTAAAGAATGGCATCCTGATAAATTTCAAGATGATGCTAAAAAAATAGAAGCAGACTTAGTAAGTACTCAAATTATAGATGGCTATCATTTTTTGGTAAGTATTGCGCCAGAAACAAAAGCTGCGAATTTAGAAGAGTATAAAAAAACAATTACAGAATTTCAAGTTTCAGATTGGCATCATAAAAGCATGTTACTAGAGGTTACTTTTACAGACGGTAATAAATATGAATACTTTGGGGTTAGTAAAATTCTTTTCGGAAAATTTGTTAATGCAAAGTCTATGAATAATTTTGGTAAGAGAAATATTTTTAATTCTTTTATCTACAGAAAATCAATGAAAGCTTCTGTAGCTGTTTAAGTTTTAACATTTTAGCGAAAGCAATAATTTATAGATAAAACGATAAAATTTGCTTTTCCTTTTTAATAAAGCAATAAAAAAAAGAGATTACTTTTACAGTAATCTCTTTTTTTTATAAGAGCGCAACTTTGTCGCTATTCTAAAGCGCCTAAATAACGTTCTGCATCTAGAGCAGCCATACAACCAGTTCCTGCAGCGGTTACAGCCTGCCTATACTCTTTATCTTGAATGTCTCCTGCAGCAAAAACCCCTGGTAAATTTGTTTTTGTAGTTTTGCCTTTTGTTATCAGATACCCTGTTTTATCCATATCTAAAACACCTTTGAATAAATCTGAATTTGGTGTATGACCTATTGCTATAAACAGACCTGTTACTGGTATTACAGTAATTTCTTTTGTTTGATTATTGATTGCTCTAACACCTTCAACAACATTAGCTCCTAAAACCTCTTCAACTTCTGTGTTATATAAAACTTCAATATTTTTAGTTTTACTTACTCTATGTTGCATTGCTTTAGATGCTCTCATAAAATCTTTACGCACTAAAATTGTAACTTTTTTACAAATATTAGCTAAATAGGTAGCCTCTTCTGCAGCAGTATCGCCTGCTCCAACAACAACAACATCTTGACCTTTATAGAAAAAACCATCACATGTAGCACAAGCCGAAACACCGCCACCAATTAAACGTTGCTCACTTTCTATTCCTAAATATTTGGCAGTTGCTCCAGTGCTTATTATTATGGTTTCTGCTTCTATATGTTTTGTTTCATCAACAATTACTTTATGAATTCCGCCAACTTTATCACTTAAATCAACTTTAGTAACCATTCCAAAACGAACTTGTGTACCAAAACGTTCTGCTTGTTTCTTTAAATCTTCCATCATTGCAGGGCCATCTGTACCTTCTGCGTAACCAGGAAAATTATCAACTTCTGTTGTAGTTGTCAACTGCCCTCCCATTTGCAATCCTGTATACATTATTGGTTTCATATCTGCTCTAGCTGCATAAATAGCTGCGGTGTAACCAGCAGGCCCGGATCCTATAATTAAACATTTAATTTTTTCTATTGTATCAGACATATTTATTGTGTATCAATTTAGAAGCGTAAAAGTATTGTTTTTTGATTCTCATAAGATCGAATGTTTATAAGTTTTTATAATGAAAACATAAGCAGATGTAATTAATGCTTTTTAATGATGAATAATAAAAACAATTAATTGCATTTGTATAAAAAGGATGTATATTTGCACTCCTTAAATGAATGATCATTTTCGGGGTGTAGCGTAGCCCGGTCATCGCGCCTCGTTTGGGACGAGGAGGTCGCAGGTTCGAATCCTGCCACCCCGACTAAAACTTCAGATTAACTCTGAAGTTTTTTTTATTTTATAATATCTATACTTTTTATCTTCTTTTTTAAAATCATTCTCCATAATTATCGTAAAAACAACATTATTAGCTTATTGGAATTAA
The DNA here is from genome assembly GCF_002954665.1 of Polaribacter glomeratus. Lineage (GTDB taxonomy): Bacteria > Bacteroidota > Bacteroidia > Flavobacteriales > Flavobacteriaceae > Polaribacter > Polaribacter glomeratus. Next base: position 147,999 of record NZ_MSCM01000001.1, on the reverse strand, counting down.
TTTTAATAAAAGTGTCTTACAATCGTGTTCCTATATTTAGAATTATACTACGATTGGTTGTCAATTGTCTAATAAAATTTTAGTAACTTTACTGTTAACCCTAATTAATGACACCCAATAACCCTAGTTACCAAAGATATCTATCAACTCTTAAACAGTCTCCTTTTTTAAAAGATTCTAGCATTGAATCTTTAGAGGCGCTTTTAAGTCAAATGACAGAAGAGCGTTGGATTTCAAAAAATTTTAAAAGTAGTTTAGAAGTTTCAACTACCTTTCATTTTATAATTTCAGGCAGACTAAAAGTGTTTAAATCAAATCCAGATACTGGTAGAGAACATACCGTTTTTGTTTTATCTAACGGAGACGTTTTTGATGTATTATCCCTTTTAGACGCAGAACCACATGATGTATATTGGGAAGCTTTGGATGTCTTAGAGGTCTTAAAAATTCCTATGGATCAAATGCGATTATGGATTAACAAATATCCTATAATTCATAAAGCAATTTTATACTATTTAGGAGAACGCATGCGACAATTAATGGATGTTGCTACAGACGTTACACTTCATAGCACGCTTGTGCGTCTTGCAACTTTACTTCTTAAAAATGTTAATGGAGAAACCCAAGAATTGGAATTAATTAATAATTTACCAAATGACGAAATTGCAGGTCTTATAGGTACAACTAGATCTGTGGTTAGTAGGCATATTCAAGAATTAAAACGCTGTGGAGCAATTACAGTTAGTCGCAAAAAAATAAACGTTAAGAACCTACAAATGCTTTTATCGGTTGCCGAAGAAAAGCACGTTCCTTAGTCCTTTTTTAACAAGTAATCTTCAATTTTTAAACTAATAGTTTAAAATTAACATCAAGTGGTACCTAGGTGGTTGTTTTGTTGATTCTAAACATTTATCTTTATAAAATAACAAATTTAGCTTTCCTTTTTTCCATACGGAATACCTTCATGGCTAAAACTTTCGTTTTTTAAATAACAATAATGGTAGTTAACTACCACTTGTAATATCGTTTTAAATTTAAACGAATCCTAGAAATAATTAAGGTAGAATTAATACTAAATCTACCCCTTTAAAAAATTAAAATAGAACTATGACATTATCAATTGGACGTTTTTTTAGAAGTGAAAAATCTAATATAAACTCCTTGGTTCTGTCTTCTTTTAATTCTAAATTTCCAAGAGCAAGCAATATATTATGGCAACAAATAGATGTGTTTAAATGGAATGTAAGTTTTACATTAAAGAAAAAAAAACATATCGCATTATTTAATAGCAGAGGTAAATGGCTAGAAACCGTTGAATTTATACCATTTAATAAAATACCTAAACAGTTACAACTAACTATCGAAAAAGAATACACAATTAATAAACTTCAACAGATATGTTATGTGCAAAATCCTTCTAAAAGGATCTATGAAGTTAATTTAAATAAAGATGTATTTAACATTAAAGTATTATTCGATAATTCTGGAAAAACTTTAGGTAGGATATTGTTATAAATAGGTTGGTTTTATTTTAAGAGCAACAGCATCCTAATCATTAAAATTTATTGAATCGAACTAACTTAAAAACGAAATTTTTTAAAATGAATAAAAAAAATACTACATCTCAAGAACTCTTCGAAAGAAGAAAAAATGTTGTGGCAAATGGCGTTGGTGTTTTTAATACGGCAACCGTAAAAGAAGCAAAAGGAGCTATTATTACAGATGTTGATGGACGAGAACTAATAGATTTTGCCGGAGGTATTGGAGTTGTAAATGCAGGACATTGCCCAGAGCCTGTTGTTAATGCTATTCGTGAGCAAGCAGGAAAATACATACATACAAGTTTTAATGTAGTTACTTACGAACCCTACATTGCCTTGTGTGAAGAACTTGCAGAGATATTACCACATGGCGATAAAACCAAAGTAATGTTGGTTAGTACGGGAGCCGAAGCTGTAGAGAACGCAATAAAAATAGCGCGACAAGCAACAAAAAGACAAGCTATACTTTGTTTTACAGGTGCATATCATGGTCGTTCTATGATGGCGATGTCATTAACTAGTAAAGTAAGTTATAAATATGATTGTGGTCCGTTTGCACCAGAAGTATATCGTCTTCCTTTTCCTAATTTTTACAGGTATCGAGGAACACGAGATATGGATAAATTTGTTGAAGATGAATTAAAACGTCTTCATGAAAGTGCACTAAATCTTGTGGATGTAAAAAGTGTTGCTGCAGTAATTATTGAACCAATACAAGGTGAAGGTGGTTTTAATGCTGTTCCTCAAAAATATTTAGAAGGATTGCGAAACTTTTGCGATGTGCATGGAATCGTCTTAATTATGGATGAAGTTCAGAGTGGTTTTTGCCGAACAGGCCATTGGGCAAGTTGGCAACATTACGGTGTACAGCCAGATATTAGCACCTATGCAAAATCGATGGGTTCTGGTTTGCCAATTGGTGCTGTTGTTGGAAAAGCAGAAGTTATGGATGCTGCCGCAATTGGATCTATTGGAGGAACCTATATTGGAAGTCCTATATGCTGCGTCGCTGCATCTGCCACCATTAAATATATGAAGCAAATTAACTTAAACGAAAAAGCCGTTAAAGTAGGTCATGTTATCAAAACGAGATTAGAGAATTTAATGAAACAATATCCAGAAATAGGTGATGTAAGAGGTATTGGAGCTATGATAGCTATCGAGTTTGTTAAAAATGGAGATCCTCGACAACCTGATTCAGAAATATGTCCGAAAATTGTAAAAGGGTGTATTGAAAATGGCTTAATAGTGCTAAGTGCAGGAACTTATAAAAATGTACTACGAATTTTATCACCCTTAGTTATTACCGATACAGAATTAGAAAAAGGATTATCCATTTTGGAAACCGAAATTAAAAAAGCAATATAAAATATATGAAACCATTCGCAATCGCAGGAATACAAATGAAAGTATCAGCAGTCGCATCAAACGTTGAAATGATGAAACTGAAAATTGACATTACCATGAACCTTTATCCATGGGTTGAGATGATTATGTTTAGTGAATTATGTGCTTTTGGACCGTTAACCCATACTGCACAAGTAATACCAAATAATTTTGAAGCAGAAATGCAAGCAAAAGCAAAACAATATGGAATTTGGTTACTACCTGGATCTATATTCGAAAAAAGTGAGGGTAAAATTTATAACACAGCATCTGTTATTAATCCAGCTGGAGAAATTGTAACCAGATATCGTAAAATGTTTCCGTTTTATCCTTACGAAACAGGCGTAACACCAGGGCAAGATTACTGTGTATTTGATGTGCCAGGAGTGGCTAGATTTGGCGTGTCTATTTGTTATGATATGTGGTTTCCAGAAACCATTCGTACGTTAACTACAATGGGCGCAGAAGTAATTATGCATCCAACATTATCAGGAACTATCGATAGAGATATAGAATTGTCTATTGTACGAGCAATGGCGTCTGTGAATCAATGTTATTTCTTTGACATTAATGGTTTAGATACAGGAGGTTGTGGAAAATCTATTATTTGTGGTCCAGATGGTAGAGTAATATATCAATCTGAAGGAACAGAAGAAATTATTCCGTTAGAATTAAACATAGAACGTGTAAAAAGAAGTCGCGAATTAGGAATTTTACGTCTTGGACAGCCGCTTAAAAGTTTTCGTGAACATATTAAAAATAGCCAGTTTGCTATTTATCAACCAGGAATTGCAACTCCGTATTTAGACTCTTTAGGTCCGTTGATAAAACCAACACGCTTAGATGACTTAGCAGAATTAAAAATTAAAGAAACTACGCTAGAAAAGCAAAATGCAGCAATAAATTATAAAAGAGATACAATCATATAAAAAAAAGAAAAAAAGATGGGTGGAATAAAATCAGGAAAAAAAAATAAAAAAATAGAAGCAAGAAAAGATTATGTGAGTTGGTTTGAGATACCAGCCATAGACTTTCAACAAGCGGTTGAATTTTATCAATATATTTTTGGTATTACCATGCAACAAAATATTACGGAAGCAAACGCAATGGCCTATTTCCCTACAAACACCGGTATCGGTGGGGCTGTTGTGGCTGGTTCTGGCTATGTACCAAGCGATTCTGGATCCTTAATTTATTTAAATGGTGGCGATAACTTAAGTCTTGTTCTTGATAAAATAGAGCCGGCTGGAGGCCGCATCATTATGCCAAAAACATTAATATCCGAAGAGTCTGGGTATTTTGCTGTTTTCATTGATTCGCAAGGAAATAAATTGGCTTTACATTCATTAAATTAAACTCAACACCCTTAGAATGAAAAAGTTTACAACACTTTTTACGGTCTTTTTAACGTACACAAAAGAAACAAACAAGGTTCCTTTTGTATATGATTTTTGCTGACTTTTCTAACTTTTACGATACCCTTAATCTTTTCGTGATTAACTTTTTTAAAACTAAAATAACTTATAAAATCTTAAATGTCTGATATCTCTAAAAAAGCAAATAACAAATCTAAAAGTTCTACTTATTACAATATTGGTCAATTACGAGTAGACTATTGGAATAAATTAAAAATCGAAAGTTCAGAGTTGGCAAGGTGTAACCATGGTTCTGAAAATGAAAAAACACACAAAAAAGTAGTAAAAAATTTAATTACAGATTTAAAAGGTGTGGAGCGTTATTTTGCTTCACCCGGTATTGGTCGTATGTTAAAGTTAGAGAATACACTTTCTAATTATGAATATACTTCCTTATCTAATCTAATAGCCGAAACCACCAAAGATTTGGTTGGTGATAGCTACAGAAGTAATCCTGATTATATAGATTATGACGAACATAGTATAGAATCTGTTGAAGATCATGAACAGCATAATAGCATCAGAAAAAATCATTTTGAAGTATTATTTATAGACGCCATTTCCGATAAGGAAGAGAGCAGTCTAAAAAATAGCTTGATGTCATTTAGATCATCAAATGATAAATTTACATACGGCGTAATTGTACAAAGATCTTTTCAGGATGCAATGATTGCTTTGCATTTTAATCATAATATTCAAGCAGTTGTAGTAAGATACGCTCCACCCTATCATTCAAAAGAAATTTCGCCGCTTATAAAACCCTATATTCAACCAGTTACAAAACTTGATTTTTCATCAAAATCTGAAACGGATTTAGGGCCTTTAATAGGCGAATTAATTGATAAGTTTAGACCTGAATTAGATGCTTATTACGTTACAGACACATCACTAGGGCACTTAAAAGACAGTACTATTAAACGTTTTAGACGAATCTTCTATCAAACAGAAGATATGCAAGAACTTCACTTAACTATTTTAAGAGGAATTGCAGAACGTTTTGAAACACCTTTCTTTTCTGCTTTAGTTGAATATAGTAAAAAACCTACAGGTGTTTTTCATGCGATGCCAATATCTAGAGGAAACTCGGTTTTTAAATCAAGATGGATAAATGACTTTGGTGATTTTTATGGTAGAAACATGTTTTTAGCAGAAACATCTGCAACAACAGGTGGTTTAGACTCCTTATTACAACCAACAGGTCCGCTTAAAAAAGCCCAAGAAATGGCAAGAGATGCGTATGGCTCTCAATACACATATTTTGTTACTAATGGAACTTCCACCGCAAATAAAATTGTAATGCAAGCATTAGTAGAACCTGGTAATGTGGTACTTATAGATAGAGATTGTCATAAATCTCACCACTACGGTTTGGTTTTAGTTGGTGCATATCCGGTTTATTTAGATTCTTATCCCATAGAAAAATATTCAATGTATGGCGCTGTGCCTTTAGAGCAAATAAAAGGCAGATTATTAGAGTTAAAAAAAGCAGGAAGATTAGACAAAGTAAGAATGTTATTACTTACTAATTGCACGTTTGATGGCATGGTTTACAACGTAGAACGCGTTATGGAAGAAGTTTTAGCCATAAAACCAGACATGATATTTTTATGGGATGAAGCTTGGTTTGCCTTTGCAGGTTTTGCCAATAATTACAAGCAACGTACAGGAATGTATGTAGCCAAAAAATTATATGACAAGTACAACAGTAACGGCTACAAGAAGAAGTACAAAGCATATCGTAAAGAATTAAAAGAAGGTGAAGTTTCTCTAATGCCAGATCCAGAACAGGTTCGTATACGTGTGTATGCTACTCAAAGTACGCACAAAACATTAAGTAGTTTTAGACAAGGTTCTATGATTCATATTTGGGATCAAGACTTTCGTAGAAAAAGTGAAAGCACATTTTCTGAAGCGTATATGACGCATACCTCTACTTCACCAAATTATCAAATGTTAGCTTCTTTAGATGTTGGAAGACGCCAAGTACAGTTAGAAGGTTTTGAATTGGTAGAAAAAAGCATTGAAATGGCGATGGTTTTGCGTGCAAAAATTAATGACAACCCACAATTAAGTAAATACTTTGATATTTTAACAGTAAAAGATTTTATACCTAATAAATACCGTCAAACAGGTTTAAAGGAATATTATACAAAAAATGAAGGTTGGAATTTAATGGATGATGCTTGGGAACAAGACGAATTTGTTTTAGATCCTACAAAAATAACCTTGCATATTGGTAAAACGGGTGTTGATGGCGATACGTTTAAAAACAAATATTTGATGGATAAATTTAATATCCAAATTAATAAAACATCAAGAAACACGGTATTATTTTTAACCAATATTGGTACCACTAGAGGTAGTATTACGTATTTAACAAATGCACTGTTAAAAATTGCTGATGAACTAGACGAAGAGCTTAAATCATTGAATGATAAAGAAATGGAGATCAGACAAAAGAGAATTCATTCTTTAACTGAAGAAGTACCTCCTCTTCCAGATTTCAGCTATTTTCATCACTCATTTCAAGCAGTTCCTGGTGTTCCTGGTGGCGATTTACGTGCTGCTTATTTTCTTGCTTATAAAGAAGAAAACTACGAATACATTCCTTTAAACGAATGTTTGGGTGCTATGCAAAAAGGCAAAGTTTTAGTGGCTTCTACTTTTGTAATTCCGTATCCACCAGGTTTTCCTGTTTTGGTTCCTGGTCAAGTGGTTAGCGAAGAAATTATCAACTTTATGAACGCTTTAGATGTAAGTGAAATTCATGGTTATCGTGCAGATTTAGGCTTACGAATCTTTAACGAAAGTGTTTTAAACAGACATAAAACAACAACGTCTATTGGCGGAATGAACATCAAAAAATAATTAATTAAAAATAAAATAAATAGTATGACTACTAAAAAAACAACACCTATTAAAAAAGCTACTCCGACTAAAAAAGTGGCAATTGCAAAAAAAAACAACACCGTTGAAGTACTTGATGGCGTTCCTGATATTAGACGTTTCTTCTACAAAAATGAAGTTCCGTTGTATTTTATAAGTGCTACGAACTTTAACATGTTAGGCGCAGATGAGTGGATTAAAGGATTTAAATTTATTTGTCATATTGAATGTTTTGATGGTTTACATCCAAATGTTTTTTCTCCGAAAGAAGAAATGCCTCACGATGAATTTACAAGTATCGAAGACATTAACAACTACTTACTACAACATCCAGAGGTTCAAAATTACTTAAAAACAAGAGGTACAGACAAAAATGCTGGTAAGGCAATGTTTTTAATGTTTGATGAAACAACCGAAATGTTAGCTAAAAAATTAGGCTTACAAATTATGTTTCCAAGTGCAAAAATGCGAACTTTTATGGACAATAAGGTAAATACAAACCGTATTGCCGAAAAAGCTGGCGTGCCTTGTGTACCTTACGTATTATCTCAAGTTAAAGATTATGAACATTTAAATAAAGTTTCTAAAGCCTTAGGCACTGATCTAGTAATTCAAACACCTTTTGGAGATTCTGGTCACACTACTTTTTTCATATCAAATGAAGAAGAATATAATAAATATGCTGAAGAAATTGAAAAAGAAAAAGAGGTTAAAGTAATGAAACGTATCAATTGTAAAGGTTCTGCAATTGAAGCTTGTGTTACAAGACACGGTACAATCGTTGCGCCTTTAATGACAGAGTTGGTTGGGTTTAAAGAATTGACGCCTTACAAAGGTGGTTGGTGTGGTAATGAAATTTATCCGGATGCATTTAGTCCTGAATTAAGAGAAAAAGCAGCAAAATACACACAACTATTTGGAAATCAACTAAGAGAAGAAGGTTACAAAGGATACTTTGAATTAGATTTTTTAATTGATCAAGATAATGGCGAAATTTATTTAGGTGAATTAAATCCACGAGTTACTGGTGCAAGTTCAATTACCAATCATGCAGTTTTTGCTTTGGCAGATGCGCCTCTTTTTATCTTCCATATTATGGAATGGATGGATGTGGAATATGAATTAGATGTAAAAGCAATTAACAAGCGTTGGGCAAAACAAGCTAATATTGATGGTTGGAGCCAATTAATTATCAAACATACAGAAGAAACTGTTGAATATATTTCTGAAGCACCAAAATCTGGAATTTATAAAATGTTTGATAATGGACACATTCAATTTGACCGTTTAGATACCCACAGAAGAGCCGTTGAAACAGAAAATGAAGCTTTCTTTTTACACATTTCTAAAAAAGGTGATTATTTATACGAAGGTGCAGATATTGGTATTTTAGTTTCTAGAGGTCGTATGATGACCGATGAATTTCAATTAAACAGTCGTGCAAAACAATGGATAAAATCGATAAGAGGCAAGTATACATCTCAAATAGTTGAAGATAATAGAGAACAAATAGAACTTACAGGAACCTTAACCAAGTAAGGTTTAATATTTTCTAAAACCAAATAGTAGGTCAAAATGAAAAGCGTAAAAAAGTGTATTTATACGAATTTAAAAATGATAAATGCAACTTAATTTTAAATCCATTTTAGAATATGGTACTCCAGGATTAAAGTTCCAGAAATTATTCTATTCGTTTTGGCCTATATATCGCGGTATGCTTCATACAGATGAAGCTACCTATATTCCAGATTTAGCAACCTCACAAGCGGCTTTAAAGAAATATATGCCAAAAATGCTGCCAACATACAAACGTCTTTGTCTTTTGATGAATGCAGATGATGAAATGGCGCGTTTTCTTACAGGATTTCAACCGCCTGCGCATGTAAATGCCTGTTCGCAAGCAGTTATTTCTGGTGAAGAAATTCAATTAGTTCGTAATTATGATTACCATCCAGATTTATTTGAAAGTACTCTTTTATTAAGTTCTTGGAACGGTAAAAAAGTAATTGCTACCACCGACTATAGTATTGGTTTGGTAGACGGAATGAATGAAGATGGTTTAGCTGTTTCCTTAACATTTGGTGGTAGAAAAGAAGTTGGAGAAGGTTTTGGAATTTCGTTTATTCTGCGGTACGTGCTCGAGTTTTGCTGCAATGTAACAGAAGCTATTGAGGTATTAACTAAGGTTCCGTCGCACATGTCTTATAACGTAACGGTTGTAGACAAAAGTGGCGTTTATAAAACAGTGTTTTTATCACCAGATAATTTACCAATAGTTACCGATATTGCTTTTACTACCAATCATCAATTACAAGTGGATTGGCCAGAAAACGCTGCTTTTAACGGAACAATGAAACGTGCTACATTCTTAAAAAACTTACTAGAAACAGCACCTTTAAGTCCAGAGAATTTAACAAAAGCATTCTTGTATCCGCCTCTTTACAACACTCTTTTTAATGAAGGTTTTGGTACTTTATACACAAGTGTATACAGGCCTTTAGATGGTGCTGTGCAGTTGCATTGGCATCAGCAAGCAATTTATCAGTCTTTTGATCATTTTATAGAAGGAAATATATCCATCGAGATGGAAGGAAAACTTGAAATGAATATTCAAAAAACTACTTGGGACTATCTGTATCAGTAGCCTACTAAAATCAGCCTTTTAGTTAGTTTTAAATAAATAACTCACCCAGGTTTTCGAACCTAAAATTAATTAGCAATGGAATTTAAAAGTATCAATCCTTATAACAATCAACAAGTTGGTAACTATACAGCCCTTACAGAAGTTGAACTGGATAAAAAGTTAAGTAAAAGTCAAAAAGCATTTACAACTTGGCGCAACGTACCAATTGCAGAACGTTGCGCACTTATTAAAAAAGCCGGTCAAATATTGCGCAATCATGTAGAAGAATATGCAAAAATGATTACACTAGAAATGGGGAAACCTATTGCTGAATCTAGAGCCGAAGTAAACAAATGTGCTTGGGTTTGTGATTATTATGCAGATAACGGCGAAACCTTTTTAGCCAATGAGATTATTGCTACAGATGCTGCACAAAGTTTTGTAAAACACGATCCAATAGGTGCTGTTTTAGCAATTATGCCTTGGAACTTTCCGTTTTGGCAAGTTTTTAGGTTCGCTGCTCCTACTCTTATTGCAGGAAACACGGGTCTTTTAAAGCATGCGCCAAATGTTTTTGGAAGTGCAAAATTAATTGAAGAAGTATTTACAAAAGCCGGAGTTCCTGATGGTGTTTTTCAAAATTTAATAGTTCATCATGAGCAAACAGAAAAAATAATTGCACATACTGCAGTGCAAGCAGTTACCTTAACAGGAAGTGAAAGAGCGGGTTCTGCGGTTGCTGAAATTGCGGGCAAGCACATTAAAAAATCGCTTTTAGAACTTGGCGGAAATAACGCTTTTATTGTTTGGGACGATGCGGATATTGATGCTGCTGTAAAAACGGCCGTTGTTGCACGAATGTTAAACTGCGGACAGAGTTGTATAGCAGCAAAACGCTTTATTTTAATAGAACGTATTTATGATGAGTTTGTAACTAAATTTACACAAGCTGTGCGTGCATTAAATGCTGGTAACCCTTTGGATGAAGACACTAAAGTTGGACCATTAGCACGTAAAGATTTAGCAGATCAATTGCAAAAACAAGTAAAAGAGTCTGTTAAACTGGGCGCTGAGTTACTACTTGGCGGTCATCAGAAGGATTGTTATCATGAACCAACCATTTTAGGAAATGTTACCCCAGGAATGCCTGCTTTTGATCAAGAAACTTTTGGTCCTTTGGCTGCCATGATAAAAGCAAAAGATATTGAACATGCTTTTGCACTCTCTGAACAATCTACTTACGGATTAGGTGTTACAGTCTTTACCAAAAACATTAAAAAAGCGATTAGCTATGCAGATAAGGTTAGCGATGGCGCTTATTTTATTAACGAATTGGTAAAATCGGATCCAAGACTGCCTTTTGGAGGAACTAAAAAATCTGGTTATGGACGCGAACTCTCAAAAGATGGCATCCTTGAGTTTGTAAATAGAAAAACGATCTACGTAAAAAATTAAACGGCAATTAAATGTCTGTAATTTATTATATATCAGCCTCTAAATGGTGCTTAACATAGTTACTTATTTTTAAAATAGGTAACTATGTTCATTTTATACTGTCTTCATATACTCATTTAGCATAAAAACACCTTTTTTATCTGTAAAAATGCAAACTTTTTGGTTACGATCAGTACTAGCCTAGCTATTAAGCCTTGCGCACTAGAAAATAGTAGCTGCTAAATCAATTTTAAAAATGAAAGGTTTGATGTATATTGCAGTCGATTAATACGCTAGGCTAAGACTTTAAAATTAAGTTATAATAAGTTGTATTTCAAATAAATACACTTGTATAAATGTAAAATAGTGAGCATGAATTGTGTTACCTATAAAGTTAAAAGTGGTTCATTACTAGTAATATGTGGTACTTATATACCCTGCGGATGAACTTGCATAGCGTGCATTTTTAAAAAAAGTGAAAAGTAAAATGCTAAATGCAATTACTTGCCACTAGTAAATATATTAATAAAGCGATTAAAGAATAAATTGTATGTGGGATAACTATTTAAAAGAATTCAAAACCAAATTTATAGCACTTGTTTCATTTGTAAAAAAGCATCCTTTTAAAAGTGTCTTTTATGCAATATTATTAGGGTTTTCTTCTATAATTTTATTGGTAGTACTTACGTACTTGGGTGCGTTTGGTAAACTACCTTCTAAAGATTTTCTATTACAATTAAAAACGCCGCTAACCTCTACACTTTATGCAAGTAATAAAGAACAAATTGGCTTATATTTTCTTCAAAATAGAACCAATGTAGACAGTGTAGAAATACCTTCTGCTTTAAAAAATGCATTAATTGCTACCGAAGACAATCGTTTTTATGAACACAACGGTATCGATTATAAAAGTTATGGTCGTGTTTTTATAAAGTCTGTAATTCTTAGACAAAATGCTGGTGGCGGTAGTACACTTACGCAGCAAGTAGCAAAAAACACCTTTGGTAGAGAGCGCCATTTTATGTTAACAACACCCATTAATAAAATTAAGGAAGTTTTTATTGCCAAAAGACTCGAGGAAATCTACACAAAAGATGAAATATTACTCTTATACTTAAATACGGTTACGTTTGGAGAAAATATATACGGAATAGAAAAGGCGGCTTTGCGTTTTTTTAATAAACGCGCTAAAAAATTATCTGTTTCTGAATCTGCAACCCTGGTTGGCTTGCTAAAAGCGCCTACATATTACAGCCCAAGAGTGCATCCAGATAGAGCAACTACAAGACGTGATGTGGTATTACAACAAATGGTTAAGTACAACTACTTAACGCCAGAAGAACAGAAGGCTGCTCAGATTCCTTTAAAACTAAAATACCAAGAACCTAAAAAATTATCTTCTTTAACTACCTATTTTAAAGAATATGTAGAAAAGGAGTTTACTACTTGGGCAGCAGCTAATCCGGCGGCAGACGGTCATATCTATAATTTAGAAAGTGATGGTTTAAAAATATACTCTACGTTAAATACCTCTGTACAAAAATCTAGCGAAAGAGCAATGTTAAGACAAATGGAGAGCCTTCAAAAATTAATGGATCAACATTGGGATGCGCTAAGCACAGAAGGTGGTAAAGAAGCGTTGCTTAAAAAATTATTAAATCAAACAGTTGCTGTAAAACAATGGAAAGCAGAAGGAAAAAGCGAACTTGAAATTCAAAAATTGATTGCTGTTAAAAAGTCTAGAATTCAATGGACTATAAATGCAGGTAACATACCAAAAGTACAATCTTTAAAAGATTCTATTGCGGGTGCTATTAATAGATTACATACTGGTTTGCTCACAATTAGCAGTCAAACTGGGCGAATTATGGGCTATGTTGGAGGTATGGATTACGGAATGAGCCAAAGAGATAATATTTTAGAAAAAAATCAGGTAGGTTCTACCTTTAAACCAATTACCTATCTTGCTGCTCTAGAAAAAGGTAAAAATCCGTGTAATTATTACGATAATAATTTAGTTTCTTATGCTGATTATAAAGATTGGAAGCCTCGAAATTCAAATGGGCAGTATGGCGGCAGCTATAGTATGCACGGTGCATTGGCAAATTCTATTAATACAGTATCTGTACGAATTCAGATTGAAACGGGTATTGAACCGGTTAAAGCTTTAGCTAAAAATATGGGTATTACTGCTACGCTACCTTCTTGGCCTTCTATTGTTTTAGGTACTGCAGATATATCGCTGCTAGAGATGGTTACTGCTTATGCTAGTATTTCTAATGGTGGTAGACGTGTGCAACCCTATGCTATTGAGCGTATTGAAGATGATAACGGTAAAGTATTGTACCAAGCAAAACCGCCTTATGGAGATCGTGTAGCAAGTGAAGTAAATACCAAACGTTTGCAACAAATGATGGGTAGTGTGCTTACCGAAGGAACCGCAGGCCGTATACAAGGGTACGGAATTCCCAATAATTTAATTGGTAAAACAGGTACCACTCAAAACAACGGAGACGGTTGGTTTATTGCTTGTTCGCCAGAGATAGTTGTAGGTTCTTGGGTTGGTACTTATGATAAAAGAGTACAGTTTAAAACTACAAATATGGGTTCTGGTGCTAACACTGCATTGCCTATGGTGGCGTCTGTATTTAAAGGTATGAGTGCTTGGAACAATTCTATGCTTACTAATTTTGTGTATGAAAAAGACTATTTTGATTGTCCACCATTTTTAGAAATGAGTCCTTCCGAAGCTGCAGAATTTGCAAAAACAGATAGTACATATATTATGCAACGTAGGTTTAAAGATTCCATTTTTGATAACGGTGCTAAATTATCAGATTCTATTCTTACGCTTCCGCTAAAAACAATTAAAACAGATTCTATATCAAACTAGCCAAGACCTTTATTTCTTTCAATGATTTACTCCTTTAAAGGAATGTGTTACTGAATTTTAAATCCAGATAACCTATAATGAATTATAATACAGACTATTATATTTAAAAAATAATAGTTATTGGGCTTTGAGCTAAGCGTAAATGAGTAGAGTTTTCTATTTATTATACTAACCTTTAAGTTATTTAGCAGTAGCTAATTGGTCTTATTATTTAGAGATATTAATTTGTGAAGTTTTAGGTTTTTTTAATCCAATGGTCTGATTAGAAGTTATAGGTATACAAGTACCTTAAACAAAAAGTTTATTTTCATTAACTTTTTGTTTATTTAATTGGTTTAGCTTTTAAACTTCTTCCAAATAATAAAAACAGAATACCTTCAGTTTTATCTCCAAGAGCTGTTCTTAAAGTACAAAAAGCTTTTGTAATATGTGCTTCTACAGATTTTATCGAAACATTTAAATGTTCTGCAATTTCTATATTGGTAAGACCTTCCTCTTTACTCAATAAAAATGTTTGTTTGCATTTTGGTGGTAAATTTTCGATTTCTTTTTTTACAATTTTCATTAATCGTTCTAAGGAGTTTTCATCCTCTTCCTCTACAATGTATGTTAGTGCATCAATATATTTTTTATCGAGAACTAAAACTTTTTTATTTTTTCTGTATTGATCAATAAACTCATTGTATACAGATTTGTACAAGTATCCTTTAATTACAAATTCTTCTTTTAGTTTAAATCTATTTTTCCAAATACTCATAAAAACATTTTGAACAATATCTTCTGCTAAATCAGGGTCATTGGTTAAACCTAAAGCATACGTACACAGTTTTTTATGATATAAATTCACTAAAAAAGTATACCCATTGGTATCTCCTGTTTTTAGCGCAATTATTAAATCTAGATCATTTAAAAAAGTAGCTTTCATTCTAGAGTATCATAAATTTCAACCTTATCCGTAACGAATGTAGAAAAAAAATACTGTAACAGTTAGGGTTCTGTAATTTTATAACGTTTTAACTGTATGTAGAACAATCATAAATCAGAAAAAAATTTACTTTTTTATTTTAAAAGAAGGTTTAAGTACAATTAGTTAACGGTATTTTATGATATCAATTGAAAAATCTAAAACTCTGTAATTAAGTGTTTTTTTATTAGGATACTATTCAGAATCGAATACAAAAACTAAATATTTAAGAAGTTGATTGGTTGCTTCTCCACTTTTCTAATTTCATCCAATAAAATAAAAAATATTTTTAATACTTAATAAACCACATTCTTATGAAATTAGTTTTTTTTTACGCTGTACTTTGCTTTTTATTTTTAGGCTGTTATTCCGTTGAAAAAGTAACTTTTAAAACGCCCGTAGATACATCAAACAGAAAAATAATAAAACAAATTAAAAAAATATACCGTTTAAAAGAAGCAGAAGTTTTTGCTAGTAATACATTTGATGGCGCACGACTTAACGGTTTTGAGCAAGTAAATGATAGTACAGCCCAAGTTATAATATCGCCAGAAAACACCCCCATAAATAACAGTGCATACTATGCTTTTAAAACTTGGTCGAGTACTTCAAAATCTTTCTATTTTACATTTAAATATCCAACAGGTTTTAAAAATAGATACATTCCTAAATTAAAAATTAATAATCAATGGTCTATTATTGATAGTACGAATGTTTTTATAAAGGATAGTATTGTTACGATTAAACTTCAGTTAACAAAAACACCAATTACGGTGGCTGCCCAAGAAGTACAATCATCAAAAGATGTGGAGCATTGGTATACTAAACTTATTGAAGGAAAAGAAAATAGAGTGCACTTAAAAAATTATGGAAAATCGCCTTTAGGCAAGAAACTAACTGTTTTGAATATCTATAAAAACAGTTCGAAAGGGAAAGATATTATCGTGCTTCTAACAAGACAACATCCACCGGAAGTTACAGGTTATTATGCTTTTCAGTATTTTTTAGAAACTATTTTAGGTGATTCTGATTTAGCAAAAGAATTTCTAAATCGGTACCATGTTTTAGCTTTTCCGCTGCTAAACCCAGATGGTGTGGATTTAGGGAATTGGCGACATAACTCAAATGGTGTAGACACCAACAGAGATTGGTTTGAATACCATCAACCAGAAATAGAAAAAACAGTTAAATACATTAAAAAAACATTAAAAAAGAACCATTCAAGAATAGTTTTAGGGCTGGATTTTCATTCTACTTGGCATGATGTTTTTTACACAAACAAGAGCCGAACTGAAACTACATTACCTAATTTTACAGAAGATTGGTTTGCCGGTTTGGAAGCAAACATTCCTAATTATAAAGTTAATGAAGCTGCGGGAAATAGCGACAAACCAGTGTCTAAAGGATGGTTCTTATATGGTTTTAATGCAGTAGGTATAACCTATGAAATTGGCGATAAAACACCCGAAAATGAGATTCAATTAATAGGAGAAACATCAGCTGAACAAATGATGAAAATTTTATTAAAGGAAAAAAAGTAACCGATTATTTTATCGTGTAAACCAAAAAATGACATCCATTAGAAGTATTTTTTTTAATTCAGTTATTATATTCCTGACTTTTTTTAGTCTGAAAACCATCCTAAAAACGGCGTATCCTATTTTTTATCCATTTTAAATAAAAAAAAACACGAAAAACATTAGGGTACTGCAAATATGTTTCGTCTTACTACTATACACAAGTTTTATGTTGTCTACTAAAATAGAAAAAATTATTACCAAGTACCTTCTAAATCAGGCCTCTTTTTCTGAATTAGAAGCGCTAGAATTATGGCTTTTAGATAGTGAAAATGAGAAAATTTTTAAAGAGTTTATTAAAACGAACTATTTAATTGATTCTTCATTACTGAAATTTAACACGAGCCTTTCTAGTAAAAAGTTGCTAGCATTTATTACCAAAGAAAAACAAACTATTCGCGTAAGAAGGTTCCGAAATTATTTAAAATATGCGGCTGTATTTATTGGATTAGTAATGGTTGGCTACTTTTATAATTTAGGGAAAGATATAAGTACAAATACCCCAATTATAGTAGAAAGTATTCAAACAGGTAAAGATAAAGCAACCTTAACCTTAGAAAACGGAACTATCGTTTCTCTAGAAAAAGGCGCTTCTTTTAACAATAAAAATGCGCAAAGTAATGGTGAAAAACTTATCTATTTAAATAATACTAACAAAGAGCCAAAAAAGATTGCGTACAACTATTTAACAGTGCCTAGAGGTGGTCAATTTTATCTAAAATTGAGTGATGAAACTCAGGTTTGGCTAAATTCAGAATCGCAGTTAAAATATCCTGTAAGTTTTACAAAAGGGGAAATTCGTGTTGTTGAACTCGTTTATGGAGAAGCTTTTTTTGATGTTTCACCAAGTACAAATCATCAAGGATCACTTTTTAAAGTACATCATAAGGATCAAGATATACAAGTTTTAGGTACTACATTTAATATTAAAGCTTACAAAGACGAATCTAATATTTACACCACTTTGGTTGAAGGAAAGGTTGCCGTAAACTTTAAAGAAACTCAAAAAAACTTATCACCTAATGATCAATTAAGCCTTGATTTAGAGACAAAAACAGCGATCGTTCAAAAAGTAGATGTGTATAATGCCATATCATGGAAAGATGGCGTATTCAGTTTTGATGAAAAATCTCTTTTTGAAATCATGAGAGTTTTATCTCGCTGGTATGACGTTAAAGTTGTGTTTAAAAATGATAAAATAAAAGAAGAGGAGTTTATTGGAGTGCTTTC
Source organism: Polaribacter glomeratus (assembly GCF_002954665.1). Taxonomy (GTDB): domain Bacteria; phylum Bacteroidota; class Bacteroidia; order Flavobacteriales; family Flavobacteriaceae; genus Polaribacter; species Polaribacter glomeratus. The sequence goes on along the minus strand of NZ_MSCM01000001.1, from coordinate 130,050 downwards.
AAAAAATCAAAACATAGAAGATATTTTAAAAAATATTAAAAATTTTGGCCTTGTAAAAAGCTATTCCATAAAAGATAAAACAATAACATTAGAATAAAAAGGGCAAGAAGTTTTGATATTTCGCAGCATCTAACTTCTGTACCCTCAATTAAATAAGTATTAATTAATTTTAACTAACACCTTACAAATTTATGAAATTTAAACTAATTAAGACTCGTTATCTTTTTAAGAAACGGCTTGTTTTTACAGTTATGAAAGTATTTATATTCTTATTGTGCACTTCTGTATTTAGTATGAATACAGACAACTTGTTTTCTCAAGAAAAGGTTACTATTGATAAAACTCAATTGGCTACTGTTGATCAAGTGTTTAAAATTATTAAAGAACAAACTGATTATCGCTTTATTTACCCAAAAAATTTATTCAAAAATGCTTCTAAAATAAAATTGAACGCTGGTGAGATTAAAGTAACAAAATTATTAGAGAAATGCTTATCAAGTAACAATCTTCAATTTGAGTTGACTAAAAATAATACCATCATTATTAAAGAAAAGGTTGTTAGTATACTGATAGAAGAGCAAGTGCAACAACAGCAAACAATAACAGGTGTTGTAAAAGACAATACTGGTGTTCCGTTGCCAGGAGTTAGTATAACAATTAAAGGGACAACAACAGGAACATCCACAGATTTTGACGGTAAATTTAGTTTAAAAGTAGAAAGCACTAGTATTTTACAAATAAACTATTTAGGGTATAAAACGGTGGAAATAAAAGTTGGCAACCAAACCATTATTAATGTTACTTTAGAAGAAAGCGCCCAAGCTTTAGAGGAAATTGTTATTACAGCCCAAGGGATAAAAAAATCAAAAAAAGCATTAGGGTATGCTATCACAAGTTTAAATAGTGCAGATGTAGAACAAAGACCTGAAGCGGATGTAGCAAGAACGTTACAAGGTAAAATTTCTGGGGTTAGTATTTCTGCAACAAATGGAGAAACTGGGGCAACCTCTTCTATTAGAATTAGAGGATCTGTGTCTATAAATCAATCTAACGCTCCGTTAATTGTATTAAATAATGTACCTTTTAGTGGTGTTTTATCCGATATAGACCCTAATGATATTGAAAGTATGAATATTTTAAAAGGATTAAATGCCGCAGCTCTTTATGGAAGTGAAGGTAGAAATGGTGTAATTCTTATTCAAACTAAAAGTGGTAATGCTACCTTAGGCAAAAGTAAAACTACCGCTTCGTTTTCTACAACAAGTTATTTAAATATAGTATCTCAATTACCAGAATATCAAAATACAATAGGTCAAGGTGCAGAAGGATCTTATGTTTTATCAAACCTTTCTCATGGTGGACCTGAATTTTCGTCTTTAGAAGAAGTACCTCATCCTTATGCCGATTTAAGTAGTATTTTTCCTGAATATCAAAATGTGATGGTGCCTTATGAAGCAAAACCAAATAACGTAAAAAACCTTTTTAATACAGGTGTTGGTAAAATACACTCCTTATCAATAGCAACTTCTAAAGACAAAGTAGCTTTTAATATTTCTGCAGGTTATACAGATGAGTTGGGAATTATTGGCGACAATAATTTAAAACGTTTTAACATTGGTTTAGGTGGCGCTGCACAAGTAAGTGACAAACTTAATATTTCTGCAACCTTAAATTACTCCACTAGAAAAGTAAATCGCATACAAGCAAGAGATGTTTTTAACCGCGTTTTTTACTTAGCCAGAAGTATCGATTTAACAGAACTTCCTTATCAAAATACGGTTACAGGAGAATCTGTAAATTACCGAAATACAGAAACAAACCCTTTATGGTTATTAAAAAATGCTGGAAGTACCGATGATATTACAAGAGTTTTTGGAACCTTCAATACAAATTATGTATTGAATGATCATTTAAACTTTACCTACAGAATAGGATATGATAGTGAGCATAGAAATGATTTAAATTACTCTAACCGCGGTGGAAAAGATGGCGATTATATTATTGGATATTTAAACTTATCTAACAGAAAAGAAGTAACGGTAGATCAAACATTTCTTTTAGGATACACTAAAAACCTGAATGATGATTTTAGCTTAGAAGCTCAAATAGGTGCCAACTCTAAACTTACCAAAATAAAAAGTCAATCCTCAGATTCTGATCAACAAATTGTATATAATTTCCTGAATCCAAATAATTATGCAGCATCAGAAAGTTTTTATTATATGGAAGATCGCAATATTGCAGGTATTTTTGGACAGGCTCAATTAACGTATAAAAACTATTTGTACACAACTATATCTGGTAGAAATGATTTTGGTGCAAGTGTAGAAAAAGAAAATCAATCGTTGTTTTATCCTGGTGCTTCTGTATCGTTTATTCCAACTTCTGCATTTGATATGAAAGGAGATGTTTTAAATTATTTAAAACTAAGAGCAGCCTATGCTACTTCTTCTGGATATCCAGATCAATACAGAACTAGAAACGCACTAATTATAGATACGAACAGGTTTGTGGCAGCAGACGGCACTAAGCCCGTTACCAATAGGTTTAGCAGAATTTTTGGAAATCCGGATTTAAAACCAGAGATTCATCAAGAATTTGAAGTTGGTATAGAAACCAAACTTTTTAAAAACCGATTGAGCTTAGAAGCTTCGTATTACTCGAGAGTTTCTAAAGATCAAATTGTTGAATCTATTTTAGCTCCTTCTACCGGTTTTGATAGTAAATTTATTAATCTTGGTCGTATCGACAACCAAGGTTTAGAAATAGATTTAGGTTTTGATATTATAAAAAATAATGAGTTCAACTGGAATTTTAGAAATATTTTTACCGCAGAAAAATCCTTAGTAGTAGAAACAACGCCAACTGGTGGAAATATAGAATTAGGCGCAGACCGTTTTGCGGTTGAAGGATACCCGCTAAATACAATTATTGGTATTTATGCACTAAGAGATACTGATGGCAATTTACTTATCGACGGCACAGGCTCTAGCACCACTTATGGTAAACTATTAAACAGTGGCGACATTGGTAAAGATCCTAAAGTAATTGGAGACCCAAATCCGGAATGGCGATTAACAACCATAAACAGTCTTACGTATAAAAATTTTAGGCTTTCTGCCCAAATAGAATATACACATGGTGGCGAAATCTCTTCGTTAGCTGTAGAAGACATGTTAGAAAGAGGTGTAACTAGAGATACTGAAAACAGAGCGGGTTCTTTTGTAATTCCTGGGTTTTTAGCAAATCATCAAACGGGAGAACCTTTATTAGATGGCAATGGTGATAAAATACCGAACACCATACAATTAAACGGAATAAGAACTTTATTTGGAAACTACTATAATGCAAAAGATTTAAGCATGTGGGATACTTCTGTTTTTCGTTTAAGAGAAATTTCATTCGGGTATTCTTTTAAAAAGAAAAAAGATCAAAAATTACCATTTGAAAAACTTGATATTACTTTTATAGGTCGAAATCTTTGGTTCAGAGCGCCTAATTTTCCCAAATATGTAAATTTTGACCCTGAAAGCGATGGAGGTTTAGGAAGAACAAATGTTCCTTCTACAAAACGATTTTCTTTAGGTTTATCTATAACCTTTTAACTTTCTTAAAAATACAGAACATGAAAAAAAGATTAAAATATTTTAGCTTAAGCATACTGATGTTTTCATTATTCTTATCCTGCGAAGTCACTAATTTTGATTTACAAGACAACCCAAACTTACTAACACCAAATAGCGCAGATCCAGAATTTCTTTTAAATGAATTGCAATATTTGTTTCAAGATATTATGGGTGATATGAATATAAATACAGATGATGTAATGCGCTATGAAGCCTTAACGAGCAATTATGGTGATGTTGTAGATTCTGATATTTTAGACGCAGAATGGGAACGCTATTTTGAAGCGCTAAGTATTTCTAAAACAATTACAAATTTAGCAACTTCTAATGACGGATTAATATTTCATAACGCAGTAAATAAACTTCTTATGGGCTATTTAACCGTAACAATGGTCGATTATGTAGGTAGTATTCCGTATTCGGAAGCTTCTAAGCCAAATGAATTTAGCAATCCAAAATTAGACGCTGGCGCAGATTTGTATAAAATGGTTCTTACAGATATTGATGCAGCAATTACTGCTATAAATTCAACTACAGTTACTATTTCTTCGGATTTATTTTACAAAGGCAATAAAGAAAATTGGATTGCTTTTGCGAATACTTTTAAATTACGAATTTTAGTTCAAACGCGTCTTAATAGTTCTGCTATTGGCGTTACCGATTTAAAAGCACAAATTAACACTTTATTATCAGGACCAATAATAGACGGAGCATCAGAAGATTTTATGTATTCGTATTCAAATTCTGCGTCTCCAGAAAGCAGACATCCGTATTATCAAAGAAGTTATGTAGAGGGTTTCTCGCAATATATTTGTAACTATTTTATGTTTATGCTTAAAGATTCTAAAAGCATAAGAGACCCAAGAATTAGATATTATTTGTATCGTCAATCAAATATAGATCCTTTTAGTCCAAGAGTATATCTTGCTTGCCAAGGAGATCCAACGGTAACGTATTGTTATTTAGGTGATGGATACTGGGGATTAGATCAAGGGGAAGAAAGAACAGGTCGTGGAGATAATTTATTAAGAACTGCCTATGGCGTTTATCCTGCTGGTGGCATTTTTGATGAAGATCAGTTTAAAGATGCAACAAGCACAACGATTCAAAATAGTTCTTTATTAGGCGCGGGCATTATGCCAATCTTAACCTCTTCGTTTGCAAAGTTTTTAGCAGCAGAAGCAGCACTTACTATCGGCACAAATGGCAATCCAAAGACCTTGCTAGAAGAAGCCGTTAGAGCATCCATTGCAAAAGTTTTAAATTTTAGAAACTCAAGCTCTCCTTATACGCCTAATCCTATAGATGTTGAAAACTATGTTGCTGAAGTACTTAGCAACTATGAAAATGCTACAACAGACGAAGAACGATTAGATGTTATTATTACAGAATATTATTTAGCAGGTTTTGGAAACTCTGTAGAAGCGTACAATGCGTATCGAAGAACAGGATATCCTTCAAATATTCAAATACCTATTACAGATTCAAACCCAACATTTCCAAGAAGTTTTCCATACTCTGCAATTGCAGTTATGAATAATAGTTCAATTTCTCAAAAACAAAATACTGATAAAGTGTTTTGGGATACAAATCCAGCTGGGTTTATTAAATAAATAAAAGATAGTATTATGATAAAATATATAAAATTCGCCGCTTGTTTTCTACTCTTATTTTCATGTGCTGAAAACAGTAACCTGCCCGATGACTTTGCTTTTAGAGGCGGTTATGCACAGTTTACCATAAAGCCAATTCTTAATTTCAATATATTAGATATAGAGAATGAAAAAGTTATTGGTAGTTTAATAGATCCTAATAATAATATAACAAACTATTCTTTAGCGTTGCATTATAATGACACTGTTGTAGAAAACATTGCAGTCTTAACCTCATTTCCGGCAGCATTAGAAATTCCGTTAAGTTCAATTATTGCTGCTTCAGGACTTACGAGTAATGACATTAATTTAAGTACCAAATTTACTTTAGTAGCTACGATTATTACTCCAACAGGCGTGTTTTCTGGCTTATCTCCTATTGATGGTGGTTTAGGAGGAAACACTTCTACACGTCTTAAAAATCCTGAGTTTATGAACGCAGTAGAGTTTGATATTACCTTTTTTCTTCCACCGGCAAAAACCATCCGAAGAACTTCTTTTGAAGAAGTTGCTGTAGGCGCAAATGATGCAGTCTATACTAGAAACGGAGCTGAGGATGAAACTTTAGATTTAATTAATGGTGCAAATCCTCCTTTTGTAGATTTTATGGCCGTTGGCACTGCTGTTGAAAATGAATTAGGTTTTAATTCAGAATATGTTGCAGTACCCGGCATTAGTTCTAGCAGTTTAGGGTTCTCTGCTGAACGAATTGGGGTAACCGCATCTTTAGAAAATTTTGTTGCATATCCGGATGGGAAACAAGGTTTTCATTCAGAAGACGCAGATGGTACTATAAAGATTACGTTTGATACCGTTACTGTGCCTGCAGGACAAGCAAATTCTGGAGTTTCTTTTCAAGCATTTTTTGGCGATACCTCATGGGAAGAAAAAGACGGAATTTTTGCCTACTTAAATGTAACCAAAGATTCTGGCACCGAAGTTATTGAAATTGTACGTCTTTTTGATGACGATGTAGAAAATATAGCAGGAAAATGGAACGAGTTTAACACTGGGTTTTTAAAAAACATTCGCTCTTATCAGCTCGTAATTGAGATTTCTAGTGGCGCAACACCAGAGTATTTTTATATAGACAATGTTATTTTCTATGAGCCTTTAAAGTAATCTTTATACCTATTTATCCGCTATTTAGAAATACTAATTAGTTGGGTAGCTAGCTTAAAAAAAAAGATTAATTGTACTCAAATTTATCAATACGATGCATTCCTTTTAAATTTAAATTATGAGAAAAACAGTACTTATCCTTTTTTTATTACTTACTTTTTTAAGTGTACCTGCACAAACGGCTTCGGGCGATATAGAAAATTATGCTGAAAGTATTATTAATGCGATGCCTGGCAGTTCTACTAATACTTATATACAACCTACAACAGCAAATCTAGCAACTTGGGAATCTATAATTAATTTTATCTTATCGGATAAGCTTACAGATGCAAGAGCTTTAGCCGGTCCTATAAATTATCAGGTAACAGAATTTACAGATACTTCTTTAAATCCGAATAAAACATTTTATATTTTGGAGGAGAAAGCAGTACAAAACAGGTATTGGGGTACGTATATTTTTAATAAAAATCCTGTAAGAAACAATTTAATTATTGCGGCTCCTCATTCAAAATTTGATACAAATACAGGCAATCAAGCGGTATACTGTTTTAAAAATACGCTGGCCAAAGCGGTATTTATAAACGGGACACATCGTTGCAATTCATTTACAAGTAGCAATTGTTCTGGCACCACAAATGTCTGTGGATCTACGAGCAATTATAAAATTTCTGATCAAGCACATGCTACCTCTTCAATGTTTCAAAAAACTACAGAGGTGTTGTATAATAGCCTCTCTACTGCTGTGTTTGTTCAACTGCATGGCTTTACTAAACAAAGTAATGATCCTTATGTAATTATGAGCAATGGCACGAATAAAACACCAACTATCGATTATGCGGTACAAATAAAAAATGCATTGCTAAACGAAGACTCTAGTTTAACTTTTAAACTTGCGCATATAGATACCGATTGGACGCGCTTAACCGCATTTACAAATACACAAGGGCGGTATATTAACAATTCTTCTAACGCTTGTAGTACCGATGCAACTGCTACGTCTGGTCGTTTTATTCATATTGAACAAGAAAAAGAAAAGTTACGAGATAGCGCAAATGACTGGAGAAAAATGAGCAATGCCTTAAAAAGTGTTTTTACAAGCACTTTGGGTCTTGAAGAAAACCTTTTAGATACAAATATTACTGTGTATCCAAATCCGACGAGCAACACTCTTGAAATAAAAGCCACTAAAATTAAATCTGTGGAGCTTATAAATGTTTTAGGAAAATCGATGCGAATCTATAGAACTAATGAGTTAAAAAATACGCTACAAATTAATATAGAAGACCTTGCAAAGAGTATGTATTTTCTTAAAATAAATACAGCTACGAGCAGCGTTATAAGAAAAATTATTAAAAACTAATTTTAATAATCCAACTCAATAAATATTTAACCATAGGCAGAGAAACTGTTTATTAAAAACTAACAATTATGAAAAAAATTTACTTTTTAGTACTTGCATTTGCTTTATTTAGCAGCACAATGTCTGCGCAATTAATTATTAATGAAGTATTGTTTGATCCCGCATCTGATATTACTGGTGATGCAAATGGAGACGGAACTAGAAGTCCGAACGATGATGAATTTATTGAATTGGTAAATTCTGGATCAACTGCGTTAGATATTAGTGGCTACACTATTGAAGACACCTATACTGTAACCATAATACGACATGTAGTTCCTGCAAATACAGTACTTACAGCTGGTGGCGTTTACCTTGTTTTTGGAGGCGGAACTCCTACAGCTTCAGGAACTGCTGCTGGAAATTTTGGAACTGCTACTGTAATTGTAGCGTCATCAGGTGGCTTAGGGTTTAGTAATTCTAGCGAAGTAATTATTGTAAGAGATGCATCAGGAACGGCAATTGCTACTTTAGATGCAAGTACCTTATCAGTAAGCACAGGCGCTGACGCTTCTGTTACAAGAAGTCCAGATATAGCAGGCGACTTTATTTTACATCCAACAGTTAATGGAGTAGCTTTTTCGCCAGGTCTTAAAATTGATGGGAGCACTGTTTTAAATATTAAAGAAGATCTATTTGCTGTCTTTGCAATGTATCCAAACCCTGTAATTAATGGAAAATTAACAATCATATCAGCTTTTAATGGCTCAAAGAAAGTTGAATTGTTTGATACTTCTGGACGTAGTGTTTTGCAAACAAACTTAACAACGAATGTATTAAATATTGAAACCGTTAAAAGTGGTATTTACTTTCTTAAAGTATCGCAAGGCAGTAATATATCTACGTCAAAGTTACTTATTAAGTAGTTCAAGAATTGTTTATATGCATAAAAAAGCTACATCAAATAAAACTGGTGTAGCTTTTTTGTGTTTTAAGTTTGATTAATAATTTTGTCTTTGTTTCGTTCAATTAGGTTTCTTTTATCTAATAAAATTGAGTTTATACTTAACAGAAATAATTTTATCAGAAGAAATCAAGACTAGCTTGTAGAATAGTTCTTTATGATTTAATCCAAAAAAATATCTTTTAAACGTTTTAAAAAATCAACTAAAATATATCAAGCATTTGGGTAACCAAAAAAGCACTTCATATTTGCTTTAGATTTGATAAGTACATTTGTTCTTTTAAATTTAATATGTTGTTTTTGAGAACGCTACTACTTTTACTGCTCGTTTTTCTAAAAAGCATTGCTGCCTTTAGCCAAGAGAGTACCAATCTTGCCTATTTTAAGAAGCAAGCCATAGAAAACGCACCCACTTTAAACGAGAATAAAAACTTACTAAAAAGTGGCGAAATTAATAATAGCATTATCGATGCACAAAATAATGCATTTTTAGTAAATGCAACTTCGGAAGTATCGGTTGCGCCCTATTTTAATAACAACGGCCAACTTATAGACGTTACTACTAAGCCAACTACCAGCGCTTTTGGCTATGATGTGGGTATTACCAACGGTGGTTTATATGCGGCGCAGGTAAATGTTACAAAGAATTTATTTAACAAAGCAATTACAGGTAATTTACTATTTCAAAATAAAATTTTAAATAATACCATTTCCCTTTCTTCCGAAGAAATTACACATACAATTATTAAAAATATTACGGATGCGTATATACTTGCCTATCAAATACAATTGCAAGAAGAATTTACCAAAGGCATTTTAAAAGACCTTGAAAAAAGATTGCAAGTAGTTGAGTTGCTCACAAAACGCGCCATTGTAATGGAAAGCGATTATTTACTGCTAGCCTTAGACGTTGATAGTAAAAAGCTAGAACTGCAACAAATACAAATTAATTTTAACACCGCTATTAACCAATTACACAGTTTAAGTGGTGCCACTATAGGTACCGTTAAAAATTTAGATGCTCCCGATTTTGAGAATGTCGCAAAACCTACTCAGTTTTTTTATCAGAAAAGGTTTGAGAATGACAGCTTACAAATTATTGCGAATCAGCTTGTTTTTGAAAATCAATACAAGCCACAAGTAACTGCGTATGCAAATTCGGGTTTAAATGCCGTTGAAATACCCAACATTTACAGACGTTTTGGTGCAAGTGCCGGCTTGCGATTAACGATACCCATCTATGACGGAAAGCAGCGAAAATACAATGCGCAACAACGTATTTTAAAAGAAGAAAGTTTAGCGTTTTACAAAGACAATGCAAAGGTGCTACAAACTAACAATCTTAGCAGTATTGTGCAGCAAATAAATGCGTTGGATGCCAATATGCTGTTGCTAGACAAACAACTTGATAACCAAAAAAGAATACTAGAAATCTATAAAGGAAAGTTGGTGCAGGGGCAAGTTTCTGTTGTTGATTATTTAAATATTATTCAGAATTACAAGTTAAATAGTTACACTAAATTACAAATGCAAACAAACCACTGGTTATTAAAAAGTGAGTATAATTTTATAAACTGGTAACTACTTATGAAAAAAAAATATGCTATTTATAGTATTGCTTTGGCACTAAGCATCAATTTTATATTTACAGCTTGTAAAAAAACTGTAACAACTACTACTGATAAAAAAGCCCCGATTACTGTTTTGGTTGCTGAGGTAACCCAAAATCACCTCAAAGAATACTTAACGTTTAACGGTGTAACCGTTTATCAACAAAAAGAAACTATTCGTGCCAGCGTTACCGGTTATATTTCTAGGATGCATTATAAAATTGGAGATGCTATACGAATGGGTCAAACTTTTGCATCCATTAGAACAAAAGAGCAAGATGCGCTAAAAGAAGCGGTAAAAATTGATAGTTCATTAAGTAAATTTATAAACCCGATAATCATAAGAAGCAATGCAACAGGCATTTTTACACTGCTAAATGTTACCCAAAATGATTATGTTGCAGAAGGTGATCTCTTGGCAACTGTGGTGCAACCAGCATCGTTAGTGATACAATTAAATGTGTCTTTTGAATACGAAAACGCGATACAAATTGGAGCAACTTGCGAAATTATGCTTCAAAATGGAGAAACCATTACTGCAAAAATAACCAGCACACTGCCAACAATAGACGCAGTGGCACAATCGCAACTATTTATAATTGCGCTGCCAAAAGGAAATCTTCCAGAAAACTTAAATGTGCAAGTAAGAACTATTTACAAAGAAGACCAATCGGCATTAACAATTCCTAAATCGGCCTTGCAAACCAATGAATTATTAACGGAGTTTTGGGTGATGAAAGTAGTTGATAAATGGCTTGCAATAAAGCAAAAAGTAGTACCGATGCTAAAGAGTGATTCATTAATTCAGGTAACATCCAAAGGATTAAAAGTACATGATTTGGTGATTACGCAAGGCGGTTATCAGCTGCAAGATTCAACAATTGTAAGCTTTAAAAAGTAATGAAAAAACTGCATTCTAATTACAAATTTCCATTACTTGCCATTGGTATACTGCTACTTATTGGCGGTATTTTTACGTATCAAAATTTAAAAACAGGGTTATTTCCAGATATTACATTTCCTAAAATAAAAGTAATTGCAGACGCTGGGCAGCAGCCTGTAGATAAAATGATGACTACGGTAACCATACCGTTAGAAAACATTATTCGTAGCACCGAAGGGTTGCAATATATACGCAGTACAACTTCTCGCGGTAGTTGTGAGATTTCTGTGTTTTTAGATTGGAGCACAGACATTAATATAGCAAAGTCGCAAATTGAATCTTTTATCAATCAATCTCAAGGAAGTATTTTACCCAATACTGTTTTTTCTGTAGAAAAAATGAATCCGTCTATATTGCCCGTTATGAGATATTCTTTAGAAGGCGACGGATTATCGCAAGTAGATTTAAAGAAAATTGCAACCTACCAAGTAAAACCATTTCTTGCGGCAACACCAGGCGTATCCAATATTGCTGTTATTGGCGGAAAGGATAAAGAGTTTCAAGTAATTTTAAAACCCGATGTACTAAAATCGTTAGGTATTTCTGTTGCTACCATTCAGAATGCGGTAGTAAACTCTAACTTATTACAATCTAACGGATACATTAGCGATTTTAATAGAATGTATTTAACGCTTACCGATAATGCGGTTGATGATATTGACGATTTGCAAAACTTGGTCATTATTAATAGTCCTAATCGCTTAATTCGTTTAAAAGATGTTGCCAATATTGAAGTACATGAAGTTAAAGAATATGTAAAAATACTTGCCAACGGAAAAAATGTGCCAATAATTGCCATTGTAAAACAACCAAATGCCAACCTTATTGAAGTAAATAATACCATTGAACAAAAGATTGCTGAATTGGCAAAAACATTACCAAAAGGCGTAGTTTTAAAACCGTATTACAAACAAGCCGATTTTGTAAATACCAGTATTGCAAGTATTAAAGATGTACTTTGGATTGGTTTGGTGTTAGCCCTTTTGGTAGTTATTTTATTTCTGCGTTCGTTTTCGGCAAGTTTAGTGGTCCTTTTTACGATACCCGTTTCGTTGTCTTTAACGCTTATTGTACTTGATGCCATTGGTTATTCTTTTAACATTATGACCTTGGGCGCAGTTGCAGCCGCAATTGGATTGATGATTGATGATGTGGTAATTATTATAGAGCAGATTCATAAAATACGGGAAGAACATCCGAAAGAAAAAATGGATTGGATTGCGCACGAAGCGATTACACATTTGCTGCCTGCCATGATTGGTTCTTCGTTAAGTACGTTGGTTATTTTTATTCCGTTTGTTTTAATGACGGGCGTTGCGGGTGCTTATTTTAAAGTGATGGCGTTTAGTATGATGATTGCTTTGTCTGCTTCCTTTTTAGTAACCTGGTTATTGGCGCCTGTTTTATCTATTCTTTTTACCAAAAACAAAACAATTGAACACAAACAAGCAGCAAAAACTAAATGGATTCACAATGTTTTAGGAAAACCCTTTATTGGCATTGTTTTTCTGTTGCTTTGTGTTGCGATATTAGTTGTGGTTCCGTCAAAATTACCCTCTGGATTTTTACCAGAAATGGATGAAGGAAGTATTGTGTTAGATTATAACAGTCCGCCCGGCACCACCCTCGAAGAAACGGACAATATGCTGCAAATAGTAAATAGTGTTTTAGATACACAGCCCGAGGTTGAAGCCTATTCGGCAAGGTTAGGAACCCAGATGGGCTTTTTTATTACAGAACCTAATAGAGGTGATTATTTAATTAAATTAAAAGATAAACGCAGCGCAACTACCACAGCGGTTTCTGATAAAATTAGAAAACGGATTGAAGAAAAAGTACCCCAATTAACGATTGATTTTGGTCAAGTTATTGGCGATATGTTAGGCGATTTAATGAGTTCTGTGCAACCTATTGAGGTAAAAGTTTTTGGGAATGATGTAAAAACGTTAGAACGTTTATCAAGAGAAATAGCAAAAGAAATTGAAACGGTACAAGGTACAGCTGATGTAAATGACGGCATAATCGTTGCCGGCCCAAGTGTATCAATAATACCCAATGTACCTGTACTGGCACAATTAGGGATGACCGTTGCAGATTTTCAACTACAATTACAAACACAAATTGAAGGAACTGTTGTAAGCTCTATGATTGATAAAGAACAAATGGTCGCTATCCGTTTGATATACCCTGATGCCGGTAAAACCTCTATTTCTGATATAAAAAACACCGCTATTTTGTTGCCTAACGGTTCAAGTTTGCCAATGACTCAAGTTGCCACCATTGAAATAGGAAAAGGTGTTGCTGAAATTAATCGCGAAAATCAAAAATCGATGGGTGTAATTACGGCTCGTTTAAATAACAGAGATTTAGGTTCTACGCTTAAAGATATTCAACAGCATTTAACTAAAAAAATTGCACTTTCTACTGGGTATTCTATTGAATATGGTGGTGCTTACAAAGAGCAGCAAAAAGCTTTTAAGGAATTAATGATAATTTTAATTGCTGCTATTTTACTTGTTTTTATTGTGATCTTATTTCTGTTTAGAAAAGTAAAAATTGCGCTAGCTATTATTGTTATTGCCGTTTTGGGAGTTGCAGGAAGTTTATTGAGTTTGTACATCACTAGAACACCTTTAAACGTAGGTAGTTATACTGGTATTATTATGATTGTAGGTATTATTGGCGAAAACTCCATTTTTACCTACAGACAATATCAAGAAAGTGATGCTTCTTTAAGTCATATCCAAAAAATTGAATATGCGATTGCGGCACGTTTACGACCTAAATTAATGACCGCTTTTGCTGCGATAATGGCACTTGCACCCTTAGCGTTAGGCATTGGCGCGGGGGCACAATTACATCAGCCTTTGGCAATCGCGGTTATTGGAGGATTGGTATTTGCCTTGCCCCTTTTATTAATTGTGTTACCAACCATCTTAAAAATTATAAAAGAATAAAATGAACTATAAACTATCCTTATTTGCCCTCTTATTCTTGATTTTAAGTAGTTGTTCTGCTTTAAGACCGATACGATTTGGAGGGTTTCCAACACAGAAATCATACAAACGTTTTCCTAGCAGAGTTATAGAAAATGGTACGTCTGTATTTCATTTTATTGAACCTGCAAAAAATTATGATTTAGGTAAAAAAATAGGTCTTACCAATAAAGATTTTAATGCTACAAATGTTAGTTTAGATAGCTTTGTAAAATTACACAATACGGTTTCTTTTCTAATTATTAGAAGAGATACAATTCTTTATAAAAATTACCAACCCAATTTTACAGATACCACTTTAGTATCTAGTTTTTCGGTAGTAAAACCAATGGTCTCTACCTTGATAGGAATTGCTATTGACGAAGATAAAATACACAGTATAGAAGATAAAATCATTAATTATTTACCTGAATTTAAAAAAAAAGAAGGTTGGGATAAAATTAAAATTAGACACTTACTAGATCATACTTCTGGCATTGCTTTTAGCGATAGTAAATTCAATGTTTTATCTGACAATGCAGAGTTCTATTGGGGAAATGATTTGAGAGAACGAATGCTGAACGCGAAAATTGAAGAAAGTCCTGATAAAAACTTTAAATACAGTAGCATCAATACGCTGTTGTTATCGTACATTATTGAAAAAGTTACGAAAAAATCTACATCCAATTATTTACAAGAAAAAATATGGAAAGAATTAGGCATGGAAGCGCCTGCAACATGGAGCACAGATAGAGCCGACAATGAAGGAATTGAAAAAGCTTTTTGTTGTTTGCAAGCGCGAACCGTAGATTTTGCAAAGTTTGCCCGTTTATACATAAAAAAAGGAAATTGGAACGGTAAACAAATTATTTCTCGTGATTGGGTTGAGAAATCTACCAAACCACATCCGATAGGGAATAACAAACATTTTTATCATAATAATTGGGGAATTGGGCCTTTAAAATATGGTAGTTTTTTTGCTATTGGCTTATATGGGCAATATTTATATATGTATCCTGAACAAGAAATTATTATTGTTCGTTTTGGTGATAGTTCTATGAATTTACAAACCTCTTATTGGAATAGTATTTTTTTACAAATTATTGATCAATTAGAAACCTTGTAATGTGTAGTTTACTTAAATATTTTTTATCATAACTCTATTCTTAACCATTATTATAGTCTTAAATTTACAGACATGAAATATCTAATAGCCGAAGACGAAATAGATTTGCAACAAGCAATTGTTACCTATTTGCAACGTGATGGAAATATTTGTGAAGTGGCATCCGATTTTAGAGAAGCTTCCGAAAAAGCGGCCATTTATGAGTATGATATTATTATATTAGATATCAACTTAAATTCTGGTAGCGGTTTAGACATCCTAAAAACACTAAAAAAAGAAAAGAAAAAAGCAGGTGTGATTATTATTTCTGCTAATAATTCTTTAACCGATAAATTAGAAGGTTTAGATTTAGGTGCGGACGATTATATTACAAAACCTTTTCATTTAGCAGAATTGAATTCGAGAATAAATGCAGTGCTTCGTCGTGGTACTTATGGCGGTGATGAGGTGATGGAGTTTAACGAAATTAAAATTGACACCAAATCGAGAGCAGCGTATATAGACGGCAAAGCGATAGGACTTACCAGAAAGGAATACGATTTATTAGTGTTTTTTATATCAAACAAAGGGCGCATTTTATCCAAAGAAATTATTGCCGAGCATCTTTGGGGAGATGATAGTGATTTACTAGATAATTTTGATTTTATTTATGTGCACATCAATAATTTGCGAAAAAAGTTAACTGCAGAAGGTGCAAAATATATTAAAACTGCTTATGGCAGTGGCTATAAATTTATAGAAGATTAACCAATGCCAAAAAAAATAACGCTTATAAAAAAAACATCTAAAACCTTTCTTTTAACCGGATTCGTTTTGGCTTTTTTGAGTTCTGTAGCATTGTATTTTTACACAAAACACTTGTTAAAAAATGAAGTAGAAGAAGTATTATATTCTACAGAAGCCAGAGTTGCAGATGCTCTAAAAGAACACAATACCATATACTCTTTGCCACCTGTAACAGAAATAAAAATAGTAAAAACACTAAAAAACAAGTTGTTAAAAGACACAATTATCTATGATCCTTCGCAGGATGAAATGGAGCTATTTAGAGAATTATCTATTTTTAAAAATATTAATGGTACAAATTACCAAATAACCGTTCGGAATTTAGTGGTTGAATCTGATGATTTTTTATTGGCAATTGTACTCTCTAATATTATAATATTTCTACTGGCTTTTCTGTTTTTATTTTACTTTAACACCAAAAGAAATCTAAAATTATGGAAACCGTTTTTTATGAATTTAGAGCAGATGAAACGATTTTCTTTAACGTCAAAAAAACCGTTAGTACTTGTAGAAAGCGATGTCTTAGAATTTTCGGAATTGAAAAATGAGATTACGTTGCTTACTAATAAAGTAAAAACAGATTATGAGAATTTAAAGCAGTTTACCGAAAACATATCCCACGAAATACAAACTCCTTTAGCAATTATCCAAGCAAAAATTGACAACCTCATCAATGAATATGAAATAAATGACAAACAATTTAGCCAAGTAACTTCTATTCAAAAAGATATTCAGCGTTTAAAACAATTGAATAAAAAAATAACAATTCTTACTAAAATAGACAACAATCAGTTTATTAACATAGAAAACGTTGAACTAACCGTTTTAATCAACGAAAAGATTGAAAGCTTTAAAGAAATGCAGTTTGCAACTATTTTGCATACTTCTAAAAAGGAATTAATCGTTACAATGGATTCTTATCTTGCTGATATTTTGATTAATAACTTACTATCAAATGCCATTAAACATGGTGAAAAAGGAGAAGAAGAAATTGTAATTTTCACAACAGAATCAACCTTGACTATTTCAAATTTTGGAGAAACAGCACTTGCGAATCCAGAAAGTTTGTTTTTACGTTTTTATAGAGAATCTGATGGCGCACAATCTACAGGATTAGGTTTGGCAATCGTTAAAAAGATTTGCGATTTTTATGGATTTACGTTGTCTTATCATCACGAAGAACAAAAACATGTTTTTTCTATACTGTTTAAGTAGTTCGTAAATGAAAACTTAAAAATTGCTTAAGATTTGATTGGTATTATTGCATTAAAATTAAAATAATGATCAAAAAAATACTGCTATTTGCTGTTGTAATTTTATTTTATACAACTGCTTTTGCCCAAAATAATGTTACCATTTCTGGAACTGTAAAAGATAAAAACACTCAAAATACGATTCCGTATGCAAGTGTAGTTCTAAAATCTAAATTAGGTAATGCCTTTGTTATCGGAACGGCAACCAACGAAGAAGGCCTTTTTACTTTTGCCACTCTAAAATCTGGAAACTACTTTCTAGAAATTTCTACCATTGGATACATTACTTATAAGGAATCTGTCTATATAGGAACACTCTCTAAATTTATAGATTTAAAAAGCATTGAACTTAGCGAAGATATAGCCAGTTTAAATGAGATCGTTATTGACACTAAAAAAGATGAAATTAGTGCCAAGATGGATAAAAAAACCTATTCTTTAAAAGATAATATTAGTCAAAGTGGCGGTTCTGTTTTACAAGCCATGCAAAATTTACCAAGTGTAAGCGTTTTGGATGGAAAAGTAAAATTACGCGGAAATGATAAAATAATTGTGTTGATTGATGGCAAACAAACTGCGCTTACTGGTTTTGGAAATCAATCTGGATTGGATAACATTCCGTCTTCTGCCATTGACCGAATTGAAGTAATTAATAATCCGTCTTCTAAATATGATGCGAATGGAAATGGCGGAATTATCAACATCATTTACAAAAAAAATAAAGCGGAAGGCTTTAACGGAAAAGTTGGTTTTACTGGCGGTTTAGGTGCTTTATGGGTTCGTAAAGAAAACCTGCCAACTAGTAGACCGCAGTATACTGCCACGCCAAAAATAAATCCGTCTGTTTCTTTAAATTATAGAAAAGAAAAGGTAAATATCTTTTTTCAGGGTGATTATTTATACACCGAAACTTTAAATAAAAATGAATTTGTAACTAGAACCTATGATGACGGAACCATTATAAATCAACAATCGAAACGAAATAGAGATACCCATTTTTCGACTTTTAAATCGGGTGTAGATTGGACCTTAGACGACAAAAACACCCTAACTTTTTCTGGTTTATACGGCACAGAAGTAATTATTGATAATGGAGATCAACCTTTTTTTAATGAAGATTTTAGCAACCGTTTACGCCTTTGGCAATTTTTAGAAGATGAAGTAAAAATAACAGCAATGGCAACAGCAAGTTATCTACATAAATTTAAAGAAGCCGGTCATAACTTAACATTGGGATTTAATTATACGTTTCATAGGGAGGATGAAAAATACTTTTTCGATAATATTTTACCTAACCAACCAATTAGTAAAAATTCTTTTAAACTACTTTCGGATGAGCAGGTTTATGATTTTAATATCGATTACGTAAAGCCATTAAAATATGGTAAAATGGAAACAGGTATAAAAGTAAGACAAAGAAATATACCAATTAATATGCAGTTTTTTCCAGGAACGAACACTCCGCTAGATATTGAAGCAGGTGGGGAAGCAGAATACAAAGAATTTATCCCTGCTATTTATGGAAATTATATATATGAAAATGAAAAATATGAAGCAGAAATTGGTTTGCGAGTAGAATACGTTGATTTAAATTATTTTGTAAACCCAAATCATAACACCTATAAAACTGGAGGTTACACTTATTTTGAACCTTTCCCGAATGTACGATTTGCTAAAAAATTTGATGAAAACAATAAAATTTCACTTTTCTATAACAGACGTGTAGACAGACCAAATGAAGTTGATATTCGCATTTTTCCTAAATATGATGATGCCGAAATTATTAAAGTTGGGAATCCTAATTTACGTCCGCAGTTTACCAATTTATTAGAGTTAGGTTATAAAACAAGCTGGAATTCTGGTAGTTTATATTCCGCTTTTTATCATCGTTTTGCAGACGGAACTATTACCCGAATTTCGAGTACAGTTGGCAATGATCCTTTAATTTATGCAATTTTTCAGAATGCTGGTAAAAGTTTCAATAGCGGACTTGAAGTAATTTATGAAGAAGAAGTATCCGACAGCTATTCTTTTAATTTAAATGGAAATGTGTATCAAAATCAGATTGATGCTTTTTCGGTAGTTAATTTATATCCAACGGAAAATATTTTCTCGGCAGACCAACAAAAAATAACTTCTGGAACGCTAAAATTAAACAATAGCTTTCATTTTTCTAAAACGGTAGATGCGCAATTAACCGCTAGTTATTTAGCTCCGGATATTATACCGCAAGGAAAAAGAGCTTCTCTATTCTCGTTGGATTTGGGTCTTAAAAAATTAATTCAGAAGGGAAAAGGAGAACTCTTTTTAAATGCTACAGACTTATTAAATACAATGGTTACTAAGCAGACTATTAAAGGAGAAACATTTAGTTATACCAGCAATAATTATAACGAAACACAAATAATCCGTTTGGGATACACGTATAAATTTTAATAATTTTGTGCGCTATTTAACTCTTATAAAAAGGCGAATCAATAAGTAGGTTCGCCTTCTTTGTTAAATTAGATTCCTTTAAAATTTCTTTAGATTCTCTTAAACTCATCTTTAGAGTTGATGCCTAGATTTACACTATTATTAATCTTAAAAACAATAAAAATGAAAACAGTAAAAATGAAAACAATAAAAATAGTTTTAAGCACTTTATTAGCATGTTCTTTATTTGCTTTTACGTCAGGTGATAAAGCGCCATTAAAAGTTACACAGGCTTTTTCTAAAAAATTTCCTACCGTAAAAAAAGTAAAATGGGATAAAGAATCTGCAACCCAATGGGAAGCCGAATTTAAAATGAATAAAGTGGAATATTCCGCTAACTTTTTAGAAGATGGTACTTGGCAAGAAACAGAGCATGAAATTAGTAAAAAAGACATTCCTGCAACTATTAAAACTGCATTAATGGCTGCTTTTCCGGGCTATGAAATTGAAGAAGCAGAAATTTCTGAAACTCCGAAAGAATTGCTTTATGAGTTTATGATTGAAAAAGGCGAAATAGAAATGGAAGTAGCTATCAATGCTAACGGAACAATTGTTAAACAAGAAGTGAAAAATGATAAAGAAGATAAAGATTAGTTTGATTTTTAATTGATTAAACTTAATTTTAAAAATCCCAAAATGCAAATACGTGTTTTGGGATTATACTTAAAATTAATGATCAACTTAAAATTCCTTTAAAATTATTACTTATTTTTAAGAACTATTACCGTATCCAATGAACCCTAAATCTATAAAATTTTTAATCCTACATTTTATTGTTTTATTTTTTACATATTCGCCAATTTTTGCGCAAGAAACAACCTCAAAAAAAGTAGGAACAATTCAAAAAACAGGTGACCTAATTCTTTTTACAATGCCTCTAGCTAGCTTAGGAACTACTTTTATTATTGGTGATAAAAAAGGTGCATGGCAATTTACAAAAGGACTATTAACTACCTGCGCTGTTACCTACGGATTAAAATTGAGCATCAACAAAGAACGACCAGATATGACTAACAATAATTCATTTCCGTCTGGTCATACGGCTGCAACTTTTCATAGTGCGGGTTTCATTCATAGACGCTACGGATTTAAATACAGTATTCCTGCTTATCTGCTTGCTGGTTTTACGGCTGCTAGTAGAATCGATTCAAAAAAACACGATGTTTTTGATGTTTTAGCGGGTGCAACTATAGGTCTTGGTAGTACTTTGTTATTCACTACAACTTACCAACAAAAACATATGGAACTTACTTTTAATAGTAACAAAGGCGACTATCTTTTGGGCTTTCAGTACAGTTTTTAATTTGAATTCTAAAAAATTTATTTTTAGTTCAAACGCTCATTTTTAACGATACCTTGTGTTTAACTTATGGTGTAATTCGTTAAACAATTTGTATCTTTGTATGTATAAGTTAAAAATAAATACATGCATTTTTTTGATAACAAAGACATTCAAAGTCTCGATAAAATATACAAAATCAATTTAATAAACAGTTGCTCAGGCTTTAAGTCTGCAAATTTATTAGGTTCAATTTCTGCTGATGGCGTTGCTAACGTAGCCGTTTTTAGCTCTGTTACGCATCTAGGATCAAATCCGCCAACGTTGGGCTTTATTTTAAGACCTACAACTGTGCCTAGAGATACCTATAAAAACTTAAAAGAATCGGGTGTTTTTACCATTAATCATATTTGGGAAGATATCATAGAAGATGCACACCACACATCCGCAAAATATCCTACAGATGTTTCTGAATTTGATATGACAAATTTAGAATCAGAATTTAAAGGAAAATTTAAGGCGCCTTTTGTTAAAAATGCGCCCGTACAAATGAGCATGAAATTTATTGAAGAAATTTATGTACCTTCAAATGATGTAATGTTGGTAGTTGCTCAAATTGAGGAATTGTATATAAAAGACGAATTGTTACAAGACGATGGTTTAATCAATTTATCGATTGGTAAAGTGGCTACTATTAACGGTTTAGACACCTATGCAATTCCGCAATTCAAAAAACAACTTACATACCAACGACCAAAAAAAACTAAATAAAACTTTATGAAAATTCTCGTTACAGGTGCAACCGGCTATATTGGCAAACGTTTAATTCCGTTATTATTACATGACGGCCATACCATCGTGTGTCCTGTTAGAGATAAAAAAAGGGCTCAAAATTATTTCAAAGATCAAAAAAATGTAGAACTTGTTGAAGCCGATTTTTTAAACGGCCCATCGTTAAAATCAATTCCTAAAGATATTGATGTTGCGTATTATCTAATACACTCCATGTCTAACTCGGCAAAAGAATTTCATATTTTAGAAGAAAAGTGTGCGTTTAATTTTAAACGTTTTGCAGAACAAACTGCTATAAAACAGGTTATTTATTTAAGCGGAATTACAAATGACACCAAACTTTCTAAACATTTACTTTCAAGAAAAAATGTAGAGAAAACTCTGGCATCAGACAAATATGCTCTAACCACTTTTAAAGCCGGTATCATTGTAGGTTCTGGAAGTTCATCCTTCGAAATTATTAGAGATATTGTAGAAAAATTACCATTTATGATTACTCCTAAATGGTTAAATACAAAAACACAACCGCTATCAATTAGAGATGTATTGTCGTTTTTACACAATGCTTTAGATAAAAAAGAATTATTTAATACTTCGTATGATATTTTTGGTCCCGAAATAATGACCTATAAAAATATGTTATTGCAATTTGCAGAAGTACGAAAACTAAAAAGATGGATTGTTACAATACCTGTAATGACGCCAGGTTTGTCTTCATATTGGCTTTATTTTGTAACCTCAACGTCTTACAAATTAGCACGAACTTTAGTAAATTCTATGGGTGTAGAAGTTATTGGTATCAAAAGCGACATCAATCAAATATTAGATGTAAACCCAATGACTTATAAAGAAGCTGTAGAACTAGCTTTTAAAAAAATTGAACAAAATAGTATTATTTCTAGTTGGAAAGATTCTTATGTAAGCAGTGGGAAATTAAAAAATTATGTTCACGAATTTATAAATGTTCCAGAATATGGTTGTTTTAGAGATTTCAAAAAAAGAAAAGTTAAAAATAAAGAAGTTGCCTTAAATAGAATTTGGTCAATTGGCGGTGAAACCGGATGGTATTACGGCACATTTCTATGGAAAATTCGTGGAATTGTAGATCAATTTTACGGCGGTGCAGGTTTGCGAAGAGGCAGAAGGCATCCGTCTGAATTAAATTCTGGTGATGCATTAGATTTTTGGCGCGTAATTTATGCCGATAAAGAAAAGGGCAAACTACTACTCTATGCAGAAATGATTTTACCAGGCGAAGCTTGGTTAGAGTTTAGAATTGAAGACGGCATTTTATATCAAACAGCCACTTTTAGACCTCACGGTTTGGCAGGCAGGTTGTATTGGTATTCTGTAATGCCTTTTCATTGGTTTGTTTTTAACGGAATGATTAACAACATCAATAAGTAATTTTGAAAAAAGAAAACCTTCCAACTAAAATTTGCCTTGTATGTGAACGACCTTATACATGGCGCAAAAAATGGGAAAAAAATTGGGAAAACGTAAAATATTGTAGCGAAAAATGCAGGAGAAACAAAACAACACAGGTTTAATATGGTTTCGTAATAATCTACGAACGCTCGATAATATAGCACTCAAAAACGCCGTTGAAAAGCATGAAAAAGTAATTGCGGTATATTTTTTTGATCCTAAATTCTTTAAAGAGGATGCCTTCGGGTTTCAAAAAACAGCAAAGTTTAGAGCAAAATTTCTTATTGAAACCATCACCGATTTAAAAAAGAATTTAGCAGCTTTAAATATTACGCTCCTCACCTATTTTGATGCGCCAGAAAATAAAATTGCTGTTTTGTGTGATGAATTTTCAGTAAATGCAATTTACACGCAAAAAGAATGGACACGAGAAGAACTTGACACCAACGAGTTGATAAAAAAAACATTGTCTGCCGATGTGAAATTTATTGAAGAATACGATCAGTTTTTATACCATCCAGAAACCGTTTCTAAGAATTTTAGCAACATTCCGGATGTGTTTACACAATTTAGAAAGAAGTTAGAAAAGTATGTTGAGATTCCAGAGGAAGTTTTCATCTCTAAATTAGCATCCACTAATAACATTGAAAATAAAACAACAATTCCTTCGCTTTCAACTTTAGGTTTTGACGATTTTGAAATGCATCCAAAAACTGCGTTTCCGTTTTTAGGAGGAGAATCCGAAGCTTTAAAAAGAGTAAATTATTATCTTTTTGAAAGTAAAAAAGTGGGGTTTTATAAACAAACGAGAAATGGTTTGGTGGGTGTAGATTACTCCACAAAATTTTCTCCTTGGTTGGCAAACGGCAGTTTATCCGCAAAAACTATTTACTGGAAAATTAAAGCCTACGAAAAAGAATTTGGTGCAAATGACTCTACTTATTGGGTGATTTTTGAGTTGATTTGGAGAGATTATTTTAAATATATTTCTTTAAAATATGATGCTAAAATCTTTAAAATTGGGGGAATTTTAGATAAAAAGTATCATTGGAATACCGATAAAAAAATTATTCAGCAATGGATTAACGGCGAAACCAAAGACGATTTTGTAAATGCAAATATGATCGAATTTAAAGAAACTGGTTGGATGAGCAATAGAGGAAGACAAAATGTAGCCTCTTATTTTGCCAAAGAATTATTATTAGATTGGCGCATTGGTGCCGCTTATTTTGAGTCTATGTTACTAGATTATGATGTGCATAGCAATTATGGAAATTGGATGTATGTTGCCGGAGTTGGCAATGACCCAAGAGACCGAAAATTTAATACACAATTGCAAGCAGAGCGCTATGATGCAGCTTATACCTTTAGAAAATTGTGGTTATCAAAAACATTGTTTTAAGATGAAAAAATTACGCTTACTTTTAGGAGATCAACTTAACAGCGAACATTCTTGGTTTTCAAAAACCGATGAAAATGTGATTTATTGTTTGTTTGAAATGCGCCAAGAAACAGATTATGTAACACATCACATTCAAAAAGTGGTTGGTTTTTTTGCTGCGATGAGAAACCTTGCCGAAGAATTAAAAAAAGCAAATCATAGCGTTATTTATTTTGATATTAATGACGTAAAAAATACCCAAAGTTTAGTAGAAAATATAGCACTTTTAATTAAGGAAAATAACATCGAAAAATTTGAATATTTAGCGCCTGATGAATATCGCTTAGACACGCAGATAAAGGATTTTTCTAACAGTTTAAAAATTGAATCCGAAGTTTTTTCAACAGAACATTTTTATACAGAAAGAGGCGATTTAAAAACTTTTTTTAAAGGAAAAAAGCAATTTTTGATGGAGAATTTTTATCGCCAAATGCGTAAAAAACATCAAATATTAATGGTTGATCAACAGCCAGAAGGTGGTAAATGGAATTTTGACGCAAGCAATCGAAAAAAATGGAAAGGAGATGCTTTAATTCCGCAAGAAATTAGTTTTGACAACAACGTTTCTGCTATTATTTCTGATCTAGAAAAAGCTGGAGTAAAAACGATTGGAAAGATTAATGCTGCTTATTTTGAATATCCTATTTCTAGAAAACAATCTTTGGTTCAATTGGCCTATTTCTGCGAGCATTTATTAGTTCATTTTGGCGATTACCAAGATGCGATGCATACAGATAAAATATATCTATTTCATAGCCGAATTTCCTTTGCGATGAACACAAAAATGATTTCGCCAAAAGAAGTTGTTGATACGGTTTTAGAAACCTATAGAAAGCAAGAAGATGAAATCGACATATCGCAAGTTGAAGGTTTTATAAGACAAATTTTAGGTTGGCGAGAATACATGAGAGGTATGTATTGGATGCTAATGCCAGCTTACAAAAAGGAAAACTTTCTTGGCAATACGAACAAATTACCAGACTTCTTTTGGACAGGGAACACCAAAATGAATTGTGTAAAAAATGCGGTTCATAATTCCTTAAACAATGGCTACGCACACCACATTCAACGATTAATGATTACCGGTAATTTTGCGCTTTTGGCACAAGTGCATCCAGATGAAATTGATGCTTGGTATTTGGGTATTTATGTAGATGCTATTGAATGGGTTCAGTTGCCAAATACGCGCGGAATGAGTCAGTTTGCAGATGGCGGAAAAATAGCAACAAAACCATATGTTTCTAGCGGAAGTTACATTAGTAAAATGAGTAATTATTGTGACACATGTGTGTATAAAAAAGCCAAGAAATTTGAAGATGATGCCTGTCCGTTTAATACGTTATACTGGAATTTTTTAGACGAAAAACAAGCACAATTAGCCTCTAACTTTAGAATGAAAATGATGTACAGTGTTTTAAACAAAATGTCATCCGAAGATAGATCAAAAATTAAAGAGAAAGCAAATCATATAATAGAAAATATAAATGAATATTAACAGAGAAGAAATACATGTAGTTTGGTTAAAACGTGATTTACGTTTACAAGATAACGAGGCAATTTACAACGCTTTACAATCTAACGAACGCACGCTTTTCTTATATGTTTTCGAAAATTCTTTATTAGAAGACCAACACTATAATGTACGCCATTGGAACTTTATAAAAGAATCTATAAGAGATCTTAACGAAGAATTAAAGAATTACAATACTAAAATTCTTTGTGTTCAAACAGAAGTTGTAAATGCATTTAACCAATTGTTAGGCACTTATAAAATAAATGGTGTTTTTTCACACCAAGAAACGGGTTTATTAATTACCTATAATAGAGACAAAGATTTTACAAGATATTGCAGGAATAACTCCATAAATTGGGTTGAAAATAAAAACAATGCTGTTTTAAGAGGATTGTTAAATAGAGAAGATTGGTTTGATAAATGGGAAGACTATATGACCCAAAATCTGATTAAAAATGAACTGAAATCAGAAAAATTTATTTCTTTTGATGAAATTACTGCGCTAGAAAAATACTTTCAGATTGTAGATTTAGAAACACCAAAAGAAGCTGTTTTTCAAAAAGGCGGCTCAAAAATGGGATGGAGATATGCCAATAGTTTTTTTGACAAACGTCACGAAAAATATATGTTTAACATCTCTAAGCCAGCATTAGCAAGAGAAAGTTGCAGCAGATTATCGCCTTATATTGCTTGGGGAAATGTATCTATTCGTCAAATTTATCAAAAAGCATGCGAAGTAAAAGACGCAGAAAACTCGAAACCTTTAGGTGCATTTGTTTCTAGATTGCGTTGGCAAGCACATTTTATTCAAAAGTTTGAAATGGAACACACCATGGAAAACGTAAGTCTGAACAAAGGATATCAGAAATTAAAAAAAAGCATCTCTGATGAATATCAAAAAGCTTGGCAAGAAGGAACTACAGGTTTCCCTTTAATTGATGCAAGTATGCGTTGTTTAACTGAAACTGGTTATTTAAATTTTAGAATGCGCGCAATGTTAATTTCTTTTTTTACCCATATTTTATGGCAGCCTTGGCAAGCAGCCTCGCAACATTTATCAAAATTATTTTTAGATTTTGAACCTGGTATTCATTTTCCGCAATTGCAAATGGGTTCTGGCGAAACAGGTATAAATACACTGCGTATCTACAATCCTATAAAAAATAGTTTAGAACACGATGCAGACGCTGTTTTTATAAAAAAATGGTGTCCAGAGTTGGCCGGATTACCCGTTCCGTTTATACACGAACCTTATATCATGACTCCGTTAGATGAGTTGTTTAACAATTTTAAATTGGGCGAAAAGTACCCGAGCCCAATTGTAGATATAAAATCTGCAAGAAAAAGAGCAAGTGACATTCTCTGGGAGTTAAAAAAAGATAAGGAAGTTGTAATAGAAAATAAACGCATTTTAAAAAAACATACTATTACAGAAAGAAATAGAATGCTAAAAAACAGCTAATCACTTCGCTATCATAACTTATAATATTTTGTTAAACTTTGTTTAACTTATTAAGCATAACGTTAAACATAATCTTTTTTTTTGTATATTTGTGTGTGTTTTACAATACAACATATAAAAACAGAGACGCAGAAGCTACAATTAACGATTTAATTGGCAAGCGTTACTCTTTTATTGAATCTATCAAATTAAAAGGGACAGGATCTAAAAGAATGATGATAGACGATGTTAGCATCGGTTTTAAAAAAATCATCAATTCTGTGAGTGATATCAATTACGGAAATATTGAGATCAGAGAAAAAGGACTTTTAGTTCACATTAACAAAGGGCTGAATAATTATAGTTGGGCAATTCCTTTTTATCAATTACATATTTACAAAACGAATGGCTACAGCCTACATGCGCAAGGAAACTTTGTTCGCTTTAAAACAAATAAGCTTTATACAGAAAACAAAAAATTTCTTGACAGAATTTTACAATTAAAGGTTGAAAACGAAGCCAATTATTCATTTTATGAACCTATTAAATAACCATTTATAATGCAATTAGACAGTATCGCAATCGATAGAATTATAGAAATGGCTTGGGAAGACCGAACTACTTTTGAGGCAATACAGTTTCAATTTGGTTTAAAAGAGCAAGAGGTTATCGATTTAATGAGAAAAGAAATGAAGCTGAAAAGCTTTAAAATGTGGAGAGAACGAGTGCAAGGCAGAAAAACCAAACACGAAAAATTGCGAGTTTTTGAAAAAGGAAGGTTTAAGTGTACAAGACAAAGAACAATAACAAATAACTCTATATCAAAAAGATAAAACGTGCTTTGCTTTTAAGTTTAGGGTACTTAATGACAGCACATTAAAAAGAAAAGATATGATTACAGAAACATTAACAGGAGAAAAAAAACAAACATTTAACAGTTTATCATTTGACGAAATTGGAGATGACCACTTATTTACAGGTTTAGAAACACCAATGAAACCAAATGCATTTGACATATCTGACGATGTGAAAAAAGAAAAAATTGCGGCTCTTTTTACACAGATAATGGATGTTATGGGCTTAGATTTAACAGACGATTCATTACAAGGGACTCCTAAGAGAGTTGCAAAAATGTATATTGATGAAATCTTTTCGGGCTTAAATCCTGCAAATAAACCAAAAGTTGCATTGTTTGATAATAAATACAAATACAACCAAATGTTGGTTGAAAAGAATATTACTTTTTACTCGAATTGCGAACATCATTTTGTGCCAATTATGGGAAAAGCACATGTTGCTTACATTTCATCAGGAAAGGTAATTGGATTATCTAAATTAAATAGAATTGTACAATATTATGCAAAAAGACCCCAAGTGCAAGAGCGCTTAACAAATCAAATTGCAGAAGAATTAAAAGCAATTTTAGAGACAGATAACGTTGCTGTAATTATAGATGCAAAACACTTGTGTGTTTCATCTAGAGGTGTAAAAGACGATACATCTTCTACAGTAACTTCTTATTTTGGTGGTGTTTTTAACACATCAGAAAAAATAGCAGAATTACAAAACACTTTAAATTACTAAGCCATGGAATTAATTAAAAAAGCCTTAGAGTTCGAAACAAGAAAAATGAGATTTCCTACAACTAGCGATCGCATTTTAGCTTCTAGAGAAGCAAAAGCTCTAATTTTAAGTCTAAACGAAGTTTACAAAGAGAGCAAAGACAAAAAAATAATGGACATTATGAAACGCTTAACATCTGTTAAACAAAGAATTGAGAAGCGTCTAAAAGGGAAACCACTTACTGCCTCTTAATAAAGCGTTTTTTTTGTTGATTTTCTAACTTTTATAATTATATTCACAGATTAGTAAAAATTAGGAAAAAACAAGAAATGAATTTAATTGAAAGAGCTATAGAGTTTGAGAACAGAAAATTCTCATTCAAAACAACTAGCGACAGAATTTTAGCATCTAGAGAAGTAAAAGCACTTATTCTAGAACTTAATGAAGTTTATAAATCAGAAAAAGATCCAGAAATGATGGATCTAATGAAGCGCTTAACTGCTGTAAAGCAGAAAATAGAAAAGCGCTTAAAAGGAAGACCATAAAGCATATGAAGAAAATAGTAGTAATTGGGGGTAGTAAAGGAATTGGTAATGCAATCGTTAAATCTTTGGTTGAGAACAACCAAGTAGTTAATATAAGTAGATCAGTTCCTCTACTTTCTCATACAAATCTTACTCATTTTTCTTGCGACATTCTTAATGACGAATTGCCTGATATTGATCAAATAGATTCTCTTATTTATTGTCCAGGAAGCATCAATTTAAAACCTATTTCTAGATTAAGTCTAGATGATTTTAGAACAGATTATGAAATTAATGTTATCTCCGCTGTAAAAGCCATTCAACACTTCTTACCTGCTTTAAAAAAAGGGACGAATCCGTCTATTTTATTATTTAGTACCGTTGCTGCAAAATTAGGCATGCCTTTTCATGCAAGTGTAGCAGCTGCAAAGTCTGGTGTAGAAGGTTTAGCAAAATCTCTAGGGGCAGAATTAGCGCCAACAATTAGAGTAAATGCAATTGCACCTACAGTAACAGATACCGATTTGGCGTCAAAATTATTAAGAAACGAAAGAATGATCGAGAGCATTACAGAACGTCATCCTCTTAAAAAATTCCTAGCTCCGCAAGAAGTGGCAGATATGGCTACTTTTTTAATTTCTGATAAAGCACGTTCTATTTCTGGTCAAATTTTTGAACTAGATTGTGGAATAGTAAGCTTTAAAATATAATCTAACTCACTTAACAAATGAATCTTTACGATATTAAAATTGATAGTTTACAAGGTAAACCTATAAATCTATCTGACTTTAAAAAAAAATATATATTATTTGTAAATGTTGCTTCTAAATGCGGATTTACACCTCAATACAAAGATTTAGAAACTTTAAGCGCAACCTACAAAGACAACTTAGTGGTTATCGGAGTTCCCTGTAATCAGTTTGGAAAACAAGAACCTGGAAATGCGGATGAAATTCAAGAATTTTGTCAAGTAAATTATGGTGTTTCTTTTTTAATGACCGAAAAGATTGATGTAAAAGGAGACCATCAACACCCTTTGTATACGTGGCTTACTACTAAAGAAATGAACGGTAATAAAAGTTCTTCAGTAAAATGGAACTTTCAGAAATACTTTGTGGATACAGAAGGTGCTTTAATAGATTATTATTTCTCATTAACAAGCCCTACAAGCTCAAAAATTACTAAATATTTAAAATAAAAAAATATGTTTAATATATTTAAAAAAAAATCTGAAATTGACAAACTACAAGATTCTTATAAAAAGTTAATGGAAGAAGCTTATAAATTGCAATCTATTAATAGAAGTGATAGTGATCAAAAGTATTTCGATGCCGATGTGATTCTTAAAAAAATAGAAGAAATTCAAGGTAAATAATGAAACAGTTTCGTTTAACCATTTTATTTTTAATAATTAATTTTGGTGGCTTAGCCATTGGAAGTTGGTTAATGGATAACGGTCCTTTAACAGATTGGTACACAAATTTAAATCAAGCACCTTGGACGCCGCCAGGAATTGTTTTTGGCATTGCTTGGACTCTTATTATGATTTGTTTTTCAATTTATTTAGGGAAACTTTTTTTAGAAGATACTTCTAAGAAAATGAAAATTATTTTTCTAATTCAATTTATTTTAAATGTAAGTTGAAACTTTATTTTCTTTAATCAGCATTTAGTCTTAGTCGGCTTAATTACAATTACACTACTAACTTCACTCCTATTTATCTACTTCTTTAAATTAAGTAGCAAAGTAGGCAATTATAAATATTTACTTTTACCATATATGATTTGGCTTTGTATTGCAACATCTTTAAATCTATACATTTTAGTTCATAATTAACATGAAAATATACACGCTTCATAAATCACAAAAATTACCAATTACGGTAGATCAAGCTTGGGACTTTTTGTCAAATCCAAAAAATTTAAAAATAATTACGCCAGATTACATGAGTTTCAATATTATTTCTACTATTGACAGACCTTTGTATACTGGACAAATTATACAATATATTGTTACTCCAATTCTTGGGATAAAAACAAAATGGGTTTCAGAAATTACACACATAGAAGATAAAAAATATTTTGTTGACGAGCAGATGTATGGACCATATGCATTATGGCATCACAAACATTTTATCAAAGAAATTGATGGTGGCGTAGAAATGGAAGATATTATTGATTATAAAGTTCCATTAGGAATTTTAGGACAATTGGTTCATCCTTTCTTAGTAAAACCAAAACTAGAAGAAATTTTTGCCTACAGACAAAAAAAATTACTAGAGCTCTTTGGTGAGTATAAAAAGTAAAAAAATATTATTTTTGCCATAAATTCAAGAATTCAAGATCTTTTAAAGATCTAAAATTTTTGAATTTGTGGCATTTTTATTTTCACAAATCAAACTAAAAACAAAAAACATGAAAACAACAATAAATATTTTTTGGTTTAGAAGAGATCTGCGTTTAGACGATAATTGCGGATTATTTAATGCGCTTTCTTCGGATAAAAAAGTACTTCCTATTTTTATTTTTGATGAAGACATCCTAAATAAATTACCAACAGATGACTCCCGTGTTTCGTTTCTTCATCAGGAATTAGAAAATATTCAGCAGCAACTTTTAAAAATGAATAGCAGTATTTCTGTTTTTCATGGAAAACCAATGGAAATTTTCAAAGATTTATCAGAAAAATACACCATTGATACTGTTTTTACAAATCATGATTATGAGCCGTATGCGCTTCAAAGAGATTTAGAAATTTCATCATTTTTAGAATCAAAAGATAGCAGTTTTAAAACGTTTAAAGACCAAGTAATTTTTGAACGAGATGAAATTGTAAAAAAAGACGGAACGCCCTATAAAGTATACACACCCTATTCAAAAAAATGGCTAGAAGCTTTTGAACTTCAAGGTATTGAGTTTTTTCCTTCGGAAGAAAAATTAGAAAATTTTATCAAAAATGAAACTATTCAATTTTTATCCTTAGAAGAAATTGGTTTCAAGACATCTTCTATAAAAGTAGCTTCTTATAAAGTAGACGCTACTTTAATTGATACTTATGAAGAAACTAGGAACTTTCCTGCAAAAAACAGTACTTCTAGACTAGGAACTCATTTACGTTTTGGAACGGTAAGCGTAAGGAAAATGGTTGATAAAGGATCAAAAAGCAACAATATTACTTTTTTAAAAGAGTTAATTTGGCGCGAGTTTTTTATGCAAATATTATGGCATTTTCCACATACCACAAAAGACAGCTTTAAGCCACAATACGATAGAATTTTATGGCGAAATAACGAAGAAGAATTCAAAGCTTGGTGTCAAGGAAAAACAGGATACCCATTAGTAGATGCAGGCATGCGAGAATTAAACCAAACAGGTTTTATGCACAATAGAGTGCGTATGTTGGTTGGTAGTTTTTTATGTAAACATTTATTAATAGACTGGAGATGGGGCGAAGCTTATTTTGCAGAAAAACTGCACGATTATGAACAATCTAGTAATATTGGTAATTGGCAATGGGTTGCAGGAACTGGCGTTGACGCATCCCCTTATTTTAGAATTTTTAACCCAACCACTCAGATTCTTAAATTTGATAAAAAGTTAGAATACATCAAAAAGTGGGTTCCAGATTTTCAAGAATTTACGTATTCTAAAGAGATTGTAGATCATAAAATAGCAAGAGAACGCTGTTTAAAAACCTATAAAGCGGCATTACAAGAATTTTAAATTGTTTTGTTAAAAAAAAAGCATTTTTATCTTGGTAAACTTCAATTTTAGTATTTAATTTGCGCACTTAAAATAAAAGCCGATGTAGCTCAGCTGGCTAGAGCAGCTGATTTGTAATCAGCAGGTCGTGGGTTCGAGTCCCTCTATCGGCTCAAATACTAAAAGTCTCAAAAAATTAATTTTTTGAGACTTTTTTTTTACCAAAAATTGGCTAAAAGTCTATAATTTCAAATTAGAAAATGTAACTAAAATTATTTATCTTGCAGAGTGGAGAAATTTATAGAAAAAGATATAAACGCTTTGTTTCTCAGCAAAAAATTGAATATATAAATTTAGAAATACATGGCTAATAAGGTAATTAAAGATCTTTTACAAGAAGTTTTAGACAGTTCTATACAACAAGTATCTGGGCAAGATGCTACATTTTTGTATGCAGAATCTCCAACTAGCCCTATGCATGTTGCAACTTTAACAATTGTTGAAGGTTCTATAGAATTTAATGATTTTAGAGAAATAGTAGCTTCGAAACTGCATTTAATACCTAAGTTTAGAAAGAAACTTTTAAATGTTCCTTTAAATTTAGACAATCCATATTGGGTAGATGATCCAAATTTTGATATTGATTTACATATCAACAGATTAAAACTTCCAGATCCTGCAAATTGGAAAACATTAAGAGAGATGACTTCTTCTATTTTTAGTAGTCCTTTAGATTTAAGAAGACCTTTGTGGTCTATCGATTTTATTGAAGGTTTAGATGAAGTTTCTCAAGTACCTAAAGGATCAATTGCTATTGTGTCTAAAATTCATCATGTAATGATTGATGGAAGCTCTGGAGTTGGTGTTATGAGTATTTTGTTTGATAAGAGTGAAGAAGACAAAAATAAAAAACCATCAAAACCAAAGCCTTACGAACCAGAACCGTTGCCGGATGAAATAAGTTTACTGATAAAAAGCACCTATGGTTTTCTTAAAAACCCATTAAAGGTTCCTAAATTAATTGGAGAAACTGCATTTTCTTTTATAAAAGGAAGAATGAATAATCAATTAAATAGCAAACGATCGCCACTTAAAAGCGCTTACGCTACTCCAAAAACAATTTTTAACGAATCTGTTTCTCCTAAAAGAACTTGGGGAACTGCCATTTTATCTTTTGATAGAATAAATACGCTTCGTAAAATTATGGAGGTTAGTATTAACGATTTAATTTTAGCAATTTGTGCAGGTGCTATACGAAGATATTTAGAAGAGCGAGAAAAATTACCAGTTCAACCCTTAGTTGCCAATGTTCCTATTTCTATTCGTGTAAAAGGCGAAGAGCAAAAAATGAACAATCAGATTTCTAATATGCTGGTTAAAATTGGTACGCATATTAAGAACCCTATTGAACGTTTAGAATTTATACAAGAACAAACTAGTTTAGGAAAGTCTAAACACAAAGCCGTTGGCGCAAAAGCACTTTCTAAAATGGCAGACGCAGTGCCTTTTGGTTTGGCAAATTTAGCTGCTGGTTTGTATAGCAAATACAATATTAAAGAATTTCACAGACCGCCTTTTAATGTTACTATTACAAATGTTCCTGGACCACAGAATCCGTTGTATTTAAAAGGTCATAAAATTGTTGGTATTTTTGGGTTGGCACCTGTTTTAGACGGCTTTGGGTTGATTATAGCCGCGTTTAGTTATAATGGTTCGGTTTCTATCACCACTACTTCTGATGCTAAAACAATGCCAGATGCAGATAAGTTTTCTAGATATATTAGAGAATCTGCAAATGAACTAGAATTACTTATTTTAGCAAAAGAAAAGGAAAAAACAGTCGAAAAAATTCAAAAAATTAAAAGTTTAGTATTTTTTACAGCATTTAAAAAATATATAAATGAAGATGAAAATAGAAGAGAAAAAGCTATTGGTTTATATGATTTTGATCTAAATATAAGCGAGTCAGAAACTAATTATCAGCTAGCAGTTTTAAAAGAAAGTGTTTCTGTTAAAAAGAAAAAAACAACAAAACCTACTGTAAAAATTGAAATTGATGACGATAATTTAATGAATCTTTATAAAAAGAATTTATTGTTACAAGAAACCATCATTCAAGAAAGAGTAAAACTTACAGGAACAAAAAAGAACGTTGATAAATTCTCTCAACTGCTTTCTGAATTTTTAGAAAAAAATTAATGGGTTTTACAACAAGCACCTTTAAAACAGTGGATGATGAAACTATTTTCTATTACAAATGGCCATCAGACAAAAACATACCCTTAAAAGGAATTGTACAAATTGCTCACGGAGTTGGTGAACATGCCGGTAGGTATTATCCAATAGCAGAAAAATTGCAAAATGAAGGTTTTGAAGTATATGCTAACGACCATAGAATTCACGGAAAATCAGTAAAAAATCATGATTATTTAGGGTATTATGATGGTGATGATTATTTTTTAGATGCTTTAAACGATATGCGTAAGCTTACAGAAATTATCCAAAAAGAACATCCGAAGAAAAAAATAATTTTATTTGGTCATAGTATGGGTTCTTTATTAAGCAGAGAATATGTTACTAAATATGGTGATGATTTAGATGCTTTAATTTTATCCGGAACGGCAAGTTTTATGAAAGGTTTGGGACCTGTTGGTCTTTTTAGCGCAGATATTTTAGGCAAAATAAATGGCAAACATAGAAGTAATGAATTATTAAAAAGTCTGTTTTTTACTCAGTTTAATAAAAAGTTTAAACCAAACAGAACAAAAGTAGATTGGATTAGTAGTGATGAAGACCAAGTTGATTTATTTGAAGCCGATCCGTTAAGAGTTGAAGATTTTTCTTTAAGTGTTTTTAGAGATATCTTAAAAGGAACTAAGAAAATTAGTTTAACTGAAACTTTTGAAAACACGCCAAAAGACTTGCCTATTTTAATTTTTTCGGGTGATAAAGATCCCGTTGGAGAAATGGGAAAAGGCGTACAAAAAGTGGCAAATAAATATAAAAAAGCGGGCATTAAAGATCTAACACTAAGGCTTTACGAAGGTGGCAGACATGAAATGCTAAATGAAATTAATAAAAATGAAGTTGAACAAGATGTCATTAATTGGCTAAATGATAGAATTAAGGCATAAACTATAAAAATGGAAAACAATAAAACTCTCTATACCTCCTTTACAAAACTTGCGTTAAAAGTTGCGATGTCTAAAGGCCTAACCTTACTAAAAGCAAAAGACATCGTTATTCGAAAGTTTGAACTTCATCCTTTCGAGGAAATGATTATTGGCCTTATTGATGATAATAAACTTATAAAAAAAGAGATAAATACATTATTGAACGAATGCATATCTGTTTGTGAAGATTTTGGTCCTGATAGAGATTATGTAACTTTAATTATTGTGCTAGATAGAATAAACAAAGTTAAGCCTGCAAAAAAAGGCAGCAACGAAATTGCAAATCAAGTGCTAATTACCTTTAAAGAAAAGATTGAAGAAATAAATACAAGAATAGAATCGCCACCATTATTTAATGTATTGTTAGAAACAAGATCTGTTGTAGAGTGGGTTTCTATGTTTGGTATTTATCCGTTTATACCAAAACACAAAGCGAGTAAAAATAGACCCGTTTTATTAATGCCTCCTTATTTAGGAAATGATTTATCTACTACTTTTGTTAGAAATTATCTTAGATCTGTTGGCTTTAAAACCTATAAATGGGAGTTAGGTGTAAACATGATTAACTCAAAATCATTGCCAAAATTGATAGAAAAGCTAGACGAAATCTTTGAAAAACATCAAGAAAAAGTAAGTCTTGTTGGCTGGAGTGGCGGCGGAATTTTTGCAAAAATAATTGCAAATAGACATCCTGATAAAGTAGAACAATTAATTACAATTGGTTCTCCTGTTTGGGGTGTTAAAAACATGAAAACGCCTGTAGTTCGATCTTTAGAATTTTTAAGAGGACGAAAATTA
Organism: Polaribacter glomeratus; assembly: GCF_002954665.1. Taxonomy (GTDB): domain Bacteria; phylum Bacteroidota; class Bacteroidia; order Flavobacteriales; family Flavobacteriaceae; genus Polaribacter; species Polaribacter glomeratus. The sequence goes on along the minus strand of NZ_MSCM01000001.1, from coordinate 92,526 downwards.
AAGGAAAGAAATGATAAATTTATTAAAGAATTAGAAGAAATTCCGGATGTACCCGTAACCTGCATTTACACAAAAACCGATGGACTTTTACCTTGGAAACACTGTATGGAAGCAGAAACATTAAGAAAAGACATAAAAAATATTGAAGTTTTTGGAAGTCATTGTGGTATGGGTGCAAACGCATCTGTACTATTAACCGTTGCAAATTCTTTAAACACAAATATTACTGGCAAAAAACCAGAAGGAATCATTACTAAGGTTGAAAGTTTATTTTTCCCTGAGTTTTGGGAACAAAAAGGAATATCAAAATTTACAAACCTCTTTTTTAGCTAATTATGGAACATAGTTTACAGAATATTATAGCGCATCCTAAATTTCAAGAAAAACTACAAGAAATTGCTGAAGAGCAAAAAACTGAATTTTCTGAAGTTCAAAAACAAGGAGCCGATTGTGTTGCAGAATTGTACTCGCAGCAGCATCCTATTGCAAATATGTTATCTGTAAAAGGGTTTCAATTTATGATGTCTAAAGCGTATAATAGCAAAATAGATATTGACCCTAAAGAAATAAAAAAATTGATGAAATTAATGCGACAAAATTCTGTTGCGTTTATTTTAACACACAAAACCTATTTAGATACTGTTGTTTTAGTAACCACTTTAGCTAGATATGGAATGCCTATTCCGTATACTTTTGGTGGTATTAATTTAGCCGTTCCTGGTTTTAAACAGTTGGGAAAAAAATCGGGTTTAATTTTTATCCGAAGAAGTTTTAAAGAAGACCAAATTTATAAAGCTGCTTTAAGACATTACATTTCTTGTATGATAGAAAACGGCGATCATTTAACTTGGAATATAGAAGGAACACGCTCTAGAACTGGTAAGATTGTCTACCCACAAATGGGGATTTTAAAATACATCATGGAGGGTGAGAAAGAAAGCACAAGAAACATAAAATATGTACCTGTTTCTATTGTGTATGATTTGATTCCGGATGTTAAAGAAATGACTGAAGAAGGCAAAGGTGTTGAAAAGAAATCTGAAAATATTGGCACTTTTATCAACTACTTTAAAAAATTAGGAAACGAATATGGTAAGGCTGCCATTAGATTTGGTGAACCTGTAGATGCTGGTGCACACCAAAATGCCATCATACCGGATATTGAAGAAGACAGTTATTCGGATGTAAATACATTGCCTCGGTTTGCTTTTGAATTGATTCATAATGCAAACATGATTACACCTGTAACGACTGTTTCATTGGTTTGTAATGTGTTGTTAAACAATTTTTCGCTTACCAAAAATGATATCGAGTTTAGTGTTATTAAGTTGATGAATTATATTGAACAACGTAAAAAAGATGTCTTAATTGAACGTGGAAAAAGCATTAGTGCATCTGTTCAAAAATCATTGAACTTACTACAAAGCTCAGGCATTATTCAAAAAAATAAAGCGGGCTATAAAACGCAATATAGCTTAGCTTCAACAGAGTTTTTATCAGCAACCTATTATGCAAATATGGCTTCTGCGCATTTGTACCATAGAGCTTTTATAGAAATGGCCTTGGTTAAAATTAAGGATGAAGACTCTTCGGGTAGAATTCTTTCTTTTTGGACAGAAATAATGCGATTAAGAAACTTGTTTAAATTCGAGTTTTTCTATACAAATAAACCTAAGTTTAGTAGTGAGATTGAAGCCGAATTAACCTTGTTTGATAAAAATTGGAGAGCTATTATTAGTGATCCAAAAGGAGATATAAACGGCTTATTAGCAAGACAAGAAATGTTTGTTTCTAAAGGTTTGTTATTAATTTATTTAGAAGCGAACAAAGTAGTTTGTCAAACTTTACATTCTTGGGATTTAGAAGATGAATTTACAGATGAAGATTTCATAGAGTTATGCCTTTTTAAAGGAAAAGAATTGCATTGGCAAAATAGAATTAGCAGGTTAGAAAGTGTTTCTAAACCCTTTTTAGTAAGCGCTTTACGATTGGCTAAAAATAGCAAACTTACTCCGATTAATAAAAAAATAGATATCAAAGAATTAGATATCTGGATGGATTTACTTGAAAATCTTACAGAACGATTACGCTTTTTACAAAAATTAGAAATTGTAAATACAAAGAAATTAATCAACCAAAGAAATGAAGAAAATGAATTTGTTCCTGGCGCCGAATTAAACAGTATTTCTGATGATGTTTTAGAAGATGAAGAAGGTTCGCATATTGCTGCATTTTTTGATTTAGACAGAACATTAATAAACGATTTTTCTGCCAAACAATTTTTAAAATCTCGTTTATTAAGTGGCAAATCTACTGCTAAAGAATTGCTTTCTCAATTAGCAACCGTTTTAGTATATGCCTCTGGGAATAGAGATTTTGAAATGCTTACAAAAATTTCTGCTTTAGGGGTAAAAGGCATCAAAGAAAAACAGTTTATAGATTTAGGCGAAGAAGTATATCAAGAACATTTAGCAAACACCATTTACCCAGAAGCAATTGCATTAATTGCATCCCATGTAAAAAGAGGACATCAAGTCGTTATTATATCTGCTGCAACCCGTTATCAAATAACACCAATTGCAAATGAGCTTGGCATCAAAGATATTTTCTGTACAGAAATGGAGGTCAGAAAAGGAAAATTTACTGGAGTCATCTCAGAAATGTGTTGGCAAGAAGGGAAAGCCAGAGCAGGTAGAACGTTTGCAAAAGCAAATAAAATAGATTTATCAAAAAGTTTTTTCTACACAGATAGTATTGACGATTATCCGTTGTTAGAAATTGTAGGCAAACCAATTGCTACAAATCCTGATACAAAATTATCTCAATTAGCTTTTGAAAACGATTGGAAAATTCTTCGTTTTCAAGAAAATAAAAGAAAACCTTTAGTTAACGGATTAAGAACTGGTTTGGCAGCTGCAAGTATTTATCCATCCGCTTTAAAAGGTTTATTAAAAGGATCTCTTTCTTTGTCTAGACAAGAAGGTGCAAATACTACTATTGCTAGTATTGGCGATTTAGGCACAAAACTGGCTGGTTTAGACATCAATGTAAAAGGAAAACATAATTTAGAAGATCATAGACCTGCCATTTTCTGTTTTAATCACCAAAGTTCTGCAGATTTTTTTATCCTATTAAAAATATTGAGAAAAGACATTGCTGGTATTGCTAAAAAGGAATTAGAATACACACCTGTTGGACCAATTTTTAAAGCGATGGGTGCTATTTTTATTGATCGTTCAAATAAAACAAAAGCGATTGCAGCGATGAAACCAGCAATAGAGGCCTTAAAAAAAGGAACCTCGATTGTAATTGCTCCTGAAGGAACAAGAAGCGGAACAAAAACTTTAGGTAAATTTAAAAAAGGTGCTTTTCATTTAGCAATAAAAGCTGGGGTGCCAATTGTACCAATTGTTATTAAAAACGCATATATGGCAATGCCAAAAGGAAGTAAAATATTTAAGCCTACACATATAGAAGTAGTAGTTTTAGATCCTGTAGACACTTCTGAATGGAAACCAAAAAACATAGATAGCTATGTTGAAGAAGTTAGAAATTTATTTTTAAAGGAATTAGAAAACTAATAAAACTAAAATTATGAAATTAAAAGTTGGATTGTTGGGTGGTGGTTCTTGGGGAACAACTGTTGCTTCCTTAACTGCAAAAAATAGCCCAACTATTATTTGGGCAAGAAACCAAGAAATAGTTGATGAAATTAATACGCATCACACAAATACCAAATATTTACCAAATGCAAAATTAACGCATTCTTTAAGAGCCTGTATTTCGATAAAAGAAACCGTTGAAGATGCCGATGTTATTGTTATGGGTGTACCTTCACAAAGTTTAAGAGAAGTTTTGGCAGAAGCAAAACCACATATTAGACCTTGGGTTCCTATTATAAATTTAGCAAAAGGATTAGAAATTAGCACAAAAATGCGAATGACAGAGGTAATTGAAGAATTAATGCCAGGACATCCAATTGGTGTTTTAACAGGTCCTAATTTAGCTAAGGAAATCCATTTTGGTAAAGCAGCAGCAGCAGTAATTGCGATGGTAGATCATTCTATTGCACAAAGTTTACAACCCGTATTTAGTTCGGGTTTATTTCGTGTATATACAAATGATGATGTTATCGGTTGCGAATTAGGCGGCGCTTTAAAAAATATTTATGCAATTGCAACAGGAATGGGCGATGGCTCAAATGCTGGAGATAATACGCGTGCTGCAATTATAACCAGAGGTTTGGCAGAACTTACACGTTTAGGCATTGCTATGGGCGGTAAAAAAAGCACCTTTTCTGGTTTAGCAGGAATGGGCGATTTGGTTGCTACTTGTTCTAGTGCTAAAAGTAGAAACCATCATGTTGGTTTTCAGTTAGGAAGAGGCAAAAGTTTAGAACAAATTATTAGCGAAATGAATGAAGTTGCCGAAGGTGTAAAAACCACAAAAGTGGTAATGGAACTTGCTAAACATTATAAAATTGACATGCCAATAGCAAAAGAAATTTATAAAGTATTGTATGAAGGCAACAACGTAAACGATGCTTTTAAAGGTTTATTAAAATATGAAACTGGCTCTGAAAAAGAACCAGGTTAAAATTAAAATAATGACAAAAAAACAAGACCAAACAGCCTCTTTTATGGTTCGTTTTAATCAACGAATATTTGAAGAAAATGGCGAATCTAAACTACAATGGCGCGGTAAAATTTCTCATGTTCAGGATGGCGAAGAAAAACGTTTTTCAGATTTTAATGATGCGCTTACTTTTATGCAACAAAAATTAGGCGAATTAACAGAAGAAGCTACAAAGCACCAAACTAGTGAAGAACAAGAAAGCATTATTCAAAAAAGCTTTTCTATGTGGAAAACCATTAAAGAAATTGGTCCTAAAGTTATTAGAGATACCTTAAAAGATCCTAAAAAACAGTTTACACATTTGCAAGATGAAATTCAGGATAAAATTAGCACATTTGGCGAAGAATTTTCTGAAAAAGTACAAATTGATCAATGGAGAAACGCATCAAGATCTGACTTTAATAAGATACAGAATCAGATAGAAAGCTTGTCATCAGAAATAACAAAACTTGCTGCAAAAATAGACACTATAAAAACGAAATAGTTGCGCTATGTCTAATGCTCTTCAACAATTACAAGAATTACAAGCCTTTCAAAAAGATGCGCAAATTAGCATTGAAACTTTAGGGCATTTTTGTGTGTGGAGAAATCACGAAAAAATTGATAGTAAAGAATGGGCAAGAGACAAAACAATTCAGTTATTACAATATTTAGTTTCTAATCGTAAACGAAATGCACTTCATAAAGAAAAAATTATGGATGGTCTTTGGGAAGATTGGAATGATCGTGATTTTAAAGTGGCGCTTCACGGAATTAATAAAGTTTTAGAGCCAAAAAGACTTTCTAGAACAGAATCAGAATATATTATAAGACAAGGTGTTAGTTATCAAATTGATTTAGAAAAGGTTTGGATTGATGTAGAAGCACTCGAAAAATATATTATTATTGGCAATGAAGCCTTTACAATTGATAACAATATTGCCAAAATAGCCTACAAAGCAGCTATCGATTTATACAAAGGTTCTTACTTACCAAACAGGATTTTTGAAGATTGGACATCCGAAGAAAGAGAAAAAACACAACTTTTAATTTTAGGTGCTTATATTACTTTGGCAGAAATTTTGCTACAAGAAAATCCTTTAGAAAGTATTCGCTTGGCACAAAATGCGTTGGCTATTGATGCTACTTGGGAAGATGCGTACAGGATACAAATGCAAGCGTATATTCTTAAAGGCAACAGACCACAGGCAATAAAAACGTACATGAAATGCGAAGTTATTTTAGAGGAAGAATATGGTATTTCTCCGCTTCCTGAAACAAAGAAACTTCTTAAAGAGATTGAGGAAATACATTAACTATTTAAGACTACGAATTCACGGATTTACACGGATTGTTGTTTTGAGATTACGCTAATGGTTTAAATAAAGACACAGATTTCACGGATTTACACGGATTGTTGCTATGAGTTTACGCTGCTGTTGTAATGAAAGACACAAATTTCACAAGTTTTCAAAGACTTTAGCTTAACTGATATGGCGTTAGATAAAATAAAAAAATCTAATCATTTTTACCTGTTACTATACACTTTAACACGTTTTATTAGTGAAAACCTTTGAAATCTGTATCAAAAAAAAACCTAAAACTACCAAAATATTAATTTGTAACTCATTTGTAACTACTCGTTTTTATATTTGCATCAAATTAGTATTAAAACTAAAGAAGATGAAAACAATTTCGAAAATAAACATTAAAGAACAAACCTTAAAACTAAACAGTTTTGCTTTAAAATCTACTGAAAAAGTAATTTTAAAAACTATTAGTAGTGCAGAAAATTTACAAGATAAAACTTCTAAAAAATTAAAAAGCACCTTAAAATTCACAGCGAAACAACAAGACAATTTCTTTAACAAGCTTGAAAATGGAAAAGGAATGATCTGGAAAAAACTAAATAAGTCATTAGATTTTTTTAGCAAAAACTAGTTTGTAACTCATTTGCAACTATCATAAATTAAATTTGCAGCATAAATAACAATAAAAAATAAAAACTTAAAACATATATATTATGGCAACTAAAAAGTCTAAAAAGGAAAACACATTAGGAAAAGCAAAAGCAATTGTTAAAAAAATTAATAACGATTTAATTGATGCTTCTTTCAACGCTATTGAAACTACCGTAAAAACTGGTGAGAAATGGCAAAAATTAACGGCTAAATTAATTAAGAAAGCAGAACCATTAACAAAACAACAAATTAATATGGTTGTTGAAACTGCAGAATCTATTAAAGGTCAATTAGAAAATAGTACAGAACGTTTAAAAGCATTAGTTGGTTATGATCCAAAAATGGTTGAAAACGCAAAAAAAATGATTAGTAAAAATCCTTTAGTTGAAAAAGCTGAAGCGATGAAAAATAAAATTGAAAAAGAAGTTGCAAGTAATAAATTAGTTCAGAAAGCAGAAAAAATGTCTTCTAAATTAAAAAAGAACATTTCTGAAACAATAGAAAACGTAAAAGATAGAATCGAAGATTATACAGAGGATGTTATTGAAGACGTTAAAGAAAAAGTAAGTGAAGCAACTGAAACAAAAAAAGCACCTATTAAAAAAGTTACTGTAAAAAAGACAGCTTCAAAAAAGAAGGTAGTTGCTAAAAAATTAGAAATCGTAGAAAAAGTAGTGGTTATAAAAACGGACGTTATTAATGACTTAAAAGTTATTAAAGGTATTGGACCCGTTTTAGAAAAAAGTTTAAATGAACTAAATGTTACTGCTTACGATCAAATTGCAAAAATGTCAATTACAGACTTAACTAAGTTATTAGATGATGCAGGAATAAATGCTAAAATCTATGATTTAGAAGGTTGGAAAGCTCAAGCAGCTTTAGCTTTAAAAGGAAATCTATAATTGAAACAATAACATTAAAAAAATACGAACATGAATACAAAAAAAATAAATAAAGCAAAGTTAACAGAGAAAGTTAACACGATTTTAGAAACTGCAAAAACATCTGTAAAAAAAGCAAATGAATATGCTTTACACACAACAGAAGAAGTAGTTACAGAAACTATTAGTGTTGCAAGTGAATGGCAACAAGTTGCTGACAAAGCATTAAAAGGCGGAGTGAAATTATTAGACAATCAACAAAATATTATTTTTGATACTTTAGAATCTTACAAAAATCATTTTGTTAGCGGTAAAAAAAGATTAGGCAAAATATTTGCTTAAATAACATTCCCAACTTTCTATAGAAACCAAGTTACTTTTTAACTTGGTTTTTTTTGTTTTATATACCTTGTTTTTCTTTAAACAACAAAACGTTTCGTATTTTTGCACTTTAAATCTTTATATGAAAAAAAAGAAAAATATTTCTAAATTAGACGTCCTAACAATGTACATGGATTTTGTTGTAGAAAGCCAACAAAAGCCAACAGACATAGAGGAATTCTGCGAAAGTGTAAGCATAGAAGAAGACCAATTTTACAGCCATTTTAAATCTATAAAAAGTGTAGAAAAAACAGTTTTTAAAGAACTTTTTAAAAACTCGATAGACGTTTTAAATGAAAGTGAAGAGTTTCCTGCTTTCGATAAAAAAAATAAACTAATCAGTTTATATTTTACTTTTTTCGAGAATTTAAATCTTAATAGAGAATATGTTTTAATCGCATTAAAAGGTTGTAAAAATAAATTAAACTCTTTTGGATCTCTTTCTGGTTTAAAGAAAAGTTTTATGGCTTTTGTAGCTCATTTAGACTTATCAGAAAGCATCTTACCTATTGATGGTTTAGAAAAAATTCAAAGAAAACTAATCAACGAATCTGCTTGGATTCAGTTGTATTTAACCGTGCAGTTTTGGTTAGAAGACACATCAGAATCATTTGAGAAAACAGATATTTTAATAGAAAAATCAATCAACACTAGCTTCGAACTTATAGAAAACAAATTTTTAAAAAATGTTTTCGACTTAGGAAAGTTTGTTTATAAAGAAAAGTTTCAAAAAAAGGTGATTTAAGTATGAAAAAAGCAAGTACGATTCCCATTTCAAAAATTCAACGTGCAACAAAATTAGTGGCAACTGGCGCCAAAGTTGGTGTGAATTATTTAAAGTATTATGGAGAAAAAATTTTAAATACAGAAGAAGAAGCCAGAGAAAAATTAAACAAATCAAATGCAGAAGACATTTACGATAGCTTAAAAGACTTAAAAGGAAGTCCGCTTAAAGTTGCACAAATGTTAAGTATGGATAAAAGCATTTTGCCAAGAGCATATGTAGAAAAATTTTCTTTAGCACAGTTTTCTGTACCACCACTTTCTGAAGCATTGGTATTAAAAACATTCAAAAAAAGTTTTGGAAAGTTTCCGTCAGAAATTTATGATGAGTTTGATGTAAAAGCTTACAATGCTGCAAGTATTGGACAAGTACATAAAGCTAAAAAAGACGGAAAAGAATTGGCCGTAAAAATTCAATATCCAGGAATTGCAGATAGCATTAAGTCTGATTTAGCATTACTAAAACCTTTTGTTATTAGAATGTTTAAAATGAAAGGCAAAATGTCTGACGATTATTTTCTTGAGGTTCAAGATAAATTATTAGAAGAGACAGATTATGTGTTAGAAATAAGTCAGAGTCAAGAAATTGTTGATGCGTGTAAACATATCCCAAATATATCGTTTCCTAATTATTATAAAGATTTGTCATCAAAACAAATTATTACGATGGATTGGATGAAAGGAATTCATCTTTCTGAATTTACGAATATCAACACAGATCAAGAAAAATCGAATAGTTTAGGACAAGCTTTATGGGATTTTTACATGTTCCAGATTCATAATTTAAAGAAAGTACATGCAGATCCTCATCCTGGAAACTTTTTAATTTCTGAAGACTTTAAACTAATCGCATTAGATTTTGGTTGTATGAAAACAATTCCATTAGATTTTTACAATCCGTATTTTGTATTGGCAAGAGAAGAAACATTGGCTGACAAGAAGCTTTTTGAAGAAAAAATGTATGAATTAGAAATTTTATTAGCATCAGACGGTAAAGAAGAATCAATATTTTTTAGTGCGATGTTTCATGAAATGTTAAGTATTTTTACACAACCTTTTCATGCAGAAACGTTCGATTTTTCTAACGAAGCCTTTTTTAATCAAATATCAGAATTTGGAGATAAGTTAACTAAAAGTTCAGAGTTAAGATCCTACAATGCAAGCAGAGGTTCTAAGCATTTTATTTATATGAACAGAACGTTTTTTGGTTTGTATAATTTAATGTTCGATTTAAAAGCGAAAGACATAAAAATTAATAATTTCATCACTTTATAAAAAGTTTATTATTTTAGTAAAATAATTTTCAAGAAAAATCAATTAAAATATATGCTAATTATAGGAATTGCCGGTGGAACTGGAAGTGGAAAAACGACCGTAGTAAGGCAAATTATAAAACATTTACCTACGGATGAAGTTTGTGTAATATCGCAAGACTCGTACTACAAGGCCACAGAAAATTTATCTTATGATCAACGAAAAAAGATAAATTTTGATCATCCAAGAGCTATTGATTTTGAGTTAATCGTAAAACATTTAATTGCGCTAAAAGCAGGTGAAATTATAGAACAACCTATCTATTCTTTTGTAACGCACAATAGAACAATCGACACGTTAAAAACACATCCACGAAAAGTGGTTATTGTAGAAGGAATTTTAATTTTTAACAGTGAAGAATTGCGTAACTTATTCGATATTAAAATCTTTGTACACGCAGATACAGACGAACGTTTGATACGAAGAATTCGAAGAGATATTACGGAAAGAGGCAGAGATATTGATGAAGTTTTAAACAGATATCAAGACACTTTAAAACCTATGCATCAGCAATTTATAGAACCAACGAAAAATTTTGCTGATATCATCATTCCTAATGATAGGTTTAATACTGTTGCCATTGATATTGTTAGAACTGTAATAAATGAACGTTTATAAATGAAGTTTTTTGATCGTTTAAAAGAAAAGCCTGTTTACAAAATTTTGACAAACATTTTTGTGATCTTTTTTATTCCTTTTATCGTTTGGATGCTTTTTTTTGATGACAATTCATATTTGGTTCATCGCGAATTTAACAAAGAGATTGAGGATTTAGAAAGTACGATTACTTTTTATGAAGAAAAACTATTTTTAGACAAAGAGATGATCAAAAATCTTCAAGATTCTTTGGAGTTAGAACGCTTTGCTCGAGAAAAATATTTAATGAAAAGAGAAAACGAAGACATTTATATTATTGAATTTGATACCATAAAAAAATAATGAGCAATTTTCTATTTGATGAATTTGAACCAGTAACTGCCTCGGCTTGGAAACAAAAAGTTCAAGTAGATTTAAAAGGAGCCGATTATAATGAAACACTGCTTTACAAAACTGATGAAGGTATCATTGTTAGGCCTTTTTACACCAAAGAAGACCGAACAAATTCGAAAATAAACCTTCCTAAAAAAGGATTTAATATCTGTCAAGCAATCTTTATTGATGACGAGAAAATAGCCAATTCTCTAGCTTTAGATACTTTAAGAAGGGGCGCAAACGCTATTCAATTTAAAGCCATAAAAAAGTTTGATTATCAGAAAGTTTTAAAAAACATAGACCTTAAGTCGAATACTATTTATTTTCAATTGTCTTTTTTAGATGCTGATTTTCAAATAGAACTTTCTACTTTTTGCGATTCAGAAACTGTTTATTTTCAAACGGATATTATTGGCAATTTAGCTGAAAGTGGCAATTGGTTTATCAGCCTAAAAGAAGATCATAGAAAATTAGAAAATATCGTATCGTCTACCAAAAATTGTATTTCAGTTTCAAGTGATTTGTATCAAAATTCAGGAGCAAATATAGCACAGCAATTGGCGTATACACTTGCGCATGCAAATGAATATTTAGCTCATTTTGGAAAAGATGTTGCAGATAAAATCCATTTTAACTTTTCTGTAGGTAGTAATTACTTTTTTGAAATCGCCAAATTAAGAGCCTTTAGAGTTTTATGGCAAACGCTTTTAAATGAATATGAAGTAAAAAATGTGGAAGCACATATTTTTGCGCAACCTAGTTTGCGTAACAAAACATTGTATGATTACAATGTAAATATGCTGCGAACTACAACAGAATGCATGAGTGCTATCTTAGGTGGTTCCAACACAGTTTCTAATGTTTCTTATGATGCTATTTATCACAAATCGAATGAATTTGGAAATCGGATTTCAAGAAATCAGTTGCTGATTTTACAACAAGAAAGTTACTTACAAGAAGCACAAAGTTTTGCTGATGGTTCTTATTATATCGAAACAATTACAGATCAATTGGCCGAAAAGGCATTGCTGATTTTTAAACAAATTGAAAAAGCTGGCGGATTTTTACATCAGCTAAAAGCAGGAGCAATCCAAAAGAAAATACAAGAAAGCGCATTAAAGGAAGATGACAATTTTACGAGTAAAAAAATTATTTTGTTAGGATCAAATATGCAGTTAAATGCAGCTGATAAAATGAAACATGACTTGGAATTGTATCCTTTTGTAAAACAGCGAAACATTAAAACGATACTTATACCCATCAATAAAAAACGCCTTTCTGAAACTTTAGAAAAAGAAAGATTAGCCCAAGAAAATGTCTAGAAAATCATTCGAACATATTAGTTTAAAAAAATCAGAGTTCAGCGTTCAGGATTCAGAGTTAAAAACTCGTAAACACGAAAATTTTGTAGCAGGAATTGCGCCAAATTTAAGAGGTCCGTATTCTACAATGTACGTAATTAGACCTTGGACGATTCGCCAATATGCAGGTTTTTCTACTGCGGAAGAAAGCAATGCTTTTTATAGACGGAATTTAGAAGCGGGTCAAAAAGGATTATCGGTTGCGTTTGATTTAGCAACCCACAGAGGTTATGATTCAGATCACGAGCGTGTACAAGGCGATGTTGGTAAAGCTGGTGTTGCTATTGACTCTGTAGAAGACATGAAGGTGTTGTTTGATCAAATTCCTTTGGATAAAATGTCGGTTTCAATGACCATGAATGGCGCTGTTTTACCCATTTTAGCATTTTATATCGTGGCTGCAGAAGAGCAAGGAGTTGCACCTGATCAACTATCCGGAACGATACAAAATGATATTTTAAAGGAATTTATGGTGCGTAACACGTACATCTATCCTCCTTCTCCATCTATGAAAATTATTGCTGATATTTTTAAATATACAAGCAAATACATGCCAAAATATAATTCCATTTCTATTTCTGGATATCACATGCAAGAAGCAGGTGCAACCGCAGAAATTGAATTAGCGTATACCTTAGCAGACGGATTAGAGTATATTAAAAAAGGAATTGAAGCAGGAATGGATATCGATTCTTTTGCACCAAGATTATCCTTCTTTTGGGCAATTGGTATGGATCATTTTACAGAAATTGCAAAATTAAGAGCAGCAAGAATGTTGTGGGCAAAAATTGTAAAGAAATTTAATCCGAAAAATCAAAAATCGCTCATATTAAGAACACACTGTCAAACAAGTGGCTGGTCTTTAACGGCGCAAGATCCTTTTAACAACGTTGCAAGAACAACTATCGAAGCGATGGCTGCCGTTTTTGGAGGCACACAAAGTTTACATACAAATGCATTGGATGAAGCGATTGCTTTGCCAACAGATTTTTCTGCACGTATTGCAAGAAACACACAGATATTTTTACAACAAGAAACAAAAATCACCAAAACAGTTGATCCGTGGGCAGGAAGTTATCATGTTGAACAACTTACAGAAGAGATTGCCAACAAAGCTTGGGACTTAATTAAAGAAGTTGAAGATTTAGGCGGAATGACCAAAGCCATTGAAAAAGGAATTCCGAAGTTAAGAATTGAAGAAGCTGCCGCAAAAAAACAAGCCAGAATTGATAGTGGAAAAGATGTAATTGTGGGTGTAAATAAATACCAATTAAAACAAGAAGATCCTTTACATATTTTAGAAGTTGATAATGAAGCGGTTCGTAAATCGCAAATTGAAAGATTGAATACCTTAAAAGCTGATAGAAATGCAGAAGAAGTTCAAAAATCTTTAGTAAATTTAACAACTGCAGCAAAGTCTGGTGAAGAAAACTTACTTGATTTAGCAGTAAAAGCAGCAAGAAATAGAGCTACTTTAGGTGAAATATCTGATGCTTTAGAGGTTGTTTATGGCAGACATAAAGCAGTTACAAAAACCATATCTGGTGTGTATAGCAAAGAAATAAAAGACGATAAACTATTTAAAAAAGCAGCTGAATTAGCGAATAAATTTGCTGATTTAGAAGGAAGGCGTCCAAGAATTATGATTGCCAAACTAGGGCAAGATGGTCATGATCGCGGTGCAAAAGTAGTTGCAACGGGTTATGCCGATTTAGGTTTTGATGTTGATATTGGTCCGCTTTTTCAAACTCCAAAAGAAGCTACCAAACAAGCTGTAGAAAACGATGTTCATATTTTAGGTATTTCGTCTTTAGCTGCAGGTCATAAAACATTGGTTCCGCAAGTAATTGCAGAACTTAAAAAATACGGACGAGAAGATATAATGGTTATTGTTGGTGGGGTAATTCCGGCACAAGATTATCAATTTCTTTTTGATGCTGGCGCTGTTGGTGTTTTTGGACCGGGAACAAAAATTGCACAAGCAGCTATCGATTTATTGACTATTTTGATTGATAGTGTTGTAGAATAAATTTTTTAGCTTTTAGATTCAACTTAGCACATGCTTGGTTATTTCGTTGTTAAGAATATTAATCTGCTTAATCCTCTTATTAAAATTAATACTCAAAAACTGTGAAAAGAATTGTAGCAACGCCATTAAAAGTTTGTGGATTTCTTACAATAGTAATTGGATTAAGCATTGCTGTTCTCCCTTTAGGGTATTTGATACTTCTCGGGTTGTGTATTGCAGGTATTGGGCTTCTACTTTATCTAATTGACTTTTTACTTAAAATAAGTATAACCAACAAAAGAGTTTTTAAAATAAGTCAAATTAGTATTACAGTCATTTATGTATTATTTTTATGTTGGTCCTATTTAAAATGGCAAGAGCATAACCAAATTATATTTCCAAAAGGCTTTAATGGAGAAGCTGGAATAATATTCGGTATTGATGCGTATCCAAAACTTCCAGAAACTATCTTTTGGACTAAAAAAATAAATATTCCGGAAAACGGAATCCTTATAACATCAACAAAAATTGAAGAAATACCTAACAGAATTCAATTATATACTGAAAATGGCAGGGTAACCGATATTGATAAAATTAATTGGAATCCAAATTTCGAATATGACTGCATCATCAATGAAAATGTAATAAAAGCGTGGCTTTTTACAACCCAGAAATCTAAAGAGAATACTGCTAAAACTAAAATTACAGCGCTCTGTAATGACATTGAGCTTAACAATATTAACAGCAGTTATAAAAGAAAGAACCCGATTATTTGGTCTGATATTAAAGGAAAATATTTATGGCTTCAAAGTAAAGGATTGACTTCATTGCCCGATGGATTAGATACATTGAATATTTACAAAGCAATTCTAACAGGTAATGATTTAACAGAAATACCAAAACAAGTTTTTGAAATTAGCACGTTGCAAGATTTAATTATGGCTGCAAATCCGATCAGTGAATTTCCTTGTGCCCTAAATAAACTAAAGCGATTAAAGAGTCTCTCGTTTGCTGCAACAAGAATTAAAGAAATTAATTGTGATTTATCAGAATATGGTAATTTAGAATATTTTGATATATCAAGAAACAAACTAACACAACTACCAGACGAAATTAAAAACATCCCAAATTTAAAATGGCTTTCTTTAGATGGGAATTCATTTACTAATTTGTCTTTTGTAGATAAACGTCTTGAAAAATTAGAAACTCTTGATTTGTATTCAAATAAGATACATAAATTAGGTATTGAAACGCACTATTTATCAAATATTAAAGTGCTCTTAATTTTTGATAATCAAATAGAAAGTATTCCAGAAAATATCGGAGATATGGTTCAGCTTGAGAAATTAGAAATTTGGGATAATCCTATAAAATCAATTTCCTCAAATATAAGGAAGTTGACAAACCTAAAGTCATTGAAAATAGATGATGATTTTCTGACAAAAAAAGACAAAGAAAATTTAAAGAATTGGCTGCCAAATTGTTCTATAAAGTATCAAACAAGAAGCGATAAATAGTTTTAAAAACCTTAATAAAATTTAACAAATGAACATAATAGACTGGATTGGTTCTGTGGGTGTTTCCTTTATACTTTTTGCCTACATCTTAAATATAAGCGGCAAACTACACCATAAAAACTTATTTTTTATCCTATTCAACTTAATTGGCGCAAGTTTAGCTTGTGTTGCATCCATTTTAATGGAATATCTTCCTTTTATAATTCTTGAAGGTGTATGGGCTTTTGTTTCTCTAATTTCTCTTTTAAAATATAAAAAACAACATTAGATGATTTCTAATTTGAATATTTATAATATCCAATAATCAAAGAAATAGTACTAGGCGAAACTACTAATTACAGATTACAAAAAAAGAGTAAATAATAAGCTGCCAAAATAACTTTTAAGCTAATTTTTAACACTTCTTAACAACAAAAAACATCCTATCAGTATCAAGTCTTGTTGCTTTTATCCTTATTTTTGCATGACTTTAAAAAGCAACAATTCAGATGAAAAAAATTTTCAATTTCCTCTACTCAACACGATTAACAGCAGTCTTATTTATTATTTTTGCAGCTGCGATGGGCATTGCAACTTTTATAGAAAATGACTATGGCACGCAAACCTCTAAAGCTTTAGTTTATAACGCTTGGTGGTTTGAAGCGATTATGGTCTTTTTTATGATCAATTTTTTTGGAAACATATTTAGATACAGATTGTACAAAAAAGAAAAATGGGCTACATTAATGTTTCATTTATCTTTTTTATTAATTCTTGTAGGCGCTGCAGTAACAAGATATATTGGTTTTGAAGGTATTATGT
This sequence comes from Polaribacter glomeratus, assembly GCF_002954665.1. Classification (GTDB taxonomy): domain Bacteria; phylum Bacteroidota; class Bacteroidia; order Flavobacteriales; family Flavobacteriaceae; genus Polaribacter; species Polaribacter glomeratus. The sequence continues at coordinate 75,933 of NZ_MSCM01000001.1, read as the reverse complement.
TGATCGATGAAGGTCAAACTACCAGTCAATTTTTATCAGAAACTACCTACATAAATGTCATTGTAGATAACAATGAAGAACAAAAAACAGTTCATAAACCTATTTTACTTTCTGCTTGGGGCAAAAATTCTTGGTCTTATGCAGATGCATTTAGAGACAAAGAATACAAAGTAAATTTAGTGGATTACATCCCTTGGGCAGAGAAAAAATTAGTTGATGATGAAAACGGAGATGAGTATTTGTTTTTCGTGGAATCTTCTAGCGGAAGTAGACATGAACATTATATAAAATCTGGTACTATTCAAAATATCCACAATATTTTAGTGGGTTACAATGCTCCAGACAATTCAGCATCCATCAATATTTTTAAGAGAAATGACTCCTTAAAAATTAATGCAAAAGAAGCTGGTACTTTTCAAGTTATGGCAACTCAAGAAAAAGGAACCTTGGCACAAGACAGCATTCAAGATTTTAAATTACGTTCTCTTTACAATGTGCATGGATTGCCTTTTGTAGTGCCTCAATATCCTAGTAAAGGAGTAATGAAAACCATTAGTGGCGTTAAAGATGATAAAATGTTAGATGTTGTTGTTTTAGATATTATCACTAATAACGAAACAAAAAGAGTAGAACTTACAGGCGGGAAATTTAATAGCGATGATACAAAAGAATTTACCTTGAATGGATTGAATTTTAGAATGTGGTATGGAGCGAAAATATTAGAAACTCCTTTTAAAGTAAAACTGAATGATTTTCAGCTAGAAAAATATCCAGGATCAGAAAGTGCAGCCTCATACGCTAGTGAAGTAACTGTAATTGATGATAATGAAACCTTTGATTTTAGAATTTTTATGAATCATATTTTAGACCATAAAGGTTATAAACTATTTCAGGCTAGTTATGATTTATCCGGAGAGAAAGAACAAACGCACCTTTCTGTAAATCATGATTTTTTGGGAACCCTAATTACATATTTAGGATATTCATTTTTATATACAGGCATGATTTGTATCTTCTTTGCAAAGTTTACACGATTTGATGATTTAAAAAACTCATTAAAGAAAATTAGAAAGAAAAAAATAACGATGTCTGTTATGCTTGCTGTTTTCTTATCTTCTTTTAGTTACAGCCAACATGAAAATGGGCATGGCGCTAGCAGAATTTCTGATCAACAAGTAGATTCTTTATTAAAATCTAATTTAGTTTCTTTAGAACATGCAGAAAGTTTTAACAAATTAGTAATTCAGGATGCTGGTGGGCGAATGAAACCTGCGCATACTTTTGCATCAGAATTGGTAAGAAAAGTTAGTCAAACAGAAACTTTATATGGCATGGAACCTAGTCAGGTTTTACTATCTATTATAGAAAACCCAAGGCTTTGGTATGAAGTTCCTGCTGTTTTTTTAGAGAAAGGAAATACAAAAATTAGAGCACAATTAGGTTTACCTGAAACTGCCAAATATGCCCGTTTATCAGATTTTTTTACAGATAATGCAACTTATAAAATTAGAGAAGACGTTGCCGAAGCACAAAAGAAAAGTGTAAAGAGTTATTTTGATAAAGATTTGATTAAAATTGATAAAAGAGTTGGCTTATTATATGGTGCAATTGGTGGTGGAATTTTAAAAATTTACCCAATTCCTGGTGATGAAAATAATAAATGGGTTTCACAACCAGAAACTTCGTCAACAGAAGGTTTTAAACCACAAGATTCAATCTTTGTTCGCAAATCATTACCTCTTTATGTGCAGTTATTGCAAACGGCAAAAAAAACAGGCGATTATACTAAAGCAAATCAGCTTTTAGCGGGTATAAAAAAATATCAAGAGAAGTTTGGGTCAGAAGTTCTTCCTTCAGATAGGCAAGTAGAATTAGAAATCGCGTACAACAAATACAGTGTTTTTTCAAAATTGGTGCGTTATTATGGTTTTGCAAGTTTACTTTTAATACTATTTGTAGTTGCACAGATATTTAGTGCTAAAAAATGGATTAATTATGTTGTAAAAATTTTAATTGGTGTTGTTGTCTCTTTCTTTATACTGCACACTTTAGGCTTGGCTGCAAGATGGTACATTAGTGGAAACGCACCTTGGAGTAATGCCTATGAATCTATCATCTTTGTAGCCTGGGCAACCATGTTATTTGGATTATTTTTAGGCAGAAAATCTGCTTTAACCATTACTGCAACTACATTTATTACTGCAGTTACACTATTTTTTGCAAGTCAAAGTTGGTTAGATCCAGAGATTGCAAATTTACAACCTGTATTAAATTCTTGGTGGTTAAAAGTGCATGTTTCAATAATTGTGGCAAGTTATGGTCCTTTCACTCTAGGGTTAATTTTAGGAATATTCTCTCTTTTCATAATGCTATTTACCAATGAAAATAATAAAAAAAGAATGGATGTTCATATTAAAGAACTTACCGTTATAAACGAAATGGCAATTACTGTTGGACTCGTTATGCTAACAATCGGTACTTTTTTAGGCGGTATGTGGGCCAATGAAAGTTGGGGTCGTTATTGGGGTTGGGATCCAAAGGAAACTTGGGCACTAATCTCTATTATGGTGTACGCTTTTGTTTTACATATGCGTTTAATTCCTGGTTTACGAGGTAGATATACCTTTAATCTTTGGTCTATCATTGCATATGCATCTATTATGATGACTTACTTTGGAGTAAATTTCTATTTATCTGGATTGCATTCTTATGCGAGTGGAGATCGAGTAATTACACCAACAACTGTATACTACTCCATAGGATTTGTTGCCATTCTTGGAACATTTTCTTGGTTTAAATATAAAAAACACTACAAGAAATAGTTTAATCCCTACAAGTTTTCTTATCCTGAACTAGATTCAATATAAAAAGCTTGTAGGTATTTTCATTTTAAAATGTATTTTTGCATTTCACTTAGTAAAACGATCGCTCGAATTTAATCGAGATTACAAAAAATTATATATATACAATGTTTCATAAAAACATAAAATTAGTTTTAGCAGCTTTAATTTCAGCTTGGGCTGTTTACCAATTTAGTCAAGGAAATATTATGAACGGAATTTCCATCTTATTATTCGCCGGAATTTTCATTTTGTTCTATTTTAAAAATGAATTTATTTTATTGGCTTTTTTACAATTGCGTAAACAAAATTTTCCTGCAGCACAAAAATGGTTAAACTATATCAAAAACCCAGAGGCTGCTTTGATTACAAAACAACAAGGGTATTATAACTATTTACACGGAATTATGTTAAGCCAAACGAACATTACACAAGCAGAAAAATATTTGCGTAAAGCGGTAAAAATAGGCTTGTCTATGGATCATGATTTAGCAATGGCAAAATTACAATTAGCAGGAATTGCAATGACCAAAAGACGCAAGCGAGAAGCAACTAATTTAATGGCAGAAGCTAAAAAATTAGACAAACACGGCATGCTAAAAGAGCAAATACAAATGATGAAAACACAGATGAAGAAAATCTAATTTTCTTAATTTCTAATATAAAAAAAATCCGCTTTTAGCGGATTTTTTTATTTTATATATTTTTCATTACTAACTGATTAAAATACCTTAAATGTATAAAATATTACTTCAACTTTGTTAACGTTAAATCTTTATTATATTGCACAATAAACAAACCTTGATTCTCTGACTCTTGGTTTCTGTAGTCAAATTTTGTCTCAATTCTTGAGGATGCGCCGTCTTTAAAAGTTGTCTTTAAATCATTTCCGGATGCTAATCTTACTAAGATATCATAAGTTATATCGAACCCTTTAGTAGCATAAAAAGAAGGTAATGTATTATTCTTTTTGTAATATTGACTGTTAAAAGCTCTGGTTTCTGGCGAATTCTCATCAATAAACTCATCGCTTACATAGGTAAAACCAACTTTTGCTAATTTTCTATTATCCACATTTTCGTAGACGTTGCTTTTGTCAAAAGAGAAAACTTTGGTGGTGGTTTCTTCTGGTAAACTAATTAAACTATTTATTACATCAGCAATAATTAAGTTGCTATCCGAAGCAATAATAACCCAGTTTTTTGTGTTTGGTTTTAATATTTGAGAAAATCTTGATTTTGCAATATAGCCTTTACTTGGGGTTAATAAATGAATGCTACTTGCACTAATTTTAGATTGTAAAGAAGACCTTAACATTCTACTCGTTTCTAACGAAGCCGCTTTATCATCACTCACAATTATAATGTTTCCATGATCAAAGTGTTCTTTAATATATCTTTCTAACTCTTCTCTAAAAACACTTTTTTCTGGTGATGTTTTAACAATATTTGAAGAAGAAAATTCTGATTGATTATTAGAATACACCGGAAATACAACCGGAACATTTACACTATTTGCTACTATTTTAACTTCTTCTGAATACAAAGGACCAATAACAACGTCGCTGTTGTTAAAATTTCTATTTGCCAAAATACTTCTTACTCCGTTTGCACTTCTATCACCTGTATCAAAAACATTAAAATCTATTTGTACACCGCGACCTCTTAAAGAATCTATGGCAATTTCTGCACCCATATAAAAATCAGTTGCAATATTTACAAGAGTAGCATTTTTAATAAAAATCTCTTTTGGTGCAAGTGTATCAATATTATACAGATCTGCTTTAAACGGTAACAATAACGCTACTTTTAAAGAGGTGTTTGGCTTAATGTAATCATCATAAAAATTTATATCAGAAATAACTTTAGCAGCTATCTCCTTAATTTTTAAGATCTGACCAACTTTAATGCCTTCAATCAACTCAGGATTTAGTACTAATAATTGCGCTCTTGTAACATTAAAAAGTTTGTTTAGGTTATAAAAAGTCTCTCCTTTTTTAACCTCATAAAGAACATACTTCTCTCTTAATTCATTTAAAAGTTTTGCCTTTGCATCCATAGCAGCGTCTTCATTAGAAGTTGCATTTGTGTCTACAGCAGTTTCTGTTTGCTCTTTTATGTTTTTAGACATATAATTGTTCAAACTCTTTTCTGGCACAACGATATAAGAATCTGCTCTAAGCCCACCAGCTACATCAGGATTTAAACGAAGTAAATCTTTCGCATCCATGTTTAAATTACGAGCGATACTACTAATAGTTTCGCCTTTTTCAACTTTGTATTGTATGTATCTTTTCTGTTGACCGCAAGAAACGGTAAATGTTAAAATACATAGAAATATAAAAATTTTTACGTGCTTCATATGTTCTATTCCCATTCTATAGTTGCAGGTGGTTTTGAGCTGATGTCATACACAACTCTATTTACACCTTTTACCTGATTTATTATTTTATTCGATATTTTTTGCAAAAATTTATACGGTAAATCTACCCAATCTGCCGTCATACCGTCTGTACTTTCTACCGCTCTTAAAGCAACCACTTTTTCATACGTTCGCTCATCACCCATTACTCCTACAGAATTTACGGGTAATAACATTGCTCCTGCTTGCCAAACTTTATCATACAAACCATCTTCTTTTAATCCGTTTACAAAAATAGCATCTACTTCTTGTAAAATACGTACTTTTTCTGCGGTAACATCTCCCAAGATTCTAATTCCCAATCCTGGTCCAGGAAAAGGATGACGTCCTAATAATTCTGGATCAATACCTAAAGATGCACCTACTCTTCGCACCTCATCTTTAAAAATCATTCGCAACGGTTCCACAATTTGCAACTTCATATAATCTGGCAAACCGCCTACATTATGATGACTTTTTATAGTTGCTGATGGACCTCCATTTACAGATACAGATTCAATTACATCCGGATAAATAGTACCTTGCGCTAACCATTTTACATCCTGTATATGATGCGCTTCGTCATCAAAAACATCAATAAAGGTACCACCAATTGCTTTTCTTTTTCCTTCTGGATCAGAAATACCTGCTAATTTATCTAAAAAACGTTTTGATGCATCTACACCTTTAACGTTTAAACCCATTCCTTCGTATTGTTTAAGTACGCTTTCGAACTCATTTTTACGCAACAAACCATTATTAACAAAAATACAATACAAGTTTTTGCCGATCGCTTTGTGTAATAAAACTGCTGCAACCGTAGAATCTACACCTCCAGAAAGCCCTAAAACAACTTTATCTGTGCCAACTTTTTCTTTAATAGCAGCTACCGTACTTTCTACAAAAGAATCTGGCGTCCAAGTTTGTGCAACCTTTGCAATGTCTACCAAAAAGTTTGCCAATAATTGTTTTCCGTCTTTTGTATGATATACTTCTGGGTGAAATTGAATGGCAAATGTATCTTCGCCTGCTATTTTATAAGCCGCATTTTCTACATCTTTTGTACTTGCCAATAAAACGCCGTTCGTTGGTAGTTCTTTAATAGTATCGGAATGACTCATCCAAACTTGGCTGCCTTCAGAAATATTTTGAAAGAACATTTCATCATTTTTTACAAATGACAAATTTGCTCTACCATATTCTCTTGTGTTTGATGGTGCTACTTTTCCTCCAGAAAAATGAGCTAAATATTGCGCTCCATAACACACTGCCAACAAAGGTTTTTTTCCTCTGATTTCCGATACATCTGGATGTAGCACATTTTCTCCTCTTACAGAGTTTGGACTTCCTGATAAGATGACTGCTTTAAAGTTTTCTAATTCCTTTGGTGGATGATTAAAAGGGTGAATTTCACAATAAATGTTTAATTCCCTAACTCTTCTCGCAATTAACTGAGTGTATTGCGATCCAAAATCTAAAATAAGTACTTGGTCTTGTTGCATGCGCAAAAATAATATTTTGATATTAGATTTCCGATATAAGAAGTTAGAATTTTTAAGTTAATTTATTTGCAAAAAAGATCGAGAATTCGTTCACTAAATAGTTACCATATCATTAAAAAGATTAGATACATAGGTTCATAGAAAACAGCGTTAACAGTATATATTGTAACTCATTTTCTATGAACTTTAAACCTTTAATAAAAAACTTTAATATTTGTACACAATCGCATTTACGTTCATTCCCGCTCCTACAGAGGCTAAAATGATTACATCACCTTTATGAACCGATTGATTCTCAATTTTTCCTTTTAAAACCAAATCGAGTAAAGTTGGCACTGTTGCCACAGAACTGTTTCCTAATTTATGAATACTCATTGGCATAATACCTTCAGGTACTGCCATTTTATACAATCTAAAGAAACGTTTTACAATCGCTTCATCCATTTTTTCATTAGCCTGGTGAATAAAAATTTTCTTTACATCACTAATATCAACACCGCTTTTATCCAAAGCCATTTTCATTGCCGTAGGAACATTTGTTATCGCAAATTCGTAAATTTTACGTCCAAACATTTTAATGTAGCGTACATTTTTGTCTTCATCTTTGTTAAATGAACTTCCGTAATGTAAATAATAGGCTTCTTCTTTTGCAAAAGTTTGCGTTGCATGACTTAAAATTCCTGAGTCTGTTTCTGTTGTTTCTTCAACAATACAAGCTCCTGCACCATCACTATATATCATAGAATCTCTATCATACTTATCAACTACTCTTGATAAAGTTTCTGCTCCAATGACCAAACATTTTTTTGCAATTCCGGCTTTGATAAAAGCTTGTGCTTGTATAACACCTTGAATCCAGCCTGGGCAACCAAATAAAATATCGTACGCTACACAATTTGGGTTTTCTATTTTTAACTTATACTTTACTCTGGTAGCTAAACTTGGTAGCATATCACCCTGAATCGTTCCTACTTTTACATCACCAAAATTATGCGCAAAAATAATATAATCGATCTCTTCTTTGTTGATATGAGCATCTTCGATTGCTTTTTGAGCAGCAAAAAAAGCCAAATCAGAACTGGTGTATTCAGCTCGGGCATAGCGTCTTTCTTGAATACCTGTAATTGCTTTAAATTTTTCTATAATAACATCATTCTCTGATGCAAGGGCAGAACCATCAGCGTTTAAAAACTTTTCATTTAAAAAATCTGTGTTCTCTTTTTTTAGAGTCGGAATAAAGGTTCCGGTACCTGTAATTTTTGACGAAATCATTTTGCTTTAAATTAACAACTGATGTAAAATTAAGTGGTTTTTAAATAGACCAAATGTTAAATTACTATAAAAAAACGAAATTCAAATTAAAAAAAGAAACTTATTTATCTGTAAAAAGGTTCAGTTTTAATTGCATCACTGTAGCAATAGATTGAGCTCTGGTCTTCATTCTTTCTGAATTTTCTCCTGCAAAATAAGTATCAATAGTTTCTAAAAAATACGATACCCAAAGTGTAAAATGTTCTTTCTTAAAAGTTACAAAAACGTTTTTATCTAGATGTTTTTTCATCACATTGTTACTATATGAAATTGTGTCAAAAAGGATATCGTTCCAAAAATCGGTAATTACTTCTAAATGATGTTCTAATTGATTTTCTATGACAATATCACTAAAAAAAGGAATCATTTTTTGGTCCACCAATAACTTTTCATAAAATTTTGAGATGATGTGTTTAATGTCTTTTCTACTAGAGATATCTGCTTTCATAATTTAAAAGAAACCTTTCTAAATGCCAACGTAATCGTCGGGCACAGGTTAAAGGTAGTAATTAGTTCACTAATTTTATTTTAAAGATAAGAGCTATCAAAAGAAAAAGGCAATAATGAAAGCAGCGATTCAGTTTTTACAATTTCACCAACTTCGCCCATAAACAGCACTTGAAAAGGTTGCTTTTGTTTAATTTCATATTCTGATAAGGATTGCCTACAAGCACCACAAGGTCCTACGGGTTTATCTACTTTTTTAATAGATGAACTTGCTGATATTGCTAATTTTAAAATTTTTACACCAGGAAATGTTGCTCCTGCCATCCAAACGGCAACTCTTTCTGCACACATTCCTGACGGATACGCAGCATTTTCTTGATTGTTTCCTAAAACAATTTCATTATTTTCTAACAACAAAGCGGCACCAACATTAAATTTAGAGTACGGCGCGTATGCCTTTTTTCTAGCTTTTACCGCCTTATCCATTAACATTTTATCCTCTAAAGAAAGTTCAGACACATCATTAAAAAGGGTTGCAGCTGTTGCTATTTGTATTTTTTTCATAAATAATGGAGTCAAAAAAAGCAGCCTTTTTTGACTGCTTCTATAATTGTAAATTTACTAAAAATTTATCACTTTTAATAATTGTCATAGATTTCTCCTAAATCAAAAGATAAAGAAAAACGTAAAGAGTTTTCTAACGGATTATTTACATCCGAAGAGTTAATTAAATAAGATAAATCGATATTTAAAGCGTTGGTTTTAAAACCAGCACCTAATGTAAAATATTGTCTGTTTCCTTTGTCTTGACTTTCGTGAAAATACCCACCTCTTAAAGCAAAAGCATTATTGTATAAATATTCTGCTCCTAAAGCATAAGTAAATTCTTGCAATTCTTCACTAAATCCGCCTGGCGCATCTCCAAAAGAACTAAACATTCCTTGAATCCATCCTTGGTCTTGATCAGAACCGTCTGGTTGTGGCGTTGGCACTAATAATTTTGTAAATTCTACCGTTGTAGAGATAATGTTGTAATCGTCTAAAATAAAATCAAAACCACCACCAAATTTTAAATTTGTTGGTATAAAATCTTCTTGACCTGGTGTGTAAGATACTTTTGGTCCAATATTAGCAATATTAAAACCAATTCTATAACGTCCATTAAAATTACCGTAATTTTCTTCAAAAGATTGATAATACCCAGAAACATCTACCGCAAAAGAATTAATTGGCTGTAAAACATTTCCTGCTGTTCCGTTAAAGGCTAAATTAGATCGTATGTATTTTAAGGAAACACCCATAGAAAAAGTTTCGCTTAATTTTAAAGCGTATGAACCTGTTGCAACTAATTCATTAGGGTTTATACTTCCGTTAGAGTCTCCTTGATCGTTTGTTAAATCGATTTGTCCTAAAGAAAAATATTTAAAATCTGCTCCCCAGGCAGAGTTTTCACTAAACCGATTAATATAAGAACCACTTCCAATAAAAATATCATCGGTTAAATTACGCAACCAAGGCGAATACGTTAACCCTGTTTTTATTTGTCGATCACTAAAAACAATTTTTGCAGGATTGTGAAATAATGAAAAAGCATCTGCTGTTGTTGCAACACCCATATCTCCCATTCCTCCTGCTCTAGCATCGGGTACAATTAATAAAAACGGAGTAGCAGTAGTTATCCCACCTGTTTGTTGTGTATCGGTTTGAGCGCTTATTTTTAAACTTACTAGAGCACAAAGTGCAATACAAAATCCTATTTTTTTCATCTTCTGTTATTCTTGTTAGTTTTACAAATATCTAATTTTTATTGCAGTATTACTAATTTTTCATACTTCTCTGAAACCAAATTACTAGCAGTCGATTTTACTCTTAACTTATAAATATAGACTCCTTTTCCTATTTTATTACCAAAATCATCTAAACCATTCCAAGTAATACTTCTTGATAAATTACCTGTAGTTTGTATATTTTGATTAATGGTTTTTACCAATTTACCAGAAACTGTAAAAACATGAACTTGCACCTCTAAAGGCTCATTTGGCTTGTTATGATTAAACCAAAACTCTGTATAATTTACAAAAGGATTGGGATAGTTTAGCACATTTTCTAAATTTAAAATAGCATCACTAACTACCACAAAATTTAACGTAGTTTCTGATGAGTTATTGTAAGTGTCCCACGCTTTTAGTTTTAAAGTGTGCGGCCCAACCTCTAAATCCCGTAACGTATAACTTACTTTTCCTTTCGAAAAATCGTTTAATTCCGTTTGATAAAAGTCATTTAAAATAATTGGGTTTGCTGTATCGCCGTCTAAAATTCCAACAATATCATGGTCTACAGCGGTTATAGAGGTGTTAATTCCGCTTGCATCAAATAGCACAGCAATTAAATTAGGAGACGCATTTGTATTGCCACCATCAATAAAAGATTCATCATTCATGAACAATTTTATTTCTGGACCAAGCGTATCATCAGGCGCATTTTCGTCAATTCCGCCCACAATAACGTCAAAATTATATCCCGCTTTGTCTATTTCTCCGTTTTCTGCGTAAAAACTTAATTTCCCTTTTCCGTAAGCGATTTTAATGTCTTTTGGCACAATAAAGTCAAAACTAAATTTCCCGTTTTCTACCGTTGATTTTCCTCTAAACAACTTACTATCTTGGGTATCAAAAGTCATTTTAACACCAAAACCATCATTATCCAAAGTTGTTTTATCAATTAATTTATCAAAAACAGTGGTAGAAAGTGTGCCATTAAAATTGGTTAAAATGGCATTTGAATTGTCTGTAACAATGCCTTCAAATCGTACTTTAGACAATGCTTTAATCGTATCTAAAGATTGGGTAATGTCTATATCATTCATTTTGGTAATACGAATGTTTGGTTTAGGAACTGCTAATTTCATGGCAGGATCACCAAAAGAATAAATAAAGAACTTTTGGGTGCTAGAAAAATTGTTTTTTGCAGTCATTAATGCCTCTGCAATGGTAAAATCTTCATCATTAAAAGCTAATAAAATCCGAATTAATTCTTCATTAAAACGTTGACCAACCGAAATAAAAACTTCTCTTGTGGTGGTAATCATGTTTGCCGCACCGCCATTTTTATTTTTTAATGTTAACTCACCCGCTGTAATTCTATTCGGATTGTCGAATCGAGAAAAATCGCAGGTAACCGTAATTAAAAGAGGCAACGTATTTGGGTTGTTAAAACCCTGAATTTGAGGAACATCTAAAATACGTTCTGATGCAAAACCATCTTCCCCACCGTGTCCAAAATAATCAAAAACTAAGGTTCCTTTTTCAATGGCATTTGTAATGGCTTTGTTTACCTCAGGATAGCGTTCTCCTCCAGAAGAATTTTCTTGTACATAGGCATCTGCATAAATTTTGTTGATGTTAAAAATTGGCTGATTTACTTTAATTTCATCCGCAATCGATTCTACCCCTTGTTCTAAAACTTCCTCGCCAATTTCATCAATATCATCTGCTACCAAAGTGATCGTATTTCGCCAATCTCCAATCGTCTTTTTACTATAATAATTTAAAATTTTATCCACAACAATTGTTGCTTCAGAAATTGTGGAAACCGGAATTCGGCTCGAAGCGATATCGACAGTATGTGCGGTAGACATGGTTCCTTCATTGGCATCCATCATCACAAAAAAGTCGTCCGTAACCCAAGAACTTGCCAAATTAAAACTAATAGTAGATAATTTTACAGGCACAATATTATTATTGCCTTGCAATCTATCTTTATAATCATAAGATGCATCGCCAAAAAAACAGACATATTTTAGTTTTTTTTCTGCGGATGAATTGGAATCATATACATGTTTTATAAAATCACGAATTCCTGTAATATCTTTAGAACCAGAAGAAAACTCATTATATATTTCATCTAACAAAACCACTTTTGTAGTTAAGTTTGAATTATTTTGATGGTAATCTGCTAATCGTTGCGCTTGCCCAGAAAGTTGCGAATTGGTAATTACAATATAGTTAAGATCTTTGAGCGCATGTAAATTCTGATTTCTAATTTTAGCATTTGCTACCGTTTCTGGTCTGTAAAAATCACTGTTCTCTAAAATAATATACTCTTTAAGTGCTCCTGCAGTGTCCTTAAAAGTAAACTCATTAGTAGTACTTTCATTGGTTATTACTTGTGGGTTGATTGCATTTGTAACATCCCAGACTTGAAAAGCAGCCGCACCATTTACTATTTGATACGCCACCGTACCGGATGTTGTTGCTTGTGCTAAACTTCTAAATGAAAACTGAAAATCAGAAAATACTAATTGTTTTTGCCCAACAATTTCTATATAATCTAAAAAGGCGTTTGCAGACGGATTCCCATTATTGTTATAAGTAATAGAAACGTCAATATTTTCGGATGTGTTTGCAAGTGTTGCATTTCGATCAACATCATAGGCCTTTGTTAACGCACTTGGGTTTACGGCAGGATAGTTAATTACAAAAGCGTTTTGTGCATTCACTTTTACATCCATCGTAGAGGAAACCACAGAATTAGAAACTCCTTTAACTCTTACATTTATATTTCCGTTTGGAACCGCATTTTTAAAAGGGATTTTAAAATTCTGAGTATTTATAATATTAAAATCGCTATTGTAAAACCATTGTGTACCCGCAGCTAAAATACTTTTTTGCTCTTTTTCTTGAAATATAAAATCATCAAAAACAGTTATTTGAGTCGTCGCGTTTGTTGTAATTGGTGTTTTAGATTGTATTCTTTTTCCATCAGTCGCATTCACTGTTATAAAATAATAGGCTTTATCAGAATAGATGTTTTGCCTATGTTTTATGGAGTTGGCACTTGGGTTTACTTCCCAATCGTGTGGCCCTTTTGCATAAAAAAGGATAAAATCACTACCATCAAAAGAACCATCATTTTCTCCTGCTATAAAAATGGCGTTTTCTTGCAAATCATCATATCTAAAATCGCTGTTTACTTCTGGTAGAAGTTGACCGCCATTTCCGTAAATGTGAATTTTCTTCGGATTTAGTCCGTTGGTAGCAATACCAATTCTCTGCAACAAAGCCCTATCAATCTTAAATACACCCGTTGTATCCACAGAAAACTTGAACCAATCTCCAGAAGCCAAAACAGAATTTGAAGTTTGCGCAAGGTTTAACTGCACTAAAAAGAGGCAAAAAAGAAGTACGAACTGTTTTTTCATATAGGTATTCAAATAACGCAAATTATATTTAGATATTTTACAGCAAACAAAGATAAATTATACTAAACTAAAAAAGCAATCGTTTAGTAAGAATAAGCATAAAAAGGATGCGTTAATTTTTACATTTTACTTGGTAGAAATTATATTTATTGTAAATTGCATCACTATAGAAAACCCTATCAATTTTAAATTAGGAAATGAAAAACATTTTTAAAATAACATTAGTTATCCTAACAACATTGCTGTTAGCTAACTGTAATAGATCGAATTCAAATAAATCTACACTTACTGGTTTATCCTTTAACGATCCAAAAAACGGTAACTTTATAAAAGGAAATACAGAAGCTGGGCAAAAACCACCTTTAGGCATGGTTGCTGTAGAAGGCGGTACATTTACAATGGGCCAAGTACAAGACGATGTAATGTTCGATTGGAATACCACGCCAAAGCAGTTGCACGTTCGTTCGTTCTTTATGGATGAAGCAGAAGTTACCAACTCAGAATATTTTTTATATGTACAATATACAAAGAATGTTTTTCCTCCATCGGAAGAGAATTACAAGCATATCTACAACTCCGTTCTACCAGATACCTTAGTTTGGAGAAAAAGTTTAGGAAATACAGATATTTTATCTGAAAATTATTTTCGCCATCCAGCATATTCAGATTATCCTGTTGTTGGTGTTACTTGGTTGCAAGCCAATGAATATTGCAAATGGCGTACCAATGCTGTAAATTTAAAAACCTTAATAGATAAAGGTCATATCAAAAATATTTTTGAACAAGACTCTATAAGTAACTTTTTTGATACAGATGTTTTTTTAACGGATGCTACCAAGTTATTTGATGGCGATTCTACAATCTATAAAAGAGGTGTTGGTAGAACGGTAAGACAGCGAGGTGTTCCAAGACCAGGAAGAGGAGCTTTTCAAGGAAGAAAAATTTCGCAAGCGGATGGTATTTTATCACAGCGTTTTAGATTGCCAACAGAAGCAGAATGGGAATTTGCAGCAAAAGCGAATATAGAAAACCGAGAATATAACAATATTAGAGGTAGAAAAAAATATGCTTGGAATGGTAAATATTCTAGAGCAAAAGGAAATAGAAATAAAGGAGATCAATTAGCAAACTTTAAACAAGGAAAAGGCCAATATAGTGGCTTACCAGGTTGGAGTTCTGATGGTTCTGATATTCCTAATAAAATAAAATCGTATCCTCCAAACGGCTTTGGATTGTATGATATGTCTGGTAACGTGGCAGAATGGACTGCAGATGTATACAGACCTATAATAGATAATGAAGCAAATGACTTTAATTATTTTAGAGGTAACATTTTTACCAAAAAAATGATTGATAAAGAGGGCAATGTAGTTATTGCAGCAAGTGATGCTAGCGCAGAAGTAGCATATGACACCTTACCAAATGGTAAAATTATTCCTAAGC
Source organism: Polaribacter glomeratus (assembly GCF_002954665.1). GTDB lineage: Bacteria > Bacteroidota > Bacteroidia > Flavobacteriales > Flavobacteriaceae > Polaribacter > Polaribacter glomeratus. The sequence goes on along the minus strand of NZ_MSCM01000001.1, from coordinate 60,790 downwards.
AGCTACCAGGAACTATAAAATACATACCAATTACCAAGGATGACGCAACGTTGAGAAGAAATTTCTCTGTTTCTGATAACTCTAATATTGGTGATGGCGATTTAAATTCTTCTCGCTTTTATAAAGATGATGAAGATCAGTTTAAAGCAAGACCTAATATGTACAACTCACCTAAAAGTCCAGAAATAGTAACAAATTCTGAAACCGGTGCTACTACTTTTACAAATGATGATAAAAACAGAACTACATTAATTAGTGATATTAGTAGAGTTTACAAAGGAGGTTCTTGGTCTGATAGAGAATATTGGTTAGATCCTGCACAAAGAAGATATTTACCAGAATACATGGCAACAAACTATATTGGTTTTAGATGTGTGTCTGATAAAGTAGGACCTATGTCAAATCAAAAAAGAAAAGCTAGAAATCCTAGCAGATAAAATAGTATATTTAAAAATACAGCCTCATTGTTGAAAAATAATGAGGCTTTTTTATACCTTATAAATGAACACAGCAGCGCTTTACAACCTATACAATCAGCACTATTTAGTTGATACAGACACTAGAACCATTAGAAAAAATACTATTTTCTTTGCCCTAAAAGGCGATAATTTTAATGGAAATACATTTGCAGAACAAGCACTAAAACTTGGCGCAAGTTATGCTGTTGTAGATGAAAAGGAATTTAAAACTAACGATCGTATACTTTTAGTTGCTGATGTTTTAGAATCCCTTCAAAAACTTGCCAATTTTCATAGAAAACAGCTAAACATACCAATTATAGGCTTAACTGGTAGCAATGGAAAAACAACGACCAAAGAGTTGATCAATGTAGTTTTAAGTAAAAAATACACTACGGTTGCCACCAAAGGAAACTTAAACAACCATATTGGTGTGCCGTTGACCTTACTTTCTATGAATCCTAAAACGGAACTAGGTATTGTAGAAATGGGTGCAAATCATCAAAAAGAAATTGAATTTTTATGTACTATTTGTGAACCAGATTTTGGCTACATCACCAATTTCGGAAAAGCGCATTTAGAAGGTTTTGGAGGTGTAGAAGGGGTTATTAAAGGTAAAAGCGAATTATATACGTTCTTGCTAGCAAACCATAAAACAGTTTTTATAAATATTGATGATCCCATTCAGGTTGAAAGAGCAAAAGAAATCAACTCCGTTTGTTTTAACCCCAACGATGTTCAGTTTATAGAAGTAAATCCCTTTGTAAAACTTTCCTATAAAAACGAATCGATTCAAAGCAACTTAATCGGGAACTATAATTTTACAAACATTGCTGCTGCAATTACAATTGGTGCTCATTTTAAAGTTTCTGAAACAGCAATTAAACAAGCAATCGAAAGTTATGTGCCAACAAATAACCGCTCCCAAATAATTAAAACACTCCACAATACGATTATTTTGGATGCCTACAATGCAAATCCTTCTAGCATGAAAGTAGCGCTTGAAAATTTTGATACTATAAAAGCAGCGTCAAAAGTAGTTATTTTAGGTGATATGTTTGAAGTAGGAAAAGAAAGTGCACCAGAACACCAAGCGATAACTGAGTTAGCAACTTCTTTCAATTTTGATCAAACTTATTTTGTAGGCGAGAATTTCAACATCGCAAAAACCGACAAGCCTCAATTTAAAACCTATCAAGAGTTAGAAGACTTTCTCAAAAAGAACCCGCTAAAAAACCATTCTATTTTAATTAAAGGCTCCAGAGGTATGCGTTTAGAACGAATTTTGGAGTTTATTAGTTGATCTGTGTTCAGTAATCAGTGGTCAGTTATCAGTAATCAATTATCGGTTATCACTTTTCAATTATCAGTTTTCAGTGTTCAGTGTTCAGTAATCAGTAATCAATTATCGGTTATCAGTTTTAAATTATCAGTTGTCAAAAAACAGTTTTCAGTTGTTAGTTATCAGTATTCGGTAATCAGTGTTCAGTAATCAGTTATCGGTTATCAGTTTTAAATTATTAGTTGTCAATAAAGAGTTTTCAGTTGTTAGTTATCAGTGTTCAGTTGTAAATAAACAGTGTTCAGTGTTCAGTGTTCAGTAATCAATTATCAATTATCAATTATCAATTATCGGTTTTAAATTATCAGTTGTCAATAAAGAGTGTTCAATAATCAATTATCGGTTATCAGTTTTAAATTATTAGTTGTCAATAAAGAGTTTTCAGTGTTCAGTAATCAGTCTTCAGTTATCGGTTATCAGTTATCAGTTGTAAATAAACAGTTGTAAATAAACAGTTTTCAGTTGGTTAGTTATCAGTATGTGAAAAAGTAAAGAATCTTATAGGTATTATAGCCCGCTGTGTATTTGAGTAATTAAATTTGTTAGCACGTCAGTTCGAGTGATTTTTTTTTAAAAATTGTATCGAGAACCCATTTAGCAAACAAAATTCTAATTCTCAAAACAAATCTTACTGAATACTTCCTAATACCAGTTGATATTTAAATCTCCCAACTGAACACTTACAACTGATAACCGTTAATTGATAATTGATAATTATTTAATAACAATTGAGAACCCAATACTGCTACTGCTACTGAAAACTTACAACTGAACACTAAAAACCGATAATTGATAATTATTTAATAACAATTGAGAACCCAATACTGCTACTGCTACTGCTACTGAACACTTACAATTGAACACCGATAACCGATAACTGATAACTGATAACTGATAACCGTTAATTGATAATTGATAATTATTTAATAACAATTGAGAACCCAATACTGCTACTGCTAATGAACACTTACAATTGAACACTAAAAACCGATAATTGATAATTATTTAATAACAATTGAGAACCTAATACTGCTACTGCTACCGAACACTTATAACTGAACACTAAAAACCGATAATTGATAATTATTTAATAACAATTGAGAACCCAATACTGCTACTGCTACCGAACACTTACAACTGATAACTGACAACCGATAACTGATAACCGATTACTGAACACTGTTAACTGACAACCGATAACTGACAACTGATCACTGATAAAACTAAACAATATTCTTCTTATGATACTCCAACAGATTATCAATAGGACGTTGAATAACATCCGTAATTTTTAAATCGTATTTTTCGGCAACTTCCTCTAAAATATCTCTAAAGTAAAAAGCGATAGACCCAATAAAGTAGAGCGGAGTTTCTAATCCTTTTTCAAAAGGTAAGATTCGATACTTAAAGAATTCTTGAAATCCTTTTCTTATTATTTTCTTAATGTACTTATCTTCTTTAAATTCGAACATAAACTGTGCAAAGGAGGCTAAATACATATTCGGATTTTGCTCTCTGTATAAGTTTTTCTTAATAAAATCTGGCTCCAAATTAAATTGACTTTCAAATTTTTGTGCAATTCCTTTTGGCATTCTTTCGTAATAATAAGCTCTTAACAAACGTTTACCAAAATAATTACCACTCGCTTCATCCATAATTATAAAACCTAACGAAGCAGCTTTCATGTGTATATTTTCTCCGTCATAGTAACAACTATTAGATCCTGTACCTAAAATACAAACAATTGCAGGTTTATTACCCGCAACTGCATATACCGCTGCAAGCATATCTTCTGCAACAGAAACTTTTGCATTGGTAAAAATGGATTCCAACACATCTTGTAAAATTTTTGTAGCCACAGGAGTACCACAACCTGCACCATAAAAATAGATTTCTGTAACCTCTTTTTTGATTTTTATAAGCTGAAACATGTTTACAATTCGGTTTTTCAACTCTAATTCGGTAATCACTTCTGGGTTTAAACCCAAAGTTCGTACTCTAAATGCTTCGTTTTTATCTTTATTGATAGCTATCCAATCTGCTTTTGTAGAGCCACCGTCTGCAATTAAAATCATAAGTAGTGTATTTTACCCAAATATATTATAAGTTATAGTCTTATACAATAGTTTGGAAAACTTCAATCGTTTTCGTTCTTAAATTATTTTTGAACCTGGGTTATAGTAGCACTAATTTATGTAGGCGGAATCAGCACAAATCCCTCCAAATGAAAGAACATTAAGAATTAACTTACATGAAGGTATCGAAACAGAAACAACCTCGGTTATCGTCATTGCGAGGAGTTGCGAGGAACGAAGCAAAGCAATCTCATCTATAGCTGTTCTAAATCATAAGATTGCTTCAATCGTACCTCTTTCGCAATGACGTGTAGTCTTCGATTAGGAATCAGAATTTAAACCCGACATACTTTTATTTTTCGTAGAAAACCAAAATATATTTTGGTTGTAGGTAACTCGCATAGCGAAAAATAAGTCTAGATTTTTGTTGAAGCCTGTGCTGAACTTGATTTAGTGTTCAGCAATGGAGAAGAAAAATAAACAAGATTTTAAGCATTAAAGTAAAAAAAATGAGTGTTCATCTTTTGTCTTGATACATTCCGAATGTAAGTTCGGAGCAAAAAAAAATCAAGATAATCCCTATGAAATTGCTGCGCAGCATTCTCTTTTGATATTCCATGCTTAGTGCTGCGCACCGCACTTCCATTTGGCTTCGCCAGATACCTTCGAATGAAATTTTATTTCATTCTCGGTAGCGTTCATTATTTCTTGGGATCACGAGGTCTGATTTTAGAAGTATTGTTTAATTCAAAATTCTTTTGCTCATCTTATGGGTACACTAAAATTAGAATTTAAAACCAACCTATTTTATTTTTAGTAATAATTGAACAGATTGCTTCAATCGTACCTCTTTCGCAACGACGTCTTGTTTTTTTGATTAAGAAATAAACAGCCTCGGTTACCGTCATTGCGAGGAGTTGCGAGGAACGAAGCAAAGCAATCTCATTAATAGCTGTTCTAAATCATGAGATTTCTCGTCGCTCATATCTTCGCGCTATCGAAATGACACTTCAATTCTGCTTTATCAAACATGAAACATTCTATATGAATCCCTTCCGAGTGTAATTATAACAAAAGGCAGATGAACTAACCCAATACATGCTTTAATATCAATAGTAAAACCGTAAATTTGTTTCAAATTATAAGAAATGTTTTTTTTTAAGAAAAAAGAAATACCACTAAACGATTTTTTCCCTGAAGGATTTGTAGATATTCATTCGCATTTATTGCCAGGAATCGATGACGGCGCAAAAGATCTTGACGATGCAATTGCATTAATTGAGAAAATGTCCTCATTCGGAATTAAAAATTTCATTACAACTCCGCATATCTTAGGTGAAATTTATCCAAACACCCCTGAGATTATAAAAAGCAAGCTAAAAGAGGTTCAAGACGAATTACTAAAGAGAAATTTCAAAGATATTACCATAACCGCAGCTGCAGAATACATGTTAGATGAGCAATTTTCTGCCATTTTAGAAAAAGATGATCTTCTTACTTTAAAAGACAATTTAGTGTTGGTAGAAATGTCGTATTTCAGTCCTCCTATCAATTTATATGATACTTTATTTCAATTACAATTAAAAGGATATAAGCCTATTTTGGCACATCCAGAGCGTTACAATACCTACCACAATAACTTTAAAGAATACCACAAACTAAAAAGAGCGGGTTGTTTGTTTCAATTGAATTTATTAGCACTTACGGAGCACTACGGAAAGCAAGTGCAAAAAATAACCGAAAGACTTTTAAAAGAAAACATGTATGATTTTGTGGGCACAGATGCACACCATCATCAGCATTTAGAAACCCTGCAAAAAATAGGGACTCCAAAGAATTTAAAAAGTATTGAGGAGTTGTTGTTGAATAGTAAGAGGTTTTTGAAATAAAAAAAAAGTAAGTCATAGCTATTTCCTTCACTTACAAAATTGACTATGAAGTTTGTTAATGTGTTAGCGTGTCATCCCGATATGAGTTTTTACGATTGAAGGATCTTATTATTCAGAACTCTAATTCATGAGATTTCTCGGCGCTCGTACCTTCGCTTTGTCGAAATGACATTGGAGTTTTTTAACCAGTTGCATGTCATTCCGAAATGAGTTTTTACGATTGAAGGATCTCGTTATTCAGAACTCCAATTCATGAGATTTCTCGGCGCTCGTACCTTCGCTTTGTCGAAATGACATCGAGGCTTGTTAACGTATTAGCATGTCATTCCGAAATGAGTTTTTACGATTGAGGGATCTTATTATTCAGAACTCCAATTCGTGAGATTTCTAGACGCTCGTAACTTCGCTTTGTCGAAATGACATTGGAGTTTTTTAACCAGTTGCATGTCATTCCGAAATGAGTTTTTACGATTGAGGGATCTTATTATTCAGAACTCCAATTCATGAGATTTCTCGTCGCTCGTACCTTCGCTTTGTCGAAATGACATCGAGAGTTACTTTAATAGTCAGAATTTAAACCCGACATACTTTTATTTTTCGTAGAAATTCAAAAGACATGAAACGGCTAAGCGTCCAAAGAGTGCAACGGTCTGGATGCGACAGTGTAGTGTCTTGTAGAATTTGAGAAAAATAAAATAAGTCTAGATTTTTGTTTCTTTTCATCAATGGAAAAGAAAAATAAACAAGATTTTTAAGTATTAAACTTTAAAAAAAGGTGAGGGTTTAACTTATTAACTTGAATGTTATTCCGAAATGAGTTTTTACGATTGAGGGATCTTATTATTCAGAACTCCAATTCATGAGATTTCTCGGCGCTCATACCTTCGCTTTGTCGAAATGACATCGAGAGTTACTTTAATAGTCAGAATTTAAACCCGACATACTTTTATTTTTCGTAGAAATTCAAAAGACATGAAACGGCTAAGCGTCCAAAGAGTGCAACGGTCTGGATGCGACAGTGTAGTGTCTTGTAGAATTTGAGAAAAATAAAATAAGTCTAGATTTTTGTTTCTTTTCATCAATGGAAAAGAAAAGGGAATAATATTTTAATTACTACGATACAACAAGAAGTAAGTACTTTAATAAAAGTAAAAAAAGCTGATTTACTATCAAAAGATTGCTTCAATCGTACCTCTTTCGCAATGACGTTTATAAGTTACTTTAATAATCAGAATCTAAAACCAACCTCTTTTATTTTTAAAAATAATTCTAAAGACTACTTCAACGACCTCTCTCTCACAGTAACATGTATTCTTTAAACAAAAAAAAAGGAAGCAAATTGCTTCCTTTCATATTATTTTAATTTAATATTCTCTTATACCATGGTTTTTTAACTTGCTCCACATAGGCATTTCCATACCCATAGCCATAGCCATATCCGTAACCATAGCCATAACCTCTGGTCATGTCTGTATCATTTAATACAATGGCTATATTTGGTAATTTTTTCTCTCTGTATAAGTTTTGCACCACATTTAACATGCGTTTGTCTAAATAATTGGCTCTTGCTACATACAAGAACATATCTGCATATTTAGCCACTAATAAGGTATCTGTAACTAAATTAACAGGCGCAGTATCTACGATGATAAAATCGTAGTCTTTTTTAACCTCTTCGAATAAGTCCTTAATTTTTGAGTTTAGTAATAACTCAGAAGGATTTGGTGGTATGACTCCTGATGCAATAATATCTAAACCTTTAATTTCAGGGATAGAGAACTTAATATCATCTAAAGAAATAGTATCATTGGTAATATAATTGGTAACTCCTTTTCTTTCTGCAATTCCTAAATATTCGGTTACTTTAGGGGCTCTTAAATCAAGCCCAACTAGCAATACTTTTTTGTTGGACAAAGACAAGGCAGCTGCCAAATTGATTGACATAAAAGATTTCCCTTCACCACTTGAGGTAGACGTCACAAAGATCACATTTCCTAGACCATCTGTTTTGGCTGGCAACATAAAATCTAAGTTGGTTCGTATCAAACGAAAAGCTTCTGCGGTACTGGTTCTTGAATCATTACCAATCACAATTTTTTCATCGGTTTCAGAATGCGGTACATCTCCCATAAAAGGTAAGGAAGTTAGATCTTCGATATCTTTTCTTGAGTGGATCTTGGTATCTAATAAATCTTTCACATAGATGTACCCAAAAGGAAGCAACAATCCCATAAATAAGGCAGCTACTAATGTCAACTTTTTATTTGGAGCTATCGGCTTTTTAGAACCGTAAGCAACATCAATTATTTTTGCATTGGCTACTGTTATCGCTAAAGATATTGAGGTCTCCTCTCTCTTTTTTAATAAATAAGAATACAACCCAGAAATAATCTCTTGCTCTCGTGCAATATCTATAAACCCTCTTTCTAAATAAGGTAATGAATTAATTTTAGTATCCAGTTTTGAAGCTTCCTCTTTAACTTGTTTCAATTTGATTTCCGAAGAAATAATTAGATTAGAAATACTTTTTTCTAAATTAGATTTAATTGCATTTATTTGCGTTTTGTACTCCACAAGTAAAGGATTCATTTCACCTGCATTAGATGCTAGCCTATTTTTTTCCAAAACTAGAATGTTATAATTCTCTATTGCTTTTGAAATTCCAATATCAGAAAAACCAAGGTTTTGGGGTAAAATTTCGTCTTGGTTTACCGAATTTTTCAAACTCTGTTTAATGAAGTTTGCAACTTCTAATTCGGTTCGAATTTTAATCAATTCCTGTGTGTTTTCAGAATACACCTCCAAAGTTAATTCTGCTTCACTAGGTAAGCCTGTAATCTTATTTTCTATCTTATAATTTTTAACATCGTCTTGCACTAGCTTTAAATTTTTACCAATACTTACTAACCTTTCGTCAATAAAAGTCATCGTTTTTAACGATATTAAATTTTCGTCATTTATACCGTCTAAGTTGTATTGTTTAATCAATTCATCCAAGATATGTTGACCTTTCGTAACAACATTAGTTTCAATATTTAATTTAATAACTGGCGAGAGATCATCAATAGCGGTTATATTTATAATTTTTAAATAGCTATCTATTAAAGCATTTTCAGGTTTTATAGTTATTAGTACTTCTTTTTCATCTTCTAGTTTTACAAAATTTTCATTGAGTCTCACCTTAAAAGTACCCAACTCTGTAAGCACTTCCTTCCCAAAATCATGATTTACTTTTGTTATTTTATCTATATCGCGAATTTCATAGGTTCGATTGTTTAGAATAGAAATCACGAACGAAGTGTCTATATCAGACAACACCGGATTTTTTTGAATTAAATCGAAAATAATCGGGTTTGTGTTATCATATAACTCTACAGTCCGTATCCTTCCTTCTCTAAAATAAGACACCTCCAAGCTTAAAGAGTCAATTACCCTGCCTATGATCTTTCTAGATTTTAAAATTTCAATTTCATTTTCAGGATTATTTGCGGATCCCCCTCCAAGAATTCCTAAATCTTCAAAAGCAGCCAACTCAGTAGAAATACCCGCCTGCTTATTATCCTTTATCATTATCACAGCATCTACGCTATAAGTAGGTGAAGAATACCTTAAGTATATAAAACCAGAAAGTACCGCAATAAAACCACAAATAGCAAACAAACGCCAATGATAAAGATACTTTAGGGCCTCTTCTTTAATGTTAATGTTTTCATTTTCTTCCATATAATTCATAGTTTATTGTTATTATCTAGTAAGTATCGTCAATAATGAAATTATTACAGAGCCCAAAGAGATAAACAACCCTGTATTTCTTGTATAAACTGCCTCTTGAACTTTTGCGCTGTTCTGTTCAATATATACCACATCATTTTGTTGTAAATAATAGACAGGCGAAGTCATTATTTTATTAGATGTTAAATCAACTATATATTTGTTTTTCATATTATTTTCTTCTCGTATAACAGTTACATTTTGCCTTTTACCAGAGAGATTTAAATCTCCGGCTAAGCCAATAGCGTCCAGAATCGTTACTCTTTCATTATCAATATTAAAAACTTGAGCACTTCGAACATCGCCAATTACTGTTATTTTAAAATTTGTAATTAAAATATTTACCAATGGATTTTTTAAGTATGCGGGTGTCAATTTGTCCTTAATTAACTTAATCGCTTCAATTCTAGTGAGACCACCTAATTTTAAACGCCCTAAAATTGGAAATTCAATTTCTCCATTTACATCGACCAAATAAGATTGAATTTTAGGATTACCCTGAGCATTAATAACGGTGGGTGAGGAAGCAATTATAGGTAGATTAAAAGGTTGCGATGCTATTAAATCTTCTGATGAGACAATAATTTGCAAGAAATCATCTGGTTTAAAAGTTAATTGATAATTATTGGATACTTTAGACTGGTCAATTTCATCAAATTGAAGATATATTACATCTTTTTTAGAAGCGCAAGATGAAATCAAAATAAGTGCAAAAATTACTAAGAAATACGTACTCTTTTTAATCATAATTAAATTTTTTGGCTAAAATAACATAAATTTTAAAATACGAACTAATTAAATCTACATTAAGGGTTTGTATATCTAATGTTTCTTCGAATGCTTCTAACTTTTTCTCGAATTTGTGCGGCATCTCGATACAAAATTCTTTTGCTGCCGCACAGAATTTCACTCGACGTGACAACGTACAGTTAAAAATCATCACAAATGGCAGTTCGAGTGATTTTGATTTTTTATCAAAATTGTATCAAGAACCTTTATTACTTCCAAATCATAAATGCATCTCGATACAAATTTCTTCTTAACGTCATAAATTCTCTCGATGTAACAACGCTGTCAAAACAACTAAAAAGCATTTTCATCCTTCTTAAAAAACATAGACCATGCAGTTGAACATACAATTTTCACATCTAAAAAGAAACTCCAGTTTTCAATGTACCAAATATCTGCAGCAGCCCTATTTTCCATATCTTTAATATATTTTGTTTCGCCTCGAAAGCCATTAATTTGTGCCCAACCCGTAACGCCGGGTTTTGCAAAATGTCTAACCATGAACTTATCCACCAAAACTCTATATTCTGCAGTATGCTTTAGCATGTGTGGTCTTGGACCTACTAAAGACATGTTATTCAACAGCACATTAAAAACCTGAGGCAATTCATCAATACTTGTTTTTCGCATAAAAGCACCAAATGAGGTTACCCTAGCATCATTCTTGGTGGCTTGTAACTGATCTGAAACCGAATTTACCGTCATGCTTCTAAATTTAAAACATTTAAACGCTTTGTCGTCTTTACCTGTTCTTTCTTGTACAAAAAATACAGGTCCTTTACTGGTGAATTTAATAATGAGCGCAATGATTGGAAACAACCATGAAAATAACAAAATAACGATAAGCAATGAAAATACTACATCAAAAATTCTTTTTAAAATTCGGTTTGTCAAACTTTTTAAAGGCTCGCTCCGTAATTTCATAATCGGAATATTTTCGATATAATAAATTGAAAAACTTTGCGACAAATACTCAGAAAACTCAGGTATAACGCTAACTCGCATCATATTGTTGTCTGCAAATCTAAATAAATCGTTGATTAATTTACTTTGCTGATACGGCAAGGATATAATAAATTCATCTACGCTATTATTTTCTAAAAAAGTGGTGATTTCAGACAGTTTTCCTTTATAATAACTCTCAAGCCCCTGACTTACAATAGCATCAGTATACAAACCTACAATTTGAAAACCATACTTAGGATTTAAATATATTTTATTAATTAATGTAGCAATGTTTTCATTCATCCCTACTAGTAAAATTCTACTAGGACTATGACCTGTTTTCCGATAAGACTTGACCTTTGCAAATGCAAATAATCTCCACAACAAAACAAAAAAACTAAAAAAGAGCATTGAATACGTGAAAAATAGTCTTGAAAACTTATAATCTGTTAAAAAGAAAATGGCTCCAGCACTTAAAAAAGTGAAGGTAATGAGTGCATATACGTTTTTAGCCAACACTTTATAGCTAAAAAGTATTCTAGGTATTTCATACAAATCGTACTTAAGGCAAATTAGTACCCAAAAAATACACCATCCTAAAATTAACGAACTATAATAAACAAAGTGTGGAATCTTACCTTCAAAAACGAGGTGCTTTGCCAATAAAAAAGAGGCAATTAGTAATAGAATATCAACGACCGAAAACAGTAATAGTATAAATTTAGATTTTTCTTTTCTCATTTATTGTTTTTTTATAGCGAGACAAGTATCATTTTTTTATTTGCAAATTGCTTCAAATAGTACCTTTAAAATTAACAACACCCCTTGACTTTAACTTAGTATGAATTTTAGAATAATCACGAGGTAGATTTGTTCAGAAAACTCTTTCACTAGCATATCTTTAAGCAAATTGATGATTCTTAGATCTTGTTTCTAAATATTTTTTCTCTTAGAATGGCAACTATAAAAATAGGATTTCCTAATATATAACGGCGCCACATTCTTTTAGGCTCTTTAAACAATCTATAGAACCACTCCAACTCTAATTTAATCATCCATTTTGGTGCTCTTTCTACTTTACCTGCATAAAAATCAAACACAGCTCCTATACTGCATACGTGCCCAACATTTAATTCTTTAAAGTGTGTATACGCCCATTTTTCTTGTTTCGGTGCGGTCATTCCTACAAATAAAACATCTGGTGCAAATTCATTAATTTCATGAATCATATACTCATTTTCTTCTCTGGTAAATGCAGGTTTGTAAGGAGGCGAATAGGTAGCAATATTTACATTTGGAAATTCAATCTTAGCTTTTTCTTTAATTTTTAATAAGGTATCTTCAGAGCTACCAAAAAAATAACATTTTCCTTGTATTTTCTCTAAGCGATTCATTTCATAATAAAATAAATCTGCTCCTGCTATTTTTTTTAGTTGCTGCCCAAATAAAAGCTTTGCAGCCCAAACCACCCCAACACCATCTGGTATCAAAATATCACTATGTAACAATGCTTTTTTAAACAAAGCATCTTTTTGAGAGACATTATAGGAATAGGCATTAATGGTATTAATCAATAATTTGCTATTTTGTAAACTCTCTAATGATTTATCAAAAATTGTAAATTCTTTAAGCATTTATTGTATATAATTTTGAATGTCATCTTTTATAAAAACGGTACACTTGCCTCCTTTAGTGCAATCAATTATCTTTCTATTGTCTTTTTCAAACATTTCTCTTGCAATACCATAAAAATATTCCGAAGAAATTAAATCTGGTGTCTCCCATTTAGAGCCCTTTGGAAAATAATTTGGGTGAAAATGATTTTTATCTTCTTCTTCATCTCTTACTTCTGTTTCATTCGGTCTATTTTTCTTTTTTGTTTGAAAATTATGATCCATACCTATGATTACAACTTGAGAAAAACCCATATAATAAATAATTTGCAAAGCTGCATAGGTAACAGTTGCAGCAGGATTCAAACTCTTGCTCATATCCTTCCCAAAAGAATTCCCAAAAAAACTTTTATAAATAAAATGATTAGAAGTATCGGACTTATCAAATAAACCTCTGTTTTCCCAATTTAAAAATTTTGGAATCTTTATGTTTGATATTTCTTCATTAAATTGTGACAGTACTAAACCGTTGATACTTACCAAATAATCATTTGTAAACTTCATATCTTCATAAGCTAAATAAATTCTATTCAGACCAAAAGATATTTCATCTTTTAAAAATTTTAAATCCATTTTTTTTAGACTAGGACCATTTGCCACTAAAAAGCACGTTTGCCCTTGATACTTATTTTTATACGTTTCTAATTTTGCCTTGTTTATTTTTCCTTTATTAGAAAAAGACCAAGCCACTTTTTTAGGTAACGCTTTAATCCGTCTTAATACGGCATTGTACACTCTATAAAAGCTAAGTTCTTTTAATTTTATTCTCATATCCGTCCGACTTTATATTAATAATTAAAAAAATAAATATATTTACCATAAAAAAAACATATACAACATTACTATAATAAAATCCAAACATAGTTTCTCCAATACCTACAAAACTATAGTATAATAAATTACCTAAAACTAATAATGAAATACTTCGATATTTATTCCATATTTTTTTTATGTTGCTTATAACAATAAACTGAACTATTAAATATATCAAAACCCCGAAATAACCATAATCTAAGGCAATAGATAAATATGTATTATGTGGATGCATTAATTTAGCATCTTCGATATTTCCAAAAATATATGCATATTTTTGAGATATACCAGCAGCATAATGTCCATAACCACCATAACCAAAGATGTGATGGCTTACATCAAACGTAAAAAATTCACTTATTGCAAAAAACCAAATAACCGATCTTGAGTTACCCGTAACCAAATCTCCTGAAGTTCTAGACAAAGAACTACCATAAACACTATCTGATAATAAAGCTAAAAAAGAGAGAAGTAATATTGGGCCAAAAAAACCGACTAAAGGTATTAGCCATAAAAATCTTGGCCTTTCCGTTTTATTATAATAAAATTTTAAAACTATCACAATTAAGATCGAATACATCATTGGCCCTCTACTATCAGTTAATAATAAAGAACCAAGCGAAAACAAACAACCAACAAAAAAATATTTTTTATAGCTTTTTAATATAAAAAAACCTATTAAACTTAAAGTAAATAAGATACCTAATTGAGATCCATAGGCATTTGTTCCTGATGCTAATAAAAACTGCACTCTATTTATTGAAATCCCTAAATAAGATAACATTACAGCTGATCCTATTGAACTTCCAGAATTACGAAATGACAATAAAAAATTAATTACTACGAACGTTAAAAAAGGTAAAAACACACACTTAACAAAAACTTCTAAATAATTAAAATGATTTATTCTATTTTTCACAGCCATAATGAAGGTAAACACAAAAACAACAAGTTTTAAAATTAAAAACATTTTAAATTGAACTGAAATATTTGGCTTATTATTATATATTACTCCAATAACAGTTATTAACAGCAAAACTAGCAAAAAGAAATTTTTCTTTTCTAAAACTTTAATGCTACCATTATTGTTATTAAATTTTTCTTCAAAAAAAACAAATGACAACATAAACAAAGGCACTAATCTAATTATAGTGTTATTTGTCAGAGCATCAAAATTAATAAATAATAATACTGTTGCTATTAATAATTTATACATAAAATATTATTTTTAATTATAAATATAAGTGTTAAATAATACAATTACTTATAACATATTAAAGAAATATTTACTGTCATCAAAAATATTTGATTCGTAAATCTCACTCTCAAAAGAGTTAACAATAACAGGTAATTGATTTAAACTTTTTACTTTAATTAAATTTTTATATTCTAAAAACATACGATCCAAATATCGATTTTCTCTAACAATTATAGGTTTATTAAGCTGAAGAGCTCTTCCAAAAAAACCAGAAGGCCTATCATTAGTATAGAAACAATATATAATATGGCATTTATTTAATAAATATAATAATTCTTCATTTGACAAAAATCTATTTAAAACCAAACAATTTTCTAATTCCTTAAGTATTACTAAATCTTCTTTCTGAACATTTCCTGCGATAATAAAATTAAAGGTTTTATTAATCTTTAAATAATCTATTAATTCACTTTTTGATCTTTGACCATTTAACCGCCCTGCTACTAGAACTGTTTTTTTCATTTCATGAAAAATATTTTCATCAATTTCAGGAGGTTTAGATTTTAATATACTTAGCACGTTCAAATCCCAAAGTTGAGGATCATAAATAAAAGAATTCACGTATTTACCAATGATCTTTTCAAACGGATGATTTTTATGAATAGATATTAAATTAGTATTGGAGAAACATTTAATTACACGAAACATATTTTTTTTAATATACGATTTAAAAAATATTAGATCCTCTGGTTTTTTCAAAAACTCTTTAAAGGTCCCGCCTTCAATTAAATATTCTGTTCTAACACTAATTGCATAATTACCGTTAGTCCAAATTGATCTCAAAAGAATTAATGGTAAGAAAATTAAATCTCTACTATCAATATCAAAAAACATTATAGCTTTATTAGATAACAAATATTTTAACTTTAACCAACTATTTTTAACATTAATAGCTTTTTTCTGAGTCGAAATCAGCAGAAAATAATCATCATGATGACAAGTCCTATTAGCTGAAAAACAAACAATTGACTTATTCATTAATAAATTCTTTTAATGTTTTTCTATTGAAAATATCTAATGCACCACCCTCTGTACAATTCACAATAGATCTATTATCGTTTTCAAAATATTCTCTTGCCATTTTATAATGAATCTCAGAACCTAATAAATCTGGTAATTGCCATTTTACACCATCACTAAAATACTTGTCTGAAAAATGATTTGGATCTTTTTCTCCTGAAACAACAGTCATATTAGCTGAACCTTTTGTAGCAAAATTATGGTCACATCCTACAAGTGCAACATTTTCAAAACCTAAATGATATGCTACTTGAAGTGCTACATATGTAACGGTATAACCTTGACATATAGATCCTGAAACATCTCCTGCAAACTTCAATTGAAAAGGTAATGAATATAAATAATTTATATTTTTTTTATTTTTAATATAAGTACTAGCAGAACTATCCAAAATCAATGGAATATCTGTTTCATTAAAAAAATCCTTATTTTGTTCAATTACTAATTTATTTACGGATATGATAAAGTCAGGTCTAAAATCAGTTTTGTCGAATAATAAATTTATTTTGTTAAGACCAATAGTAACCATTCCTGAATCCTTTAACATCTTAAAGTCTACCTTGTTAAGACTAGGCCCGTTACATAACAAAACTAGCTTATGACCTTTGTAGCTATTACGCATGGAATTTAAATAACTTTTACTTTTCCAAGATTTATAATTAAAATCCCATAAGATTTTATTTTTAAGAAAACCTAAAATCATCTTATAAAGATTAATTTTTTTATTCAATTTTATTTGAGATAGATAATTCATACTTCTAATTTTTAAAACTTTAAAAGACTACAAATGATTAATATTACTAAAGGAATTAAGACTCCTTTTTTTTCAAACGTTAAAAACCCAACAGATAAACTATTTAAAGAATGGTATGCCGCATACCAAGCATAAAAGCCTAAATACCCTACAAGCATCCCTATAGGAATTGCATAAATACCAAAACTATCAACTAATAAAAAACCAACGGCACAAAATATGATGCCTGAAATGCCATCTGCAATATGAGAAATAACATGATTTGTAGTTAGGTATAATTGCATATGCATAGCGCCATATCGGTGTACAAAAAAAGCTGCAGACAATAATAGCCAAAAATCATTAGAAACAAAAGTAATATTACTATTAATCATCGCTAACAATTGTTTTGAAAATAAGGAAACAGAAATGACTCCTAAAACAAAAACTATATGCCCCACAAACATCCCTTTTTGTGCTTTTTCTTTCAATAATTCTAATTTACCTTCAACTCTTAACCTAGACAATAGAGGGATTTTACTATAAAAGGGAGCCATAGATATCTCCTTAATTTGTGTTATTAGTTTTAAAGCAAGTAAATAAGCGGCGACCATTTCAACAGAGCCTATTTGTGCGTATAAAATACCACTTATATGAGTAAGACCATTTGACATCAATCCAGAGAGACCAGCTCTCCATGCTGGCTTCCAAATTTTTAGAAATAATACTTTATCAAAAGATTGTTTTTTAAAAGCTTTATACCTGCCTTCTTCAACTATTCGTGCTAAATACCAATTACGTATTACATTTAAAACTACCCATATTTGTAATGCTATAACTAACTGAAGAATAGAGCCTCCTAAAAGTAATACCGAAATAGTTGTTAATATTGCCCCTAGAGACATAAAAGACTCTATTCTTCTAATTAAAGCAATTTTATTTAGACCTTCTAAATAATTTTGATAAATAGTACCATAGAATCTAATAATGGACGTAAAAATAATAACTCCCCAAGCTATCCAAGCCTCCTGTTTGTTTTCTACCAAAGAAATTGGTTTTAACAATGCCCATGAACCAAATATAGCAAATAAAAATAATAGCAAAATAGACAGAAAAAAATAGATAACATTCATATTAGAACTTATTTTCTCTATCAAATTCCAATTTGGTTCGTTTATCTTGGTTACACCTCCTGCTTTATAAATACCAACATCTTGAGCACCTCCAATTGCAAAAGCGATAATTCTAGAAAATGTTGCTTTAAACCCTAAATCAGCTAAACTTGTTAACGTAATGATAGAGCTAAACAAATACCACAAACTAATTTCTCCTACAGAAAAATTCTTAAGAATTAAGGGTAAAACAATAAATAAACTCAAAGCCTTGGTAGAATAACTCATCCATGTCATTATGGTTGGAGAATTCCAGGCTCTTTTCATTACATTACTAGCCATTTATTTTTGATCTATCAATTCAAATAAATTTGCAATAGACTTAGACCCTTGCTTCACAACACTTTGAAAAGTTCTAGAACCAACATGTGGTGTAATAATTACATTTTCTACACCTTGCAATTTTTCTCCCACTTCCATAGGTTCTTGTGCTAAAACATCTGTTAGATAACCACGAATGGCACCTGTGCTTAACCCATTAATAACAGCATCAACATCAATTAACATTCCTCTAGATGTATTTACAATAATAGGATTCTTTTTAAATTTATTGTTAATCACATCTGCATTAATCATTTTCTCAGACTCAGGTGTATGTGGTATGTGCAAACTAATAATATCTGCATTTTCATAAATTTCATTGATATCTTCGGTAAATTTCATTTCTGGGTACGCTGCAATAAATTCATCATTTTTAAACAAATCAAAGCCAATAACATGCATACCCAATGCTAATGATTTTTTTACCAACTCTTTACCAACAGAGCCTAAACCGATAATACCAATAGTACGTCCTTGTATTTCATTACCAACCCAACGTTTCCAACTTCCTGCTTTGGTAGAATTGTATTGTAGGTGTACATTTTTCTCAAAAGTAAATAATAAAGCTAATACATGTTCAGATACCGATACTTGATTTACTCCGGGCACATTACGAACTGGAATCCCTAACTTTTCAGCTGCTTTTAAATCTATACGATCCAAGCCAACACCATATTTAGATAAGAATTTTAATTTCCCTGCCTTTCCTTTTGTTAAAACGGCTTCGGTATATTCATCATCTCCACAAATAACACCATCATAGTTTTGAATAATAGGCAACAATTCATCTTCCATAATCGGGCCTCTAAGCATGTCTATTTGATACCCTCTACTGTGCAGTAAATCGTGATGTGCTCCTGGTGTATCTTGAAAAGATGTAGATGTTAATAGTATTTTCATTTTCTTTATTTTTTATTATTCTTTTTTAATGCTTTAGTATATTCTTTTTCCTTAAAGGCAATAGTATCTATATTCATATAATATCTTTGACTTTTTCCTGAAATAAAAACATCCCAAGGATATATAGATTCTTTTTTATTTTTTATGTTATATTTTAATAACCTATAATGAATATCTTTGTCTTCTATGGCTATCGTAAATAATTGTGTTTTCCCTAATTTATCTGCTAAACCATATAAACTATCTAAATCATTACTATTAATATATTGCTGTTTCAATTCAGCTATTCCACCATCAAAAACCTGATATATTTCATTCCAGTTTCCATTGTAATTGTTCGTTAAAAAAACCATCTCATGATATATTTTTCTAATCTCAAATTTCCAATTTTCCAGAAAATTAATCACAGATTTCTTTTGAAAATCTTCATATTCTTTTACTAGTTTATTAACTTCTTTCCCTTTGTTACTTTGTTGAGTTACACTAGAAATTAATGTTGATTTTAAATTTTGTTTTCTGTTTAACTCTTTTTTTTTATTTTCAAATTTATCTAAGCAATAATTGCAGAAACATCCCATTTTATTATCCATCACTAAACGATAGTTAAATACTGCATCATCAACGAAAATAGCATAAGCCCCTAAAGAAGCCAATTTTAATCCTTGTTTTAAAAAAACACCATTAAATATTGGATTATTTACACACCCCCAATACGGATTATTAATCTTCCAACTTTTCATCCAAGGAGCGACATATAAATTTCCGTTATAATCTAATATTCTAGATTTTTTTGTGGTATAACCTAATGAATCTGGATATTGTGGATTGATTGCTAAACTATATGGTAGATTATACTTTTTATAAATTTTTAATATTTCTACATCATCGCAATATGTCCAATCTATTCTTTTCGGATTTAGTTTTTTAATGGCTTCAACGGTGCTTTGTAAATCTTGATCTCCTCTTGGGTGAAAAAATCTTGAAGACAACACATTTGAAGGTTCCTTTTGGTAATTGTTTTGTAGTAGCATACAAGAACTCACAAAAAAGAGCACCATAAGCCATAAAAAAACAATTTTCCTCATCCCTTTCCTTGCTGTATTTTATTCAATACCGTATGGAGTGTTGTCATGTCATCTAAGCGATACCCTTTGTAATCTTTAAATAAATCAACGGCCTCTTCTGTATCTCTTAAAATAAACGTAATATCATTTTCAATTGCTGCATTATAATCTGCTAAAGCATCACCTATAAAAACACACTCGTTCGCCAAAATATTTTCCTTTGTTAAAATATGTTGCACCCAATGTCCTTTCTTTTCAGGAGAACCAAAGGCCTCTACAAAAAAATGATCCATTTTACGTTGTACTAATATTGGCTTAATTTCAACTGTTGGTGTACCCGTAATTATATATTTTTTATAATTATTTGACGATTTTAAGAAATCAAGCGCCCCTTTAACTTCAGGAGCATTTACTACACCATCTACAACTAGTTCACTAAATACATTTGCTAATTCTTCAATACGTTCTTGTGTTAAAGTTTCTCCTAACCATTCACCATTATAAATTTTCACCTTTTCATATCGTGAAACTCCTCCGTTTGCTAAATGATAGTTAACTACTTTTTGAGCGAACTCCTCTCCATAAGAAAGATACATTGTTCTAAATGCCTCTGTTTTAATATTTACAGATTCTGCTAATACACCATCAAAATCAAACAATAAGTATTTCTTTTTCATATATTTAAGCTATTAACCATATTAGATTTGGATATTCTTTGGCAATTCTGGATATTGGATATTCTGTAACTTTTTTAGAATATACTTCTTGCATAATCACTTCTTTTTCTTCGCCTTTAGCAATTACAAAAATATGATTCGCATTTAAAATTAATTTATAACTAAATGTAATTCTTTCTGAGTTTAATTGTGGTACATAATTTGAAAACACTAATTTATCATCTTCTAACAATCCTATAGTTTGCGGAAATAAAGAGGCTATATGACCGTCACCACCCATACCCAATAATATTAAATCGAATTTTGGCACCCCTGTATCAGATAAAATTAATTTAGTTTTTATGAGCTGTTCGTATTGGCTAGCAGCTTCTTTAACATCGGTAACTTCATTTACCATCGCATAACAAGATGCATTAATATGACTAAAAAAAACCTTATGTATGTTACCAAAATTACTCTGCCCATCCGAAATTGGAACGCATCTTTCGTCTACTAAAAAAAAATTAATTCGTTCCCAATCTAATGAAGCTTTTTTTAATTCTTCTAATATTGGAATAGGAGTTGTACCGCCAGATAAAGCTACATTTAGCTTTCTATTTGTTAACTTTAACTCGTCAGAAATTCTTTTTTCAATAATTGAAGAAACTTTTTCTGTAAAATTTTCAGCTTTAAATTTATGTAAAATTTTACTATCCATTTTGATTATTGTATACAGCCCTTACGCACTCCAAGAGTCCTTGCCCCATATCTATATGAGGATTGGCAATTAGTTTTTTACTTACAGATGGATCAAAAGAATAAGGTGTAAATTTGTAATGATTGGCATAGCCAGTATCATTGCATTTAATTTCAACTTTATTATTTAAAATTTCATTAATCATTTGAAATAATTCTTTTCTTTGCATTCGCTCATTTCCCGTTAAAATTACATGGATATTATTGTAATACTCAGATTCTATAACATCAACTGAAAGTTTAGCGGCATCTGAAGCGTGAATATATTCACGAATCTCGTTACCATCTCCTTTATGATTTATTTTATGAGTAAGTAAAGCCTCTTTAACTAAATTATAAATGTAATTATTATCATAATCTCTTTCAGAATATACAGATCCATATCTCAGAATAACAAACTCCAACTTGTGCTTATGATGATACTCTTCAATAATTTTCTCAGAAGCTAGCTTGCTAATTCCATAAAACGAGCCTTTATTACTTACAGCATACGCACTACTTGCATAAACAAACTTTTTTATATTGTGCTTCAAACATTCATCTATAATATGTATATTTCCCACTACATTTAGCTGAATTGTTTTTAAAGGGTTTTTTATAGCCCTATCTAGATTTGCAAAACCAGCTAAATTGTAAACAAAATCAAACGTATCAGTTTCAAAGACATGCTTTACCATTTCTTCATTTGAAATATCACAATAATGATAGCTAACTAAATTTTCTAGCTGATCATTTGTTTGAATATCTGCAACGGTAACCTCGTATTTTTTAGATAGTAATTCTTTTACTAAATAATAACCCAAAAAACCAAAACCTCCAAAAACCAAAACCTTTTTCATTATAACTTGCTTTTAAGTTTGGCCATTTCTTCTCTTGCTTTGTCGCCTAAAAAAAAGAAGTCTAAACTAAATGCAAGAAAAGAATATCCTTTATTAATTTTTTCTAATGTTTTAGAATAGCCAGAATCGATTACATGAAATCCTAAAGGCTTATTTAATTTTTTAGCAATAATGTCAATTCGTTCTAATGCTTCTTTTACATCTTCACGCTCATATTCACCAGGATACCCCATTGATGCAGATAAGTCATAAGGCCCAACGATGATACCATCAATCCCTTCTACCGAAAAAATATCTTCCAAATTATTTACAGCGTCGATGTGCTCAATTTGTGCAATTACTACAACCTCATCTTTTACCCATTGCTGGTAGGTATCAAAGGCTGTTCCGTATTTTTGAGCTCTGTTTAAACCAACCCCTCTTTTACCCAAGGGAGGATATTTAACATAATTAACTGCTTGTATTGCTTCTTCTTTATTCTTAATCATTGGCACTATTACACCATCTGCTCCAGCATCTAGCACCCTTTTAATCGCAACCTCTTCATTTTTACTAACTCTAACTAAAGCTTGCATTCCATTACCCTGGATGTGGCCAATTAAATTCATGATAGTTTCGATACTAATAGGAGAGTGTTCCATATCTATAGTAAGCCATTCAAAACCTGCTGTACTAAGTATTTCTATGACTGCTTGGTGCGGTATTGTAAGCCAAGAACCTATAGAGAGTTCTTTATTCTGTAATTTTTCCTTTAAAGGACTGTGTTTATGAGAAAAGTTTTTCATCTATTTTAATTACGATTTTTTTTAATGTTTCTATTTTACCGTTTACTGCGTACTGAGGATTATGAATATCATCAGGAAAAAATACAGCCATATAACCTGGACATAAATTTATTTCAGATACCGGTATATTTATAGGATTGTAAAACTGACAATCACTAGATTCTTCATATGGTAGCGTTATTTCTACATTATTTGACTCAAAAATTTTAATAGACTCATTTCCTAATAGTAAGATTTGAACATCTACTTCTTTTCTATGTGATTCAGTTATATCTGACTCTAATTTTGTTTTATAGCTCATCACCTTAAAATAAAAATTAGGATGATTTTTATACACCCCATTTGGCGTTTCTATGCTATATGTCTCTAACTGTTTAAATAATTCATCAAAAATCTCTCCTTTGAAATATAATTTTCTATTTGCTATTTTGTCTAATATCATGATAATAGTTTAAAGATTGCTTCTGCAATTATGAAATCTTGAGGCTCGTCTATATCAACAGCCTCAATTTTGTCTATTTCAAACATAAATGGTGCATTTCCAATTCTTTTACCTCCAGATTTATCAAAAGAGTCTTTTGTGAAAATATAAAAATTAGAATTTTCCTCATACAAAGGCTCTAAATCTTGCGTTCTCAATAATTCGTGAGGGTTATGATTGAAGGGCTCTCCTGTTTTTGTATATAAACGCGTTTGTAATTTTGTAACCGAAAAAATAGAGTCGTAAATACCTTCTTTGTTTAAAGAAAACATTTTTTCTACAGCATTATCTATAGAAGCTGAAGTTAACAGAGGATTCGTGCTATGTGTTTGTAAATAAAAGTCAGCTTTCACACTGTTAATATCACATTCTATGATTTTATTCATGGAAACCATATCTCCGACAATATTTTGAGGCCTATCAATAATAATTACATCTTCTAAAAAATGTTTAGATAAATCTTCTTTGATGATTTTACTATCTGTATTCACAATCACTTTATCAATATACTTTGACGAAAGCAAAACATTCATAACTCTATGATATAAAGGTTTTCCTGCGAAATCTTTTAAGTTTTTATTTGGAACTCTTTCCGAGTTTCCTTTCATTGGTAATAAAGCTATGATTTTCATATTTTGAGTATTCATACTAATTTAGATCAAGTTGCGATTTTTTTTTACTCCGCCTGTTTCAAAATTTCGTGACCTGCTTTTAACAGCACAACATCTTTTTTCATTAACGTCACATCACTTACCATCATATCTTTTACTAAAGAAGCTAAATCATGCTCTGGAATCCATCCTAATTTATTCTTTGCTTTAGAAGGATCACCAATTAACAAATCAACCTCTGTTGGGCGAAAATAAGACGGATCTACAGATAAAACCTCTTTACCTATTTCTACTTGAAAATCTTTGTGATTACAAGCTGTAACATATGCTTTTTCGTCTACACCTTCTCCTTTAAAGGCAACCTCTAAGCCCACTTCATTAAATGCTAAACGAACAAATTCTCTAACGGTTGTAGTAACACCTGTTGCAATTACCCAATCTTCTGGCTGTTCTGCTTGTAAAATCATCCACATCATGCGTACATAATCTTTGGCATGCCCCCAATCACGTTTCGCTTCTAAATTTCCTAAATAAAACTTCTCTTGCAAGCCTAGTGCTATTTTAGCAACCGCACGCGTAATTTTTCTGGTTACAAAAGTTTCCCCTCTTCGTGGTGATTCATGGTTGAACAAAATACCGTTACACGCAAACATGTTATAGGCTTCACGATAGTTCTTCGTAATCCAAAATCCATAAATTTTAGCAACTCCATAAGGAGAACGGGGGTAAAAGGGAGAAAGTTCATCATAAAAACCTTTAGCATTTTTATTTTCTGGCATCCCTCCATATAATTCTGAAGTGGAAGCTTGGTAAATTCTAGTTTTCTTTTCTAATCCTAAAATTCGAACTGCTTCTAAGATTCTTAACGTTCCCAATCCATCAACATTACCAACATATTCAGGAGTATCAAAAGAAACAGCAACGTGAGACATGGCTCCTAAATTATAAATCTCATCTGGTTGACATTCTTGGATAATACGAGTCAAATTCATTGCATCGGTTAAATCTCCATAATGCAACTTTAACCGTTGATCTGGATCGTG
The DNA here is from genome assembly GCF_002954665.1 of Polaribacter glomeratus. Classification (GTDB taxonomy): domain Bacteria; phylum Bacteroidota; class Bacteroidia; order Flavobacteriales; family Flavobacteriaceae; genus Polaribacter; species Polaribacter glomeratus. The sequence goes on along the minus strand of NZ_MSCM01000001.1, from coordinate 35,396 downwards.
TGGATCCTGATATAAATGATCGATTCTATTGGTATTGAAAAGCGATGATCGTCTTTTTATACCGTGCACCATGTACCCTTTCTCTAATAACAACTCTGCTAAATAAGAGCCATCCTGCCCTGTAATTCCCGTAATTAATGCTACTTTCATATTTTTTTATTCAATTCTCGTTGTTCGTTTTACGATGGCCGGTTTTCGTTGCTCGTTGTTCGTTGTTTGATTTTCGTTGTTCGTTTTACGATGGACGATAATCGGTAAACGATGGCCGGTTTTCGTTGCTCGTTGTTCGCTGTTTGATTTTCGTTGTTCGCTTTACGATGGACGATAATCGGTAAACGATGGACGATTTTCGTTGTTCGTTTCTCGTTTTACTAAAATCTAACGATAATCGAAAAACGATGGACTATTAAACGTCCTTACATTTTAACCTCCTTAACACTATTAATATTCTCTAAAAACCAAGCATAGGTCTTTTCAATCCCTTCTTTTAATTCTGTTGAATATTGCCACCCCATCTCTTTCATTTTAGAAACATCCATTAACTTTCTTGGCGTTCCGTCTGGTTTTGTTGCGTCCCAAATAATTTCACCTTGATGACCAACTGCTTTTTGAATGGTTTCTGCCAATTCCTTAATCGTAATATCTTTTCCAGAACCTACATTATATAGATATTCTGGTAATTTATTTTCTAATGCATATACGACAGCTTCCGCCATATCATCAACAAATAGAAATTCACGCATTGGTGTTCCGCTTCCCCATAGGGCAACAGGTGTATTATTAAGCTTCGCTTCGTGAAACTTTCGAAGCATTGCAGGCAGCACGTGAGAGGATTTTAAATCAAAATTATCATGTGTACCATATAAGTTTGTTGGCATTAAACTTACGTAGTCTTTATTAAATTGTTTTCTAATGGCTTGACAGGCTTTTACACCTGTTATTTTTGCGATTGCATACCACTCGTTTGTAGGCTCTAAGGAATCTGTAAGTAAATACTCTTCTTTTAAAGGTTGTGTCGCAAATTTTGGATAAATACAAGAACTCCCTAAAAATATAAATTTCTCAATTCCTGATTTTAAGGCAGTATCAATTAAATTATTTTGAATTTGCATGTTTTCCATCAAAAACTGATATGGATAGTCATTATTTGCTAAAATACCACCCACTTTTGCAGCTGCATCTATAACAACTTCTGGTTTTTCATTTTGAAAAAAGTTAAGAACACTTTGTTGATTTCTTAAATCTAAGTCTGCACTCGTTTTACCTACTAAATTAGTATACCCTTTCTTTTCTAAAGCGCGCCATACAGCAGAACCTACCATTCCTCTATGACCTGCTATGTATATTTTTGTTGTTGTATTCATTTTGTAGCTAAAAATTTCTCTAATTTCAAATTGTCCGACTGCTTTTCTTGTTAACTAAAAAAAAGGCCGATCAGTCTATTTACTTATTTTTCAACAACCATGACGAAGATTGAATCTTATCTCCCAAACCATCAATTAATTGAATGTTTAATTCTTTACAAATTGGTGCTTCTGGTATTGAATTATTATCCTGATCACCTCCATTTGCAAAACCCAAGTCGTATTCTTCGCCGTACGTTTCAAAAAGGGTACGAATAGATGCACATACTGTTCTATCTGTGTCCACAGAAATAATTGCGGTATCTACAGCTTTAATATTTTGAACAATAAATAAACGTTCTTCTTCTTTTTGAAATTCTTTAGATCCTTTTAAAGCTCTCTGTACATCGCTGTTTACAATTACAAACAACTCATCGGCTAAACCTTTTGCATTATTAAAGTATTCTAAATGCCCTTTATGTATAGGATTAAAATATCCTGAAACAATAATGGCTTTCTTTTTTATGTGTGAGTACATAATTTTAATTTTGACAAATGTATGTTAAATTATCTAACTACAAAAAGGATGTTTTCCCCCTTTTGTTATTATTGCGTTATTTCTAATCTTTTGCGCTATTTTTACGGATTCCTTAGCATCGACTAATGCAAAACTCTCTATTTTAAGGATTTGAAAATAGCTTTTTGTATGTAATTTTGAGCCCACCGTTAATGCGAGGCTTTTTTGCCGAAGCAACCTATTGAAAGAGAAACCTATTAAAGAAGTACGTTGGCTATAAGGTACAGGGGTATACGATGAACAGATTGCTTCGTACCCTCGCAATTACAGTAATTATATCTCATTTCAATAGAGCGGTATATATGAGCGACGAGCAATCTCAATAGGCCTACCGTTATTGCAAAAGAGGAACGATTAAAGCAAGCTTAAAATTACATTTTCCTTACTTTATTTGGAAATAAAAACAAAAAGATTGCTTCGTAGCATCGTAATAACGGTAACCGTGGTTGTTTCCTCTTTAAAGTAAACACAACTGTCAGTTTGAGTGTCTCCTTTTTTTTATCAGAATTGTATTGCATCTCGATACAGAATACCAGCGCTATCGCAAGTGATTTTACTCGATGTGACATCTGTAGGTTTTAAATTAAAATACCTAATTGTCAGTTCGAGTGATTCCGATTTTTCATCGGAATTGTATCGAGAACCGACTAAATAGCTGAAAACTAACCTTATTTCGAAAGAGAGCCGATTGAAGCAATCTTTTCAATATAGAAAAGACTAATAAAGTACATTATTTCACTGTATTCGTGTTTTGATTGTTTCAGTTTTGTGAAAGAGGAATTTCAGCAGAAATTCAGAAGTTTGCAAAAAAGCGACAAGTTTTAATGTATGGTATATTTTATAACCATTGTTGCCACACATAATTATTCAACTGTTTCTTTTAGACTTTCTAAAAATTTCTTGTTATTTTCTTTATTTTTTGTAATGAGTTTCTTAATATCTTATTCAAATTCAAAAGTTAAATTTTATTTTTCTACTATAAGCGTAATTCCATTTGACTCCTTTATATGTAACATAATCTATACTTTATAATTCTCTTTTACTCACATTATAATGATATAAATTTTCCTGATTATATTGATTTTTTTTTTAAATTTCATAGTTTTAGTATGACAACTATATAACATGATTATCCTTTTCCTTTAATTATAATACTTTTTGCTTGATCAAAAAGTATTCAAAAAATCAAGACTCACTTTTATTTTTTATAATTCTAAAAGACATTCCACTACCGCATCCAGACACTTGGCGCAGGCTGGCCCATTCGCTATAAATGTCCACTTGACATGTATTGAACGCTTTGGGCGCTTTGCTGTTTCATATCTTTTGAATTATTACGAAAAATTAAATAGGTCGGGTTTAAATTGTGACTTTTTAAAGTAATTCGTCATTGCGAGGCTTTTTTGCCGAAGCAATCTGTTGAATGAGACTCCTTATAAAAAAGTGCGGTAGCGATAAAATACAAAGGTATGCAATGAACAGATTGCTTCGTACCCTCGCAATGACAGTTATTAGATGTCATTTCGACAAAGCGAAGGTATGAGCGCCAAGAAATCTTTTGTTTTAGATTACTGGACATTTTAGATTCCTCAATCACCTAAAAAGGCTCATTTCGGAATGACACCAGAACTTTTAAATTAAATCTGGATGTCATTTCGACAAAGCGAAGATATGAGCGCCGAGAAATCTTTTATGTTTTAGACTTGATAATAATGAGGTTCTTGGTAAGTTTAAATTGCGCAAAGTAGAAAGGTAAAAACTCATTTCGGAATGAAAAAAGAAGAACAAAAGAACAAAAATTTTAACAAATATTGCCTCTTATAATCGAAACTATTTAGTGTTTTAACACTAAATTTCTTCTCCTTTTCTTACTGATATTGGGTAAATACCACAGTAAAAACGATTAAAAACACCCATTTATAACTTTTAAAACACGCAACTATAACAAAACAATACCTTAAAAGAGCACTACTATTAAACCAATAGTTACTTTAGTTTAAAGTTAAGTTACTTTAGTAGTAAAGTAAAGATACTTTTTATAAAAAGTTAGGTAAGTTTCTACCAAAACTAACGTAACTTTTTAAAATAGAAAGGTAACTTTTTTGCATAAAAAAACCTCAATAGTCAAGACTATTGAGGTTAAAAAATTAGATTTTTTTTTATGCTTCTAAACTAAATTTCATAGTGTCTAGCATTTCTCGCATCCTAGTATCAGGTCTAAAATTAACATGACTTTTCTTTACCAGAAAACTGCTTACTTCTTGTTGAGTATCCACTCCTTCAGAACGAACTCCTATCTGAAAAGAACCTAGCTTGTCTAATTTAACAATTCTACCTTGCTTTAGTTCGTCCATAATATTATGCAATAACGACAGCAAAACTGCATAACAATCGGCTTCTCGCACCGTACTTTGGTGTGATACTAAATATGCCAATCTTTCTAGATCTGTAGTTCCTTTAGAAACTGCTTGAACATAAAACTTTTTTTCCGCTGTTCTGTCCTGCGGGTTAGGACGCTCTATTGTTTTTACTTTTACCATTAAGGTGTGTGTTTAAAATTTAAAAAATTATAACTTTTATTTAAAGAGACTGTTATAGAAATCTCTATCGTCGCTTTAAAAACTCTGTGCAAAGCACCAAACTATTCACGATTTAGAATAGAAAAACATTAAGAAACAGATACTTAATGGAGTAAGTGAACATAAAATTAAGTCATAATTTACCAGATGCAGTTTGGCGAACTGCTTTATTTTTAATAAAATAAATTTGGTAAGTTTTAAGAAGTATTGTAATTTTGAGGTCTCAAATCCAAAACAAACACTTCTTAAAGTGTTACCGTTTTAAAAAAAGGTCTTAAAGCACCAACTTTAAGGCTTTTTTTATTTCTGTAAAGATACAATACTCAATAACAATTAACAGGATTCACTTTAACCAACTTATCAACAACATAAAGTTAATAAGTAATTTCATTTATATAATTACTTGTATTTTTAAAAAAAACGCCTTAAAATGCTTTAAATTGCGTTTAAATAAAAACAGATTCACAGAAAAAGTAGTATCATTTTAGTATTAAAAAACGATTTACTTTCTAAAGCGCTATCGTTTTATAAAACCCATGACTTACAACTAGATTATTACTGCAAGAAGTTCTATTTAACCACTAAAGAAACGCTAAACACTTGCCATCAAAGGGAAATCCTCATTGCTACACTCTAAACGACATAAGCTATTACCAACCCACTTACTTGAGTCTGATTACTATCTTATAATGAATTAAACATTTTGTAAGCTCGTTTTTCGTCTTAGATAAGTATCATTTTTAGTTGCTTTTTACCTGCACATTTATTTGATAAGCTTCAAAGAGATTGTCAACTTGATAATGCCAAATTAATTGCGCATCGCATTCAAGTTTGTAGCTATTTTAAACTAAAACCCTCAAAAACTGTCACATCAAATAAAATAAGGTGCGATAGCTAACGTATTTTGTATCGAGATGTAATTATGAATCCTAACGACGAAACTATTCTCGATACAATTTTGCAAAAAAGCAAAATCACTCGAACTGACAACTTAGAATATTGCCACATGGAATGAATTTGCGACGCTAAGAGTAAATTTGTATCGAAATGTAATTATAAATTTCACTCCTTAAACATTCCGTTAAATTCACTGTAACTGGCACCCAGATTATTGTCACATCGAGCGAAATACTGTGCGATAGCTAGAGTAATTAGATGTAATTATGAATCCTAACGACGAAACTATTCTCGATACAATTTTGCAAAAAAGCAAAATCACTCGAACTGACAACTTAGAATATTGCCACATGGAATGAATTTGTATCGAGATGCAATTATGAATTTGCACAAAAAAAAAGCGACGGTTTTATTGCTAAAATCGTTGCTTTCTATATATGTTTCAAAAAACGATCCTCAAATTTTGAAAATCAATAGTTCTTTCATAAAGTATTTTTGAATATTCGCTTTTTTGTCATAATAACAAAAACACACTGCAAATATCAGCTAGGAATAAAAAAACCTTACTTACTTTTCTTATTATTTGCATTTTCTTTTTCCTGTACTTCTTTGCGTAACATACTGCTAGAAAAACGGTGTTCTCTTTTATTGTAAAAAAGTTCTATACCAGATTGCTCGCAATATTCACGACCTGTAAATGGCTTGTGTTCATATTCATCGCCAACAATACGAACATCAATTTTAAAGGAACGCAATACGTCTTCTAAGTCTTGCTCAGTTGCATATGGTACTATTTCATCAACATATTTACAACCTTTTAATTGAATGTAACGCTCTACAACCGACTGAATGGGTCTGTTTTTTTCTGGACGATCTAAAGTTGGGTCTGTTTGTAAACCGCAAATTAAGTAATCGCATTCTTGTTTTGCATCCTCTAACATTTTTACATGTCCTGCATGAAACAAATCAAAGGCACTAAAAGTGATTCCTACTTTCATAAATTTATTGTTTGTTTAATAGCCAAGAAGAAGATTGTATTTTGTCTCCTAAGCCATCTATTAGTTGAATTCCTAATTCTTTACAAATTGGAGCCTCTGGAATGGAGTTGTTGTCTTGGTCACCTCCATTAGCGAAACTTAAATGATACTGTTGTCCGTAATTTTCATGAATAAAACGAATCGATTCACAAACAGTCCTATCTGCATCCACAGAAATAATTGCTGTATCTACTGCTTTTATATTCTGAACAATAAATAAACGTTCGTCTTCTTTTTGAAATTCTTTAGACCCTTTTAGTCCTCTTTGTAAATCGCTATTCACAATTACAAACAACTCATCTGCTAAAGATTTGGCATTATTGAAGTATTCTAAATGCCCTTTGTGAATAGGATTAAAATATCCTGAAACAATAATTGCTTTTTTCTTCATATTGGGTATGCAATTTAAATTCTGACAAATGTATGTTAAATTATCTAACTACAAAAAGGATGTTTTTCCCCTTTTGTTAGTATTGCGTTATTTCTAATCTTTTGCGCTATTTTTATGGATTCCTTAGCATCTTCGAGACCGAAACCTTCTCCTTTCAAAATTTGCTTATAACTTTGGGTATGTAATTCTGTAAAACCTGAGCTAAACTCGAGTTCTTCATTATTAATCGTGATCGATCGATAGGTTCTTTGCCCTATTTCTTGAATCCTTTTCGGTAAAGAGTTTTCATCAATAGATAAATACCAACGAACACGCGCTTTTTCAAACTCTAAATAGCCTGCTGATTTGTCTTTTTCTCTTAAATGAACGATATTCTCTTGCACATCTCCAAAAAGCCACGCTAACATATCAAAAAAATGGATTCCTATATTGGTCGCGATTCCGCCAGATTTACTTTCATCTCCTTTCCATGAAATATCGTACCATTTTCCTCTTGACGTGATGTAGGTTAAATCTACATCGTATTTTGTATCCGAAGTACCCGCATCAATCTTTTTCTTTAAGGCAATAATACTAGGATGCAATCGCAACTGTAAAATAGTATGGATTTTTTTACCTGATTCTTTTTCAATATCTAGCAACGCATCTACATTCCAAGGATTTAAAACCAGCGGTTTTTCGCAAATAGCATCTGCCCCACTTCTTAACGCCATTCTAATATGTGCATCATGCAAGTAGTTTGGAGTACAAATACTCACGTAATCTAACTGCGTTCCGTTTCTTCGTAACTTTTCGATATGCCTGTCAAAACGCTCAAATTCTACAAAGAAATCTGCTTTCGGAAAATAGCTATCCATGACTCCTACACTATCAAACTTATCTAGTGCTGCAATTAAAGTATTGTTGGTATCCTTAATTGCTTTTAAATGTCTAGGAGCGATATAGCCTGCAGCTCCGATTAAAGCAAAGTTTTTCATATTTTTTTCGTTGTTCGTTGTTCGTTGTTCGATGGTCGATTTTCGTTGTTCGTTATTCGTTGGTCGATTTTCGTTGTTCGTTGTTCGTTGTTCGTTGTTCGATTCACGATGGACGAAAAACGGTAAACGTTGGACGAAATTCGTTATTCGTTGTTCGTTGTTCGATTCACGATGGACGAAAAACGGTAAACGATGGACGAAATTTGTTGTTCGATATTCGTTGGTCGTTGCTCGTTGTTCGATTCTCGTTATTCGTTATTCGATTTTCGTTATTCGAGGGTCGTTGTTCGTTGTTCGATTCTCGTTATTCGTTATTCGTTGGTCGATTTTCGATGAACGATGAACGATGAACGAAAAACGGTAAACGATGGACGAAATTCGTTGTTCGATGGTCGTTAATCGATGGACGAAAAACGATAATCGGTAAACGATGGACGAAAAACGGTAATCGGTAATCGGTAATCGGAAAACGACAAACCTACTTCAACGATTTTATCAATTTATACAACATCATTTTAATTCGTGTACATATTTCAAACAATTCAACATATTTCTCTTCAGTTATATACTTCAAATCCTTTGCCAAAAACAACTGATAATTTGCTTCTTCTAAAGAACCTTTTGCAATATACAAAAACTGTATAAACTCCTTTTTATACTGCCGTCCTTGTCCTTCTATTATATTTGTCGGAACGCTACTTGAACTTCTTCTTACTTGACTGGTTAGTCCGTATATTTCTGAAGAAGGGAAGTTTTTTGAAACTTCGTACACAGCTAATGTTAATTGATGTGCTAGTTTCCAAACTTCCAATTTGCATTCCATATTTTTTTTGTTCGTTGTTCGTTGTTCGTTGGTCGTTGTTCGATGAACGAAAAACGGTAATCGGTAAACGATGGACGAAATTCGTTGTTCGTTGCTCGTTATTCGATTTTCGATTTTCGATGAACGATGAACGAAAAACGGTAATCGGTAAACGATGGACTAAATTCGTTGCTCGTTGCTCGTTGTTCGTTGTTCGTTGCTCGTTATTCGTTGGTCGATTTTCGATGAACGATGAACGAAAAACGGTAAACGAAAAACGATTACAAACTTTTATCTCTGATAGCTAGAAAATTCTTAATATCATACACCACAGACTCCTTGTTCTTTAATTTTAAAATATCAATATCAATAAACTCTGAATGTGCTACTGCCAAAACGATGGCTTCATATTTTTTAGTATAGATATCCTCAATTAAATCGATATCATATTCTGTTTTTACCTCTTCTTTTTTAGCCCAAGAATCATAAACATCCAAATGAACGCCAAAACTTTTTAAAGAGCGATACAAATCAATCACCTTGGTGTTTCTAATATCTGGGCAATTTTCTTTAAAAGTGATGCCTAAAATTAACACATTGGCTCCTTTTACCTTCACCTCTTTGTCAATCATCAGCTTTACCACTTCGGATGCTATATGCGCACCCATACTATCATTTAAACGTCTACCTGAAAGAATTATTTCTGGATAATAGCCAAATTGCTGTGCTTTTTGAGCCAAATAAAAAGGATCTACACCAATACAATGTCCGCCAACCAAGCCCGGTTTAAAGGGAAGGAAATTCCATTTGGTAGCTGCCGCTTCTAAAACTTCGTTGGTATTGATATCCATTAAACTGAATATTTTTGACAACTCATTTACAAAAGCAATATTGATATCTCTTTGGCAATTTTCTATGATTTTCGATGCTTCCGCCACCTTAATAGAAGGTGCTAAATGCGTACCTGCTTTGATGACCGATTTATACAAAGCATCTACTTTTTTTGCCGTTTCTGCAGTAGAACCCGAAGTAACTTTTAAAATATTTTCAACGGTTCTTACTTTATCTCCCGGACTAATTCTTTCTGGAGAATACCCAACAAAAAAATCTTGATTAAAAACAAACCCTGATTCCTTTTCTAAAACCGGAATGCAATCTTCTTCTGTTGCTCCTGGATACACCGTTGATTCGTAAATAACAATGTCCTCTTTTTTTAAATACTTTGCAATGGTTTTGCTAGCACTCAATAAAGGTTTTAAAACGGGTTGGTTATTTTTATCTACGGATGTTGGCACGGTAACAATATAATAGGTACAGTCTTTTAAATAGTCTGCATCAGACGTAATAAAAAGTCCGTTTTTAGTATTAGAAACATCCTTGAGCACTTCTTTTAACAACTCACCTTCTACCTCTTGGGTAGCATCTGTTCCTTTTTTTAAGTCGGCAACTCTACTTATATTGATATCAAAACCAACAACAGCATACTTTGTTGCAAAGAGCCTAGCAAGCGGCAAACCAACATAACCAAGACCGATAATCGCAATTTTTACAGTACTCATTAATAGGATATATTTACAGTTTGCGAAGTTACAAAAAAGGTTTTTTATGCAGAGTATGAAATCATTTTTAAAAACAGGATGTTATTGCGAAAACTTGTTGCGATTAAAGCAGCAACTACAAATGAAGCAATCTTATAATTTAAAGTAACTAACATTGAGATTCCGCAAAAGTAAAAACTCATTTCAGAATGAAATCCTAACTTTTTAATGTAAACGATTTGTCATTTCGAATGATTCCCATTCTTCCTCGGAATTGTATCGAGAAAACATTAAACTACCAGCCATTGCAAAAACTTGTTGCAATGAAAGAGCAAAAAAGAATGTAGCAATCTCATAATTTAAAGTACCTAACTTTAAGATTCCTTAATCGTAAAAAATTATTCCGGAATGACGCCTAAACATATTCAAAAACTCAATTGTCAATTCGACAGAACGAAGAACGAGTGACGAGAAATCTCACGATATAGACCGCCTAGCATTCAGATTCCTCAATCGTAAAAAAAACTTATTACAGAATTAAGCTCTAACTCTAAAATGAAAACGAATGGTCATTTCAAGTAATTCCGGTTTTTCATTGGTATTGTAAGGAGAAATCATTAGACCACCCCATAGCAAAAATTCGTTGTGATGAAAGAAGTTAACTCGATTGAAGCAAACTCAATTACCACCTATCCCTATTATTAAAAGCAACAAAATTTAAAAAATTACTTTTACGATGTTCCTCGAAATTCTTCACACAATAATTAACACAGAACAATATTAAATGAAAAACCTTTAATTTTGTTGAGAAACTTTTCATCATAATTTGTATTTTTGTTTTAAAATAATAAATCTTTGCAATGAAAAAGTACCTAAAATATATACTGTTATTTAGCACTATAGTTGTTTTCTCTCAAAATCCGCCACAAAAGAAAAATCATTTTCAAACCGCAGGATCTGTTATTAAAACAAGCTTTAAAACGATACCAGGTGATTTTATTTATTTAGGAAAAGAATTCTCAAATGATTGGAAAAAAACAGGGTATTATGCCGCTAGTATTTTAGGATTGATTGCCACAGATAAAATCACTACGAACGCTTTTCAAAATCTTGAAAAAAATATTAACTATAAATTACCAAACTTTACACCAACTTTCTTAAGAGGTTCAAAAAATAGGTGGATAAACAGTGGCGAAAACAATTACTTAACCTATCCTATTATTGGAATCTATTTAGGTTCACTGATTACCAACAATGAAAAAGGGCAGTTTGTGGGTGCAAATGCCTTCAAAGCGATTGCTTACTCTACCTTAATTACCCAAGTTACCTTAAAAACAATTTTTGGAAGAAACAGACCAGAATTTCCTTTAAATACTACTACTAAGGGATATCCATTTACCAATGATAACTGGGATTTCTTCAACAGAAGAGAAAATACGATAATACTTTCTGATCATAAAGCAACTGCCATGCCATCGTTACACGTAACCACCTATTTTGCAATAGCAAAGGTGCTGCAAATGGAATATGACAACTATTGGATACCTTATGGATTAATGTCTGTAGTATTTTTCTCAAACGTACAAGGCCACCAACACTGGTTTAGCGATATGGTTGTGGGCGGTTTAGTAGGCACCTTAATTGGTCGCTCTATTGTTAGAAGTAGCTGGAAAGCTAGAGGGATTTTAGACACTACAAAACAAGGAGGAATTTCTTTTAATTATATGCCCGCATTTTCCTCAGAATTCACAGGAATACGGATTGTTGGTAGTTTTTAATCATCGTCTTTAAGATTGGTCGTGACTTTAAATATTACGTCATTGATAAATATGTATGATCAAAGGAATATTTTTTATTTTAAACTAACTCTTAATATTATAATTACAAAAAGTGTTATTTTCCTTTTCTTTTCCATTGCTAAATACTAAATCAAGTTCAGCACAGGCTCCAACAAAAATCTAGAATTATTTTTCGCTATGCGAGTTATCTAGAACCAAAATATATTTTGGTTTTTGATAGTCTTAAATTCTACAAGACACTGCTCTATCGCATCCAGGCTTTTTATGGCTCAAT
>NZ_MSCM01000001.1:0-20555 GCF_002954665.1 Polaribacter glomeratus | reverse complement strand
GAACTTTTGCACTTAACTTATTCACGAAGTTTTGAGCATAAAAAAATCCTACTATTTCTAGTAGGATTTTGCTTTGGTGGGCAATGAGGGATTCGAACCCCCGACCCTCTCGGTGTAAACGAGATGCTCTGAACCAACTGAGCTAATTGCCCTTAGCGGTGGCAAATATACTATACATTTTGACTTTACCAAAATAAAAATGAAGTTTTATTTAAATTATTTCAGCAACCACAAATGTACTTCCACCAATATAAATGGTATCTTCCTGATTTGCATTTAGTAAAGCACTTTTATAGGCTTTTTTAACAGAGGTATATTTTTTTCCAAATAAATTAAAATCAGTCGCTTTTTCTTGTAAAACAACTTCGGATAGACCCCTTGGGATGTTTGGCTTGCAAAAATAATAGCTTGCCTCCTTTGGGAACAGCGGTAAAATGTCTTCTAACTTCTTATCGGAAACAACGCCTAGTACAATATGTAACTTTTTAGTTTTTTCTTTTTTCAACTGATTTAGAACTATTTTTAGGCCTTCTGTATTGTGTGCGGTATCACAAATAACTTTTGGATGCTCTTGTAAAACCTGCCACCTGCCTTTTAAATTGGTGTTTTCTACAACATGCAACAATCCGTCAGTAATATGTTTTTGAGATATTGTATAGCCTTTTAAGAGTTTTATGGCGGCAACAACTGTCTTTGTATTTGATTTTTGATAATCGCCCAACAAATCTGAGGTGTATTCTTGTAGGTCATCCGAAGCAAAAGAAACATTTACAGCACAAGCAGCTACCTTCTTTAAAAAGACACTTTTAACTTCTGTTTGCTCCTCTCCTATAACAACCGGAACATTCTTTTTTATAATTCCCGCTTTTTCAAAAGCGATCTCGGGTAGTGTTTCTCCTAAAAACTGGGTATGATCTAAACCTATGTTGGTAATCACAGAAACCTCTGGAGTAATAATGTTCGTAGAATCTAATCGGCCGCCTAAACCCACTTCGATGATTGCGATATCTACTTTTTCATCCGCAAAATAATCAAAAGCCAAACCTACCGTCATCTCAAAAAAAGAGAGCTTCTGTCTTTCTAAAAAATCTTTGTGAGTCTCAATAAATAATTTGACCTTCTTTTTCGAGATTTCAACGCCGTTAATTCTGATTCTCTCTGTAAAATTCTTTAAATGTGGCGAAGTATACAAACCCACTTTATACCCTGCTTCTTGCAAAATGGAGGCTAACATATGCGATGTAGAACCTTTTCCGTTGGTACCACCAACATGAATGGATTTAAATTTCTGCTCAGGAAAGTCTAATTCTTTCGTAAATGCTAAAATATTGGTTAAATCTTTTTTGAATGCCGTTTTACCTTCTCTTTGAAACATTGGTAACTGCGCAAACATCCAATCTAAAGTATGTTGGTATGTCATCTAAAGTATAAATTATTTATTTAAATTTAAATAAAATTTAGCAGAATAATACAAGAAATTGCTATTAATTAATAACTAATTACAAGTGGGTATCGTATGAATAAAAGCCGCTATTTCGTTAACGTAAATTTATAAATAATAGTACCCGTTTGATTTGCAGGTGCTTTTTCATCTGCGTTCCAAGTAGTTCTCAGCGCTGCTTCTTTTGCTGGTTTTAGTAAGCAAGCAGCAGTATTTGTAGAGCCTTTAATACCTGCGACTGCGCTTATTACTTTTCCGTTTTTATCAACAGTAATTTTAACAACCACGATTCCTTCTTCTTGACAATCTGGTTGTTCTATTGGTTTTGATAGTGCTTTTCTTCCTGCAAGATTGTAATTACCTCCAGAACCCGTTCCTTCATTTCCATAGTATTTATTAGAATTCGGGTCGCCATTTTCATTGCCTTTTACACCTTCTTTTTTATCATCTCCTTCTCCTTTTGGACTTCCATCAGACGAAGTACCATTTAACAAACTATTTAATGCATCCGTAGTTTCTTTAGATGGTTTTGGGATTTCTTTAGGCACTTCTTTTTTAACAACTTCCTTAACAGGTACTTTTTTTACTTCTTTTTTCTCTACAACCGTAATTTCTTTGGATGTTTCATCCGTAACAACTTCCTCTTTACTGGTATCATTCGGCATTACTTTTACCTCTTCTACAACTTCTTCTTTTTTAACCTCTTGTTGGTTTAAAGCCTTTTTAGTATTTTCTACAGGTTCTCCACTTCCTACATCGGAATCTCCAAAATTAATTGCCAAACCATATTCTTCTGGTGGATCTAAATATTTTAGTCCATAATTAAAAATAGCAAACAACATCAGCAACAATATAATTGCTGTGATCGCTGCAGATTTTCTTTTATGTTTTGTGTCTAAAACTGTCATATGTATACTTCATCGTAAAAGGTTGAAAAGCTGAAACGAGTTCAGCTTGACCTAAAGGTCATTTGCCTTTTACAGCTAAAATCATTTTTAATTTATTCTTATTTGCAATGTCAATTACTTCCATCACATTTTTATAAGGCGCATCTTGATCACCCCTAATTACGATGGTTTTCTTTTTATCTGAACCTACGCTTCTTAAAATTTCACTTTCTAAATCGGATGCACTTACTTCCGTTTTATCAATATAAAAAAGTGATTCCCTTGTAATAGAGACTGCAACTGAAGTATTATTTTCTGTTTTTCCGCCCGCTTTTGGTAAAAAAACATCAATTGCACTTACGGTAACTAAAGTTGATGTGAGCATGAAAAATATCAACAACAAAAACACAATATCCGTCATCGACGACATATTAAATGTTGGATCTACTTTATTTCTTCCTCTTAAATTCATTTAAATAGTTTTTAAAGTTTAAAAGTTTTCAAAGTAAAAGTTCAGCTTCCTAAACTTTTAACTAACAAACTTTAAAACTCATTTATACGGGTTCGTTTAATAAATCTAAAAACTCTACTGACTTTGCCTCCATCTGATAAACAACCTTATTAGTTCTTACCACCAAATGATTGTACGTTATGTATGCAATAATACCTACTATTAAACCGGCAACCGTTGTGGTCATTGCTGTATACAATCCGTCCGAAAGCATTTTTATATCAATTTGACCACCTGCATTTGCAATGGCGTGTATGGCAACAATCATCCCAATTACGGTTCCTAAAAACCCAATCATTGGCGCAACACCTGCAATAGTTGCTAACACACTTACATTTTTTTCTAGTTGATAAATTTCTAATTTACCTGCGGTTTCAATTGCCGTATTAATATCATCTAAAGGTTTCCCTATTCTAGAAATTCCTTTTCCAATTAATCTCGCAGTTGGCGTATCTGTGCTTTTACACAAAGAGTTTGCAGACTCTAATTTACCATTAGAAACATAATCTTTAATCTGATTCATAAAATTCTTATCGACTTTTGATGCTGATTTAATAGCAAAAAAACGTTCGAAATAAATATATAAGGCAACCGCCAATAAAACGACAAGAATGGCAATTATGATTTGGCCACCCAAACCACCATCTACAATTAAATTATAAATAGAAAGTGTTTTTTCTTCTTGAACAGCTTCTTCTAACAACCCCGTATTTTCTTGATAAAATGATATCATTCAACTATTTTTTAAGTTCTGTAAATATAACGACTAATCTCTTTTTAAATTGTTTCAAACAAGAAAGAATTCACTTATTTAATAACAAAAAAAAATGCCATTCTGTATGTATACAAAATGACATTTTCTATTTTATAAATCACTTATTAAAAGAGTGTTCTTGTAACCATAAATGCTGCAGAACCAACCACAAAACCTATTAAAGCTAACCAAGATATTTTTTTTAGATACCAGAAGAAATCTATTTTTTCCATTCCCATTGCCACTACTCCGGCTGCAGAACCAATAATTAACATACTTCCTCCTGTACCTGCAGAGAACGCTATAAAATGCCATAATTCGTTATCTAATCCTTCAGAAAACATTCCTAAACTTGCTGCTACTAAAGGCACATTATCTATAACTGCAGAACCAACACCTAATAACATAATTACTAAATCAGAAACTCCTTCGTGATGTAATTCTGTTCCCATCATTGGTATTGTTTCTTGCAATGTAGATGCAAAGTTGAATAAAATCCCCAAAGATTCTAGGGCAGCAACTGCCATTAAAATTCCTAAGAAAAATAAAATACTTGGCATTTCTATTTTAGATAAAGAGGCATGAACAGGACTGTGATGTGCTGCTAAAGCGTGCTCTTCTGCTTGTTCGCCATCAACACTTGAAATCGAAAATTTAGATTTACTATAAATTTCTGCAAAAGTTGCAACGACTGCCAAAGACAACATCATACCAACATAAGGAGGTAAATGTGTAATCGTTTTAAAAATAGGTACAAATACAATAGCGCCTAAACCTAAATATAGCATTTTTGCGCTATGTGGACTTTTTGCCGTTTCTTCTTCTTCTGTATCAATTTCACCTTTAAAAGCGGGTAAAAAAGAAGCTATAAATGTTGGTACGATCATACATAACAATGAAGGTAATAATAAGTATTCAATTAGTTTTAAAGTACTTACCTTTTTACCAATCCAAAGCATTGTTGTAGTAACATCACCAATTGGCGACCATGCTCCACCTGCATTTGCAGCAATAATAACCAAACCTGCAAACCAAATTCTTTCATCTCTGTTTTTAACAACTTTTTGTAATATTGAAATAAGTACAATAGTAGCCGTAAGGTTGTCTATAATTGCTGATAAAATAAAGGCTAAAATTGAAAAAATCCAAAGAATATTTTTCTTCTTTTTGGTCTTTACAAAGTTTTTAATTGTAGAAAAGCCATCAAAATAATCTATAATTTCTACAATTGTCATCGCTCCTAAAAGAAATACCAATATTTCTGCAGTTTTACCTAAATGGTGTAAAAGCGTTTCTTCTACCAAATGCATTTTATCTGCATGCACTAAAGAGCCAAAACCTTCAACCAAACTATGTTTACTAGAGTCAAACCACTGCGTAAAATTATCAATTCCGAGTGCCACTAGAGCCCAACAAACTGCCATCATAATTAAGGCCGGAATTAATTTATCTAATTTTATGTTATGCTCTAAAGTAATGGCTAAATAACCCATTACAAATACAATAATAATTACTGACTCCATACTTCTTTAATATTTAATTTATACCAATTCTTTGAGCGCAATTTCAAACGCCGTTTCACTTATTCTTGTTTTTGAGGCACTTTTTGCAAAAGTTCTTTGCAATGCTTTCTTTATTGTGTTAGATGTATCTTCAAAAATAGCTTTGTCTGTCATCTCAACTTTTCTTTCCATAAAGTAAGCAAACACTCTTGCCATTCCGCAATTAGAAATAAAATCAGGAATTAAACTAACTTTTCTATCTGTATCTTCCATAATTGATCCAAAGAAAATTTCTTTATCTGCAAAAGGAACATTTGCTCCGCAAGAAATCACTTCTAAACCTGCATCAATCATTTGATTTATTTGCTCTTGTTTTATCAATCTTGATGCTGCACAAGGGGCAAAAATCTCACAGGGTAAATTCCAGATTCGCTCATTAATCTCTTTAAAAGGAATCATATTTTCCGCGACTAAAGTATTACCATTTTTGTTTAAAAACAACTCTTTTATTTCTTCAAAAGAAAAACCGTTTTCATTAATTACTCCGCCATCTCTGTCAATAATTCCCACAACTTTCGCGCCCATTAGCGCTAAATAATACGCTGCTGCAGAGCCTACATTTCCAAAACCTTGCACAATTGCTTTTTTACCAACCACTGTACCGCCATAAATATCGTAGTAATGACGCGCAGCTTCTGCAACACCATAACCAGTAATCATATCGGCAACTGTATATTTTCTATGAATTGCAGGTGATAATTTAGTGTCTTCTAAAACTTTAATTACACCGTGTCTTAATTGGCCAATTCTGTTTATTTTATCTGCTTCAGTAGGTTTAAAGTGACCGTTAAAAACACCTTCTTGAGGATGCCAAACACCACTTTCTTCGGTAATGGGGATTACTTCATGAATTTCATCAACATTTAAATCACCACCTGTTCCGTAATAATTTTTTAATAATGGGGCAACTGCTTTATACCAACGTTCTAAAACTCCTTTTTTTCTTGGATCGTGAGGATTAAAGTTAATTCCAGATTTAGCACCACCAATTGCCGGACCCGAAACTGTAAATTTCACTTCCATTGTTTTGGCTAACGATAAAACTTCATTGATATCTAAACCTGCTCTCATTCTTGTGCCACCACCGGCAGCACCACCTCTTAAAGAGTTAATTACAGTCCAACCTTCTGCTTCTGTTTCTGGATCCTTCCAGTTAAAGATTATTTCTGGTTGTTTGTTTTCGTATATTTTTAATAATTCTTTCATCTTACTATTTTAATTAATTTAACTTTTCTGCTTTCATACATACTTCTATTTTGAGTAAAATCCCCTGCTGGGGACAAGCTAAAGTTGATTCATATTAAAAATTTTAAGATTATTAATTAGTATTGTTGTCTTACAAACTTACCATAAAAAAATGATTGCTCAAATTTTTTTATTTAAAGCTTCGGATAAAAAACCACTCCTGATGAATGATTTTTACGCGCACCGGTAACAGACTTTAGGCAATTAACCTGATTATCAAGCTTTAACAACCCTAAAAAAGCAAAAATAAGCGCCTCTTTAAAATTGATGCGTTTTTTATCTGCCAATACAATGCTTGTTTTTGAATGATATTCGATTCGTTCAATTAAAAAAGAATTAAAAACGCCTCCGCCTGTAATTAAAACAGAATTACTCTCATAGATTATTTTGCTAATTTGTATAGCAACATGTTCTACAAAAGTTCTTAAGATAGATGAAATAGCTGTTTCTAAAGCATCAATTAAAGGAAATATTTCTTCTTGCACCCATTCTAATCCTAAAGATTTTGGTGGTTTTTGCTGATAAAAAGCAAGCGAATTTAATCGCTCTAAAAGTGTTTCATTAATTTTTCCTTGGGATGCAATTGTGCCTGATGCATCAAAATCGAACCCCAATTTATTGGCATAGAAATTAAGTACAATATTTACAGGGCAAATATCAAAAGCAATTCTTTGCGCATCTTTATGAAATGAAACATTCGAAAATCCGCCTAAATTTAAACAATACTCAAAGTCAGAAAAAAGCAACGCATCACCAATAGGCACTAATGGCGCTCCTTGCCCGCCTAATTGCACATCTTGGGTTCTAAAATCGCACACAACTTTTTGCTTTGTGGCATTGGCAATCGTTTGTCCATCTCCAATTTGAAGCGTAATTCCCTTTGCCGGTTGATGTAAAATGGTATGGCCGTGAGAAGCAATAAAATCAATTTTTTGAATTTTATATGTATTTATAAAGTTGAGAAGCACGTTTCCCAGAAGTGCACCATACTCCAGATTCAACTTAATTAATTCATCCGAAGAAAAGTGAATTCCTTTTTGCAATGTATTTTTCCATGCATCTGTATACGAAAATGTTTCTGCAAAGATAATTTCAAAATCGCTGTATTTATTTTTATCAAATTTTACATAAACCAAATCGATGCCGTCTAAAGACGTCCCAGACATTAATCCGATACAAAAAACTTCATTTTTATTCATATCTGTAAAAATAATAAAAGTCTTATGAAAATAAGTTACGAAATCGATATCTTTGCATTCTTAAATTTCGAATACTAAAAAAAAAATATGGATTTTAATTTAACAGAAGAGCACATCATGATTCGCGATGCAGCAAGAGATTTTGCGCAAACCGAATTATTACCTGGTGTTATTGAAAGAGATAATAAACAAGAATTTCCGCAAGAATTGGTCAGAAAAATGGGCGATTTAGGCTTTATGGGAATTATGGTAGATCCAAAATACGGAGGAAGCGGCATGGACGCAATTTCTTATGTTTTGGTGATGGAAGAATTGTCTAAAATTGACGCCTCTGCTTCTGTAATGGTTTCTGTAAACAATTCGTTAGTTTGCTATGGTTTAGAAACGTATGCAAGTGAAGCGCAAAAACAAAAATATTTAACAAAATTAGCAACAGGTGAGTTTATTGGCGCATTCTGTTTAAGCGAACCAGAAGCGGGTTCGGATGCAACTTCGCAAGCTACAACCGCAATTGATAAAGGAGATCATTACCTAATTAACGGAACAAAAAACTGGATTACCAATGGCGGACGTTCAGACGTTTATTTGGTAATTGCACAAACCGATAGAGAAAAAGGACATAAAGGAATCAATGCTTTTATTGTTGAAAAAGGAACGCCAGGTTTTCATATTGGTCCAAAAGAAGACAAATTAGGAATTCGTGGTTCTGATACGCATACTTTACAATTTAACGATGTAAAAGTGCCAAAAGAAAACAGAATTGGTGAAGACGGATTCGGATTTAAATTTGCCATGAAAACACTTTCTGGTGGTAGAATAGGGATTGCTGCACAAGCTTTAGGGATTGCTGCAGGTGCCTACGAATTGTCTTTAAAATACTCGAAAGAGCGTAAAGCATTCGGAACAGAAATTTGTAATCATCAAGCAATTGCGTTTAAATTAGCAGACATGCACACAGATATTGAAGCTGCAAGAATGATGGTTATGAAAGCTGCCTGGGACAAAGATCAAGGTAACAATTACGACATGTCTTCTGCAATGGCAAAACTATACGCAAGTAAAATTGCCATGGAACATACGGTTGAAGCGGTGCAAATTCACGGTGGAAACGGTTTTGTAAAAGATTACCATGTAGAGCGTTTAATGCGTGATGCAAAAATTACGCAGATTTACGAAGGAACATCAGAAATTCAGAAAATTGTAATTTCAAGAGGAATTATCAAAGGATAAAGTACACCTTATATAGAGTCTACAAAAATCCATCTTTTTAAAAGGTGGATTTTTCTTTTGGGCGGGTTTTTGCGAAAAGCAAAAATCGTGCTATCCATTATATCTTTTTTTCGTACCTCAAAAAAGGATGCCATTTCTATCACTCACGCAACTACTTGCTAGTTATATAATTTAGAAATCTACGAATTGCTTACTTTTTACCTGATACCAATTTAATTTTCTAATGTCTTGCTGTTACCATAAATAAGGACTCAAAATTTCTATAAATTATACTCTAATTTCAATTATCATAACGAATGTCAGTCTGAGCTTGTCTAAGACTTTTTAGTTCACGAAAGCTACACTTCGGCAAGCTCAGTGTAACATTGTTCGCTTTAATTATGTTAGCATCAATGTATACTTAAATTGGCATACGCTCGATTAAAATTTTACATTTAAATATTGGTAATTACATAATAAAAATCCTACAAAGATTTATTTTTAACCCTGTAGGTATCTGCTTTTTACTTTTATACCTACAAGGTTTTAGAGACCTTGCAAGATGCTTTAAAAATAGCAATTCGCGTTAAGGATTGAAACGGCATCCTTTTTATTTTCTTTTTAAAATAAAAAGATATAGTGGAAAGCCTGTTAAAACGCCCCTATTATTCTATTTTTTATACCTAACCGTTTTTGAAACCTTACAGTAACATTACAAATCCAGCTCAATAGTAAATAGTAGCTAAAACCTTTTTCCCAAGAGTACTTGCCAACAAAATTGATAATTTGGGAATCTCAAACCACTTAAAAGCAAACCTTTTGAGATTTTAAAAACCTAAGGATTTACATTAAATTACAAATCCAGTTCAATAGCAAACAATTGCAAACTAGAAGCCGGCGCAATATTTCTCAACGATTTTCGGTCATTATTCTCTTTTAAAGAATTTTCTATAAATTCTAAATCGATGTTTTCTTTTCCTAATTCAAAGAGCGTTGCCACCATCAACCGAATCTGATATCTTAAAAACCCTTTTCCTTTCACCTTTACTACATACGATTTCTCTGGAAAAAAATTGGCGATTAAAATAGTGTTCTCCACAATTTCACAGCAATCTATGCGTCTTTTAAAAATAGTTGCCTTCGAAGGTTTTGTACAATATTTATGAAAATAATGCTCGCCCTCGAACAATTTTGCACCTTTCATCATTAGATCAATATTTAGGTTTTCATCAACATTGGTCATAAAAGGTGCTGCAAAAGGATGATTTTTATCTCCAAAAGAAAAGTAATAATGATATTCTTTCAACTTTGAGGCTTTTATGATATTAAAATCAGTTCCTACTTTTCTGATAGAAATCGCTTTAAAATCCGAAGAAAAGTTAGAATTTATAGAATTCATAAAAAAAACTTCATCTACTAGCATATCTGTAAATAATTGCACATAATAAGCGTTTGCAGAGACCCTTGCATCTGTTCTACCAATGCCAATGGACTTATAAAGGATATTTTCAAAAACGAATCCTAACGTTTTATCGACCATTTGGTGCACTGTTTTAGCATTTGTCTGTTTTTGCCAACCAGAAAAGCGAAATCCTAAAAACTGTATGTGAACCAAGTAAGAGTGCGAGTATTTCATGCTTCAAAGGTACACTAATTAGATTTTTTTTCAAAAGAGTCGCATTTTTATGAATATCCTAAAATTATATACTACTTTTTTTCATACCCAATATTTAACACCCTTCAAAAACTATAAAATATACTTATGATAATTTTAACCCCCTTTTTTTATGGGTATGATTCTAAAATAGACTCTTTTACAAAATGAACCCCCTTGTTAGTCTAAATTTAATATTTACATTTGGCATGTTCAAACAACACAAACAATAAAAACTAAAAGACCATTAATTATGAAAAAAATTATTTTAACCTTATTAGTAGCAAGTAGCTTTATAGCAACTGCGCAAGAAGAAGAAAAAACTTTTACTTTAAGTGGAAGTGTAGATACCTATTTTCGTGGTAATTTAAATGCAGCTAACGACGCAAGTAAAGTTGCTCCTGGTTCCTCTTTTGCAAACGCACCAGGGTTCTCTTTAGGTATGATTAATTTAATTGCAGCGTACGAAGGCGAAAAAGTAGGCTTTGTAGCAGATTTGGTTTACGGACCAAGAGGTAACGATGCCGTTTTTGGATCACCAACAGGAAGTTCTCAAATGGTAAATCAATTATACGCTTATTGGAATGTAAGTGAAAAGGTAAAACTTACCGTTGGTAACTTCAACACCTTTTTAGGATACGAAGTTATTTCGCCAGTCGCAAACTTTAACTATAGTACTTCTTATTTATTCTCTTATGGCCCTTTTAGCCATTCAGGAATTAAAGCGGATTTCACTTTATCAGAAAAATCTTCGTTAATGTTAGCCGTTATGAATCCTACGGATGCAACTGAATTTAATCCTGATGGTAAATATTCAATCGGAGCGCAATATGGGTATTCTGGACAATTCTTTAATTTCTTATTAAACCCAGATTCTTATGAAATTGACTATACAGGTGGTTTTGATGTAACTGATTCTTTCTTTTTAGGTTTAAATGCTGCGTATTTTAAAGCTGACCAAGCTGCTGGTTTTGCAGGTGTTGCTTTATATCCTCAATATGCCGCTACAGAAGCTTTCAAAATTGGCTTAAGAGCTGAGTATTTTGTAGAAGATGGCGATTTTGGCGCTATCGGAACCGGAGTTGCAGATTCTAGTGTTTTTGCTACAACATTAACAGCAAACTACAAAGTAGGTTCTTTAACGATTATTCCTGAAATACGTTTAGACTCATCATCCGATAATTTCTTTATGAACAACAGTGCTGATCCTGCAAAAGGCTTAAGTTCTTTCTTATTGGCTGCTGTTTACTCTTTCTAAAACAAACAATTATTAACTAAAAATTTATTTCAATCATGAAAAAAATAGAAGCGATTATAAGAAAATCAAAGTTTCGTGCGGTAAAAGATGCGTTGCATGAAGTGGGTGTAAACTTTTTCTCTTACTGGGATGTTACAGGTTTAGGCAACGAAAAAGAAGGACACGTTTACAGAGGTGTAAGCTATAGTACTAGTGATATTCAAAGAAGACATTTAGCAATTGTTGTAAATGATGATTTCGAAGAGATAACAATAAAAACCATCCTCAAAGCTGCTAGTACTGGTGATGTTGGTGATGGAAAAATATTTGTTAGCGATATAAAAGATGCCTACAGAATTAGAACTGGAGAAAATGGCGGAAAAACTTTAAACTAAACTTCAACAAAATATTATTATGGAATTACTTACAATAAATAATGTATGGATGATGATCTGTACAGCACTGGTTTTCTTTATGCACTTAGGTTTTGCATTTTTAGAAATCGGTTTAACAAGACAGAAAAATACCTTAAACATTTTATTTAAAAATATCTTTATCATTACAATAGGCTTACTGCTGTATTGCTTCGTTGGATTCAACTTAATGTATCCTGGTTTTGGTGATGGCTCTGCCGGAATCTTTGGCTTTGCCGGTTTTGGTTTATCCTCTCCGCTTACAGACGCAGGTGCTTTAGATTTAGCTTATAATGAAGGCTACACATATTGGACAGATTTCTTATTTCAAGGAATGTTTGCTGCTACAGCTGCAACCATCGTTTCTGGAGCAGTTGCCGAAAGAATGAAAATTTTACCTTTTATGATTTTTACAGTAATCTATGTTGGATTTGTATATCCTGTAGCAGGTTCTTGGAAATGGGGTGGCGGATTTTTAGACCAATTAGGGTTCTATGATTTTGCAGGTTCTACGCTAGTGCACTCTGTTGGTGGATGGGCAGCTTTAGTTGCTGTTTACCTATTAGGTGCTCGTATTGGAAAATTTAAAGATGGCAAACCACAGGCTATTCCTGGTCATAACATTCCATTAGCAACTGCCGGAGTTTTAATTCTTTGGTTAGGTTGGTTTGGTTTTAACGGTGGATCTGTTTTATCTGCAGACCCAGGTCTTACTTCTTTAACATTAGTTACAACTTGTTTAGCTGCTGCTGCAGGCGGGGTGTTTGCTGCCTTTGTTTCAACAATAATGTATAAAAACTTAGATTTAACAATGTTCTTAAACGGAATTCTTGGTGGATTGGTTGGTATTACTGCGGGCGCAGACCAAATGTCGCCTACAGATGCTATTATAATTGGCGCGATTGCAGGAACAATCATTGTTTTTGCAGTAAGTTTAATTGATAAATTAAAACTTGACGATCCTGTTGGTGCCATTGCAGTTCACTTAGTTTGTGGAATTTGGGGAACTTTAGCTGTTGGTCTTTTTGGAAACCTTGCAGGTGCAGACCAATTTATTAGCCAATTAATTGGAGTTGGGTCTTATGCAGTTTTCTGTGTAGGAAGTTCATTCATTATCATCTTTACCCTTAAGAAAACAATGGGAATTAGAGTTAGTGAAAAAGAAGAGCTAGAAGGATTAGATGCTCATGAACACGGTATGGATGCATATCCAGACTTTAGATTAAACGAGCATTAACACATAAGTTACTGTTTTAAACAAAATACACCTTTAAAGTTAAAATCTTAAAGGTGTATTTCTTGTTTTTATGAATATCACAATTAAACTAGCTTTAATTATGATAAATAATTTTTTAAGTCTACTATTTTCAGTTCATCGTAAAACTTACATTAAACAAGTAAAAACGTTGCATTATCTTCAATAAAATACATAGCTTTGTAAATATAATTGAATATAATATGGAGAAACAAGGCTTATATTTACCAGAGTTTGAACACGAAAATTGTGGTGCAGGTTTTATTTGTAATCTAAACGGAGATAAAACAAATCAAATTATACACGACGCACTAGAAATTTTAGTAAAACTAGAACATAGAGGTGGTGTTAGTGCAGATGGCAAGACAGGAGATGGCGCAGGTTTATTAATAGACATTCCTCATGATTATTTTATACGTGTTTGTGATTTTACGTTACCAAAACAAAGAGAATATGCCGTTGGTATGGTCTTTTTACCTAAGATATCAAATCAATATAACTTTTGTAAAACCACTTTTGAAAACGAAATAAAAGAACAAGGCCTTTCTATTTTAGGCTGGAGAACAGTTCCTGTCGATTCAACTCAATTAGGTGAAATAGCTTTGGCATCAGAACCAAACATCGAACAATTATTTGTTGGCAAAACAACAGAAATTAGCGAAGCTACCTTTAAAGCAAAATTGTATGCTGCTAGAAAAATAACAGAACATGCGATCAGAAAATCTAAAATTTCTGAATCCATTTATTTTTATGTTCCGAGTTTATCCATCACAACCATTATTTATAAAGGGATTATTATGCCCGAAGATATTGGTCCTTATTATAAAGACTTACAAGAAATAGATTTAGTTACCCGTTTAGCATTAGTACACCAACGTTTTTCTACAAACACAATGCCAACTTGGGAGTTAGCGCAACCGTTTAGACACATGTGTCAGAATGGTGAGATTAACACATTACGTGGAAATGTAAGTAGAATGCGTGTTCGTGAAGAAATCATGAAAAGTGATGTATTTGGTCCGCAGATAGACAAATTATTTCCAATTATTTTACCAGGAAAATCAGATTCAGCTTCTATGGATATGGTTGTGGAGCTATTAACGCACACAGATCGTTCTTTACCAGAAATTATGATGATGATGATTCCTGAAGCTTGGGAAAAACACACCACAATGTCTAAAGAGCGCAAAGCTTTTTACGAATACAATGCCTGCATCATGGAACCTTGGGATGGCCCAGCGTCTGTGCCTTTTACGGATGGAGATTATATTGGTGCTTTACTAGACAGAAATGGATTAAGACCTTCTAGATATACAATTACCAAAAGCGGAAAATTAATCATGTCATCCGAAATTGGTGTTTTTGATATCGCTCCAGAAGATGTTAAAAAACATGGTCGTTTAGAACCAGGAAAAATGTTCTTGGTAGACATGAATGAAGGAAGAATCATCGAAGATGAAGAAATAAAAAGTAAAATTGTTAGAGAAAGACCGTATCAAGAATGGTTAGACAACACGCGCTTGCATTTAAAAGATGTACCGTATACAAGTCAAACGTGCCCAATAGAATCAATTGATATCAAAACGCGTCAGCGCTTATTTAATTACACTTTCGAGGATATTCAAGAGGTAATTACACCAATGGCACAAGTTGGTAAAGAAGCTCTGGGCTCTATGGGAACAGATACGCCTTTAGCGGTTTTATCAGACAGACCTCAATTAATTTCTAACTACTTTAAGCAGTTATTTGCACAAGTTACCAATCCGCCTTTAGACGGTATTCGTGAAGAAATTGTAACGGACATCAGTTTAAATTTAGGAAAAGATAGAAATATATTTAGTATTACAGACAGACATTGTAGAAAGTTACGAATTCAGAATCCTGTAATATCAAATGCCGATTTAGAAAAAATTAGAAGTATTGATATAGAGAGTTTCAAAGCAGAAACAATTCATATTTTATATCCAAAAGCACAAGGTTTAAACGGACTTGAAGATGCTTTGGATCAAATTATTATTCAAGTTGAAAAAGCATTAGCATCAAAAACGAATATCATTATTCTTTCTGATAGAGGTGTAAGTCAAGAATTGGCTCCGATTCCTGCTTTATTAGCTTGCTCTTTTGTAAATCATCAATTAAATCGTTTGCGCAAGCGTTCTTATTTTGATATTATTATTGAATCTGCAGAACCACGTGAACCACACCATTTTGCTACTTTATTTGGGTATGGCGCAAGTGCTGTAAACCCGTATATGGTAAATGAAATTATCAGAATGCAAGTTACAGAAGGCTTCATTACAGATATGAATGAGCAACAAGCGGTTGATAATTTCAATAAAGCAATCGGAAAAGGAATTTTAAAAGTGATGAACAAAATAGGAATCTCTACATTACATTCGTATAGAGGTTCTCAAATTTTCGAAATTGTAGGATTTAATTCTCAATTTGTAGAAAAATACTTTCCGTATACAGCATCAAGAATTGAAGGTATTGGTTTGTATGAAGTTGAAAAAGAAATTGATCAACGTTATAAACAAGCGTATCCTAATAATCAAATTGATAAAAATTTAAGCTTAAATATTGGTGGCGATTATAGATGGAGAAGAAATGGTGAACGTCATTTATTCAATCCTACTACAATCTCAAAACTGCAACAAGCGGTTCGATTAAGTGATCAAGATAGTTATGATGTGTATGCAAAAGCCATCAATGATCAGGCAGAAAGCTTAATGACCATTCGTGGTTTATTTGAGTTTGACAAGTTAGATCCAATTCCTTTAGAGGAAGTAGAAGATTGGACAGAAATTGTAAAACGTTTTAAAACGGGCGCAATGTCTTACGGATCGATTTCTCGCGAAGCACACGAAAACTTAGCAATTGCCATGAACAGAATTGGTGGTAAATCTAATTCTGGTGAAGGTGGTGAAGACAGAAAACGTTTTCAAAAAGATATCAATGGCGATAGTAGAAATTCTGCGATCAAACAAGTAGCATCGGGTAGATTTGGGGTAACTTCTCACTATTTAACCAATGCAAAAGAAATTCAAATTAAAATGGCACAAGGTGCTAAACCTGGCGAAGGTGGTCAATTACCCGGCTATAAAGTATATCCTTGGATTGCCGCTGTGCGTAACTCAACACCTTTTGTAGGATTGATTTCTCCGCCTCCACATCACGATATTTATTCAATTGAAGATTTAGCACAACTAATTTTCGATTTAAAAAATGCAAATCGTGAAGCAAGAATTAATGTAAAATTAGTTTCAGAAGTTGGTGTAGGAACCATCGCTGCGGGTGTTGCAAAAGCAAAAGCAGATGTCGTTTTAATTTCTGGTTATGACGGTGGTACAGGAGCTTCTCCTTTAACATCTCTAAAACATGCAGGCTTACCTTGGGAACTTGGTTTAGCTGAAGCACAACAAACTTTAGTTTTAAATAACTTAAGAAGTAGAATTGTTGTAGAGTGCGACGGACAGTTAAAAACAGGTAGAGATGTTGCCATTGCTGCATTATTAGGTGCCGAAGAATTTGGTTTCGCAACGGCGCCTTTAGTTGCTTCGGGGTGTATTATGATGCGTAAATGTCATTTAAATACGTGTCCGGTTGGTATCGCAACGCAAGACAAAGAATTGCGTAAAAACTTTAAAGGAACTCCAGAGCATGTAATTAATTTCTTCTTTTATGTTGCCGAAGAATTAAGACTTATTATGGCGCAGTTAGGTTTCAGAACCTTGGCGGAAATGGTTGGTCAAACGCATAAAATAAACTCTAACAAAGCAATCAAACATTACAAAGCAAAAGGTTTAGACTTATCTAGTATTTTATACAGACCTGCTGCTTATAGAGAAATGCCTGTTAGAAATACAGAACAACAAGAACATAATTTAGACGAAGTTTTAGATTTTACCATCTTAAAGGATTCTCATAGAGCCTTATATAGAAAAGAAAAAATGAACCTTTCGTATCCAATAAAGAATACAAACAGAGCTCTTGGTGCAATTATCAGCAATGAAATCTCTAAAATTTATGGTCATTTAGGCTTACCAGAAGATACTTTAAATATTAATTTTACAGGTTCTGCAGGGCAAAGTTTTGGTGCATTTGGTGCACATGGATTAACATTTACCATAGAAGGGAATACAAATGATTATTTAGGGAAAGGATTATCCGGAGCTAAATTAATTATCAAGAAACCAGCAAAAGCAGATTTTATTGCAGAGGATAATATCATCGTGGGTAATGTTTGTTTATTCGGTGCCGTAGAAGGGCAGGCGTATATTAACGGAATTGCAGGTGAACGTTTCGCCGTTCGTAATTCTGGTGCAATAGCCGTCGTTGAAGGCGTTGGTGATCACTGTTGTGAATATATGACCGGTGGTAAAGTAATTGTTTTAGGTAAAACAGGTAGAAATTTCGCAGCGGGTATGAGCGGCGGAATCGCTTATGTATACGATCCAGAAAACAAATTTGTAAACGGACTTTGTAATATTGAAACTATTGAGTTTGAAGAAATTTCTACTGAGGATGCGGCAGATTTAAAAGCAACAATAGAGAAGCACGTTTTATACACAGATAGTAAAAAAGGGGAATCATTGGTAGCAGATTGGGATGCAAGTTTAAAAAACTTTGTAAAAATAATGCCAACCGAATACAAGAAAGCGTTACTACGTTTAGAAACCGAAGAACCAATGTTTGAAGAATTAACACTAGCATAATGTCATGGGAAAAGTAACAGGATTTAAAGAGTTTGAAAGACAAGATGAAACCTACACTTCGGTAATAGATCGTGTAAAAAATTATCAAGAATTTACAGTGCCTCTTTCTGAAAAAGAAATAACAAAACAGGGTTCTCGTTGTATGGATTGCGGAATTCCTTTCTGCCATAGCGGATGTCCGTTAGGAAATCTAATTCCAGATTTCAATCACATGGTGCATCAAGGTGAATGGCAAAAAGCATCGTGGATACTGCATTCTACAAATAATTTCCCTGAATTTACAGGCCGCTTATGCCCTGCTCCTTGCGAGCAAGCATGTGTGTTAGGTATTATTGAAGACCCAGTTTCTATTGAAAATATCGAGAAAAATATTGTTGAGCGTGCTTTTAAAGAAGGATGGATAAAACCACAACTTCCTAAAAGAAGAACAGATAAAACCATTGCGGTTATTGGGTCTGGTCCGTCTGGTTTAGCAGCTGCACAGCAATTAAACAGAGCTGGTCATACAGTTACTGTTTTTGAAAGAGATGATGAAGTTGGTGGTTTGCTACGATACGGAATTCCTAATTTCAAAATGGAAAAAGGAATTATTGATAGAAGAATTGCAATACTAAAAGCAGAAGGAATCATTTTTAAAACCAACGTAAATGTGGGTGTTAATTATGATGTAGAAGACTTAAAAGCTTTTGATAGCATTGTTTTATGTGGTGGATCTACAGAAAAACGTAGCTTACCAACGCAAGGTGTCGATGCCGATGGTGTTGTACAAGCAATGGATTTCTTAACACAACAAACAAAAGCTTTATTTGGTAAAGAGGTAAAAAACCAAATAATGGCAACAGGCAAAGACGTCATTGTTATTGGTGGTGGAGATACCGGTTCAGATTGTATTGGTACTTCAAATAGACATGGTGCTAAATCCGTAGTTAATTTCGAGATTATGCCAAAACCTCCTGGGCATCGTTCACCAACAACGCCTTGGCCTTTTTGGCCTTTACAATTAAAAACGTCATCTTCTCACGTAGAGGGTGCAGATCGTAATTGGTTGATCAATACAAAGGAATTTGTAAAAGATGCACAAGGAAAACTAATTGCTTTAAAAACAGTAAACGTGGAATGGAAAATGGTTCCTGGTCAAAGACCCGAATTGGTAGAAATTGCAGGTACTGAAAAAACTTGGCCTTGTGATTTAGCTTTGTTAGCCCTAGGTTTCACAGGTCCAGAAAGCACTTTAGCAGATAAGTTAGGTCTTAAAACCGATGCTCGTTCTAACTATAAAGCAGAATACGGAAAGTATCAAACCAATGTTCCAAATATTTTTACGGCTGGCGATATGCGTCGTGGGCAGTCTCTAATTGTTTGGGCAATTTCCGAGGGTAGAGAAGCAGCAAGACAAGTAGATATTTTTTTAATGGGCAAATCAGAATTACCATCAAAAGATGTTTCTGGCGATTTAGTGGCGATGTAAATACATTAAAAATTATATATAAAACTCATCAATGTAACTATTGGTGAGTTTTTTGTTTAAAATAAAGGTAATTTGGGCGTGCCCATTTTTAAATAAACTCCATTTATACAACAAAAATTTTAGAATAAAAATGGTCAGGCTATTCAATGCAAGTCCGCGTTCGTGCCTCACTGTGGGCTTTTCACTCCTATTCTTCACGCAAAATTCTTAGTATCCTCCAATACTATAGAATGCCAAGGTAATTTGAATCTGTTAATAATAATGTGAGTTCGATGTAAGAAAGTTAAGATTTTTATATAGAGAAAGTAGCACAGATAGTTTATTAATATGTCAATTTTAAACATCTTACTAAAAAAATACTTCTGATTTCTGATGCTATAACTATTGAAATTTTTAGTAAATTGGACAGATTTTCTACTATTTATGATGCAATTATTACAAGAAAAACAGAATTCCTGATGGTTTTACTGTTAAAAACGTAATAGAACATTTAAAATATCAGATAATAAAGTGATAACTATCCTCGTAATATTTCACTTAAAGTCTTACAGAAACCTCAATCATTTTTACTTAAACCATGATTGAAAAACGAAAAATATTTGTTTCAAAAGTGTGTTTCTTACAATCGTTTTGTAGTGCTTCCAAAAAAACTTACTCAGCCTTTAGCCGTTTTTATGAAAATAAATTATTTAGGTTATTATAGAGTAATCTGATTTATAGATTCTATAAATTTAAAATTACGCCATTATAAAAGATAAAAAACAACATTAAGTCTTAAAGATGTTGCAATAAAAGCTAGGGAACTATGGGATGGTATTTTGGGTTTAAGCTCATCTTGTATTTAATCATAAAGGAGAAATTATTGACTTCGTGTTTACTCCAGCCAATGTAGATGATAGATTCCCTTTAAAACGAAAGAATTTTAATGCTAAATTAATTGGAAAAATTTTCGGAAGCAAAGACTACATTGGTAAAGGTTTGTTTGAAAGGTTATTTGGGCTCAAC